>JAFYXV010000001.1 GCA_017557885.1 bacterium | reverse complement strand
TAGTTTTCTCGGTAGTTTTCTCGGTAGTTTTCTCGGTAGTTTTCTCGGTAGTTTTCTCGGTAGTTTTCTCGGTAGTTTTCTCGGTAGTTTTCTCGGTAGTTTTCTCGGTAGTTTTCTCGGTAGTTCTACCCTACCCCCCTTGCTTTTTAACCAATCTCATGTTAGAATAGTTGATGAGTAAATGATTTCGTGCTCAACTTTTTTGAAAGGAGAGCATTATGAAAAACTACTTCTTTTTCTTCAAAAACAAAGCACACTCCTATCTCGTCATTGCGCTCGCATTCATTACTATTCCACTCTCTGCGGAGGAATGCTGCTGCACTTGCTGTTGTGAACCGAAAAGTCAAAATGAAGAAATTTGCCGCAACGAAAATGAGGAGTTCAAAAGAGAATTAGCTCTTCTCTTCGACCCAAGTATAAAGGCGGCGCAGGTCGGATTTGGGATATTCATGATATTGGCTGCCCCGATTGGGTGCTATTTACAAGCAGAGCAAGATGCCACTCATAAATATGGACGATCGGAGAATTATCCCTTCGCTCTTATCGGGTATACATCTTGGTATATGCTCAAGGCTGAAAGCTACGCTTTTATCAAAACTGCAACTTTGGGATGCTTTTGCCGGGGATTGGCTTGGGACGAAAGATGGTAATCAACATTTTAGTATGCTGTTATGAAAAATTATTTTTCTTATTTCAGAAACAGAGGCGTGACCTTGCTTGCAATCGCATCTATGATCGCTGCGATTCCACTTTCAGCGGAGGAATGCGCGCTTGCGGAACAAACGAATTCTTCCACTAACGCGAACGTAAAAGCCGAGAGCAAATCATTAACTTATGATGTCTATGGCAATGTCTGCACCAATGAATGCTGCGGACCAGTTCCCGCATGCGCCGGCCCAAATACTTATCAATCCCACAGAAATCTTGGCGATATTTGGGACGACTACCCTATCATTCAGGGGCCTTGCCTTATTCTGTTCGCACCGGTTGTTTCTCTAGGAGTAATCAGTGGGCTTCTCGCTTTGGGCGGAAGTGGTGGCGCATGGTATGAGGACGCCGCCGCTTTCGCTATCGGGATCCCGGTTTTGTCAATTGGCTGCATCGGCGTCGGCCTTTGTAAAACCTTAACTTTCGGAATGTTCCCGAAACTTTGATAAAACAAAAAAACGGAGCGGCTTTTGGCCGCTCCGTTTTTGTTTGTTGGTTTTCGCTTTTCGCTTGTGTTCTTTTCGTTTAAGCGCCGGCTTTGATTATGATGCCGAGGCCGATCAAGAAGAGCACAAACATGGCGAGGTTAAGAACGTTGGCTTTCTTGGGGGCGCCTTTGAATTCCTTCCAGATCAGGATGCCCCAGAGAGCGGAGACGAGCGTAGCGCCCTGGCCGAGGCCGTAGGAGATGGCGGGTCCGGCTTTGCCGGCGGCGACTAAGTTAATGCCGTTGCCAAGGCCCCAGATCAGGCCGCCAAGGATGCCGACCAGGTGTATGGGGAAGCCGCCCTTGAAATATTCTTTCTCGGTGATGGGTTCGCCGGAGACCGGGAAGCGCATGGCGATGGCGTTGAAGATGAAGTTGGAGGCGAAGATGCCAAGGGTGAAGATGAAGAAGGCCGAATACGGCGTCATCTTGCCGGCTTCAGGAGCGGCGGCTTCGAAGTTCATGTCCATGGTTCTGGCGACGAAGCCGTAGAAGAAGGCCATCAGGATACCGCAGATGATGGAAAGGACGATGCCCTTGCCGATGCCTTTGGTGCTGCTGGTGCTTTCAGAGGCGTCCGCTTTCAGTTTGTAGGCGAAAGCGTTGCAGAGAATGGCGACGACGATCAAAGCTACGCCGCCGAAGAGCAGAACGGGGTTGCCCTGGGGCTTGATAATGTAGTTGACGATAACGCCGAGGACGAGGGCTAAGCCGATGCCTACGGGGAAAGCCACGCTCATGCCGGCAATGGAGATCGCGGCGGCTAAAAGGATGTTAGCGGCGTTGAAAACGACGCCGCCTAAGAGGGCCGAGCCGATGTTGGCGGGAGAAGCCTGGGCGAGGTTCTTGAGGAAGCTCCATTCTCCTCCGCCCAAGGAGCCGGCGGTGAGGCCGCTGATGATGGCGAAGAGGACGACGCCTAAGACGTAGTCCCAATAAAAGAGTTCATATCTCCAGGTCTTGCCGGCCAGCTTCTGGGTGTTGCCCCAGCTGCCCCAGCAGAACATGGTGACGACGCAGAATACGACGGCCAGTGCGTAGTTATTGCAGTAATACATTATTTGATCTCCTTTCTAGTGGGAACGGACGCCTGAGCGCCCGGACGGGTTACGGATATAGCGGCGGCTTTCTGAGCGAAGTCGATGGCTTCGGAGCAGGATTTGCCCTCGGCGAGGGCGACGGCGAAGGCGCCGTTGAAGGTGTCGCCGGCAGCCACGCAGTCAACAGCTTTGACCTTGCGGCAGGGATAGAGTTTCTGGCAGTCTCCGCACCAGCAGCCTTTGGTGCCCATGGTGATGGCGACGTGCTTGACGCCGCGTTTAATGAGGACTTCCGTGGCTTTGGCGGCGCTCTTGGCGTCGGTGACTTTTACGCCGGTCAGAAGCTCGGCTTCCGTTTCGTTGGGCGTGATCCAGTCGATGAGCTTGTAGAGGGAGGCGGGAAGTTTGCAGGCCGGGGCCGGATTCAGAATCACGGTGACTTTGGCCTGATTGGCGACCTTCGCGGCCCATTCCACAGTCTTGATGGGTGTTTCCAGCTGCATGAGAAGAATGGCGGCAGATTCGATCTCTTTCTTGTAGGGCTCGACGTCCTTGGGAGAAAGCGTGCCGTTGGCGCCCAGGGCTACGGAGATGATGTTCTGGCCTTTCTTATCGACCATGATGAGCGCGGTGCCGGAGGGCTCTTTCTTGTCGACGATCAATCTCGGCGTGATGGAGTCCTTTTTGAGACGGGCGAGCGTTTCGCGGCCGAAGACGTCGTCACCGACTTTGGCGATGAAGGAGCAGGCGCCCTTCTTTTCTGAGAGCCTGGCTACGGCTACGGCCTGGTTGGCGCCCTTGCCGCCCGGATTGAGAAGGAAATGTCCACCTAATATCGTTTCGCCTGGCACGGGGATCTTTTTGCCCGAAATTACCATGTCGGTATTGGTGGAGCCTAAGACAACTATTTTCTTAGTTTTCATAAGGTTTCCCTTTTTGGTGATTATAAAGTTGACGTGACTAATACGTCAATATTTTATTATATCGTCCCCGATTATGCAAACAAAAAAAGGCAAACCGAAAGCGGTTTGCCTTTTGTTTTCGTATGCTTTTATTCTAAGTTATGAATCTTGGCGCTTTTCAAAGAGCTTGTCGATCCAATTGAAGATGTAGGCCAGGAAAGCTCCCGTGATGGAGTGCCAGACGCAGGAAACGGCGCAGATGACGGCGGCCGCCGGCATCAAGGGGAAATGCTTGCCGGCAAGGACAGTGGCAAGCCCGGCGTTCTGCATGCCGACTTCGATGGAGATGGTGCGGTTCTTGGATCTCGTGAACCTGAAGATGAGGCCCGCAAGATAACCGGCAATATAGCCCAGCGTGTTGTGCAAAAAGACCGCAAGCATGATGAGCCAGCCGGAATGCAGGAAATCCTTGCCGTATTTGGCGGAGACGCCGCCAACGATAAGGGCAAGGCAGATGACAGCCACAGCCGGCATGACGCCCATGAGATTTTTGTAAGTCTTCTTCTCGCCGAAAAAGTGATTTAAAAGGAAACCGATGGTGACAGGGCCGATCGTTACTATGAGGATGGACTTGAACATGCCGACGGCGTCAACGTCCACCTGCTCCTTGGCTAAGAAGAGCATCAATATTGGCGTAAGGAAAGGAGAGAGCAGCGTGTTGACGGTGGTCATGCCGACGGAAAAAGCCACGTCCCCCTGGCAGAGGTAGGTCATTATGTTGGAGGAGACGCCCCCCGGGCAGCAGCCGACCAGTATGAGGCCGACGGTAAGGGCGGGGCTGAGGCCTAAGGCTTTGGAGACCGTAAAAGCTATCAGCGGCATCAGGGTGTACTGCGCCACAGTGCCGATAAGGATGTCCTGGGGCCTGCTGGCCAGGATCTTGAAATCTTTAACGGTCAGCGTCATGCCCATTGTGAGCATGATTAAGCCCAGGATGACCGTCTGGGTATCTCCATGCACGAATGAGAAGAGATCGGGGGTAAAATAGGCCAATACGGCCGCCAGAAGGACGAACCAGGGAGTCTCCCGGACCAGAAAAGATAAGATCTTGCTTAAAATGTTCATTTGATTAAAAAAAAGGCTCCCTTTTGAGGGGGAGCCTTCTTTGGTGGCTTAATTGTGATTAATAGCCGTAGACCTTCGCCATATCGTCGATGGTCTTGCATTTGATCTTGGGAGCCCAGCCAGCCTGGCCGAACTGGATCATGCGCTGTTTGCAGACTTCTTTCATGGCGTTGCGGGCCGGTTTCAGATAGTCGCGGGGGTCGAACTTCTCGGGGTTTTCCGTGAAGACTTTCCTGATGGCGCCGGTGATGGCCAGACGGTTGTCGGTGTCGACGTTGATCTTACGGACGCCGTGCTTGATGCCGCGCTGGATCTCTTCCACGGGCACGCCGAAGGTCGGCTTGAGAGCGCCGCCGTACTGGTTGATGATGTCCTGCAGTTCCTGAGGAACGCTGGAGGAGCCGTGCATGACCAGGTGGGTGTTGGGGAGCATCTTGTGGATGGTCTCGATCGTGGTCATGGACAAAACGTCGCCGGTCGGCTTCTTGGTGAACTTGTAAGCGCCGTGGCTGGTGCCGATGGCGACCGCCAGAGCGTCGACGCCGGTCTGCTTCACGAATTCCACAGCCTGATCGGGGTCGGTGAGGTGGAGTTTCAGCTGGTCTTCAGAAAGGCCGGCGCCGTGGCCGTCTTCGATGCCGCCTAAGCAGCCGATCTCGCCTTCCACGGAAACGCCCAGCATATGGGCGACTTCCACGACCTTGCGGGTGACTTCCACATTGTATTCAAAAGTGGAGGGAGTTTTGCCGTCGGCGGAGAGAGAGCCGTCCATCATTACGGACGTGAAGCTCTGGCGGATGGCGGAGAAGCAGGTGGCCGGGCTGTTGCCGTGATCCTGGTGCATGCAGACAGGGATCTCGGGGTAGAGCTCGACAGCGGCCAGCATCAGGTGACGCAGATAAGCGTCCTGGGAATAGCTGCGGGCGCCGCGGGAGGCCTGGATGATGACAGGGCTCTCGGTCTCGCGGGCAGCTTCCATGATGGCCTGGATCTGTTCCATGTTGTTGACATTCAGGGCGGCTACGCCATAGCCGTTTTCGGCGGCATGGTCGAGCAGGATACGCATCGGAACTAACGGCATAAGATACTCCTAAAAATTTATGTTAATTTTGTTCGACGGGTTTGACGCTGACGTGCTTCCCGTCACGCTTATTTTCGAAAACGACGATGCCGTCCACGACGCAGAAAAGACTGTCGTCTTTGGCGCGCAGGACGTTGACGCCCGGTTTGATTTTGGTGCCGCGCTGACGGACGATGATGGAGCCGCTGGTGACCAGCTGACCGCCG
Organism: bacterium; assembly: GCA_017557885.1. GTDB lineage: Bacteria > Auribacterota > UBA3054 > UBA3054 > UBA3054 > UBA3054. The sequence goes on along the minus strand of JAFYXV010000001.1, from coordinate 93,741 downwards.
TAGCACTTGGTACCCAGACGCTGGGCGTTAGATTCTCTACCGTTCTTAGAACTGCCAAGACCTTTCTTATGTGCCATAAACTAATTCTCCTTTAACCCAAAACAGATTTGATCTCGACCAGAGTGTAGCTCTGGCGATGTCCGGTTTTGCGCATATAATCTTTGCGACGTTTCTTTTTCATGATAAGCAGCTTTTCGCCCTTGACTTCGCCCAGGGAGACGCCTTTGACGCTGGCGCCGTCCACGGTGGGGCGGCCGACTCTGATAGCGTCGCCGTCAACGGTCAAGAGGACCTTATCAAACGTTACTTCAGCACCCTGTTCCACTTCCAATTCGGGAACCTGGACTTTCATGCCTTCTTCCACGCGGAACTGCTTTCCGCCGGTTTCAATGATCGCGTACATTTATGTTCTCCTAATTAATTGCTTATTCAGCCTTGGCTTCGGTGGTTTCGGGGGCCTGGGACTGCAGTTCGCCGCTGACATTGGCCTCGACCTTCACTTCCTCTTCCTTCTTGACGGGAGCGGCTTTGACTTTCACTTCGGCGTCCACGAATTCCAAGATGCAGGTGGGGGCGTTGTCGCCGCGGCGGGTGCCGGTCTTCAGGATGCGGGTGTAGCCGCCCTGACGGCTGGCGAAACGGGGGCCGAGAACGTCAAAAAGACGCTGCACGGTCTCTTTGCGATCCTCGCCGGAGGGGCGCAGGAAAGCGATGGCCAGACGGCGGTGATGAAGCGTGCCCTTCTTGGCCAAGGTCACCATATGGTCGGCGTAACGTCTGGCGGAGCGGGCAATGCGCAGGGTGGTTGAGATACGGTCATGGTCTATAAGGGAGGCGACCACGTTGGACATCAGCGCGGCGCGATGGTCAGACTTACGACCGAGTTTGTCAGTTTTCTTCTGATGACGCATAATATATTCCTTCTATTTTATTGCTCTATTTATTTCTTGTTGGCTTTCTTTACGACCTGGGCAATGGCTTCATCTTCGCTGGTAAAGCTCAATCCCCTGTTATTCAAAGCGACAGTCAGTTCATCGAAAGCCTTGTCGCCGATGCCTTTGATCCTCTTGACTTCGTCTTCGGTCTTTTCCGCCAGCTGGGTGTAGCTGGTGATGCCGCTGATCTTCAGGGCTTCGGCGGTGCGTGCGGAGATCTCGCTGCCGGCGATCTGATCTTCGTCGGCTTCGGAATCCTCAACATTTTCCTCGGCGGGCTCGTTTTCCTCTTCCTCGGGCTCCTCTTCCTTCAGATACTGGGGATCGGCAGCATTGGCAAAGATGGTGACGTGCTCGTTCAAGAGATCGGCGGCCTGCACGGTGGCCTGGACGGGCTCAACGCGGCCGTCGGTCCAGACTTCCAGTACCAAGCCGTCATAGTCGGTCTGGTTGCCGACGCGGGCGGATTCCACAGCGTACTTGACCTTCTCGATGGGAGAGAAGAGGGAGTCGATGGGGATGACGCCGACGGGCTGGTCGTCGTTTTTGTTCTTTTCGGCCGGACGATATCCGCGGCCGACCTCGACGGTCATCTCGATCTTAAGTTTGCCGTTGGAATCAAGATTGCAGATGTACCAATCGGGGTTGAGGATCTCGACGCCCGTGGGAACTTTGATCTTTTTGGCGGTCACGTCGCCTTTGCCGCTGGCATCCAGCGTGCATTTGAAAGGCTTTTTGGTGGTGACCTTGAAAAGGACCTTCTTCAGATTGAGGATGATGTGGGTGACATCCTCGTAAACGCCTTCCACCGTGGAAAACTCATGGGTAACGCCTTCGATTTTGACAGTGGTGATGGCCGCTCCTTCCAGAGAGGAGAGAATGACGCGGCGAAGGGCGTTGCCCAAAGTGTGGCCCCATCCGCGTTCCAGCGGACGGATATCCATGCGGGCGTAAGTTTTGGTCTGGGTCTTTTTATCGACCGCGATCCCTTTGGGCATTTCAAAATTCAGTAAATTCATGGGAATACCCCTCTAAATTCAGGTGAAGATCTAAGCGAAAATCAACGATTACACGCGGCGGCGCTTGCGGGGACGGCAGCCGTTGTGGGGAACGGGCGTGGTGTCGCTGATGGAGGTGACCGTCATGCCGGCGGTCTCGAAAGCGCGCACGGCGGCTTCGCGCCCGGCGCCCGGTCCGCTGACCTTGACTTCCACTTCGCGCATGCCGTTCTGCATGGCGACGGCGGCGGCTTCCTGAGCGATCCTGGTAGCCACGAAGGCGGTTGATTTACGGGCGCCGCTGTATTTGAGCTTACCGGCGGAACACCAGGAAATCACGTTGCCGCGACGATCCGCCACGGAGACGATAGTGTTGTTAAACGAGGCTTTGATGTAGGCAATGCCCTGCGGGATGTTCTTAGAGACTTTCCGCGCGCCTTTGCGTCTTGTTGTAGCCATTTAAGATATTACTCCTGAGTTTATTTCTTATTTCTTAGCGGCTCCGCCGCCGCTGCTGCTGATCATACGCTTGGGACCCTTGCAAGTGCGGGCGTTGGTGCGAGTGCGCTGTCCGCGGGTCGGAAGGTTCTTACGATGGCGCTGTCCGCGGTAGCAGTTGATGGCTACCAAGCGCTTGATGTTCTGCTGGACTTCGCGGCGAAGATCGCCCTCGATGAGTCTGGCCTGAAGCCTTTCGGTGATGCGCTGGATTTCGTCGCTAACGAGTTCGTGCGCTCTCTTGTTCGGATCCACGTTGGCTTCCGCCAGGACCTGCTTCGCGGTGAGCGGGCCTACGCCATAGATGTACTGCAACGCGGCTTCGATCCGCTTTTGGTTAGGAATGTCTACTCCTACGATACGAGGCATAATTTCTAAGCTCCTCTAATCTTTCTTAATATGAGTTAGCCCTGGCGCTGTTTGTGGCGCGGGTTGGTACAGATAACGCGAATGACCCGGTTTCTCCGGACGATGCGGCATTTTTCGCACATCAGTTTAACTGAAGAACGCACTTTCATAGTGTTTTTCCTTTATTTTGCTTTAGTTAATATTTCAGATCCGTTGACAGTTACGAGAACTGTGTTTTCGTGGTGGGCGCAGGGAAGACCGTCCCTGGTCACCGCGGTCCAGCCGTCCCTCAAGACCCTCACGCCCGGTTTACCCAAGGCGATCATGGGCTCGATGGCCAGCGTCATGCCGGCTTGCAGAACGGGGCCCGTCCCCTTCTTCCCGAAATTCGGGATGTCAGGAGGCTCGTGCAGCTTTCTGCCCACGCCGTGTCCGACATACTCCCTAACCACTCCGTAGCCGAACTTTTCCGCATGGCTCTGGATGGCGTGGGAAACGTCGCCAAGTCTTACGCCGGCTTTGATGATCTTCACGCCCGCTTCGAAGGACTTTTCCGTCTCCTCCACGAGCTTTTTCACCTCCGGCTTGACGCAGCCCACCGGGTACGTTCTGGCGGCATCGCTGAAATATCCGCCCCAGATCGCGCCGGTGTCTATGCTTATTATGTCGCCTTCCAGGAGAACTCTCTCCCCGGGGATCCCGTGCACCACTTCCTCGTTGACGGAAGCGCAGACGGTTCCCGGAAAACCGTAAAGTCCCTTGAAGGCCGGCACCGCCCCGCGGGAACGGATGAAATCCTCCGCCCGGCGGTCTATCTCCGCCGTGGTGATCCCGGGAACGATCCAATCAGCGATCAGACGCAGAAGCTCCCCGGTGATGGCGCCGGAAGCGCGCATCGCGGAAATTTCTTCCTCAGTCTTGATGATGATCGGCGACATTAAAGCAAAGATCTTATGGCTGACGCCGTTTCGTCTTTGTTCACGTCGGCTTTGACGTCACGAAGGACGCCGTTGCCTTTGTAGTAATCAATGAGCTCTGCCGTCTGGGCTTTGTACACGCTCAAACGGTTGGTGATGGTCTCCACAGTGTCGTCACTGCGCTGGTAGACTTCACCGCCGTCAACGTCGCAGACGCCCTCAACTTTGGGCGGCTTCGAGTTGACGTTGTATATCGCGCCGCAGGTGCGGCAGACGCGGCGGGTCGTCAGGCGGCCCAAAACCACTTCGTCGCTGCACTGCAGATTAATAACAAGATCTATTTTCTGCCCCTTGGCGGCAAGCGCCGCGTCGAGGGCTTTGGCCTGGGCCATGGTCCTGGGAAAACCGTCCAGCAGGAATCCGTTGGCGCAGTCGGCTTCGGAGATCCTCTCCTCCACCATTTTGCAGACCACGCTGTCAGGAACCAGCTCGCCCTTGTCCATGTAGGACTTCGCTTCCAAGCCCACCGGAGTGCCGTTCTTGATGGCAGCCCTGAACATATCTCCCGTAGAGATATGCGGGATCTTGCAAGTCTCGGTCACGATGCCGGCGTGGGTGCCTTTCCCGGCGCCCGGAGGTCCTAACAGAACAACGCGCATAGAGTATCAATATCTCCCTCTGAGGCGGCCCTTCTGCATGAAACCGTCGTACTGGTGCATAAGAAGGTGCGCTTCGATCTGCTGCATCGTGTCCAGGATGACGCCCACCACGATCAGGATACCGGTGCCGCCCATGAAGCTGGCGATGGTCCAGTCAACATGCAGCCTTCCGGTGATAAGGGCCGGAACGACGGCGATGATGGCCAGGAAGATGGCGCCCGCGGTGGTGATGCGGAACATAGAGGCTTCCAGGAAATCAGCCGTGGGCTTGCCGGGGCGGATGCCGGGGATGAAGGCGCCGTTCTTCTTGAAATCATCGGCGATCTGCACGGGGTTGAACTGAATGGCCGTGTAGAAATACGTGAAGAAGATGACAAGAATGGCGTAAACGATAAGATAACCGGCGTTGCTCTGGACCGCGAACTGATTCGCGATGTTTCTCAGGGTGTACCATTCGGCCGGAATGATCTGGGGCAGCATCTGCGGGATGATCATCAAAGCGCCCGCGAAGATGATGGGGATCACGTTGGCCTGGTTGAGGCGCAAAGGAATGTAGGAGGTGTGGGCCGGGACCGTCTTGCCTCCGCCGGCGACGCGGCGGGCGTATTGGACGGGAATGCGGCGCTGTCCCTGGATGACCAGGATGACAGAATAGACCACAGCCACGAACAGGACGATCATCAGGATGCCGATGACGATGCTGCCGTCAGAGCCGGGAGCAAAGTGCAGCTGCCAAAGACGCTTGAAAGCGTAGGGCATGCGGCACAGGATACCGGCGGCGATGATCAGAGATATGCCGTTGCCAACGCCCCTCTGGGTGATCTGCTCGCCGAGCCACATAAGGAAGGTGGTGCCGGCGGTAAGGCAGATTATGAAAAGAGGAACGAAAAGAACGGGAGACATCAGGTTGACGCCGTTATGGCAAAGGGACTTGGCCAAGATGGCGCCCTGGACAACGCAGATGATGACCGTCAGGTAACGGGTGTACTGGTTTATTTTGCGGCGGCCGGCTTCGCCTTCCCTGGAGAGACGCTCCAAAGAAGGAACCACGCTGGCGGCCAATTGGATGATAATGGAGGCGGAGATGTTGGGCATCACACCAAGAGCCATGATGGTCATGTTGCCAAGTCCGCCGCCGGTAAACATGTCCATCATGTCGAACAGGTTCTTGTTCAGGCCGGTGAACATATCGTTAACTTTGGATATGTCAATGCCCGGGGCCCAAATGCTGCCTGCCAGACGGTAGACGCCAAGCATCAGAAGAGTGAAGATGATCCTCTCTCTGAGATCTTTGATGCTGAACATGTTACTAAGCGCTTTCCACATTTTGATCCTTTAAGTGCTTGTGGGAATGAATTACTTCTGTTCGCCGTTGGAGATGGAACCGCCGGCCGCTTTGATCTTCTCTTCCGCAGCGGGGCTCCACTTGTCGGCGATGACCGTCACGGCGACGGAAAGTTCGCCTTTGGCCAAAACTTTGAAACGGGGGGTCTTCTTGGGAAGGATGCCGATGGCGATGAGTTCCTGTATGGTGATGGTGGAACCAGCCGGGAATCTGTTCAGATCGCTTACGTTGACCACTTCGTAGGAAACGGTGAAGTTGGCGTTGTTGAAGCCCCTGCGGGGAAGTCTGCGGTAGATGGGGGTCTGGCCGCCTTCGAAGCCGATGCGGACGCCGCCGCCGGAACGGGCTTTCTGACCTTTGCTGCCGCGGCCGGCGGTCTTGCCGTTGCCGGTACCCTGGCCCTGGCCTCTTCTCTTATTCGTGCGCTTGGCGCCCGGAAAAGCTTTTAAATCGTTGATCTGCATAGTCTATTTCCTTATTCGGCAGCCGGGGTTTCCGGAGCCTCGTTTTCTTGCTTCTTGCCGCGCAAACCGCGACGGGCCAAAACATCGTCCATCCTGGTCATCATCTGAAGGGCCGTGAGGGTGGCCTTAGCCATGTTGATGGGGTTGTTGGAGCCCATGGATTTGCTCAGGATATCTTTAACGCCGACCGCCTCGAGGACCGCTCTGACCGCGCCGCCGGCGATGACGCCGGTACCGGTGGTGGCGGGCTTAAGGAAGACTTTGCCGGCTTTGAACTTGCCAGTGGCGGCAAAGGGGATGGTCGTATTGTAGAGCTTGATCTCCACGATGTTCTTACGGCCGTCATTGTAGGCTTTGCTGATGGCGTCGGTGGTCTCGTTGGCTTTGCCGAAGCCCAATCCGACGTGACCTTTTCCGTCACCCACGACGACCAAGGCGCTGAAACTGTTGCGGCGACCGCCTTTTACGGTCTTGGAAGTGCGGTTGACTTTAATGACGTTCTCTATTTCGAACGTATCCGCGGACTTCTCTTCTCTGAATCTTGCCACTTAAAGTACTCCTCGTAAATTGACTTAAAATTGCAAACCGGCTTCGCGGGCGGCGTCAGCCAGGGCTTTGACTTTACCGTGATACTTGAACCCGGCGCGGTCGAAGACCACCGCGGTGATGTTTTTGGCTTTGGCGGCCTCGGCCACCATCTTGCCGACTTCTTTGGCGGCGGCGATGTTGGAGCGGCTGCCTTCGGCGGTGTAGCTCTTGCCGGCGCTGGTGGCGCTGGCCAACACTTTGCCCTCGGAATCGTCGATGACCTGGGCGTATATGTAGCGCAGAGTGCAATTCACATGCAGACGGGGACGTTCCACGGTGCCCACGACTCTCTGGCGCATGCTGCGATGACGTCTTTTACGCGGAGTAAGATCTTTGCGTTTAGCTGTGTATTTCATAACATTAATCCTCTCAACTCTTATTTGCCAGCAACGGACTTGCCGGCTTTATGGCGAACGTTCTCGCCAGCGTAACGGATGCCTTTGCCGCCGTAGGGTTCGGGCGGGCAGATGCTGCGGATCTTGGCGGCCAAAACGCCGACCTGGTCCAGGGAGATGCCGGAGACGCTGATCTTGGTGTTCTGATCAACGGCGCAGGTTATGCCCTTGGGGATCTCGACCTCGGCGGGTTTGGTCCAGCCGATGTAGAGGTAAAGCTTGTTGGCCTTGACTTCGGCGCGGTAACCGACGCCCACCATTTCCAGGCCCTTCTGATAGCCGTCTTTTACGCCGGCGATCATGTTGACGATGGTGGCGCGGATCGTGCCGTGCATTTCACAAAGATGGCGTTCTTCGCCTTCCCGGGAGACGCTCACGTTTGAGCCGTCCACGGTCACGGTGATGCCCTGCGGGATGGCAAGGCTCGTTTCCCCTTTCTGGCCTTTCACGGTGACTTTGCCAGTCTCAGCCGTGACGGTCACACCCTGGGGCACCGTAATAGTTTTTTTACCGATTCGTGACATTTTCTTTTATCTATTGGGTTTCGCGGGTTTCCGCTTTTATTACCAGATCTCAACCAAAAGCTCGCCGCCGACGTTGCGCTTGCGGGCTTCATTGCTGGTTATAACACCTTCCGGGGTGGAGACGATCAAAAGGCCCAAACCCCCGCGCACAAGCTTCATTTCGGAAGCGTTGGCGTACCGGCGCAAACCGGGCTTAGAGACGCGTTTGATGTGCTGGATGACCGGTTCGTGACGGAAATAACGGATATAGACGCGGGTGGTGGGGATGGGAGCGCCCTCCACAGGCTGATAACCGCTGATGAAACCTTCCGTCTTCAGAACTTCCAGGATGCTGCTTTTGAGCTTGGAAGAAGGGACGTCGACGGTGCGATGCTTAGCCATGCACGCGTTTCTGATGCGGGCAAGAAGATCGCCGATCGGGTCTGACATAGCCATATAAAAAACTCCTGATATATTGAATTATCTTGTTTTCAGAAAAATTACCAACTGGACTTGACCACGCCGGGGATGGCGCCGTTGCCCGCCAATTCGCGGAAACAGATACGGCAAAGCTGGAACTTACGCATATACCCGCGACGACGGCCGCATCTCTGACAGCGATTGTAGCCTCTGCAACTGAACTTCGGGGTCCTTTTCTGCTTCTGTATCAATGATGTTTTAGCCACTTTGATTACCCTTATTTAGCGTTAGTATTTTTCACGAACGGCATACCGAACTCTTTCAGCATGGCTTTGCAGTCAGCATCGGACGTGGTGTTCGTAACGAACGTTATGTTCATGCCCTGCTGGCGCTTCACTTTGTCCGGATTGATCTCCGGGAAGACCAGCTGGTCGTTGAGGCCGAAGGAGAAATTGCCGTTGCCGTCGAAGCCCTTGGGGGAAATGCCGCGGAAGTCGCGGATACGGGGCAGGGCGATGCAGATGAGCCTTTCAAGGAACTCATACATGCGGGCGCCGCGCAGGGTGACTTTGCAGCCGACCTGGTTGCCTTCTCTCAACTTGAAGTTGGAGACGGACTTCGTGGCTTTGGTGATGATAGGCTTCTGGCCGGTGATGATGGCCAAGTCGGCGGCGGCGTTCTGAACGTGGGCCGCGTCCTCGGTGGCGATGCCGACGCCCATGCTCACCACGATCTTTTCAAGTTTCGGGACGAGGTGGACGTTGGTCTTCTGGAGATCTTTGAAAAGCTTGGCTTTGATCTCGTCGTTGTAGAGCGCCATGAAGCGGGGCGTCACTTTTTCGGCAGGGGCCGCGGCCTTGGCTTCCGGAGCTTCTTTTTTAGCTTTTGCGCACATTTTATCTTTTCCTTTATGCTTACCTTGCTTTATTCGTTGGCGGCGGAGCTCACCAGTTTCACGTTGGAGATGTGGATGGGGGCCTCTTTGTCGACGATGCCGCCCTTCTGGGCTTCGCTGCGGGCCTTGACGTGGCGCTTCTGGAGCTTCACGCCTTCCACCTTCACGGTGCAGTTATCGCAACCGGCATTCTTGACGCTGAGGACTTTGCCTTCCTTGCCTTTGCCGTTGCCGGAGATAACTTTGACGATGTCACCTTTTTTGATAGCCATAAAATTACCTTCCTTACACAACTTCCGGGGCTAAAGAAACGATCTTCGTAAACTTCTTCTCTCTGAGTTCCCTGGCCACGGGCCCGAAGATACGGGTGCCTTTGGGATCCTTGTCCTTGGCGAGGATAACGAGGGCGTTGTTGTCGAAGCGAAGCTTAGAGCCGTCTTTGCGTTTGATGATGTTCTTGGTGCGGACGATGACGCCTTTCACAACTTCGCCTTTCTTGACGGGGCTGTTGGGGTCGGCGGCCTTGACGGAGCAGACGATGATGTCGCCCACCTGGGCGTAGTGACGCTTAGTTCCGCCGAGGACCCGGATGCACATGACTTCGCGGGCGCCTGTGTTGTCGGCGACGACCAATCTGGTTTGTTGCTGAATCATATTCTAACTCCTTACTCCTGCTCGCCAGCGTTCAGAGTGGCGCGTTCGACGATCTCAAGGAGACGCCAACGTTTGGTTTTGCTGATGGGACGGCACTCCTCGATTTTGACGGTGTCGCCTAAGCGGGCTTCGTTCTTTTCGTCGTGAACGTAGTATTTCTTGACCAGACGCACCATTTTGCTGTACAAAACGTGCGGAGCACGGCGTTCGACACGCACCACGAGGGACTTGTCGCCCTTATCGCTTATGACCACGCCCTGGCGGATCTTTCTGCTGCTGTCAATTTTGTTTTCCATGTGACCGGTTTTCCTATTGCCGCCTTACTGCGACTTTTTGTTCTTTTCGGTGATGATCGTGCGAACCTGCGCGATGGCGCGGCGGTTCTGCTTCAATTCATGCGTGGTCGTCAGCTGTTTGATGGCCTTCTTGTTGCGAAGATCAAAACTCTCTTTTTGCAGACGGGCGAGTTCTTTCTCCAGCTGGTCCACTTCCAGATTGCGAATTTCAGATGCCTTCTTCATTCTTCGAATTTCCGTTAGCTTAGATTATGTGTCTCGCGACAAAACGCGTGCGGATAGAGAGTTTCGCGGCAGCCAGGCAAAGAGCCTCTTTCGCGACGGCCTCTGTAACGCCTTCTATTTCGAACATGACTTTCCCGGGACGGATCACGGCAACCCAGCCCTCAGTGGCGCCTTTGCCTTTGCCCTGACGGGTCTCGGCGGGCTTCTTGCTGTAGGGTTTGTCGGGGAAGGAACGGATCCAAACTTTGCCGCGTCTCTTCATGTGACGGGTAATAGCGACACGAGCGGCCTCGATCTGGATGGCAGTGACCCAGCCCCTGTCAAGGGCCTGAAGGCCGTATTCGCCGAAAGCGACTTCCGTGCCGCCCTTGGCGAGCCCGGCGCGCGACATGCGCTGCTGCTTTCTGAACTTAACTCTTTTCGGTTGTAACGCCATTTTCTATCTTCCTTTGAATTGCTTCAGTTATTTGGCTTTCTCAGCGCGGGGAGCTCTGGGGCCGCGGGGACGGGCCGGCTTACTGGGGCGGCGTTCCGCCTTTTCTTCCAGGGCTTTGTCGTTGCGGGAGATCCAGACTTTGCAGCCGATGGCGCCGTAGGTGGTGCGGGCTTCCGCGAAACCGAAATCGATGTCGGCTCTCAGGGTGTGCAGAGGCACTTTGCCGACTCTGATGGATTCGGTGCGGGCGATCTCAGCGCCGCCCAAACGGCCGCTCACGACGATACGGATGCCCAGGGCGCCCATATCCATGGCGAGCTGCGAGCTGCGTTTCAAGACGCGCTTGTAGGAGGCGCGCTTTTCAAGCTGCTGGGCAACGCCCTCAGCCACGAGCTGCGCTTCCAGTTCCGGGCGCTTGATCTCTTCGATATCGATGTAGATATCGCGTTTGGTGAACTTTTTAAGTTCGTCGCGAAGCTTGTTAACATCGCCGCCTTTGGTGCCAATGACCAGACCCGGACGGGCCGTATAGACGGTCACGCGGATACGGTCGGTGACGCGCTCGATCTTAACGTGAGCCACGCCGGAAGCGTACAGTTTACGCTTGACGAAGTCGCGGATCTTGAGATCCTCGATCAGCTGGGCGCCGAACTCTTTATTTGGCGCGTACCACTTCGACTGCCAGTCGCGGTTCAACGCGATGCGCAGACCTATCGGATTTACTTTTTGTCCCACTTGGATTAACTCCGGTTCTCTCTGTTTTTTGCGGTTTGTTACCGAATTAATGTGACAGAGATTATACCATTATGGCCCTTTGAAATCAAGGACCGGTTTTTTTACTGTTTTAGCGCTGGTCCGTCACCGTCACGGTGATGTGGCTAGTGCGTTTGATGATCCTGTTCGCGCGGCCGCGGGAGGCCGGGCGGAAACGTTTCATGGTCGGGCCGCCGTCCACCGTCGCGGATTTCACCACGAGGTCTTCGGGCAGCACGGATGTGCCGGCGTTGGCCACGGCGGATCTCAAGACCTTCACAATCAGACGGGACGCTTTCTTGGGCGTCGCTTCAAGAATGCGGAGAGCCTCGGGAACGGCCTTCTTAGCGATCAGGTTAGTGACCAGGCGCGCCTTTGTGGGTGAGATTCTCACCGTTTTAGCAATTGCTTTCGCTTCCATGTGTCTTTATCCTTCTTTTACGTATTTTCGGTATTATTCACCGGGCTTCTTGCCCTTGCTTCCGCTGTGCTGGCGGAACGTGCGAGTCGGCGCGAATTCGCCGAGCTTGTGACCCACCATGTTCTCCGTGATGAAGACTGACACATGCTTTCTGCCATCGTGGACTAAAAAAGTATGTCCAACGAATTCCGGTGTTACCATAGAACGGCGGGACCAGGTCTTGATAGGTCTGTGTTCACCGCTCTCAGCCAAACGCTGGATCTTGACCAACAGTTTGTCTGCGACATAGGGTCCTTTTTTAATTGATCGAGCCATAGCCTTTCGTCCGTCGTTTTATAATGTAATCGCTTCTCTTGGAGCGCGTTCTGGTCTTGCGTCCCAAACTCCTCTTGCCCCAGGGCGTAGTCGGATGACCGCCGCTGGCGCGGCCTTCGCCGCCGCCCATCGGGTGGTCGATCGGGTTCATAGCCACGCCGCGCACGCTGGGCCTGATGCCGCGCCAGCGGGAACGACCGGCTTTGCCGAGGGAGACTTTCTCATGATCCCTGTTGCCGACGACGCCGATGGTGGCGCGGGCTTCCAAGGGGATCAGGCGCACTTCGCCGCTGCCCATGCGGACATGGGCGAACTTGCCTTCCTTGGCCATCAGAGTGGCGAAACAGCCGGCGCTGCGCACCAGCTTGCCGCCCTGACCGGGGATCAGTTCGATGTTGTGGATCTGGGTGCCCAAAGGAATGCGGGAAAGCGGCATGGTGTTGCCGACGTTGAATTCGCATTCGTCGCCGGACATGATCGTCGCGCCGACCGCAATGCCTTCCGGAGCGATGATGTAGCGTTTCTCGCCGTCCTTATAATTGATAAGGGCGATATGCGCCGTACGGTAAGGATCGTACTCGATGCGGGCGACAGTGCCGGGGATGCCGTCTTTGTCGCGCTTGAAGTCGATCAGACGATACAGACGCTTGTGGTGACCGCCCTGGTGTCTCATAGAGACGTGACCGTAGGCGTCACGACCCGCATGGCTTTTAAGTTTGACCACCAAGCTCTGCTCGGGACCCTCTTTGTAGAGGTCCTCGCGCGAGATGTTGGACATGTGGCGCCGTGAGGGGGTTGTCGGTTTGTATTTTTTGATTGCCATAATTCTTTAATATTTCCTGCTGTGAAGCCTTTATGTCAAGCTGATGGAATTGCCGGAAGCGAGGCGCACGATGGCGCGGCGGTATCCGGGAACGTGGCCGATCTTGAGGCCGCGGCGGCGTTCTTTGCCGACCCGGTTCAGGATCTGGACTTCCTCTACTTTGACCTGATAGAGCGCCTCAACGGCGGCTTTGACTTCGATCTTGTTGGCGCCGGCAGCAACCTTGAAGATGTACTGATTGGCGGTCTCGGCGAGGAAAGTCCCCTTCTCCGAGATGATCTGACTCTTGATAACTTCAGAGGGATTCTTCATTTTTAGGCCTCCTTGATATTCTGGCTGGCCAGGAAGCGCTCTTCAAGAACCTTGCAGGCTGCTTCGGAGAGAACCACCTCAGTGGCGTTGACAAGATCGAAAACGTTCACGCGGTCCGTGATGACGAAGAGCGCGTTCTCGATGTTGCGGGTGGACAGGCAGGCGTTTTCGTCGCCGGGGAGACCCACCAGCATCAGTTTGCGGGATTCGAGGGCTTTCTTGAGGCCGGCCACGACTTTCGTCTGGGGCTTCTCCATGTTCCAGTCCGCGATCACGCTGACGGAGCCGTCGCGCATCATCTGGGCAAGGGTGCCGTAAAGAGCGATGCGGCGCTGCTTCTTGTTGATCTTCTGCTCGTAGCTTCTGGGATGAGGGCCGTGGGCGATGCCGCCGCCGCGCCTCACCGGGGAAGCGAAATAACCGGCGCGGGCATTGCCGGTGCCTTTCTGGCGGAAAGGTTTCTTCTTCGTGAGGTTGACTTCGGACTTGGTCAGCGTCGAGGCGTTGCCCTGACGTTTGTTGGCCAGCTGAGCAACCACACAGTCGTGCACGAGCTCGGGATTGTACGGGAAAGTCATGAAGGCTTCGGAGACTTCCACGGTGCCCGTCTTTTCGCCCGCTATGTTGATTTTATTCAATGATGCCATTTACTTATAGTTCCTTTACAAAACTAATCGGTTATTTCTGAACCTTGGCTTTAATGCCCGGGCGTACGATCACAAGACCTGACTTGGGTCCCGGGACAGCGCCGCGGATGGCGATCAGATTCTCTTCGGAATCGATCGTTTCCACCGTCAGGCTCTGAACGGTAACGCGCTCGTTGCCCATATGACCGGGCATGCCGCGCAGTTTGAAGACACGTGAAGGATACGCGCTGGAGCTGATACCGCCGGTGGAGCGGTGGAACATGGAGCCGTGAGCGTCGCCGCCGCCATGATGATGGTGGCGCTTGATGACGCCCTGGTAGCCCATGCCTCGGCTGGTGCCGATCACGTCGACGGTCTGGCCGACGGTGAACTGTTCCACGCCGATGGTCTGGCCGACTTCATAGTCGTCCAGGTTTTCCACGCGCATATCGCGGCAGAAACGATAAGCCTGAGCCTGACCGGCCTTCTTAGCGTGGCCGAGCTGGGGCTTCTTGGCGGCTTTATCCTTGATCGGTTCAAATCCAAGCTGCACTGCGTTCACGCCGCCGTTCTTTTCGGCGGGCTTCTTCTGCAACACGACGCAGGGACCGGCCTGAACGACGGTGACGGCCACAGCCGTTCCGTCTTCGCGGTAAACTTGCGTCATTCCTATCTTTCTTCCAAGCAGCATTGCTTTTCCTCTAAATTATTGCTTCTTCGTGAAAATGCTTGTTAAAGCACTTTGATCTGGATGTCAACACCGGCCGGCAGGTTCAGCTTTTTCAAGCCGTCAACTGTCTTGGCAGTGGGGCACACGATGTCGATGAGACGGTTGTGAGTCCTCTGCTCGAACTGCTCGCGACTCTTCTTATCGACGTGCGGGCTGCGGTTCACGGTGTATTTTTCAATCTGCGTCGGCAGGGGTATGGGGCCCGTAACCAGGGCCCCGGTACTCTTTGCCGTCTCGACGATATCCTGCGTGGAAGCGTCAAGCACGCGATGGTCATACGCGCGCAGTTTGATCCTAATGCGCTGTTCGTCAGACATTATTATTTCCTAATTACTAATTATTCTTTGATCTCGGTAACCTGGCCGGAACCGACGGTATGGCCGCCTTCGCGGATAGCGAACTTAAGACCCTTCTCCATGGCGATCGGGGTGATCAGTTCGACGTTGATCGTCACGTGGTCGCCAGGCATGACCATCTCGACGCCCTCGGGGAGCTCGATGGAACCGGTCACGTCAGTCGTGCGGAAGTAGAACTGAGGACGATAGCCTTTGAAGAACGGGGTGTGACGGCCGCCCTCTTCCTTGGTCAGGATGTACACTTCGCCGACGAACTTGGTGTGAGGATGGATGGAGCCGGGTTTGGCAACGACCTGGCCGCGCATAATGGCGTCCTTGTCAATGCCGCGGAGCAGCAGACCGACGTTGTCGCCAGCCTGGCCCTGTTCCAGCTGTTTTCTAAACATTTCAACGCCCGTGCAGGTGGATTTCTGGGTCTCGCGGAGACCGAGGATCTCAACTTCGTCACCGACTTTGATGACGCCCTGCTCGATACGGCCGGTGGCCACGGTGCCGCGGCCGGAAATGCTGAAGACGTCCTCGACGGCCATCAGGAAGGGCTTGTCGGTCAGACGGACAGGCTCAGGAATATAGGTGTCGAGGGCGTGAACGAGGTCCATGATGCTCTGGACGTACTTAGGATCGCCTTCGATAGCCTTAAGGGCGGAACCACGGATGATGGGGATCTCATCGCCCGGGAAGTCGTACTTGGTCAGGAGCTCTCTGAGTTCCATTTCGACGAGTTCGAGAAGCTCGGGGTCGTCGACCAGGTCAACTTTGTTCAAGAAAACAACGATGGCGGGGACGCCGACCTGACGGGCAAGCAGGATGTGCTCGCGGGTCTGGGGCATGGGGCCGTCATCAGCGGCAACAACCAGAATAGAGCCGTCCATCTGAGCGGCGCCGGTGATCATGTTCTTGATGTAGTCGGCGTGCCCCGGGCAGTCGATGTGGGCATAGTGACGGGTCTCGCTCTCGTACTCGACGTGGGAGGTGGCGATCGTCAGGGTTTTGCTTTCGTTACGGAAGCCCTGGGAGGCGGAAGCCTTGGTGACTTCAGAGTAGGGCACGAATTTGGACAGACCTTTCTCAGCCAAAACTTTCGTCAAGGCAGCGGTGGTCGTGGATTTGCCGTGGTCGATGTGACCGATCGTACCGACGTTCACGTGGGGCTTAGTTCTGTTGTAAGTTTCCTTAGCCATAAAATTTCTCCAATGGTTTTGGATTATGTAAGTTTAGTTTAAAAATTTTTTATATGTTGAACCACATATTTTCACTTCTGACAAGACATCCATCTATTCGGTGTCTAGATCTTCGTTAGCGTCTGCATCTATTCGCGACGCGTATGAGGTATGTTTTTTTTCAGCACCGTAAAAGCCGCTTTCGCGCTTTTTCACGATGGGTGAAGACAATAATATCAGAAAGGGTGTTCAAAATCAAGTGCGGCTTCGGCGTCCCCCTCCCCTACCAAAGTTAAACACTTTACCGCCATATATCTATAGCACTCTGGGACCCTGTGCAAAAACCGTTTAAAAACTCCGATTTTCGCCAATAAGCCCGACCAATGATCCTTGCGCTTATGGTAAAATGTAAAGAAGCTTAAGAGGTAAACATGAACCAGAGAATACAAAAGTTGAGAGAGGCCGTCCGGAACGGTTTCTACCATAAGTTCCGGAGAGACATATCCAGGGACGATTTGAACGCCGATCTGGAATCAAAAGCAGCCGGCCTCAGCCTCAACGGGCGCTACCGGCTCATCTACGAGTACATCTTAAATAAAGAAACTCCCCTTGTCTTTCCTGGCGAGAAGATCATCTTCACTAGGACTATAAAAGGCAACCCGGACTTCCCGATGAACGGATTGGATAAGGAGAAGCCGCGGCGCGCCCTTGAAAACCTGACCATCGAATGGCCCATCCTCCTGAAAGAAGGCCTCTCCGGGCGAAAAGCCGCCTGCCAAAAAGCCCTGGAAGAAAAAAAGGACGACCCTGAAGCCGTCGATTTCTTAACGAACGCCATCGCGGCCATAGACGCCGTGGCCGATTTCGCCAAACGCTACGCCGCCGCCGCCGAAGAACCGAATCAGCGCGCGCTTTTGGAAAAAGTCCCCCAGTACCCGGCGGAAAGCTTTCACGAAGCGCTGCAGTCCGTCCGCTTCATAATGTCCGTCATGAGATCCGCCGGCGGCGAACACATGGGCTTCGGCCGCTTTGACCAGTACATGTGGCCCTACCTCGAAAACGATTTGAAGCAAAAAGTTTTGACTCATGACGAGGCCTTCGAGCTTCTGGAAGAATTTTTCATTTCCCTTTCAAGGGACGCCGACCTCTACAGAGGAGTCCAGCTGGGCGACAACGGGCAGAGCATGATGTTAGGGGGCTGCGACAGGAACGGAAACCCTGCGGTCAATCCCCTCACCTACATGTGCCTGGAAGCCTCGGACGACATTGGTCTGATAGACCCTAAGATCAATCTGAGGGTAGATTCCAACACGCCCCATGACCTTCTTCTTTCCGCCGCCAGACTTACCCGCAAGGGCTTGGGCTTCCCGCAATACCAAAACGACGAAGTCATCATTCCCAGCCTGGTGAATTTCGGCTACGACCTGGAAGCAGCCAGGGACTACACCGTCGCGGCCTGCTGGGAGTTCGTGGTGGAGGACGGCCGCGACACCCCGAACCTATTCGCCTTCAATTTTCCTTTGTGCGCGGATGAGGCCATAAGATCCGGCCTTAAAGCCGGCGATGATTTCGAAGGGATAATGGGCAGATTAAAAACAGCCGTTGACGCGCAAGTAAAAGATTTCAAGGAGGAATGCGGACAAGAAGGTTATTTCCTTCCGGAACCCATCGTTTCCGTCTTCTCCAAAAACCCCATAAAAAAAGGCCGCGACCTGAACAACGGAGGCGGAAGCCACTACCATTACGGCTGCCAAGGCTGCGGCTCCTCGAGCGCCGCCGACGCCCTGGCGGCTGTCAAGTATCTGATCTTCGAAACTAAGCAGGTCACTCCGGAAAGACTCTTGGCCGCATTGGAAAGCGACTACGAAAACGACGAGGAACTGAGACAGATAATAAAGGCTGTCCCCCACAAGGTCGGCAGCAATGACGATTACGCCGACGACTTGTTAAAACGCCTGTTCGACCTCTTCGCCGACGCCCTTGCCGAAATAAAAAATAACGGCCGCGGCGGCCGAATAAGGCCTGGCTCCGGTTCCGCCCAGCACTATGTCCTGATGACCCAGAAAAGGGAAGGCCAGAAATTGAAAGCCACCGCTGACGGACGCAAATACGGCGACTTCGTCAGCTCCAGCCTCGCCCCTTCTCCCGGCGTCCGAGCCCGGGGTATCATAAGCGAACTGGAGACCTACGGCAAATTAGACTATAAAAGGATCTGCAACGGCGGCCCCATAACCATGGAGCTTGCGGACTCCTATTTCAGGAATGAGGAAGCCCTTCTCAAAGTCGTAAAGCTTATCCAAGCCTTCGTCAAACTCGGCTGCCAGCAGCTGCAATTGAACACCCTGAACCCTGACAAGCTGCGGGACGCCCAGATACACCCGGAAAACTACCGGGACTTAATAGTCCGTGTCTGGGGCTGGAGCGGCTATTTCGTGGAGCTTTCCAAGCCCTATCAGGATCAGATCATCGGACGCCAGGCCTTCGGCGCGTAATTATATGGAAGGCCTTTTATTCGACATAGCGGAAGCCTCCATCCACGACGGCCCGGGACTCAGGATAACCGTTTTCCTAAAAGGCTGCCCATTGCGCTGCAGATGGTGCCACAGCCCGGAAGGACAGAGCGCCGAAGCGGAAACCCTCGTTTTCCCCGGCGGAACAAGATTGGCGGGCGAATATTGGAGCCCGCAAAAACTGGCGGCATACCTTATGGACAAGTCCGAGCTTTTGGACGGCGTGACCTTTTCCGGAGGAGAGCCCCTTTTGCAAGCCGACTTCCTTCTGGAAGTCCTCGACATAACAAAGAACACGCTCCATTCCATAATCGACACCTCCGGACACGGCGATTATCAAAAACTGAAAGCCCTGGCGGAAAGAGCAGAGAGCCTTCATTTCGGTTTGAAAGTCCTCAACGAAGAAAAAGCCAAGTTTTGGACCGGGCAAAGCTCATCTCTTATACTCGACAATATCAGACGTCTTGACAAAGAATGCGCAACGCCCTATTGTTTCCGGCTGCCCCTTATTCCAACCGTGACCGACAGCGAAGAAAACTTGACCGCCATCGCTCTTTTGGCCAAGGAACTCAAAAATCTCACCTCAGTTGATTTCCTTCCCTACAATCCCATGACCGGAGGCAAATACGCCGCCTGCGGCAGAACGTACGAACCGCCCTTCAATGAATTGGCCTCTCCCCTCCTCGACATAAAAGCCTTCCAGGCAATTTGCCCCGTCAAAGCCAGCATTCTGGATTAAGCACAAAAAGAACCGCGGCCCTTTTTAAAAGGCCGCGGTTCTTTTTGTGGAGCGCAAAATTAGTCGAGCTGCATGAAAACGCGGAAGCCTATTTTGTTGCTCATTCTGTTGGAGGAGGCCAGGCTTTTCACCTGGACGCTGCGGGACCCCGAGCAGCAAGACTTGCCAATCGTGCCCCAGCTGCCGCCGCGAATCGTCGCGTAATTGCCTGTCAAAGTGCCAACTTCGTCAACGGTCGGATCGGTGTCGTGGAGATGAGAGTTGTCGATCCAGTCCAGGCACCATTCATAAACGTTGCCGTGCATATCGTAGAGGCCCCAGGCGTTGGGAAGGTACGAGCCCGCAACGGTGTGACAACCGTTGTAGTCTTGGGTGGGTTTGTTGTCGTTATTGTCGCCGGGATAGCGGCCAAGCTGGGCCAGGTTGGGATCCCAGTCGCTGGTCTGAATGTCAGTCCCGTTGTTCAAACTCGTAGTCGTTCCCGCACGGCAGGCCATCTCCCACTGCGCTTCCGTGGGAAGCCCGAAACTTAAGCCGGTCTTGGCGTTTAGCTGCTGGAAGAAACCGTTCGCGCCGGTTATGGTATTGAAGTTCACTGTCTCCACGGGACGCGTCGCGCCCTGCGTTTGCGATGGGTTGGTTCCGGTTATCAGCTCATACTGGGCCTGCGTCACTTCAAAGACTCCGATATAATACGGCTTGGTGAGCGTGACTTCGTGCTGGGCGAGGTCAGTGTCTCCCCTCATGTCGAAATCTTCGGGGCTGCCCATCAAAAAGGTGCCCGGCTCGATGCGCCTCAGGGCGAGTTTCGTCGTCTTGTATTCTGCCGTCCAGCTTGCGGGAGGTTCGGGAGAGTAGCTGACGGAGCCGTCGGAAAGATCAATGGTCATGAAAGTTTTCGGAGGAGGCGGAACGACTTCGCCCGCAACTTTGATCCTCATGCTGTCAGAGTAGATATTGTCGAAGGCTTCGCCCGGCGTCCAGTAGATCGTGTGGGCGCCGTTGCCTTTCGCCGTGCCGTCTTCGCCTTCTCCCGAAAGCACTCCGTATTCCGAAAGCTTGTAGAAGGTCGCGCCTTCGTCGGTGGTGCAGAAGAAGTCCACAGTGAACTCGTCGTTCTCGTCGGAATCAAGGACGTAGTTTATGATGACCATCCTCTCGAAGGGGAAGAACTGTCCGGCCGTGACCGACTGCACGCAGCCGTCAGCCCTGGCGCCGGCGGCCGCAAAGACTGTTACGGCAATAAGAACTGCTGCGAGAGCTTTCGCACGCTTCCTTATGAAGAGGAAGCCCAGCATGCCGAAGAGCAGCAGGGCCAGAGGTTCGGGCACGATCTTGATGGTATGGCTGAAAGTTTTCGTTTCAGCGTCGGTCTTTATAGTTTCCGTAATAAGATAGGTGTGTCCGGCAGGCAGATTCCGGTATTCCAAGGCATAGTAATCCCATAAAAAAACGCCGTCTTCGAAAGGCGCCGTAAGATAGAAAAGGACTTCCCGATAGGTAGGATTGTCCAGATCCTGCACCTCGATGGAAACAGATTCCGGTTCGCCGGAGGCCAGATCGCCGCTGTAATAGATGGGATCGGTGGCTTTCAAAGTCACCGCCTGATCCATATCGCTTTTGCTGCGGAAAGAAAAAGGTTCGGAAAGACATTCGTCGCAAAAAGCGCTTATCACAAAAAGCGCCGCGAATAGAGTTAAAACGATGCTTCTTTTCATGTTGGTCGTTAGGTTTAATATATGCTGTTGCCGAAACTGTCCTGGGCGACGAAAGCCGGGAAATTCTCTACTTTGAGTCTTCTTACGGCTTCGGTGCCGAGGTCAGGATAGGCGATTATTTCGCATTCCTTGATGCATTTGCCCAAAAGGGCGCCGCAGCCGCCGGGCGCGGCGAAATAGACGGCCTGGTATTTCTTGATGAGCTCGGGAACATCGCCTTTCCTGGCGCCCTTGCCGATCATGCCGAGCACGCCCGCTTTGAGCAAGGACTCAACGTAAGGGTCCATGCGGTAGGCGGTGGTGGGGCCGGCGGAGCCTATGACGGCGCCGGGAGGAGCCGGCGTGGGGCCGGTGTAGTAGATGGTCGCGCCCTCCGCGGGAAAGGGCAGCTTCTCCCCTTTCGCAAGAGCTTCAACGAGCCTCTTGTGGGCCGCGTCGCGGGCGGTGTATAGGATGCCGGAGAGAGAAACGATCTCTCCGGCGTGCAGTTCCCTGACAATGCCAGGAGTAAGGGGCAGCTTTATTTCTTTTACCTGCATGGGCGAAGGATTATTCTCCCTGCTCCTCTTCCTGAGAGAAGGCTTTCGCAGCCTCTCTGGCCTCTCTTTCCTGGGCCATTTTGGCGATGGCCTCTTCCTGGCGGGCTTTCTGGTTCTTCATGGCTTCCAGGCTCTGGCTCATGCTCTGGGCCAGGTCGCTTTCCGGCATGGCGGCGATGGCTTTTTCAATATATTCAATGACCTTGTTTTCGTTCCTCATCTCGCCGTAAGCCTGAGCCTGCATGATGTGGGCTTTCTGAAGGGAAGCCGGATCGGGGGAATAGTCCTTTATGGCTTTGTCAATGGCGTCGATCATGCCCTGGGGGTTGCCCCTCATCAGTAAAAGCTGGGTCTGGGTGACGGTCTTGTTGAAGGGGTCGAGTTCCTGGAGCCTGGACTGGAAGCCTGCCTTCTCCTCTTCGCTTTCGCAAAGATCGATGGCGGCCTGGAAGCTTTGCTTGGCGCCTTCGATGTCGTCGAAGAGGACCTGGACTTCCGCCTTCATGCCGTTCAAGGAGGTCTGGACCTCTTTGTCGTTGCTCTTGGCAAGCTTTTCATCCAGAAGTTTCAAAGCTTCGTCCTTTTTGTCGTCAACAAGGCACTGGGTGATGGCTTCCGTGAGTTCTTCCATTTCCCTGCGGCTCTTGACGTCGCCGATGATCTCGGCGATCTCGGAAGTGGGATCGGCGTCGATGATCTCCTGCATGACGGCGTCGATCTTCTCGCTTTCCTGGACAACATAATAAATGTCGCAGATCTTCAGGAGGACTTCCTGCTTCTGCATGCCTTCCAGGCTGTATTTGTCAATGACCGCGCGGTAATCAGCCACGGCTTCCTCAACGGATCCCTCGGGGAATTCCGTGCGGTCTTCGTTCATGCCCAAGTGGTACTGCTTGTCCAGCGCCTCTATCTCCTCCTTGACTTTCTGCTCTCTCTCGAGGGTGCGGGCAATGTCAGGATTTTTGGCTTTGCAAATGTCGAAATACTTGGCGAAGACTTCCATCAAAGCGGCGTTGTCCTTGAAATTTTCGACGTACTTCTGCAGGGCCTCGTAAAGCTCCTTGGCTTCCGCTTCTCCGCCCTTTTCAGCGGCCTCGGCTTTCTCTTCCAGGTCTTTTTTGGAAGCTTGCAGATCGTCCAAAGTCTTAAGGAAGGCTTCTCCTCCGCCGGGCTGGTAACCGCAGGAAGCGTAGGGAGTGCCGTCGCTGGAGGCCAGTATGACGGTGGGATAACCCCTGATTCCGTATTTGTCAGCCAGGGAGCGGTAGCTCTGCTTGATGTTTTCGGGGAAATCCACTTTGCTGGGGAAATCGAGCTTCACAGGCACGAATTTCTTGACCACTTCTTCCTGGAATTTCTCGTCGGAGAAGACCTCGTCGCCAAGGCGCTGACACCAGACGCACCAGTCGGAGCCGGTAAAGAGGATCAGAAGATCTATGTTCTTTTCCGCGGCGATCTTCTTGGCGAAATCAAAGTTTACTGTCCAGATGCCGTCATCCTGGGGCTCCACCACCGGCTTGGAGCTTTGCACAGCGTTGTCAACCGCCTGGGTCTCCTGTTCGTCGGGAGTTTTGACAGTCGTTTTTTCTTCTTGCTTCTTGCAGGCGCTGACCGTAAGAAGGGCCAGCAACAGAACTAATAAATTGATCTTCATATGTTGTTTCTCCTTGTTTTTTTCGCGTTGTAAATATTATTCCGAGACTTCAAAGGCCTCTTCCGCTCCTTCCGTCCCGTCCTCGGACATCATTTTCTGGATAACGATGTCCATTTCCTGTGAGAAAGCCCGGCCGATCATGTTGGTGGGGTCTATGGCGATGGCGGCCTCGATGGTCTTTTTGAAATTCTCGACGTCTTTTTTGACGTAGTATTTTCTGCCAGACATGATCAGCGCCATCTGCTTAACGGCCTTGCTCTCTTCATTTTGAACGATATCGTTCACGATGGCGTCTCCCCGTTCTTCCAGGCCGAAACTGTAACAGAACTGCGCTTTGGTCAGCTTGATCGTGCCTCCGGGATGCTCGTCGCCCATGTATTTTTCATATTCCTCCCTAAACTCCGGATCGTCCATTTCTTCGATCATTTTCTTCAGGCCGTCGAGATCTTCGTCGAAAAGGAGCGCCATGAATTTGGCTCCGTAAACGGACGCCTTTATGCTGGCGTTGGAGGAATGTTTCTCCATCAAAGCGTCCAGTTTGCCGTTGAAGGTCTTGAAATCGTCCGTTTCAAGGGCTTCTTTCATAGCCTGGTTGATCTCCAGGCCGACTTGCATCTCGCTCTCGTACGAGCCTGCGTCGGATCGCAGCTTCTGATCGGGGCTCTTGTTGCAGCCGGTTAAAACGAACAGCAGGCAAACTGCGATAATTAGGAACTTATTCATTCGTTTTTATTCAACGGGCTCTTTGATGGCTTCTTCCTCTTCCTGGGACTCTTCCTGCGCGGTCTCGGCTTCCTGTTCCTGCTTGCTTTCTTCCAGCATGTTCTTGAACATTTCAAGCTGGGCGGTCAGCTGTTTGGACAGATCGCTTTCCGGGTCAAGTTCCACAGCTTTACCGGTCAATTCGATGAAGCCTTCCGTATCGCCTTTTACCCTGAGGGCGAGCATGGCTTTGGTGGCAAGGGATTTCTGTCTGGCAATAGTTGGATTCTCTTCGTTTTCGATCACTTTGTCCAGCAGCGCTTCGCCTTTTTCGGTCTTGCCCAGGCCCATGAAAGTGGCGGCTTCCAAAAGGGTGAGGTTGCACTCGCTGTAGAAATCTTTTTCCTTTTCGATCTGTTCCTGGATGGGAGGAATGGCCTCCGCTATCTGCTTGGCTTCGTCTATTTTTCTCAAAAACAGCAGGAAAGTGAATTTCATGCTGACGGCGGCCTGCCATTTCTTGGAATTTTCCTCAAATTTCGGAATAAGCTCGTCGATCTTGGCAAGCGCTCCCTGCCAGTCTTCGTCTTCGATAGCGCCCATCGCGATTTTCTGCATAGCCTGAAAATCGGGATCGTTCATCTGATCCATCATCGCCTGCTGCGCGGCCTGGGCCTGCTTCTCTTCCTCGGAAGCCGGCGATTTATCGGCGGCTTTCTTGCAGCCGGCCAAAACAAAGGCGATGCACAACGCAAGCGTCAAGATTTTTTTCATGTTTTTTCTCCAATTTATTTATTTAATTCGGTTACTTTACATTTTAACATAAATTTAACGCAAAACTTTTCAGGAGGACGAGCCCCGGAAAAGCTCTCCCATTTTGCGCCCCAGCAGCGCGGAGGTCACGGCAAGGCAGGAGCCCAGAAGGACCATGCCGATGACGCCCATGGCGGAGGCGATGCAGGGGCCGTCCCCCAGGCGCATGTTGAGGGCGTAGATAGTCTTGGCGATAGGATAGTCCCATTCCCTGGCCGCCAGAAGGATCGTGGCGCCCACTTCGAACATGCAGAAAGCGAAGGTCAGGATGGCTCCGGCCAAAATGTGGGAGGAAAGCAGCGGCAGGGTGATGGTGCGAAGGACGCGGGAGAAGCCGGCGCCCAGGCTCCTGCCGGCCTCCTCCATGCTCTCGCCTATGTGCTGGAATCCGGCATAAACGGAGCGCACTATATAGGGAAGCCTGCGGATGCTGTAGCAGATTATGAGAAGGGCGGTGGGATCCTTCAGGGGATCAAGGGTCAGAAGCGGCAGGTTTTTGCCGGCGAAAAGGGAAACGTAGCCGAAGGCCAGCACAATGCCGGGAATGGCCAGGGGCAGCATGACCATAACGTCCAGCGCCTCCCGCCAGAGGCCTTTCTTCCTGGCCAGGAGATATCCTATGGTCAAGCCCAGAAAAATGTCCAGCAAAGTGGCGAAGGAACTGAGGAAAAGAGAATTCCTGATGCCGGAGACCGCCAGTTTGTGGGTGAAAGCCCCGGTGAAATGACGAAGAGTGTAGCTTTCCGGGAGGACGGTCATGAACCATTTGTCGGAAAAAGCCACCAGCATCACGCTGACGTGGGGCAGAAGAGCCAGAAAGGAAGTGACAAAAAGGAAAGCGTAAACCGCGCACAAAGCGGATGGGGAAACTTTTTTCAGAGAGGAACTTTGTATTCCCTTGGAAGTGGAGACGACCTTAACGCCCTTGGAGAGGCTCTTGCTCAAAAGGAAAAACACGCAGCTGGCCGCCAGCATAAAAAGCACCAGGACGTAGCCCACGGCGTTGGAGTGTATGTCCGTCACCCTGTCGAATACGTTCACCGCCAGACAATTGCGGAATTCGAAGACCAGCGGCGTGCCAAGGTCAGTGAAGGCCCAGATGAAAACGATGATGGCCCCGGCGAAATAACCGGGCAGAAAGAGCGGCAGTATGATCCTCCGCCAGATCGTGAAAGCCCCCGCTCCGGTCATTTTGGCGGCCTCGATCAAGGACTCGTCCAGGGAGGCCAGCGAAGCGGTGACGTTGAGATACATGATGGGGTAAAGATGCAGCGCTTCCAAAAGCACCACCCCCGCCATGCCGCCGCTCCCCAAAAAATCCACGGCGGGAAGGCCAAGATCGGAGAGCAATATGTTAAAAGAGCCGCAGCGGGCGAAGAGATAGCGCATTCCCAGGGCGCCCACGAAGGGAGGCATGACCATGGGCAGAAGGATCAGCCCCTGGAACAATCTTTTCAAAGGAAAATCGAGCCAGACGAAAAAATAAGCCAGAGGCAGGCTCAAAAAAGTCGTGAGGACAGTGACGAAAAGGCCTATGAGAAGGCTGTTGAGGAAGGATTCCCTTATCCCCTGGTTCTTGAAGACCGCCAGAAAATAAGCCCAGGTAAAATCGCCGTTTTCCCAAAAAGAGGATAAAATGATCTTGCCAAGGGGCAGCGCAAGAAAGAAAAAGAAAAAAAGCGCCACGGAAAGAAAGAAGACCGCTGTTCCGAAACGCTGGCAAAAGTTCCTGAACATCTAGTCCTCTCTTTGGTAGGCCGTCAGTTCAGACTCCTTTGGCCACAGCCGCGCCTTGCTCCCAACCTTGAGACGGTCGGCTCCGGAAACAGTCTCCACTGTCAGATCTCTCCCGAAAGCCCGCACCACCAGCTGGGTGATGTCTCCCAAAAAATTGTTCTCCACTATCTCCGCCTCGAAGCAGGGAGCGTCCCCGGGGCCTTGGAAACTAAGGTTCTCAGGCCTCAGGCTTATGATCGCCTCCCCGTTTTCCCGCGCGCCGAAAACATGGTCCGAAGGCAGCTTCGCCTCGCCCCAGGGGGTTTCGACTATCCAGCCCTCCGCCGTTTCCGTCCTGAAGGTCCCTTCCAGCAGATTGGTCTCTCCCAGGAAGGAGGCCGCGTAGCTGCTGCGGGGGAGCTTGTAAAGTTCCAAAGGCGCGCCCGCCTGCTCCAGTTTTCCGTTGTGCAAAAGTGCCATGCGGTCCGCCAGAGAAAGGGCTTCCTTCTGGTCGTGGGTGACGTAGATCATGGTGACGCCAAGATTCCTGTGTATCCGGCGCAGCTCCCCTCTCATCTCAAGCCTCAAGCCGGCGTCCAGGTTGCTCAGCGGCTCGTCCAGAAGCACCAGAGGCGGCTCTATGACGAGCGCCCTGGCCAGGGCCACCCTTTGCTGCTGGCCGCCGGAGAGCTCCGCGGGGTAGCGTTTTTCCAAGCCGACCAGCCTGACTTCCCCAAGGATCCTGGCGACTTTTTCCTTTATCAGTGAGCTTTTCTCGCCCCTGGTCTCCAAGCCGAAGGCCACGTTCTCCCAGACCGTCATGTGGGGCCAGAGGGCGTAATTCTGGAAGACCAGACCCAAGCCTCTTTTTTCCGCCGGAAGGGAGGTCACGTCCCGGGAATCGAAAAAGATCCTGCCCCGGTCGGGAGCCAGAAGGCCCGAGATAATGCGGAGCAGCGTGGATTTCCCGCAGCCGGAGGAGCCGATGAGGAAGAAGAGCTCCCCCTCCTCCACGGTGAAACTGAGATCCTCCAGGACCTTCTGGCCGCCGTAGCTCTTGGAAATATTTTCAATAGTCAGACGCACGTTAAAAAACCACTTTTTGTAGTTTGGAATAAAGCTTTCTCATGTCCTCGTCAAAGAAGGAGAGAGCCAGCGCCTTCAAGGTGAAAAGCGGATCGAAGACGACCGGCTTGAAAAGCTTTTTCGCTTCCTTAAAATAAAGCTCCGCTCCGCCGCCGGTGAAAACAATGCTCTTGAAACTCTCTCCCAAGACCTCTTTTTCCACTTCGGCCAGCCAGCTCGTGAGCCCCATGGTCAAAAGTCCCTCCACGCCGGCGGAGATGGCCGTTTCGGAAGAAGAGCCTATCAGAGCGGGCTTGCCTTTCGCAAGGCCCTTGAGCTGCGCCGTGCGGCCGCTGAGACTCTCGCGCTGCAAAAAGGCTCCGGGCGCTATAAGCCCGCCTAAAAAGACGCCTTTGCCGTCCAGCACTTCGGTCGTCAGGGCTGTGCCGGCGTCCACGCTCACGGCCGGAAAATTGCCAAGCTTGTGCAAAAGGTAAGCGTTGGCGGCCCGGTCGTCGCCGGGCTGACTGCCGAAAACTTTGATCTTGTTTTTAAGAGCCTTGGAGACGATCGTCCAGTTCAGGCGGCAAAGGGGGCCGCGCCCCCGCCTGCACCAAAAACAATTGAAACTGTCGCTCGCCGCAGGGACCACGGAGGCGAAAACGCAGCCGTAATATTCCTTCCCTTTCAGAAAAGCCTTGAGTTCTCTTTGGGAAAAGCGCTCAAAATGCGTCAGAGCCGCGATCTTTCCGTCGGCGAAAAGGCCGCAGGCGGTCCTGGTGTTGCCGATGTCTATAACGAGAAGAGGCGTCATCAGAAAGTCAGGGGCAGTTCAAAATTAAAAAGAGCGCCCTTCCGCCAGACCTTGACGGTCGCGCGCTTTTTGCCTTCCAGTTCCAAAAAAGCCTTGGCGAAGGATTCCTTGTCGTAAACCTCCATCTCGCCGACCTGCAGCAGCACGTCGCCGGTCTTAAGATGAGCGGAAGCGGCCGCGGAGCGGGGCTCCACGTTGGCGATGTACATGCCGTCCAGCGCCGGCAGCCCGGTGTCGGCCCTGATGTCATCGTCAAGCCCCACCGCCATCATGCCTGTCGAAAGGCAGCGGTCCATGTAAACGGTGTTGTAATTCACGGCTTCCTGCTCGGAGGCGCAGCCGAAAAGAAAAAACAAAGCCAGAAGGAAAAAAACTTTTCGCATAACTTCAGCGTCCCTCCCCGCGGAAGACCGCGGCTATCGTCATAAAAAGGATCCGGCAGTCCAGCCAGATGTTCCAGTTGTCAACGTATTCCAGATCCAGCTGTATCCAGCGCTCTATGGGCAGCGTGTGACGGCCGCTGACCTGCCAGAGGCCGGTCATGCCGGGCTTCATGGAAAGGCGGCGCCTTTCGCCGGGAGCGAAACGCTCCACCTCCTCTGGCAGAGAGGGCCGGGGGCCCACCAGGCTCATGTCGGAAAGCAAAACGTTCCAAAGCTGGGGAAGCTCGTCCAGGGAATAACGCCTGAGGAAGCGCCCCACGGAAGTCACCCTGGGATCATTTTCCATCTTGAAAGCCCAGCCGTCCACTTCGTTCTTTCCCAAAAGCTCCTCCTTGCGCTCCTCGGCGTCCGCCACCATGGAGCGGAATTTGAACATGGTGAAAAGATGCCCGTTGCGGCCGACTCTCGTCTGGCGCCAGAAGACAGGCCCGGGGCTGCTTTGCTTCACCAATATCGCTATGACAAGGAAAAGCGGAGACAAGATGACAAGAAACAGCAACGCCAGGACTTTGTCAGCCAAAAGTTTCAGCGTCAGGGCGCCCAGGTCGATGGAGTTCTTGTTAAGGGAGACGGCGCAAAGGCCGTTCTTTTCCGAAACGCTGACTCTTTGGAACCCTTTGTCGGTCGGGAAATAGCAAACGGTCTGCAGCCCCATGCGTCCGCCGGCCTCTATGAGCGGCCAGAAGCGGAAAAGATCCTCCAGGGGGCAGAAGCAGGCGATCTCGTCCACCTTGCCGTCGATGAGCGCCTTGTTGATCTTTTCCTCGTCAAGGCTGTCCAGCGAAAGCACGCAGACCTGCCTGGCGCCCCATTCTCCGTAACGCTCCAGGATCTTCCTCTCCCCTTCGCTCTCCTCGCCTTTTCTCAGGATAAGAAGATGAAAATCGTCCTGCCGTTCGGAAAAGATACGGTGGCGCTTCAAGAACAGCTCCTTCAGCTCCAGAAGGCCGGCGGTCAGGAACCCGGTGCCTATGATTACAATACGGGCCGCGCCCTCCAGCTTGAAAACGAAAATGAGGGTGACAAGGGTGACCGTGCTGACCAGAGAGCCCTGGAGAAGCAGGATCCTCCGGGCCTTGTGATCATGCTGGGTCTCCGGATCGTAAAGGCCCCAGTGGCCCAGGACCAGAGGCCAGGTCAGCATGACCGCCGGCAGCGTCCACAGTATCTCCCGGAAAAGGAAACCCTCCTCGTAGGGAAGCATGGAGGGGAACCAGGTCGGGAGCCCCGACATGTTGGCGGAATACCAGATGGCCAGGACGTATCTGAGAGCGTAGGCCAAAGCAAGACCCAAAGCGGCGCAGAAAGCGTCGCACCACATCATGAGCCTGAGATAAGAGTATTGTCTGGCGTAGAGCATTTAACTTTATGCGTAAGCTTCCAAAAGGCGCTGCAGAAGAGCGGAAGGCTGAACGTCCTTGTCCCAGCGGCCGTCCTCGAAAAGGGAAATGCGCCCGGTCTCCTCGCTGACGCAGATGACCAGCGCGTCCGTCTCCTCGCTCAAGCCCAAGCCCGCGCAGTGCCTGGTGCCCATCAGCTGGGCCAGCTCCTTGGTGGACAAGGGAACGTGGCAGGCCGCGGCGTGGATCTTGCGGCCGATGACAAGGACCGCCCCGTCGTGAAGGGGCGACTTGGGGAAGAAAATGTTTCTTAAAAGGGGCGTGGAAACGTCCGCGTCAATGACCACCCCGGAGGGCGCCACGTAGCCGTGGAGGCCGACGTGCCGCTCAATGGCTATGAGGGCCCCGCATTTCTGCTCGGAAAGAGCGATGACGGCGTTGTAGATCTCCCTCACGGGCGCGTTCGTCTGTTTCTGGCGCTTGAAGGTCGTGTTTTTGCCCAGTTCCGTCAAACCGCGGCGCATTTCAGGCGCGAAGATGATCACGATGCACAGAACGATGGAGGGCAAAAGTTCGGAGATGAGCGTCCGGATGGTCATCAGGGGAAGCAGGTTGGCCAGAATGTAAACCAAAGCCAGCACGCAAAGCCCCTTCAGCAAAGAGACCGTGCGCGTCCTGGAGACGAAGGAAATGATAAGGTAGAAGACCGTGGCCATGATAAGGATCTCCACGATATCCCACTTTCCGGGCTGCAGAATGGCAAGGATCCTGCGCATCTGAGCCAAGGTCAACAAATGTGCTTCACCGATCATAATTTAAAATTCGTTTTACTCACTATTGTTATTTTAGCAAAAAAACCTTGCGGCGGCTTTAATCGCTTTTTCGGCGACCAGCCGGCCGGCTCTCCCCTCCCCTTGAAATTGAATGAATTTTTTGACACAATTTTCTCGTTAACTTAACCTCAACCGAAGATATTATGAAAGAACTTCTTTTGATCGCCGATTTCGGCGCCCACAACAATCAGAAAGTCGCGAAACAAGCCCGTTCCGCCAAAGTTTACTGCGAAGTTTTGCCGGTGGAAAAACTGACTCCCTCCCTCGCCCCCAAGGCCATCATCGCCATCGGCGACGACGAGTCGGAATGCGACACCTCGATCCTGAACAGCTACAACGTCCCCGTCCTTCTGCAAGGAAACCTGAGATCCGGCGAAGAATTCAGCGCTTTCATCGCCAGCTGCGGATTCAAGTGCGACTGGACCGTGGAGGCCTTCATCGAGAACGCCGTGGAGGAGATCAGGAAGGAAGTCGGCGACAAAAAGGTTTTGTGCGCCCTCTCCGGCGGCGTGGACAGCTCCGTATGCGCCGCGCTGGTCCACAGAGCCGTGGGCGACCAGCTGACCTGCGTCTTCGTTGATCACGGCCTCATGCGCAAAAACGAGCCGGAAAGCATTGAAAAGATCTTCAAGCAGACCTTCAACATGAACCTCATCATGATCGACGCCAGGGAGCGCTTTTTGACCAAGCTGGCCGGCGTGGAGGATCCCGAGAAGAAAAGGAAGATCATCGGCGAAGAGTTCATCAGAGTCTTTGAGGAAGAATCAGCCAAGCTCGGCAAGATGGACTTCCTCCTCCAGGGCACCATCTATCCCGA
Source organism: bacterium (assembly GCA_017557885.1). Lineage (GTDB taxonomy): Bacteria > Auribacterota > UBA3054 > UBA3054 > UBA3054 > UBA3054. Next base: position 61,966 of record JAFYXV010000001.1, on the reverse strand, counting down.
CATTATAGAAAGCTTCTCCAAGAAAGGCATGGTGAAATCCCACCACAACGTGGGCGGACTTCCCGAGGACGTGGACTTCAAGCTTTTGGAACCCATCAAGTGGCTCTTCAAGGACGAAGTGCGCGGCGTGGGCACCGCGTTGGGACTGCCTGAGGATCAGGTCTGGCGCCAGCCCTTCCCGGGCCCGGGATTGGGCGTGAGAGTCGTGGGCGCCATCACCAGGGAAAAACTCACCGCCGTCAGGGAAGCCGACGCCATCTGGCGGGAAGAGATCAAGGCCGCCGGCTTGGACAAGCAGATCTGGCAGTACTTCGCGGTCTGCCCGGGCTTCAAATCTACGGGCGTGAAGGACGGCCGCCGCACCTTCGCGGAAGCCATCTGCCTGAGAGCGATCCTCTCCTCCGACGCCATGAGCGCGGAAGTGGCCCAGATCCCCTACGAGCTCTTGCGCAAAGTGGCCGTGAGGATCGTGGCGGAAGTGCCGGGCGTGAACAGAGTGCTGTACGACATCACGCCGAAGCCGCCCTCCACCATCGAATTCGAATAAGCTAGCGCTCCAGCGGAGCGAAAAAGAAGAACGCACCCCCAAGCATTCCTCACAGAGGACGCAAATCAAGGCAATGCAAGCGTAGTCCATGAGCGGGGGTGCGTTCTTTTTTTCGCGCAGCGAAAAGGGTTTTCTGCTAAAATGGAGTTGATGGATATTAAAGCGATTATCGACAAACTCAAATCCACGCGCGACGTTTCGGATGCTGAGCTTGAGGCTCTTCTGGCAGCGGAAGACGAAGAGGCTCTTGCGTACCTTGGAGCCTGTGCGCGCGAAGTCCGTGAAAAGATCTACGGCAAAGCCGTATATATCAGAGGACTCATCGAATTCACGAACTATTGCAAGAACAGCTGCTATTATTGCGGCATCAACTGCAAGAATGTGAAGGCCGACCGCTACCGCCTTAGTGATGAAGGAATATTAGATTGCGTGCGCGAGGGATATGAACTGGGTTTCCGCACTTTCGTTCTTCAGGGCGGCGAGGATCCTTTCTATACTGATGACAAGATCATTTCTTTGATTCGCGGAATAAAGACAATGCATCCGGATTGCGCCGTGACGCTTTCCATTGGAGAAAAAAGCGAAGCAAGTTACCGCGCGTACTTTGAAGCCGGCGCCGACCGCTATCTTCTCCGTCACGAAACCGCCTCTCCCCTTCATTACGCTAAGCTGCATCCAGCCGATCTCTCCTTTGAAAACCGCATGAACTGCCTCAAATTATTGCGCAAAATCGGCTTTCAGGTCGGCTGCGGCATGATGGTCGGATCTCCTTTCCAGACCACGCAGAATTTGATCGCAGACCTTCGCTTCATCTCGGAATTCAAACCTGACATGTGCGGAATCGGTCCTTTTATTCCTCATAAAGACACGATCTTTAAGAACGAACCGCAGGGCAGCCTTGATCTGACATTGAAACTTCTTTCCATCATCCGCCTTCTGGTGCCGGATGTGCTTCTGCCGGCTACGACAGCCCTTGGCACGATCGATCCTGAAGGCCGTGAAAAAGGCTTGAGACACGGCGCGAACGTCGTGATGCCTAACCTATCTCCTGTAAGCGTTCGTGACAAGTACGCGCTTTACGACGGCAAGATCTGCACCGGCAGCGAATCAGCTGAATGCATCAAGTGCCTTTCCGCCCGGGTAGCCTGTGCGGGCTACGAGATCGTGGTCGACCGCGGAGATCACAAAAGCGCTTGACGCTGCGCGAAAAGCGGTAAGCTTAGCTTCTCAGCGAGCGGAACTTTTCGATTAGAGCGTTCGTCGAGGAATCGTGCGCAAGAGGCGCATTTGTGTTTTCCAGTTCCGGCAGGATCTTTTTGGCAAGTATCTTGCCCAGTTCCACGCCCCACTGGTCGAAAGAATAGATGTTCCAAATGACGCCCTGGGTGAAGATCTTGTGCTCGTAGAGAGCGACGAGCTGCCCCAGGGTAGAGGGCGTCAGTTCTTTGGCCAAAAGGGAGTTGGTGGGCCTGTTGCCTTTGAAAGTCTTGTGCGGGATCAGTTCCTCCGGAACGCCTTCCTCAGCAAGCTGCTCTTTCGTTTTGCCGAAGGCAAGGGCTTCCGTCTGGGCGAAGTAGTTGGCCATCAGTTTGACGTGATGGTCGCCCACGGGATTCAGGGTCTTGGCGAAACCGATGAAATCGCAGGGGATCAGTTTCGTGCCCTGGTGGATGAGCTGGTAGAAAGCGTGCTGGCCGTTGGTGCCGGGCTCGCCCCAGATGATGGGGCCGGTCTGGTAATCGACAGTTTCGCCCTGCTTGGTGATATATTTGCCGTTACTTTCCATGTCGCCCTGCTGGAAATAAGCGGCGAAGCGGGAGAGATACTGGTCGTAAGGCAGAATGGCCTGGGACTCCGCGCCGTAGAAGTTGTTGTACCAGATGCCCAGGAGCGCCATGATTACAGGCAGGTTCTTCTCGAAGGGCGCGGTGCAGAAATGCTCGTCCATTTTGTGATAGCCCGCGAGCATCGCTTTGAAGTTCTCGGGGCCGATGGCGATCATGAGTGAAAGGCCAATGGCGGAGCACAAGGAATAGCGGCCGCCCACCCAGTTCCAGAAGGGGAACATGTTGGCGGTGTCGATGCCGAACTCCCCTACTTTCTCCGCGTTGGTGGAGAGCGCCACGAAATGCTTGGCGACGGCTTTCTCGTCGCCCAATTTTTCCAGAAGCCAGGCTTTGGCGCTCTGGGCGTTGGTCATCGTCTCCAGCGTGGTGAAGGTCTTGCTGGCCACGATGAAGAGCGTCTCCTCCGCGTTGAGGTCCCTTAAGATCTCCGAGATGTGGGTGCCGTCCACGTTGGAGACGAAGCGGACCGTCAGGTCCCGCTTGGAATAATGCTTCAGGGCTTCGTAGGCCATGACCGGGCCCAGGTCGGAACCGCCGATGCCGATGTTGACGATGTTCTTCAAGGGTTTGCCTGTGAAGCCCAGCCATTTTTCATTGCGGACTAAGTTCGCAAAGGCTTCCATGTGCTCCAGAACTTCCCAGACTTCCGGAACCACGTCTTTGCCGTCAACGTAAACGTGCGCGTCCTTGGGCTGGCGCAGCGCTGTGTGAAGGACGGCCCTGTTTTCCGTCTTGTTGATCTTTTCGCCAGAGAACATGGCGTCTATCTGGGACCTGAGATCCGCTTCTTCGCAAAGCTTAAGAAGCGCTTTCAAAATCTCGTCGTTAATGAGGTTCTTGGAGTAGTCCAGGTACCAGTCCCCCGCTTCGGCGGAGTATCTCTTTGCTCTTTCGTGGTCGGATTTGAAAAGTTCTTTTAATTCGGGGAGCCCTTTTTCTTTCAGGGCTTGCAGTTCTTTAGTAGCTTTGTATTGCGAAAACAGCATTTTTGATCCTTAAATAATTAATCCGGTATGTAAAGTCTCTGGCCAACTTTCAAAGCGTTGGCGTTCCTGAGTTCGTCCTTGTTGTAGCGCAGGATCTTCCTCCACTGGCTGGAGTCGCCGTAGAATTTCTGGGCTATGCCGTACAGCGTGTCGCCGCGTTTGACCTGATAGACTTTCGGTCTTTTTTGCGGGGCGGGACGGGAGGGCGGAACGGTCTGTATGGGGCCGGAGCGGTAAGTTTTGATCGGGGTTCCCGCGTTTTGGCCGGAGCCCGGCAAAGGCTGGAAATCGTCCCTGGGAGCCGTGGAAGCGGAAGTGTCGAAAGCCGACGCGACGGTAGTTTCGGGCTGCTTGCCGCTGGGTTCCATCAGGCTGTCCACGGGAACGGGCGGCACGGTCCTCAAGGCTTCCGCCTGGGCCGTCATCTGTTTCTGGACTTCCTCGCGGCGGGCCTTCTCGTCCTTGACGGCCTCGTTGGCGGCCAGGACCTGCTGGTGCAGCTCGGCGTTCTGGCGGCGGATGCTTTCCGCTTCGGAGCGCGTTACGCCGCCGTTCTCTTTATTCAGCTCGTTCCTCAGATAAGCGATCTGGGTGTCCTTGGCGCTGTTCTGTTTTTGCAGAGAAGCGATGTCCTTCCTAAGGGAGGTGATCTCCTCGGAGATATCCTTGGCGGCCACGCCCTCGGGCAGCGTCAGATTGGAAGTCTGGGTCTCCAGTTCCCTGATCCTGGCGTCCTTCACGGTAAGCTGTTTTTCAAGCGCGGCGTATTCCGCGTTCTTGTCAGCCAAAGCCAGGGCCAGAGCCTGGGCTTTTTCCGCGCTGTCCTGGGAGTTCTTGGCTTCCGCCAGAGCCTGGGCGGTGGAGCCTCTCAGAGACTGCAGCTGGGCTTCCGTGGCGGCCTTGGCGGTGGCCAGCTCAGCGTATTTCTTCCTCAATGTCTCAAGCTCAGCCTTCTGGGCCTTGTCGGCTTCGCCGCTTTTCAAGCGGGCCTTGAGGGAGGAGATCTCCTCTCTCAATCGGGCGTTCACTTCGTCCAGGCTCCTGACCTTGGTGGCCAAGCCGGTGTTGTCGTTTTTCAATTTGACGACCTGCTGGGCCAGTTCGGGGCCCACTTCCGTGGTGCCCAAAGTCTTAAGAAGGGAGGCCACGTCGTCGGTGTCCCTGAGGGCGGTGAGGCGTTTCTCAAGGCTTTCCTTCTGCTCGTTCAAAAGCGTGACCTGGTCCTTGAGTTCCGTCACTTCGCGCTTCAGATTCTTGATCTCGTTCTTGCTTTCATCCAGAAGCTTGCTGTTTTTCTCGTTGGCTTCCGCCACGGCGGAGGCCACGGCTTTCTCGCGTTCTTCCCTGATGGTGTCCTCCACGTTCTTGGTGGCGGCCTTTTCGACCTGGACCTGGGATTTGGCGAAAAGCTCCTGGTTGTGCTCCGCGTCCTGCTTCCAGCCAAGGGCCTGGCGGCGCATGTCCTCCGACTTGGTCACTTCCGCGAACTTGCCGTACCACTTGGCGGCGTTCTTGTAATCGTCTTCCTCTTCGTAGGCCTGGGCCATGGCAAGGTAAGCTTTGTCGTAGCCGGGATCGATGGCGATGGCCTTGGCGTACTGCTCGCGGGCGCCCTGGTAATCGCGCTGGCTGGTCAAAAGAAGATCGCCGGCGTTCATGGCTTTTTCCGTCTCCGGCAGCTCTTTTTTACATGCGCTCAGGCTCAGCAGGGCCGCGGCGAGAATAAGGGCAAACAGGTTTATTTTTAGCATTTCAGCTCCTCCTTATTTGGAAACTCCGTAAAGCGATTGAATTCTGTTTTGGATATGCTGTTTGAAGGTCGATTCGTCGTTGTCGTCCGTCAGCTCAAGATAGTTGGAATAATCCTCCAGGGCCTTTTCTTTCTGTTCTAAAAAATCCAGACAGAGGCCGCGCAGGGCGTAGCTGCTGGCGTAATCTTTCTTCCTTTCGATGGCGCTGGTGAAATACCGGGCGGCCTCTTCCAATTTTTCCTTGTTGTCCTCCCCGTTTTTCAAGCCGGCCCTGACCTGCGCGAAGATGATCAAGCCGAGATTGTAATAAGCCCTGCAGTCATCCTCGTTCATGGCCAGCGCCTTCTGGAAGACCTTCCTGGCCTGCGCATAATCCTCCCTTTGGATCAGGAGGGAGCCTTCCTGGATCAGCAGGTCGTAGGATTCGGCTTCCGCGATCCGTTCGTCAGAGGGCGTGTCGGACGGGGACGCGGCTCTTTTCAGTCCCAGGAACGCGCCGATGACAGCCAAAAGCATAAGGATCGCAAGGCTAAGAAAATTCTTTTTCATCATTCCCCGTCCATCTTGTCAGCGGGCTCCGGCAAGAATCTCATAACGAGTGGTGATCGTCTTTTTGAAGTTCGAGTCGTCGCTGTCTTCCGTCATCTCGAGATAGTCCATATAGTCCGCCATGGCTTTGTCGTTCCGGCCCATGAACTCATAGCTAAGGCCGCGCAGAGCGTAGCTGCTGGCGTAATTTTTCTTCTTTTCAATGGCGCTGGTGAAATACTGGACAGCCTCTTCCAATTTTTCCTTGTTGTCCTCCCCGCTTTTCCGGCTGGCCCTGACCTGCGCAAAGGTGATCAGGCCTAGGTTGTAATAAGCCCTGCAGTCATCCTCGTTCATGGCCAGCGCCTTCTGGAAGACCTCCCTGGCCTGAACATAATCCTGCCTTTGGATCAGGCGGCTGCCTTCCGTGATCAGCTGGTCGTAGGATTTGGCTTTCGCCATCTTGTCTTCCACGTCCTTGTCCAGCGCTTTTTTGCGTTCTTCCTCTTCCTTCTGGGCCTGCAGTTTCGCCTCGGCCTCCTTTTCCTTCATCTCGCGAAGCTTGGTCTCCGCCTGGTTGTAGCGGGCCTGGATATCCTTCACCTTCTGGTTGGCGGCCGCGAAAGCCTGGCTGTCCTTGCGGCACCAGTCGGCGTAGGATTTGTAGTTCCTGAGAGCCGACAGAAGCTCGTCGTCCTTGAATTCTCCGGCGTAGATGTCCCCCAGCTCCTCGTAAAGGTATCCCCTGGAGGGATCGAGTTTCAGGGCTTTCTCGTAATTCTTGATGGCTTCCTTGAACTTGCCGTCCAGACGGCACAGGCGGCCGTCATGCTCGAAGGTGTCGGCCTCGCTCTTGGCCTTCTCCTGGGGCGTCATCTGCTCCTTGGGATCATCCTCCGGCTTGTCCACGATGGTCACCGCCGGAGCGCCCTCCTCCTTCTTCTGAGCGTCTTCCTCCACGTTCTTCTCCGGCATGCGGAAGGTGGCGTAAAGCGCCCTGGCCCCCTGGGGATCCAGTTCCGCGTATTTCCTGAAGAAATCCGCCGCCTTCACGGGGTCGTCGAAATTCTCGCGGTAGATGTACGCCAGCTGCAGCGGCAGCTTCTTGTTTTTCGGCAGCTCCTGGGAAGCCCTCTCCAGATAACGGACCGCTTCCCGCCAGTTTTTCGTCCTCTGATAGCAGGAGCCGATGACCGCCAGAAGTTCGCCCCGGGTGTCGCCGGCTTTCACAGCCTTGACGTAATTTTCCGCGGCCTTCTCATAGTTGCCGGCTTGGAAATAAAGGTTGCCCAGGTCGCAGAGCGCCTCCTTGGAATCAGGCATGCAGAAGACCGCGTTCTCGTAGCAAGTCCTGGCCTCCTCGCTTTTCCTGAGGCGCTTGTAGTACGTTCCCAAGCCCAGCCAGGCCCAGCCGTTGGTCTGCTGGGAGAGGGCGAGGACTTTGGAAAATTCGCCGCCGGCGTATTCGTCGTGGTTCTGCTTCAGGTAGCAATAGCCCAGGCCCAGCCTGATCTTCTGCTCTTCGGGGAATTTTTGCTTCAGTTCGTAATAAATGCGCTGCGCCCGGCCGTAGTCGCCCAAATTAATGGCGCGCTGGGCGCTGTCAAGGGAGCTTTTCAAATCGGAGGCCTCGTCCCGGCAGGCGTTCAAAAGAAAAAGCCCCAGGGCGAAAGCGATGATAAACAGTATGGATAAAAACTTTTTCATGTCAGAAGGAATTTTCTTCGGATGGCGTCAAGCCTTTTTTAACATCGGAGACATAACTGGAAAGAGCCTCCAGGGCCTCTTTCCTCAATTCGGCGTAGCGCTTTGCGATCTTCATTTTGCTTCCCGTCATGCCCAGAAGGTCCTGGGTCACCAGGATCTGCCCGGAACAATGGGGCCCGGCGCCGATCCCGATGGTGGGGATCTTCAGAAGGGAGGTGATCTCCGCGGCCAAGTCGGCCGGGATCATTTCCAAAACCACCGCGAAAGCGCCCGCTTCCTGGACCGCCAGAGCGTCCTCCTTGATCTTCGTAGCCGTTTCTTTTGTCTTTCCCTGCACGGAATAACCCCCCAGCGTCAGAACGGACTGAGGCTGCAGGCCAACGTGCCCGCAGACCGGGATGTGGGCTTCCGTCAGGGCTTTTATTACGGGATAGGCCGCGCTGCCGCCTTCCAGTTTCACCGCGTCCGCCCCGCCTTCTTTGATGAAGCGGCCGGCGTTGATCATGGCCTGCTCCCGGGAGACCTCGTAGGACATAAACGGCATGTCGGCCACCACCGGCGTCCCCTTGGCGCCCCTGACGGTCATCTGGGTGTGCCAGAGCATTTGCTCCATATTGACGGGCAGCGTGTTGGGATATCCGGCGATCACGTTGGAAAGCGAGTCGCCCACCAATATGAAATCGACTCCCGCCTCTGCCAGCAGGGAGGACATCAAAGCGTCGTAGCCGGTCAAAGCCACCAGCTTTTCCCCGGCCAGATATTTCTCATTAAGTTTTCTAAGCGAAGTCATTTTGAAAAAAGGTGAAATTTCTCAATTTAATTTCTGAAATATTTATTTTAGCATAACTTATCCGCCGATGGTACCCTCGCCCAAAACTTCTCCGGAACAATAAACGACTCCCGCCTGACCCGGCGTCACCGCCCGCTCCGGCTCCGCAAACTCTATAAGGACCTTTTCCTTGGACAAGATCTTGACACGGCACTTCTTCGGCAAACTGGTGGAGCGGATCTTGCATTCCGCGTTAAACTCCTCCCCCGGGGGCGGCTGCAGCCAGGCCACGTCCTCCAGCAGCGCTTCCTTTTTCAAAAGGTCCTCGTTCTCGCCTATGATCACCCTGTTTTCCTGTTTTTCTATCCTGACCACGTACTTTCTCACGCAGTGGGCCCCAATTTTTTTCCGCTGCCCAATGGTGTAGGCGGGCAGCCCCACGTGGGTCCCCGCCTCCCGGCCGGAAACGTCGCAGATAACGCCCGGCTTGAAACTGTCGGGAACGCGCTCTTTCAAAAAAGCCTCGTAGTCGTCGTTGGGAATGAAGCAGATCTCCTGGCTGTCCCTTTTCCGGGCCACCGGGAGCCCCGCCTTTGCGGCGATCTCCCTGACTTCCTCCTTTTCCATGCCGCCCAGGGGAAAAACGATCCTGGATATCTGGTCATAACTAAGGCGCGACAAAAAATAAGACTGGTCCTTCTTCCAATTCGCCGCGGCCAAAAGATGCGCCCTGCCCGTAATGTCCCGCTCTATCCTGGCGTAATGGCCGGTGGCGGCCATTTCGCATTCCAATTCGTCCGCCAGGGAGAGAAGCTCCCTAAACTTGAAATTAGGATTGCAGTTGACGCAGGGGTTGGGCGTCCTGGCCTGAAGGTATTCCTTGATGAAAGGCTTCACCACCGTTTCCTCAAATCTTTCCCTCAGGTCTTTTAAAACGCACTCAACGCCCAGGGCGGCTGCGACTCTTTTGGCGTCTTCCGCCGCCGCATATCCCCGCTCGCTGGTCAAAAAGTGCGCTGTCAAGACCTCATGCCCGGCCTTTTTCAATAAATAAGCGGAGACCGCGGAGTCAACGCCTCCCGATATGGCGACCAGTATCCTCATTAAAACAAGTCGCCCTGCTTGGCGGCGGTTTCCTCGGAGGGAACTTCCGGAGCCGGTTTCTCTTCAGCCGGAAGTTCCGGCTTGTCGAAGCTGACCGTGGTGATGGATCTGTCTATATAATCCCCGGGAAAAGCCATGGAATATGCTTCGCCGAACCTGGCCTTTTCCGTTTTGAACAGCGCCGTTTCCAAAGCCTTCACCCTAGAGGTGAAATCTCCGGACTGATCCTTCTCCTCGGAGATGGCCCGGAAAGCCATGTAGAAATGCGCGTCGAACTCGTCGGCGCGGAAAAGCGCCATGGCCTCCGGCGTCTGGGGAACCACCGGAGAGCCGAATTCCAGCTTGCCGTGGTGGCTCAGTATCAAATGCTGCAACTGCAGCCTGAGTTCGGACGGAAAACCCTCGATCTTGTCGCAGGCTTTGCCAACCAGTTCGCTGGCGTAGGAGATGTGGCCGATAAGACGTCCCAGGGTGGTGTATTCGGTGCTCAGGAGGCCTCCCATCTCGAAGATCTTCCCGATGTCGTGCAGCATGGCGCCCGCCACCAGAAGGTCGCGGGACATCTTGGGATAGCACTCCGCCATGGACAGGACCAGGCGCGTCACCCCCAGGGTGTGCTCGAGAAGCCCGCCGCAGTAGGCGTGGTGCATGGCCTTGGCCGCGGTGTGGACTTTGAACTCCTTCGCAAACTCCGGGTCCTCGAAAAAGAAAGCCAGAAGCTTGCCGACATAAGGATCCTGAACGCTTTTGCGATACCCTTCCAGCTCCATCCACATCTTCTCGATGTCGTAGGGCGTCGAAGGGCGCATGTCGCTCTCTTTGAAATCATCCCCGGGCTTCGCCGCCCGGCCGTCCGAGACCTTTATCTGGGGCTTGCCTTCGTAAACGCCGACCTTGCCCGTGACCTTGACCACATGTCCCGGTTCAAAGATCTTCGCGAGGCGCTCCGCGTCGTCCCAAACGGCCGCCGCCACGCTCCCGGAAGCGTCCGCCAGCGTAAGCGTCAGAAAAACCTTGTTAAACTTGGACTCGCGCTTCTCGCACTGCTGCACGACGTAAAAATCGTTTACTACATCCCCCTCTCTCAGATCCTTGATCATTTGTCTCATGTTGCTCGTTTCCGTTTTGATTTTTGAAAGATCAGTTTTTATTTCTTGCGGCGGCGGCGTCCCCTGTTTTCTCCCTGCCGCGTTTTTTCCTTTTCCACCTTGGGCGAATAGTTGTCGCTGCCTTCCATGATCCTGTCCTGGTAATAGCGGTCGAAAAGCACCGCCAGAAGATTCACGCCCTCCTCCGTGGAGGAGATCGTCCTGGCCAAGGGCAGGAAGCGCTCGCTTCTTTCCTTCTGCAGGAGATCCAATTCCCTGGCCCTCTGCTCCAAATTCGTCAGAAGCCTCCCTGAAATAACTTTCCCTACTTCCTCCTCGCTTGGCAACGTCTGTTCCTTCATGTCGATGTTGTAGGCTTTCGCGATCATCATCAGTTTCACTTTCTCCCCCGGCGAGACCAGCGTAACGCTGGTGCCCGCGGCGCCCGCCCTGCCGGTCCTGCCGGCCCGGTGGATGTAAAGCTCCTGCTCCTCCGGAGGCTCGTACTGCACCACCATGTTGAGGGCGGGAATGTCGATGCCCCGGGCCGCGATGTCGGTGGCCACCAGGATCTTCAAACGCCCCTCCTTCAGCCGGGCGATAAGCTCCTCCCTTTTCCTTTGCGGAAGGTCGGCGGAAAGTTCCTCCGCTTCGAAGCCGAAGCGTTTCAAGACCACCGTCACGTAGTGCACCGTGGTCTTCATGTTGCAGAAAACGATGACGGAATCGGGAGCTTCAGTCTCCAGGATCCTCACCAGCGACCGGTCTTTTTCCATGACCGGCACCGGCGTGTAAAGATGCAGGATCTCCTTAACGTGGACGTTGTCCTTGCTGAGGCTCAAAAACTCCGGCTTCTCCAAAAACTGCCCCGCCAGGTTCAAGACCCGCTGCGGGAAGGTGGCGGAGAAAAGATAGCCGTTGTATTTCTGGGGGAGATAGCGTTTTAGGCGGCACATGTCGGGATAGAAGCCCATGGAGAGCATCCTGTCCGCCTCGTCGAGAATCAGGACTCTCAGTTTGGCGAGCTTCAAAGTTCCCCGCATTAAAAAATCCAGGAGCCTACCTGGGGTGCCGATGACGATCTGGGCGCCCGGCAGTTCCTCCTGCTGTTTGGCATATCCCGCGCCGCCATAGACCACCGCGGCTTTGATGCCGCAGTCTTTGGTCATCTTCAGGGCTTCCTCTTCTATCTGCAGCGCCAGCTCCCTGGTGGGAGCCACCGCCAGGACCTGACAGTCCGCCTCCTCTTTTTTGATCCTTTGCAAAGAGGGCAGAAGATATGCTCCGGTCTTGCCGCTGCCTGTCCTGGACTGCACCATGAGGTCCCGGCGTGCCAGCACGTAGGGTATGGTCATGGCCTGGACCGGCATGAGGCTGCTCCAGCCGGCCTTTGAGGCGAAGGATCGCATCTCGGGCGTCAGCTCCTCCCACATAAGAGGGGGAAGTTCGTCCTCGGGCTTGATCAGCTCGTCCTCGTCGATCGAGCTTTCTATCGTTTTTTTATCCGATCCGAATTCGTCCATTTTATTATTCCAGGAATTCCTTATAAACCGCGATGGGCGCCAGGTTGCCCCAGCCCGCGAAATCGCTTCCGGCGCCGGCTTTCTTCGGTTCCAGGCACTGCTCGGGAGAGATGTTCTCCCAGACCGTGCCGGTCTTCAGGAAAAGGTTGAGATTGGCGTTGTAGTAGCGCTTGGCGAAATACTTCGCCTCTTCCATGGCGCCCATAGCTTTCAAGCCTCGCAGGGCCATATACGTAGTGCAGGGCCAGTTTGAGCCGAGCCAGTAGCCGGTCTCCGGTTCGTAGGGCGTTTCGCAGGGCGGCAGCGAGGGGAAAGGCACGGGACGGTTGAAGATCTTTTCGTCTTTCAGAACGCGGATGACTTTTTCCAAACGTTCCGGCGGAACGACCTCCGCGATCAGGACCCAAAGACAGCCGACGTGGTAGCGCGGAATGACTTTGCCTTTGTAGCAGTCGAAGTAGAAACCTCTTTCCTCATCATAGCAGTATTTGTTGATGAGCTCTTTAAGCTTGGCGTGGCGCTCCTTGAATTCCCTGGCGTCCTCGGGAAGCTCGATGGCGGAAGCTATGCGGCTCATGCATATGGCGTTCAGGGCCATCTGTGAGCTCATGTCGATCCAGTCCATCTGCTTGTTCCAGGAATAGAGCGGATTTCCCGCCACCGCATTGCCGAAACGATCGTCCAACAGCCAATATTCCGGCTTGAACTTGATGCCGTTTTCAATGTCGTCTTTCCAGTTTTCCGGCATTCTCGGAAGATTGTCCATCCCGCAGCCCAGGGCGTCTCCGAAGTAAAGGCCGTCCGGCTGACGGTAAGTCTTTTCGCAGAAAAGATAGAACTTCTTTAAGTTTGGCCAAACTTTTTTCAAACGCTCTTTATCCGTCTTGCCGTTAATGTAGAGCTCCCATTCCGCCCAGGAAAGCAAAGGCGGATTCCAGGAGATGGGATGCCTGCCGTCCCAGGCCGGGCTGCCGTCGTAAGAGAATTCGCGGCAGATGGAGCCGTCCTCAGCCTGGAGATTGTAGAAGTTGTCGAGGGACGTCAGGACAGGAAGCTTCATATCGTACTTGGCCCACATGACGCAGAAGCAGGTGTCCCAGACGAAAAGCCCGGAAAATCCGCCGCCGGTGGCCAGCCTGGGCAGGATCTCCCTTTTGGGAGGATTGTTTTTGAGAGCGTTGGCGCCCTCCTCCATTTTTCTCTTTGCGATCTCGAAAGCGGCGTTGTAAAACTTTTCTTTCAGTTCCTTGCTGAATTCGCCGTTCACGACTTTTTCCGTGTCAGCCACGTAATTGGTAAAAACTGCCATTGAAGTTCCAGTCCAGATGATTAAAAGTAAGAGCGGAAGAAAACGCATCGTTATTCCCATTTGTTAGTCACGACGCTCTTCATTTGACCTTTCTCGTCGTACTTGAAAAGGACCGTCTGTTTGTTAGCGTTGTCTTTCATTACCCAATCGCCCACGCGCAATCCGCCTTTCATCTCGCCCTTTAATTCCGAGCCGTTCTCGGGGTCTTTAAGCTCCCAGGCGCCGCAGCGCTCGCCCTTTTTGAAGCTGCCCTTGGAGATGACGGAGCCGTCCGGCGCATACATGTAGCTGGAGCCTTCCTGAAGGCCTTTTTTGTAGCAGGTCGTGGCGGCCAGATATCCGTTGGTGCCGTATTGGGTCCAGACGCCCTCCTCCTTGCCGTTCTCGTAGGATCCCGTGCCCGACAGCGCGCCGTTTTGATGATAGCGCTTCCATTCGCCGGTCGCCAGGCCTTTTTCATCGAATTCGCCTTCCGAGGAACGCTTGCCGTTCTCGTGATAATAGACCCAGAAGCCGGATCTTTTATCGTTTTTCATCTCGCCTTCGGCTTTTATTTGGGTATTCGGATAGAAGAAGTACCAGTAGCCGACTTTCTTGTCCTTTACGGTGAAGCCGTGGACTAAAAGATTGCCGTTGGGATAATTGGCGGAGACTTCCTCCGCGCCTTCAGGAGGCGCGACGGGCTTGGGCATCCGCATCGGTTCCTGCGCAGGCGCTTTCATATTGGGCTTTTTGGATTCAGCCTCAAGAAGCAGCGCCGCCGCGTCGAAGTCTTCCCTTTTGGGCGTGTCCTTTGCAAGTGCGGCTTCTGCGCAAAGGCAAAGGCAAACTAAAAGTAAAAGCTTATTCCTCATAACCGTCGAAAAGCTGTATTTCGTTAAAGCGGGAGCGCTGCCAGTTCAGAGTCTGGATGCACTGGAGCTTAATTTCGCTCACTTCCTGCCTGTCGAATTTATAAACGTATTTTTCCTTGGTGGCTTTGTGGTCGTCCTTTTTGCCAACTTCTTTCCATTCGCCGTCAGGTCCTTTGATGCTGACAACGAAGCGCTGCCAGTCGCTTCCGTCGCTGAAGGGATAAACTACGACCGTGTCGGCTTCCTTAGGCTCTTTCATTTTGACGATAGCTTCGCCTTCGTTCTTCTTGTAGGATTCCCAACCGTTGTGGCGGTTGGTAAGGCCGTCCGTCAGGTAGTAACCGTCGCAGTCGAGGTAGCATTCCGCTTCCACCGGCTGATGATAAGCGAGGTTTTTCACTCTCTGGTCAAAAGTCGTGAAGATGCTGGCCGGAAGGCCCACGCTGTTTCTAAGGTTAGGCTGATCAGTCAGACCTCTGCCGTAGCTCACGTATTTAATTTCAGGAAGTTCGGCGCTGGTCAAAGTCACTTCGTTCTTGCCGGTGATCTCCGCCGCGGCGTCCACGAACTTGCCGTCGGGGCCGGCGACTTTGAAGAGGTCGGGATCCTTGCCGTCAGCGGTTTTCAGTCCGTCGTAAACATTGCTGAAGTAAACTTTCGCCTCCGCGTTGCCAAGTACGACCTTCTGCATCACGGGGCTGTAGGGCTTCAGATCCTCGTAGCCGTAAACTTCCTTGAGCGCGAGGTTCGAGAGCCTCTCGGTCAGCTGGCGTTTCTTTTTGGGATGGATGTCGCCAAGGTCGTCGACCAGGTCGTAGCTAAGCGCGATGCCGGTCTTGGGAATGTCCAGGGCCTTCATCTGGGCGTCTATGATGTCAGGCCTGTTCTGATACACCCCCGAGTGGGCCCAAGGGGCGATCTGGACGTAATAGAAGGGCAATTCCTCGCCCCACAGTTTGCGCCAGCCTTCCACCAGGGCGTGCATCTTATAGTAATAGGCGCGGGCGCAGGCGCGCTCGATGACTTCGTATTCGCCCTGATACCAAAGGAAGCCTTTGATGGTATAGGGAACCAAGGGCGCGATCATGGCGTTGTAGATGACGCAGGGGTCGCCGGAATTCGGATTCTCGGGGAAAGCGGGCGGGTAAGCGATCTCGTCATGTCCCTTGGCCATTTTGTCTTTCAGGTCGTTGATCCAGTTCTGGGAATTCTGCATGAACCATCTGGCCTTGTCGAGGTAGTCTTTCCTCTCCTTGTAGAAGGTGTCCGAATTGCCTTTCACTTCGGGATACTCGTCGAAAATTTCCGGCGGGATGTAGGCTCTGATAGGCGTGCCGCCCCAGGAAGAGTTGATGACGCCCACGGGCACGTCGAGCTCGGCTCTCAATCTTTGCGCGAAGAAGTATGCGATGGCGCCGAAACCGTTGAAGGCGCCTTCCCTCACGACTTCCGGCGAGCAGCGGTGCCACGTGGCGTCGATGTCGGTGGCGATCAGATATCTCGCCCTGACCTTCGGCTCGAAGACTCTGATCATGGGATCGGTGGCGTTTTTGATCTCCTCTTCCGCGTTCTCCACGGCGCCCAATCCCATCTCCATATTGCTCTGTCCGGAACAGAACCAGACTTCGCCCACCAATACGTCCTTGTATTCCAACTTCTCGCCTTTGCTTGATTTTATCGTCAGCGTCTGGCTTTCCCTAACGACGGGCATGGGATCGAGATCGACTCTCCACAAGCCCTCGTCGGAGACGGTGGTTTTTTTCGTTTGGTCCATGAAGGAAACTTCCACGGTGGAGCCTTTCGTCCCCTGGCCCCAGACGGCCACGGGCTTCCCCTGCTGGAAGACCATGTGGTCCGAAAAGACTGTGGAGGTGGAAAGCGGCTGCATGCCGAGAGCCACGCCTATGGAAAGCAGAAAAGCGAAGAGAGCTTGCATAAGATTCCTTATTGTTGTTTATTATCTTTGTTTTTTCAAACTTTATTTTACCAAAATAAGGAGGCAGGAAAAACGGCGCTCCTGAATTTAGAAGCGCCGTCTCCCAATTTTGCTTTTATTTCCGGCCCGCAGGGGGGGGGAATCCCACATTGCTTTTTTATTTTATAACTCTGGAGTAGCCTTCTTTTCTAGGCTTGGGAGGATTCGGGGCGGCGGCGGGATATCCCAGGGCCACGGAGCCGATGCCGATGAGACCCTCCGGCAGTCCGAAGGACTTCATCAATTCTTTCCCTTCCTCGGTGGCGAACATTTCCCTCTCCCGGTTGATCCAGCAGGACCCCAGGCCCAGGGCGTGGGCCGCCAGCATCATGTTGCCCAATACCAAGGAACCGTCGCAGACGCTGTTGCCCCATTTCTCCAGACTTGAGCCGAAGACCAGAACGATGGTTGGCGCGCCGTAGTAGGGATCGCTCTTGGCTCCCATGACCGCGGCGTTCATCCTGACCAGCTTTTCCCTGAGCTCTTTATTCTGCACCGCCACGATCCAGGGATCCTGGTAGCCCATGCCCGTGGGCGCGTAGGTCCCCGCCTCCAGCACAGCCTGGAGCTCCTCGTCTTTTATCTGCTCGCTTTTGTAGGAGCGGCAGCTTCTGCGTTCTTTCAGGGCCTTCAAAACAACGTTCTCCATATTTTCTCCTTTTTTCAAGGGTTAAAATTTTTTCATTTTGATTTTTCTTTCCCTAACAAGGCAATCGTGAAGCGCCATTTTCGCTTTCGGTCCCTTGCTTTGGCGTACCCAATGCCGATCCTCGGCGTAGTTTTTATTTTAGGTTTGCCTTCGCCTCTTTCCACCCAGATCTTTTCCGAGACCGCCAGATCCTCCGCGTTCAGGCCGCGATCGATATTCAGCCGTTTCGTGACTCTGCCCGGGCCCTCCGCTCCTTCTATGCCTCTTATAAGCACCGCTTCCGGATGATCCGCCGGGCCTGTCACGATGTTCATCATCTCATGCATCCCGTAGCAGAGATAAACGTAGGCGTGGCCTCCCGAAAAGTAAAGCGTTTCCGTGCGTTTCGTCCTCCCCTTGCTGGCGTGGCAGGCGCTGTCCTCCTCGCCGTAGTAGGCCTCCGTTTCCGTAATGCGCAAGCGCAGAAGAGAACCGTCCTCCAGCCTCCGGCAGAGGAAGCAGCCTATCAGTTCCGCCGCCAAAGCGGGGGCGTCCTTTAAATAATCTTCCCTCGACAACCTGGGCATTTTTGAAAACCTTTTTGGAGCTTCTCTTTTTTCATTTTAATTTTACAACTTTATTTTAACAAATTTCCCCCTTACGCCATTTTCCCCATCGCCTGCGAAAATTTACCTGTTTTCGCCGCCTGCGGCAAAGCAAAAGGCTCGCTTCTTAAACCGGCGCGGCGGAATTTCCCCCCTTCCTTCTGTCTTGAAAAGCCTTTGCGAAAGGAGTAGAATAAACATAATCATAAATAATAAGGAACACTATGTATTCACCTCTTCTCTTCGCGGAAAAACTAGGCGTCAAAATCGGGAACGAGCCCCTTCGTCTTCCGAAAATTTTCAGCGACCACATGGTCCTGCAGCAGGGAAAGCCTGTCCCCGTCTGGGGACTCGCCAAAGCCGGCGCCAAAGTGACAGTCGTCTTTCAAAACCAAACCTTGGAAACGACCGCCGACAGTTATGGTTCCTGGATGGTGAAGCTCGCGCCCTTAACGAAAACTTTCGAAGCGCAGACCTTGACAGTCAAAGCCTCCACCGGCGAAGAAATAAAAATTAGCGACATCCTTATCGGCGAAGTCTGGCTCTGCTCCGGACAAAGCAACATGGAGATGGGCATCAAGGCCTGCTACAACGGCGAGGAGCTCGTAAAAAACGCGAACCACCCCTTCCTCCGCATCCTGACCACCGTCAACAAGACAAGTTACACGCCCCGCTTCGACATCGACACCAAGTGGGCCGTCTGCACGCCGGAAACAGCCGGCAAGGGCACCTTCGGCGGCTTCTGCGCCATCGGCTACTTCTTCGCGAGAAGACTTATGGAAGAAATAGACGCCCCCATAGGCGTCATCAATAGCAGTTGGGGCGGCACGCCCATCAGGGCTTACATCCCGCCCGAAGGATTCGAAATGACCAAGGGTATGGAAGGCAACGTTTACGACGTTAAAAAGCAGCGCAAGCTTTACGAGGCCTCTTTGGTCAACACATTCAAAAGAAACAAAGAGTGGAATGAAAAAGTTGCCGCTTCCGTGGAAAGCGGCGAAATAATGCCTCCTCCACCCAAGCCGCCGAAATATCCCACGCCCTACGAGAACTGCTCCATCTACAACACCCAGATCCACCCTCTCGTTCCCTTCGCGATAAAAGGCTTTCTCTGGTACCAGGCGGAGTACGACGTCATCGACCGTCCCTGCGGCGAATCCTATTATCAGAAGATGCACGCCCTAGTTGATGGCTGGCGCAGGATCTGGAACGAAGACCTGCCCTTCTATTACGTTCAGATCGCTTCCTGGCACTACGTCGCCATCTACACCCACCGCAACGAGATCATCGACGCCCAGACGAGATCATTGGACATTCCCAATACCGGCATGGCCCTGGCCTATGACACAGCGGACGACCTGACGAACATCCACCCGATGGACAAGAAGCCCCTGGCTGTCCGGCTCGCGAACCTCGCTCTTTACGAACAGTACGGCAAGACCGAACTCAAGCCTTACTTCCCGAAAGTTAAAAGCATCGAGCTGGAAGGGCAAAGCGCCAGACTCACTTTCGACTTCGCCTACGACGGCCTGACGACAGCGGACGGCAAAGACCCCGACTGCTTCGAGGTCGCGGGCTCCGACAAGATCTTCCACCCCGCCGAAGCGAAGATCACCGCCCCTGACCAGGTGACGATCTCTTCCGAAAAAGTCAAGAACATCCAGTACGTGCAGTTCGGCCGCGGCCTCTTGGACCGCCCGAACTTAAGAAACTCCGCAGGCCTTTCCGCCAACACCTTCACTACGCTGGACACCCGCCTCATTGAGGGCAACCTTGCTTTCGGAAAACCCGTCACCTCCAATTATGAAACATACCTGGACTGCGGCCCGGAATATTTGACGGACGGCGTCATTGACAACGGCAGCGCCTGGGAAGGCACCAGATTAGGCCAGACCGCCACCATCGACCTTGAATCCCCCACCGTCTGCGACACAGTCGCTATTTATCCTTACGCCGACGGTCTCAGTGCCCAGCGCTATACAGTTGAGATCTCCCTGGACGGCGAAAGCTGGGAGCGCATCGGCCTAAAGAACAACGGCATTCCCAATCTCCCCTGCGAGGAATACACCTTCGGCGCCAAAGAGGTCCGCTACGTCAGATTCAAGATCCTCTACACTAACAGAATGCGTCCCGACGAATTTGCGGAAAACAATCTGGGCCTAAGGACCTTCGACTCAAGGGAAAGAAGCGCCAGGATCAACGAGATCGCGGTCTATTTCAGAAGCAAGCGAAATCTGCCTTAAGCCAAAAATCTTGAAATGATGGCATTTGCGGCAAAAACCTCGCTTCCTTTGCGGAAGCGATCTTGCCGCGGCTTTGGTATTCAGATTAAGTGTTTGCAATAAAGCCTTTTATCCCCAGAAGGATAATTCGCTTGCATTTCAAGGCTTGTTTTGATAGTATTTTTGAACCGTTAAAATTATATAATGAGATAAGTGGATGCACTGTATTTTCGGTGCGTCTATAAACGCGACTTAACAAATAGAGGAACTAACGTGAACAGCAGATCTGTATTTGCTCTTTTGCTTGCCTTGACAGCTGCCGTATCCGTTCTGGCTGATCTTACCCCCAGCCAGGTAACGAATATCAGCTGCGCTCAGCGCTGGCCCTGGAACGGCAAGGTGGACATTAACTACACCCTGTCCTCCACCTCGCCCAGCCCGGTATTCCGCACCGCTTTCTACGGCCAGATAGGGAACGGCGAAGCATTCGCCCTCAACACCCTTGAAGGCGACGGCGCCTGCGGCGTCACCTTTGCTGCCGGCGTGAAAAGAGTCACCTGGGATGCTTCAATTGACAAGCCGAATACCGATTCCAGCAGTGTGAAGGTCGGCATCATCGCCCTGGACGTCACCAAGGCCGCCGAATACCTTATCCTGGATCTTAACAATTACACCATGAGCTACACCATGGCCGGTCCGGATCTTTCGAATGACAATCCTTCGCGGGATGCCTACAAGACCTGGAAGATTTATTTCAAAAGGATCAATCCCGGGACCTACTACATGGGCTCCGATCCGACCGAACCTGGCAGAGAACCCTCCGTCAACCCCACAGTCTATGAAGACAAGCACGAGGTGACGATCACGAAGCCTTTCTATATCGGTATTTTCGAATGCACCGCAGCCCAGTATGCGATGATCAATTCCGGCTCCTCTTCCAGCACAAAGACCCCGGCGGTATCAGTCAACATGGACGATCTGCGCGGCACCGCTTACGGAGCGACCTGGCCTACCGAGACCGACCACAGAGTTGACGGCAACAGTTTCTTCGGCAGGCTGCGCCAGAAGACCGGCTACAGCCTGAAATTCGACCTGCCGACGGAAGCCCAGTGGGAAATGGCCGCCAGGGACAAGGGCGACGGGACTTACGACGATGACGGAATTTATAACTACGACGGCACTTTCCACGGCGACAAAGTCTGGAACGACGGCTCATCTTTCTGGAAGACCAAGGTGGTTGAAGATCCTCTTGATCCCGAAAGATCATATACCACGAATGTGGTGGACTACACCGACATGGCCAGACTCGGTTGGTGTCAGGATCCGAACAGCGCCGTCCACGATGTCGGCTTGAAGGAACCCGGCATAAACGGGCTCTACGACATCCACGGCAACGCCTGGGAATATTGCCTTGACCGCCTTTCCGTCCATCTCGGCACCAGCGCTGTGACCGACCCCGTTGGCGATGCTTCGGACACCAGATTCATCGTCAAGAGCGGCAGCGTCTATGTAAGCGACCCCACCAACTATTGCCGCATGGCCATGAGAATGGGCAGAAACGCCAGAACCACCAACATAGGTTTCCGCATTGCAATCGTTTTTTAAAAACTGAACAAATATCTTAATGAACAAAATGAAAGATATTCTTATTAAAAACACGACCTTGGCCATTCTGGCGGTCTTCCTCTCCGCCCCTGTTGTGGCCGGTTGGGAGACCGACCCCGCCGCCGAGAGCGTTTGGTCATCAGGCATTGAGCTTAACAACGTAGATCTCGGAACTGAATTTCTGATCTCCGTAATGGATCCCATAACTTTCGGCTCGGACTGGGCCTACGGCTACGACAGAGTATCGACCGTCAGAGCGGAAAACAATATGATCAGGCCGTACTATATTTACCGCAACGTCTATGACGGCGAATACGGCAAATGCTACTGGAACTACGCAGACGAGGATATCCTTTCCCTGCCGCGACATCTCCATTACACGCTGATCCATGAAGTCAAAGACGGCATGGGCAATGTCCTTTGCACCGACACCGCTTACGTCACCATAGGTTCCGGCGACCCTCTGCCTCCGACCTGGTCCTCCAATTATACATTGGACACCTATAATATTGCCTCAGGCAAGAGCATCGAGCTCAAGCCCACCGACTACATCGCTTACAGCGCCAAGTGGGCTCTGAACGGCAAAGGCTTCGACAGGAAGTTTAAACTTTACGCCACCGATCAGGGCGCCAGCGGCATCATGGGCTTCTTCTCAATGTCCTCTGGCGACACCTACGACATCATGACAAGCTCTGTGGAAGGAGAAGGCACTTACAGGTGGAATTACACCTCCGTTGACCCGGGAGACCTGCCGAGGGGCGACACCTACACGCTCAACTACACGATCTATGACAACGACGATCCCACCGCGATCTTCGATACTGTCACTAGCACCACATCCATTACGATCACGCCGGAGCCTTCCCTTGCTTTGATGGCGCTCATCCTTTTCGGACTTTCCTATAGAAAATTAAACTGAGGTGTATAAAGTGAACAACAGAACTCTATTTTTACTTTTGCTGTCTTTAACTGCCGCCGCGTCAGTTATGGCAAACAGCACGCTGACCAGCGTCACCGCTTCCCAGCGCTGGCCCTGGAACGGCAAGGTTGACATCGACTATACCTTAACCTCCAATGCGACGTTCCCTGTTTTCCGCGTGGCTTTCCAAGGCCAGATCGAAGACGGCACCATTTTCGCACTTAGCTCCATCGAAGGCGAGGGAGCCTGCGGCATCGTACTTGGATCCGGCGTAAAAAGAATCACCTGGAACTCCACTGTGGACAAGCCAAGTACTGACACCGACGACGCCAAATTCAACGTGATCGCCCTGGACGTCAGCGGAACCGCTTCGACTTACCTTAAGTTGGATCTCGCCGACTACACCCTGAGTCCCAGCGCGACCGGCCCGGCGAATGTTGGCCATAATAACGCCTGCAAAACCACAAATGTCTGGTTCAGAAGGATCAACCAGGGAACCTTCTACATGGGCTCCGCCTCGGACGAACCGAACAGACAACCGGGCGGCATTCCCGAAGACAAGCATCAGGTGACGATCACCAGGCCCATATACATCGGCGTGCTTGAAACCACTGCAGACCAGTACTCGAGGATAATGAATATCCAGACAGGCAGAAACAGCAAGCTGCCCAGAGTCCAGATACAAGAGAAAGAGCTGCGCGGCGAAACCTACGGCATGACCTGGCCTGACAAGACCGACTACAGAGTAGATGAGGGCAGTTTCTTCGGCACGCTGCGCCAGAAAACTAAACACGGTCTCATATTCGACCTGCCGACGGAAGCCGAGTGGGAAATGGCCGCCAGAGACAAGGGCGACGGGACTTACGCTGCCAATGGAGATTACAATTGCGACGGAACTTATCACGGCGATTATGTCTGGAATGACGGCGTTTCTTTTTATCCAAATCAAGTGGCCGATTGGTCCCACACGACGAACGTCGCCTGGAATGCTGATCCAAACAGCGAAGTCAAAGAAGTTGGATTGTTGACTCCCGGCCTGAACGGACTTTACGATATGCACGGCAATGCCTGGGATTACTGCCTTGACCGCTTATCGAAAAACCTTGGCACTGCCTCTGTGACAGACCCGGTCGGCAACTATTCAAAGAAAGCGAATTTCTGCTGCAAGGGCGGAGGCATCTACAAGACCGACACTCCCGCCCACTGCCGCATGGCCATGAGAATGTCCAAAGACGCTAAGAACGGCAACTGCGGTTTCCGCATTGCGATCCATTATTAACCTTGACTTTTAAACAACTCATTTGATATCATTTCAGCCCACGTATAATTTTGTCTGAAAAGCAGTAAGACAGATGCGTGGACATTAACAAATACTTTGGAATCATACTTATGAATTACAAAGGACCTAAGGTTCGTCTCTCCCGCCGCCTTGGCGTAGCCATCACTCCGAAGGCTAGCAAAGTCATGGAACGCCGCCCCAATCCCCCGGGACAGCACGGCGGAAACACCAGACGCTCCAAACTGTCGGAATACAAGCGCCAGCTGATTGAAAAGCAGCGCCTCCGTTGCCAGTACAACGTGCACGAACGACAGATGGTAAACTACTACCGCAAGGCGGCCGCCAAGGCCACCAACACCGGTGAGACCATGGTCCAGCTTCTGGAGACTCGTCTGGATGCGGTCGTCCTGAGAGCCGGCTTCGCGCCGACCATCTACGCCGCCCGCCAGTTCGTCTCCCATGCGCATGTCGAAGTGAATGGCAAAAAGGTCAACATTCCTTCCTATTGCGTGAAGCCGGGCGATGTGGTCAGCGTCAACGAAAAGTCTAAACAGCTGCAGATCGTCAAGGACGCCATGGAACGCCGTCAGCCGGCTCCCGCTTACCTTTCCGTTTCGGAAAAGGACCTGACCTGCACGCTGGTAAGCCTTCCTCAGCGCGACGAAGTTCCCGTCATCTGCGACGTGTCGCTGGTGGTTGAGTTCTACGCCAGACAGTAAGGAAAACGCTTACAGACAGCACAAAAAAACGGCCGCTCACGCGGCCGTTTTTTTATTGCCGGTTGTTTCAAAAAGTATTTTGACAGACTGACATGTGTATCAAACGTTGGGATTAATCCCAAGATTTGATACAGTAGCTTAGATCCCTAAATGATTGCAGAAATTATTCTTTTACGTCGGCAGCCACCTGCATTTTCACGATTTTGTCCGGATTGGAGACCGCTCCGTTCGCCCTTGGGTCGCCCTTTTTAATATTGTCAACGAACTCCATGCCCTGGACAACTTTTCCCCAAACGGTGTAGTTCTGATCCAGGAAACGCGCGTCTTCAAAACAGATGAAGAACTGGCTGTCGGCGCTGTCGGGATCCATGGCGCGCGCCATGGAGACCGTTCCGCGGACGTGCGGCTCGTCGTTGAATTCAGCTTTTATTTTCTGGCCGCTGCCGCCGGTGCCGTTGCCCCAGGGGTCGCCGGTCTGAGCCATAAAGCCCGCGATGACGCGATGGAAAACTATGCCGTCGTAAAAGCCTTCGCGAACCAGCTCCTTGATGCGGGCGACATGCTTGGGCGCTTTGTCGGGGAAAAGCTCGATCACTACGCGTCCGTCTTTCAGATCCAGGTACAAAGTGTTTTCCTTATCCATAAAATCTCCTTTTTTTATCAGCGTTGCCGCCGAATTGTCAGACAGTGATGGTTAACTGCCAAATGTTCTTTTATTCTTTAGATTCCAACCGCGGCGCCCAAGGTCTCGCCGATGGGTTCGCGGATCAGAAGATCGGCGTTGCGGTCGTAAGGCGTGGCGCTCTTGTTGATGAGCACGATGGTGTCGCCCTTGAAGTAATTTAAGAGGCCTGCGGCGGGATAGACGTTTAAGGACGTTCCGCCGACTATGAGCGTTTTGGCGCGCATGATGTCCTTGACGGCGCCGCTGACGGTATCGTTGTCCAGGGATTCCTCATAGAGGACCACGTCGGGCTTGATGTAGCCGCCGCAGGAGCAGAGAGGAATGCCCTCAGAATTCTTGATGTAGTCGAGGTCGAAGCTTTTGCCGCAGTTCAGGCAGTAGTTGCGGGCCACCGATCCGTGGAGTTCCCAAACGCGCTTGCTGCCGGCCTTGGTGTGCAAAGCGTCGATGTTCTGGGTCACTACGGAAATAAGCTTGCCTTCCCGCTCCAGTTTGGCCAGGGCCAGGTGCGCCTTGTTGGGCTTAACGCCTTCTATCAAGATCTTGTCGCGGTAAAAACGGAAGAACTCCTTCGTATGTTCGAAGAAGAAGGAGTGGCTTAGGATCGTTTCCGGAGGATAGTCGTACTTCTGGTTGTAAAGACCGTCCACGCTCCGGAAATCCGGAATGCCGGATTCCGTGGATACGCCGGCGCCGCCGAAGAAGACGATGCCGTCGCCTTTCAAGATCTCAGCAAGGTCTTTCATTAAAAGGGATCGTACTCTTCGCGGTAACGGACGTTTTCCTTTTCGCCGGAAATGACCGGCAGGAAGCGGCAGGCGCTCAAAGCGAAAGCCGCGATAAGCATAAGGATCACGAGTTTTTTCATAGTCTTATTGTCCACAGCAGTTTTTATATTTCTTTCCGCTTCCGCAGGGGCAGGGGTCGTTCCTGCCGACCTTGGGCTGGGTCCTGACAATGGTCTTCTGTTTCAGGGCGCCGCCGGCGCCGCTGTAGGCCACGTCCGACATGTGCATGCTGTCGTCGGAGATCTGGATCTTCGGCGAAGCCGCGGAGTTGCTGCTGACGTCGCTATAGCTGTAAGTCGCGTTGCTCATGTCCATGAAGGCCTCGGGATTTTTAGTTAGATGGAAGAGCGATTTGGCAATTTCACCGGCCAGACTTTCCATCATGGTGGTGAAGATGTGGTGGGCTTCCCTCTTGTATTCCAAAAGCGGGTCTTTCTGACCGTAGGACCTTAAGTAAACGGACTCGCGCAGGCCGTCCATCTCATAGAGATGGTCTTTCCAGAACCTGTCGATGGTCGTCAAGAAGACGTAGTGCTCAAGCTGACTGATAAATTCCTCGCCTTCGCGCTGGATCTTTATGTCATAGGCCGCCCAGACGGCGTCCCTCAAGTAACGCTGCAGTTCGGCGGGGTTCTTCATCAGCTTGGCCACGTCGTCCCTGACCAGTCTGACGGGGAAAAGCGCCATCACTTTCGCGACGAACTGGTTCACCATGTCCTGCGTCACTTCCTTGAACTCGCCCTGAGCCGCCATGAAGTCGTCCACGATGTTGCCCGCTGCGTCATCCAGGAACTGCCTGGCGTCTTCCCTGATGTCGTCCGTCGTCAGAAGGTGGGTGCGGAACTCATAGATGACGGCGCGCTGCTTGTTCATGACGTCGTCGAATTCCAGGGTGTGCTTTCTTATGCCGAAGTTTCTTTGCTCTACTCTCTTCTGGGCCGTCTCGATGGAGCGGTTGAGAAGCGGGTGCTGCAGCTCCTCGTTCTCCTGCATGCCCATCTTTTCCATTATGGCGGCGATCTTGTCGCTGCCGAAGAGCCTCATGAGATCGTCTTCCAGGGAAACATAGAACCTGGAGGAGCCCGGGTCGCCCTGACGGCCGGAACGGCCTCTGAGCTGACGGTCGATGCGGCGTGATTCATGGCGCTCCGTGCCGATGATGTGCAAGCCTCCGAGTTCGGGGACGCCGGGGCCCAGTTTAATGTCGGTGCCGCGGCCCGCCATATTGGTGGCGATGGTCACGCTGCCTTTCTGACCGGCCTGGGCCACGATCTCCGCTTCCCTTTCATGGTACTTGGCGTTCAATACGCTGTGGGGGATCTTGAGACGCTGGAGCATTCGGGAAAGAACTTCCGACTGGTCCACCGTGACGGTGCCCACCAGGACCGGCTGGCCCTTTTCGTAGCAGCGGCTGATGTCCCTGATGACGGCGTTGTATTTTTCCCTTCTGGTCTTGTAAACGACATCGTTGAGGTCTTTTCTCTGCACCGGCTTGTTGGTCGGGATGGAGACCACGTCCAGACGGTAGATCTGCTGGAACTCCTCGGCTTCCGTTTCAGCCGTGCCGGTCATGCCGGCCAGCTTCTCGTAAAGGCGGAAATAGTTCTGGATCGTGATGGTGGCGTAAGTCTGGGATTCGCCTTCGATCTTGACGTTCTCCTTGGCTTCCAGGGCGCTGTGCAGTCCGTCGCTGTAGCGGCGGCCCGGCATGATGCGGCCGGTGAATTCGTCCACGATAAGGACTTTTCCTTCCTGCACCACGTAGTTCACGTCCTTTTCGAAAAGCACGTACGCTCTCATGAGCTGGGAGAGGTTGTGCAGCCTTTCGCTGGTCTCGTGATAGACTTTCTGGAAGGCTTCCTTTTTGGCGACTTTCTCATCAGCCGTCAAACCTTCGTCCTCGTCGATCTTCATGGTCTCTTCCACGGGATCCTGCAGGATGAATTTCGACTGATCCTCGGGGGAGAGCGTCGCCAGGCCTTTGTCGGTCAGGAAAACTTCGTTGGACTTCTCGTCCATGGCGAAATAAAGGTCTTCCGTGATCTTGTGCAGCTCTTTTCGCTTCATGTCGGCGATCAGGTCGGCGTGGATCTTTTCCAGAAGCTTATGATTGTCCGGATCCTCCATCATCTTCGTCAGAAGATGGTTCTTGGGGTTGCCCTTCCTGACGATATACATCAACCGGCCGGCTCTGTAGCGGTCGTTCTCGTCTCCGGTCTTCAAAAGCTCTTTGGCGGTGTGCAGCATGTCGTTGCACATTATAAGCTGCTTGTTGACCAGATTCTGGACCAGGCCTTTGATCTCCTGGTAATTGTTCTCCTTGGAGACGCCCACCGGACCGGAGATGATAAGAGGCGTCCTGGCTTCGTCGATAAGGATGGAGTCCACCTCGTCGATGATGGCGTAATAGTGGCCGCGCTGCACCATTTCTTCCTTGCGCATGGCCATGCCGTTGTCCCTAAGATAGTCGAAGCCGAACTCGCTGTTCGTTCCGTAGGTGACGTCGCAGTTGTACTGGATCCTTCTTTCCGCGGGATCCATCTGGTTCTGGATGCAGCCGACGGTGATGCCCAGGAAGTCGAAAACGCCCTTGTTCCACTGGGAGTCGCGGCGGGCCAGATAGTCGTTCACCGTCACGACGTGGACGCCTCTGCCGGTCAGGGCGTTGAGATAAATGGGGAAAATAGAGACCAGGGTCTTGCCCTCGCCGGTGGCCATCTCGGAAATGGCGCCCCGGTGCAAAACGATGCCGCCCAATATCTGGACGTCATAGGGGATCATGTTCCAGAGGTAAGGCGAACCGCAGACTTCCCAGCTCTGCCCGCACAGCCTCCGGCAGACGTTCTTTATTACCGCGAAAGCCTCGATCATAAGATCGTCAAGAGTCTCGCCTTTGGCGAGCCTTTCCTTGAATTCCGCGGTCTTGGCCTTTATCTCATCGTCGCTAAGTTTCTGATAAAGCTCTTCCTGGGCGTTGACCTTCGCCACTATGGGACGCAGACGCCTCACGACCCGCTTGTTGCGGTTGCCCATGATGAGTTTCAATATCCAATTAGACATAAATAAACACTCCTAATTCTGTATTTGTTTATTTTATCATAATCACAGAATTATTAAGGAGCCGGCGCTTTCAAAATCAAATCGTGCCGATAATGTCTTTATAGCGCTCTTCCAGGCGTTCTTCCAAATCAACAAACGTCGGTATTTATTCAGAAATTATCTTGTCAACAAGATTATTAGCCGCTTCTTTATCATAAATATGCAACGAGCTGTTCCTTTGGTTCAGCATCGACAGCCAGGCATCCTCGTCAATAAAATCGTAGATCTTGAATGCCGATTTGATAATCTCTCTGGGAGAACCGCTGGATGCTTCAGATATTCCCTCGTACATCAGAAGTTCTTTCAAAACTTTCCAACTGAGTTCAAACTGAAGGAAGAATTTGTTGATCACTCCTCCTTTGACGAACTCATTTTGCAAATCCTGATTGCCAGCTTCCTTTAAGACAGCCAGGTTGTTTTTGAAATTTTCAAACTTTTTCATACAAGGTTATTCCGTCTCTTTTTATCTCGTTGATCAACTCGCTGTTTGAAACAACGCTAAGATCGACAATATCAAAACGAAGCAACGTGCTTGTCTTCTCCTCAACGTCAGATTTGAACTTATCTATATTTCCTCCCAAGACAGCCAAATCAATGTCGCTGCTTCTTTTCTGCTCTCCTCTAGAGCGAGAGCCGAAAAGCACAGCTTTCTCGAGCGCATTTTCTCTCGCATAACAATAAACTTCATTCAGGACCGACATTTTTATGCCGGTCAAAGCAGAAAGGTTGAAACTGTTATTTAAATCTTTTCTTAACATTGTCAACTAATATCAGATATCGTTTTATAAATCTGTTTTTATTTTATCATAATCACAGAATTATTAAGGAACAGCGGATCGTGGCTAAAATTAGGGGTGATTTTAGCCAAATATTTTGTAACTTATTTGTTTTTAGCATGTTGTAAAATGCTTGAACTTCACGTCCGCTGGCCGCTCAGAAGCCGGCGAGCCTGGCCGAATGAAGGGACGGTCCGGAATAATGGAATTTGGGAAAATCGCTTGAAATAACGTTTCGCATGTGATAGACTACCGAATATGAAGCAATTCTGGATCAACATACTCGCCGACGTACTGTTTTTCTACAGCAAAAAGAAAAGGAAGGCCTTCCGCGCCCGCCACCGCAGGAGCGCCGTACTTAACCGCGAGCTCCGCGCCCGCGGCATCATAGGCCGCAACACCTACGTGGGAGTCGGCAGCAGCATCAGCGACAAGCGCACGCGCATCGGCAATTTTTGCTCCGTCGCCAGCAACGTCGTAATTGGGGCGACATCGCATCCGACTGATTTTCTAAGCACTTCGCCGCTTTTCTACAATGACATGCGCACCGTTACGGACGGGCTAGTCATCCCTGAGGACAAGCGTGTTGATTTCACCTACTCCCGTCCGGTCGTCATCGGCAACGACGTCTGGATCGGAATAAACGCCGTCATAATGAACGGCGTCACGATTGGAGACGGCGCCATTATTGGCGCGGGCGCCATCGTGACCCACGACGTTCCGCCCTATGCCGTCGCGCTGGGAGTACCCGCCCGCGTAGTCAGGTACCGTTTCGACGAGGAAACGATCCGTCGTCTTTTAAAAGCGCGCTGGTGGGATCAGCCGGACGAAGTTATCGCCTCGCTCAAAGTCACCGACGTGGAAGACTGCCTGCGACAGCTGGAGCGCCTTTCCAAATAATACTCCGCCCTATTTGCCGCCTTTAATATAAAGGCGATAGACTTTCAGTCCGCTTCCCGCGCAGCCCAAAAGTCCGATCCTTTCCGCCGGGCGCTTCGTATTGTCGCCGTACCAGCCGATCTCACGCCCGTCGCAGATCAAAAAGAAGAATTTCCCCTTTCGCTGGAATTGCATCGTATGGCGTCCCGGAGTCAGAGCAAAAGCCTTCTCGCACACTTCGCCCAAGCCTTTCAATCTTATCTTCGAGAGCTTGTTGCCATATCCTCCCAGGAAGCCTACGCTGTCTTTACCGGGATCGATATCGGCAGTGCCGCTCCCGAAGGCTCCCAGAACCGCGTCAGCCTTCGCCTCAAATTCCATGAAAGCGGTGAAATCTCCGCCCTTGAAGCCCGGCGCCAGAAGGTAAGCCGTGGCGTTGAGCGGCATATCCGCTTTCAAATTCAGCGCGCCGTCCTTGACTTCAAAATATTCCGGCGTGAATTCGAACTTTGAAAGATCCGTTTCCTTGGAGAAATCAAGCGCGATGTCCGCCTCCTCCGCGCTCAGCTCTTTTGGCAGCGGGACGGGGCACTTGCTTATGCCGGAGGCTGGCAGCATGAAGCAATAGACAGGCTGATAGCCGTCCCCCAGGCTGTAGGCTGATTTGTCCGGCAGACGGAAGCTCACGATGGAGCCCACTTCCCTTCCTCCGCCCTTCCAGAACCAGGTCGATTCCCCTCGGTTCTCGATGGAAAATTCAAAAACGACCTTCCCGCCTTCTTTCTTGTAAGCGAAACTCGTCCCTTCGCCGCGGCCGCCCTTCGTGATCTTATACCCGTCGCCGTCGGGACGGATCCGGAACTCGTAATAGTCTTTGCTGCCACCGGGCGCGTCGTTTCCGCTGAAGATCCCGTGCCCTTCGCCGTCCAGTTCCAGGAGTATCTCCGTGAAATTTCCTTCCGCTTCTATCAGCGCGTAGTAGGCGCTCTCGTCATGAGCCTGTTTAAAGCGCACAGAAACGTCATCCACGCGTTTTTCGCCCGTAAGGGGTATATTTGCCCATTCCGACTTCTCCCCGTCTATTTCGGCCGTCAGGGGCCAAATATACGGTTCGAAGGGAATCAGCGGCAAGGGGTCTATGGCGTCATCCAATCCGTCGTCGTCGCTGTCCGACGACGCAGGATTCGGCCAGACGGATTCCTCTATCCTTCTCGCGAACCAGGGCTGCAAAACTCCGCCGCTCCAAATGCTCTCCCTCACCTTCGAAAAATCGTCCGTCACTCCGTCCGTGGAGCGCTTGTTCTCATCATAGCCGTATTCCGCTTCCGTAAAGGGCAGCTTCCCGTCCGAGAACATTCCGCCGTCCGGCACGCCGTCCATATCCCGGTCAACGACCAGGACAGGCGTTCCGAAGTACATCCTCAGCCACTGCAGATCCGTCAGTTTCCTGTCAGTCATGGCTATCCCGCTCCAGTGGTCGCCGCATTTCGCCGAGAGATCCCAGGGAGTCTCGTCCCACTCACCGTCCGCCTTCCGGAAGCGGTGCCGGTTGACGAAGTGGTCGTAAATTACGTGATCGTCTTCCCTGTCCAGCCCGCTGAAGGTCCCCAGGCTCTCGATCTGGTGATGGTACTCGTGGCAGGTCAGCCAGGCTATGTCGTCCCCCAGATACTGCGACCTTCCCGGCACTCCGCGGCGCCACTCGGTCACTCCGAAGGTCCCGCCGCCGCTCGTCCTGTAGAGCCACTTTCCGCTGCGAGCGTCATAATACCTCAGCTGCGCGTTCTCTATCTGCCCTACATACTCGTCTTCCACCGGCGCCGTATTCGTCTTCTCGATGTTCCTGAGATCCACGATCGTGAAAGTCCCGCCGCCCGGGAAACGATACTCCTGCCCGGAAAAACTCCTGCACTTGACCAGAGCCTTGTAGCTCTCGGGAGCGTCGTCAGGCACTTCTCCCCAATACTGTGGCCGCTCGTCCCAGAAGATCTGCAGATCATACCACACCCTGAAACCGTTGTTCACGAACCAGAATCTTTCCGCCAGCTTGAAGTCCCTTACGATCTTCTCCTTCTCCGCATCCCCGATCGCAGCAGGCAATTCCGGATACGTTCCGTCCGGCTTCTTCACGTTGAACATGCTGTAAACGTTCGGCATCACCAGGACCTTCACCGGCACTCTTACGACCGTCCGGCATCCGTCCGGCGAGAGCGTGTTCACCGCGAACTCCCTTCCCCAGGGCTTCTCCGCGCCCCAGTTGACTTCCGCCGGAGCAGGCTCCGCGCCCGGATCAAAGAGTCTGTAATAATAACGCATGCAGGGATTCAGGCCCGTGACCGTCAGTCTGTGAAAAGTCCCGGTGGTCCCGCCTTCCACTATCCTGACCTCATCCTCCTCCCAGGGCTTGTACTCCTCCCCCTCTGGCTTCCAGGTCGTGCAGGGCTCCCCGCCTTCCCTTATCTGCAGTTTCGTGGCGCAAGGCTCCGCAGTGTGCCACTGCACCGTGAATTCTTTCTGCCCCAGCATGGAAACAGGGCGCGTCGGGTCAAAAATGGTCTTCTCGGCGAAAGCCGAAAACACGAAGGCAGCCGCAGCAAGATAAAAATACTTTCTCATCGTCCCCCCTTAGGTCATTTTATAACCTGGATTATAACAAATTATATCCGATCGGGGGAACCTGAGATCAACCGCCGTTTTTTCTTTCTTCCAGGATCTTTTGGAAAAGCGCCTCAAAATTTGCGGCGCAGCGGTCTGTGGTGAGATCCTTGGCGGTGTTGGGGGCGTTCAGGGAGAAACTTTTAAGCTTCTCTTCGTCTAAAAGAAGATCCAGGGCCTCGGCCATTTCCTTTATCTTCGAACTATCCTCCACCACGAAGCCGTTGACGCCCTGGGTAACCATTTCTGATCCGCCGGCATCTTTGGTGGTGATGAGAGGAAGACCGCAGAGCATGGCTTCGGCGGTCACGTTGGCGAAGGAATCGTAATGGGTGGGGAAAAGCATAAGGTCGGCGCCGCGGTAGTATTCCGCGGGATCATCGACCCTGGAGAGCCAGACGTTCCGGAATTTGTCCCCTATCTTTCTCTTCAGCGAACTTCTTAGCGCTTTGTCCGGCTTGCCGATCACGACGAGCGCGAAGCGGGAGGGATCTTTAGTTTTAAGGATCGCTTCGACCGCCTCGGGCAACCCTTTTCTTTTGTAATTGTTGGCGGAGAAAAGCACAATGCGTAATTTGGGATCTATGGCGTTGGCTTTCGTTAATTTTTGCCTCGTCTCTTCCCTGCCGTTATTGTGAAATTCCGTTTGATCGATGCCGTTGTAGATCGTTATTATGCGCTCTTCGGGAAAAGCGTAGTACTTTTCCAGGAGCGCCTTGTCCATTTCGGAAATGGCCACGGCGTACCTGAGGTTTTGGGGAGCGTAGATCTTCTTTTCAAACTGAAGGATGCGGCGGTTCCTGGGCATGAACTTCTGGAAGAACCAGGTCTTGGGGTATTTCTTGGGAAGCCAGTAGGCGTAGATCCCGCCGGCGAAACGATGGACGTCCTGGGGATACGTTTGCGTGAGTCCGCAGACAATGTCCGGCTTCTCATCCAGTTTTTCTATTTCTTCCTTCAGGCTTTTGGAATATTCTTCCCAGGGATCTTTCAGAAATCCCGGCTTTTTGATCCTGATGAATCTGATCCCCTGCTCTTCGTATTGCTTGTCCCAGGAGTAGCAGGCGATCGTAATGTCGTGCCCTCTTTTGAGCATGCTCTTCACAAGGTTCGTGGTGAACCTTTCGGCGCCGCCGAGTTTCTTGTCAAGTTTCTGTATGGCGAAAAGAATTTTCATATTCAGAGCTCCGCGCGCATGTAGCGGCGTCCGGGCAAAGCCAGGACATAGCCTTTGATTTCCAGAGAGACCAGCGAGGCGGAGATCTTGTCGATGCTCTCGTCTATGATCTCGCAGAGGGCGTCCGGGGTCAGAGGCTCTTTCAAGGCGGCGAAGACCGCCCTTTCCATGCCCTCCAGCTCCTCTTCCGTGGCCTTCCGGCGGCCCTCCAGGGAAAGATCCTGGGGCGGCTTCTGGAACATTAATTCAAACTCGTCGGACAATTGTTCCGGAGCCGTGACTAAGGTCGCGCCTTCTCTTATGAGATTGTTGGTGCCGCGGGAAAGCGGCGCGTTCACCGGTCCCGGCACGGCGTAAACGGAGCGGTTGTATTCCGCGGCGTAGTGAGCCGTGATAAGGGAGCCGCCCTTCTCCCTCGATTCCACCACCAGCGTGGCCTTCGCCATGCCGGCGATGAGACGGTTTCTCAACGGGAACGAGCCCTTGCCCAGCGCCTTGCGCCAGGCGTATTCCGTAATGACCGCGCCTTTTTCCGCGATCTCGTCGAAAAGCCTTTCGTTCTCCTTGGGATAGACGTAGCCGAAGCCGTAGCCCAGAAGAGCGATGGTCCGGCCGCCCGCGGAAAGCGCGCCTTCGTGGGCCGCGGTGTCAACGCCCGCCGCCAGTCCCGAGATGATCGGTATCCCCGCCCCGGCGATCCGGGCGGCCCAGCGGTAGGCCACGTGGCGGCCATACTCCGTGGCGTCCCGGGAGCCAACGATGGCCAGAGCCTCACTGTCCGCCGGAGAAAAGGAGCCCTTCATGTAAAAAAGCAAAGGATGATCGTAGATCTGTTTCAGAAGCTCGGGATAGTCGCGGTCGTAAAAAGTCACCACCCTGATTTTTTCCCGTTTCAGGATCTCCCAGGCTTTTCCAAGATCCACTTCCTTTTCCCAATTCAAAAGACGGTTGACGTAATCCCCGGAAAGAAAATCTATATTGGGCGCCTGACGCTCGGAAAACAGCGAGCGGAAGATCTCGGAGGGACTGCCGAAATACTCCAGAAGCCTCCTGGCGGAGATAGGTCCCACCCTAAGGTGATTCAGGATAAGCAGAGCGTCTAGATCGGTCATAACTTTTTCAGGATCTCTTTGGGAAAAAGATATTCGCTTAAGCGCAAAATCAGCGCCGGATCAAGACCGGGGATCTTCAGCAGGTCGTTGGGGGAACGAAGCTGGTCTTTTAGCTTCAAGATCGCTTCAGCCTGCTTTTCGCTAAGCCCCGGGATCGCGAGAAGATCTTTTATTTTCGCCGTGGCGAGATCTATAGGCTTGCGCCTGCTTTCCGAGAGAGGCATCACTTCCGCCGTTTCCAGACGCAAAGGGATTACTTTTTCCTTGCTGCCCATGGAGAGCCGGCAGAAGCCCAAAGCGATGGTCACCGCGGTGACAAGCCATGCCGCCAGATACTCTCTTTGGGAAAGCATTATTCTCCCCCTTCGAATTCCTTCAGTTCTTCTTCGGTGACCGGCCTGGGCTCGAAGCCCGGGACCTTCTGCCAATCGGAGAGCAGCACGGTTATCCTGGGCCTCACGAAGCCGAAGGGCACAGTGGAGGAGATCAAAAGCGGCGTCTTGGTCTTTTCCTCAAGGAAAATGGTCACGTCCTTGTCCAGTTCCAGAAGGCCTTTGAAAACTTCCTCTTTCTTTAAGTTGAGAGGCTTGATGACAACTTTCATGGCGTGAAAATTGCCGACGTTCTTTATTTTCAGGATCGTTTTCTCGACCACTTCCACTCTGAGGTGGAATATCTTGTCGGTCTCGACCAGTTTCACTTCCGTATAGTCGCCCACGTTTGAGCCAAGCCTGGCCCTGACTTTGAAAGCGCCGCCGAAAATATCGTCCACGTCGCCCTCCGCGTCTATAACACGGCGGACCTTGTAGGTGACCTTGTCCTTTTCCAGCCTGGTGTAGGTCATCTTCCTGTTCATGCGGTCGAACAAGAGCCGGCGGCCGCGCCTTTCCGTGCCGTACTGCTCAAGCTCGTGATAGAGCGACTGGCCGCTGTAGCGGTCCACCTGCGCGCCGAGCCTCACGTCCGCCAGATAGACCAGATAATCCCCGTAGCAGCGGCCGGTGAAGCAATAAGTGGCGCGGCCTTCGAAATTGCTGGTGAAGGTCTCCTGCGTCACGGTGCCGATCGGCAGGAAACCGACGGCGTAAGCCTTGTAGGTCAGCTTCTCGCCGATAGGATGCACGTCGCTGGCGCAGACGTTCAGGCTAGCGAAAAGGCTAGAAATAAAAAAGCAAAGACTCACCGCGCAAGCGCAGTGAGTCTTAAAGTATGAATGCGAATTCATTTCGGCTTAGTAGCCCCAACCGGCGTATTCATCCGTAGAGAACAGCCACTGGGCGTTTTCCACGGTCTTATAGGCCTCATGAGCGACCTCATCATCAGGATAGATGTAAGAAAGATCCTGAATAGCGGTGTGAGTTTCCTTAGCGGTCGTAGAGCAACCGACTAAAGCGAGGGCCATGGCCAAAAGCACCAAGATGCGCATATTTCCTCCGTATCTATGGTAAAGTTAACTAGATTCGATTATAAACCGTTGGTATTGTATCAAAACACGCCTTTGGTGTCAACCTCACCACTCGATCTCTTTCCGCTCCTCCTCCGTGGGCAGCCAGGGGGAGTCCCAGGGCATGGTGGGGATCTCGAAGAGCGTATAGAGTGTGTGGTTGCGGGCGTTCGTTCCCAGGAACAACAGATCGCTGACGCCGCCGACAAGCCTGATCACGGTATAGTTGCTGCCGTCCAGAAGTCCCATGGGCAGGCCGTAGGGAATGTAGTTCCAGCTGTAGAGGCAGGAATAATAGCAAGTGCGGGCAGGCAGTTCGATTATGGCGCAGGAAATGTTGGCCAGGCCGCGCAGAAGCCCCTTTCCGAAAGTATGGTCGGGGTCGGGGACCATGGAGTCGAAATCGCGGTCCGCGGCCGCAAGCGGCAGAGCGGCTATAAGAGCCGTAAGGATTGCCAGGTGTGTGAGTTTTTTCATAATAAAATCAGCATTATGTTAGGTAGTTATATTATCAAAAAACGGCGTCGCTTGTCAATTTAGATTTTATCTCCCGGCGCTCCCCCGCTCCGCCCGGCAAACAATCGGAGCCAAAAAAAAGGCAGGGCCAGAAGGCCCTGCCTTTCGCGGTTTCCCGCTTATTTCTTTTCCTTTTTTCCAAGGGCCGTCTTGACGAAGGCCTTGAAAAGCGGATGGGGAGCGGTCGGGCGGGACTTGAATTCCGGATGGAACTGGCAGGCCACAAAGAAAGGATGCTTCGGGATTTCCAGCATTTCCACGAATTTGCCGTCCGCGGAGACCGCCGAGATCTTCATGCCGGCCTTCTCAAATTTTTCCGCCAGCTCTTTAGCGTAGAGCATGGCGTAGCGCTGACGGTGCCTTTCGGAGATCTTTTTGACTTTGTAGAGCTGATAGGCCTTGGTGCCGGTCTCCACTACGAGATCTCGGGCGCCCAGCTTCGTCTGCCCCGTCCGCTGCTCGTCGATGATGCCGATGGCGGACCTTTCCTCGCCCTTGTCGGAAAGCGCGGCGTTCTTGATCTTCAGCACGTTCTCGGCGAACTCGATGGCGGCGCATTCCATGCCGGCGCAGATGCCGAAATAGGGAATTTTGTTTTCCCTGGCGTATTTGGCGGCCAGGCTCTTGCCCTTCTCACCGTAATTGGTCATGCTGCCCATGACCAGGATGCCGTCCACGCCGGCGAGAGCCTTCTTGGCGTTCTTGACGAGATCCTCGGGCTCCACGACCTTTGTGACGACCTTGGCGTCGCACTGCATGCCGGCGTGCTGCAGCGATTCATAGACGCTCTTGTAAGCGTCTTTTATGATGCCGTAGCGGCTCACAAGCGCCACGGTGCAGCTATATTTGGGCTGGGTGGCTTTCCTGACCAGGGTGTCCCAGTTGGTGTGCTTGATGGGGTTGACGGGCAGATTGAGCTGCTTCAGGACTTCCTCGTCAAGGTGCTGCCTACTGAGTTCCCTGGGAATGGCGTAAACGCTGGTGGTGATGTCGCGTTCCTCGATGACTCTTTCGGGACGGACGTTGCAGAAGAGCGCCAACTTGTCCCTGTGCTCCTGCGGGAGCTCCACTTCCGTCCTGCAGACCAGAACGTCCGGGATAATGCCGATGGAGCGGAGCACCGCCACGGACTGCTGACTGGGCTTGGTCTTCAGTTCCTGGGCGGCCCTGAGGAACGGGACCAGCGTCAGATGCACGAAGCAGGTGTTGTTGGGGCCTTCCTCGAAACGGAACTGACGGGCGGCTTCCAAAAAGGGCTGGGACTCGATGTCGCCGGCGATGCCGCCTATTTCGCAAAGCACGATGTCGATGTCCGGCCCCGCGGCGCTTCTGATGGACGCTTTGATCTCGTTGGTGATATGGGGAATGACCTGGACGGTGCCGCCCAAGTATCCGCCTTCCCTCTCTCTCTGGAGAACGGCGGAGTAGATCTTGCCGCTGGTATAGCTGGAGCACTTGGTGCAGGTGACGCCCGCGAAGCGCTCATAGTGGCCCAGGTCCAGGTCAGCTTCCGTGCCGTCGTCGGTCAAAAAGACCTCGCCGTGCTGGAAGGGGCTCATGATGCCGGGATAAACGTTCAGGTACGGATCGAGCTTCTGCATGAAGACACGGTACCCGCGGCTTTTTAGTAAACAGGCCAGACTGGCCGACGTGATTCCCTTTCCCAGACTGGAAACGACACCGCCGGTCACGAAGACGAATTTGGTTTTGGTTTTCATTTTAGGTTAGTACCTCCTTGATGGCAACATTTTAACAAAATTTCCCCGAAAAATGAACAGCGCTTTTCCAAAAAACCGCCCATCTAGCGGACTGCCGACCATTTGCCCGACAGGAGGCGAAAAAAAGAGGACGGCGCGGCGCGCCGTCCTCCTTGAAAGAGAATAAAATTCCTTTTATTTTGCGGAAGTTTTCTTCGCCTTGCCTTTTCCGGAAGGCTTTGCTTTTTTCTGCTCCCGCTCCTGCTTGTATTTCAGGGCCGCCCTCACAAGGTTGTCGAAGAGCGGGTGCGGCAGAGTCGGCCTGGATTTGAACTCCGGATGGAACTGGCAGGCCACGAAATAAGGATGGTTCGGAAGCTCCACCACTTCCACCAGCTTCTTGTCCGGGGAAAGTCCCACCACCTTGAGACCGGCTTTCTCCAGGGCCTTGCAGCTCTCGCTGTCGTAGCTTAATTCGTACCGGTGTCTGTGACGTTCGGAGATCTCGGTTGTGCCGTAGGCCTTCGC
This sequence comes from bacterium, assembly GCA_017557885.1. GTDB lineage: Bacteria > Auribacterota > UBA3054 > UBA3054 > UBA3054 > UBA3054. The sequence continues at coordinate 22,645 of JAFYXV010000001.1, read as the reverse complement.
GGCCGCCGAGCCCTTGGTCAGTTTGCAGGGATAGGCGCCCAGCCTCATGGTGCCGCCCTTGTCGGTGATCTTCTTCTGCTCTTCCATAAGATCGATGACCGGATGCGTGGTCTTGGGGTCGAATTCCGTACTATTGGCGTCCTTCCACTTCAGGACGTTCCTGGCGAATTCAATGACTGTGCACTGCATGCCCAGACAGATCCCCAGGAAGGGTATCTTGTTTTCCCTGGCGTAGCGGATGGCCACGCATTTGCCGTTCACGCCGCGGCTGCCGAAGCCGCCCGGGACCAGTATGCCGTCCACACCCTGCAGAGAACGCGTGCTCTTCTCCAGATCCTCGGCTTCGATGAATTTGACTTTCACCTTGGCGTAGCTGGCCATGCCGGCGTGCTGGAAAGCCTCGTGCACGCTCTTGTAAGCGTCCTTTATGGCCACATACTTCCCGACCAGCGCGATGGTGCATTCCGTTTTCGGCTTCGTGGCCCTTCTCACCAGTTCGTCCCAGGCCGTGTGCTTGATGGGCTTCATCTTGAGGTCTAGCTGCTTCAGGACTTCCTCGTCCAGATGCTGTTCGCTAAGAGCCTTCGGAATAGCGTAAACGCTTGTGGTGATGTCCAGCTCCTCGATGACGCGCTCTTTCCTGACGTTGCAGAAGAGCGCCAGCTTGTCCCGGTGCTCCTGGGGGATCGGCATTTCCGTGCGGCAGACCAGAATGTCCGGGATGATGCCGATGGAACGCAGGACCGCCACGGACTGCTGGCTGGGCTTGGTCTTCAGTTCCCCCGCCGCCCGCAGGTACGGAACGAGCGTCAAATGCACGAAGCAGGTGTTGTTGGGGCCTTCCTCGAAACGGAACTGGCGTGCCGCTTCCAAAAAGGGCAGAGACTCGATGTCGCCGGAGACGCCGCCGATCTCGCAAAGAACAATGTCCACGTCGGGGCCCGCCGCGCTTCGGATGGCGGATTTGATCTCGTTGGTGATATGCGGAATGACCTGCACGGTGCCGCCCAGGTATCCGCCCTGGCGCTCGCGCTGCAGCACCGCGGAATATATTTTTCCGCTGGTATAGTTGGAGGCTTTGCTGCAGGTGACGCCCGCGAAGCGCTCATAGTGCCCCAGATCCAGGTCCGCTTCCGTGCCGTCGTCCGTCACGAAAACTTCGCCGTGCTGGTACGGACTCATGGTGCCGGGATCGATGTTCAGGTAAGGATCAAGTTTTTGCATGAAGACGTTGTAGCCCCGGCTTTTCAGAAGCAGGGCAAGGCTTGCCGACGTAATGCCTTTCCCTAAACTCGACACCACGCCGCCCGTGATGAAGACGTACTTTGTTCTTTTTTTCATCGTTTTAAAAAGTTTGGGTTGCCCAGATCTCCATAAGCCTCCTTATGGCCGATTCCGGATCATTATTTTGGCAAACGGCCCGCACCACGGAGAAGTTCCGGGCGCCGGCGCGTTTTATTAAAGGTAAGTTTTCATCATTTATGCCCCCTATCGCCACCGCCGGGCAGGGCGCGGCTTTTATCATTTCAGCCGCACCCTCCAAGCCAAGCGTGGGATCAGGGATCGCTTTGGTCGGAGTAGCAAAGACAGGCCCCACGCCGATGTAGTCGGGAGCAAGCCTGGCCGCTTCCCGAACCTGGCTTATATTGTGCGTGGAGAGCCCGAAGACCGCCAGCTCCGGGTAGAGCTTGCGCGCGATGGCTATCGGCATGTCGCCCTGCCCAAGATGCACGCCGTCGGCCTCAGCCAACGCCGCCAGTTTCGGATCGTCGTTCACGATGAAGAGCGTCTTCGTCCCTTTGGTGGCCGCGCGCATATTCTTCGCTTCCCTCAGGATCTCGCTTTCACAAGCGTTCTTCATCCTGAGCTGCACGAAGCGCAGTCCGCATTTCACGGCGGCCTCCGCGCACTTGGCGTACCCCGCGACAGGGTTCGTCACCACCAGATAAAGTCCGAATCCGTCTTCTATTTTCATTTCTTCAGATCCGCTTCCACGAGATCGGCGACTTTCTTGCCGCTTTTAAGCATGCCGCCGAAAATGGGCCCCATGCGGAATCCGCCCTGGACGTTGTTGGCCGCCATGCCGGAGGCGTAGAGCCCGGGGTAGAGTTTCTTGGTGTTGATCAAAGTCGTCCTTTCGCCGTCTTCCATCCACATGGGCTTCTCCCCCATCACGCCGCCGGTGGGCGAATCGATCTTCACGCCGGCCTTGCTGACGACCTTCCTTACGATCTCATTAGGATGTCCCGTGCCGTCTATGAGAGCACGCGTAGTAACGACCAGCGGATCGACGTGCATTTCCAGTCTCACCACAGGATTCCAATTGATGACCACGCCACTGACCACGTCGTTGTGCATGACTACGTCCTCGATGGTCACCGTGTTGAAGATGACCGCGCCGGCGTGCCTAGCTCCGAAAATAAGCCCGGAGGCCATTTCCACGGAGTCAACGGTGTGGTAGCCCTTCTTGATTGGCACGGTGGTGATGCCGAATTCATGCAGTATCTTGGCAGCGTCGTCCTGGACGACCACTTCGTTCATCAGCATGCCGCCGCCCCAGATGCCGCCGCCGGGCGCCAGCTTCGATTCGAAGATGGCGACCTTCAGTCCTTTCTTGGCCAGATAATAAGCGGCCACTAAACCTGACGGCCCGGCGCCCGCGATGGCCACGTCGAGGGCCATGTTATTCTGCAGCTTGTTGAAAAAACTCTTTACTATAGCGCCGGAGATAGTCTCTTCCATTACTTCTTTCTTCATTTTATATTCCTCAATTTTTATTGGCTAAAAGTTCTTTGATCCTTTTCGTTGTCCTGACAGCGCAGAACTCCTTTCCGCACATGGTGCAGTGATCCTCGTCGTGGGATTCGGGCTCTCCCTTCATCCACCTTGCTTTGGCGGTCTCGGGATCCAGGGCGCATTCGAACTGTTTGTCCCAGTCGAAATTCTTCCTGGCCTCCGACATCTTAAGATCGATGTCTGTTGCCCCAGGCAGACCTCTGGCGATGTCGCCGGCGTGCGCCGCGATCTTATAGGCTACGCAGCCTTCCCTCACGTCGTCCTCCGTGGGAAGACCGAGGTGTTCCGCGGGCGTCACGTAGCACAAAAGCGAGGCTCCGTAGGTCGCCGCGGCGGTGGCGCCGATGGCGGACACGATATGGTCGTAGCCCGGCGCGATGTCCGTAACAACAGGACCGAGCACATAGAAGGGCGCGCCGAAACAGACTTCCTGCTCCCTTTCCATGTTCATCTTTATCTGGTCGAAGGGCACATGCCCCGGACCTTCCACCATGACTTGCACGCCTCTTTCCCGACAAGCCTTAACCAGCTCTCCCAAAACGGAAAGCTCGGCGAACTGGGCTTCGTCGGAAGCGTCCGCGATGCACCCCGGGCGAAGTCCGTCCCCCAAGGAGACCGTCACATCGTGCTTATACAGAATATCCAGCACTTTGTCCCAGTTCTCATAAAGAGGATTCTCCGCGTCATGCTCCAGCATCCACTCCGCCATCAGAGATCCGCCTCGGGAGACTATTCCCATGGTCCTTTTAACAGCCAGAGGAATGTGCCTTCTCAAAAGCCCCGCGTGCAGCGTCATGAAATCCACGCCCTGCTCCGCCTGCTCAGTGATGACGTCCAACAGCAAAGCCATGTCCATCTTGGGAACGCTTCCCTCCAGACGCGAAACGGTCTCGTAAACAGGCACGGTGCCCAAAGGCACGGGCGAATTTTTGATCATCTCTTTGCGAATATAAGAGACATCTTTCCCAACGGTCAGATCCATGACGAAATCCGCGCCGTATTTTAGAGAAACTGCAAGTTTTTTCAGTTCCTCATCAAGGGAGGAGCGATCTTTGGAGCAGCCCAGGTTGGCGTTTATTTTTGTTGTGAAGACCCTCCCGACGCCAACGGGCCGACAATTTTTATGGGAGGGGTTGAAAGGAATGACGGCTCTTCCCGCCGCCACTTCAGCGAGGACTGTTTCCGGCGGAACATGCTCAATTTCCGCCACTGTCCTCATGGCATCAGTTATGACGCCCTCAATTGCACTTTGAAGTTGGGTCATATCCTTTTTCCTTACGCCGGTATTATCCGGATCAAGTTAATATGGGTATCATCTCAGCCTCGCCCCACTTTGGGGGAAGCACCCCGTATCTGGACCTTAAGCATAGCAAAAAATAATTGCTATTTCAAGGATATATCATTCACTCGCATCAGCCACCGCCAAATATTTCCAAGGACTTCGCAGTAGCATAAATAACGCGTCTCCAAACGCTTGTCAGCAACAGATTGCACGTTTTCGAACACTTCATCAAAAAGCCCCAACCGCCAAATATCAGTCAATCGGATAACACCATCATGATTTTATCGAGTGTCAACTTATAAGGGACATTTACATATAAAATCATCTATCCACGACAGGCCATAGGGACTTCAAAGTCTTAATATCAAAAATATGCCGTTCTTTCCTGATTGCGTTGTTTTTAACAATATTTAAATAATTTGTTACGGTAATGGCTTTTTTAGGAATACCTGAAATTATAAAATTTCCGTTTGTCATTATTCCATTCAAACCTGCAGGCATCGGCTCATCAAAATAAACTTGGCAGTCCTTATCAAGCTTATATTTTTCTCCTCCGGCAGTAAAATAATCGTAGTATGTTTTAGCCTCGTAATCAAATCCAATATTGCACTTCAACGTGTGTCTTATTTCGTTGTTGTTTAGATAGTAATAGGATCCTGTATAAATGTCATCATCAGTCCCATACACTGTAAAAACATGTTTATTGGTCTCAACGGTTCCGTCATACTTATGTACATAAACAGAATATCTATAAATGCCTTTACGACTTGTTGTACCAGAAAAATACCAATGATCATTTAATTTAAAACCATGAAAAAAAAGGTCTTTATTTGTATAACTTATTTTTTTAACTACTGAAGAAGAATAAATAGCAGGACTTAAGTAATTGGAATCGACCTTCATAACATGCTCATATATCGTTTGCCCATTATGATTTGTATATGAGAAGCATTTTGAAAAATCACCAGACTTGTCATAATTAGGCGCAATATCTTTTCCTATAGAAAACCAGCCCCATTCTGATGCGGAAGGTTTCAAATAATCCGTCCCCTTTATCACTCTCCAAATATAATTCCCTTGGCGGCAAATGTCATAAGTGAAATTGGGGACTTTTCTATCGTAAGTATAACCGCTATCTCTCGTTTCAAGGCTAAAGCATTGCCACTTGTAGCGCATAGTTTTTCCCAAATCAAAATTATTATCTTCTTTTATATCCCACAAGAAAGTTAGTTTTTCAGAAATAGATGCATGCGTACCATTCGGTGGAGAAAGAATTTCTGGTTCAGTTATTTTTTTCCCGCAATCACCTGAAATATAAAAATTCATTTCAAAGCGTCGACTAGATTCCGGACTAGGGTCCATTAATTCTATATAGTATGGAACCATGACATACGGCAAATATTCTTTATCAAAAAGAACTACAAATTTTGTTTCGCTTTTAGAAGGAAAAACTACCAACCAGCTTAAATCACCAGAACAATACGGATTGACGTAATTGTAATCAACTTGAACATTGTCCAAAACTTTTAACTTTGGCAAATAGCGTACATCATTAATTGAGGAACGAAGCATTAATGTCAAATTAGTAGAAGACAAATTAAGAACACTAAATTTTCCTGTCACCACAAAACTCCCATCCGGTATAATCTCCAAAATCTTAGGCATTATAGCAAAACCTTCCTTCAGCAAAGGATTCGAGCCGCAATAATATTCTTCTCGATTGTTTAATCCGTCTCCGTCTATATCAATGTTAGGATCATATAATTTTTCTATATCAGCCTCAGTAATGTTTGTTAGAGAGCTTTCATATTGTATTTCGCCAGAAACCCTTTTTAACTCTTTTGCCGCATATTCACTATAATCATTAACAGCCTCATTGTTCAATTCATTGTATTTTCTTAAATTGCTATTTAAGCTTTTTAATAAAAATTTATATTTTCTCAGATTTTTATCAATCCACCACTGAGGCATATTATCAGCATATAAGCTATTCTTCCATAATAAAAATTGCTTGTCAATTTCAGCTTTAGAATATTTCAGCATCAAAGGAATATCGTTATCGTTTTTCGCCATTGCGTTTGTCGCAATGTTCGGCATTAATCCATATTTCTCACAAACATATCCGTTAATCGATCCTCGGTTGTGATACAGATCACCATAGTTTAAAATAAGATCCAAAGACTGTTCAGACTTATTAGAAGAAAAATATGGCACGGTCAGCATTATGGCTTTTGGACACATGTTTGTATAATCACAAGTATAAATTTTCCCAAAAACAAACGATGGGATTGAAATTACAATCAACAAACAGCAAAAGAAAAATTTCCCAGTTTTTTTCATTGTGCATCCTCTTTTGGCTTTAAACTGCCTTTACCAAATGTTAATGTTGAAGCTTTAGGTTCTTCAATGCTAAGTTCTATAATGCGATCATCAAAGTGACCAATCTGGTTGCTAGCGGATATAGTTAATCTAAAAGCTCCGCATTCTGTCGGTTTTCCATGAATAATACCATCTTTAGAAATACACAATCCTTCAGGAAGAGATCCGCTTATGGAAAAAAATGTTGGGTATCTTTTATCATTGACATCAAATTTATAAAAATATTGCAATGTTCTATATCCCTTTGGAATATTATCATCCGAAGAAATTATTAGAGGAATATCATTTGAGTCATCTATTTTTGACCCTCTAGCCATTTCTTCATTATCGTTATAGCCGTCCCCGTCAGAATCAACGTTCGCATCTGGATCTAATATTATTAATCTGCCTGTTCCTTCATGGTTAAAATTTGACACATTGTTTTGATTTGTTAGTTTGTTATAGTTTATCATTTTTTGTATATTCTATCCACCCCTAGGGGTGGCCGTTGGTTTGACTTAGGCGGCTCCACTGAATGCTTTTCTGAATTCGCTCGGCGTTCTGTAATTCAGTTTCTCGTGCAGTCTGCGGTGATTGTATGTCCAGATTGCGTTCTTGATCGCTTGCCTTGCTTCTTCTTTGGTGTTGAATTGCGAATCCAGATAATATTCGCTTTTCAATATGCCGTTTAGTCTTTCAGCCATTCCGTTTTCATAGCAGTGCAATTCCTCTGTCATGCTGGATCTCCAGCCCAGTGAATCAAGAAGATCCCGATACATATGCGATGCGTACTGGCACCCTCGATCAGAATGAGCTATCGGCTTAGCTTCCGGGCCTAGCTTTTTAGACGCCATCTTCAACGCCGCCAGGGGCCCTTCAGTCGTTAGATCATCTCTTACGTCGTATCCGACTATGTCCTTGGCAAACATGTCCATCATCAGCGACAGATAAACAAAACCTTCTTTGGTGTAGACGTAGGTTATGTCGGAGCATATCGCCTGATTGGGAGAGTCTATCTTTAGATCTTTCACCAAATTGGGAGACGGTATAAGGGACGGATCCTGCTTGGTGGTGCGGCATTGGTATTTCTTGCGTTTCTTTACCAGGAGATTGTTTTTCTTCAACAAGTTGCCGAATCTGTTTATACCGATGCTTATCCCGGCTCTCTTTAGTTCGGAGCGTATGGCAAACAGCACTTTCTTCGTCCCTGCTCGGGGATTGACTTGCCTTTCCTGGCGCACAAACTCTACGACAAGGCCTTCGTTGACCTCATGACGTTTCCTTGCTTTCTCGCTGCTATAAAACCACTGCCTTGTCATGCCTAGCTTCCTGCAAATGGCGGATACTTTTCTTTTTATCTTTGAGCAGATCATATGCGCTATTTTTCGGCGCTCTTTTTTTTAGCTCTTCTGGGGTTATCCCTAGTTTGCTGCAGGCGATCTGGAGGGCGGCTTCGTCAATTTTGTGATCAAGTATCTCATCCGACAGCTGTATTTTCAATCTTCTGAGCTCTTCCTTAAGTCTCTTGATCTCATCTAGTTCTGTTCTAGTTTTCACGTAGATCAACCTCCCTTTTAGATGTTCGAAGCCAAGAGCCCGCATCCAAACATAAACTGTGTTATAAGAAATCCCGTATGCCGTTGCCGCTCCTGATACTGATTTCCACTTCCCGTCCCTGAGCTCTTCCATGACTTTTAGCTTGAATGCCATACTATACCGAATTCTGTCTTTCATGTCACCTGTCTCCTTTAACTTTTTAGAAACAAAGTGTCAACACATATTAAAGAGGAACAGATTTTGCAAACCGATCTAAAAATCACAAACGAATATCGATCATGGTGATCTCAGTTGGATTGCAAAAACGGAAATAAGGCTTTCCCAATCCCCTGCTTATGAGCATAACGCTGCCGTCTTTGGCAAGAACTCTCTCCGCCATCATGGCGCCGTATTTTGAAGGCAGGATCATCGGCCCGAAGAGTCCGAAACGGATTTGTCCTCCGTGGGTGTGCCCGGAGAGGACAAGATGCGCTCCTATTTTCCGCCAATTTTCCCATTCGTCCGGGTCGTGGCCCAGGGCGATAATAAGTTTTTCCTTGTCGAGGGAGGCGAATTTGGACATCTCCTTCCCCCAGGGGGCTTCCGAGCCCAGAAAGATCGTCTCCCCCGCCGCGAAAGTTTCGTTCCTTAAATGCACGAAGCCCAGGGAATCCAGGGCTTCCGTCAGGGGTTTCTCCGCTCCGATCCAAAAGTCATGATTGCCCAGGACGTAAAAGACTTTTTCCTTGGCCTTGAGTTTACCGAGAAGTTCCGTTAATTCCGGGATGTCTTTTAACTTCTGGATGAAGTCGCCTGTGATGGCGATATAATCTGGCTCAAGTTTGTTGACCTCCGCTACCACTTCCTTGAGGAAAAGCTTGGAAAGATCGTTGTAATGCAGGTCACTTAGCTGCACCAAGCGCTGGCCTTCTTTGCCTATCCCTATCTCGTAGTGCTGGCAGACGACCGGACCGAGTTTCCTGGGTTCCAGCGTCCTAAGAAATTTCGCGGCGTTTATTTTGTTCTGAAGGATCTTGCTGTGCCTGATGCAGGGCTCTAAGAGCGTCAGAACGGCTATTCCGATGAGGATCCATATGAAGATGGGCTCGTTGAAAAGATCCCGCCTGTAAAAGAGGATATAAAAATAAAGACATACCGCCAGGACGCACAATATTCCCGACGGTATGTCCAAAGAAAGATAGCGGTCGCTGATCCTCTCAGTCAGCCTGGAGGAAACGCGCCCTATAAAGAGCAGCAGGCCGAAAATGGCCAGAGCCAGTATGAGCGCGGCGCTTAGCATCTTTTATTTAGGGAGTCTCCTCTTGGCGGCTTTCAGGCCGTTCATGAGAAGCATGGCGATGGTCATGGGACCGACGCCGCCGGGGACCGGCGTGATGGCGGAGCACTTGGGCGCGACGTTCTCGTAGTCCACGTCGCCCACCAGGCGGTAGCCGCGCTTAGCCGAAGGATCTTCCACTCTGTTGACGCCCACGTCCACGACCACAGCGCCTTCTTTCACCATGTCGGCGGTGATGGTGTTGGGACGTCCGATAGCGGCCACCACGATGTCGCCCTGCCTGGTGATGGAGGGGATGTCCTTCGTGCCGGTGTGGCAGATCGTGACGGTGGCGTTGGCGCCGTCGCGTTTCTGCACGAGCAGGTTGGCCAGCGGTTTGCCCACGATGTTGGAGCGGCCGACTATCACCACGTGTTTGCCTTTCACTTCGATGCCGGCTCTCTGCAGCAATACCACCACGCCGTAGGGCGTGCAGGGATAGAAACCGTCGGTGTCGCCGATGCAGAGCTTACCTACGTTCACGGGATGGAAGCAGTCCACGTCCTTTTTGGGATCGGTGGCGGCGATGACCGCCTCTTCGGAAATGTGCTTCGGCAGCGGCAGCTGCACGATGAAGCCGTCGATCTTGGGATCGTGGTTCAGTTCGTCCACCAGCTTCAGAAGCTCTTCCTGGGTGGTTTCCTTCGGGAGCTCATAGTCATAGCCGGTGATGCCGACTTCCGCACAGGCTTTCTTCTTCATCCTGACGTAAGCCTGCGAAGCGGGGTTGTCGCCCACCAATACGAAGCCAAGTCCGGGCTCGACGCCCTGCTTTTTCATTTCTTCCACTTCCTTGGCCATCTCGGCGCGGATGGCGGCCGCCGTTTCATTTCCGTTGATAATAAGAGGTTCCATGTTTTGCTCCCGGAGGTAATGTTTGAATTAAAAGGTTGCGAATATTCTACACCGATTATAGCAAATCCGCTTTTTTTGACACGATTTGGAAGGTAGCTGAGATCTCGCCCTTGTATTCCCCGATGCCGGTCACGGTCACCGTGCCGGTTCCGGGCTTTTTGTTGTCGGAGTAGCTGACTTTGTAATCCCTGCCTTTCTTCAAGCCCTTTGCGCCGGCGAAGACCGAGATTTTAGGCTTGACTTGATTTCCCCTAAAAACATAGGCGTCTTTCCCGAAAAAGATCTTGCCGCTTTCCCTCAGGTCGCGGCTTGACAGATCTTCCGCGGCGTTAACAGAGACGGAGGCTCTTCTGCCTTTGATCTCTCCTCCCGCGGTCCTAACGTCCTGATAAACAGCCGTCCTAACATGGGAGATCTTGCTGCTGGATTTGGCTTCCACTTTTTCCTTTCCGCTTCGGATGGTGACAGGGCCTCTGGCCTTGCCGCTGATGGAAGCCAGACCGCTTTCCTCCTCATCCAGCATCTCCTCCACGGAGGAATAGGCTTTGAAGGCGTATGCGCTTCCGTGCAGCTTCATGTCGCCGGAAAGAGCAAGATCGATGGATCTGATGTTTTTGCCCTTTACGCCCTTGTAATTGTCGTCGTCGTAAACTTGGATGTCGATGTTTTTCCCAAGGGGTGAGATCTTGAAGGCATCGCAGCGTTTGGTCTTTATTTTGATCTTGTTTTCCTTATAGTTTACGGCGTCGATGGAAAGGTCTCCGCTGAAGGCGGATCTTCTGTAGGTCAGCGTCTTCCCTTTGGAGGTTCTCAGGGTGAATTGGCTGTCTTTGCCAAAGATTAGCGTAATGTCCTTCGAGCCGCGGCCTTTTTCTGACGAGGCGCAGTATTTGATCTCGTCAAGCGGTGTCGGCTCCAAATAACTTACGGCAATGTAATTGTCCTCGTCTATGATGTCGCCGTCGCCGGTTACCAAGTTAAAAGACAAGAGATCCTTGGGGATGTTCATATAAGAGAAATGGCCGCTATCCCCAAATTCCCCCACAGAATTCATATCATAGAGTTTCAGCCGGTAGCCGTCTTCGCTGACAGAGTATCCCGTGACAATGACCAGATGCCCGAAGTCATAGCAGCTAAACCCGAAAAGCAGCACGCTGCCCTTCTCGCAGGCGTCCTTGGCGGCATTTACAAGATTGCCCAAAAAGCCCGAAAGGCTGACGTTGGGATACTTCGTGTCATCGCTATAGATCCAGCCGCTCCACAAGGAGGGGTTGTAATTTTTACGCTTCCCGGCAGTGTCGCCGTAATTTTCCAGAAACTGGGAGAGCTGGTAATAGTTTATGATGTCTTTAAGCTGCTGGTCTTCCTTGGGCTGAGGCATACGGAAATATTCGTTCGAGACCAGCGTCTCTCCCGAGATATCCTCGGCATCCAGGAGCTTTTTGAAAGTTAACGCCATGGTTGTGGAAATGCCGTAGCAGGAGCCGTACCACTCTTCGTACATTTCTTTTTTCAGGAGATTGACTTCCGATTCGCTTGAAGTGAACTCTTTCAGCCGGTTGAAAAGTTCCGCGCTGACAACGTAATTCGTCGTCCCGGTAAATCCGCCGTATTCTTTGTTGCTGTGCACGAAACTGTTGTTGTCTTTCGCCAGCTGGAACCCGGAATCGATATCGTCGCCGTCATAGTTCTTGGGGTACATCTTCCAGTTACCCCGGACCGTGGCGCCGGTGAGCTTGCCGGAGCCCATATTCCCGCTGAAAACGAAAAAGTCCCAGTCCGGCGCTTCCCCGCCGTCTTTCTTCACAGGATAGCTTACCCACTCGTTGCCCTGGATGACTATTTCCCCGGTGGTCCTGTTGAAAGTGCCGCTGAACTTATACGAACCCTCGTAAACGGAGTTGAGGTCCCCCTCGTAGGGCCAGATGGTTATGGTTCCCGTGACCACCGTGTCGCCTTCCCCTTCGCCTATTGGGTCAAGGTGCATATCCATGCTGCGGCGGATGACTAGCTTGCCGCTGCCGCCGTCGTAGGTCCCCTCCCAATCGAGGGGAATTGAACTTTCATCCGGAACGAGCGTTCCGGCCGCGCAGACCGTATCAGGAAGCGTCAAGACCTGCTGATTTTCCCCGGCGCTGTCGCAGAAAAAATCATCGGAAGCAAAAACCGATCGGGCGCAGGAAAATACTGTCAGCGCCGCCAGCTGAATCGTCAGAAGAAAACTTAAAAAGCGCGTCCTGTTCATATCATTCTCTCCGATATTATTGCATTACATTATATTTTACAATTAATTAAGGACGAAAAGGAGTTCGTTTGAGGTTCATTGTCATTATCGTTAAAAAGAGATTTAAGCGCCTTAATATTTTTTCCCTTTTTCAATTTTAAATATATGCATGTTGGTGTACACGAATTCAGTGTTGACTATCCTGGCAAAATTAGTAAACGTTCCCTCGGCCCTTGGATTGGCACAAAGCATAAAATAATCATATGTTTTGTCTTTTATTTCTTCAGATTCTATGGACATAATAAATCCGTCTGGAAGAGGCCGCAAAAAGTCCGCGTCCACCTGCTCTTCATTTTTCATGTTCTTTTTCATTGCAGGATCGGCAGATATCCAATCCATTCCCATGGGATATTTGTACTTTTCGCCAACTTTCATTCTGTGCTCTACCAAACCCGGCTTGTGATTCGCCAAAAAAGAGATTTCATGTTTGTTTTCTGGCTTTTTTACTGGAGAAGGTTCGCCGATATCCTGAATCTTGAAAACATGCCTTTCTTTCGCAGAACGCACCCCGTCGGAAACGACAAAATAATTCGTATATATTCCAGCTTTTTTAGGCGTCCCGGAAATTATGTAATCATCGTCTGATTTTTGGCCGGCAAGACCTTCTGGCAAATCCTCGGCAAAATCCGCTTGAGCGTCTGCGTTTAGCATCGGTCCGTTCTTCCCTTCAAAAGCATTATAAAATTCACTCGCTGAATATTTGAAAGGAATATTCACTGTCACTTCATGAGAAACTGTTTGATAATTGACACGATATATGGAATTAGTCTTAATTTTGTCCAAAGAATTCAAAACAGTAATTACCTGACGATTAGTGACCCAAGCATCTCCGGAAAACTTGACATAATAATTTGTAAAACACCCTGGTGATTCCGCGGCGCCGTATAAAAACCAGCCGGAACGTCCATCCTCAAGAACTCCTAACTGAAGGCCTTCCGGCAAAGGATAAAGAAAGTAAGGTTTAGAATTTGCGTCTTCGTTTTCATTTGACAACCATTTATCTTCGCGCTGTCCCACGATAAAATTAAGGCCTTTTCTTGTCAACCTTTCGTCAACAGGAGGAACTCTTCTTGGTTTGTCCAACGTGTCGCTCGGCGATATTTCCTTTCCGACCGCAAACCATCCCCAGTCGGAACAAACCGGGGAATTATAAGCATCCTGCTTAACTACTCTCCATATATAATTTCCAGGTTTAATGTTATCACAGCGGTCCTGCTTAATTAATGTATGATCGCCCTTCATCCAGCCTAGGCCTCCAAGCGCAAAACCAGCCTCATGACCATTGTTGTCGTATATAAATACGTTATACGCCGGAACGCTGGAAGAATAAACTACAGCATTTTCATTCGTGGAGACCCAAGCAAATTTAACATTTTTAAGCGTTCTAAAATACTCCCCAACTTTCGGAGATTTAATCACCGGCGGGATCAATTCCGTATGGTGAGTACCAGACACATAAAGTTTTAACAATGCTTTGTACAAATCGGAGTCAAAAACATTTGTCGAACGAATTTTAATTGTGTAATAATTTAACATGCGGTAAGCCAACAGATCCTTCTTAATAAGCAAATAAAACTTAACTTTTTGTTTCGGCCCCAGATTTAAGATGATTTGACCTTGTCCATTCGTTGAAGTTTGCAAATCCATAGCCTTAATAATTGGCGCATACTTTTGGCCCACATCTTTGTTCGGATAATCTAAGCAATAAACGCTGTTTGTTTTCGTAAGATTAGCAACCATGAAAAAGTTGGTTACAACGTCGTATCCGTTTGTTTTGATCTCCAAGAGATGCGGGTAAACGGCTACGCCGTTTTTTAAAAGCGGATTAGAATCGCAATAGAATTCTTCAAAATTGCTTAAGCCGTCTTTGTCTATATCAGCTTTAACTTTATTTAATTGTTTAAGGCTCTTTGCGGTTATATTGGTCACTTCACTAAGATTATGTATTTTCCGTTCTATATCCTTGAAGGTTTTTGCATATTCTTCGTCAAGTGTTTTTCTTTGATCGGGTTTTGGAAACTCTAATTTCCTTTCCTCATACTGGTTGTGCATCTTTTTAAGATAATCTAAATTTGATCTGTAAGCATCCTCTTTAATTTTAAAATCCTCAACCTTTTTCTCAATCCACCAATCAGGAACATTTGTGGACGCAATCGCTTTCTTTACCTGCAAAAATTCTTCATCGATCTTTTCATTCGAATTGTTATGAAAGCGCGGAATTCTATCACTCAAAACTAATATGCTATTTGATACCATATCTGGCATAAAACCGTATTTTTTATAAACGAAACCATTACCATGATCCGAAGGCTGATACATATCTCCAGGCTGCAAGATAATATCCAAATTCGTTGCAGAATTACCATTGTGTTCATAATATGGAACGGTCAATATCACCGAGCCTTGGCTTTTGTTAAAAAAAACGTCAGTTTGAGTTTCTGCAAAAGATAAACAAGAAACCGCCAAAAAACAAATTATAAATAAAAATATATTGCTTATTTGTTTCATAATATGAGCCTCATTGATTTTCCTCATAGCTTCCGCTTCCATAATCAACATATGATTCGTCTGGTGTTTTAATAGACAAATGCATTCTTTTTTCGTCATATCTTCCTTTTTGATTGATTGCCCTTAATTTAAAAGAATAATTTCCATTTTGCCTAGGCAATCCGGAAATAATGTTATTGTCTTGAATTAAACCTTCTGACAAATCTCCTACGATTTCCCATTCTATAGGATATCTTTTATCATTAACTTCCCAAACACAATAGTATTGCAATCCCACATAACCTTCAGGTCAGTCCTTTTTATGGTTAAAATTTGGCACATTGTTTTGATTTGTAAGTTTGTTATAGTTTATCATTTTTTGTATATTCCATCCACCTCTAGGCGTAACAGTTGGTCCGATCTATGCAGCTCTATTGAATGTATTCCTAAATTCGCTCACCGTTCTATAATACAGCTTTTTGTGCAACCTGCGATGATTGTATGTCCGGATTCAGCTATGTCAGCTGCTTCAGTTACAAGTTTAATTCAATTGGCAAGATTTTCTGCATAAAAAAATTGGCCGGGGTTTCCGGCCAATTTCCAATTGTTTTATGGTTTATTGTTCGCGTGTTTTCACTGTTTTCTGAAGGGCTCCAGGTCATTCCAGGATACCGGGACCTCCGGTTCGTTTCTCCACCATCTTACGATCAGGCCTTCCCCGTTTACGGTCATATGCAGATCGTTCATGTATTTGAAAATATCCTTTTCCTGAGCCCACTCTTTGCGATAATTGTCGTTCGATTGCTCGATTATGCGTTCCCTTAAAAATTCTTTAAAAGCATTAAGCTTGTCCTCCGCTATATAGTCCGTAAGGAAGAGCTCCTCGGCGTCCGGCAGGCTGTACACCTTGTCGTTGGTCACGTCGTGGCTGCCGCTGCCTCCGTCGTTGGCCCAGCCCCAGTAGTGGACGCAAAGGACCGGCCTTGCGTACCAAGCAGCGTCTTCTTTTGCCTGCAAGCCGAAGGGATAGGAAAGCTCGATGTTAGCGCCGAAGGTAAACTGGCTGCAGATGTGTCCGTTGGTCAGCTGGCATTCGCCGCATTCCTGGGCGTACTCTTTAAGAGTGTCAAAGGCCAGCTCCAGGCAGGAGGTGGGAACGGAATCGCCCTCCACCGCCGGTTTCTTGCCGGCCTTGTGGGAAGTTATATCCTTATCCAGCCTCGCGTAATCGGAGTGGGAAAGATATGTGTCGTTTGTCTTGCTTGCGTCGATCTTGTTCCTTCTGGCCAGAATAGACTCTCTTGTTTCTCCCAGAGCTTCATCGGGCATGTCATAATAAATGCTGTTGCTGAAACACATCCACAATATCGCCCGGCGGACCTTAGCCAGGGCGGGAGGCGTCAAGCCGCAACTCTCGTTCGGCCACTCTATATGCCAGCTGGTCGAAACATCTGGAGAATAGCTTCCCCAGATTGGTTTAAGCATGTCGTATTTATCGATCTCTTCTTTCGTGTGCTCGGGACCTTCGGATTTGTACTCATATTCATAAAGGGAATAGAAGCCCTTGTTAAAATCCCAAGCCTTCTCGCTTTCTTCAACGCTTCTTTGGCGCTCGCCATTAGGCTCGGAACTCTTTGTTTCCGCTTCGACTTCCGTTCCGGCTTCAGCTTCTGTTTCCGCATACGCCTCGGCCGGGACGGTTTCTTCCCGGAGGGCCTCCTGCTTGGCCTCCCAGCGGCTATGATTGGCATATATCATAAGCCCGATGGCGACGATGACCACCGCGAAGGACAACATGGAAAAACAGCCCAGGAAAGCGAATCCCCTGGGCTTACGGCCTTTTTCTTTACGATCTCTCACGTTCATTTTCTTTTTCCCTATAAGGTTAGCGCCAGACGAAAGCCGACGTTTATAGTGCAGTAAAGCTGCTTCCAATGGGAAACGCTTCTGTTGCGGTTGGCGGAGCGGCACATGTAGGCCAGGTCCTCGAAATCCCCGCCCCGGTTTACCCGGTAGCTGCCCTCTTTGGGGCCCTTCGGATCTACGGCGGGCTCTGTGCCCAGTTTTTCAGCATAAAAGTCCAGGCACCATTCCCAGATGTTCCCATGCATGTCAAAGAGGCCCCAGGCGTTGGGGAGATGTTTCCCAACGGGCGCGGGAGTGGCTCCCTCCTTGTTCCTGTAGCATCTCGTGCTGAAATAATTTTGGGCCAGCCTGTTCAGATTGGGGCATTCCTCTTCATGGGTAATGTCTCTGCCGTCGTTCAAGGCCGTGGTCGTTCCCGCCCTGCAGGCGTACTCCCACATGCCTTCCGTAGGCAGATCAAAGTCCAGCCCGGTTCTGCCCCGCAGAAGCCCCAGAAAAGAATCCGGGGCGACCTGGTCGCTTTTGGGCCAGTCTTCCGTTCCGCGGATAGTGAAATAATCCACGTTGACGGGCTTGGCGCGGCCGAAGAAATGCTCGCTTATGCTCCCGAGCCCCTTGCGCCCGGCGACCATTTTGTACTGTTTTTCCGTCACCTGAAAAACTCCCAGGTAGAAAGGAGCGGTCAGCGTCACCTGGCGCTGGTCCTCATGACGGCTACGGCCCAATTCATCTTTCGGGCTGCCCATCAGGAAAGTCCCGGGCTCGATCCTTCTGAGCCACAGTTCGGAGGTCCGGCACAAGTCGCTTTTCAAGACCGTGGGATCTTCCATAGGTCCCTTCTGCTCTTCCCTGATCTGGAAGGTCGTAAGGTCCAGGACCAGATATTTGGCTAATGTATCTCGTATATTTGTCATAAAAGAATTTGTTTTTGGCGCATGTTCATTGTTTCATGAAAGGCTCCAGATCCTTCCATTCGATGAAGACTTCAGGGGAAGCCCAAGGGCGCGACAATATGGCGTAAACCGGCCATTTGAACAGCATGCCTTTCTCGCTGATCTTGATGTCGTCAAGGTAAAAACCATTCCTTTCCAATTCGGCCTTGCCGTCTTCGTCGTTGTTAATCCAATCCGAGATCAGGCGCTGCTTGACGAAAGCCTTCAGATCCTTAAGTTTATCAGAGGCGAAATAATCCTCGATATACAGTTCTTCGCCGTCAGGCAGGCTGTAGATCTTAGATGTGTTGAAACTGTGGTCTCCGTTGCCGCCGTCGTTGGCGTAGCCCCAGTGTGTGACGCACATGACCGGACGCTCGTACCATTTCGCCCCTTCCTTCGCCTTCAGGCCGAAGGGCCAGGAAAGACTGACTTGCGCGGTGAACATATACTGGCTGCAGATGTGATGGTTTGTCAGCTCGCATTCGTAGCATTCGTTGGCATACTGCTTGGCGAAGTCAAGAGAGGCCATCAGACAGTCGTCCCCCACCACGTCCCCAACTTTTGCCGGAAGCTTTCCCATGAAGCGGGAGAGTATGAAGCCGCACAGACAGAAATTGCCGGAATTTGAGATATAGCCGTCCTCGACGCTGTCAGAAATGTAATGGTCGAGATACTCCCACTCGTTCGTATCGATTATGCTCAAATACTTCAAAATGGATTCTGGAGTTTCACCCAGGCCCTTCAGCCTGTCATAGGGAATGAAACCGTAGGGCACGACCTGGGAAAAAGCCATCCAGAGGATTGCTCTGCGGACTTTAGCCAGCGCCGCCGGGGAGAGCCCGCTTTCCAGTTCGGGCCATTCGATGCTGACTTTGGATTCCACTTCGGAATAATATGCCGAACTATTGAAGGGATAAGATATGTCGTATTTTTCGATCTCTTCTTTGGTGTGCTCCTTCCCCTCTCCCGAGAAAGAATAGGTGTAAAGGCTGAAAGCGCCCTTTTTGGTAACGCTAATGTCATCCTCATACTTGTGGGCGTAATGCTTCTCCCATTCAGGCACTTCTTTCTCTTCTTCCTTGGAAGCGCTCTCGGCTTTTTCCTCACAGAAAACGTTGCCGCTCTCTTCCTCAGAGGAAACATCCTCCGCAGATTCCTCGCAATAATCGCTTTCCGCGGCTTCCTCCGCGCAGATCGCCTGCGACGCCAAGCCAATCGGTCTGATGAAATTAAAACTCAAACCAAGGGAATAGACACAGCAGCCTATGACTACTGCCAGCAGCGCCCAGGGCAAGAGACGCTTGAAACCTATCAGGGATGCCACATTCAGGGCGTAAACAAGCTCGATCGCCCACAGCGCGATCAAATAATACCGGCTGAAGTAATTTAATGATTCTTTCGCTATGAAAAAGGAAAGGCCCAACGCCAGGAGGACGTTGAAGCAGAGGAATACGATCCAACTCAGGGATGATCTTCTGCCGCCCTTTTCTTCTCTTTCTTCCATTTCGTTGTCAATGCGCTCTTCAGACATTGTTGTTCTCCTTTTTGCCGCCGGCTGCCTTCATATTGAAGGCACGCTCAAACGCGGCGCTTATTGTATTAATTATCTCAAATTATTCCATAGGATTCCACTAAATATCAGTCTTCCGGGAAGGAATCGCTCCCTTCCCAGAAGACCGATAATGAGCCTTATTTCAGGAAAAAGAAATCAAACAATTTTTTCCTCAAATTTCCGCGAACAATAAGATGGAGATCGGAAAGATCTTTGCCGATCAATTTTTCCTGCGCCGACTCGCTGACCACAAGGCCAATCTGCGAACAAACTTTGGGATTCCTGGCCTTAAAATAAAGGCGCATTCTGCGAAGTTTAACGATATGGGCATCGACGTCTTCCAGCTCGTCGTCCTTGAGAAAGTCCAGCATCATGACACAATCGCCTTTTTTTGTGATCATCAGATCGGCGACATTGTTCCTGACCTTAGCGTTGAACTTGAATTCCAGCCTCTCCCTGAAACGGTACGCAAACTGGGACAATTCTTTCCAGAAGAAGCTGTGCGCTTTGAGCAAAGCGTCGTCCTGCTCTGAAGGTCCGAAGAGATCCATATATTCAAACAGAAAAGTTTCGTCTTCATCAAGCTCCTGGTCGTCCCTCACGATCAAGCGTTCGCTGCGCTCCTCGCCGTAGGACACTTTGTCGAAAAGGTCGGCCGGGAGCCTTGTGATGTGGTAAACGGGAACGACCGCGTACTTGTAATTGTAGTCGTCCTGATTGATGCCGACATAGCAGTACTTGCAT
The DNA here is from genome assembly GCA_017557885.1 of bacterium. Taxonomy (GTDB): domain Bacteria; phylum Auribacterota; class UBA3054; order UBA3054; family UBA3054; genus UBA3054. The sequence goes on along the minus strand of JAFYXV010000001.1, from coordinate 2,614 downwards.
TTCAGCAGCGTTTCGACCAGTTCACTCTCGCTTTCGTCGACCGTAGTCCAGCTGCTCCAGCTGCTGCGCAGATAAATGTGATGCTTGTCGATCCAGAAACAGGCGGGGTCTTCCACGACCGTGCACCTATCCTGAATATAAATAATGGGAAGCTGTTTGTAAAAGCAGAGCGTAAGCTCGTCGTGTCCCAGATCGACCGGACTGTCCTTCATTTCGGGATACGTTGGCACCCAATGGTTCTTATTTAGCGTTCCGTACATACTTTTTCTCCTTCCACGGATTTTTTAATGGCTAAGATCTCGGATTCAAGCAGAAGCTTCTTCTCCGCCAGGGCGTCCGCTACAGCCTTCAGGAAGTCCATGTGCTCCTTGAAAAGCTTCTCGACGGCTTTCAGGCGTTCGTTCAGGATCTGCTCCAGTTCCTTGCGGTGGTTCATGGCGAACTTGTTGAAGGCTTCCAGATCCGTCTGCTCACCGGGCAGGGTGAGGATGTGCTCGCTGGCCAGGCCCTCCTGCAGCATTCTGATGGCGCTGCCGGTGGCTTGCTTGAAATCAGATTCCACGCCGCAGGTCCTGACGGAGAGCAAATTTTCCGCCGCGCGGCCGGCCAGAGCCAGGTCGATCATGTTTTCCAGATCCTTCTTGGTGTGGACGTACTTGGAATCGTAGGTGTCCACATAGCCCGCCACGGAGCCGGCTCCCTGGATGGTCGCATGGACGAAGCGGATGCCGCGCAGAACGGAGCAGACGGCGTGTCCGGCTTCGTGCACGGCGATCATGTACATCTCCTCGGGGGTGCCCTCCTGCTTCTGGGGGTCTTCTCCCAGAATGACGATAGTACGAGCCTCGACGAAATGCTTGAATTCGGGCTTTTCACCGCGCTTTTCAGCGATCCTTATACCCTCGTTGATCAGGCCGAGGATGTCCGCGGGGCTCCACTTGCTGGTGGTCTCCACGAGTTTCTGGATGATCTCCTCTTCCAGGGAAACGTCGATCTTTTTCAATTCCAGCTCGATCAGCTTGCGGCGGTCTTCCTTGCGGCAGAGGTTGCCCAGCTCGACCTTGAGGGAAAGGCGGCCCTTGCGCACCATGGCCGTGTCCAGGACATGGTAGCGATTGGTGGCGCCGATGACCAGCATTTCCCTGGCCGTGAAGCCGTCCAACTCAGACAGGAAGGCGTCGATGACATTGACCTGATCAAGGCTGCCGGTGTCCCTGTTGCCCAGGGCGTCGATCTCGTCGATGAAGATCACGGCTTTGTAGCGGCGGGCCGCCGCGAAAAGCTTCTTCACGCTTTCGACGCCCTCGCCAACAATGCTCTTGCGGAAATCCGCGCCGTTGACCATGATGAAGGGGCGGCCGAGTTCGTTGGCGATAGCCTTGGCCACGGAAGTCTTGCCGGTTCCGGGAGGTCCGCAGAGGATCATGCCAGTCTGGGGTTTGGAGTGTTTGCCGTTGGCCTTGCCTGAGTATAAGTCCAGGGCTTCCTGGACGCGCTCCTTGACGACCTCCACACCCACCAGGTCGCTGAACTTAACGTTGGGGGCCGTAACGGAGAAATAGCCGTAATCCTCAATGGAGGGCATCACCACATGCTTGATGTCGGTGAAGCGCAGGATAAGTTCGTTGCCAGCAAGCTCGACCTTAGGCGTAAAGGCGAGCCTTGTCGCCTGACGGATGCGGATCTTGGTCAGCTCCTCCAGCCAAGCCTCGTCGATGGCCTTGCCGGAAGTCTTTTCCGGAGCGCAGTCCCAAGCCGGCAGCTTTTCGCACTCGATACGGATGCGGCGGGGAGATTTGAATTCCTTCAGATGCTCCCTCAGGAAATCCTGGATAGGCATCAGGACCATGTCCTCCAGACCAGGCTGGATCGGATGGGCGGAAGCGATCTGGGGATGCATTCCCACAAGCAGGCGGTAAACCTCCTCGGATTCGAAGTCGCACTCCGCGTCGAAGGTCTCGGAGACCTGGCGCTGAAGATCCAGGAAGCGATCCTTCAGGACCGCGAAGAAAGACTTGAAATCGTGCTTCAGGAACAGCACGGGCTGGTCCACCAGCGCCAGGGTGGATTTGAATTTCGGCGCGGATTTCACCAGGCCTTCCACCAGCTTGTCCTTCGGGGGCATTTTCTTATCCTTCGAGACAAGCGTCAGGAACTCGTCGTTCTCCGCTACTTCCTTATTGTTGGTAAGGATGAGGAAGATGTTGTTGGCGAAGCTGATGGTCTTGCCGGAGAAAGCATCCGCCAGACGGCCCTCTTCCAGGGCCGTGTTCAGATAAGACACGGCGATGGGATGGCCGAGCTCGTAATTGTCGATAACGATGATGCCGTTGGGATTCTCTAAGCCGCGGCGGGTAAGCTCGCCTTCGCGGCCGCCGTCCTTCCAGTTGTTGTCCCTGCCGATAAGGTCCATGGGCATCTGCTCAGTGGCAAATCTGGCGAAGTCTATAGTCTGGATCTGGGGAATATGAAGCACCTCTTCGAAAGCCTCCTGCAGAAGCTTCGTCAGATGGCTTTTGCCGGTGCCGCTGGCGCCCACCAGGAAAAAGGAGAGCGGCTTGGAGCCGCGGGCCGCAGGGTTCAGTCCCCAGGCCGTGGAGATCTGCGTCAGGAT
>JAFYXV010000012.1 GCA_017557885.1 bacterium | reverse complement strand
CCTTCCCTGACAGAAAGTGCAATTACATCGGTTTTAGACTGGTAATAAATATGGACTAATTTAAGCTAATTTCAGCGAGGTGGAAAAAGAAACAAGTGATTTTTGAGCGTAAGGTTTTTAGTTTTTCGAATCGTTTAACAGTAATAATAACGTCTTAAGGAGGGGAGCAGTTGTATGAGCGATTTAAGAAAGAATAGGTTGATATTTGAATTTGGTATTGTTTGTGGTTTTGATGAGACTGTTCCCCTTACGGTTTTTCGGGATATGTCTGAGTGTGTGAAAAACTTAAATTTTGAGGACTAATTTTATGGGTAAAGCTAAAGAAGAAAAAATCTTTATTAGGACTGAAAGCTATTCCGTCGTGATGGCCGAGGCGGTGCGCCAGGCTAAGGCGCGCGCTGTGGACGACCGCGACTACGTGGTTCTGCCCTCCGACCTTTTCAAGGCCGTGTGCGTCAAGGAGCCCGGCGTGTTCAAGGAGATCCTGGGCGATAACGTCGTTTTGCCCTGTGTCTTGCCTGTGGCGGATCGCCAGATCTCCGAGGATTTGCGCTTTTCTTCCGAACTGGACCGCTATCTTTCCCCCTACGGCGGCGTCATATCCAAGATGCTGAGCGATATTGCGCATGGAAACGTCGAGATCGGCGCCCTGAACATCGCCGCGGCGCTTGTTTATGACCCGATCCCGGAGGTCAAGGATATGCTGGCTGTCAGCGGCGTCAGGGAGGACATAGCCCCCTTGATGGCCCAGGCGGCCGTTACCCGCGAGGCTAATCTGGGCGAGTTTGAGAAACGCAAAAAGAATCTTCCCATAACTTATGATAACATCGGCAAGATCCGCGATTATCTTACTGCTCACTGCTTCGGTCAGGATGCGGCTATCGACGCGATCCTGACGCAGATCTCCACGGCCTGGGGACTGAACCCTGCGGCCCGCGGCTCCAAGCCGCTCTCCTTTTTCCTGGTGGGCGCCAGCGGCACCGGCAAAAGCCATCTGACGAAGCTTCTGCAGGAGGCTTTCGAAGAGGTGCTTCATATTCCCCAGATCCAGACTATAGACTTCGCCAGATTTGCCACTGAGCAGATGCCCATGGACCTTATCGGCAGGGACAACAACTGGAAAGACGGCGGCCGCGAAGGCGAGCTTACCAGCCGCGGCTTCAAGAATCCCAACGGCATCATCGTCATCGAAAATTACGAGCTCGGCCACCCCTTCGCCGTGTCTTATCTGAACACGGCCCTGGAAGAGGGCCGTCTGGCGGACGCTTTCTCCGGCAAGACCATCAGCTTCGCCAACAACATCTTTATTATCCTTACCAACAATAAGGAAGTAGCGGAGAACGACGAGTTCCTGGCGCTTGTCTCGAAGGATAAGAAAATGCCCCCGAAGGACAAGCTGGTGGAAGGCCTGGTGAAATCCGCGCCGAAATTCAAATCCACCCTGGCTCTGGTGGACCAGCCCGTGCTGTTCGTGAAGCACGATTTCAAGTCTTTCTTCGCGGTCCTGAAGGATCGCTTCCTGGATCTTCAGCGCCAGGTCTCCGAGACCTTCGACGCGGAGTGCGACTTCGAATCCGAGGAGGTTTACCGCCTGCTTGTGGGAATGCATCCCCAGATCGCTTCCGCCCATCCGATCCAGCCTGGTCTGGAGGACATGGTCCTGATGCCTATCCAGGATTTCCTGAGGGAGCATCTGAAGGAATTCAAATCTCCCCGCCGCATCCGTATCGAGTGCGAAAAGCTGCCGGCTTGGGACTGCGCTCCGGAAAAGACTTCCGGCAAGGCCATCGACGAGGCTTGGCTGGAGGAGCTGACCAAGATCCGCATCCGTCAGGCGACAAGGCTCGCCTTTACGCCTAAGGTCGAGCTTGCTGGCAACGAACTTATCCTGCGCTTCACCGACATCAAGCATGTGGTGATGCCCTCCATTGAGGATTACGGCTATTTCTCCGTTACGGCCCCCAACGTTAAGTTCAGCGACCTGGTGGGTGTGGAGGTCGTCAAGGAGCGCGTCCAGGAAGCCCTGGACTTATACTCAGGCAAGGCCAACGGCAAACACTCCAAACCCCAGACTGGCATGATCCTCTGCGGACCTCCCGGAACCGGCAAGACTTCCGTGGCCAAGGCTATCGCCAACGAACTCGGCCGCCCCTTCATCATGGTCAACGGCGCGGATTTCCGCAAGAGCATTGTTGGCGAGGGCGTCGAAAGCGTGAAGAAGCTTTTCGCGGCGGCCCGCCGCTACAAAGCCGTGATCTTCATCGACGAGATCGACGCCCTGGGCAACAGGGACACCGGCAGCCTTGATCAGGTCAATGTCATCGACGCCTTCCTGTCTGAGTTGGACGGCTTCACGGCCAGGGAAATGCTGGTCATCGGCGCCACCAATCGCTACCATGTCCTGGACACGGCCATGGTGCGCAAGGGCCGCCTTTCCCTCAAGGTCGAGCTGGGCAACCTCTGCCGCAAGGAAGACCGCCGCAAGCTGATCGAGCTGGAATTGAAAAAGATCGACGTTTCCCTGGAAGAGGAGATCATCCAGAAACTCGTGGAGACCACCAGCAAGTGGAGCCCCGCGGACATCCTCGGCCTGATCAACGAGGGTATAAGGATCGCTGAAAAGCGCGGTGAAAAGCCCGAATTCAAGCATTTCGTCGAGGCTCGTACTATCGTCATTCTGGGAGAAGACCCCCAGAAGCAGGAGGGCACCCCCGAGGAGATGTACATGATCGCCGTGCACGAAGCCGGACACGCCGTCTGCTCCGTTCTGCGCGGCATCCGCTTCGTCCATGCGACCATCCAGGGAGCCGGCTCCGTGGCGGGCTATGTGGACACCTACGATTCCAAGTACGTCCACACCAAGAAGGATCTGGAAAACATGATCGACCTGGCTCTGGCCGGCCGCGCGGCGGAAAATTTGCTCTCCGTCAGGACCTGCGGCGTGGAATCTGATTTCAAGCAAGCCACCGGCAGCGCCATCAGAATGCTGCAGGAGGGCCTGGCCAGCGAGCACATCCTCACCCTGCCCGGTGAGCAGACGGATCTGGAAGCCTTCAACAAGTTCGCCATGAACCACCGCAAGGAACTGGAGCAGATCCTGAACGAACGCCTGAAAGCCGTCGAGAAGCTTTTCAAGGAGCACATGGACTTCCTGAAGGCTGTAGCGGACGCCCTGGCGGAGAAGAAGCTTCTGCTTGAATCCGAGATCTTAGCCATTAAAAAATCCGTGGAAGGAGAAAAAGTATGTACGGAACGCTAAATAAGAACCATTGGGTGCCAACGTATCCCGAAATGAAGGACAGTCCGGTCGATCTGGGACACGACGAGCTTACGCTCTGCTTTTACAAACAGCTTCCCATTATTTATATTCAGGATAGGTGCACGGTCGTGGAAGACCCCGCCTGTTTCTGGATCGACAAGCATCACATTTATCTGCGCAGCAGCTGGAGCAGCTGGACTACGGTCGACGAAAGCGAGAGTGAACTGGTCGAAACGCTGCTGAAATGCAAGTACTGCTATGTCGGCATCAATCAGGACGACTACAATTACAAGTACGCGGTCGTTCCCGTTTACCACATCACAAGGCTCCCGGCCGACCTTTTCGACAAAGTGTCCTACGGCGAGGAGCGCAGCGAACGCTTGATCGTGAGGGACGACCAGGAGCTTGATGAAGACGAAACTTTTCTGTTTGAATATATGGATCTCTTCGGACCTTCAGAGCAGGACGACGCTTTGCTCAAAGCGCACAGCTTCTTCTGGAAAGAATTGTCCCAGTTTGCGTACCGTTTCAGGGAGAGGCTGGAATTCAAGTTCAACGCTAAGGTCAGGAACAATGTCGCCGATCTGATGATCACAAAAAAAGGCGATTGTGTCATGATGCTGGACTTTCTCAAGGACGACGAGCTGGAAGACGTCGATGCCCATATCGTTAAACTTCGCAGAATGCGCCTTTATTTTAAGGCCAGGAATCCCAAAGTTTGTTCGCAGATTGGCCTTGTGGTCAGCGAGTCGGCGCAGGAAAAATTGATCGGCAAAGATCTTTCCGATCTCCATCTTATTGTTCGCGGAAATTTGAGGAAAAAATTGTTTGATTTCTTTTTCCTGAAATAAGGCTCATTATCGGTCTTCTGGGAAGGGAGCGATTCCTTCCCGGAAGACTGATATTTAGTGGAATCCTATGGAATAATTTGAGATAATTAATACAATAAGCGCCGCGTTTGAGCGTGCCTTCAATATGAAGGCAGCCGGCGGCAAAAAGGAGAACAACAATGTCTGAAGAGCGCATTGACAACGAAATGGAAGAAAGAGAAGAAAAGGGCGGCAGAAGATCATCCCTGAGTTGGATCGTATTCCTCTGCTTCAACGTCCTCCTGGCGTTGGGCCTTTCCTTTTTCATAGCGAAAGAATCATTAAATTACTTCAGCCGGTATTATTTGATCGCGCTGTGGGCGATCGAGCTTGTTTACGCCCTGAATGTGGCATCCCTGATAGGTTTCAAGCGTCTCTTGCCCTGGGCGCTGCTGGCAGTAGTCATAGGCTGCTGTGTCTATTCCCTTGGTTTGAGTTTTAATTTCATCAGACCGATTGGCTTGGCGTCGCAGGCGATCTGCGCGGAGGAAGCCGCGGAAAGCGATTATTGCGAGGAATCTGCGGATGATGTTTCCTCTGAGGAAGAGAGCGGCAACGTTTCCTGTGAGGAAAAAACCGAGAGCGCTTCCAAGGAAGAAGAGAAAGAAGTGCCTGAATGGGAGAAGCATTACGCCCACAAGTATGAGGATGACATTAGCGTTACCAAAAAGGGCGCTTTCAGCCTTTACACCTATTCTTTCTCGGGAGAGGGGAAGGAGCACACCAAAGAAGAGATCGAAAAATACGACATATCTTATCCCTTCAATAGTTCGGCATATTATTCCGAAGTGGAATCCAAAGTCAGCATCGAATGGCCCGAACTGGAAAGCGGGCTCTCCCCGGCGGCGCTGGCTAAAGTCCGCAGAGCAATCCTCTGGATGGCTTTTTCCCAGGTCGTGCCCTACGGTTTCATTCCCTATGACAGGCTGAAGGGCCTGGGTGAAACTCCAGAATCCATTTTGAAGTATTTGAGCATAATCGATACGAACGAGTGGGAGTATCTCGACCATTACATTTCTGACAGCGTCGAGGACGGCTATATCTCAAATTCCGGCAATTTCTGTCTGTGCGGCTTCATACTCTCCCGCTTCATGGGAAAGCTTCCGGCAAAAGTTGGGGACGTGGTGGGGGACGACTGTCTGATGGCCTCTCTTGACTTCGCCAAGCAGTATGCCAACGAATGCTACGAATGCGAGCTGACAAACCATCACATCTGCAGCCAGTATATGTTCACCGCGCAAGTCAGTCTTTCCTGGCCCTTCGGCCTGAAGGCGAAGGAAGGGGCGAAATGGTACGAGCGTCCGGTCATGTGCGTCACACACTGGGGCTACGCCAACGACGGCGGCAACGGAGACCACAGTTTCAACACATCTAAGATCTACAGCCTGCCTGACGGCGAAGAACTGTATATCGAGGATTATTTCGCCTCTGATAAACTTAAGGATCTGAAGGCTTTCGTCAAGCAGCGCCTGATCTCGGATTGGATTAACAACGACGAAGACGGCAAGGCCGAATTGGAAAGGAATGGTTTTTACCTTGACGACATCAAGATCAGCGAGAAAGGCATGCTGTTCAAATGGCCGGTTTACGCCATATTGTCGCGCCCTTGGGCTTCCCCTGAAGTCTTCATCGAATGGAAGGATCTGGAGCCTTTCATGAAACAATGAACATGCGCCAAAAACAAATTCTTTTATGACAAATATACGAGATACATTAGCCAAATATCTGGTCCTGGACCTTACGACCTTCCAGATCAGGGAAGAGCAGAAGGGACCTATGGAAGATCCCACGGTCTTGAAAAGCGACTTGTGCCGGACCTCCGAACTGTGGCTCAGAAGGATCGAGCCCGGGACTTTCCTGATGGGCAGCCCGAAAGATGAATTGGGCCGTAGCCGTCATGAGGACCAGCGCCAGGTGACGCTGACCGCTCCTTTCTACCTGGGAGTTTTTCAGGTGACGGAAAAACAGTACAAAATGGTCGCCGGGCGCAAGGGGCTCGGGAGCATAAGCGAGCATTTCTTCGGCCGCGCCAAGCCCGTCAACGTGGATTATTTCACTATCCGCGGAACGGAGGACTGGCCCGAAAGCA
>JAFYXV010000011.1 GCA_017557885.1 bacterium | reverse complement strand
CATCTAAGTGCCAAGCCCCCTCCAAGATTAGATTTCCCCATCAGGCTCGTGGTAGACTACCACGTTGATAGGCAGGATGTGTAAGACCAGCAATGGTTTCAGCTAACCTGTACTAAAGGCACGATTGGCTTGATTTATATATTTTCTCATGACCTCAGTGAAAACCTTCCTTTCCGATATTTTTTACTGGCAGTTATAGCGCAGAGGGTACACCTGTTCCCATTCCGAACACAGCAGTTAAGCTCTGTAGCGCCGATGGTACTTAAGAATAGACTTTGGGAGAGTAGGACGCTGCCAGTTCAATTTTAAAGGCGCTTTGGATTTCCAAGGCGCCTTTTCTTTTTGATATCATATGACCATGACTGAAATAACTGAAAGCGAGAAAAAACGGGCTCTGGACCTAGCGGTGGAAGCAGGACAGATCCTTCTGGAAAACGGCGCGGAGATCAAGCGCGTGGGCGAGACGATGGACAGGATCGCCTCCAGTTTCGGCGTTGAGGAAAAAAGTTTCATCGTTTTGGGCAACGGCATAATCGCTTCCGGCAAGGATCATGCGGACGTCAGGAACGTTCCCATAAAAGGCCCCAGAACGGAAATGGTGGTGGCTGTCAACCAGCTTAGCAGGGAATGCGTCGAGGGAAAGCTCAGCCTTGACGATCTGGAACGCAGGTTAAAAGAAATAAAGCAAAGCAAAGGGAAACCCTGGTGGGAAATTTTGCTGTCCGTAACGATAGGCGTTTTTTCCGTTTCTTTTCTTTTCGGAGGAAGCGTTCCTGACGCGACTGCCACTTTTGTTTCCGGCCTTTTCCTCGGTTTGTTCGTGGTCTTCGCCTCTTCCCATTTTCCCCGCATGATCTCCAATCTCTTGGGCGGGCTAATAGGCGGCCTTGTTTGTCTGCTTCTCTTTCACATAAGCCCCGTGAAGCTGCATCTGCCGAACCTCTTCATCGGAACGATCATTACGCTTGTCCCAGGAGTCTTTTTCACCAACGGCATGATGGATCTTGGCAACGAGGATTACATCTCCGGCGCCACCAGGTTACTGGACGCTTTCTTCACGATCGTTTGTATCGCCATCGGCATCTCCTTGGCTTTGTCTTTCGACGCTCTGGTCTTGAAGAACGTGGCCTTTTCCGGCTCCCCTTACGCGGAGCGCATAGCGAACAAGTGGTACTGGACGCTACTGGCAGCCTTTGTCTGTACGACGGCGTTCTCCGTGCAATTCGGCACCCCAAGGAAAAATTACCTGGACTGCGGCTTCACCGGCATGGTTGGCTGGGGAGCGTATATTCTGGCAGACATGCTTCTGCCCACGGCGGAGGCCGCTTTTATGGGAGCCGTAACAGTCGCTTTCGTAAGCTGGGCCTTGGCGCATCTTAGAAAAACTCCCGCCACGGTCTTTTTAACCTGCGGATTGATACCTCTGGTCCCCGGAGGAGACATTTTTTGGACGGCTTATTTCATGGTGAAAGACAGGCTGCATCCCGCCGCTGAAACTGGTTTCATGGCGCTGAAAGTCGCCGCCGCCATAGCCGGCGGCATCATCATAATGTCTTTCCTTTCCTCAAAGATAAAGTTCGGGAAGCACCGCGGCGTCTGACCGTTATTTATTCACTCGGCATGGTGCCGTATCTAACGCAGACTCCCACCGCGTCCCAAGAGGTGATGGCGATCTTGAACTTGCCGGTCTTTTTGTTGACGCTGACGGCGACCTTGCTTTCTATCCCGTCCCAGATGCCGGACCCCGTACCGCTCCACTTGTCGCCAAGGTCTATTGATTGCCCGCCGAAGAGAAAATTCTGCGATTGCCAGAAGGTCTCGAGCCAGAACATTCCGTTGGTTCCCAGCTTGTAGTTGGTGTCCCAATCCACGATCGCGATCTTGCCGCTGCAGCTGGCCTTGAAATCATCCGGCCTGTATTGCCACAGCTCGTTGTCGATATAAAAACCGAAGGCAAACATTTCCTGGCAGTCTTCGGCAGAAAAGGAAAAGCTTAACATTCCCAAGGACAGAAGCTTCGCTTTTGAGCCGTACTCTTTCTTAAAGTATTTGCTGACGCTGGCACTTTTCCCGTTTTTGGCGCAAACAAGAGGGTAGGCACTAGTGAAATATCCTCCTTGGACTAAATGATCAATGATGGCGACATGGGGGAAAGCTTTAACGTATGCCAGCACCTCCTTCGACAACGTTCCGGAAATGGATACCTTGACCACACTGGAATTCGGCCTGTCAGCCCAGATGACATCTGTAGCGGATTTCGCTATGAGGTGATAGTAAACGTCGCCGTCGTCGATGGTGAAGCTGGAGTAGCCGAGGTTGTTGTGTCCCATGGTCATTAGGGCGTTGTATACGACGTAACTGCCGTTCGGCAGCTTTTTGCTTGTGGCCTTGCCGTCACCGTCTGTGCGCAAAAAGCAGACAGGCGTGTCTCCGCCCGAGGCATAAACGGAAAATACGCAGCCCTCAATTGGGAAATCGTAATCGGAGTTGACTTGGATATTAAGCTTCCCGCCGCCCTTGGCGTAAGCCATACCGGCGCAGAGGATCAGCGCCAGGATCAGGAAAAAATTTTTGATACGCATAACAAAAAGGAGGTTGCGGTTATTTGATCTTGTTATCTATTTTAGCAAAGTCAATATTTTTTCGCTTGATTGCTTGATATCGGGCCAACAAATAATTTATCTAAATTGCATGGAAAGGAAAAATCGACACTTGCCGAGTGTCAAAATCAGATAATCGCATTGTTTGCCACAAGTTGTGGCAAATAATTATTATCGTCCGCAAATTGCGGATGATAACGGGCGAGCAATAAGTTGTTGAGGGAAAGATGGCTTCTAAATGCTATAATAAACAAAGTATTAACGTTATTATCCGGAGGAACTATGAAAGCATCGCACCTTATCTTAACGCTTGCGGCCGTCCTGCCTTTCGCGGCCTGCACAAAAGAAACCGAAAAGTCCGAAGCTAAGCGGGAAGTAGCGAAGGAAGACGTTTCGTCCAACGTCAGAATCGCCGTAGTTTATTTCTCCTGGAGCCCGGAGGGCAACACGCGCTTCGCCGCCGAGACCATCGCCAAGAAAGTCGGTGCGGACCTTTTTGAAATATTGCCGGAAAAGCCGTACAGCATCGATTTCAGAGCTTGCTGCGACGAAGCCAAGGACGAATGCAAAGAAAAACTGGAAAGGCCTATAAAGCCTATAGAAGGCCTTGATCTGAAGAAATACGATCTGGTCTTCATAGGCACGCCGAACTGGTGGGGAACACTTGCGCCTCCCGCCAGAACTTTTACTGAGAAAAATCTTGAAGCCTTGAAGGGAAAGAAAGTCTGCCTCTTTTTGACGCACGGAAGCGGCGGAATGCAGAACCTCGGAAAGGATTTTGCGGAACTGGTCGGCGACAAAGCCACGGTTCTTCCTCCCAAGGCCTTCACCGGCGCCACCATCAGGGAAAATGTCCAGGCTCTGGAAGAATTCGCAACTGAAAGAATCAACACCAAATAAGGAAGATACAATATGAGCGTCAAAATCATTCCCGTCCGTTTTGCTGATAATGGTTTCATGACTCGCCCGTTCGCCCTTGGCGGCGAGGGCGCCGAAGGTCTCGACCCTGCGGTCAAGTACCGTTCCTGCCTACAGAACTGGGTAATCGACACCGGCAGCGAGGTCATTCTCGTCGATACGGGGCTTCCCGCCGAATACCCCGATATGGCGGCTGACCCGGACGCGGGGATCTACATCGGCTCAAAGATCAAGACCTATTTAGAAGCGCTCGCCGATCTAGGCTACAAGCCGGAACAGGTCTCGAAGATCCTCATCACCCACAAGCACGCCGACCACACGGGCGAACTGCGCGCGTTTCCGAACGCCCAGATCATCTGCTCCGCTGCCGAAGCGGAATCCGACGAGATCAAGCCTTTTAATCCGACCGTGGCGACCTTCGCTGATGGCGCCTATTACGAGTTCCCCGCTTCCCAGCGCATCGCACCGGGCGTAACGTACCTTCCCGCGCCTGGCCACACCAAGGGCAATTGTATCGTCGCCGTCGAGACGGACGGACTCTTCTATCTCATCCACGGCGACGTGACCTATACCGATGTCGCGCTTTATGAGAACCGGCTTTCCGTCGTGTTCGAGGATCTGGCCGCCGCACGCGAAACCTTGGACCGCGTCCGCGCTTTCTGCAGCGCCCGTCCGACCGTTTACCTCGGCACCCATACGCCAGAAGCGCTGGAAAGCCTTGCGCAAAAGCGTATTGTCGACCTCAGCAACCCGCCGGAAGTAATTCCCCCGGGGGAAATCGTCTTCAAGACGCCGACCGGCAAATACATCTGCTCCGTCTGCGGCTACGTGTACGATCCCGCCGAACACGACGGCGTACCGTTCGAGGATCTTCCGGCCGACTGGCGCTGCCCGCGCTGCAAACAGCCGAAGGAAAAATTCAACCGCGCGTAAATTACTTATGGCAACGGAAAGAAACATCGAGGAAGCGCGGGAGTTTTTCAAGGGCGACCGCTTCGTCACGGAGGGCATTAAACTTTTTTTGGTATAATTCAGCTAAACAAGGATATTAACGTTTGTTGCGCAATTAGCCGCTGCCAAGACGATTAAGTTGGTCGTGGAAATAGCCATATTCTGTTAAATGTTCGTAGTAAAAAAAGCCAAATTTTAGCGAAAGTTCGCATTGATTTTAGCCATAATTTATGGCATAATATTGCCAGAAACATTTGAAAGGAAGTTGGCAATGAAGCGATATTCGATTGAAAACATAAAGAATTGGCGTGAAAAACCGAATCGCAAACCTCTTGTTCTAAGCGGAGCAAGGCAAGTCGGAAAGACGTGGCTGCTCAAGGAATTTGGGCGGGCATATTTTGCCAAGACGGCGTATATCAACTTCGATAAGAGCGAGAGTGCAAAGGCGCTTTTTGAAGGAGATTTTGACCTACGCGGCATTCTTTCAGGCCTTCAGGCACTGTGCAATACTGAGATAACGCCAAAGGATACGTTGATAATCCTTGATGAGATCCAGCTGTGCCCATCTGCGCTCAGATCGTTGAAATATTGGCAGGAGGATGCGGGAGAATATTTCGTAGCGTCGGCTGGTTCTCTGATTGGATTGTCCATGATTGAAGGGACTGGGTATCCTGTCGGCAAAACTAATTTCATGACGCTTTATCCAATGTGTTTTGGCGAATTCCTTGAGGCGACTGGCGATGAAAAGCTTGCGGACTTGCTTTGGGCAGGTGACATGCGCTTCATTAGCACTTTTCACGAGACACTGAAGCATCGTCTCAAGGATTACCTTTTCACTGGCGGTATGCCTGCGGCGGTGGCGGCGTTTGCGAAAAGCCGTTCGTTTGCGGCAGCGCGTGAGGAGCAGATGGAAATTCTCTCTGATTACGACCGCGATTTTGCGAAACACGCGCCAAAAACACAGGTGCCGCGCATTCGCGCCGTCTGGAGGTCACTCCCTTCGCAGCTCGGGAAGGAGGACAAGCGTTTCGTTGCCTCCAATGTGGAAAGCGTTGGGGGCAATAAGATGCGTTCGCGCGATTTGAAAGATCCGTTCGAGTGGCTTGAGGCGGCCGGCCTTGCCTATAGGGTGTGGAACGTAACCAAACCTAACTTGCCGCTTGACGCCTATGCAGGACACATCTTTAAGCTATTTGGCGTAGATGTTGGACTTCTTGGCGCACAGTCAAGACTTGACGCAAAGACTGTTGTAGAGGGGAATCGGATATTTACTGAGTTCAAGGGTTCTCTGACCGAACAGTTTGTTCAGCAGGAACTTCGTGCGGCGGCAGGGATATGCCCGTTCTACTGGTCTAAAGCCGATTCGCAGGCTGAGGTAGATTTTCTGGCGGAAACCAGCGGTGCTATCGTGCCGATTGAGGCGAAGGCGGAGCGCAACCTTCGCGCTAAGTCGCTCAGAACCTTCATGAATCAGTTCTCACCGTCTTGCGCCGTGCGCACGTCAATGGCTCCTTGGATGATTCAAGACACTCTAATAGACCTTCCGCTTTATGCTATTGGGCGCATCGTCAAAGAAGTTTTGGCTATTAGCGTTTAAAATGGAAGAATCTTATCGATAAAGCGTAAAAAGGAAAACGTATGAAAACGGAAAGAAACATCGAGGAAGCGCGGGAGTTTTTCAAGGGCGACCGCTTCGCCACGGAAAACGGCATGATAATAGAGGAGCTTGACGGCGAACACGCTGTCACTAGCGTTATTCTGACTGATCGGCACAAAAACGCCCTGGGCGGCGTCATGGGCGGCGCCATCTTTACGCTGGCGGACTTCGCTTTCGCAGCGCTCACAAACGACAAGGAAAGAGCGACGGTGGCCCAGCAGGTCAGCATAAACTATCTGTCCGCCTCAAAGGGGACGAAACTTACGGCGACCGCCCGCTACAAAAAAGACGGCAGGAATTCCTGCGTGGTCAATATCGACGTGACGGACGACACAGGCCGCGAGATCGCCCAGTTCGTCGGCACCGGTTTCAAACTGAGCAAAGAATAGGCGACTTTTTGGGACGCTTTGCTCTCAGAAGTGCGAGCGCAGTTGATTTCGTTTCCGAAACGTGATATAATATGTCCGTTTTAGAAATAAAATATATGATCTATATCACTTTCAGAGAACGGTTCCATGACTTTGCTTGCTTTTCCATTGAGCAGGCGGCGGCAGCGTTTCCCGGTTTCAGCCGTAGAAATTATCTTTCATGGCTTCGTAAAGGCTATATCAAGCGTCTGAGGCGCTCATGGTATGCTTTTGCCGATGCCGCTTCTTTGTCCGGAATAGGCGAATATTTTGCGGGCAAGATATATTCGCCAAGCTATCTTTCCTGCGAACAGGTGATGGCGCGTTCCGGGCTGATTCCCGAATCCGTAGTTCAATATACTTCGGTGACATCGCTCAAGACGGAATCGTTTAAGAATGATTTCGGGGAGTTTTTTTACCGCAGCGTCAAGCCTCAGCTTATGTTCGGCTACAGAATTGAGACGGTGGGGGACGGATTGCCGGTCCTTATAGCGACTCCGGAAAAGGCGCTTTGCGATTTTCTGTATCTCAATCCGCAATATGACACAAAAGACGAGATCGAAGCTCTGCGGCTTGATCCGGATGTATTGGCGGAGATATCCGCCGACGGCAGACTCGACAGTATGGCCGCCCGCTTTGATTCACAAGCTCTGAATAGGCGCTTGGAACTTGTCAAGGAGGTGTATTCGCTATGATCTCTCTGGAATCTATAAGGGGATTCTTTCCGGAAGAACTGCGCTCCGGCCAATTTTCCAAGCACATTCTCAAGGAGTATGTGGAGTGCCTTGCGCTTGAATGGATATCTAGAAGCCAATGGGCCCCGAAACTGGCGTTCATTGGCGGTACGAGTCTGAGGCTCATCAAGGGAATCGACAGATTCTCGGAAGATCTCGATTTTGACTGCAAGGAACTTTCACCGGATGAATTTGTGCGCTTTACTGACGCGCTTGTGGCGTATTTAAAAAACAACGGACTTGACGCTGTGACAAAGGATAAGGAATCCGGCCGTCTAGCGGCAATGCGACGGAGCATTCTCTTTCCCGGGTTGCTGCGCGACATGGGACTTTCGGCATTCAAAGAAGAGCGTTTCATGATGAAAATAGAGGCGCAGGACCAGGGGAGGGAATACGCAAAAGAAAATGTAGATATTCGGCGCTGCGGGTTCTTTTTTCCCGTTTGCGTTCCAATAGAAGCTACGCTTTGCGCAATGAAGGTTTCGGCGCTTTTGGCGCGCGGCAAGGGGCGCGATTTTTACGACACGATGTTTCTGCTGCAGCGAACCGAGCCGGACTATTCATTCTTCAAAACATCATATCCGAAAATTGTCGATCTCAAGTCGCTGAAGACTGCGTTGAAGACTAAGGCGAAGTCTGTGGATCTGGAACTAAAACGCCGCGATGTGGAGCATCTTCTGTTCCGCCAGGAACGCGCCGAACTAGTGACGCGTTTCCCAAAGTTCGTAGATTCGCTATAAACTGTGAAATAAGCAAGGAGGCAAAATGAAAGTTTTATTGGTTAACGGAAGCCCCAGGAAGAACGGCAACACCATGCGGGCTTTGCAGGAAGTGGCGGGAAGCCTTGAAAAAGAAGGGCTCGAGACTGAAATAGTCTGGATCGGCAACAAACCGGTGAGAGGCTGCATCGCCTGCTTCCAGTGTATGACTAAAGAGCTCGGCAAATGCGTTTTCGCTGACGACGTCGCCAACGGGATCATTGAAAAGCTGAAAGACTCCGACGGCATTGTTATAGGCGCTCCTGTTTACTACGGCCAGCCCAACGGTGCGTTTCTCGCCGTGTGGCAGCGCGTCTGCGTCGCAGGGCGCCAACACGTGAGGTGCAAACCGGCGGCTTCCGTTGCGGTATGCCGGCGCGGCGGCTCCACGGCCTCTTATCAGTGCATGAACATGCCTTTCGAGATGCTGAACTGCCCAATCGTCACCTCGCAGTATTGGAACATTGTCTTCGGGCGCGAGGAAGGGGAGAGCGGGAAGGATACCGAGGGTATGCAGACCATGCGCACCCTTGGACGCAACATGGCCTGGCTCCTCAAGAACCTCAAACGCGAAGATGCTGTTCCCCGCTCCGAGGACGAGCCCTGGCAGCCCATGCATTTTATTCGCTGAACCGGGAGATCAACTATGTCGGAAACGAACAGAACAACACATTTGACGCGGGACGAGGCCTTTGAACTTCTTTGCCGTTACAATAAGGATCCCTTTCACATTAACCATGCCGAGACGGTGGAAAAAACCATGCGTTATTTTGCCAGGGAATTTGGCTACGGCGAGGAAGAGGATTACTGGGGGATCGTGGGGCTTCTCCACGACATAGATTTTGAACAGTGGCCGCAGGAACACTGCCAAAAAAGTCAGTCGCTCCTTAGGGAGTTTGGCGTGGAAGACTCGATCAATCGCGCGGTGGCTTCCCACGGCTACGGGATCTGTGTCGACATAGCCCCGGAGCACGAAATGGAGAAGATCCTTTTCGCTGTGGACGAGCTGACAGGGCTTTTGGGCGCGGTGGTCCTAATGTATCCCTCGAAGAGCGCTCAGGACCTGAATCTCAAGAGCGTCAAAAAGAAATTCAAAGACAAAAAGTTCGCGGCGGGCTGCTCCAGGGACGTCATCTCACGAGGCGCGGATCAACTTGGCTGGACCTTGGACGAGCTTATCGAGCGAACCATAGCGGCGGTCCAGACTTTCGAACCCTGACAAACAGGAGAACAACAATCATGAGCAAAAAAGTTCTTATAATTTCCTCTTCGCCCAGAAAGGGCGGGAATTCCGACATCCTCTGCGACGCTTTTATGGAAGGCGCCCTGGAAGCGAAAAACAAAGTCGAGAAGATCCGCATAGCGGACCTTAAGATCGGCTATTGCACGGGCTGCTACGCCTGCCAGAAGACCGGCAAATGCGTCATAAAGGACGACGCCCAGGCTGTCATCGCAAAGATGCTGAAAGCGGACGTTATCGTTCTGGCCTCCCCGGTCTATTTCTTCTCGGTCTGCGCCCAATTAAAGGCGCTGATAGACCGCACGGTGGCGATCTATCCGAAGCTCACCAACAAGACTTTCTATTACATCATGACCATGGCCGAAACGGACCGCAAAACTTTCAAGACCAGCACGGCGCCCCTGAAAGGCTTCCTCGACTGCTATGAAGGAAGCAAAGTGGCCGGCAAAATATTGGCCGACGGCGTCTATGAAAAAGGCGCGGTGAAAGGCACCAAGTTCGTTGCCAAGGCGAAGGCGCTCGGCAAAAGCGTTAAATAGGAGGTAAAATGAAAAATCTTATCATAGGAGGCATCATTATGCTGGGAGTCATGACCGGATTTTCATCCGAAAAGAATACCGACACTTTCAAGACCGCAAGCGGCAAGGACGTTGTGATAACGGCTATTAAGCACGCCACCATGCTGATCCAGTACGACGGATTTGAGATCCATGTTGATCCGGTGGGGAAGAAGATGGATCCCGCGACGGATTATTCAAAATTCAAGAAGGCTGACATCATCCTTGTCACCCACGAGCACTTCGACCACTATGACAAGGATGCCATAGACGCTCTTAAGAAAGAGGGGACTCAGATTTTCCTGAACCAGGCCGTCAAGAAGCTTTACGGCTCCGGCACAGTCCTTACCAACAGCGAAACAAAAGTCATCAGCAAGGAAATAAAAATAGAAGCAGTCCCAGCCTACAACACGACCAAGGGAAGGGATAAATTCCATCCCAAGGGCCGCGACAACGGTTACATCCTGACCATAGACGGTCTTAGGATCTACATTGCCGGCGACACCGAGCCCATTCCCGAAATGAAGGACATTAAAGATATCGACATAGCGTTCCTGCCTGTCAACCAGCCCTACACCATGACTCCGGAACAGGCCGCTAAAGTCGCCAAGGCCATCCAGCCGAAAGTCCTCTTCCCGTATCATTATTCCGACACTCCCGTAAAAGAGGTTGCGGAACTTTTAAAAGACACCAAGATAGACGTAAGAATAAGAAATTACAAGTGATAAGTATGTAAAACTGCCATCTATAATGGCAGATTAAGCGCAAATCTGCCATTTGCGTTGGCAGATTTGCATTGACTTTTGCAGACTGATACGCTACAATCTTAGGTATGATAAACAAAATAAACAGATGTTTGCCTAGTTACGACGAAAGTTTTTTCCTTTTAGGCCCAAGGGGTACCGGAAAGTCAACTTGGTTAAAAATGGTTTATCCGGATGCGGAGACCATAGACCTACTGAAACCGGATGTGTTCAACCAACTCCAATCTCGCCCTGAAAGCTTGTCCGGTATAGTTAAAGGAAATGCTCACGCAGGATGTTTTGTCATAGATG
This sequence comes from bacterium, assembly GCA_017557885.1. GTDB lineage: Bacteria > Auribacterota > UBA3054 > UBA3054 > UBA3054 > UBA3054. The sequence goes on along the minus strand of JAFYXV010000011.1, from coordinate 54,870 downwards.
AGATTCAAAAAATCCCAGAGCTTCTTAGCGTAATTCATTCTCTAATAGAAGAACAGCCTGACGTTCGGTTCATACTGACCGGCTCAAGCGCCAGGAAGATAAAACGATCGGGAGCAGATCTTTTGGCCGCCAGAGCTATAAAAAGGACTATGCATCCCTTTATGGCCTGTGAACTAGGGAATGCCTTTTCTCTTGAAGATGCTATTGTTAACGGTATGCTGCCGATCATATACGGATCCAAAAGAAAAAAAGCAGCGCTCTCGACATATGTTAAGCTCTATTTGCGCGAAGAGATTCAGCAGGAGGGATTGGTAAGGTCATTAGGACCTTTTGCGCGTTTTTTGGAAGCTGCGTCATTCTCTCACGGAAGTCAACTCGTTTCAAGTTCAATAGCGCGCGACTGCTGTGTTGGAAGAACTACGGTTGACGGATATCTCAAGATACTGTTCGATCTAATGATTGCTTCAACGCTTCCTGTGTTTACAAAACGTGCCAAAAGAGCAATGGCTTCAACAGTTAAATTTTATTTTTTTGACACTGGAGTTTTTCGTGCGCTTCGGCCGCTAGGTCCGCTTGACGCTCCCAGCGAGATAGAGGGGATAGCGTTAGAAGGTCTGGTCTATCAGCATTTGCTGGCTTGGTTAGATTACTCAGAACGTTCGGAAAGTTTATATTATTGGCGAACTGCAAGGGGAGTCGAAGTGGACTTTGTTGTTTATAACGAAGTTGATTTTGTGGCTATAGAAGTTAAAAACAAAGAAAAGCTTGATAATAAGGATTTCAGCGGATTGAAATCATTCAAACAGGATTATCCTGAAGCGAGGGCGATATTGTTATACAGAGGTGAAAGACAATATCTGGAAGGAGATGTTTTAGTCATCCCAGCGGAAAAATATCTTCTGAACCTTGCGCCTGATAAACCTTCCCCAGATATTCTTTGGCGTAGATAATAATTTCCAAATATCAAGGCTATATTGCAGCCTTTTTATACGTTGGAAGATATGATTGTTTTTCAGGAAGTAACGGAACGCATCATAAAGGGCGGAGAGATCACCAAAGAGGAAGCGGTCTCTCTTTTAAGGAGCATTGCGCCGCACGATGAACTGCACGAGGCTGCCCACAAGGTGACCGAGGCGCTAACTCCCAAGCGTTTTGATTTCTGCGGGATCGTCAACGCCAAGTGCGGACTCTGTTCGGAGAATTGCAAATGGTGCGCCCAGTCCGCCCACTGGAAGACCGGCTGCGAAATTTTCCCCTGGATCGGCGCGGAAGCCTGCCTCAAGGCCGCTCTGGAGGCGGAAACTAAGGGCGCCACGCGCTTCGGTCTGGTCACCAGCGGCCGCGCCCTGGATGAGCAGGGCGTAACTGAAGTATGCGAAGCGCTGACACTCCTGAGGCAAAAAACGCATCTTCATCTCTGCGCCTCATTGGGCATTCTTTCAAAAGAGCATATCGAGCGTCTCCAGGAAGCCGGACTGGAGTGGCTGCACTGCAATATCGAGACGGCGCCCTCGTATTTCCCTAATCTTTGCACGACGCATACCGTGGAAGAGAAGAACGCCACTTTAAAGCATGCTCGCGAGCTCGGCTTGAAACTGTGCTGCGGCGGCATAATCGGCATGGGTGAAAGCGATGAGCAGCTCGTTGAGTTCGCCTTCGCCTTAAAAGAGATCGCGCCTGATTCCATCCCGGTCAACGTTCTCCATCCAATCCCGGGCACGCCGCTCTTTGAAAAGGGGATACTCGCTCCCGACCGCGTTGTGGATTCCGTTTCCATATTGCGCCTGGTTAATCCCAGAACGCCGCTAAGGTTCGCAGGCGGACGCAGGGACATGAGCGACGAGACGGCCAAACGGTGCATTTACGTCGGGATGTCGGCGGGCATAGTCGGTCCCTTGCTGACCACTCCCGGTGGCGACTATGACGACGACAGGCATCTCGCCGCACTGGCAGGCTACGACGTAGCGCCTGATCTAAGGCCTACGGATGACGAGCGCTTTGAAATGGTGGCGAAGAGCATTATGGAACGCTACAGACACGCGTTTGAAGAGTTGGCGAAATGACAACAGAAGAAGCGTTCCAGAGGCTGGCGAGATCGAAGTTCCGCTCGCGTTTCCATCTTTCTGCCGCGGAGCGGAAATACTTCGCTGAGAAAGGCGCTGACACCATAAGGCATCACGCCGAGGATTTCATTCGCGAGAGACTGGCTCCGGCCGAGCCAGAGAACGACGGAAAGCAGACGCCCATGAAGGGGCATCCTGTCTTCGTGGCTCAGCACGCGACGGCGACCTGCTGCCGAAGCTGCTTGGAGAAATGGTGGAAGATAAAAAAGCACACGGCAATTCCTGAGGTTCGGCAAAAGGGAATAGTTGATTTCATCATGGCCTGGATAGAGCGTGATATAAAAGCTTATGAGGAGAAAAACAAATGATCGAGGAAGAAAAGAAATTGATCGGCAGGACCTTTAGGCACTTCAAGGGCAACCGCTACCGCCTTGAGGGTTATGCCAAGGATTCCGAGACCTTGGAAGAAATGGTCGTCTATCGCCAGCTCTATGGAGAAGGCGGACTCTGGGTGCGCCCTGCGAAGATGTTCTTCGAGACGATAGAGCGCGATGGAAAAATGATAAAGCGTTTTGAATTGGAGGAAGAATAATGGCGAAGATGATCGTAGTTAAGGGAGACATCACGACTCTGAAGGTCGATGCTATCGTCAATGCCGCCAATCAGGTGATGCTCGGTGGGGGAGGCGTGGACGGCGCTATTCATCGGGCAGCGGGAAGGGAGCTGTTCGAGGCTTGCCTCAAAGTCCCCGAAGTCAACCCGGGCGTCAGATGCCCGACAGGCGAGGCCAGAATAACCGGAGGCTTCAAGCTGCCGGCTAAATACGTCATCCACACGGTGGGGCCGGTCTACCGCGACGGAACTAAGGGCGAGGCGGAAAAACTGGCGAACTGTTACAGGAATTCCTTGGAATTAGCTTGCGAGAACGGCTGCGGAACAATCGCGTTTCCCTGCATCTCCACGGGCGTTTACGGTTACCCGATCGAGGAGGCGTCTGAAATAGCGGTAAGGGAAACGAAAGCCTTTCTCGACGCTCACCCGGAAATGGAAGTCATCTTCTGCTGCTTCTCGGAAAAGGACAAGGCAGTCTATGAAAAAATACTAAACGGCAAAGAGTAGGAGAACAAAATGAAAAGAATTGCTTTTTTCGACACTAAACAATACGACAAGGAATCGTTCGACAGGCTGAACAACGGACGGTATGAGCTCTGTTACTTTGAAACGAGGCTCACGGCCAAGGCGCTTCCCCTGGTCGAAGGGTGCGACGGCGTTTGCGCTTTCGTTAACGCCGAGATCGACCGGACTGTGGTTGAAGGTCTTGTGGAGCGGGGAATAAGGATCCTGGCTCTGCGCTGCGCCGGCTATAACAACGTCGATTTCGAGGCGGCTTTTGAGAAGGGGCTCACGGTCGTGCGTGTCCCGGCCTATTCTCCTTACGCGGTGGCGGAGCATGCCGCGGCGCTGCTTCTGACACTTAACAGACACATACACAAAGCGGCGTCCAGAACTAGAGATTTCAATTTCTCTCTGGTCGGCCTGACGGGCTTCGACCTTCATGGGAAAACCGCTGGCATAATCGGCACCGGGAAAATTGGCAGCGTTTTCGCGAACATCTGCAAGGGTTTTGGCATGAAGGTCCTGGCATACGACGCCTTCCCTAATCCCGCGCTGGGATTGGAATACGTCTCTTTGGAAAAACTGATGGCGGAGTCGGACGTGGTGAGCCTGCACTGTCCGCTTTTGCCTGAGACCAAGCATATCATCAACGCGGAATCGATAGCCAAGGCCAAGCCAGGCTTTACGCTTATCAATACTTCCCGCGGGGGACTGGTGGATAGCGAAGCGCTGCTCGCGGCGCTCAGGGACGGAAAGGTCGGAGGGGCCGGCCTGGACGTCTATGAGGAGGAAAGCGACTGGTTCTACGAGGATCGTTCGGAAGTTACCAGGCAGAACAAAACGCTTTCGCTGCTTATTTCCATGCCTAACGTTATCGTTACGTCCCATCAGGCTTTCCTGACCCGCGATGCGCTGGCCAATATCGCTGAGACAACGCTCAATAACCTGGACGCGTATTTTGCCGGGAAACCGCTTGAAAACGAGATCTGCTATCGCTGCCTGAAGACCGGAGGAGCGAAAAAAAGCGATTGCCCGCGACGCAAGAACGGCCGCTGCCATTAGCCGCTCCAGGCATTCTTTGCGCTTGCTTTTTCCTGCATTTCCACAGGCGTTTACGGCTACCCGATCGAGGAGGCGTCCGAGATCGCGGTGAGGGAAGTCAAGGCTTTTCTGGAATCTCACAGCGGTCTGGAAGTCATCTTCTGCTGTTTCTCGGAAAGAGACAAAAATATTTACGAAAATTTGCTGAACGCCAATTAGGTTTTTGCTAAAATATCCATTGGTAAAAAACAATAGGAATTGATATGAAAAAGACTTTTTTGTTTTTGGTTTTGGCTCTTTTGAGCGCGGTCTCGGTCTTGGCGGATGAAGCCTGGTCGAATATCATCGCTTTGGACAACACGACTGTTGGAACGGTCATTCAGCTGCTTCCCACCGACGAGATGGCGTATTCCACCAAGTGGGCTCCGGGAGAAGGAAGGTCGGCGGAAGTAACGGCTGCGGCCGGTGAGGAAGATCCGCTGCAGATCTTCGTTACGACTACTGACTGCGACGAGGGAAAGTTCGTTTGGGATTATCAGGAGGGAAATTTTGAAGGACTTTCTTCGGAGGAAACCTACACTTTAACTCACACCATCTCCAATGAGGAAGGCGTTCTGGACGTTAAGACGGCCTTGGTGGAGATACTGCCTGAGCCTATGTTCGCTGTAATCGGTCTTTTTATTTTGGGTTTGCTTTTTGGAAGAAGGAAAGCTTTCGCCTGCTTCGTTCTATGCTTTGCCCTGGCCGGAAGCCTTCTGGCCGATGATATCGTGAGCGACGTTAATATTTTCTCCCGCTGGCCCTGGGAGGGGAAGGTCGATATCGACTACACCATAGGCGGGAAAACGAACGTGCCCTGCAACGTGGCTTTCTTCGGCAGGGGAGACAAGGATAAGGAATTCGCTTTGACGACGCTTTCCGGCGACGGAGCGGAAGGAACGGTGCCGGGCGCCGGACAGTACAGAGTTACTTGGGACGCTTTGACGGATGCTCCCGAAATTAGTTACAGTGCTTTTAAGGTCAAAGTCGAAGCCGAGTCCACGGCGCAGAAAGACAACACTGTGAACGTGGTCTTCGAGGGCGATACGGCGACGGTCTCCGTAGCCGAAAACATTACGGATTATGTGACTGTGAAGATCGACGGCGCAGACGTGGAGCTTACCCAGAGCGCCAGTGTTTCGGACAGCACGGTTGGCGAGATAACCTACAACGTCACCGGCTCCTCCGACAACGGGTCTTTTTACATGACAGGCAGATTCAAAGCGACGGTCAACATCAAGGACCTCAACCTCACTAGCACGTCTGGTTCACCTTTCAATATCGACGACGGCAAGCGCATCAATATCGGCATCGAGGGCACGAACACCTTCGTTGACAGCGCAAAAGGCTCCCAGAAAGCCTGCTTCGTTGTCAAAGGGCATCCGGAAGTTTCAGGCTCCGGCGTGATGACGGTCACCGGCAACAAGAAGCACGCTATCAAGACCGGCGAATATATGGAACTGAAGAAGAAATTCACCGGCAAGATCATTGTTCTGGGCGCCAAGGGCGACGGACTACACATCGGCCAGTATTTCGAGATGAACGGCGGCACGGTCAAAGTTGATCCTGTGGAGGACGACGGCATCCAGGTGGAAGCCAATCTGGAAGGCGACGAATTCGACGGCCAGTGCTTCTTGAAGGGCGGCACCATCGACATCAAGTCCGCGGCCATCGACGTCAAGGGCATAAAGTGCGACAGCGACATGCTGATAACCAATACCACTGTTAAGATCAACTGCAACGCCGTCGCCAAGGCCGCCAAAGGCATAAGGTGCGGCGGCAACATGACGGTCCAGAGCGGCAGCAGCATAACGGTCAATACGGCCGGGCAGGGCATCGTATGGCTCAGCGGAGAGACCAACACCACGGCCTGCGCCGGCATCAAATGCGTCGGCAATCTGAACATCTTGGGCGGCATGCTTAATTTGACCTCCACCGGCTCCGGCGGCAAGGGCATGAACGTCGAGGGCGACCTTTATATCAAGGACGGCGACATAACCGTGAAGACCAAAGGCGGCCTCTACTACAACGACGGAACTACAGAGGATACGGATTATCAGGGCGATCCCGGCGAAGTGAGCGACGACTATAAAAGCTCGCCCAAGGGTATTAAAGTTGACGGCAACGTCACTATTGACGGCGGGGACATCAGGGTCTCAACCGTGGGCAACAACGGCGAGGGCATCGAGAGCAAAAAGATCCTGACGATCAACGACGGAACGTTCACCATAGACGCCAGGGACGACGGATTCAACGCCGCAGACGGCATTGAGATCAACGGCGGAACGTTCAATTTAGTCTCCAAGGTAAACGACGGCATCGACAGCAACGGCGACCTGCACATCAAGGGCGGAACGATCGTAGCTTGCGGCGGCCTCGGCAAGGAACGAGGATTGGACGCCACGGAAAGAGTGCTTCTTACCGGCGGCAGCGTCATGGCCATCGGCGGCTGCAACAACACCGTAACAGAAGTCAAGAGTTCCCAGGCTTTGATAGACGTTGAAGGAAAATTCAAACCCGGCGACAGGATCACCGTAAAGGCGAAGGATGGCGAGGAAGCGCTGGCGGAGTTCGTTGTTCCCGACAAATACGACCCCTCCACAATAGAAGCCATGGCCAAAGGGATAAAAGCCGTGGGAGGCTTGCTTGAGGGCAACATATTGATAAGCACTCCCGATCTTACGGCCGGCAAGACTTATACCGTTTACAGAGGCTCGCAGATCGTGGGCGAAGCGGAAGCCGCCAAGGATTATAAGAATCCGGGAGATAAGGACTAACAATCAGATAATGCCGGAATAAGGCCGCGGGTGACCGCGGCCTTTTCTTTTTAAATTCTGAGCCTTACTTTTTTCCGCGTTTTTTAATAAAATAAGAGATGGTATTACAATAACCGACAAGGGGAATATTATGTTCAAAAAACATCTTGCAATTGCTGTTTTGCTGCTTTTGGCGGCCGGAACTGTCTTCGCCGGGGAAAAACTGATCGATCCTGAAAAGTTCACAGGCAAGACGACCTTCATGTTCAAAGGCGATCTTAAGGACGAGTGGTACGATTCCTTGAAGGAGGGGAAGGCGGCTTTCGTGATCATCAAAACCGAGACCAACCTTGTGGAGTCTGTTTTGGCGGACACTATGAAAGGCGGCATGGGTTATGAGGAAAAGGGAAAACAGAAACTGCTGATCAACATTAAAAACGGAAAAATGACCTGGACCATAAAGGGCATCCCCACCAGCGAATATTTGAGAGGCGGCGTCGGCCTTTCTGAAGAAGGCGGCTACGTTGATTTCCAGATAAGGGAAATAGACGTGAAGCTGAGCGGCAAAATGAGCATGATAAAGGCTCCGCCCTGCTACGTTACGCTTAAAGAAGCATATCATAACGAGGGCAGTCAGGTCTTCCAGAATTATGAGATCATGCCCACGGTGAAGGGCAAAAACCTGAAATTTAATTTCAAGGACCAGGATCAGAAGATCAAGATGACCATATCAGGCAAGACCAAGGAGTACACCCTGACCTGGACTTTGAACCAAGAGTGCGTCATCCCGAAATTCACGCAGCCTATTTCCGAAGAATAATTTTGCAACCAACAACCACAGGATAAAACCATGAAAAAACTTACCCTGGTTTTTATGGCGTTTTTCTTTGCCGCCACCCTTTACGGCAGCCAAATGTTCAAGGGCAACGTCAGCATCAACATAAGCGGCGACGATGTCCCGGAACAGATGATCAGCGTGCTTGAAGAAGGCCACATCCTCGAGATCCATAAAGATACCTTCAACTACGTCACGTTCCCCGTGACTCTGAAGAAAGGTAAAAACGCCTATACTTACGAAGATTCCGGCATGAAGATCACCTACAAGCCGAAAACCAAGAAATTAACCATCAAGGTGAAATATCCCAGTCTGGCGCTGTACACTGAGAGCGAGGACTATTGCGGATCAGCCCCTCTGACAAAGGGGACCATCAGCTGCAGCGGAACCTTTTTGGAAGATATCTCCAGCGCTCTTGACTCCGGAGATGAGATAGCTCTTTCCGACTATACGGAGGGCTACGGCCTTTTCAGCGCTACCTGGAAGATGACCAAGAAGGGCAAAAACCTGGTCCTTGACGATAAGAGCACGGAGCTCTCTGTGAGCGTTAAGATAACGCCGAAGAAAAGGTCCGCCAAATGCGTCATAAAGTGCAGCAGCCACTGGCTGTATCCTAGGTTCTTCCGTCCCAACGAGAATTAAGCAACAGAAAGGAATAAACAAATATGAAAAAACTTCTTTTCGCCGCGCGTTTGCGCGGCCTTTTTTTGCGCCTTACAATTTTCATTCAAATTTTATAAAATATAAAAGTTAGATTATAGTGTGTTCACAACGGTTGGGGATCGCGTTCTCGGCCGTAAAAATTTACGTTCAAAAAAAACAACCAAGGGTAAAATCATGAAAAATCTTTCTATCCTCATTCTGCTTCTTTTCGCCTCCACGCTTTTCGCGGGGGAATTCAAAGGCAACACCAGCATCACTATAGGCGGCGAATGCCCGGAAAGCATGGTCAGCATGCTTGAAGACGGCAGCGAGCTCTGCTTCCTCAAGGATGGACCGGGGTACGTTGTTCCTCCCTTTAAATTTTCGAAGGGCAAAAAGAACTGGGAATACAAGGATTCCGCGACCAAGGCCAGCTACACTCCCAAGAACAAAAAATTCTCCCTGAAGATCAAGAACATGCCCACACTGTGGCCTGAGACCGGCAACGAGGAAGAATCGATCTCCATGGAACCCAGTCAGTATTCCTTCAGCATGAGTGGCACGCTGCCCTACGACATCGAGTCCGAGCTGGAAGAGGGAGCCTTGGTCGGCGTGACTGACGTTGGCGGAGACTACACGCTTTTCGGCGAGTCCTGGAAAATGAACACCAAGGGCGCCAACCTTATACTGAACGGCAATTCGACGGAACGCAAACTTACCGGCAAGATCAACAAGAAGACAAGGAAAGCCAAATTCTCCGTGAAAGTCAGCGGCCATTGGATGATGCCCATGACTTTTATGCCGAAGCACTAAGATCATAAGGAATATTTATATGAAAAAATCACTTGCTCTCGCTCTGTTTACAATTCTCCTGGCGGGCGTCTGCTCCGCCAAACTGCTTATCTTCGAAGGCTCCACGACCATAAAGCTCAGCGGACAGCTGGAAGAAGGTATGGTGCAACTCATCGCCGACGGAGAACCGCTTCACCTTTTTAAAGACGGCGAAAACGGCTACTTTACCTGCCCGATTTTCTTGGAACAGCAGAAAAATGGCAGCTGGGGTACGAAAAATCCGGATATAAAGGCTTCTTTCAAGCCGAAAAATCAGAAATACACCTATTCCGACAAGCTGCCTTTTTTTGTTGTCTTCGCCGTTAGAGTACCTGATTCGGAGGACGTGGAAATTGCCGCCCCTATGAAAGGAGGCTTCAAATGTTCGGGCACTCTGTACGACATAAGCGAGGATGATCTTCAAAATTATTATTACATCGCTCTGAACGACGGGCAAAGCGGGGAAGACCTCTGCGGCTGGACATATCCCATGGAAGCGAAAGGCAAAAACTTCGTTTACTCGAAAAAAGAGGACGGCGCCTCCGTTAAGATCACGCTGAACTCCAAAGGCAAAATCACCGCGTCTTTGAAGCTCAGCGAAAGTTACGCTTGGCCCCAGGTCAATCGCGAAAGCGAATAAAGGTCAAAAATGAAAAAATCGCTTGTTCTCACTTTGTTTTCTCTTCTTCTGGCGGGGTTCTGCTCCGCCGCCGGGCTCAACAACTTCACCGGTTCCACGACCATAAAGCTCAAAGGATATCTCGGCGATAGTATGATGGAGAAGCTCTCCTCAGGCGAGCCTCTGCGCATCACCAAGGACAACCCTCACGGATTTCTCTCCCGGCTAATTTTTGTCGATCCTTGGTATAACGGTAGTTATGGCTTGAAGGATAAGGACCTTAGTGTTTCCTTCAATCCGAAAAGCCAAAAGTATTCCTATTCTGACAAGGCTCTCGGCAACTTGTTTTTCACAATGGGCAGTCTGGAAGACGATGAAGACTACGAGGAATGCGAACCGGATAAAGCCAGCATAAAGTGTTCGGGTAAGCTCCAAAACTTACACGATTTAGATCTCTACGAGTACCCCATAGGCCTCCACGACGGTCTTCCAGAGTCCGATGATCTCTGCGGCTGGACATATGTCATGAAAGCGAAAGGCAAAAATTTAGTTTTCTCAAAGAAAGAGAAGGGCGCCTCCGTAAAGATCACGGTCAACGCGAAAAGCATTATCTCAGCCTCTTTGAAACTCGGAGGAGAATACGTTGAGCCGAGAATAGACTACGAATACGAACCTGCTCCCCCTGACCCGGGAGATGATGACGAAGAATGAAAAAAATACTTTTCTTATTAGCTTTCGCGGCGCTTTTTACCCTTGAATGCTCCGCCGAAACTTTCGACAGCGTCTTCAAAGGCAAGACGACTATAAAGCTCAGCGGCACCATAACGGACGAGCTCCAGCATATGCTGGACGATCCGGCGAACTACAATTTCGTCGTATTGAAGCGTCATGGCGGTATCTCCTCGGCGCTGCCCGTCTCTGAGACCAAGCCAGGAGTCTACACCTCCGAAAGCATGGGGGAAAACATCAAGTACACCCTGAAGAACAAGAAGTTCCAGTACAAGACCAGCTACATGGACCTGCTCTGGATCGGGGTGGTGAGCGACGAGGGCACCCTGGAACAGGAGGCTCCCTCCAAGACGAGCATCAAATGTTCCGGCAGCTTCACCAACGTGGATCCTCCGCTTCTGAACGCTTACCTGCTTCAGATCACGGAATTCTCCAGCAAGGAGGATTTCCTCTACAGGAAGTTCGCGCTGGAAAAGGTAGGCAAAAACCTGGCCTTGAAGGGCGCCAATAACGGCATCAAGTTCACCGTCAAGGTCACTTCCAAGGGCAAGGCCACTTTCTCCTTCAGCTGCGACGAAAGATACGTCAGGCCGGAATTCACCAACGCGTTATAAAAAATATTGAAGACTATGAAAAAGTATTTGCTTTTGTTTGCCGCTCTCCTTTTGAGCGCCCAGGCTTTCGCCGAGACTTTCGGCAGCGAGTTCAAGGGGACCACATCCATCAAGCTTACGGGAACCTTTTCCGCGGAGACCATCAAGGAACTCGACGGCGACGATAGGGGCAGGTACTCTTTCATAGTCTTCAAGTATTACGGCACCGTATCTAGGAACGCCTACGTGAACGTGCCTTTCAAGTCTTTCGATTTTGGGAAAAAAGACAATCTCTTTGACATTTCCTGGAAAGAAAAGAACGGGAAATTGAAATTCAACGAAGTTAGCACCTATCCCTTGAAATTGGCCATAAGGGACGGCGCCACCAAAGATTTGGAGAGCAAGCTGGTGGAATGCGTCAACTGCTATTCCTCCTCCATAAAATGCTCAGGCACCTTCAAGAACGTCGACACCAGCAAATTCGAAGAAGGCTACGGCCTCCAGCTCCTGGACTACAGCTGCCCGAGCGATTATCTTTTCGAGGCCGATTACTTCCTCGAGAAGAAGGGCAAGAATTTCATCAGCAAATTCAAGGAAGCGGGCGTTTCCCACAACGTCAAGATCACTTCCAAAGGCAAAGTGACCTACACCATGAAGTGCGACGAGAATTACATCCACCCTGAATTCATGAAACTTGGCGAATAAGGGTAGAGATGAAGTCGTATCTGTTTATCAGCCCCTCTGACCTTTTCGGAGCCCTGCCTTTGAGCGGGTCAGCCACTTCTTTTTTAAAGCCCGGCGATCTTCGTCTGGGCATCGACGACGACACGCATGTCTGGGAGCTTGAACTCCCTCTCAATGCTCTTCCCGAGGACAAAAGCTGGACGGAACTTACGCTGGCGCTGCGGCAGAATCTGAACAAGATGCTCGACGCTCTGCCGGAGGAGGGAAGGCCGAAGATTTTGCTTCTGCCTTTGTATGAAAAAGGCAGCGCGCCCAATGTCCTGGAGTTTTTCCGGGTGCATTTCCAGGAGATCATCAATTACGCTTTCGCCATGTGCGGCCATAAGGCGGCCCTCATAGAGCAGCATCACGTCCTGGAGGACGGCAGCGACATTCTTCTGGAAGTGGACGGGGATCTTACCGCCAAGGAGGCCGCAGGCGCCAAGGTCGGCGAGACCTTGGAACGCCTGCTCGGTATTTGCCTTGGTTTTGCCGGAAAAGTGAAGATAGCGTCGGGCGACTTCAGCAGCGAGCACGATCAGGAAAAGGAGAAGGAAGAAGCGGAGCGAGCCGCGAAACTTGCCAAGCAGAAAGAAGAGCAGGAAAAGATCGTTTACGGCGACGGCGCGATACCCTCGAAATTCCAGCCTGTTCCCATGCGCAGCCTTTACGAAAAAGAGGGCGGACGCCAGAAAGTTCTTGTCGAGGGCAAAGTTTTCTCCTACACAAACGAAGAGAGCGAGCGTCGGCCCAACACGGCCTACCTGACGGACGGGGAGAGCGCCGTCAACGTCAAGATCTTCAAAATGCCGAAGTGGGGGAGCCAGGAAAAGATCCCCGTCGGCGAGATCAAAGAGGGCGAATGGCTCAAGGTCTTGGGCGCGCTTGACACCGACCAGAGAAGCGGCGAGCTTTTCCTGAGGGCGGAAACCATCGTAAGATCGAATGATCCGACGCCTGCGGAGACGAGCGCCGAGCATCGCGTGGAGCTTCATGCCCACACGAAAATGAGCGCCATGGACGCGCTGACGGAAGTGAACGACCTTATCGCCAGGGCGAAGTTCTGGGGACATCCGGCCATCGGCGTGACCGACCACGGCAACGTGCACATCTATCCCGACGCTTACAAGCAGGCCAAGAAATGCGGCATCAGATTGTTGTTCGGTGTGGAAGGCTATCTTGTCAACATTCCCTCCGCTGAACTGAAAAAGCGTTTGGAGAGCAAGAATTCCGGCGGCATGAGCAAGCAGGAAGCCAGCGACATCAAGGCCAACACCTACCACATCATCATTTACGCCAAGAACCGCAAGGGACTGCACAACATCTACGATCTGGTATCCGTTTCCCACACGGAATATTTCTACTCTCATCCGCTCATTCCGAGGGATATTCTTGAGCAATACCGGGAAGGTTTGGTGATCGGCGGCGCCTGCGTGGCGGGCGAACTTTTCGACCTGGTCTTGAAAGGAGACGCGGGGCTCATTCCGGAAGGAGAATTTGAGAAGCGCTTTGAGGAGGCCCAGAAACTTTACGATTACTTCGAGATCCAGCCGTTGGGCAACAACGTCTTTTTGAAGAGCAAGGTAGAGTATCCCAAAATAAAGAGCAACGACGACCTTATCCGGCTGAACAAAAAGGTCTGCGAATTGGGAGAAAAATACGGCAAACCGGTCTGCGCCACCTGCGACGTGCATATCCTGGACGAAAAGGACGCGCTGGCCAGAAAGATATTGCAGGCCGGCCAGGGTTACGACGAGGAGGCTGAATCGCCTTTGTATTTCCGCTCCACGGACAAGATGCTGGAGGAGTTCGCGTATCTCGGCGAAGAGAAGGCCAAAGAGATCGTCATCACGAATCCCAATATGATCGCGTCGATGCTTGAGGATCTCCAGCCTATTCCCGACGGCTTCCATCCGCCGAAGGTCGAGAACGCGGAGCAGCGCCTGAGGGAACTTTGCTACGGCAAGCTGCACGCCGTTTACGGCGAGAATCCCCACAAGATCCCCTTGATGAGATTGGAGCGCGAGATCGGCTCAATTATCGAGAACCACTACGCCGACCTTTACATGCTGGCCCAGATGCTGGTGCAGAAATCGCTTTCCGACGGTTATATCGTGGGGTCCCGCGGCAGCGTGGGCTCGAGCTTCGTAGCGTTTTTGAGCGGTATCACGGAAGTGAACAGTCTGCCGGCCCACTACGTTTGTCCGAAATGCCACAAGACGGAGTTCGTCGGCTACGACGACGAGGGCGAACCCAGGACGGCGCCGCTGGACGGCATAACCCAGAAGATCGGCATCGACCTGCCTGCGAGAAAGTGTCCTGTCTGCGGCGAAACGATGCAGCGCTTCGGCTTCGACATTCCCTTCGAGACCTTCGTGGGCTACAAGGGTGACAAGACGCCGGATATCGACCTTAACTTCGCCGGCGAATACCAGGCGCAGGCTCACCGCTATACGGAAAAGCTTTTCGGCATCGAGAACGTTTACCGCGCCGGGACTATCGCGACTCTTCAGAGCAAGACGGCTTACGGCTTCGTCATGAAATACCTGGAGGAGACCGGACTGAAGATGCCGGCCGCCATGAAGGAGTACATTATTTTCCAGCTGGTGGGCGTGAAGAGGACTACCGGCCAGCATCCCGGCGGCATGATCATTCTTCCCAAGGGCGAACTTATTACGGACTTCTGTCCCGTGCAGTATCCCGCCGACAAGAAAGACGCCCAGAACAAGATCACGCACTTCGATTACCACAAGATGGAATCGCAGCTATTGAAGCTGGATATTCTTGGACACGATGTGCCCACCCAGATCAAGCTGCTTAGTGATTACATCGGCTTCGACGTGACTACGCTGGAACTGAACGACCAGCCCATGCTGAGCCTCTTCACCGGCGTCGAGGCGCTGAAGGTCAAGCCCGAGGACATCGACAGCAACACGGGAACGCTTGGCATTCCGGAATTCGGCACGAACTTCGTCCGCGGCATGCTCATGGACGCCAAGCCGAAAAACATCGAGGACCTCATCAGGATATCCGGCCTTTCCCACGGCACGAACGTCTGGCTCGACAACGCGCAAGCGCTTATCACCAACTTGAAGCTAACCCTTAGCGACGTCATCTGCACCAGAGACGACATCATGCTCTACCTCAAGGGGCAGGGCATGGAGCCCTTCCACGCTTTCAAGATCATGGAGAGCGTCAGAAAAGGAAGAGGCCTGAAGCCTGAGGACGAAGAGGCCATGGGGAAAGTAAAAGTCCCCGACTGGTACGTGGATTCCTGCAAGAAGATCAAATACATGTTCCCTAAGGCCCACGCCGTGGCTTACGTATTGAACGCCGCCAGGATCGCCTACTGCAAGGTGCATTACCCCCTGGCTTTCTACGCCACGTATTTCTCCATCAAGCGCGACCACTTGAACAGCACGCTTGTCTCCAAGGGCTTGAAGGCCGTGAGGCAGGAACTCTACGCCTTGAGGAACAAGGGCAAGGACGCCACCGCCAACGACCAGGTCTCCATAGAAATTTTGGAACTGGCCCAGGAAATGTACGCCCGCGGCTTCGAGATGCTGCCCCTGGACATATACAAATCTCATCCGACGAAGTGCCTCATCGTGGACGGCAAGATCCTGCCTCCCCTCAACTCCATCCCCGGGCTTTCCGAAGCGGTCGCCGCTTCCATCGTAAAAGCCAGGAAAGAGGTCGGCACCTTCTCTAACAGGGAAGAGTTCCAGCGCCTGGTGGGCTGCAACAGCACGCTTTTGGCGGCCATGAGCGCCGACGGACTTTTGGGCGACATGCCGGAGAGCAGCCAGACGGACTTCTTCTCGATGTTCTCTGGAGGCGTTTCGAAGAAAGCCGAGGAAAAGGCGCCGGAAGCCAAGGAGGAGCAGGAAGTGTATGTCAAACCGAACCTGCTCACACCCACCCGGAAAGAACCTCCCGCGGAAGAAAAGGTTGAAAAGGATATCCAGGAAGTTGTCCGGAACGAGGCAACCGAGGCCGTAAAAGAAGACACCCAGCTCTCGCTTTTTTAAGGAAAGGCTATGAATAATTTTTTCATTATCAGAAACGCCGCACTGAATATGACGGCGCTCTTTTGTCTTTTGGCGCAAACGCTTTTCGCTCTCCCCGAAAACTGCGAGACCACGCCTCTCTGGCCGGAAGGCAAGATGCCCGATCTTCAGGAGCATCAGGTGAAAAGCGAGACGCCGAGCCTGGAGTGGTACGCCGCGCCTGAAAAACCCAATCCCGCCAAGGGCTGCCTCATCCTCATCTCCGGCGGCGCCTACGAGTGCCGCTGCGACATGCCCTGGATCGACGCCATTGCGAAACGCATGACGGAGCTGGGCTTCCAGTGCGTCAACCTCGCTTACCGCGTGCCCCGTCCCAAAGGCCTTCCCATTTACCAGACGGCCTGGGAGGACGGGCAGCGCGCCGTCAGGATCGTCAGGAGCGAAGCGAAGAAAAGAGGCTACTCTACCGAGAACATCGGCGCTTTGGGTTTCTCCGCCGGTTCGCACTTGACGGTCATGTTGGGCGTCAGCAGCCTAACTCCCGCCTACGAACCTATTGACGAGCTTGACCAAACGCCCTGCCACATCAACTGGGCCATACCAATCTATACGGCCTACGCGCTCTCAGACGGCCTGGAAGGGCCGAATACCAGGGACGGCAACTCCATAGACGTCCAGCTGACGAAAGCCTTCAAATTCGACGCCAGGAGCTGTCCTATGTGCCTTTTCCACGGCGGCACGGACTTATATTCCCCCAACGGCTCCACGGAGATCTACCGGGCCTTGAGAAAACTCCATGTTCCCGCGGAACTCCACCTCTTCGCCGACCGCAGCCACGGCTTCATGGGCAAGTGGGGGACCAAGGCCTGCGAAGGCGCCCCCTACGACACCTGGTTTGAGCGGGCGGAGGAATTCCTGCGCCAGATGAATTTTGACGGAAGGTTGGGCAAAGAGAAAAAGCTTATGGACCGCTTCGCCTCCGACGATGCCAGGGGCGAATATCTAAAAGAAGAGATCTGGCCGGAGGGCGCGATGCCGGACGTTCAGACGAATCAGACCGTGAGGCCTTACATCGAATGGCACTTCCCCAAGGAGAGGAAGACCAAGTCCATCCAGATCGTCTATTCCGGCGGCGGCTATTACGGGAACGACCCCAACGGTTTTGAAGCGGCGCCTGTCAGACGCTACCTGAACGAGAAGGGCATGACGGTGGTAACCTTGAAGCACCGCGAGCCCAGGCCGCTTCCTCCCTTGGCTAAGCACATCTCCGCCTGGCAGGATCTGCAGCGCGCGGTAAGGATCGTCAGAAAAAAAGCTCCGGAATACGGCCTTGATCCAAATATGATCGGCGTCATGGGCTGCTCCGCCGGCGGACATTTGACTTTGATGGGCTGCCTCAACTCGATGTCCCACGCCTACTGGCCCATCGACGAAACCGACAACTATTCCTGCAGCGTCCAGTGGGGCGTGGCTATTTACCCGGCTTACTGCATAACGGACCAGATCGACAGGAACAACAACGGAGACGGCAACGGCGACGATGTCAGGATCGTGAAAGAATTCGCCTTCGACCGGGCCACGCCTCCCGTTTTATTCCTGCACGGCGACTCCGACGGCTGGAGTTCCATGAACTCCGTGAAAGTTTGGGAGCAGATGCGCCGCATGGGCATTCAGTCCGAATTGCACACCTTCGCCACGAGAAACCACTGCTTCCAGGCCAAGGCCGCCCCCCAAACCGGCAGTTACAATTTTATGGACCGCATCTGGGAATTCATGAACCAGAAAGGCTTTAACAAATAAGGAGAAATACATGAAGAAACTTTGCCTCGCACTTAGTCTTTTCGCCGCGCTCGGCGTCCTGGCCGAGACCAACATCTGGCTCGATACTCTGCCGCTTGGTCACATAAGGCAGAATTGGAAGAGCGCCACCAAGAACCGCAGCGTGGACGGCAATCCCTTAACTATAAAAGGCAAAGTTTACGAAAGGGGCGTCGGCTCCCATTCCCCCGGCGAAGGCTGCTTTAAGCTTGACGGCAAGGTTCTTTCCTTCGAAGCGGTGGTCGGCTTGGACGACGACGCCGAGAAAGAGGGAGACGTGATCTTCAGAGTTTACGCCGACGACAAACTGGTGGCGGAATCTCCGAAGCTCGGCGACAAATACGAAAACAGGGGCCCCATTACTTTGAAAGCCGACCTCAAGGGCGCCACAAAATTCGAGCTTGAGATAGACAAGATCGACGGCGAGGAGTGCGACCACGCCGACTGGTGCCAGGCTTTCTTCACAGCAGAGGATGGAGCTACGATCGAGCCTGTGCAGAACGCCGTCGAGCAGCTCGGCATTCTTTCCCCCAAGATCCTGAAAACACCGCGCATCAACGGCCCGAAAGTTTTCGGCGTAGGTCCGGATCACCCCATCATCTACCGTCTGCCAGTTTCCGGCGAACGCCCCATGGAGTTCAAGGCTGAGAATCTTCCCGAAGGAACGAGCTTTGACAAAGAGACCGGCATTCTGACCGGCAGCGTCAAGAAAGAGGGCACCTACGAAATAACTTTCACCGCCAAGAACAAACTCGGCGAAACGAAAAGAACTTTGAAGCTCGTGGTGGGGGACAAGATCGCCCTGACTCCGCCCATGGGCTGGAACAGCTGGAACTGCTTCGCCGCCAAAGTCTCCCAAAAGGATATTGAAAAAGCTGCGGAAGCCATGGTAAATTCCGGCCTGGCCGACCACGGCTGGAACTACATCAACATCGACGACTTCTGGCAGAACCGCCCCAGGGAAAAACACGACGACACCCTGATGGGCCCGGAAAGAATGCCTGACGGCACCATCGCTCCCAACAAGCGCTTCCCCGACATGAAAGGCCTGGCGGACTTTGTCCATGCCAAAGGCTTGCGCATCGGCCTCTATTCCTCGCCCGGGCCAGAGACCTGCGGCTGCTGCGTTGGTAGCTGGGAGCACGAAGAGCAGGACGCCAAGACCTACGCCGACTGGGGCTACGATTACTTAAAGTACGACTGGTGCTCCTATTCCAGAGTCGCCACCGGTCAGGGCAAAGAATACTGGACCAAGCCTTACACGGTGATGGGCAAAGCGCTCAAGAATCAGAACCGCGACATCCTCCTTTCCCTCTGCCAGTACGGCTGGGGCGACGTCTCCACCTGGGGCAACGAAGTTTGGGGCAGCTGCTGGCGCACCACCGGCGACATCACGGACACCTGGGACAAAATGTTCGAGATATTGGAAAAGCAGGTTCCTCTGTGGACCTACGGCGGCCCCGATTCCTGGAACGACCCAGACATGCTTATAGTCGGCA
The DNA here is from genome assembly GCA_017557885.1 of bacterium. GTDB lineage: Bacteria > Auribacterota > UBA3054 > UBA3054 > UBA3054 > UBA3054. The sequence goes on along the minus strand of JAFYXV010000011.1, from coordinate 35,556 downwards.
AAGTCGGCTGGGGCGACCTCCATCCCACCAGGCTTACCCCTAATGAACAATACACCCACGTGTCCTTGTGGGCCATCCTCTGCTCGCCTTTGCTGATAGGCTGCGATCTCACGGACCTTGACGAATTTACCCTGAGCCTTTTGACCAACGACGAAGTCATCGAAGTGAACCAGGACGAACTGGGCGCCCAGGCCGCCAGGATAAGAGAGGACGAAACGAGCGAGATCTGGGCCAAGCCCATGTCCGACGGCTCCATCGTCATGGCTTTCTTCAACAAGTCCAAGAGACCTTCCAAACAGACCATAGTCGCCAACCTTGAAAGCCTCGGCCTCACTGGCCACTGGCTCGCCAGGGACCTCTGGCGCCAGCAGGACATCGGCATCTTCTCCAAGACCTATTCCTGCGAAGTTCCCAGCCACGCCACCCAGCTCGTCAGGTTCTTCCCCAAACAGGGCGGAAAACTCAAAGAAGGCTTAACCGACATCAGGAACGTCAAGCCGGATCCCGAAAGCGAAGAAGAAAGCGAGATCCAGTGCCCCGACTGCCCTAAAAACAAAAAGGAATAAAAAATGAAGCAAATCATCATTCTCTCAATTGCCGCCCTCTTAGCCTTCCAAGCCTCGGCTGAGATCAAACTCGGTACGCCCTTCCAGGATCACGCCATCCTCCAGCGCGAAATGCCAGTCCCCGTTTGGGGCACCGCCGGCACCAAGGAAAAACTGAAAGTTGAATTCGCCGGACAAACTGTCAAAGCGGAAGCCGACTACGACGGCAACTGGACCGCCAAGCTCGCCCCCCTTACAGCCAGCAAGGAGGGGCAAACTCTGACCGTCACCTCCCTTGACAGCGGAGAGAAAGTTGAAATCAATGACATCCTAGTCGGCGAAGTCTGGCTGGCTAGCGGACAATCCAACATGGAGTGCCCCCTGTGGGACCAGGGTGTGCGCTACAGAGACGCTTACGGCAAGATGATGATCTCCATCATGAGGAACGACAAGATCCGCTTCATAAAGCCCCACAGAGCCTGGAACGTCCAGCCCCAAAAGGCGATCAACGCCAAGTGGCGTTCCTTCACCAAAGAAGGTCTGACGGAATGCCACGACGAAAGCCCTGATAAGAAGACCATCTCCGCCATCGCCTTCTACTACGCCCTTCAGCTCTACGCCAGCCTTGAAATACCCATCGGCATTATAGACGCCAGCTGGGGCGGCACCAACATCGACGCCTGGACGCCGAGATCCGGCTACGAGAATCATCCTACGCTCAAAGCTTTCGCCGAGTATCCCGTCACCAACAAGTGGGAAGGCTCCATGGCCATGGGCGCCATCACCTGGTTCCATGAGCAGCCCACCGTTCTCTGGAACGCCATGGTAAATCCCTTCACTCCCTACGCCGCCAGGGGCATGATCTGGTACCAGGGCTGCCAGAACAGCTTTGAACACGAGATCTACGCCGACAAGATGCAGGCATTGTACGACGGCTGGTCAAAAGAATTCCAGAACCCGAACCTCAAGATTTATTTCGTGGAGCTCGCTCCCTTCGACGACCAGTACTACAGGCTCCGCCTCGCCCAGCACAAGTTCGCGCAGAACGAAAAGAATGCCGGTTTTGTTTCCACCGCCGACGTCGGCAATTTCTACGACGTACATCCCAACAAAAAAGAGATCGTCTCCAGAAGACTGGCTCTCCACGCTCTTAAAAACGACTACGGCTACAATGACATCATCTGCGACAACCCGAAATTAACCGGCTACACCATAGAGGGCGACAAATTCATCCTCAGTTTCGACAACCACAACTGGTACTACTACAACGACGACCGCTCCGAACCCCAGGGTTTTGAAATAGCCGGCCCGGACGGAGAGTTCCATCCGGCCAAAGTTCTGAACGAAACCTTCGACGACACCCACTTAAGGGGAACTCAGCTAGTGGTCTCCTCCCCGGAAGTCAAGGAACCCCAAAGCCTCCGCTACCTCGCCCAGCCGCCCTACACCGGCTCCGTCTTCTCCGAAGACTCCAACCTCCCGCTCCCGCCCTTCGAGATCATCAACGAAAAATGAAAAAGTTTTTTCTTTTTGCTTGCGCTGCGGTTGTTGTCTCGGTGTTCTTGACAGGATTTGCTGAGAACAAATCTAAATATATGGCGATAGATCTTTCCAGCGGTGAGGTGAGTTATATTGATGTTGAACCTTCGGGTGGATGGTCGGATGATTATAAGACCACAAAGCTGGTCTTAAGAAGGATCGAAGCCGGAACATTCGTCATGGGAAGCCCAACCAATGAATTGGGAAGATTTAACAATGAAAACAGTCATGAGGTAACAATTGACAAGCCTTTTTACATAGGCGTTTTTGAAATCACGCAAAAGCAGTATCAGCTTATCACAGGGTGTGATCCGTCCGAATTTGTGGGCGATACAAAACCAGTGCAGAATGTTTCTTTCCTTGACATCAGGGGCAGGGAAAAAGGCGCCGCTTGGCCTGCTAACGACGATGTGGATGATTATTCTTTTCTTGGCAAACTGCGCGCAAAACTAAAAATGAATTTTGATCTTCCCACAGAAGAACAGTGGGAATATGCCTGCAGAGCCGGAACGGTTACAGCGCTGAACAATGGGACGAATTTAGCAAGCATCGATACGGACAGTAATTTGGACATTCTCGGCCTTTATGCCGGAAACGGGGGACTTGATCTTTGGAAAAGCAAAGGCCCGACGGCCGTGGGCTCATATCGTCCGAATTCCTGGGGCCTTTACGACATGCACGGCAACGTGTGGGAGTGGTGCTTAGCCGGGAATACAGGGATCCGCGTATTCCGGGGCGGCTGCTGGCGCAGCTGCGCGGGTAACTGCCGCTCTGCTCGCCGCGACGGCAACTGTTCCGGCAACGCCAGCGCCCTCTACGGCTTTCGGGTAGTGCTTTAAACAATGTTTGCAAACATTGTTTTTGGCCCGAAAAGAGTGTTTGGGAACACTAAATTTTGCCCGAAAAAAGTGTTTGTAAACATTGTTTTTGGTTTTGGGGGGATGTGTAGTTATCGTCAGCAAGTTGCTGACGATAACTGAGAGGATAATTGTAACTTGTTGGTAATGCATTGATTACTGGTTGGTGAATTGGCCCGTTCTCACACATTTTGATTGATTTTTGGCTTTTAGTGTGGTATAATATTGGCATGATAATTAATACTGTGATACAAACCGAGGCCGAGCGCAACGAGGCAATGATACGCGATTACGAGGCCTTGATAAAGGAACTTCCCAAGGGCTCTCTGATCTGCAGGAAGAACAGATATTATTATTTGAAATACAGAAAAGATGGAAAGATCTTTGATGAGTATATAGGAAAGGATGAAGAAAAGGTGGCTAGAGTTAGGGAACTGCTTGCTTTGAGGCAGCATTACATTACTATGTTGTCGGAACTGTTAAAAGAGCAGAAAACTATTAACAAAATATTGGATACGCTGGAATGAAGATATATCATGGAAGCACGGTGATCGTCAAGGAGCCAAAGATCATACAAAGCGATAACTTTCTTGATTTTGGCAGAGGTTTTTATACTACGACCACCCTTGAGCAAGCTGTTCGCTGGGCCAAGATCAAGATGAAAAGGGTCAAAATGGATTTAGGTTTTGTGTCGGTTTACGAATTTGATTTTGATCTGGCGAAAACACAAACTGATATTTTTCGTTTTGAGACGGCTGACAAGGAATGTCTGAAGTTTGTTGTAAGCAATAGAAAAGGCAAAGAAATATGCAAGGCCGAAGACATACAGATAGGGCCGATAGCAGACGATAATGTTTATAAAACGGTGACACTCTTTGAACAGGGTGTTTATGATACAAAGGAAACCATAAAAAGGCTTAAAACCGAAATTCTGAAAGAGCAGTGGGTCTTCAGAAGCGACAAGGCTTTAAAGTTTTTAAGGTTTATTGAAGCGAGGGAAATAAACAATGAATAAAAATGAATTTACGGTATTGATGCCGATTATCATTGACGGTCTTATTGCCCAAGTCGTTAAGGAAGAAAAGATCTCGGAAGATGACGCTATAACGAAGATCTATAATTCGAAACTATATGCTCTTCTGGAACAGGAAGAGACAAAATTGTGGCACTACAGCACGCCGATGTTGTATTCGCTGCTTCAGCAGGAGCAAAAAACTGGAGAAATAGTTTTTCCTGATGTTTAAGGAGTTAGTATGATAAGCAAGGAAAAGTCTTTTGTTATTTTTTGCCTTGAGAATTACAAGGCGCATCGCGCTCTGACTGGAAAACAGACGCTGGAGCTTTTTTCTAAGTTCGGAGTCTTGGATTATCTGGAAGAGTTTTACGATATTTTGCACACGACAGGATATCAATATATCAATAATGATATAGATATCTATTTGAAAGCTAGAAAAGCATTTTAAAATAAACCTTAAGGAATCATATGAAAAAACTTGTTTTTGCATTGTTATTTTTGTTGGCACTGCCCGGTTTGGCTGAGCTGAAACTGGCTACGCCTTTCTGCGACCACGCTGTTTTGCAGCAGGGTAAGAAAGTGCCTGTTTGGGGCAAAACGGAGCCGGGAAGCAAGGTGACGGTTGAGTTCGCCGGGCAGTCGGTGTCGGCTAAGGCGGATAGTAACGGTAACTGGATGGTTTATTTGGAGCCGATGGAAGCGTCCTTCGAAGGGCGCGAGATGAAGATTAGTGAAGGCGAGAATGAGCTTGTTGTGTCCGACATTCTGGTGGGCGAAGTGTGGTTCGCTTCCGGGCAGAGCAATATGGAATGCCCGATCTGGGATGCGGACCCCAGGTTCAGGGACGCCAATGGAAAGATCATGCTTGCGATGACCAGGAATCCCTATGTGCGCTTCGTTAGGGTCAACAGGGGACACAATGCCTATCCTCAGGCTTATATCGAGGCGCCCTGGTATAAGTTTACGCCGGAAGAGTTCAAAAAGCACAAAGAGGAAAACAAAGATTCAAGGTCGCTGTCGGCGATCGGTTTTTATTACGCTCTGCAGCTGTATGCCAGTCTTCGCGTGCCGATAGGCATCATCGACGCCGACTGGGGCGGAACGAATATCGACGCCTGGACGCCGAGATCTGGGTATGAGAATCATCCTGAGCTGAAAGAAACTGCTGATTATCCCGTGACCAACAAGTGGGATCAGAGCATGGCCAGGGGCGTGATCTCCTGGTGGATGCAGCAGCCGACTGTGCTGTGGAACGCCATGGTGGCGCCTTTCGTGCCTTACGCGTCCCAGGGCTTCATCTGGTACCAGGGCTGCAACAACGCCGGGGAAGCGGAAATTTACTGCGACAAGATGCACGCTCTTTACGACGGCTGGGCGAAGGAATTCCAGAATCCAGATTTCAAACTGTATTTCGTGCAGCTGGCGCCATACTGGCAGAGCTTCTATGAATTGGAACTTGCCCAGGCGAAGTTTGCGCGTGAGGAGAAGAACGCGGCCTTCGTTCCGACCTGCGACGTCGGCAATATGTACGACATCCATCCCAACAAGAAGGAAGTGGTGGCGAAGCGTTTGGCGCTGCATGCCCTGAAGGATGTTTACGGCTTCAAGGACATCGTGGCGGAAGCGCCCAGTCTGACTAGCTACGAGATCAAGGACGGCGCGTTCGTTTTGACTTTCCAGGAAACTAACGACTGGTATTTTTACAACGACGACCGCTCCATGCCGAAAGGATTCGAAATAGCCGGAGACGACGGACGGTATTTCCCGGCGGAAATTAAGAACGAAGTTTACGAAGTCGCACGCTTGAGAGGGGAGAAGCTGATCGTCGCTTCCGACGAAGTGAAAAATCCCAGGAGCATCCGCTACCTGGCGACCGCGCCGTTCTTCGGTTCCCTTTACAGCGGCGTTTCGGGTTTGCCCGTTCCGCCCTTTGAAGTCGACAACGGCGTAGTCTTAAGGGATGAGGCCAAACTGGGAGACGCTCTCAAGATCCCGGAACTGACAGGCTTCAAAGTGCTTCTGCAGTCCGATCTGCCGGCCAAGGGCCAGTTCACGGAGGAGAATTACTCCGTCAACAAGCTAAGGTCTTTGACATCCGCTCCCAAGAAGGTCGCCTATGTTATGGAACTCCAGAACAAGAAAGACCAGATCCTGTGGGGCGTTGCCATTATGGACACGCCGGTAACTGATCTTACGCTGCTAGGCGTTCCCATTTACACCAACAAAGTCGTGCAGCAGAAAGTCGCTAATCTGACGGTGCGCTCAAACGTTCCCACGGTAAAAGAAGTGACGGATTCCGAGGGCGGCCTCATTGAGTTCTGGGAAGGTAATTACACCTCCGCGCCCGGTTTGCCTGACATCGGCGGATCAGCTGACGATTACGACTTCAACGACAAGCCGCTGCCGAATGACGGCCACTACGGATCGATGCAGATCCACGACGTAGCCAATCAATCGACGGTTATGGCTTACAACGATTTCAATACGCCTGGCGTCACCTGCGACATCGGCATCGGCAACAATCCCGGCAAGAACCCGGACTACACCTTCCAGGCAAACGCCGGAAAATTCAAAGTCCGCCGCCTGACGATACTGGTGAAGTAATTTGTTAATTTTTAAGCCCCAGCTTGCGCTGGGGCTTTTTGTTTGAAATTTATAGTGACAAATCTAATTAATAATGTCACTATAAATTGCTGCAGTAAGAATTGCGAGACAATCGCTATTTTATTTGATATACTAGGCTGGATGTTGATTTTTGGAGATGATTGTCGTATAATTTATAGTGAAATTTATTAAATAAAATGTCACTATAAATTTTAGCGTGTTTTATGAACCTTGGGATCGAATCAGAAACGATGGAATTCAAGAGATCGACAGCCGAATTGGAGAAGGCGGTCGATAACATCGCCAGCATGCTCAACAAGCACGGACACGGAACAGTCTATTTTGGAGTCGCTCCTGGAGGCGACGTGGTAGGGCAGGCGGTGAGCGCTTCTACGCTGGAAGACGTTGCCAAGAAAATAAAGAGCGCGATAAAGCCTATGATCTATCCGGAGATCAGGGAAGAAAAGCTTGGCGGAAAGACGGTGGTCAGAATCGATTTTTCCGGTTCGGAAAAACCATATTCCTCAAAGGGAAGATATTTCAAACGTGTCTTCGACAGGACGGAAGAAATGACGCCGCAGGAACTGAAGCAGATGATGTCGGCGACGGACAAGTCCTCTTTGTGGGAGAACAATCTGACGAAGTACGGTATGGAATCAATAGATCATTTGGCGCTGAACGCCTTTTACAGGAAAGCGGTTGCCTGCGGACGTTTGGCGCAGATGGCTATGTATGACGAGGCCGAACTTCTTACAGGACTCGGATTGTATGAGAACGGTCATTTGACTAACGCCGGGTATTATCTTTTCTCAAACAAAAAGCCGGTGGTTCTGAAAATGGCGGTTTACGTTACGGACGAAAGGATAAATTTCAGCGACATCAACCGACTTGAGGACAATATTTACAACCTTATTGAAAAAGGCTTTTCCTACGTCAAGGAGCACATAAACTGGAGCGTTCGTTTTGGGGAGGGCACGTCCCGGGTGGAGGTGCCGGAGATCCCTGTGGAAGCTCTGAGGGAAATTATCGTGAATTCTTTCGCTCACGCCGATTACAGGGGCGTAAGCGAAAATGAGATCGTGATCACGCCCACCAGGGTGGAAATTTATAATCCCGGCGAATTCCCGGAGAAGTACACCCCGGAGATGTTCGCCAAAAAGCAGCTGAAATCGATGCCGCGCAACAAAGTTATTTTGAACACGCTTTACAAGAGCAAGGACGTGGAGGCTTTCGGCAGCGGCTTCAAGAAAGTTTACGCGCTTTGCGAGAAGGAGGGGAAGAAAACGGATTTCTCCTCGAAATACGGCGGTTTTTCTTTCCTGTTTTTCAGGGATGCCAGGGACAGGGTCAAGATCAAGAAACCGTCCACGGAATCCGAGGTCTTTGACCTTCTGAGATCCGATCCCAAGCAGACTAGGGTGCAGCTTTCTGGTAAGCTTAAAAAGACGGTCAGGACTGTGCAGAGAGCGCTGAATAAGCTGTCGCTGGAGGAGAAGATCAGGCGCATAGGTTCGAACAAAACAGGCTACTGGGAAATACTGAAAGCCTGATGTAAAAAAAGCGGCCCTCGTGGGAGGGTCGCTTTTTTTGTGTTGCGTTCAGCTTTTGCTTAGCCGCGCTTTCTAAGTGCGAGAGCCGCGATGAGTCCGAGGATGGCCAAGACGGCAGGCTCGGGCAGAGCGGGATCGCGGATGATCAGTCTGGCCATGTGCAATCCGGTCTGAACGGAATCAGCCGCGACAGCCTCAGAGATGGATTCGCCTTCGTCATAGACGTAGGTCGTGAAGGAGAACTGATCGATGGCAGTCCAGTCGTAGTCAGGATCCAGCGTAAGTTCGACGTCCTTCGTATCCTCGCCCAGCGTGACCTGGGTGACCATGGCGACGTTGATGTCGGTGTCCATGGTGAAGCTGAAGTCGATCCACTCACCGGAGAAGGGTTTCTGGAGCAGGACCTCGAATTCGCCCGCTTCGTTAACGGAGCAGATGCTGATGGTCTGGCTGTCGTTGTCCTTCACCAGATAAATAGGCCTGTAGCCCCAGGTGTCGATGGTGCTGATCCTCATGTAGGCGCTGCTGTCGCCTCTTTCCCCCAGGACGCGGCCCTGCAGGGTGAAGGCGGCCTGGTTCGGGACGCATGCGGCCAAAGTGGCGATGGAATTGGCGGTAAAGGTGAGGCAGCTTTCGCCGTTGATCTTTTCGATCTGGATGTCCTCGCTGGCGGTCCAGCCGGGCTGGCCGTTGAGGGAGCCTTCCTGGAAATAGGGGCCCTGGAAGTCGGTGCCGTAGTACCAGCCGCCCACCGCGAAGGAGACCAGGCTGGTCACAGCGCCGGTGATCTCGCTATCGATGCCTTCGTAGGCGTAGCGGAAGCGGGCGTAGTAGAAGCCGTCCTGGAGGCCGTCTCTGGTGACGGTGAAGGTCACCTTATCGGTGGTCTCAAGCTTGCCGGAGGTCTTGGCGGTCACGAAATCGGTGTAGTCGAGGACTGTGACGCTCGTCTTGGCCGCGCCGCCGCCATCGTTGACGACCGTGGCTTCATAGGTGTCGCGGTAGGAAACAGGAGCGGCGGAGGGCAGAACGGGCACCGGATAGGCAGCGCGATCCACCAGGGTGATCTCCATGTCGTCGATGCAGAAATCGGGGAGGCCCCAGCCGTAGATGTAGAAGTCGCCGAGCTTCATGCCGTCCTGGTTCTGGGCGGCCTGCTCGAAGTCGTTGGTGACGCCGTTGATCCAGATGGACTTCATGGCCACGACGCCGGTCCTGACATCCAGGAGGAAGCCGTAGTCGCACCATTCGCCCTGGGGGAAGCATCCGCTGGTGAGCTGCATGAAGCTGCCGTTCATACGGTTGAGGTCAACGACGTAATGGCCGTCGCCGAACTTGTCGATGGCGTCGATCATGAAGCCGTTCCTGAAGCCGTGGCAGATCTGGGCGTCGAAGCTGTTGGCCTTGGCGCGGCAGTTGAAGCGGATCATGTATTTGTTGGCGTATTGCGTTGTGTCGGGGACCGTCATGTTGAGGGTGTATTCCGTCAAACGCAGATACTGGGAGGCGTCGGTCTCGATGAGGTTCGCCTCGTTGCCGGTCCAGGCGCCGTCCTGGGTGACGATGGGCTGTCCCACGGTGTACATTTCAAAATCGTTGCCGTAGAGGACATGGCCGCTGGCTACGCCGAAGCTAAGGTCCTGGCTGCCGGCTTCGCCGCCGTCCACATGGATGGTGCCGCGGTAGTATTCCTCGCCCATTTCAGCGCGGTCGAGGAGGAGCTTAACTTCAGCGGAGCCCTGGCAGGAGCCTTCCGCGCCTTCCAGGCTGGCCCAGGCGTAGTCGGCGCCGAGGCTGACGTTGTAGTTCAGGGTGCCGCCGCCGCGGTTCATGATGGTGATGATGGACTCGGTCTCCTCGAGGCCGATGTTGCTGTTGAAGGAGACGTCCAGTTCGGGCTTGGCTTCTTTCTCGACCAGTTCAAGCTGGATGTCGTCGATGTAGATGTCGGGGGAGCCCCAGCCGCCGAAGTAGATGGCGTTGCCGATCTCGCCCTGGCCGGATTCTTCGCCCTTGGGCAGGTTGAAGTCGTCGGTCACGCCGTTGATGGTCATGGATCTCAGACGGTAGGAGCCCGGGGTGATGTCCATCACGAAGCTGTAGTCGGTCCACTTGCCGTTGGGGAAGTAGCCGGTGGTGAGCTTCATCTCGGTGACGTAGAAGCGGTGGCAGTCAACGACGTAGGCGTTGCCCAGCTTGTTGATGGCGTCGAACATGAAGTAGTTCCTGATGCCGTGCATGACCTGGGATTCTTCCAGGACCTTCATGCGGCAGGAGAACTTGACGTAGTAGTTCGTGGTGTACTGCTTCGTGTCGGGGATGGAGTTGTAGGTGATGTTGTAGAGGGACTGGCCTTCCTCAGCGTAGAAGCGCATGCACTTGCTGCCTTCGTCGGTGATGACATAGTGGGGGCCGTTGCTCTGCCAGAGGGTGTCCTGGTCGGGGAGGCGCTTGCCTTCCTCGTAGCATTCGAAGTCGCAGTTCATAAGGACGAGGCCGCTGGCCACGCCGACATAAACGGTGACGCTGCCGGCTTCGCCGCCGTCGATGGTGACGGGCACGTGATAGTACTGGTTGCCCATGGCGGTGCGGTCAACTTTGAACTTGACGGTGGCCGCGCCTTCGCAGGTGCCTTCGGCATCTTCCAGAGAAGCGAAGTCAAAGCCGCTGGCGATGGTGGCCTTGTAATTGAAGGAGCCGGCGCCCTTGTTGATGATGCTGATGGTGGTCTCGTCGGTGTTCAGATCGAGGTTGCCGTTGACGACAGCCGCGGTGACGGGCTGGCCTTCTTTAAGGACTTTGGTGATCTTGAAGTCGTCGAGGTAAAATTCGGGGTTGCCCCAGCCGCCAAAGAAGAGTCTGGTGCCGATGGAGCCGCTGCCGCTGATCTTGACGGCGATGTCGTATTCGTTGGTGACGCCGTTCACCACCATATTTTTAAGACGGTAGGCGCTCGGGGTGATCTCCATCAGGAAGCTGTAGTCAGCCCACTGTTCGTGGGGGAAACGGCCGTCGGTGAAAAGAAGGGATCCGTAGGAGCGGTCGCAGTCCACGCCGTAGCCGTCGCCGTGCTTGTTGATAAAGTCGAACATGAAGTAGTCTTCAGGGCCGCGGAAGCCGTGCATGACCTGGGATTCCTTGAAGAGTTTCAATCTGCAGGAAAAGCGGATGTAGTAACGGCCGCAGAGAGGAGTGGTGTCGGGGACTTTGATGAAGCTAAGGCTTTTCAAGGATTCGCCGTCGGGGGCGAAGAATTTGACGCACTTGTTGCCGTCAGCCTCTTCCACGATGAGGTGGGGGCCGGTGGTGGTCCACTCGTTGCTGTGGGCGGACATCAAATCGCCCGTGGTATAGGTGCTGAAATCCTCGGACCAGATGACCTCTTCTTCAGCGAAGAGGCTGGCGGCCGAGATAACCGCGATCGCCGCGAGGGCGAAGACAAAAAGTTTTTTCATAACTTCCGTTGGGTTTATGTTAAATTGAAAAAGGTTTAACAGGTTTATTATAGCAAAAACCTGTCGCATGCCTAAACTCGCTCCGCCATTGCTCTTGGGCTTTTTAAGAACCATCGGACGCCTCGTTCGGATTTTTGCTAAAATAAATAGATAAACATATAAAATCCAAAACAAAAGGAAAAAACTATGAAAAACTTAGGCCTCATCTTCTGCGCGATCATCGGTCTGGCGCTCTACTGCGCCTGCACTCCTGAAGTCAAGATCACCGGCGACTCCGAAAAACCCATCGCCATCAACGCTGAGATAAACATCCACATCTATCAGCACGCTGAGGAAGTGGTGGACGATCTTTACGCCGGACTTGACGACGAGCCGGAGCCGGAGCCGGACTCCGCTTTCGTAAGAGTGATGGAGCGTTTTGTCGCGGCTCTCTCGATCTCTAGCTGCGAAGCCGCCGAGCAGAAGTCCCAGGCTTACCAGACGATGAAGAAGCTCTTCGCCGACACCTACGTCAAATATATGAAGACCGGCTACGTCGGCGAGAACAAGGACGGCTATGTCTCCTATGTGGGCAAGCCCGAGAAGTGCGATCCCTCTGTCGCCGCCGCCGCCCAGGAAGCCGTCAAAAAGCTGAACGCCGCCAGGAAGGCTTTCTACGAAGAGGAAGCCAAGAGCCAGAACACGACCGTGGCCGAGATCCAGAAGACCTACGCTGCCGTTTACGCCGCCAAAGCCAAAGGCATCTGGGTCGAAGTCAGCAACGGCAAAACTTACGAATGGAAAAAATTCTAATTATCAACAAAGCTTAAGGAAAACAAAATGTTTATTCTTGTCATCAACTGCGGCAGTTCCAGCCTTAAATTTCAGCTAATCTCTCTTCCCGAGCGCACCGTGGCCGCCAAAGGATTGGTGGAGCGCATCGGCTTGGGCGGCGACGCCATGTTCAAGATGTCCTACGGCGAAACGAAGCTTCCCAGCTCGCCCATAAAAGCCTCCGACCATACGGAAGCGGTCTCTTACGTCATTGAAGCCCTGAAGAAAGACGTCCTGAAGGAAGGGCAGAAGATCGACGCCTTCGGACACCGCGTGGTCCACGGCGGCGAAAAGTTCTTCTCCTCCGCGGTCATCAACGACGAAGTTATAGCCTGCATCGAAGAATGCGGCAAACTTGCTCCGCTGCACAACCCCGCCAACATGGCCGGCATCAAGGCCTGCCAGAAAGCCCTGCCGGGCGTTCCCAACGTGGCGGTCTTCGACACGGCTTTCCACCAGACCATGCCCGCCAAGGCCTTCCAGTACGCCCTGCCCTACAAGTTCTACAAGGAAAACGGCATCAGGCGCTACGGTTTCCACGGCACCAGCCACAAGTTCGTGACCAGGGCCTACGCCGAGATGAGCGGGAAACCCTTGGATGAAGTGAACATCGTCGTCTGCCACCTTGGCAACGGCTCCTCCATCACCTGCGTCAAAGGCGGCAAATGCATCGACACCTCCATGGGCCTGACTCCCTTGGCCGGCGTCGTCATGGGCACCAGAAGCGGCGACATCGACCCCGCCATCGTTCTGTACCTCATCGAGAACCTCGGCATCGCTCCGGCGGAAGTCAACAAGATCTTAAACAAGCAGAGCGGATTTTTGGGCGTTTCCGAAGTCTCTAGCGACATGCGCGACGTGGAAGGCGCCGCCAAGGAAGGCAACGCGCAGGCCAAGCTCGTTCTGGAGATGACGGCTTATTCTATCGCCAAGTACGTGGGCTCCTACGTTTCGCTGCTCCCCAAGACCGACGCCATCGTCTTCACCGCCGGCATCGGCGAAAATTCCGCCGAGATGCGGGAATGGGTCTGCGGCAACCTGAGCGGCCTCGGATTGGAACTGGGCGAAAAGAACAAGGAGAGAGGCTTCGCGGGCTGCGTGTCCAAGTCCTCTTCCAAGATCCCCGTCTGGGTGATCCCCACCAACGAAGAGCTGATGATCGCTTTGGAAACCTACGAACTGGTCAATAAATGAATCTGAACAACATTCCAGACGCGCCTGTTTCTCCGGAACCCGGCGGCCGCGGCGGAAAAAGCTGCGGCTGCCTGGGGTTCCTGGGGGCGCTCCTCATTTGCGGCGCCATTCTGGTGATGGCTTTCGCCATCTTCGCCCTGGCCACCGAGATCAAGGCTTTCGCCCTGAATTTGAGCGATCCTGGCAAGAACGAGGAGACCGCACCTGCCAACGACCTGAAGCCTCAGGTCATCGACATCTCCATAAAGGGCCCCATCAGCTTCGCGGAGCGCAGCAGCCGCTTCTGGGAAGACAAGAAGGATTCGGCGGAAAGTATCGTTGACGCCATTGAGGAATCAGCCAAAGACAGCAGGATCAGGGGATTGCTTCTGACCGTCAACAGCCCCGGCGGAGAAATCACGGCCTGCGACGTCATAGACCAGGCGGTCCAGAAATTCAAGAATTCCTCCAGCAACCGCTATGTGGTGGTCTATATGCAGGAACTGGCGGCCTCCGGCGGCTATTACGTCTCCTCCCACGCCGACAAGATCGTCATAACTCCCACGACCCTGACCGGCTCCATCGGCGTCATCATGCAGACCTACCAGTACGGTGACGCCCTGCGAAAACTGGGAGTTTCCGACGTGACCTTCACCTCGGGACCCATGAAGGATATGCTGAACCCCATGCACAGCGTCTCTCCGGAAGTCTCCAACGTGGTCCACGCCGTCATCGGCGAACTCTACGACCGCTTCGTCAGCGTCATCGCGGACGGGCGCCACATGAGCGTCGATAAGGTGAAAGAACTGGCGGACGGGCGCATCTACACCGCCAAGCAGGCCGTGGAGAACGGGCTTGCGGACAAGATCGGCTACATGGACGAAGTGGAGAAGACTTTCAGGGAGCTGGGGCTTTCGGAATTCGAGATAGTGGAATATTCGGAAGAGAAGGACTTCATGGAGAATCTGAAGGATCTCTTCTCCTTGACCGGCGGTTTTTCACCAAAACTGGAGCTGCCGAAGCGCGGCTGGAGAACCGGCTATTATTCGCCTTTTTATTTTGAACGCTAAGGAATTTTAAGTTTTATGAGAGCGTTTGCTTTAACTCTGATCATATCTTCCCTGGCTCTTTGGGCGGGAAGCAAAGAGGACGTCAACATGTTCGGCGAGCCGGAGAAGATCTCCAAGGCTTTTTCCGAGATTGCGGAAAGGCTTGCGGCGGTGGACTGCCTGGATCTGGCTTTCACCTCCACCGTGCATTCTCTCCAGGGCGACGTCATCCAGTCCGGAACGGTCGTTCAGGAGCCGCCCTATCGCTTCAGGAGCGACGTTTACACTTACGCCATGGAGGGCATAACCCGCGCCCACGAGCTGACGCTTTCCAACGGGACCAACGGCTGGGAGATCTCCATCGCCCCCAACGGCAAGACCGTGGCGGCTTCCTTCTGGACGCTGGCCTCCATGGGGGACATCTTCATCTCCTTTCTGCAGCGCTCCACGCCCTATCTTTTGACCCCCGCCAAGACCAATTCCTACGACGGGCTGCGCTACAACTACATCTTCACGGACGTTAAGAAAAACGCGGAGGGCTGGGATTTCGAGGGCCACATCCGCCACGATTCGGAAATGCTGAAGGGCATCGCCAAGCAGGCCTCCGCCATGGGCGCCTACGGCTTCAGCAACTTCGTTCCGGATAAAGTCACCATGAAGATCAGCAACGAGGGGATCATAAAGGAATTCAAGCGCTACAACCTCTACGGCCGTCTGCTTTCCCAGATGAACCTGAAGCGGGCGCTGGTCAACACCTACGTGGACGAGAGCGGCTTCTTCTACACGCCGCCCAAGGGCCTTTTCATCTCGAACCTCGACATCCTGCAGGAACTGCCCTCCATGTACGTCAACCACGCTCTCCTGGGGAAAAAGGCTCCGGACATCAAGGTCAATTATCTCTCCGGCAAGGATAAGATCATCAAGCCGGGAGCCAAGGGCGTCCTGGTCCTGACCTTCTTCGCCAGCTGGAGCCAGCTTTGCCGGGAATACATGGCGGCCATCGACAAGCTGCATTCCAAATACGCCGGCACCGGCGTCCAGTTCGTCAACGTATCGGACCAGCAGGACATGAAGACGCTGGCGGCTTTCCAGCGCGGATTGAACACCATCATTTACGCCGATCCGAAAAGGGAAATGGTCAAGACCTACGACATAGACAATATTCCCAAGACTTTCATAATCGACAAAAAGGGGATCGTCCGCTACGTCATGGAAGGTTTCAACACCGCTTCGGAATCCGAACTTGGGAAGCGCATAGATGAGCTGAAGGAAGAAAAGGACGAAACGGAAGAGAAGGAAAAAGAAGCGAAGAAGTGATGGCGGAGAAAAAAGTCAACATAAAACTGATCGCCCTCTTGGCGCTCATAGGCCTGTTTGCCGCGATGATCGCGGCCCCCTGGGTCTATAGGGTGACGAGCCAATTGGATCTGACAAAGGCTTTCATTTTCCGCAAGGTCTTCAACAGAGTTTTCCTTGTTTCCGAAGTCCTGGTGTTTTTAATTTTCTGGAAGAAGCTGGGAATAGAGATCCCGTACAAGGTCTATTACAAGCGCCAGCATATAAAAAACGAGTTCGGCAGCTGGATCATCGTCGCCGTCCTCACGATCGCCTTCATGACGGTCCTCCAGTATTTAGCCGGATTCCGGCATTACCAGGAAAGGAGTTGGAGCTACATTCTCTCCAAGAGCGCTATAGCCCTGCTTTCCTCTTTTGTCGTGGCTTTTATGGAGGAGACGATCTTCCGCGGGCTTTTGTTTTCGTCCTTCAAGACGCGCTTCAGGAGCATGTATTCCGCTCTTTTCACATCCTTGATCTTCGCCTCGCTTCACATTTTCAGCCTCGACCATTTTTTAAAGAGCATAAAAGTCGCCCAGGCGAATTTCGTCGGCACCGATCCTTTGGCCGGCTTCTACCACATGGCGCTCTTTTTGAGACCCATCTGCGACTGGCAGGTGATCGTCCCGGGCTTCATAGGTCTTTTCGTCTGCTCTCTGATGCTCTGCGGGCTCACCATGAAGACGGGATCTTTGTGGCCGGCTATCGCCACCCACTGCGGCTGGGTCTTCACCATCAAGGTGACGGGCCGCATCTGGCCCTATGACAAGGAGGCCGCCGCCGCGACGGGTCTGCAGTGGCTCCTGGGCGAGAAGTTCGTGGCCACCGGCGTCCTCGGCTGGGTGATCGTTGTTATAGAAACAGCCTATGTCGTGGGGCTCATAGGTTATTCGGTCTTCCTTACGCTCAAGTTCATTTGCTCGAAGATGAGCATAGACGGCTGCTACCGGGCGGCTGATATCCTGGGAAACATCTCCTATTATCTGGGCGTTAAAAAGCGCGCCATCGCCATCGACAATATCAGGCACGCTTTCCCGGAAAAGAGCGGCGAGGAAGTGAGGCGCATCGCCAAAGCCAGTTTCAGAAATCTCATGCGCGTGGCCATCGGCGTCCTTATCATGCCGCGGCTCATCAAGAGGGTTCCCAGCGGTTTCGAGACCATGCACGTTGACCGCGTCTCCAAGGCTCACGCCATGGGCAGCGGCGGCATCGTTTACTTCACGGCGCATTACGGCAACTGGGAAACCCAGAGCTGGACAAGCACGCTTTTGGGCGGCGACTTCACGGCCGTCGGCCGCCCCTTCCGCAATAAGCTTATCTACAGGCATATCGCCGCCATCAGGGTGAAGATCGGGCTTAAGCTCGTCAGCAAGAAAGACGCTCTGCGCCCGCTCATCAGGGCCTTGAGGAAAGGCGGCGAGATCGGGCTGGTGGCCGATCAGTACGCCGGCAAGGGCGGCGTGCCCACGGTCTTCATGGGCAGAGTCTGCTCCACCACCGGCGCCGCCGCGGCCCTGGCCAGGATGACCCACTGCCCCATAGTTCCGGCTTTCTGCCGGGAACTGCCGGACCACCATTTCCAGGCATACGTTTACGAGCCTTTCTTCGTCGCCGAGACCGACGATGCCGAAAAGGACATCAGGGAAGCGACTCAGCGCGCGATGTCCTGCCTTGAACAGGAGATCAGAAGGGCGCCGGAAAATTATCTCTGGGCCCATCGCAAGTGGCGCAAGAGCTATACTAAGCTTCATCCGGAAATAAAGGAGCAGTGATGGCTGATTTTTCCCGCTACAGGATCCTGCTGCGTTCCCCCAACTGGCTGGGGGACTGCGTGCTGGCGATGCCGGCGGTGAGAGAACTCAGGAAAAACCGGCCCAACGCTCACATCGCCGTTTTGGCGAAAAAGTCCGTGGCGGATGTTTGGAGGATGTGCCCCTATGTGGACGAAGTCATTCCTTTCGAGATAGGGAAGGGGCTGAAGGGCCTGGACGACCGCTGGGACCTGGGGCAGGAGCTTAAGAAAATGCATTTCGATATGGCGCTCATTTTTCCGAATTCCTTCGACGCCGCCTTGGTGCCTTTCCTTGCCAGGATCAGGCGCCGCCTGGGCTGGGGGACATATCACAGGGGAATGCTTCTGAACCGCAAGGTGCCCTTCCCGCATCACCTGGACGGGGAGCAGCAGCCCCACTGCCAGCTTTATCTTGTGGAAAAACTGGTGCACCATGCGGTGGACCACACCCTGGACGCCGAGATCAGAATTCCTGAGGAAGGCGTGGAATACGCAAAAGGGCTGAGGGAAAATTATTTCGTCGTCTGCCCGGGCGCCAATTACGGCACAGCCAAATGCTGGCTCCCAGAAAGCTACGTCGAGACGATAAAAAAACTGCACAAAGAGACCGGCCTCGCTTGCTATCTGGTCGGCGGTAAAGGCGACCAGGCCGTCTGCTCTGAGATCGCCTCGCAGGTCAAGGGCGAGGAAGGGGAGGAATCCTTCTGCCAGGATCTCTCCGGGAAGACCACGCTCTTTGAGCTGGCGGCCGTCTTGAAAAAAGCGAAAGTATTGATCACCAACGACACCGGCACCATGCATCTGGGCGCGGTCGTTAAAACGCCGGTCGTCGCCATCTTCGGCCCCACCAACTGGCTGAGGACCGCTCCGCTGGGAACAAACAACGTTCTTTTGCGCGGCGACCACGACTGCCACAAGCGCTGCCGGAGAGTCTGCGAGAGCGACCACCGCTGCATGAAAGCCGTCAGCGTGGATATGGTCTTGAACGCTGCCAAAGAAAAATTACAAATCAATAAATAAACCTTAAGGACACATGAAAAAACATCTGCTCGCAATTGCGCTCTGCTTTGTTTCTCTTTCGGCCCTGGCGGCCTACGTTTTCCCCATGGCCTCGCCTGAAATTGACGAGGCGAAACCTTTCTGTTACTACAGCCGGCCCACGGACCAGCTGGGCGTTTGGGACGCGCCCTACGCCTTCATGGTGACGGCGGAGGGGTATCTTTACAGCAGGGCGGCGGAGTTGATGTTCATGTACGGTCCGGAATACGAGCCCACCCACAACCGCAACCGCGTCTTCGAGGACGACGTTTACCCAATCCTGAGCTACAGCCTGGAAAAGCTCGGGGTGAAATACAATTTCAAGATGTTCGCCTTCACCAAGGAAAGGGAAGTCCCCAGAAGCACTCTGTACGCTTTTGTGAAAGTGGAATTGGAGAATACCAAGGACAGTGAGAACACCGCCTATTTCGGCGTGGGAACGCGCCACAAGGGCGTCACCAGGCGAATCGACCAGAACAACAGTTTCCCCTTCAGCCGCGGCTCCCTTTATGAATTCAGGGGCAACGCGGCCCTGAGGGACGATCTGATCGTAGCCCTTTACCAGGATGATCCCGGCAGAAGCATCTCCGCCACCATCGACAATCCCTATACGGGCGCTTTCCGGGGCTACGAGCTGGCCGTTACGGAAACGGCCCCCTGGGGAGTGGCGCGCTACGAAATAAACCTCCAGCCGAAGGAAAAGAAGAGCCTGACTTTCCTTTTCCCCAACGTTCCCGCTTCCACCAACGAGACGGCGGAACTGGAGGCTTACCTCGATCCCGCGGTCTTCGATAAAAAGCTCACGGAAGTGAAGGAAGACTGGGACAAACTTCTCAATAAGGCGGTGGAGCTGAGGCTTCCGGAAAAGAAAGTCCAGAACGCCTTCTACACCTCCCTTATCAACATGGCGATTTCCCGCGACGACCAGGGCGACGGCACCTATTACCAGGGCGTCAACGAGATGCAGTACTACATGTTCGTGCCCCGGGATATGATGTACTTTAGCTGGGGCTGGTACTATGCCGGTATGCCTGACGAAGGCAGAAAAGTTGTCGATCAATACATCCGCCAGCAGGAGGACAGCGGCCGCTTCTACAACGACCAGGAGAACATCTGCTCTTATGCCATTCTGATGTGGTACCAGAAGACCAAGGACATGGACTTCCTGAAGCAGGTGTGGCCGCACCTTTTGAGCAACTACACCTACACCACCAACATCATCGCCAACGACCCTCTGAAGCTGATGCCGAAGATGGGTCCCTACGACAACGAAGGCATAACGGGCCACTACACCGCCCACAATTTTTACAACGCCAAGGCCTTCCGTTATCTGGCTTCCGCCGCCAAGGACCTGGGCCTGGAGGAAGAGTCGAAAAAGTTCCAGGCCTACTACGAGAATTTCTACTCCAACCTTGTCAGCCATCTTAACGACGTGGTCGATAAGTACGGATACATTACGCCGGGCCTTGACACCGGAACGGACGGCGCCCACTGGGGCAATATGGAGACGAGCTATCCGACCTTCATCTTCGGTTCCAAGGACGAGCGCGTCAGAAAGACCATCGACCATATCAGGGAATATGACTGGAGCGACGAAGGGCTCATCATGTTCCGCGCCCTGGGCTGGGACTGCCTGCATCACTACAACACCATGAAGGCCTCTATGGCGGACCTTTATTTGGGCCGCGACGAAAACGTCATAAAAGACCTTTACGGAGTGCTGCTCCACACCTCCTCCACCCACGCGCTCTTCGAATTTTGCCTGAATCCCTGGCAGAACCGCGACTTCGCCCACAACTTCACGCCCCACGGCTGGGGACACGTGAAGTATCTGTCGCTTGTCCGCAGCATGATGGTCCGTGAAGACGAGGTGAGCAACCTTTATCTCTTGTCCGCCACCGCTCCCACCTGGACGCTGCCCGGGGAAGAGATCGTGGCCAAGCGCTTCACCTCGCTCTTCGGCAACGTCGATCTCGTGGCCAAGGGAACGGAGGAAGGCATGAAGATCGAAATCTCGCTTGATCAAAAGGGCGGCGTCTGGGGCAAGCCCAACAAGGTCTTCGTCAAGGTTCCTTATTACGCCCTGAATGCCAAGGCCAAAGTGGACGGCAAAGATGCGGCTATTGAGGACGGCCAGGTGGAAGTGCCCTTTGACGTCAAGGAAGTGGAACTCACTTTCGACCGCCCCGACGGGCCTTACCAGACCTACGAGAGCACCGTGGACTGGTACGTTGAGGAATACGCCAAGCGTTTCGCCGCTTGGAGAAAAGAGCATCCCATGGACGATCTTTGGGAATGCTTCCCGGAGAAGAGCCTTGAGCGCTCTGTCAAACGCCAGCAGAAAAACGACAAGCTGAAAGAAAAGGAAGGCCTCATGACCTTCCAGCCTGTCACGGCCTCATCTGTAGCCAACAACAGCGATCCTAAGACCATCAACGACGGCGTGACCGATCCCAACCAGGGCAGAGCCTGGCGTCCGGCGCCCGACGTCCAGGAGTCGAGCTTTGAGTGCGAACTGAAGAAGCCCGTCTTGGCCGGCTGCGTCAGACTTTTCGGCCGCGGCCTCGACAAGCCTAATGTAAAGGTCTTCGTGACGAACGAGGACGACGTGGAAACCCTTGTGGGAGACCCTGAAAAACCGGGCGTTCCCGCCAGGCCCGACCTTTTCGTCTGCCTCTTCCCGGAAACGATGGTAAAGAAAGTCAAAGTCGTCTTCGAAGGAACGGGCTTTGCCGTTTCGGAATGCCAGCTTCTGGCTCATTCCGACATTTGGCAAAGAGGCGGCCTGAGAGGGGACAAGAAAGCCGGCAACCTGGCCTACGGCCGCCCGGTCTTCACCTCCCCGCACGAAAGGGGATACGTCGGCAGCTTTTTGGTGGACGGCGAAACAACCAGCGAACCCAACTACTGGAGCGGCGCTCCGCCTCATCCCCAGTGGGCCATAATCGACCTGGGCAAGCCCGAGGAGATATCTAAGATCAAAACTTACCTCTACACCCACGACCACCGCCACTACGGCTACTGCTGCAAAATATCCGAGGACCTTTCCTCCTGGAAGGAAGTCGTGAAAAGGGACGACATCTGCTCCAATTACTGCAAGGAAGGGGACGAGGGAAATTTTGAGAAGCAGAAGGCCCGCTACGTCATGCTCGTAATTGAAAAGAACACTGTGAATCCCGGCGGCCACGCCGCGGAGATCGAAGTTTACTGACAGTTTTCTGTTTGCCGCGCATACATCAGGCCCTCTTTCCGGAGGGCCTGTTTTTTTGCCCAAAAGAGCGAAAAAATAAATTGAATAAAAAACCGTTTTTTGATATAATAACCTTCAATTTTTATTAATAGTAACATTTACGTCATGTCCTGGCGGCTCTTCGCTTCGGTTCGCGGCGTTTAAAGATAACGGAAACCCAATGAGATCAGCCTTAGTCACTCTTGCTTTAGTTTTGGCCGCCGCGGCGGTCTTCGCCGAACCCATGGTCTCCCCGGAGATCGACCTTGAGAAACCCTTCTGCTACTACAGCCGCCCCACCGACCAGCTTGGCGTTATGGACGCCCCCAAGGGCTTCATGGTCACCGCGGAGGGCTACCTTTACAACAGAGCCGCGGAAATGATGTTCCTGTACGGCCCGGAACTGGAGCCCACCCACAACCGCAACCGTTATCTGGAAGACAACATTTACCCGATAGTCAACTACACCCTGGAGAAGCTGGGAATAAGATACAACTTCAAGATGTTCGCTTTCACCCTCGACAGGGAAGATCCCCGCAGCCCGTTGTACGCCCTGACGAGAGTGACCATGGAGAACACCACCAGCGGCAAAAAAACGGCTTTCCTCGCTTCCGGCTTCCGGCACAAAGGACTGACGCCCCGCATCGAAGCCTCCCGGGACTACGCTTTCCAGCGCGAATCGACTTACGAATTCCGCGGCGACGCGGTCTTAAGGAACGACGAGATCCTGGCCATGGTCCCCAAGCACCCCTCCAGAAGCATCTCCGCCACCATCGACAATCCTTACGAGGGGACTTTCCGCGGCTCCAAGTACGCCGTGACTGAGACTACGCCGGTCTGCCTTTCCCGCTATGCGATCGATCTGTATCCGGGGGAAAGCAGCAGCCTGACTTTCCTGATGCCCAACGCCCCCACCAACTGGACGGCCGCCGCCACCATGCTCAATATGCTGGAAGACCCGGCCTTCTTCGACAGAAAGCTGCAGGAAGCCAAGGAAGACTGGGACAGGCTGCTGGAAAGAACGGTGGAACTGAAGATCCCCGAGGAAAAGGTGGAGGCCACCTTCTGGACCAGCCTCATCAACATGGCTATTTCCCGGGACGACGAGGGCAACGGCTATTATTCCCAGGGCGTCAACGAAATGCAGTACACCGGCTTTTTCCCCAGGGACTCCATGTATTTCAGCTGGTCCTGGCTTTTCGCGGGGCTGCCTGAGGAAGGCAAAAAAGTCGCCCTTTACTATGAGAAGGTCCAACACGATGACGGCCGCTTCTACAATGACCAGGAGAACATCGGGCCCTACGCCATCCTGATGTGGTACTACAAGACGAAGGACAGAGAGTATCTGGACAGGATGTGGCCCAGGCTGGTGAAGAACTTCAACTACGTCACCAACGTCATCGCCAACGATCCCTTGAAGCTGATGCCCGCCATGGGCCCCTACGACAACGAGGGCATCACCGGCCACTACACGGCGCACAATTTTTACAACGCCAAAGCCTTCGAGATGATGGCAAGCTGCGCCAAGGAGCGGGGCGAGGAAGAGGAATCCAAAAAGTACCGCGCCTACGCCGACAATTTCATCTCCAACATGATGTACCACGTCAACGCCGCCATCGCCACCAACGGCTTCATTCCGCCGGGCATCGACACGGGCAAGAGCGGCGCGCACTGGGGCAACATGGAAGCCTCTTATCCGACCTTCGTCATGGGAAGCCATGACGAGCGCGTCAAAAAGACCATCGATTACATCAGGAACATCGACTGGAGCGAGGAAGGGCTCATCATGTTCAACGCCCTGGGCGTCAATTCGCTCCACCACTACAACACTATGAAAGCCTCCATGGCGGATCTTTACATGGGCCGCGACGAGAACGTGGTCAAGGATCTTTACGGCGTCCTTCTGCACACCTCCTCCACCCACGGCTTTTTCGAGTTCTGCCTGGATCCCTGGTCCAACCGCGATTTCGGCGGCAATTTCGCGCCCCACGGCTGGGGGCACGTGAAATACGTCTCCCTTATCCGCAACATGCTGGTCAGGGAGGACGAGGTCAGCAACCTTTATCTTTTGTCCGCCACCGCGCCCTCCTGGACGCTGCCCGGCAAAGAGATCGTGGCAAGGCGCTTCAACACTCTCTTCGGCAACGTCGATCTGGTGGCCCAGGGCCGGCCGGACGGTTTGAAAGTCAACCTGAACCTGGATCAGAAGGGCGGCGCCTGGGGACTGCCCAGGAAAGTTTTCATCAAGGTTCCCTACTACGCCCTGAGAGCCACCGTCACCGTGGACGGCAAAGACGTTTCCATAGGGCCGGACAACTATGTGGAGATCCCTTTGACCGCCAAAGAAGTGATAATGTACTTCAAGCGTTCCAACAAACCTTTCCCCACCTATTCCACCACGGTGAAATGGTTCATAGACGAATATGCCCGGCGCTTCAACGAGTGGCGGAAAGAAAATCCCTTCACCGCCCTCTGGGAATCTTTCCCGGAAAAGAAACTGCAGACCTTCGACGAGCGTCAGGTGAGGGACCAGCAGCTGAAGAGCCAGGAGGGCTTGATGACCTTCCTGCCCATCCTTTGCTCCAGCACCGCGGAAAAAGCCGACCACAAGGCTATCAACGACGGCCTGACCAGCCCGAAGACTCCCAAATACTGGGCTCCCGCATCCGACGACAAAGAGCCCTGGTTCGAGTGCAGCCTGGAGGAACCCACCCAGGCCTACTGCGTGAAGCTCTTCGGGCTTGACATCGCGGAAGCCAAAGCCAAGGTTTACGTCACCAAAGCCGACGGCGAAGAGATCCTGGTGGGGGATTCCGCGGCGCCCGAACTTCCCATCCACGGGACTTCCTTCGTCTGCACCTTCAAGCAGACTTCCATAAAGAAAGTCAAAGTCACCTTCGAGGGTAGTGTCAAGCGCTTCTTCGAATGCACGCTCTTAGGGGAAAGGGACTGCTGGCACCAGGGCATTCCCAGGGCCCATGGCAAGGTGGGGGATCTGGCCTACAACAAGCCGGTCTTCACCTCGCCTTCGGAAAATCCCACGGAATATCAGCTGGTGGACGGCGACACGGACTGCGCCACCTCCATGTGGAGCGGCGCGCCTCCGCATCCCCAGTGGGCCGTCATCGATCTGGGCGAGGAGACGGAGTTCTCCAGGCTCCACACTTATTTCTTCCACGACGGCAAGCGCTGCTACAGCTACCGCTACAGCGTCTCCAACGACATGCACAACTGGAAGGAGATCTTCTCCAAGGATGACTGTCTGGCCACCAAGGACGGCGACGAGATCACAGTGGAACCCCAGAAGGCCCGCTACGTCATGATCACGATAGTTAAGAACACGGACAATCCCGCCGGGCATGTGGCCGAGGTCGAGATCTACGAGAAATAAATTCCTTGCGGCCTTCGCCCGGAATGTTCGCGGCTCTTTCCTTGACTTTCTTCCGTTTTCTCTCTATAATGGAAATGATAATCATTCCTAAATTATGAGCAGACAAAAAGAAGTCATACTGGACGTTCTGAGAAAAGTCAGGACCCATCCCACGGCGGACGAGATCCTCCTCCTGGCCAGGAGGAGAGTGCCGGCCTTGGCCCTGGGCACGGTCTATCGCAATCTTAAGCTCCTCTGCGACGAGAAAAAGGTCCGCCGGATACCCATGGAGGACGCTCCCGACCGCTACGACGGCTTTACGGAGCCCCACGACCACCTTATTTGCCTCGATTGCGGAAAAGTCTATGACGTACCTTCCCTGCAGACCAAAGAGGCCTTGGAGGCCAAACTGGGCGCCAGGGTGAGCGGCTACGAAATGAAAGTTTATTTTGTCTGCCCCAACTGCCAACGGGAGGAATAAACCATGGCGCAGGATCCCTTGACAAAAATTACCTACGGCCTTTTCGTCGCCGCCTCCAAAGACGAGAGCGGGAAAGACGTCGGCTGCATCGTGAACACACTCTGCCAGGTCACGGTCTCTCCCGCCAAGGTGACCTTGGCCGTCAATAAGCAGAATTACACCTGCGAGGCGATTCTGAAAAGCGGGCTCTTCAACGTCAGCTTGCTTGACAAGAGCGCCGATTTCGAGCTTATCAAGAATTTCGGCTTCCAGTCCAGCAGGGCATCCGGCGTGGAGAAATTCAAGAATTATTCCTGCGCCGTGAGCGCCTCCGGGATAGTCTATCTCAAGGAGAAGGCCTGCGCATACATAAGCTGCAAAGTGGAGGAGGCCAAGGATCTTGGGAGCCACGTGCTTTTCATCGCCTCCATCTTGGAGAGCGGCGAACTTTCCGAAAGCGAGCCTCTGACCTACGCTTATTACCATTCGAACCTGAAACCCAAGCCGGCGCCCGCCCCCAGATCCGGGAAGAAAGTCTGGCGCTGCAAGATCTGCGGCTATATCTACGAAGGCGAGAATTTGCCTCCGGATTTTATCTGCCCACTTTGCAAGCACGGCGCGGCGGATTTCGAGCTCGTGGAAATACAAGACGAAGAAAAACCTACTACTGAACCAATACAAAGGAGTAACACTATGGATCTTAAAGGCACCAAAACTGAAGCCAATCTTCAGACCGCTTTTGCCGGCGAGTCCCAGGCTCGCAACAAGTACACCTACTTCGCCTCCAAAGCGAAAAAGGACGGCTATGAACAGATCGCCAAGATCTTTTTGGAAACCGCCGAGAATGAAAAAGAGCACGCCAAACTCTGGTTCAAGCTTTTGAACGGCGGCATCGGCACCACGGAAGAGAATCTTCTGGCCGCCGCGGAAGGCGAGAATTACGAGTGGACCGACATGTACGCCACTTTCGCCAAGGAAGCCAGGGAAGAGGGCTTCGAAGCCATCGCCAAGCTCTTCGAGGGCGTCGCGGCGATTGAAAAGGCCCACGAGGAACGCTATCGCAAGCTCCTCGCCAACGTGAAAGGCGGCCTGGTCTTCTCCAAGGACGGCGACATGGTCTGGGAATGCGCCAACTGCGGGCATCTGCATTTCGGCAAACAGGCTCCGGAAGTCTGCCCGGTCTGCGCCCATCCTCAATCTTACTTCAAGCTCAGGGCGGAAAATTATTGATCCACCCTTTCTCTTGATTTGCGAGCCCGCCGCAAGGCGGGCTCTTTTTTTATGCGCTGAAAATAAAAAAAGAGAGGAGGCTTGCGCCTCCTCTCGGGGGGAAAAATGTCTCGCAGAGATTGGATGCACTGAGATAAGTAGAGACTCAAAACGAGACTTGGGGGGAAAACTATTTGATTGAATATTTAAACTTTTTAACTTTTCAAATATCCATCTTATTTTTGTTTCAGGAACATTCTACCATAACAAAAATAAAAAATCAAGGGGCTAGCGAAAATGAGGAGTCAATTTTTTCCATTAAATGAGCAATTATATGCAAATTTGAGATAGAAGACTTAGGCATAAAAAAAAGATCCCCGGGAAAAACCCGGGGATCCGCTTGCGGCTAAATCAACCTTCAGCGCCGCTTCAGCAAGAGGCCTATGAGAGCCAGCAGGCCGAACAAGGCGGGCTCGGGAATAGCGTCGTGGGGAACCAGCGCCACGGTGATATCCTTCATGAGGATGTTGGCGTTGTCGCGGTAGGACCAGAACTTGATGGTCGGCATGGCTTCGTTGGCCAGGGCCTTTTCGCTGATGCCGTTTGGGTAATCAATGATCTGATCGGAGCCTTCCAGATGGTACTCGTTCCCGCCGAAGGTGAAAGCGTAGAAGCGTTTGTACTGGTAATCTACGAGTTTGGTGCTGAAGCGGGTGTAGTAGGCGAACCACTCGTTGTTGGGAACGGGAGCGGAACTTTCCGCGTTTTCCTGCCACCAGTTGGTATTCTGGATATCGGAAAGTTCGGGGAAGACGTTCAGCGTTCCGCCTTCCTGATCGAGATAGAAGTAGAGTTCGTTCTGGCGGTGCTCGTTGTCCTGGCTGACGAAGAAAGCCGCGTAGGGATGCTCGTATTCCTCTTCCGGCAAATTCACGTAGGTGTCGGGGATGAGCATCTTCATGCCAACTATGATGTCGTAATCCGAGGCGGCTTCCGCGGGGGCGTTGACGTTCAACAGGTAGCCCGAGTATTTGCTCCAGTCGTTGGCGTTGATCATCCGGATGCACTTCTCATTGCTGCCCTTGGGATCAAGCGACACGGCGGCGCGGTTGTGCAGCGTGACGCGGTCCCAGCAGGCGTCCTGCTCGCTGAGCTCGTTGGTCACTTCTTCTTCGCCGACTTCGGACAGTTTGAGACTATTGATGTCCGAAGCGTAGAGAACATAGCCCTCTTCCGCGCTGCCTGACTGCACGCCGATCGTAAGCTTTTTCGTTTCTCCCTCGCTGCTTGTGAATTTAACTACGGCGCGGTGGAAGCCGTAACCAAGTTTGGAGCGGTCGATGCTGACGGTAAGAGAGTCCGAACTGCCGACGGTCCCGGCGTACGAACTTAGCGTCAGCCATTCGCCCCCCTGCTGCACCACGGCGGTGTAGGTGAAGGCCCGGCCGCCGGCGTTCAAGATGTTGATAGTCGTGCCGCTTTCCGTATAGGGGATGGGGTTAGTAAGGCATTTTATGTCCATGACGCCGGGTTTGGAAGCATCCTTTGGTTCCAAGCCGATATAGAGATCGTCCACATAGAAGGGCTGATGTTCGCCGTTGGAGAAAACATAGAAGCGGAATTCGTTGAAGAAATCGTATTTGTCGCCGATGTTGATGGGCTCGCTGCACTCTATGGTGTTTTCGCCCAAGGTCAAATTGAGCAGGCGCTTGTTCAAGGGGTCGCCGTTGTAGGTGTAGGCAAGCTCGAACCATTCGCCAGCCGGCACGGTCACGCCGGCGAGGGGATTGTTGCTGCAGTTCCTGGTGTCCACGCCGACGCTGTCGTTATTGACTACGAGCCCGTATTCGCCCTGGGGGTGGGAGAGGTCGGTGCCGGTGATGAAGAAGGGGCCTGTGGCGCCAACCGGGAATTTCAGTTTCATCCTGACGACATAGTTGTAGTTGGCGGAGGAGCCTTCCTTAGCTTTAACGATGGCGTGCAGCTGCTGGTCGCTGCCCACGACTTCCAGACAGGAGCCGTCGGAATCCACGACCACGCGGCCCTCGGCGCCGCCGGTCCAGGCAGGATCGCTGTTTTTGATATTGCCAAGCTCCATAGAGTCGAAGTCGTTGAAATACAGCGTGGCGCCGGTCTCGTCTCCGGACTGCACAAAGTAATTCACGACCTTGGTATCGCCGGCGCCCGTCACGGTCACCTGTCCAAAGCCGTAGGAATTGCCGAGGTCAGCCCGCACTATGTCCAGGGTGTATTTCTTGGAGCCGCTGCCAACGATAGTGTCTTCCAGGATGCCGGTCTCTTCGTCGGCCTCCCTGATGGAGAGCCACCCTCCGCCACGCGTTACTTCCGCCCGGAAGGGGAGGTTCCCGGTCCCGCTGTTCAGAACAGTCAAAGAGGATACGCTTTCATCAAGGAAAATCTGGCCGCCTTTGCTGACTTCCAGTTCCGGGCCCACGTCGGGCCGCGCTACGGAATCTATGACTAGGTCTTTTACAAAGATTGGCGCGCTGTTTGCTTCGCACCAGCCGAAGAAGCGGAACCAGTTGAAATAATCATGGTTTCCGGAGGCGTTGGGAAGGAGGTAATTTAAGTTGGAGACCACGTCTCCGAAGGTGATGGAAATAAGCCGGCAGTTGTCGGGCTGGTAGTTGAAGACGTAGGAAACGTCGAACCATTCGTCCAGGGGGCAAACGTTGCCCATGTGGGTGAAGGTGACGCCGCCTCTTCCTTCATTGTAAACCATGGGCAGCTCCTGGTTGATGACTTCGCTGCCGCTTACCGTGGCGGTTGAGCCCAGGTTGTACTGATTGTATTTTTCGCCGCCGCTGGGGACGTATCCTTTGAAGGAGACGCGGTAGTTGTAGGAATCGCAGGTGCCGGCTTTGGTGTCGCACTTTACGTGGAAGGCGTTGTAACTTTTGTAATTGATCTGCAGGGCTTTTTCGCCGTCCATTTCCACGATGGGGGAATTGTCCGGTGAGCCGTAGCCGTTTTTCCAGGCGGGATCGACCGCCCTTATGTCTTTCCCGGTCTCGAACTCGTTGAAGTGGCTTCTGTAGTAGGTGTAGCCTTCGCCCTCCACGCCTGACTGGATGAAGAGGGGATAACTCGCTTCTATTGAGCCGCAGGAGCATTTGATATTGGCCATGTAATAGTCGTTGCCCATTTCTGATCGGTCAACGGTGATGTTCAAGGTGGTGGAGGCGCCGCCTACCAAAGTTTTCACGAAGCTCTCTTGCCCGTTGATCTTTACGAAGGCGGAGTCGCTCGTTATAGTAATTTCTCCGGGCTCTTTGCCTTCGTTGATGAGCCTTATCGCGGCGGAATTACTGCCAAGCGAAATGCGGTTGTTTCCGGTCAGGGCGAGCTGGACGTCGCCTACGCTGCGGTCAAGCAATTCTATCTTCAAATCATCGATGCTGACCTCCGATTCCGCCCATTGGAAGAAAAGGAAATTGGGGAAGGCGTCTTCCTCAACGTCGGAATTGATCGGGACGTTCAGGTCTTCATAGGCGACGTTGCCGAACTTCAGATAAAGAAGTTTTCTGTTGCCGGGAGTCAGGTTCAGGGTGTAGCTGACCGTAACCCACTCTCCCACGGGGCAGCTGTTGGTGGTGGAGAAGCTGAAGTCTCCGCCCTCGATATAAAATTTGTCTTCGCCGCTTTTTAAAAAAAGCAGCTCCCCGGCGCCCTCGTTGGAGTTGAAGGAGATCTTATCGACCTTCGTAAAGTTCACCATGAAGGTGACCCTGAAGTCCTTGGTGAGCGAATGATTTTCGTTATTCGGTATCCTGGTCCTGGTGGCCATCGTATATCCCGAGGAGTGGTAACGCAGCGAGCGGCCTGTTCCTCCGCAGCCTCCCTCCACCACGTTCATATAGTTATCCTCGTTGACGGAGCCGTAGTATTTGTACCAACTGTCGGAATAATTCTCGAAGATCGGCCCCAGCTCCATACTGTCGAAATTGGTCTCGTAGAGGACGGAATCCGCAAAGGCGGAGGCGCCCAAAAAGAAGAGCGCCGTGAATATAAGCAGTTTTTTCATAACTCATACCTGCGTTGGTTCACCTAAATTTTACTAGAAAGAAAAATTATTTGCAAAAAAAAGGCTTCCCTTGCGGGAAGCCCTTTTTTGCCTAAACTATGCCAGGCTTATCTCTGCTTTCTTGCGAAGGCCAGAGCCAGCAGCGCAAGCAAACCGAGGACCGCGGGCTCGGGGATCGCGTTGTGCGGAACGAGAGCCACGGTGATGTCCTTCAGGAGGATGTTGGCGTTGTCGCGGTAGGACCAGAACTTGATGGTGGGCATCTCTTCGTTGGCGAGAGCCTTTTCGCTGATGCCGTTGGGATAATCAAGGATCTGGTCGGAGCCTTCCATATGGTACTCGTTGTCACCGAAGGTGAAAGCGTAGAAGCGCTTGTACTGATAGTCGACGAGCTTGCAGTTGAAGCGGGTGTAGTAGGTGAACCACTCGTTGTTGGGAACAGGAGCGGAGCTTTCCACGTTCTCGATCCACCAGTTGGTGTTCTGGATGTCCGGCAGTTCGGGGAAGACGTTCAGCGTTCCGCCTTCCTGATCGAGATAGAAATAGAGCTCGTTGATGCGGTGGCTGTTGTCCTGGCTGACGAAGAAGGCCGCATAGGGGTGCTCGTATTCTTCTTCCGGCAGATCCACATAGGTCTCGGGGATGAGCATCTTCATGCCCACCACGACGTCATAATCCTCAGCGGATTCCGCCGGGGCGTTGACGTTCAGGATGTAGCCGCAGTACTTGTCCCAGTCGTTGGCGTTGATCATCTGGATAACTTTCTGCGTGCTGTCCTTGGGGTCAAGGGCGATGGCGGCGCAGTTGTGGCTGGTCACGCGGTCGAAGCAGGCGTCCTGCTCAGAAAGCTCGTTTATGACCTCTTCATCCGTTATTTCGGAAAGTTTCAGGCTGTTGATGTCGGAAGCGTAGAGGACGTAGCCCTCTTCCGCGCTGCCGGCCTGCACGCCGATGGTGAAGACCTTCGTTTCGCCCTCAGAGCTCACGAATTTCACGATGGCGCGATGGAAGCCGTAGCCAAGTTTACCCCTGTTGGCAGTGGCTGTCATGGTGAAGGAGCTGTCCACAGTCCCTTCATAGGTGCTGAGCGTCAGCCAGCTGGCGCCCTGGAGGACTTCCGCAGTGAAGTCGAAGGAGCGGCCGCCGGCGTTCAATATGTTGATCGTCGTGGCATCTAATGTGTAGGGGATCGGGTTGTATTCGCAGCGGATGTCCATGACGCCGGGTTTGGAGGTGTCCTTGGGATCCATGCTGACTCTGAAGTCGTCGATGTAGATGGGCTGATGATCGCCGTTGCCGAAGATGTAGAAGCGGAACTCGTTGAAGAAGTCGTAGTCGCCCCTGGAGCCGGTGATGGGCTCGCTGCATTCCACGGTAACTTCGCCCAGCGTCATGGAGAGCAGGCGGCAGTTTAAGGGGTCGGCG
Source organism: bacterium (assembly GCA_017557885.1). GTDB lineage: Bacteria > Auribacterota > UBA3054 > UBA3054 > UBA3054 > UBA3054. Next base: position 3,053 of record JAFYXV010000011.1, on the reverse strand, counting down.
TTGTAGGTGTAGGCGAAATCCACCCATTCGCCCAAGGGGGCGGTGACGCCCTGCAACGGGTTGTTGTCGCAGTTGGAGCACCCGACTTTGAGCTTCTTGTCGTCGGTCACGGAGATGCCGTATTCGCCGATGTAGTGGCCGAGGTCGTTGCCGGTCACGAAGTAGGGGCCCGTGGCGCCGGTGGGCAGTTTAAGCTTCATGGAGCAGGTGTAGTTGAACTTCTTGGAGGAGCCTTCCGGAGCCTTGCAGATGGCGTGCAGGTTCTGGTTGTCGCCGATGATCTCCAGGCAGGAGCCGCCGGTGATGGGATCCACCACCACGGTGCCTTCGGCGCCGCCGATCCAGGCCGGGTCGGTGTTCTTGATGTTGCCGAGCTCCATGGAATCAAAATCGTTGTAGTACAGCGTGGCGCCCGTTTCGTCCTCGGACTGCACGAAGAAGTTCACGGTCTTTTCAGCGCCGGCGCCGGTCACGGTCACCTGGCCGAAGCCGTAGGTGTTGCCGAGGTCGTCGCGGGAAATGTCCATGGTGTACTTCTTACTTCCGCTGCCCTCGATGGTGTCTTCCAGGACGCCGGTCTCTTCGTCGGCTTCCCTGATGGAGAGCCAGCCGCCGCCCTGGGTCACTTCAGCCGAGAAGCTGAGGTTGCCGGTGCCGGCGTTCAGGACGGTAAGAGTCGCGGTCTTTTCAGCCAGCAAAACCTGGCCGCCCTTGCCGACTTCCAGCTGCGGGCCTACGTCGGGGCGAGCTATGGAGTCGATAACGAAGTCCTTGATATAGATGGGCGCGCTGTTGGCGTTGCACCAGCCGAAGAAGCGCATATAGTTGAAATAGTCTTTGTTGCCGTTGGCATTGCCGATCAGCAGGTTCAGATTGGAGGTCACGTCACCAAAGGTGATGGAGATCATGCGGGCGTTGTCCGGCGTGAAGTTGAAGACGTAGGAAACGTCGAACCACTCGTCCAGGGGACAGGTGTTGCCCATATTGGCGAAGATGACGCCGCCCGCTTCTTCCGAATAGCGCATGGTCACTTCGTGGTTGACGCCGCCGTCGGTGGTGGAGCCCAGGTTGTACTGGTTGTAGGATTCGCAGCCGCTGGGGATGAGGCCTTTGAAGGAGACTCTGTAGTTGTAGCTTTCGCTGGTGCCTTCCAAAGTGTCGCATTTGATATGGAAAGCGGCGTAATCCTTGTAATTGATCTGCAGGACTTTTTCGCCGTTCAGATCAACTATGGGGGAGGTGGCGGGGGCGCCGTAGCCGTTACGCCAGGCGGGATCCACGGATTTGATGTCCTTGCCCATTTCCAGTTCGCCGAAGTGGTCCCTGTAGTAGGTGTAGCCTTCGCCTTCGATGCCGGACTGGATGAAGATGGGATAACTGGCTTCAACGCCGCCGCAGACAGCGCTGACCTTGGCGCAGTAGTAGTCGTTGCCCATGGCGGAGCGGTCGATGGTGACGACGAGGTCTTCATAGGATCCGCCGGCCATAGTCTTGACGTAGCTAGATTCTCCGTTCAGCTTCATGAAGGCGGCGCCGCTTGAAATTGTCACTTCGCCTTCCTGGGTGCCCTCGTTGAAGAGGCGAACGGTCACCGTATCGGTGTTGAAATCGAGCCTGTTGTCGCCGGTGATGGTCAGCTGAACGTCGCCCACGTTGCGGGGGACTAATTCAACTTTCAGATCGTCCAAACATACGTCGATGTTGCCCCAGTTAAAGAAGCGGAAGTTGGGGAACCAGTCTTTTTCCTGGTTAGAGCTGATAAGAATGTCCAAATCTTCATATGTGGCTTCGCCGAACTGCACGGACAAAAGTTTCCTGTTGCCGGGGGTGCCGTTCATGACATATGAAACAGGGATCCACTCGTCCATGGGGCAGCTGTTGGTGCTTGAGAAACCAATGGTTCCGGAGCTGCCGATCTTAAAAGCGTAGTCTCCGTCCTTCCTGAAGATCATTTCTCCCATGCCGTCGTTGGAGTTAAAATTTACCTGCCCCATCCTGGCGAAATTGACCTTGAAGGAGACCTTGAAGTCATTGGTCAGGGAGTGGTTCTCACTGTTGGGAATTTTCGCGTGGGTGGAGAGCCACTTGTCCGTGGTGTTGTAGCGGAGGCAGCGGCCTTCGCCGCCGGCGCCGCCTTCCACCACCTCAACGGTATTGTTTTCATCTGCGGGAGCGCCGTAGCAATATGACCAGACGGAGGGGTAATTGGCGACGATTGCGCCGAGTTCCAGATCGTCGAAATTAGTTTCGAAAAGCACGGAGTCCGCCATGGCGTAAGAGCCAAGGAAAAGGACCGCCGCAAGAATAAGGAGTTTTTTCATAAGGATCCTTCAATTGGTTATTGTTTACATATTAAATCTACCAAAAATAGAGAAAAGTTGCAAATAAAAAACAAAAAGCCAAATTCTGTCCGGACGTCCTTTCTCCGCATCCGTTTCCGCCGCGGTATTGGTTTCCGAGGGCGCTTTTAGTATAATATCCAATATATAACTTTTTAAAATAAGATAACTTTAACCTCGCAACGCTATGACAAAAAAAGCTTTGGTCTCCGGCATCACCGGTCAGGACGGGTCTTATCTGGCGGAACTTCTGCTGAATAAGGGCTATGAAGTTTACGGCATCATCCGCCGTTCCTCCTCCTTCAACACGAAACGCATCGAGCACATCTACAACGATCCCAAGCTGAAACTGGAATACGGCGACCTGACGGACGCCACCCGCTTGAGAGAGCTGGTGCTGGATATCAAGCCCGACGAAGTTTACAATCTGGGCGCCCAGAGCCACGTGAGAGTTTCCTTCGACGAGCCGGTCTATACCGTTGACACGGTGGCCATGGGCTGCCTGAACCTTCTGGAGGCCATCCGCAGATTGGACAACAAGCCCCGCTTCTACCAGGCTTCCAGCAGCGAGATGTACGGCCTCGTTCAGGAAACCCCCCAGAAGGAGACCACGCCCTTCCATCCCAGGAGCCCGTACTCCTGCGCCAAGGTCTTCGCCTTCTGGCAGACCGTGAACTACCGCGAGTCCTACGACCTCTTCGGCTGCAACGGCAT
>JAFYXV010000010.1 GCA_017557885.1 bacterium | reverse complement strand
TCTTCTTCTTCCTGAGACTCTTCTTCTTCCTGAGACTCTTCTTCTTCCTGAGACTCTTCTTCTTCCTGAGACTCTTCTTCTTCCTGAGACTCTTCTTCTTCCTGAGACTCTTCTTCTTCCTGGATCTGCTCTTCTTCCTGAGCCTGCTCTTCCTCTTCCTGGATCTGCTCTCCTTCCTGAGACTGCTCTTCTTCTTCTTGGATCTGCTCTTCTTCCTGAGACTGCTCTTCTTCCTGGGCCTCTTCTTCCTGGGCCTCTTCTTCCTGGGCCTCTTCTTCCTGGGCCTCTTCTTCCTGGGCCTGCTCTTCCTCTTCTTGAATTTGCTCTTCCTCTTCCCGAGTCTGCTCTTCTTCTCGAGTTTCTTCCTGAAAATTATGATCTTCCCTATTTTGTTCTTGTATATTATTCTTTACCCCAACATAATCGAAAAATCCATCCCAAAAACCTGGCGCATCAGGATCAATTCCGGGAGGAAGAGTTATAATAATATCACCAGAATTATTAGGGTCATTTTTTATCCAAGTGTTAGGATCATTGGGATTCCAATCAGAATCTTGAGAATTATCATCTCCTTGAAATGACTCTTCCTGAGACTGCGTTCCTCCTTTCCCTGTGTTTCCTTCCCCTGTTTCTCCTTCCCAGGATTCTTCTTCCCAGGATTCTTCTTCTCCCGTGTCTTCTTCCCAAGATTCTCCTTTTCCTGTATCTTCTTCCCAAGATTCTTCTTTTCCTGTGTCTTCTTCCCAAGTTTTTTCTTCCCGATCTTCATCTTCCTGAGTTTTTTCTTCTTCCTGCTCTTCTTTTTCTCTTAGTTCACTTTTTTCCTCTTCTTGTTTATTTAATCTGTTTTCCAACTCTTTAATTTGCCATTTTAAAGTTTCTCTATATGAATCCAACGCCTCAACTCTAGGATCTAAACTTCTGAGAGCCTCTTTTTTATTATCAATAGCTCTCCTTAACAAATCCTCTGTTTCATTAAATCTCGTAGAAATATTTCTTCCTCCTTTCTGAGCACCGGAAGAAATGCCTTGTCTAAACTTATCGTCATTGCTTACGCCATTATTTGATGTAGAATTATTTTTTTCTGGATCTGAAGTTATACCTGTTCCTGCTCCACTGCTTTTTCCGATATTAGCATATGGAACGCCTTCTCTCTTTCTTTCCTCTAAAAACTTTATTCTATCCTCAAGGTCGCGTATTTGCTTAGCATAACCCTTTTGCATTGGTAAACTATACCAAGAATCAATCAATTGTTGCTTCCTATTCGAAACAATTTGTTTTAAAAAATCTATTTCTGATTGATAATTGTTAAAACCCATATTAATTCACCAATAGTAAATAGTTAATGGTTCAATGCCAGCCTTAACAACCGGCTTCAAAATCTGATTGTTTTTGATTGTTATAATCTTCGGTTACTTTGTTTTCAAAATCATTCGCCAACAATCCGGTTTCATGTTCGCAATGATTTAATTCATATTGGTTTCGAAAAAAATTTGTATGTTCCGAAATTTCTTTCATCTCGGAATCATAATTTGGATCCTGATCTAGTATTTCGTGTTCATCATGCCTTTCTAGTCCCCTTTCTATATTGAATCCAAAGCTAGCGATTATCATTCCGTTTTGGCTATTCAGATTTTTAGGATCCTTCCAATCATAGCCACTGTTGTCTTCTTGATTATTGTCCCAGTTAAATTCAGTTGAAGATTTAGTATTGCTATTGTTGCTCGTAATGTTTGCTTGGTCGCTAATTTGCCTTACTTTATTCTCATCTCCCAAATTTAGCGCTCCCATATTCTGTTCCTCCACTTCCGGTTTATTGTTACCATATTTTTTAAAGAAACCAATTTTGTCGAAATAATTGTCCCAAAATCCTGGCGTATCGGGATTAACATTAGGTGGTAAATTGATATTAAAATTGTCATCTTTATCACATGACATCCAAGTTTTAGGATTGTTTGCATCCCAATTAGATTTAGACCCGTTAGAATTATTATTTGAGTTCATTTAGATCCCTCCTTCGTTTACTATTAATTTTGAGATATATAAATGATCGATGCCAAACTAACCTATATATGGATTTTTATCAAATTTTCCAGAAAACACAACGTCGTTAAAATATGTTATACGTTCAGCTATAATTGGCGGAATTCCTTGAACAAACATTAAAACAGCATTTCTGCTCAGACGCCGTACTTCGTCAGGGTTCAGCAAAGATCTTTCTTTGGCAGAACTAGACTTAGATTTGTTTTTATTTATAGTTGCTTTGATAAAATCAAAACGCTTCTTGGAAATAGACGAACTAGAACTAGTGTTTTCTATTTTAATAGTTTCTTTTCCTAACATCTCAGAAATATATTTGGCAGTTTCATGATCGTTTATGCCGAAATACTGTTGAATCTTTGCGTTCGCTATAAAACTAGGCCAATCCTCTTTATAAAGAGATTTTAACTGTGAAAGGTCCTGCCAAATCATCCATACAGACATGCCGTATCCGGCTAAAAGGCTTACTGCTTTTCGCATCATATCCATTGTTCCAAGCTGAGCCATCTCATCTAATATAAACAAAACCGGGCATCCGTCTTTAGGACGCTTGCTTGTCCTCGTCATAGCCGCCATTGCCATAGTAATCCATAACCGGAACAAGCGTACGTACTGAGCTAAATAATGAGGCGGCAAAACAAGATAAATAGTTACTTTGCCTTCAACTTTTAAATCTCTAAGATTATAACTCCCCGAACAAAACTCATCTTTCCTGCCAAGACAATCACCAACCAAGGGCGAGTCCATAAACTCGGTGTGTTTTAGAGCAAATGATATAACATTCTTATATTCTTCTTTTCCCATAGTGCTTATTTCATGTGCGACACGACTTACAACACCATCTCCGTCTTCTTTGTACTTTTCCATAAAAGCCAAAAAAGCAATTAATCGGTCTAATCCAGAAGTTAATATTTCACGGACTGCGCTTAAATGCCTCCTATGTCCTGGTCCGAGCCCATAAATAACTGCCAGTATTAAACCTTTAAGAAGCGTTCTGCATTTATCATTCCAATGAGGATCTTTTTCTGAGGCAGGCCGAACAATAAGAGAATCCGCTATCATACTAACTTCATCAAGTAATTCCGGATTCTGCTTTAAATAAGTGGAAACTGGTTGAGAATAATCTACTATTCCGTCCAAAGGATTTATGCTATCGGTTTTTCCGCCATTAGCATCCGTCACATGAAAAGGATCTATGCAAACTATTTTCTGACCTAATTTTTCTTTCCGGAATCTGTGGGTTACAGCATAGTTTTCTCCTTTGGGATCTACAACGATCACGGATCCTGGATAATGTAATAGGTTAGGTATTACCAATCCTACGCCCTTACCGGAACGCGTAGGGGCCACAGTTAAAATATGTCCATCACCTGCCCAGCCTATAAAGGATCGACCGATATGTTCGCCAGCTACCTTCCGAACCATATTGGCCGTTCCACCGGCAATAGAGCCGAGAAACTCGTTATATCCCTGACGAACAAATTTTGTCATTTCGGCAAAATCCGTTTCACATCCGAGCAAAAACGCTCTCTCTTCTACTGAATCACTAGATCCCAATTCTACAGCCTTTGCAGAAATAGACATAACGCCTTCCCGGCGCATATCTTTCGCATCAGCCCACCGTGCGCTACCATAACTATCTTGCATGATTTTTTCTCCCGAATATTATCTTTAAAATATAAAGACATGCCAAAAAAAAGAAATCCAATAATAATGCTAATGAAAGAATAGTCTGAACAATAAATAAAAACGGTTTCATACTAGATATAGTATAATCTATCAAATTATTGGCAAATGGAATAAGATTTACCAACATAAAAAAAATAACGATAAAAACTATCCCCTTCCACATCCCTTTTATATCAATGTCGCTTAATTGCATTTCCGAAGCAACGCAAAACATACCGTAAATGTAAATAAAAAGCCAAGGCGAAGTCCATCGCCAAACATAGAAAAGACTTTTTAGCATTTTAAGCGATGCAATAAATATACATAAATAATAATCAAGCCCAACAAACCTGGAACTTTGATAAAAGTAGTCTTGTAATACGATAATAATATTGTTATTAGGAAAAAGCATGGTAAATCCACAAATGACAATACTGCCAAACCATATCGGACCGGTGGAAATAATAACTGCTGCTATATTCCACCAAATAGGATGACCCCATGTCCACCTATAAGCAACATATCCCAATGTTTCACGTTGTGGACGAAATGGAACAAATTCTATTATTTTTGCACCTGTAATAATACACCCTAAAGCATGCCCTGTTTCGTGGCAAACTACTCCAGGAGATACAAAATAAAAATATATCATGCCTATTTTTGAAGCTATCAAATAGCGTATTTCTCTGCTTACAAAATATAAAGCTATAGACAGCAAAAAAACGAATCCAAAAACATTAAGCAGTTGCGCACAAGTATGCGCAACTGCTGTAAAAATATAATTAAAAAGAGCGCTCACTTTAAATTACATCTTCTTCGGGTTTTTCGTCGTGGAACATAATAGCGGGAGAAAGCAATTTGGGATCTTTAGTGCTACCCTTTGGTGAGAGATACATTGCTACAGGTTTATTGTATGCTATTAACTTTATATGGTTAAAACCAGCTTTCATTTCTACATCAACTGATTGTTGTCCGTATCCCGAACAAACTTTTTTACCATTAACAAATAAAATACAAGCATTTCCCTGCCAGTTGTCTTGTTTGATGACTATTGTGCAAACGGCGGATCGTTTACATTTAAGAAATCCTTCCCACAAACCATGACTTATTTTTGTATCATCCGAAAACTGATTCCACGAAAAATATTCTGTTTTTACCACAGTGGTTTTAACAGGCGCTGCTTTTTCTAATGCGCCTGGTATTTCAGACTTTTTATCAACATCAAGATAGTAACCCTTAAAAACCATGCCTTCCTTGGGATTTACTGGATCTGCAATAGAAGGAGCACTAGCTTCAGCAATCAAGTCATCATCAGCAAAAGTTGCTGTGGTGATACAGAATATGGCACATATAGCCAGGAGGAGTAAGTTGTAAACTTTCATAATTTTTCCTTTGCTTAGATTGTTAAAAATTTATTGCCGCGCTCTTGCGGCAAGCTTTTTGACAGAATTTAAAGTTTCATCCATTCGCTTTAGAAGAGCCTCTTCTTCCATGCGATCAGATAGTTGGTAAGCTTTTGATTCAAGATTTGTAAAAGCACTAGATAAATCAGCATTAGGAGACGCGTTAATTGAGCGTTTAAAGTTTGCTAGACAAGTATCTATTTGTGCACACGCAGATTCTTCCGGCAATTCTTTTTTTAAGCGATATATGGCCGAGGAACCAAATACATTTTGGTAATTCCTAGCTAATTTTTGAATACGATTACCTAAAGAAATCTCATCCTGCCCTTCCTTTTGGGAACGAGATTTTAATGATGCAGCTTGCTGATCTAAAGAAGCTAAGTCGGAATACCCGCGACTTCGTGATGACGTTAATTGGCTAATGAGCTCCTTGATCTCCGCCATTCTTTTTTTCTTATTATCCAAAGCTATAGGAACTGATTTCGTTCCTTCTATAATAGCTTTGCAATTATCAGAAAAACTTGTTAATAATATTTGGCCATTAACTATTTCTAATTGCTGTGTAATATGATTGTAAAAAGAAGACAAATCGGATTTTAAATGGTCCGCCTGATCACGAAGATTGTAGGTTTGTTCCGACATGTCATTTTCTGTTGCTTTTTCCAAATTAGCTAGCAGGGCTGCAGCTTGACTGTTTGCTTTACCAGATCTTGAAAAAACATCGTTAATCTTTTGTTGAATCTCTTTCCAATCGTTTAATTCTTTTTCTTGTGACCAAGAAAAAGAGCCAATATTTGAAACTTCTAATTTAAAGGTTTCCAATTCGTTTTCTAATCGAGAAATGGTATTAGGGGCTTCTTTAATAATTTCTCGCATTTTTCCTCTATCTTCCATTGCGGTAGTAAAATGACGAGAAATATTTTGGGGCAATGGACGAACTTCCTTGCGAGAATAACACTCAACCATAAATTTGACGAGGGCTGCGTCAACATCATAGGTTTCGTTATATTTGCCAAGTGTTTCTCGAGTAAAGCTCGTAGGCTCGAGATCTGATTCAGTTCGCACTTTGTAGTCTTCAATCAACTGGGCACGAAGTTTGGCCAATCGATCACGAGATTGACGAAAATAATCCCCAAGTTCATTGGACTTAGCCCATGCTTCTACTGACGCCGCTAGCCTTCCCGGTTCTTTTAATCCCAAAATCTCATCTGGTGTTTTTTCCCTTTCGGAAATAGACTGCGATGGATTTTCTGGCGCATCAAACTGTGAATTATTACAACCACATATGATGAAAACCACAATAATAATAATTGAAGTTATTTTTTTCATAATTTTTACTAATATATTGCTATTACTAAATTTTATCAATATTAAATAACATCATCTTCTGGAATATCATCATGATAGAGCATAGATGGAGATAGAAGTTTGGGGTCATCTGTGCTGCCTTTAGGAGAAAGATAAATCGAAACAGGTTTGTTTTGTGCTATAACCTTGATATGGTTAAAACCGGCTTTCATATCAACATCAACTGATTGCTGTCCATATCCTGAACAAACCTTTTTCCCATTAACAAATAAAATGCATCCGTTCCCTTGCCAATTGTCTTGTTTAATTAATATTGTGCAAGTTGCGGAGCGTGTACATTTAAGAAATCCTTCCCAAACGCCTTGGCTAATCGCAGTATTTTTTGAAAATTGACTCCAAGAAAAAGTTTCTGTGGTCGCTATTGTTGATTTAACTGTTGCTGACTTATCCAAAATCCCTGGCAACGCGTCCCTATTTTGTCTCTCAAGATTATAGCCTTTAAAAATCATCCCAGGTTGCGGATTTGCCAAATCATATGATATTGGATGTGAACTTTCATATGCCGATATAAACATATCTCCAGACGAAGTGGTTGCCGCTCCCATGCGAACTCCACTTGAGGTGCCACTGGAACCACTATTGTAACTGGAAGAGTTATTTATATTATACGTATTGACTGTAGTAGTAGATGTGCTTTGGTTAGATACCATCTCGGTTTGGGATTGCTGCTCTGGCTGTTCTTCTTTATCGCTAGGAAGAAAAAGGCTGAACAAAGCCCCGAGTCCTGCTATACCTAAACAAACTATGTTTACAATTGCATTTGCTCCCATTTTTTTACCTCTTATTCTTGTGTGTTGTTATTGCGAAATTTCTCAAGGCGTTCCCTTTTTCTTGCTTTTTCGCCCTTAACCCCGGAAGAAACATCCATAGTTCTGCTATCGGCATTTCTACGAAGTTGGTTGATTGAGCTAGAAGCGCCATGTGCTGATTCAAGATCGTTTTTTAAAGAGTCATATTCGGACGCTGTTAAAATCGGTTCCCCCTGAGCTTCGCATTTGCGAATAGCATCTGAAAGCGCAGCCACTTCACGACTCATTCTATAATCGTAATCTTTTAGTATTTTCACATCTGCTTCAGCTTGAAGTAACTCTCTCTCTTTTTCTTCGAGGTCTTCATCACATTGGGCCAACTCGTCCCCAACGCTTTCATCATCAGGATAATTGTTAAACTCTTCTTTAAGTTGATCCAGTTTCTTCTTCAATTGTTCTCGTTCACCTCTTAAACGTCCGAATGATTCTTGGGCTGCCTTCAAACGAGATTTAATCGATGTTTGTTTGATGACAGTATTGTCACGAACGGCTTTCATAGTGCTTAGTTTGCCGTCCAATAATTCCGTTGTAGGATCTTCTCCAAGACCTGTTATTTCATCCAGTAATTCATCTTCTGACCTTTCTGTATATGGTGTTTTTTTTTCAGCATTCGGATTCTGAAGATCATTTATTCTTTCTCCCAATTCTTGAGTCTTTTGAAAAGTCTCTACAATAGCATCAGAACGATTGCGGATTAAAAAAATACCAACTATTAAGGAGATAATTCCTATGATAATAATAAATTTAAGAAGATCAAAGAGACCCATAATCTTATTTCACCTTATTCCATTCGTTAATAAAAATTTGCGTAGTGTCAATAGCCTCGTCAACATCTTTTTCCATCTCTACAGGAATGCCACCTAGAACACCTAGTTTAACCTTGTCCCAAGTTCGCACAAACTTCCCGTAAGCATCGTCAAAACGCACGAGCGTTTCACGAGAAGTTTTCAAACCTTTTTTTGCTGCATTATACATAGCAGTATCTTCAACGCTGAGTATATTGCTTTTTCCCATTGCTGTATTTATCTCGGAAATTTTTTCATTAAGCGCCTCCTCATCTTCTATAACCCATTGATCAAAAGCAACGGGCCATCCTTTTGTATTGCCGGCAATTCTTGCCTCTTCCGCTTTGTCTAAAAGATCCAAATAACCCTTGTTTTTATCACCGCTAGCTTTTACTTGTCTCTCATATTTTCCGCAAATTTGGCTAATTCTTGCTTGGGCTTCCAATAACTTTTGACGGGTAAAAATCATCTTTTCGTTTGTCTCAGCAAACCATGCCATTGGCTTTTCTACATACAAAGCCACAGCATTAGTTGTTGAATACTGAGCTTCGTTTTCATTCCGTTCAGCCTCTAAAATGTCTTCTTGAGTTGCTCTTTTTGGTTTCCCAAACTCTTTGACTTCTTTCGTTTTCGGAGATGCTTGATTAATGCTTTTGTTTTTTGAAACATCAACATCTGCAGAACACCCGTATAGCACTAATATATATAGTGCTATTGAAGGCAACAAAAAATATTTTTTACTCAACATGACCTTCCCCTTTCCTCCTCATTCTTTTAATACAATTTGTTGCCGAAGAAGAGGAGAAAACAACAAATTGATAAGATGATTAACTTACAGCCCAAGCGATTGTTTCGTTACTTTTATAACTAGCAATGCCTAACCACATTTTATAGGTAAATTTTACCAAAAAAAAGATAAAAATCAAGGTCTGATATAAATACCTACATTAGCGTTAGCCTTGTATTTGTCCAGAGAGTTTTTTTCAATTTCAAAATCTTTTTAGAAATTGGCTAATTTTAACCTCTTATAAAGAGCGCCGAAATGTTTTTCTAAAAATATGGAGTTTTTTTGCTGAAAACTTAACGCTTCGCGCTATCTTTCTTTATATATAGTGCGCGAGCGTTAACACCAGGCGTTGATGAGGAGCGTTTTAAGGCTTTGCTCGGTGAAGCCGAGTTGTGCGAGGGGCAGAAGGAAGTCTTCGTGCTGGCGCTGGGCGCGGTAGTCGGGGCGGATGTCGGGTTCCTTGAGGTAGCGGTTGATCCTCTGGAGGTCGGGGGCGATGAGGAAGCTGCCGTGGATGAGGATGGCTCCGTTTTTTTGGGATTGGGCGTTGCCGGCGATCTTTTTGTTTTGGATGGCCAGATCGCAGGGCTCGTGGAATTCTAAATCGAGGCCTTGGTTTTGGAAGGCGTCGATTATTGGGGCGAAGGCTGTTCTGTAGGCGCCCATGACGTCGAAGCGTTTGAAAGGAGTGGTTATTGTGGTTATGATCGTATAGACCAGGCAGCCTGGGTGGATGAAGACCGTTCCTCCTCCTGAGAAGCGTCTTAGGACAGGTACATCGTCTTCCTGGGCGTGGGATATCTGGACATATTTCTCCTCCTCCTGGCTGAGGCCTAAGACAATGGCCTCGTCAGTGAAGTTATAGAAGCGTAGAAGAGGAGAGCGCTTTCCGCTGCCGACTTCAGACATGAGTTCTCTGTCCAAGGCGATCTGCTCGCTTATGGAAAGAGACGGCGTGTCGAGATATTTTAAGCCGAGTGTTGCCATGGCTCAATTTTAGCAAAAGAGGACAAAAATTATATGATAATGATCCTATAAACCAACCACATTTGTGATGGCTTTATCACGAAAAGGCGACCTCGTGACTTTATGATCGAATTTTTGCGGATTGCTTTGAGTGGAATATGGGGCGTTTGTGGTTTGGGAGGGTTGGGCTTTTTTTGGGGGGGTGGGGCTTTGACTTATGGGGGTGGTTATGGTATAATTCCTATTCACAATTAAAAATGAATTAAATAACTAAAACAGTGAGATTTTTATGGCTAATCCAAAACGCAGACATTCTCAGACTCGTCGCGACAAACGTCGCACTCATGATTCTTTGACCGTGCCCCAGACGCTGGCTTGCTCCAACTGCGGCTACGAAAAGAAGCCCCATGTGGTTTGCCCGAAGTGCGGTTTCTACAAGGGCCGCCGCGTCATCGCTCTGGCTACCGTCGCTGAATAATCTTTTGTTTTTGCGTCCGCAATGCGTATTGCTGTCGACGCTATGGGCGGTGATTACGCCCCTTCTGAGATCGTCGCAGGCGCTCTGAAATATGTCGCCAGCGGCGATTCTGAGGCTAATATTACCCTGGTGGGCGACGCCGAAAGGATCGAAGCCTGCCTGGCGGAACTGAACGCCGGGAACGCGCCTCTCAGGGTGGTCCACGCTTCTCAGAACGTGGAGATGTCCGAATCCCCCGCTGTCACATTGCGCAAGAAGCGGGACTCCTCCATCGCCGTGGCGACCAGAATGGCCGCCACGGGCGAAGTGGACGCGGTGGTGTCCGCCGGGAATACCGGGGCGCTGGCCGCGGCCGCCAGGATGGAGTGGGAGCTTTTGCCGGGTGTGGACAGGCCGGCTATCGCGTCGCTGGTGCCGGGGCCCTTCGGGGCGACGGTATTGCTGGACGCGGGAGCGACTGTTAACTGCAAAGCCGCCAATCTGGTACAGTTCGCGAAGATGGGGGCCTGCTACGCCAGGCATGTCTTAAGGAAGACTCACCCTGTGGTGGGGCTTCTGTCGGTGGGCGAAGAGGACGAAAAGGGAAACCGGGAGACCAGGGAGGCGCATGCGCTCTTGAAGCAGTCGCCGCTGCATTTTTACGGCAATGTGGAAGGGCAGGATATTTTCCTGGGGAAAGTGGACGTCATCGTCTGCGACGGCTTCGTGGGGAACGTGGCGCTGAAGGTCATGGAAGGCATGGCCAGCGGCATCAGGACCATGATCTCGCATCCCCAGACCAACAAATACGGGTTCTCAAGGCTGTTCGCATCCTTTTTCTCCCAGTCGCCGGCCCAGCAGATCAGAAGGCACTTCGACGTAAGCAAGTTCGGAGGCGCGCCTCTGTTGGGCGTCAACGGGACCTGCATCATAGCCCACGGTAATTCCCATGCCGACGCTTTGTGCGCGGCGATCTTCAGGGCGCAGGAGATAGTGGCCCACGATCTGAACAGCTATATCAAGGAAGCTTTAAATTCACCTCAAAACAACTGAATTTTTTATGAAAAAAATAGCGCTGCTTTTCCCCGGACAGGGCGCCCAGTATGTGGGCATGGGGCGTGATCTTTACGAATCCTCCCCGGCCGCGAAAGCCGTCTTCGAGTCGGCGGCCGCATTGATGGGCGAGGATTTTCTTGCGACGCTCTTCGAGGGGCCGGAAGAAGCTCTGAAAAGAACGGACGTGACCCAGGTGGCTATTTACACCGTTTCCCTGGCGGCCTTAGCGGCCCTGAAGGAAAAGAAGCCGGAACTTTCGATCGTCGCCGCGGGCGGCCTGAGCCTGGGCGAATATGCGGCTCTGACGGCCGCGGGCGTTCTGTCTTTTTCGGAAGGATTGAAGCTGGTGCGCTCCCGCTCGCTTTTCATGCAGGAAGCTGCCGAAGCATCGCCCGGCGCCATGGCGGCTGTTCTGCAGCTGGACGGCGCTGTTGTGAAAGAGATCTGCGGAAAATTTGAAAAAGTTTACGTGGCGAACTTCAACTGCCCCGGGCAGATCGTTATCTCCGGATCGCCCGCGGGCGTGGAGGAAGCCTCCAAAGCCCTTTCTGAAGCCGGAGCGCGCCGCGTCCTGCCGCTGGCTGTGGGCGGGGCTTTCCACTCTCCCTTCATGGAGCCGGCCAGAGAGAAGCTTCTGCCGCTTTTAAAGGAAACTGATTGGCAAAAGCCTTGCTTCCCAGTTGTCTCCAACGTGCTTGGCGCCATCTATCCCGAAGACGCTTCCATGCCCGAGCTTCTCGGCCGCCAGATCGTGGAGAGCGTTCTGTGGGAAGAGGATTTCAAATCTATCTTAAGTTTCGCTCCGGATCTCTGCCTGGAGCTGGGGCCCGGCAATGTGCTTTGCGGACTGGCGAAAAAAATCTCCCGGGAGGCCGTGTGCAAAACCGCCGGCAAGTTTGAGGAGATCACTAGCATATTGGAGAACGATTTGATATAATTGTTAAAAATAAATTGGAAAAATATGGCTTACTCAATAGATCTGACTAACAGGACAGCGGTTGTGACCGGCGCCGGCCGAGGCATCGGCCAGGCTATCGCCAAGAAACTGGCGGGAGCCGGAGCCAACATCGCCGTCATCGAGTTGAAAGAAGAATTTACCCTTGAGACCGTGCAGGCCCTCACCGAGATGGGCGTCAAGGCCAAGGGCTACGCCGGCGACGTTTCCAACCTCGCGGAAATGCAAGCTTTGATGGAGCAGATCCAGTCCGACTTCGGATCATTGGACATCCTCATCAACAACGCCGGCATCACCAAGGACACGCTTTTGATCCGCATGGGCGAAGACGAGTGGGACGCTGTCCTGCGCGTCAACCTTAAGGGCGCCTTCAACTGCACGAAAGCCGTGGCCCGCATCATGATGAAGCAGCGCTTCGGGCGCATCGTCAACATGGCCAGCATCGTCGGCATCATCGGCAACGCCGGCCAGGCGAACTACTCCGCCAGCAAAGGCGGGCTTATCGCCCTCACCAAGACCACGGCCAAGGAACTGGCCAGCCGCGGCGTGACGGCCAACGCCATCGCCCCGGGCTTCATCAAAACCAAAATGACTGAAGTACTTTCCGATGAAATCAAGGCCAAGATGCTGGAGATGGTTGCGCTCAAGCAGTTTGGCGAACCTGAGGACATCGCGAATGCCGCTCTCTTCTTCTGTTCCGATCTGGCTTCCTACGTCACCGGCCAGGTCTTGGTAGTGGACGGCGGCATGGTAATGTAAATTTTTAAATTCAAATAGTTTTATCATACCTAAAAAGGAGAAAAACATGGCTACAACTTTTGAAAAAGTCAAGGACATCATCGTGAAGCAGCTCGGCGTCAAACCCGAGGAAGTCACGGAAGACGCCAATTTCACGGATGATCTGGGCGCTGACAGCCTGGACCTCGTTGAGGTCGTCATGGCTCTCGAAGAAGAATTCGAAGCTCCCGTCCCCGACGAAGAAGCCGAAAAGATTAAAACTGTCGGCGACGCTGTCAGGTTCATTGACGCGAAGTTAGCTGAAAAAGCCGCCAGCGGCGAAAATGCCTAAAAGCATTCCGGGGAGCCTCCTGCAGGCTCCCCTTTTTTTCTGACAAGCCATAAAGCTTGTCTTTTTTTGAATTTTTAAGGAGAGCAAATGGATCTTAAGCGGCGCGTAGTTGTCACAGGCATGGGCGTTATTTCCCCGGTGGGAACGGATGTAAAGACTTTTTGGGATAATTTGTCCGCTGGCAAAAGCGGCATCACCAAACTTTCCATCATCGATCCGGAACCGTACCCCTCGAAGATCGCGGGGCAGGTGCTGGATTTCGATCCCAGCCCCTACATCGACGCCAAGGAAGCCCGCCGCATGGACCGTTTCACCCAGTTCGCCGTATCCGCGGCCGTGCAGGCCGTGACCGACAGCGGTTTGGATCCTGAAAATGAAGACCCCTCCAAGGTGGGCGTCATCATAGGCTCCGGCATCGGCGGCATGAAGACCTTCGAGGAACAGTACCGCACGCTTTTGGAAAAAGGCGCCAACCGGGTCTCTCCCTTCTTTATTCCAATGCTCATCAGCGATATCTCCTCAGGTATCGTTTCCATACGCTACAACGCCCAGGGGCCCAACTACAGCGTCTCCTCGGCCTGCGCCACCGCCAGCCACGCCATCGGAAGCGCTTTCCGGGCCATTAAGTTCGGCGACGCCGACGTCATGATCACCGGCGGCGCGGAAGCCGGCATCGTCCCCATGGGCCTGGCGGGCTTCTGCTCCATGAAAGCCCTCTGCACCGGCTTCAACGACGAGCCGGAAAAAGGCAGCCGCCCCTTCGACAAGAAGCGCTGCGGCTTCGTCATCGCCGAAGGCTCCGGCGTGGTCATTCTGGAGGAGCTCGAGCACGCCCTGAAACGCGGCGCCAAGATCTACGGCGAAATCAAAGCCGTGGGCATGTCCGCGGACGCCCACCACATGGTCGCGCCTCATCCGGAAGGCAGGGGCGCGGAGATCGCCATGGTGAAAGCCCTGGAGCAGGGCGGCGTCAAGAAAGAGCAGATCGACTACATCAACGCCCACGGGACCTCCACCCATCTGGGGGACATCTCCGAAGTGATGGCGGTGAAGCGCCTCTTCGGGGAAGACACGAAGGTCATGCTCTGCTCCACGAAATCCATGACCGGCCATACCCTGGGCGCCGCCGGCGCCATCGAGCTTATCGCCACGCTGCTCACCATGCAGAACTCCCTGGTCCCGCCCACCATCAACCAGGAGGAGCCGGATCCGGAGTGTATGGTGGACTGCGTGCCCAATGTGGCCAGGAAGGCCAACGTGGATTACGCGCTCTCCAACTCCTTCGGCTTCGGAGGCCACAACGCCTCCGTTTTGGCGGCCAAGTATCCCCTGCCCGAATAAGTTCCCCCGCTTAACACGAAAAGCCCTTAAAAAGGCCTTATGCGCGTTCTGAAAGCCCTTCTCTTCCTGATCCCCCTCCTTGTTTTGGGGATCATCCTGGCGGTCGGCATCCTGGACAACAAGACCGTCCGCAATAATCTTATGGAGCTGTCCCGCAGAAAAGGCCTGCCGGCGGAAATAGAGGAGCTGCAGTTGTCCTTAAGCAACGGGCGGGCTGAATTCCAGGGGCTCTCCCTCTCGGATCCCGAGACCGGCTTCACCGCGAAGGTCGCAAGAGTCGAGCTTACCCTGGACGAAGAGGAGCTTCTGAAGGGCCGCCGGAGCGTTTATCTTTTCGCCACCAACGCCGTCATAACCATCCCCTGCGACCTTTTCGCGGCGCTTTTCGGCGGCAAGGCCAGGCTCCCCTTCACCCAGGGCGGAGCGCTTCTTAATTATTCCGCCGAAAAAGTGGACGCCGGGAAGATCCCCTGGCTTTTGTCCAAAGACCAGAAGACCAAAGAGCCGCTCTTTATCTCCCTTTTAAAACTGCAGGGGGGCTTTGTTGTTTTCCAGGGAAAGGAAAAGCCGCTTGTCTGGGAAATAGAGGAGCTCCAGGGAAAAGACCTGGCCGTGCCGCCGGAAAAAGCCAATTCTCCCGAGGCTTTCTGGAGCGCCAGGCTCCGGGGCTATCCCAAGACGAGTTTCAGAGGCGAGATGAGTTCCTCCCTCGGCGAGGAAGGCGCCAAAACAAGGACGCTGAATTTCTCCCTCACGGATTTTCCCGCGGAAGTTCTGCCCGACCTGCTGCCTGAAGAAATAGGCAATTGGCAGTGCCAGGGCGGGCTTTTCAGCGCCAGCGGGCAGCTGCATTTCAATGAAAAGGACCTGCTGCCGGGAAGCGTAAAAATATCTCTCAGGAATCTGACCGTCAACACCACCCAGGGGCCAAGCGTCGCCTCCGGTAAAAAAATAAAAGCCGCCATCCCCGCCTTGTCCTTGGAGGACGCCAACCTCGACCTGGAGGTCAACGTGGACAACAAGGAGCCTTACTTCCATTTGGAGGAGGCTTGGGAAAATCAGAAGACCAAAGTCCAGAGCGGCCGCTTCGAAATGATGCTGGACTTGAAATTTTAAAGCGTCAGGCTTTAGCGCGGCGGAAGAAAAACAGCAGCGCGCCGCAAATCAGCGCAAGAACCGTTCCGCCCTCGGGGACAGCCATGTCGTCCAAGTCAACCGTCACGGTGCAGATGGAATAGTTGAGATCCTTGTGGTCCTGCCAGCATAATTTCTGCGCCAGGCCCTTTTCGTCCAAAATGAAACAGGGGTCCAGTTGGGCGCCTTCCACCTTTTCCACGGCCACTCCGTCGGGGGTGAAGACCGGGCTGCCGTCGGGCATGATCTCCTGGTAGTAAATGTCGGAATCCCCGTTGCGGTAGTCTTCCCAGGCGGCGGCGATCCCGCCGTTGGAAAGGCGGGCCAGATTCACCTTCTGCTGATTCTTGGGAGCGCAGGACAGAGCGCCAGGCACGCTCCACAACGCCTCCCCGTTCTCTTTGAAACGCATGCACCAAAGGTTGAAATTGTTGGTGCCGGCGCTGTCGCTCTCCCAGACCGCCAGAAGCGTCCCGTCCGGGAAATCCAGAAGCCTGGGGGCGCGCTGGGTGCCTTTGAAATCGTTGACCGTCACTTCCCAGATCATATTGGAATCCGCGGTGGCGCTCAAAAGTTTTATCAAGCCGTCGCCCTCGTCCAGGTGCACTTCGTCCCAGATCTGGTAAAAGCCGTTGGTCGCGTTCCGCTTCGGCAGCGTCTGGAAATCGTTGACGATATATCCGTCCTTGGGCAGGCTGACGACGGGCAGCTGGCTGAATTTGTCGTCGTTTATGGAAAGGCCTTTCAAGGCGCGCCGGGGAATGTATTCGTCCCTGCCCTGGGCGGCAAGGGAGAACAGCGCGCAAATAAACGACAATATAAGGATATATCTCATAAGGTTATTTTAGCATATCCTCAGTCGCCGAGTTTCCCCCACTCGCAGCGCTCCCGAGGCAAAAGGCCTTTGCTGGGCTCCGCTTTCCATATCTCGCCGTTGGCGCGCAAAAGCAGAACCGCTTTTTCGGCTTTCCCGTCTTTCACGCCTTTTTCCGAAACCAGAGGATCCGTGCTGTCCGGCAGTGCGTTGGCGTTGTAGGACCAGAGGTTGGTGTCGACTTCCTCGAGCCCGGCGAAGCCCAGGTCGCAAAGCAAGGTCAGATCGGAGGCGGAACTTGTTTTGGAATATCGCTCCTTCCCTTCCCTGCTGGGATACGAGCCGTATTCGTTGCAATACGTTTTCAGATGGACGTAAAGGTTCCTCAATCTCACGGCCTTCTCCGCGGAGGCGCTTTTTTCGGCAACCAATCCCTTCAGCTGCCAGCCGAAATAAAACAGCGCGATCCCCAATAAGATCGTGATGACATGTTCGTAGGGAAATCTTTTTTTTGCGTCGGACATAATTTTTGAGGAAAAAAAAGACCGGAAGAAAAACTTCTTCCGGTCTTTCTGGGAAAAGAAGACTTAGTCTTTCAGGACGCCCCAGTCTTTGACGATGTCGCTCAGGAGTTTTCCGTTGCGGGGGTTCGCCGAGACGTATTCCACGCGGCCGTTGGCCAGAAGGACCATGACGCCTTTGGTGGAAAGGGGTTTGATGCCGCGGTCCTGGCTCTGGAGACGCAGAGATCCGCTGCTGACGCCCTGGTCGGCCATCAGGGGCTCTTCGCTGTCGATACGAGCGCAGGAATTGTAGGACCAGCCGATGTGGTTCTTGTCGAACTCTTCGGCGCGGGGTTCCTTAGAGAACTTATCGAACTGACCTCCCGGCGGGTGCATGATTTCGTTCAATTCTTTCTCGCCCATGCGGCCGGTGTAGGCCAAGGGATACAGGTCGCGCACGCCGCCGCCCTGTTCATAACGGGTGGCGTTGGGCTGGACACTGGGGAAAGAACCGAAGTCTTGCTGATACGTCTGCAGATGCACGTAAAGGTCGCGCAGCATGGTACGACGCTGCAATTTACCGACTTCTTCTTTGACAGGACCCTGGGCGCCGATACCGATACTGGCCAAAATGCCGATAACTGAAATCACGACCAGCAGTTCAATCAAGGTAAAGCCTTTCGTGTTGACACGTTTCATGGTTTCTCCTTACCTTTTGCTTGTTTTGAAAACAGTGAATAAACTACTTTTAAGATATTATAGACAAATCAAACGGAAAAAGCAAACCGGACTTTATTTGCCGGCCAGCAGCTTCTCCTGGACGGCCTTGGGGACAGGCTCGAAATGGTCGGGCTCCATGGAGTAGCTGGCTCTGCCGCTGGTTATAGTCCTGACCGCCGTGGCGTAGCCGAACATCTCCGCCAGGGGCACCTGGGCCCTGACCAGCTGCAGATGCTGCCTGGGCACGATCTCCCTGACTTTGCCGCGGCGGCTGTTAAGGTCGCCGATGACTTCGCCGAGATAGTTGTCGGGAGTCGTCACCTCCACGCGCATCACGGGCTCCATCAAGATCGGCTTGCATTTGGGGATGCCGTCCCTGAAGGCGAAGATGGCCGCCATCTTGAAGGCCATTTCCGAAGAGTCCACTTCATGGAAGGAACCGTCGAAAAGCGTGGCCTTGAAGTCCGTGCAGGGATATCCCAGAAGGACGCCGCTCATCATGGCTTCCCTAAGGCCTTTTTCCACCGCGGGTATGAATTCCCCGGGAATGACGCCGCCCTTGATGTCGTCCACGAACTGGAAGCCGGAGCCCGGCTCCAGCGGCTCGAACCTGATGTGCACGTCGCCGTACTGGCCCTTGCCGCCGCTTTGCCTCACAAAGCGTGAATGTTCTTCGTGGGAAGCCGTGATGGCTTCCCTGTAGGCGACCTGGGGGCGTCCCACCATAGCATCCACATTGAATTCCCTGATAAGGCGGTCCTTGATAATGTCAAGGTGCAGTTCGCCCATGCCGGAAATGATGGTCTGGCCGGTGTCTTGGTTGGTGGAAACACGGAAGGTGGGATCCTCTTCGGAAAGTTTGGCAAGGGATTCCGAAAGTTTGTCGCGGTCCGCCTTGGATTTTGGCTCGATGGCCAGGGAAATGACAGGATCCGGAATATTCAAAGATTCCATGACAATTGGGTGTCCTTCGTCGCAGATGGTCTCGCCAGTCCTGACGTTTTTAAGGCCCACCGCCGCGACAATCTCACCGGCATGCACTTCGCTCAGGTCTATCCTGTCCGCGGCCTGCATCTGCAAAATGCGGCCAATTCTTTCCCTTTTCTTAGTATTTGCGTTGAAGACCGTCTGGCCGGCCTTCAGACTGCCGGAATAAACGCGGAAGAAAGTCAATTTGCCGCAATGCTGATCGGTTATTATCTTAAAGGCTAACGCAGAGAAAGGCGCGCCGTCTTCCGGCTTGCGTTCTTCTTCTTCGCCTTTCTTGTTGATACCGACAATGGGTTTGGCTTCCAGAGGCGAGGGCAGATAGGCCACGATGGCGTCCAGCAGCAAGCGAACGCCTTTGTTCTTAAAGGAAGAGCCGCACATCACAGGAACGATCTTGTTTGAAATGACTCCTTTTCTCAAAGCCGCTACGATTTCTTCTTCTTGAAGTTCTTCGCCGCTCAGGTATTTTTCCAAAAGCAAATCGTCACATTCCGCCACGGCTTCCAACAAGATCTGGCGTTTTTTCTTGCACTCGTCCATGAGTTCGGGAGGGATCTCCTCCACGGTGTACATGTTGTCCTTTAATTTTTCCTGCCAAACGCAAGCTTTCATCTTGATGAGGTCGACGGCGCCGCGGAAATTGCTCTCTTTGCCGATGGGGTACTGGATGGCCACCGCGTTGGTGTGCAATTGCGTCTTCATCTGCTCAATGGTGCCAAAGAAATCAGCGCCCACGCGATCCATTTTGTTGACGAAGGCGATGATGGGCACGCTGTATTTCTGGGCCTGGCGCCAGACGGTCTCGCTTTGCGGCTGCACGCCGCCCACGGAGCAGAAGACCGCCACCGCGCCGTCCAGGACGCGCAGGGAGCGCTCCACCTCGATGGTGAAGTCCACGTGTCCCGGAGTGTCGATGATGTTGATGCGATGCTCCTTCCAATAACAGGTGATAGCGGCGGAAGTGATGGTGATGCCGCGTTCCTGCTCTTGAGGCATATAGTCCGTTTTGGCGGTGCCTTCATGCACTTCGCCCAGCTTGTGGGTCACGCCGGAGAAGTAAAGGATGCGTTCCGTAGTGGTGGTCTTGCCGGCGTCGATGTGAGCCATGATGCCGATGTTCCTAACATTTTCTAGTGCTATGTCTCTTGCCATAGTTTTATCTTGCGTTTCATTTAAAAAGAATGGCCCGCCGCGGTACCGCGGCAGGCCATTTTTATATGCGTAAGTGCACTTACCAACGGTAGTGAGCGAACGCGCGGTTAGCCTCTGCCATGCGGTGCACTTCGTCGCGCTTACGAACTGCACCGCCTTCGCCCTTGAAGGCGTCGGACAGTTCGTAGGCTAAGGCCTGAGCCATCTCAGTGCCTTTGCGGCCTCTGGCGCCGCCGATGATCCAGCGGATGGCCAGGGCGTCCTGACGGTATTGCGGTATTTCCACCGGGACCTGGTAGGTCGCGCCGCCGACTCGGCGGGAGCGAACTTCCACGGTGGGACGAACGTTTTCCAAAGCCTTGTTGAAGACTTCCAGCTCGGAGGGGCCGGAAACCATCTGGCAGGCTTTGGTCAGCGCTTCATAGAAGATGCGCTGGGCAAGGGTCTTCTTGCCGTCTTTCATAAGGTTGTTAATGAATTTCGCGACGATCCTGTCTTGAAATTTGGGGTCGGGGGTGATGACCCTGCGGGTTGCGTTATGTCTGCGTGCCATAAATTATGTTTGTCCAAAAATAGAGTTGTTAAGCAAATAGTTCTGTCGATCAGGATTTGGGGCGCTTGGCGCCGTACATGGAACGACTCTGTTTGCGTTTGGTCACACCGGCGGTGTCCAGGACGCCACGAATAAGGTGGTACCTGACGCCCGGAAGGTCTCTGACGCGGCCGCCTCTCACGAGAACAATGGAGTGTTCCTGCAAGTTGTGACCTTCACCGGGGATATAGGCGGTTACTTCCGTACCGTTGGACAAACGGACACGGGCAACTTTACGTAAGGCGGAGTTCGGCTTCTTCGGCGTGCGGGTGGTAACTACCAGGCAAACGCCGCGGCGGGCAGGGCAGCTCTGCAAAGCGGGGGCTTTGGTGTGCTGCTGCTTGGGCTGACGACTCTTCCGTACTAACTGGTTAATAGTAGGCATGATTTTCCTCTTTTTTTGTTTATGTTTAGATTTGGTTTTTTATTCGTTCGAATCGGATCCTTCTCCCTTGGAGAAATCGCTGCCAAGGAGGTCGTTCACGGAGCCCACGATCTCGTTTTCGCTGTCGTCGGTGTCCAGGAGGAAGGCGGAATCCTGTTCGCTGGTGGCGGTGTAGCCAAGCTCGATCTCGCCGTCTTTCTGTTCGCCGGTGAAGCGTTCGGGGCTGAAGCCTGTGCCGGAGGGCACAAGGTGACCCATGATGATGTTTTCCTTGAAGCCCATCAGGGGGTCTTCGCGGCCGGTGGCGGCGGCTTCGGTCAGAACTCTCGTGGTCTCCTGGAAGGAGGCCGCGGAGATGAAGGAGGACGTGCTCAATCCGGCCTTGGTGATGCCCTGCAGGAGCGGCATGCCCTTGGCGGAGCGCTTGCCTTCCTTCTGGGCCTTGCGATTCTCTTTCTCGAAGCGGGAGCGTTCCACTTCGTCGTCATACAGGAAAGGCGTGTCGCCGGGATCGGTGATCTTGACCTTCCTGAGCATCTGGCGCAGGATGACTTCGATGTGCTTGTCGTTTATTTCCACGCCCTGGGAGCGGTAAACTTCCCTGACCTGGTCCAGGAGGTAGCTCTGGAGCTCGCGGACGCCGCAGACATCCAGCAGCTGGTGAGGCTCGATGGAGCCTTCGGTGAGGGGCTGGCCTTTCCTGATGCGGTCGCCGGCGCTGACGAAGAGCTGCTGGGTCAGGGGGACCTTGTGGTACC
Source organism: bacterium (assembly GCA_017557885.1). Lineage (GTDB taxonomy): Bacteria > Auribacterota > UBA3054 > UBA3054 > UBA3054 > UBA3054. Next base: position 83,055 of record JAFYXV010000010.1, on the reverse strand, counting down.
TGACTTCGCCGGTGGTCTCGGAAGTCACTTTGATGATCCTGTGTCCGCGCTCGATGCTCTTTTCAGGGAAGCTGATGATACCGTCTATCACGGCGATCTCGGCGGCGTCGTTGGGACGTCTGGCTTCGAAGAGCTCTTCCACGCGGGGCAGACCGCCGGTAATGTCCTTGGTCTTGGATTCCTGACGCGGCGTCTTGGCGATCAAAGCGCCAACTTTCAGCACGTCGCCTTCCTCGGCCACCAGAATGGCGTTCACCGGAATGGGGTAGCCGCCCAAAAGATTGCCTAATTCATCCACGAACTGGATCTCGGGATGGAGATCTTCCCTGGTGGAAAGAATGACGCGCTCCTCTTTGTCGCCCTGCTCTTCGGACCTGCGGATGTCCAAAGTCTTGCCTTCCTCGACATCCTTGTAATGGACCGTGCCGCTCACTTCGGTGTACATCGGAATGATGTAGGGGTCCCATTCGTCGATGTCATCGCCTTTCTTGACCTTCTGGCCGTCCTGGACTTTCAAAAGGGAGCCGATCTCCAGATCGAATCTGGAAAGTTCAGCGCCCGTCTTGTCATCGACGATTTTAGCTATGCCGTATTTGTTCAAGACGCGCACACCGTCCTCGGATTCGACGGCGTGGATGTTCTCAAGAACGATGCGGCCGGGCTTGTCGGCTTTGTGAGCAGTAATGACCGCCGCTTTGTTAGCCGTGCCGCCGATGTGGAAGGTACGCATGGTCAGCTGGGTGCCGGGCTCGCCGATTGACTGGGCCGCGATGATGCCGACAGGGGTGCCTGCCTTTACGAGTTCGTATTTGGAGAGGTCCATGCCGTAGCACTTGGCGCAGACGCCGTAGGGCGCTTCGCAGGTAAGGACGGACCTGATGGTGACGGTCTCGATGCCGGATTCCTCGATCTCGACCGCCTTGTGGCCGGTGATAAGTTCGCCGGCTTTCACCATGATCTCAGTGGAGCCGGGCTTCATGATGTCGTAAAGAGCCGTGCGGCCTTTGATACGGTCGCTGAGCTTCACGAGGACTTTGTTGCCTTCCTTGATGGCCGTGACTTTGATGCCGCTGGGTGTCTTGCAGTCGTCGCAGGTGATGATTATGTCGTGGGCCACGTCCACCAGACGTCTGGTAAGGTAACCGGCGTCCGCGGTCTTAAGAGCGGTGTCGGCCAAACCTTTACGGGCGCCGTGGGAGGAAATAAAGTATTCCAGCATCGACAGGCCCTGCTTGAAGTTGGACCTGATCGGCGTTTCGATGATCTCGCCCGAGGGGTTGGCCATCAAACCGCGCATGCCGGCCAGCTGCTTGATCTGGTCGCGGGAACCGCGGGCGCCGGAATCCACCATCATGTGCAGCGGGTTCAGCTCCCTCAGTTCCTCGGCTTTGCTCTGCAGCTTGGCGTAGAGGTCTTCGGAAATGGTGTTGGTAGCGGTCGTCCAGACGTCCACCACGCTGTTGTAGCGTTCCTTTTCGCTGATGGCGCCGGCCGCATGCTGCTTGGTGATCTGGTTGACCTTCTTCTGGGCGTCCAGCAAGACGGCGTCGCGGCTTTGCGGAACCATCATGTCGGAAGTGGAGATGGAGATGCCAGCCCTGGTGGATTCGTGGAAGCCGGCTTTCTTGATGCGGTCCAGAGTCTCCACGGTGCCGGCGGAGCCGACGGCCTCGAAGCAGTCGTTTATAAGTTTGGCAAGGCCTTTCTTGTCGATGGTCTTGTTGTAATAGTTCAGTTCCTTGGGCAGCAGCTCGTTGAAGAAGATGCGGCCGGCGGTGGTCTCCACGATCTCTTCTTTTTTGCCTTCCGGAGCGGCTTCCTCGGGAGCTTTCCAGTTGGGGGCCAGGACAACTTTAATGCTGTGATGCAGCGATATGACGCCGTTGTCGTAGGCTCTGTGGACTTCCTGGGGAGTCAGGGTGCCGGTGGAGGACTTAGCGTGCTCCTTGAGCCAGGGATCGTGGGTCAGATAATAGATGCCCAAAACGATATCCTGGGTCGGCATCATCATAGGTTTGCCGGAGGCCGGGGAGAAAAGGTTTTCCGGGGCCATCATGAAGTGCTTGGCTTCCCACAGGGCTTCCCTGGAGAGAGGCACGTGCACGGCCATCTGGTCGCCGTCGAAGTCGGCGTTGAAGCCGCCGCAGACCAGAGGATGGACTCGGATGGAGTTGCCTTCGATGAGCAGCGGCTCGAAAGCCTGGATGCCCAGACGGTGCAAGGTCGGCGCGCGGTTCAGCATGACCACATGTCCCTTGGTGACCTGTTCCAGGATATCCCAGACGATGGTGTCGCCGCGCTCGATGACTTTCTTGGCGGTCTTGATGGTCTGGGCGATGCCGCCTTTCTTAAGCTCGCGGATGATGAAGGGCTCGAAGAGCTGCAGCGCCATCTTCTTGGGAAGACCGCACTGGGTCATCTTCAGTTCCGGGCCGACCACGATGACGGAACGGCCGGAGTAGTCCACGCGTTTGCCGAGCAAGTTCTGGCGGAAACGGCCCTGTTTGCCCTTCAGGTTGTCGCTCAGAGATTTCAGAGGACGGCTGGAAGGTCCGCACACGGTGCGGCCGTGGCGGCCGTTGTCGATGAGAGCGTCCACCGCTTCCTGGAGCATGCGCTTCTCGTTGTTTATAATGACTTCGGGCGTGCGCTGGCTCTTGAGGATCTTCAGGCGGTTGTTGCGGTTGATGACGCGGCGGTAAAGGTCGTTGAGATCGCTGGTGGCGAAGCGGCCGCCGTCCAGGGGCACGAGAGGCCTCAGGTCCGGGGGCAGCACGGGCACCACGTGGATCATCATGTATTCCGGCTTGTTTTCGGAATTGCGGAAACCTTCGATGATTTTCAATCTCTTGGCGATTTTCTTCCTGACCTGCTTGGAATGCGTCTTCTGCATGTCGTTGTACAGCTTATCCGCTTCCGCGTCCAGGTCGAACTCCTTCAGAAGGACTTCCAGCGCTTCAGCGCCGGTGCCGGCATTCACGCTGGGGAATTCTTTGCGAAGCTTATCCTTCTCTTCCTCGGTGATGACCTCGCCTTTCTTGCGATTGGATTTGCCGGGATCCAGGATGATGTATTTGTCAAGGTAAATGATCTGCTCAAGATTGCGGACCGTCATATCCAGGATGGCGCCCATCCTGGAAGGCATGGTCTTGAAGAACCAGATGTGGGCGACGGGCACGGCCAGCTCGATGTGGCCCATGCGCTCGCGCCTGACTTTGCTCTGGGCGACTTCCACGCCGCAGCGATCGCAGACGATGCCTTTGTATTTAATGCGTTTATATTTACCGCAAGCGCATTCCCAGTCTTTCACCGGGCCGAAGATATGCTGGCAGAAAAGGCCGCCGGGCTCCGGCTTGTAGGTGCGGTAGTTGATGGTCTCGGGATTTTTGACTTCGCCGTAAGACCAGGAGCGGATGGTGTCGGGGGAAGCGATAGTGACGGTCACCTTGTCGAACTGGTTCTCCTTGACAGGGTGTCTCCACATGTCGAACTCTTCTTCCTCCTGACTGTCGTCAGGAAGGGAGATGGGGCCCTCGGGCTCCTGCGTTTCGCCTTCGTCGGCCGTGGCGGCCGCGATGGTTTCGGCAATGTCGCTAGTCAGCTCGTCCGCGTTCTCCAACACATCTTCCGACTGAAAAACGTTTTCGAGTTCGTTGTCCGAATCTTTTCTCATCATATTTTTGCTATCCTGCGATAGATTGGTTTACTTCTTTTCGGTCCTGACGTCCAGGCAGGCCGCCTTTAACTCTTTCACCAGAACGTTGAAGGATTCCGGCGTGGAGGCTTCCAGGGCGCAGTTGCCCTTCGTGATGGACTCGTAGGTCTTCTTGCGGCCTTCCGTATCGTCGGACTTGACCGTCAGCATTTCCTGCAGAGTATAGGCGGCGCCGTAAGCTTCCAGGGCCCACACTTCCATTTCGCCGAAGCGCTGGCCGCCGCTTTGGGCTTTGCCGCCCAAGGGCTGCTGGGTGACCAGGGAGTAGGGGCCGGTGGCGCGGGCGTGGATCTTGTTGGCGACCAGGTGTCCCAGTTTCATGAAGTAGGTGTAGCCTACGGTCACTTTCTGGTACATGGCTTCGCCGGTGCGGCCGTCGTAGAGGGTCACCTTGCCCAGCTTGGGTTCCAGGCTGGTGGCGCAGAGGTGAGCGTCCTTGGCCTTGTCGTTTTTCTTAGCCTGTTTTTCGGCTTCTTCCAGCAAGTCTTCGATCTCTCCCTCGGTGGCGCCGTCGAAGACCGGAGTCGTGGCGACGAGCCCCAGCATGCGGCAGGCCCAGCCCAGGTGGGCTTCCATGATCTGGCCCACGTTCATACGGGAAGGCACGCCCAGGGGGTTCAGCACGATGTCCACGGGAGTGCCGTCTTCCATGAAGGGCATATCCTCCTCGGCCAGGATCTTGGCGACGATGCCTTTGTTGCCGTGACGGCCAGCCATCTTGTCGCCCACCTGCAGCTTCTGCTTGATGGCGATGTAAACTCTCACCATCTTCAGCATGTGGCTGTCCATTTCGTCGCCGCGCTTGATGGTGTCAACTTCGCGGGCGTACTGGGCCTGCAGGACTTCGTTGTCGTATTCGTATTTGTAAACCAGCTTGTTGAATTCGCTGGCGAACTGCTTGTCCTGAACGTCTAAGCCGGTCAGGCTGCGCTTGGACTGCAGAAGGAACTTCACATCCTCGGGCAGAGGCTGGCCCTTGTCGGCCAGGATGTCGCCGGTCTGCTTGTCGATGATCTCGCCCTTCATGGGTCTCTTGCCAAGCTCGTCGATGGCTTTCTTGAAGTTTTCGGTAAGGTCGGACTTCCTGTCGTTCAGCTTGTCCGCGGCTTCCTTGAGCTCTTTCTTTTCCTTGGCCTTGTTGTCCTTCTCGCGCTGGGCGTCCTTGGACTTCTGGCGGAAGACGTCGACGTGCATCACCACGCCGTAGGTGCCGGCGGGGACTTTCAAAGAGGCGTCGCGGACGTCCGCGGCCTTGTCGCCGAAGATGGCTTTGAGGAGGCGTTCCTCGGGGCTCAGTTCGGTCTCGCTCTTGGGAGTGATCTTGCCGACCAGGATGTCGCCGGGCTTCACTTCCGTGCCGGGGACCACGATGCCCTCGGCGTCCAGCCTGGCCAGAGCTTCCGCGCCAACGTTGGGGATGTCGCGGGTGGTCTCTTCAGGACCGAGCTTGGTCTGGGCCACGACGCAGTCGAAGCTCTCGATGTGCACCGAAGTGTAGAAGTCTTCCTTCAGGGCGCGCTCCGAAATGACGATGGCGTCTTCGAAGTTGTAGCCTTCCCAAGGCATGTAAGCGCAGAGGATGTTGCGGCCCAGGGAGAGAACGCCGTCGGCGGTGGCGGGGCCGTTGGCGATGACGTCGCCCTTCTTGACCTTGGTGCCGGACTTGACGTAAGGATGATAGTTGATGGTGGTGGCGGCGTTGGAGCGCTTGAACTTCAAAAGCTCCTCAGTCTGCACCTGGCCCTTGGCGCCTTCTATGACGATATGGGTGGCGTCGCTTTCCTTGACAACGCCGTCGATATTGGCCAGAAGCACGGCGCCGGATTCCCGGGCCACCACTTCCTCCAGACCGGTCCTGACCATGGGGGCTTCCGTAGTCAGAAGCGGCACGGCCTGGCGCTGCATGTTGGAACCCATCAGAGCGCGGTTGGCGTCGTCGTGTTCCAGGAAGGGAATAAGACCAGCGGCGATGGAGACGATCTGTTTCGGAGACACGTCGATGTACTGGATCTCGGTGGCCTTCACTTCTTTGAAGTCGCCGTTCCTGCGGGCCTTGATGCCCTCTTTCAGCACGAACTTGCCGTCCTTGTCCCTCAGCGCGTTGGCCTGGGCGATGGTATATTTCTCTTCTTCGTTAGCCGCCAGGTATTGGACCTTGTCGGTAACTTTGCAATTCTTAACTTCCAGATAGGGAGTTTCCATGAAGCCGTACTTGTTGGTCTTCATGTAGGTGCTCATGGAGGCGATAAGGCCGATGTTGGCGCCTTCAGGAGTCTCAATAGGACAAATGCGGCCGTAATGGCTGTTGTGGACGTCGCGGACCTTGAAGCCGGCGCGGTCTCTGTTCAAGCCGCCGGGGCCCAGAGCGGACAGACGGCGCTTGTGGGTCAGCTCGGCCAGGGGGTTCAGCTGATCCATGAACTGGGAGAGCTGGGAACGGCCGAAGAAGTCCCTCATAAGGTTGGAGAGGATGCGCGGATTGACGAGCTTCTCAGGCATGGGCACTTCCTGCTGCTGAGTGGTCGTCTGGTTGGTCATGCGGTCCTTTATATAGCGGTCCATGCGGGCCAGGGCGATGCGGCACTGATTGGCCACCAGTTCGCCCACGGGGCGGATGCGCCTGTTGCCCAGGTGGTCGATGTCGTCCATCTTGACGTCGATCTCGGGATGCATGGAGGATTTTTCCTTGCCCGCGGCCAGATCCAGGAGGTAGGACAGGGCTTCCACGATGTCGCTGGGATTGAGGGTCGTGCGGTTAAGCTCTTCCTCTTCCATGGAAAGGCCCAGTTTGTCGTTGAATTTAAAACGGCCCACGTCGCTGAGATCGTAAGTGGCGGAATCGAAGAAAAGGCGCTTCAAAGCCCTTTCCGCCTGCTCCAGGCTGAACTGTTCGCCGGGAGAGAAGCGGCGGTAGATCTCGTGCAGCGCTTCTTTGTGACGGTTCCTGATGGCTTCAGACGTGCCGGCGGAGCCGAAACGCGCCTTGTATTCTTCGTTCTCGTCTTCGATCATCCTCAGAAGAGGAGATCCGGCGGGAGCTTCGTAAACTTTGATCCTGGTGACGCCGGCTTTCAGAAGTTCTTCCAAGATCTCTTCGGTCAGCTCGGTGGCTTTTTCCAAAGTCGTATCGCCGACGGTCACTTTCTGAGCCAGGTAAAGGCCTTCCAGTTTCTTGATGTTCGTCTCAGTGATCTTGCGCTCGCTGGGCTTGGGATAGAAAAGATCGAGAAGCTGCTCGTCCCTTTCGTAACCGATGGCTCTCAAAAGCGTAGTGGCTCTCACTCTTCTTCTGGAATGGCGGCGGTCGACGCTGATGTAAATATTGTTCTTAAGGTCAAAAGTGGCCTCCAGCCAGGTTCCGCGGCTGGGGATGAGCGTGAAGCCGTAAAGGGGCACGCCCGTGGGGTGGGTGTTCTCGAGGTAGTAGATGCCGGGAGAACGCTGGAGCTGGCTGACGATGACGCGCTCCACACCGTTGATGATAAAAGTCCCGTTTTCGGTCATCATGGGGATCATGCCCAGGTTGACATTGTCTTCCTTGATGACTTCTTCAGAACCTTGTTTGCCCACAACCCTCAGCTTGGCTTTGATGGGGACTTCGTAGGTTTTCGAGCGGCGCTTGCATTCGTCTATGGTGTATCTCGGTGCGCCGAAGGAATAGTGTACGAATTCCATTCTCAGCTTCTTATTGTTGCTCTCGATGGGGAAAGCCTTGGTAAAAAGCTGCTGCAGACCTTCCTGCTTGCGTTCTTCGGGCATTTTGTCCTGCTGCAGGAATTGAGCGTAAGAATCGCGCTGGACCGCCGTCAGGGGCGGCAGGGGAAATTCACCGAATTTTCCGCAGTAAACTTCCTCTATGTTGCCTTTTTTAGTGCGTTTCATGTAGTGGGAAAAACCTTGGGATTTTATGAAAAACACAACGTGGAAGGGGGAAAAAATTCCCCCGCCACGTTATGCATCAAGCTTCCGCTGATCGCGGAAATTGCGCCAATTGAGAACTTACTTAAGCTCGACGGTGCCGCCGGCAGCTTCGATCTGCTTCTTGATAGCTTCAGCTTCCTCTTTGGGAGCGGCTTCTTTGAGAGCTTTCGGAGTGCCTTCGACGAGGTCTTTGGCTTCTTTGAGGCCCAGGCCGGTGATGGCGCGGACTTCTTTGATGACGGCGATCTTGTTGGAGCCGGCGCCGGTCAGAATGACGTCGAATTCAGTCTTTTCTTCAGCGGGAGCAGCAGCGGCAGCAGTCGGAGCAACGGCGCCAGCGACGGCCACCGGAGCGGCGGACACGCCAAACTCTTTTTCCAAAGTTTTGACGAGATCGTTGAGTTCCAGAACGGAAAGTTCTTTAATGGTGTTAATAAGGGCTTCGATTTTTTCAGAGGCCATAGTATTCTCCTTTACCCGACAAGCGGGCACTTTGTAGTTATGTTGTCAGTAACTTAATTGAGGCTGTAAAGTTAACTGAGTGCGTAAGCGATGTAAAAAGAACTTGATTTTTTGCCGATGATTACTCGGCGGCGGGCGCCGGGGCGCCTTCGCCTTTCTTCTTGGCGATCTGGTCTAGAGCGCGGACCGTGTTGCCGAGAAGGACGTTGCCGAAGCAGGCCAGGTTTCTGATGGGGGCTTGCAGGACGCAGGCCAGCATGGCGTACAGGTCTTGCTTGGAAGGCAGAGAAGCCAGGGTCTTAACTTCCTCGGCCGTCAGATAACGGGAGAGTTCCAGAAGACCGCAGCGGATCTCGAAATCCTTGTTGTCGTCGGCGAACTTCTTGATGACCTTGGCCAGCTCGACCAGGTCGCCGTCGGTGGCGGCCAGGGCGTTCGCGCCGGTCAGACTTTCTTTGAATTTCTCCTCCGCCGTTTCGGGCAGAGCGAGTTTCAGAAGACGGTTGGGGACCACGTGGAACGTGCCTTTGGCCTCAGCGATGCTGGAGCGCAGGGCGCCGTTCTGCTGCGCTTTCATGCCGTGGTAGGAAGTGATCACCAAGAGCGTGCTCTTGGAGTACTTCTCCTGCATGTCGCGCACTATATATGTTTTTTCAATACGCATTTCTATTCGTCCTTATTGCGGGTTAAAGCATCGCCTCGCGTTCGGCGTCCGCCACGTCGATCCGGTATCCCGGACCCATGGTGGAGCTGATGGCTAGCTTCAGGATATAGGCTCCCTTGAGAGCCTGGGGACGAGCTTTGATGACGGCGTTGAGATAAGTCCTGATGTTCTCGAGAAGCTTATCCTTGCCGAAGCTGACCTTGCCGACCGCGCAATGCAGTCCGGCCTGCTTGTCAAGACGGAACTCCACTTTGCCGGCTTTGAATTCATTGACGGCGGTGGTCACATCGGCGGTAACGGTTCCGGCCTTGGGGGTGGGCATGAGTCCGCGGGGACCCAAGACTTTGCCGAGTTTACCAACTTCACGCATGGTGGCGGGAGTGGCGATGGCGACGTCGAAGTCGGTCCAGCCCTCCTGGATCTTGGCGACCAGCTCTTCCAGTCCGGCGTATTCAGCGCCGGCCGCTTTGGCGGCGTCAACGTCGGCGCCGGTGGCGAACACCAAAACGCGCACAGTTTTGCCTGTGCCGTTGGGCAGTACCACCGTGGCGCGGACGGCCTGTTCAGCCTTCTTGGGATCGACGCCCAAAAGCATCTGAACATCGAGCGATTCGTCGAACTTGGTGCCGGATTGCGCGAGGACCTCGGTCAGCGCGTCCTGGAGCTTGTAGAGCCCGGAGCGGTTGACTTTGGCCTTGTTGGCTTTGTGTCTTTTGCTAATAGACATATCGCGTTTTCCTTTGTTACGCTCCCCCGGCCAAGATTTGGCGCGGGGTGAATTATGAGGATCTAATTAATATTAGTCCCCGACTACATCAACGCCCATGCTGCGGGCGGTACCTTCGACCATCAGCATCCCGGCTTCAACAGTGCGGGCGTTGAGGTCTTTCATTTTCTGTTCAGCTATCTTGCGCACCTGGCTCTTGGTGATGCGCCCGGCTTTCTCGCGGTTCGGCACGCCAGAGGCGGTCTCGATGCCGGCGGCTTTCTTGATGAGCACGGCCACCGGGGGCTCCTTCATGATGAAGGTGAAGGACTTGTCCTGATAGACCGTGATGACCACCGGGGTCATGAGGCCGGGTTCCTTGTCCTTGGTCTGAGCGTTGAACTCTTTGCAGAACGCCATGATGTTCACGCCGTGCTGACCGAGGGCGGGGCCGATGGGGGGCGCCGGGTTAGCCTGGCCGGCTTTGATTTGCAGACGGATTATACCGGTTACTTTTTTTGGAGGCATATTTGATCTCCTGTAAGGATTGCTTTGTTCTTTTATTTATTAATAAGTTGGCTCAGGCTTCGCTTTTCTCCACCTGCCAGCTTTCCAGCTCCACCTTGGTGCTGCGGTTGAAGACCATGACGGAAACGGAAAGTTTGCCCCGTTCCTCGTCGATCTCCTCCACAAGGCCGTCGCACCCGTCGAAGGGTCCGTTCACGACCTTTACTCTGTCGCCAATTGAAAAAGCGATCCTAGGCGCGATACGTTCCTTAGAGGCCTCGATCTGAGCGAACATCTCCTCCACTTCACTGTCCGTGAGAGCTTTGGGTTTTTCGCCGCCGAGAAAGCCGATCACACCGTTGGTCTTCTTTACCAATTGCCAGGCTTCGCCGGTCATTTCCATTTGAATAAGGATATAGCCCGGATAGAATTTGCGCGTGAAAACGCGCTTCTTGCCGTTCCTGATATCCTGAACTTTTTCCGTGGGCACGACCACCTTCTTGATGACGTCGCCCATGTTGTACTGCTGGATCCTTTCGTTAAGCTGCATCTCGGCCTGGAATTCCTGTCCGGACAAGGTGTTCAGCACATACCAGCTGTATTTGTGTTCTTCCTGAGGAGCCATAAAAAATTATTTGGCGAATTTGAGGATCCAGGAGAAAAGGGTGTCGAGGGCGAAAAGATAAGCGGACATCACAAGAGAGCTTATGATGACGATCTTGGTGGCCTGCCAGAGCTGTTCCCTGCTGGTCCAATCGACTTTCTTCAGTTCCTCGACGACTTCGCGCCAGAAGTTCACGAACTTCTGCCAAGCGGAAACTTTGACTTCTTCTTTCATATTTTTTAGCTTGCGTGTGATCCAGGATGGCGAGGCAGGAGAGACTCGAACTCCCAACCGACGGTTTTGGAAACCGTAACTCTAGCCAATTGAGCTACTGCCCCGCACCCTAAAGATTATTAGCTGCGCGTTTCGCGATGAAGAGTATGCTTGCGGTCAAAGGGGCAGTATTTGCTGCGTTCCAGACGACCGGTGGTCTTCTTACGGTCTTTTTTGGTGGTGTAGTTGCGGCGGCCGCATTCGGTGCAGGCCAGCGTGATGATTTCTCTTGCCATGGTCTTAACTCCTTTAATTAAAAAATCCGTGAACGCACCTTACGCCATGACAGAATCTAGGAAAGAGGCTTTTCCTTTACTCCGGCGCATGGAGGCAATCCCAAGATGGAGCCCGAGACGAGAATTGAACTCGTGACCTCGTCCTTACCAAGGACGCGCTCTACCATCTGAGCTACCCGGGCATCCTGTTGGGTTGCGCCTGTTACCGTACATCGCTTTTTGAGGGCGCAATTCAAGGAAACACTATTGTATGAAATGTCTGTTCTAAAATCAACCCCCCATGCCTGGTTACCCTTAACATCTTGTGGCAAAGAATTTTACGCATTTTGCCCCGAAGGTCGGATCCGCTTATAAACGACGCAAACGAATCGACCGCCGTCTATATATCTTCTTTAAATTTGTCCCGGCGCGTCCCTGCGGCCAAACTCGTTTGAAAATTTTAGCGGAAGACTGAATTGCGCGGGCGCTTTCTCTTTGGTAAAATAAAACACCTTAATTTTTAATCAACTTCATTTAACTTTACGGAGCGAATATGAAAAACACTTTAGTTTTATCGGCCGCCTTATTTTTCTTCACGGCCTCTTTGGCCCAGGCCACTCTGACCGTGTATCCCATTGCTGAAAAAGGCAACACTTCCTACTCTTTCAGCCTGAAGGGCGAAGACCGCGGCTACGCCATTGAAAACATCGACGCCAGGGAAGGCGAATTCTACATCCGCCTCTGCTACGACTACACGGTCGTCACGAAGGGCTACAAGATGGCTGCCGACAAGAAAGGCAAGACCTTCACCGGCGGCAACTCTTCCGAAGCGTTCACCTTCTCCGCGAAGAAAGGCTCCTGGAAATACAGCGCCAACAACGTGAACTCTTCCTTCACGCTCGGTTACTTCGGCAGCAACGGCAATCCCTCCTACGACAATCTGTTCGACACAAAGGGCAAAGCCAGCGCCAAGGGCGTCGTCGATGAGGACGTCATTCCTACCTTTGAAGAAGGCAAGAAATTCTTCGGCCTCTTCTGCGACACCACTGAACCCGCCATGCTGATCCATGCCCAGGCCACCGGCAAAGCCGGCAAGAGCTGGAAATATTCCGATACCCTGGAGGACGGTTCCAAAGTAAAGTTCTCCATGAAGATCAGCAAGAAAGGCGACACCGCGGCGGTCTCCATGTCCTTCAAGACTTCCGCCTACGTGCACCCCTGCTTCATCACCGAGCCGTAACAGTTCGTTTGGATGAAAGCAAAAAGGCCGCGGATCTTCCGCGGCCTTTTTTGTTTTTTCGGCTTTTCGCTTGCTCGCTTATTTCTTCACGAACCTGGTGAAGTCCATGGTGAGAACTTCCTCCAGTTCCTTCTGGTCGTCTTCTTTGGTGGCGGTCAAAATGATCGCGAAATCATCCGGCACCGGCTGGTTGATCTTTCTCACTGAATAAACCTTCTGGAAATACCTGACCAGGGCGTCGTAATCGAACTGCTCGCTGGGAATATGCGTCCCGCACTTGTCGATGATGATGAAGCTGTAAACGTAGCCCGCGGCTTTCTTCATGATCTCCGTGAAATCAGGCTTCACTTGCTGCAAATAAACGTCGGGGGGCCAGAAGCCGTAGGCGTAAACAGCCACTTCGTTGGTGGAGATGCCGGCGAAGCGCAAGGGATTGAACTCTATTGGAATGACGGTGTCCTTGTAGGTCCTCAGTTCCGCGTGCAGAGGAAAATCTTTGATGTCGAGCTTCTTTCCTACTTCCGCGAAATAAGCCGTGAGCTTGTCGTACCACTTCTTCATAATATACGGGCCGCAGCAGTAGAGGCGGTCGGAGACGTCGCGGGCGGAGGCGAAACGGTGTTCGTAAATGTTCAGTATGACGGGCGCGCCAACGGTGTCGTAATAAACGTCCACCGCCAGTTCGGTGCCTTCAACGAGCTCCTCAAGCAGGAAGCTGGAGCCCACCACGCCTTCCGTGTAGGAAGTGCGCCATTCCTCGTAATGGGCCTCGATGTCGGCTTTGGCGTCGACGAGGTCTTTGGGGCCGAAGAGCGTATAGACGCCCAGGCTGCCGAAACCAATGTTCAGTTTCAGAATAAGGGGATATTTGAGGTCTTCGGATCTAAGCTCAAAAAGCTCTTCCTTAGTAAGAACTTTGTAATAAAAATCAGGATAGAGATAAGCGAGCTTGTCCCTCAGGGCAGCCTTGTCTTTCATAAGGTCGGCCTTCTCCACCAGGGGCGAGCCTTTCAGGTTCTCATAGACCCAGGTGAGGGCGTCTTCGTTGGTAGTGTAGAGTCTCTCCCCCGCCAGGATCCTCTCCCTGGCTTCGTCCGAGGGCACTAGATTAAGGTCAAAACCTGCTCCGCGCTCCCTTGCGTAATCGTTGTCGAGAACGGGCTGCTTCGTCTCCTCCAGGTGGCGGAGCAGGTCGTCGGAAATAATTTTTCCAGCTAAAATAATCATAATTTTACCTCCTATAAAAAAAGGGAAGGAAGTCGCCTTCCTTCCCATGCGTTAAGCAAGTTTTTCAGGCTTTATTTTTCCCTTAGCCAGACTATGACGCTGCCGGGTCGTCGGTTGTCCCAGGCATAGTAAGGCACCGCTTTGAATTTAACCACGCGCTGCCTGGGAGGCTTTATCTGATAAAGGTTCCCGTCGGGATCGCTGTCCACGTTCTTCAGGGCTTTGCCGGTTATGGCGTAAACTCCGCCCAGGATCCTCTTGTCAAATTTGCCTTTCAGTTTGGCGTTCTGCTTGATGGAGAGAAGCTCCAGGTTGTTGGTGACGTTGTCCACGGTCTCCAGGCAATAGACCAAGGGACCGCGCTGCAGGGCGACGCGGCCTTCCAGCTCGCGCACTTTGGTAGTGGCGTAAACACGCTGGATGGGCATGTCCATTTCATAGATCAGCTGGTCGCCTTTGCGCCATTTGCGGGTGATGCAGAGATAGCCGTCCTTTTCTTCCACCGGGCCTTCCTCGTTGAAAAGGCTCTTCACTCTGAGGGAGGTCTGCTGGCACCAGCTGGGGATGCGCACCTTAACGGTGAAGACCGCGCTCTTTTTCAGGCTGAAGATAAAGACGGACTTGCCTTTCCAGGGGTATCTGGTCCTCTGGGTGATCCTGACGTCCTGTCCGCCGAGATTGAGTTTCGTGGTGCTGCCCACGAAAAGATTGACCCAGAGAGTGTCTTCGCTGGTGCCGTAGATGTAGCCCGGCAGGCTGGCGATGAAGCGGGCGATGTTGGGCGGGCAGCAGGAGCAGCCGTACCAGCCCTGGCGGTGCAGAGCGGCGCCGTCCCACTGGTAGTGCTTGAATTCCGTCTTCTTGTCAGCCTTCTTGTCAGCGTCCGGATCGTAGGTGTAGAGCTGGTTGGAGTAGAAGAACTTTTCGCCGTCCATGGAAACGCCGGAAAGCCCGCTGTTGTACATGATCCTTTCCATGGCGTCCGCATACTTGGCTTCGCCGGTCAGATAAAGCATCCTTTGGCAGAAGAAAATCGCGGCTATGGAGGCGCAGGACTCGGAAGAGATGTTCTCCACCGGGAGCATGTAGTCGTTCACGAAGCCTTCGTTGCTAAGGGAGGGCCCGATGCCGCCGGTGATGTACATCTGGCGTTCGCAGACGCTTTCCCAAAGGCGCTTGCAGGCTTTGGCCAGCTCTTTGTCGTCGGTCTCCCTGGCGCAGTCGGCCATGCCGGAATACATGTAGAGAGCCCTGACGGAGTGGCCCACGGCGTCCTTCTGTTCCCTGACGGGCAGATGCGCCTGGCAGTATTCGTAGGTCTTGGCCCACCATTTCTTGGGATCGTCGCCTCTCTTTACGGCTTCCTCGTCGTAGTAATGGGGCTGCTGTCCTCTCTGGTTGATGAAGTAGCAGGCCATGTCGAGGTAGCGTTTCTCGCCGGTGACTTCATAGAGTTTCACCAGGGCCAGCTCGATCTCCTGGTGTCCGGGATAACCGTGGAGCTGGTTTTCGCCGGGACCGAAGGTCTTGCAGATCAGATCGGCGTAGCGGCACATGGCGTCGAGGAAATTGCGGCGGCCGGTGGCGTAGAAGTGAGCCACCGCGGCTTCCATCAGATGGCCTGCGCAGTAGAGCTCATGGCAGTCCCTGAGGTTTTTCCAGCGCATTTCCGGCTTGACGTAGATGAAGTAGTTGTTCATGTAGCCGTCGGGCTGCTGCATCTTGATGATGTCGGAAATGACCTTCTCCAGCGTCTTCTCCAGCTTTTTGTCATAGTTGGTGGCGAGGGAATAGCAGCCGGCTTCGATCCATTTGGCTACGTCGGAATCCCAAAAGTAATGCCTTTCGCCCTTGTAATCGGGCTTGAAGCAGTCCAAACGCCCGGTCTCGCGGCACTGTTTCTCGTTGGCCGGGATCGTTTTCAGACGGTTGGTCTTCATTTTGGGGGCCCAGAAAATATCCTGGACCTTGACTTTGTTGAAAGGCACGCCTTTTTGCTTGGTGTTCATACTCATACTATGTGCATCCTTAAATTTTTATATTATCAAGGCGGCGTCACCCCTGGACGCCGCCGAAGATTCAACTTTTGTCAGATCAGACCGACTTCCTTGCCGACTTCCTTGAACTGCTCAACGGCCCAGTCGAGGTCCTTGAGCTCCAGGGCGTCGGAGACCTGGCAGCGGATGCGGGCGGTGCCGCGGGGAACCACCGGGAAGCCGAAGCCGGTCACGAAGAGGCCCTTCTTCAGAAGCTTGTTGCTGATAGAGATAGCGAAGGCATCGTCGCCCACGATGATGGGCACGATGGCGCCGTCGCCGTCCAGGGGCTTGAAGCCCGCTTCTCTCAGTTTGTTCCTGAGGTAAGAGGCCTTGTCTCTCAAGCGCTGGGCTCTTTCCGGCTCGCGTTCCAAAACGCGCAGGGCCGCCAGGGCGGAGCAAGCCACCGTGGGAGGCAGGGCGTTGGAGAAGAGCTGCGGACGGGATTTCTGAATGAGCGCTTCCACGAAGCACTTCTTGCCGGCCACGAAGCCGCCGGCCGCGCCGCCCAAAGCTTTGCCCAGGGTGCCGGAGATGATGTCGATCTGGCCTTCCAGACCGTAATATTCCGCGGTGCCGCGCCCGGTCTTGCCGATGACGCCGGTGGCGTGGGATTCGTCCACCATCACCAGCGCTTCATACTTCTTGGCCAGGGCCACGATCTCGGGCAGTTTGGCCACATCGCCTTCCATGGAGAAGACGCCGTCGGTCACGATCAGACGGACGGGCGCGTTGGGATACTGCTGAAGCTGGGCTTCCAGATCCGCCATGTCGCTGTGTTTGTAGCGGGCTTTTTGAACGCCCTTGGCGATCAAACGGCAGCCGTCGATGATGGAGGCGTGGTTCAATTCGTCGGAAATGACGACGCCCTCGGCGCCGCAGGCCACCGGGATGGCGCTCTCGTTGGCGCTCCAGCAGGAAACGTAGGTTAAGCAGGCTTCCGTCTTCAAAAAGGAAGCGATCTCCTGCTCCAGTTCTCTGTGAATGTCAAAAGTGCCGCAGATGAAGCGGACGGAAGCGGTGCCGGCGCCGTATTTGTCGATACCGGCCTTTCCGGCGGCCTTGACCTCGGGATGATTGGAGAGCCCAAGGTAGTTGTTGGAGGACATGATCATGGTGCGGCCGTAGCCTTCCATGTCCGTATAGGCGTCCATGGGAGTCTGCAGATACCTGAGTTCCTTGTAAGTTCCGGCATCGCGCAGAGACTGCATCTCGGCGGCCAGTTTCTGATAATACTCGGCGACTGTTGACATAAAATTTCTCCTGATTTATTTGTTAAATTTTTTATTTTTTTCTGAAAAAGAATTATAGCAAATTCCGTGTATGAAAAACTCTTATGTATTTTCCAAAACTACGAAAGCCATGGCGGTCTCGGGAGTATGCGTAATAGAAAGGCTTACTTTCCCGAGGCCAAGGCCCTCGAAATATTCTTTCGTTGCGCCGTGCAGAACTATAGCCGGCTTCCCAGAAGCCTCCTTCACGACCTCCACGTCCCTCCAGGTCATCTTCCCCGCGACGCCGGTCCCTAGCGCCTTGAAGAAGGCCTCCTTGGCGCAGAAGCGAGCGCAGAGGCGCTGCTCCGGATAGCGGTAATCGAGGGAATACTTCAGCTCGCTTTCCGTGAAGATCTTTTCCGCCATGGCCATCTTCGCCTCGGAGACTTTGAAGCGCTCCACTTTCTCGATGTCGCAGCCTATTCCGAAGATCGCCATATTATTCGTAACGGAGAGCCTGCACCGGTTTCATCCTGGCGGCCAGGAGAGCCGGGAAAACGGAAGCGAGAAGACATAAAACAAAAGCGCAGCCGGCGATCAGAGCCACGTCCACCGGCACCACCTGGCTGGGAATGCCGTCCAGGTAATAGACGTTGGCCGGGAAAAGGTCGATGCCGAAATGCAGACGCAGAAAATGCAAAATAGGATTGACGTTGTAGGCGATCAAAGTTCCGCCCACCACGCCCAGGAAAAGCCCGGTCAGAGCGATGAAAAGCCCCTGGATGGTGAATATAAGGCCCACGGACCTGCTGGTGGCGCCCAGCGCCCTCAGAATGCCGATGTCCTTGGTCTTCCCGAGGACCACCATCACCAGCGTCGAAACGATGTTCAAAGCCGCCACCAAGCTTATAAGAAGCAGGATCAAAAACATCACGCGCTTCTCTAGCTGCACCGCCGCGAAAAGGTGCGCGTTCTGCTCCATCCAGGTCTGGACGGAACAGCGTCCCCTAAGTTCCTCGCTGAGTTCTTTCGCCACGATGCCCGCGTTGTCCACGTCGTCCAAACTAACTTTCAGCGCATGCACCGCGCCGTGCATCTGGAAAAGGTGGTTGGCCACCGCCAGAGTCGTAAGCCCGAACTGGGAATCGTACTCGAAATTTCCGGAATGGAAGATCCCAGCCACTTCCAGCGTTTTCTGCACCGGCACTCTTCCGCCCGGCGTCTGCACGAAAGCCGGGGAAGTCAGGACCACGTGATCCCCTTTCGACACTCCCAGGTTCCTGGCGTAGGTGTCGCCCAAGATCACCTGATTGTCCGTCAAAGATCCGCCGGCGTCCTGAATGTAGCTGTGCAGTTCCGAAGCCGAGTCCTCCAGGCTGGGATCCATGCCCAGGACCACCAGAGGATGCCCCTTGTCGCGCGTGGACAGAAGCACCGGCCCCCTGATGTAGGGCGCCACGCCCTTGACGTGGGGATTCTTTTTCACGATCTCCATTGGCTCTTCCCAGTTGGGCAGGATAAACCTCACCGGACCGGTGACGGTCACATGCGCGAAAACGCTGATGACTTTCGTCTTCATCTCTTTCTCAAAACCGGTCATCACCGACAGCACGATGATCAAGGCCGCCACGCCGATAATAACGCAGACGACCGAGATCAAAGAGAAGAAGGAAACGAATCCTCTGTGACTCTTGGAGCGCAAAAGATAGCGCAAAGCTAAAAACACTTCATACATAATGGTCAATTATACCATTTTTAAACAGCCCGGAACGGCGCTCATTTTGGCGTCCACGGATCCGCGTTCCCAAAATATGTGGGATTTTTTTCCCATTCCTCATCATTCCAGTCCCAAGGATCAGCAATATTCTTTATTAGATCATATCTAGATTCAGCCTTTTTATGATCCTCCCTGCACAGCGCTTTTTCCTCCCCTGCTTTTACGGCCTTGTCAAGCCATTTCAACGTTTCGCTCTTGATTTTTAAATACTCTTGCTTTTCCTGCTCATATTTTTGCCGGTCAAGTTGCGGTTCGAGGAATAACCTCCGTTTTTCAACAAGCACCGTCCACCACTTGTCTTTACAATAGTCATAGTAAACATCGCTTAAGCAAGCTATGGATTGCGCATTTCCCTTTTCGGCTTTTTCCTGATATTTTGCAACGCCTTTTTCAAATTCTTCTTCGACGGAGGGCCCCGAAAGAAGGAGGCGTAAAATCAGCAGATCGTCTAAAGCACTCTTCTCCGGATGAGCAAACACACCAAAGGTGGCAGTGTGCACTGCTCCGTCTATAGCGACGAGCGGAATGACAAGCGGCCCAATCAATCCATAATGAAACATGGCAGGTATGGCGAGAAGAGGCGACAACACCAACATCTTTGGCCCATAAAACAGATTCTCAGCGGTCCAGGAAGGCTGTTTTTCCTTTTCTTGCTCCGCCTCTCCTTCCGCCGCGACAAGCGAAAAGCAAAAACAGAACAAAATAACCATAGTCAAATATTTTTTCATGATAACTCCTAATGGAAAGCAAAGTTTTTATAAGTACCCTACCGGAATGGCCGTCACATTTTCCGTTATCGGCAGATGCGTTTCGGAAAAACAAACCACCGCGCCGTCTCCCCGCTTGATCCCAAGCTTGTCCAGCAGTTTGAAAGCGCTTACGTCCTTTTTATCAGGATTGGATTTCTTTTTTATCTCAACTGGATAAAAAGTGCCGTCCTGCTCCAAAAGAACGTCTATCTCCTTTTTGTCTTTGTCACGGTAATAGTAAATGTTCGGCTGTTTGCCATTGTGCAAATAAGTTTTGACGATCTCTGACACTACGTATGTTTCCAAGAACGCTCCGCTCATGGCGCCGCTCTCCAGAAGACTTGGCGTCTTCCAAGCTGTCAAATAACAAGCAAGACCAGTGTCCATGAAATAGATCTTCGGCGTCTTGACAAAACGTTTCCCAATATTGTTGAAATATGGCGGCAGAATAAAAACCAGCCCGGCTGTCTGCAGTACCGAGAGCCAAGACTGGGCGGTATGCGTTGTGACGCCGACATCGTCCGCCAGATCCGAGCAATTCAGCATCTGAGCGGTCCTGGCCGCCAAAGCCCGCATGAATTTAACAAAATTCATTTCATCGCCCACCGCGCTAAGAGCCCGTATATCTCTTTCAATATAGGTCTTCAGATAAGAGTCGTAAAACATTTCCCAATTTGCGTCAGAAGAAAGAAACATTTTAGGATAAGACCCTTTCCAGATACGCTCATATATGCTTCTGAGATCAGTTTTCGGCTTCAAAGAAGCTTTGGCGCTTATATATTCCCTGGACGGCAGGAAGGGCAGACTCTTGGTCCTTCCTTCCTTTTCGTCGCTGGTCAATCCCTGAAGCTGCAAAATGCCGGCTCTGCCGGCCAGGCTCTCGGAAATATTCTTCATCAAATGAAACTGCTGTGAACCAGTCAGCCAAAACATTCCGGGCTTCTTCTCTTTGTCCACTATAACTTTGATGTAAGGCAGCAATTCAGGTGCATACTGAATCTCGTCTATCATTAAAGGCGCCGGAAAACGCTGCAAAAACAAAGCCGGGTCGGATTTCGCCAGCTCCCGGTACTCCAAAGTATCCAAGGAAACATATCCGCGCTTCCCTCGGGCGCATTTTTCAAGCAGAGTAGTTTTCCCAACCTGCCTTGGCCCAGTTAAAATGACCACTGGGAAGAACTTGCTGAATTCTGCTATGCTTTTTTCTAAGGTCCTTTTAAGATACATTTTTCCGTCCATTTTGTAGTGATACTACATAATAGCCGAAATTTATCTGAGAGTCAAGCCTCGATTCCCTTATTGCCAAGCGTCTTCAACTTTTGGCTTCGGCTTAGTACTTCTTCAGATCCTGATCATATTCCTCGACGGTTTTCCTTTCCACTTTCAGTTCTACGCCGAGTTCATCGTATATTTTTGCGATCGTATCCATGTCCAGTCCGCAATAGGCGACTATCGCAATAAAAAACGACAAAGCGATCAAAACAATACGCATGTGATCTTAGTTCCCTTGCTCCCAAGGCTCCTTATTTGCTTTAACAGAGTCGTATTCCTCTTTGGCTCTTTTGCTACCAGCTTTCGCCGCTTTTTCGTACCAACCTAACATTGATGCTTTTATTTCCAAGTATTCTTTCTTTAATTTGTCGTATTCGGCGTCGCCATCTTTAGGCTTGCCCCTCAGCCAATTGTAATCCCTGGCATAAACGCTGTAATCGGCTTCACCCAATGCAAACATGGCGTCGGGATCTCCGCTTTCAGCACATTTTTTCAGCATGGAAACGCCCTTTTCAAATTCTTCCTTTTCTTTTTGGTTGCCGGAAAACCTGTCCCTGCCGCTGTAAGTTTTTCCCAACTGGTACATGGCTGCGAAATCGCCTTTTTCGGCCTGCTTTTCATACCACTGGAATAACCTGTCCTTTTTGAACGCCCTGGCCTTGATGTAGTCTGTTTCACCGTCTTCGTACAGAAGGCAAAAAATACCCGGCTCGTCGTCGCGGTATGCGCCCTCCCTGATCAGTGGCAGATCTTCCTTTTTCAGATCGAATTCTTCGCTGTTGATAAACAGCCTGTCAACATGTTCATCTTGTACGGCGATGTCTTCGTCATCTTCGTCAAGCTGGGAGCCGATCACGCTCATATAAGTTCTCTTACCGACCTTTCTTCCAATTTCCTTTATCTTAGAATCCGAGATCCCCATTTGTTCGTAGGCCATTGCAAAGCTCATGATATCTCCAAAAGCAGAGTTATTGCCTTTCTCCAGTGATTTCATGCAAAGGCTGGCGATTTTTCTGTGATTGCTCATCCCGTTTGCACCATAAAAAGACGCAAGTTCATGCATAGCGACGGAACTGCCTTTTTCCGCCGCCTTCTCCAGCCAATGAGCGGCTTTTTTCTTGTCGTAGAGATCCGAACTGCTTCTAGAGAATATCTTGCCGAGTTTAAGCATCGCGACAGCGTTGCCCTTGTCTGCAGCTCTCTGGTACCAGTTG
This sequence comes from bacterium, assembly GCA_017557885.1. Classification (GTDB taxonomy): domain Bacteria; phylum Auribacterota; class UBA3054; order UBA3054; family UBA3054; genus UBA3054. The sequence continues at coordinate 61,259 of JAFYXV010000010.1, read as the reverse complement.
GTGGCCGCTTTCTCGTTTGCCTTTATGCCTACTCCTTTTTCGCTCAACACGCCCAGATTGCACATGGCGTCAGAGTTGCCCAAAGCCGCGCTTTGCTTGTATAGTTCCAGCCCTTTGTCAATATCCAGCTGCACTCCCTGGCCGGTCATATACATCCCAGCCAGGTGGTTTATAGCGGCAGGATTTTTCTTGGCCGCCGCTTTCTCGTACCATTTCAGCGCCGCGGGAATATTGGATGTTATGGAGCCCTCGCCGGCTTCTATCATTCTTCCGAGCTTGTACATTTCTTCCGCGTTACCGGATTTAGCTCCGGCAAGGTATTTCTTCAGATCCTTGTCGTATTCCTTGTCTGTTTTCCGCTCGATCTTAAGCTCGACGCCCAATTTGGAATACGCCTCGGCGATCACGGAAATATCAACTCCCGAAACCGCCTTCAGGGCAAAGGAAAAAACGAAGAGAACAAGAAGTGTTTTTTTCATAAGAATCGCTCGCTATTTGATTATCCTGTAGTAGTTTTCTTTCCTAGGTTTGGGGGGCGCCGCTTCCTTTGCTATGTAGCCCAAGGATATGCTGCCGATGCCTATCAATCCTTCCGGAAGCCCCAGCTTCGCCATAAGCTTTTTGCCTTCCTCGGTGGCGAACATTTCCCTTTCCCTGTTGATCCAGCAGGAGCCCAAGCCTATGGCGTGGGCTGCGTTCATCATATTGCCGAGGACAAGGGAGCCGTCGCAGACGGAATTGCCCCATTTTTCCAGAGGCGAACCGAAAACGAGCACGATTGTCGGCGCGTCGTAATACGGATTGCCTTTGCTGTTCATTACCGCCGCGTTCATTCTGACGAGCTGATCGATGATCTCAGGGTCCTGCACGGCCACGATCCAGGGGTCCTGGTAGCCCATGCCGGTGGGCGCGTATGTTCCGGCCTCAAGCACGGCCTTCAATTCTTCGTCCGTGATCTGTTCCTTTTTAAAACTGCGGATGCTGCGGCGTTCGCGCAAGGCTTTTAAAATTTCATTATCCATAATAGCTCCTAAAAAATTAATAATTGGCCTGGATTAATATCCAATTATAGCAAAGATTTAGGAACTTTTCCCGCGACAGGAGGGAAGCGCGATTTTTAGTTTGCTTTGTCGAATGGTTTGTAATAGGAGCTTTTGGCGGCGAAGAAGCTGCGGGGGTGTTTTACGCCGCGCTGCCAGCGACGCTGGATCAGGAAGGAGCCCTGCCTTTTTGCAGGGGAACTTTCTGCTTTTTTGCCGCTTTTGGCTTCCACTTCGTAATAGACTATAAAGCTGTCGCAGCGGTCCCCGGCGTTTTTCCTGACGAGGTTGTCCGGAACCAGGAAGGGCTGCCTCAGCCAGTAGCCCTCCGCGCCGCATCCGTTGATCTTAAGCTTGATCGTTCCGTCTTTCTGCCTGTGCTCCTCGCCCAGCCTTCCGAGATGCAGCACTCCGCCCTCGGGGAACGCTGCGTTTTTCAGCGGCAGTTCCCAAAGGTCTTTTTCCCTGTTGTAAATACTGGCATTGTACACTGGAGTCGGCCTCTTGGGGAAGGGCGCGTGTCCGGGAAGATAGAGGTCGGCGGGCAGAATGGCTTCCGGCGGGAGTTTCAGTGTCCAAACGCTTTCCTGGCCGCTCTCGCTAAGAAGGAAAGCCTCTTTTCCGTCGGGGGCGACGATCGCTTCTTCCCCGCCTTTAAGACCATGGTTCCTGTCCAGGGTGACCGTCGCTCCCATTGAGGCGGTTATCCTGAACACTTCGCCGTCTTTCGTTATGAGGTCGCAGCCTTTCAACAGATCTTCCCTGAAGGAGATTCCCTCCGTAAACGCCAGCTCATTGCCGGAAACAGGCTGGACTCTGAATTTTGTTTCGGTGTAATTTTCAGCTTTTTCAGCGAAAGGCAATGTGATATTGTCGCTATGGATCCTTTCAAGAAGCTCCGCAATGTCCTTGCGTTCCACCTTATTTTCTTCCGCCCTGTGGTAGCCGGGCGTTTTCGGGATATCACGAAGACGATTAAAGAGGGCCGTCTTCTGTCCCCACTGGTCAACGAGGTTTATTTCGTTCCGGAGCGACTCCACGGCGAAATCCCCCAGATAGACAGTCTGAGAACTAAGATATTTGTAAGCATTATCACGATTCCCAACGAAAATCGTGATACGGTTTCCTTCCTGAGAAAGAATGGGGAAGGGAGTCAAGCTTTTCCCTTCCTGATCAGCTGGCAAATAAGCGATAGAATATTCCAAATGTCTGTCGGAGCGCGGATGCTCGCTTTCCGTGTTCAGCGGCAATTCCCATTTCCAGCCTTCTTTGTCCTGATATGCGCTGACGCCCGAGACCTTGACCGGCACGGCCCAGGCGGAAGGAATAGCGTAGCCGGTCACATCGTCGTTTCCGTTGGCTTCGAACCAGGAAGCAATGGTGGCGGTATCGCCCTGCTGTAATAGCGGCGTTCCCTTCCATTTCGGAGCTATATTGATCTTTTCCCCTTCCGGAGTCTCGCAGAGGATCCCCCAGGAGGAGAGGTGCAGCGCGTTGGAGGAAACGTTCTCAAAATGATAATAACTGGGGCTGTACGCTTCCATTCCCATAACCAGAGCGGATTTCCCTCTGCTGTCCACAACAAAAGACAGGCTGCCGTATTTTCCGCTGACGACGCGATAATAGCCGCCGGTCAGTGCGCTTCCCGCGGAAAATTCCGGTTCGGCGCCGCCTTTCAGAACGCCGAGCTTGACGCGGTAGGAATAGTTCGTCTGCAAGCCTTCCAGAAGCCAAAGATCTTTCTTTTTAAGAGTCAGGACGCCCCTCTCTTCCCTTTCGTTGCACCAGCTCCTCGTTACAGTGGAACCCATGGTTACTTCAGGCTTGCCTTCCAAAAGGAAGCCGTCTTTCCTGGCTTCCAGTATCTTGGCGGAAATATATTTCCCGCCGCAGGAGGAAAGGAAGCTTACGCTTTCGCCGACCCAGTCCCAGTCCTGCCAGAGATTTCCTATGCGCTCGCGGCCCGCCTTCTCGGCAAACGTTTCCCACTTGGCTTTCTCCGCCTTGCCGTAGGGCGTTTCCGTCAGCGTGACGAAAAGATTGGTCTCGCCTCCTCTTTCCTCATAGGCCGTTTTTGTGACCACGAACCAGAGGCAGGGCTCCAGGGTTTTTGTGTCCAGGTCGAAAAAAGCGCTCAGACGATCGATATTCCAATAGGGAAGAAATTTGTTGTCCCCTTTTGTCAGGCCGGTGAATCTCAAGCTTTCCCCCGCAAGCGAAGCGCTTCTTCGCGTGCGGTCCACGTCAACTTCGTCCATAAGCGTGGCGGCCAGTTCATTAGCCAGCTCCTCTTCGCCCCGCTCCTTCAGAAATTCTTCGCACTCCCCTTGGATCCTCTCGCAATTCTCCTCCTCCGCGTCCAGAACCGCCAGATTGGCCCTTTCTCTTCCCAAAGCATCCCTGGGGGAAGTCAGAGGAGGATAGCCGGCAAAGGGATCTTCCGCGCTTTTAAGCTGATCTTCAAAACGAAAACGATAAACGATCTCGCTGTCATCTTCCTCGTCGCGCCAACCGGAGGAGAATGTTTTGTAAAGCCCTTCGTTGGAAGGCGCGGCGTCGCAAAGGGCCAGGGCGTGGGCCAGGGCCGCCTGTTCGCCGTTTTCCAGCAGATTATCGCTAAGATAATTCCTGCTCTGACCCAAATGCAGGCTGAGCATGGCGCAGAAGGTCAGCGCCATGAGAGAAAAAAAGCCCAGGAGCAACACTGTCATTACCAGCGCCGCTCCCTTGGCTTTTATTTTCAGATCAAATCTCATCTTCTCCTGATGAGCGCCGCCAAAGCAAGGACGAACGCGAATACGCAGGCCGGCTCAGGAATGGGAGCCAGCGCGCCTAAATAATAGCCGTCCCTTTGGGCGTCGGAATCGAAATTCGGCCTCAGGAAATCCGGATCCTCAGGATCCGTGGAGACGAATTTCGCTTCGCCGACGACGGGATATTCGCCGTAGGAGGAAACCTCTTCGAAAAGGTTGTCGCTGAATTTGACCTTTTCGCTCCAGGATTCCTCAGCGAACCGCACAGTCTCTTCGCCTTTCTGGAAAATGTTGTCTTCGACGTAAGTCGTGGAGTGCGGGTCGAGCCCGGTGTCGGTCAAGGAGATGTGCGTGCCGGAATTCAGAACGCAAGTGTTGTGGCTGAACTCCAGGTCGTCGCAGACGCCGGAATAAAGGACCGCGTCCTTCTGGCCGAAGAAAAGGTTCTGCTTGATCTTCACGTTCTCCGTAAGGCGGGAATAGACCGCGTTGGTCCAGCCTTCAAAGACCATGGCTCTTCCGCCGCCCAAAAAGGTGTTGCTGACGACCAAAGCCTTTTCCTGGGAGGAAAGGTGCATAAGGTCGCCTTCGCCTTGAAACTTGCAGTTCCAAACCATGCTCCAGTGGTCGGCTTCCAAGAGAGACTGATTGTGGCGCTGGTCCAGATCCCTCAATCTGAAGCAGACGCAGCCGTTTGAGGCGTAGAATTCGCAGTTTCTGACACCGAAGCGCATTCTCTCGGGTTTCTCCCTGACGGACTCTTCCCAGGAGACCCAGGTCTGTACGTCGGCGCAGTAAAAGATGCCGGCCGGACTGGGGATGTCGTTTTTAACGATCAGATTCTCAAGGCCGACCTGGGCCGGTGGCATGCAGGCGTAGAAAGGATTGGCGTAATTGTCGCCGCTCTTTATGACGGTTTGCGCCACCTCGCCGGTCACGGTGATCTCCGGCTTAATTTCGCCGTAGCCCGCCAAACGCATGGCGTTTTTGTTGGGGATCTCGACGGGGCCGATGTAAGGCTTGCCGGTGCCCTTGATCCAGATGGTGTCCGCTGAGAAAGTCGCATTGCTGGCAACGGAGGCCGCCACCGCTTCCTGGATGGTCTTGAAAGGCGCTGCTTCAGTGCCTTTGGAGTCGCCTTCGAAAGTGTTGTCAACATACCAGTCGATCCAGCCGGCGCCCTGCAAAGTTAAAGCTAAAGAAAGGACAAAAACAGTTGCTAAGAGTGTCTTGCGCATAGTTTTTTAGATTGTTGGTTATATCGTGTTACATTTTATCTAAATCGTGTCACCTTATCAAGGACGCAACTTTTTCGTTTTTTTGTCCGTTAGATATTAAGGAGGAACACAAAATGAAAAAACAACTATTTTTCGTAGCCGCCATCAGCGCGCTTTTATTTCCCGTTTTCCTTTTCGCGGAAAACATAACCATCGCCCAGTCTTCATTTGGTGACACTTCCGTTTGGGAGTATGTCTCCAACCCCGGACAATACCAGGAGGAAAAAGCCCATTGGGGCGTCCTGCGGGAACTGAACGAACATAGGGCGGAAAACAACGCCCCCTTCTGGGGCATCAGAGGCCTCGCCAAAAACAGCGAGGGCAAAAGCTATTACCACACCCTAAGCTTTCTGCCGCAGCAACTCGTCGGCGTGACAAATGTCTCGTTGGAATTTTCCTATTTCGCCGAAGGACTCGACCAGGGCGAAAACATCCAGTGGTGTCTTTTCTGCGACACCACCAATCTTTTCGGAAGCCTCACGCGCTCCCGGCTGGACACGAGCAACGAGTGGGAGACTGTTTCCATCGCCGTTCCTGGCGACGCCGATTCCGCCGGGATAATCTTTAGGATCAAGCAGCAGGGGGCCTCGGATTTCGCCGGGATCGGAAACGTTGCCCTAAGGGGCGAAACGTGCCCGGAGCGCGGAACGTTCCCTACCCTGGCGATAACCACCGCCAACTGGGACAGGGTGGAGATCAGCCTTGACCTCAGCGAGGACATGAACCTGCTCTGCCGCGCGGAAAACAAAAACTATTTCGTCACCAACCGTCCGCAGAGCGAAAGCACATACGAGGTCGGAGCCAGTCTAGGAAAAAACTTAGTGGTGTCGGTCAACGAAAAAACATTCAGCGACGAGGACGTTTCTCCCGGGAGCACCTATTACTACAAAGCCTGGGGACTCTCATCTGAGGGAGCGTATTCCTGCGGAAGCCCAATTAAGGAAGTAACGGTGCCTGAGCTTCCGGTTGTCGACGTGGCGGTCCCCAGCGTGGAGGAAGGAACGCTGAGCGACGAAGCCGCTGTTGTGAAAAGGCCGGAGATCGACGAAAAACTGACAGTGCTTGTGGATGTCGCCACCAGCAGGGATTTCCTGCCAGATCCCGGGCTGTTTTTTTCAGAATACGGCAAGGGCTCGGGGAACAACCGCTATCTTGAGATCTATAATCCCTCGTTGGAGACGGTCGAACTTGACGGGATGAATGTCTGCATTTTCAAGAACGGTTCGGAGGCCGCCGGGCAAACGCTTGCGCTCTTCGGCTCGCTCCCCTCTTACGAAACGCTTTTGATCTGCAACAACAAGGCTGACGCAGAGCTTACGAACTCTGCCGACCTTGTCAGCGCCAAGATAGACTTCACCGGCAACGACGCGGTGGCTTTGATCAAAGGCGACGAAATTATAGACATTATCGGCGTCATCGGCGAAGACCCAGGCACCGCCTGGCCCATCGGCGAATACGCGACCGGCACCGCCAACCACACCATCATAAGATACCCCTATGTCAACCGGGGCTCTGCAACTTGGCAGAGCCGTCAGTGGGAGGTCCTGGAAAAAGACTACTTCAGCGATCTTAAGCGCCACGATTGCTCCGAGCAAAGGCCCGGCACTTTGGTCTATGAAGCGCTCGCGGTCCCTGAGGACGGCCTGACGCTCTCCAATCTCTCGTCCTGCACCTTATACTACTTGAGGGCCAAAACCGCCTATAAAGGCGCTACAGGCGCTTACGGAGGCGTTTGCGGTCCCTTCCAGCTGATCCCCGAGCCTGGGGCGCTGCTTTATCTGGCGCTTCTTCTTATCGGGGCTTCTTTCTTGCGTTCCTTTCCCCTTTAAGGTAGAATTATAACTACCAAATTGAGGAAAACCATGCAGCTGACATTACTGAAAGGAAAAATACACCGCGCCAGGGTGACGGAATGCAATCTCCACTACGCCGGCTCTATCGGCATAGACGAGGATCTCATGGCCGCCGCCAACATACTGCCTTATGAGCGCGTCTCCGTGGCGAACGTCACCAACGGATCCCGCTTCGACACTTACGTCCTGCCCGCCCCCAAGGGCAGCGGAACCATCGCCATCTACGGCGCGGCCGCTCACCTGGCGAAGCTTGGGGACATCATCATTATCTTCGCCTGGGCCAACATGGACGAAAAGGAAGCAAAAGCCTTCAAGCCCGCCATCTGCCTGGTGGACGAAAACAACAAGGTCAAGTTCTAATAAAGAGCTATTGCAATAAAAAAGGGCGGGCTGAATGCCCGCCCTTTTTGTTTCGGCTTTTCGCTTAATCAGCGCTTACGCATGGCGAGAGCCAATACGATGGCCAGCAGTCCGAATGCTATGGGCTCGGGAACGCTGACGTCGTGGGCGGAAAGTTTGGAGAACCAGACGCCGGTGGCGTACAGTTCGTCCGGGCCGTCGTTCTGAGACTTGATGCCAAGGCTCAGAAGCGGCTGATCGTCGAAACCGCCGTTCAGGGGCACGTCGCCTTCCGCGAAGTTGGTCACGACTCCGTTTACGGAAGCGCTGAGAGCGCAGCCGTAGGCCACGTCGGTGTCAATGGTGAAGGAAACGGTGTTCCACTTGTCCAAGGGCGCCCTGAACCATTCCAGGAAATCAGCGCCGGACATATAGCCCACTAAAACTTCTTCGTTTTCCTTGTCGCGGCGGAGCCTGATAGGCAGGAAGCCGGTCTCGCCGTTCTGGGTGAGGTCGACGTAGGTGGTGTTCTCGTTCTTCTCCATCAGGAATTCCGCCTCAACAGTGAAAGTGGAGCCGGTGGTGCCGATGGCGGGCACATAGGCGAAAGAGCTCTCGGGGAAATAAACGCCGCGTTTGCCTTCTTTTTGGCCAACGCTTGGAGTCGTGGACTTGTCCTGGACTTTCCAGTAATCCTGGCCTTTCAGGTTTCCTTCGGTGTAGAAGGGGGCGCCAAAATCGGTGGCGTAATACCAGCCGCCCTTAGCGAAAGTCACCAACGAGGTGACGGCGCAATCAAGGTCGCCGCCCACGGCGCCGTAGGCGTAGCGCATCCTGGAGCGGAAGAAGCCGTCCTCCAGGCCGTCTCTCTTGACGCCGACGCTCAATTTGCCGCTGTCCTCTATGACGCCGGTGGCGTTGGTGGTGACGAAGACGTTCTCGGGATAATCGAGGAAGGTCACTTCGTACTGGAAGGGCACGGTGCCGCAGTTGACCACGGTGTCCTCGATGACCGACTTGCTTTCGCCGAAGGCGTAAACGCCGTTCAGCTGAGGTTCAAAGGTGGCGGGACGCGGCACATCCTCAAATTTAAGATCGTCTATAAGCAGCATGGCGTTTTCGGAATTGCCGCCGCAGCTGACGCAGAATTTGGTGAAACGCTGGACAGGATCGATCCATTTGCTGGCTTTCTTGGAAAGCTCGACGCTCGAGCCGAAGTTCGTGGTGAAGTCGCCCAATGTCAGATCGGTCATTAGATAGCGCCTGTAGTCCACCGTGAAGGAGAAGTCCAGCCAGGTGTCCAGGGGGAACTTTTGATCGCCAATAAGCATTTTCTTCTGGGCGGGGCCGAGGCCGTATTCATAGAGATAGAAATAATCCTGGCCTTCTTCCCTGACGAACCAGAAGCTCACGCTTCTGTACCAGTAGTCGTTCTGGAAATAGAAGTAATCGGCGTCCTTGTCAGCCTCGCTGCCCTTGTAGAGCTTCATGCTGACTTTCAGTATGCCGCCGGTGGGAGAATAGACGTCGCACATATAGCCTTCGTAGCCGCCGGCTCTCACAATGTAGCCGCAGTTGCCTTCATAGCCGTAAGAGACGTTGGTGACCACCATGGAGTTGCCTTCGTGCTGATAGTCGCCGATCCAGGTGTTCTGGCCGTCGATGCCGCCGATCTGCATGAAGGGAGACTCGAAGTTCTCGGCGTAGATCACAGTGCCGTTGGGAACGCAGACCGGGATGGTCTTGGAGCCGTATTCGCCGCCGTCCACGGTCACCATGGCGCGGAAATAACCGTTGGTCATAAGGCTTCTGTCAACACTTAGGGTAAGTTCAACCGCGCCTGAGCAAGTGCCGGAAGCGGGAGTGATGGAGATCCATTCCGGAGAATCCTCTATGGTCGCGGTATATTCGAAGGAGCCTGTGGTCTTGTTGGCGACCGTCAGTTTCATTTCCGTGGCGGTGCGGGAGAAGATGGGCTTAATGGGACTAAGATCGAATTCCTTTTTCGGCGGAAGCGGGCAGGTGGCGATCTGGAAATTGTCCAGTTTGCCGGTGTGCATGACTCTGACGCCGTCCGGCAAGGTCCCGCAGCCGTCCGTCTTGGCGCTCTTGTAATACATGCCTTCCTCTTCAAAGACCTGGTCGGCAATGCTGAGGCGCTCGATGCTTCTGGTGGCGGGAGAAATGATCAGGCTGAAGGGCTGATAGGTGTCCGCGGGAAGTTCGTTGACCTGGAAGGTCTTCTGGGAGCCGTCGGCGGAGGAATAGGCGAGCGTCGCCTTGCCGTCGGCGTAGCGGATAAATTCCGTAATTTCCACATCGTAATTCTTGCCGCTCGTTCCAAGGGCATGGATCTTGGTGTAGAAAGGATTGGACGCTTCGCTGGAAACGTAAGTGTAGCCGGAGACCAAAAGCTTGACGTTGCCGGGGCACTGCTCGGAGATGTCGAAGCTGGTCTGGTGGTTGATGCCGTACTGACTGTCGGCGTCGTCGCAGAAAAGGAACTGCGAGCCGCTCTGGGCAGCCGCGGCGTTGTTGGAAACGATTATCACTCCGCCGGCCCCCCACCAGCTGCCTTTCCAGTTGTTCTGATCGACAACGTCGCCGGGCGTGTAGCCTTCGCCGGTCTCGAAATCAATCGTGAAGATCGTGTTGGTCTCCCCGGCCAAAACGCTCATTGCCGCGAGGGCAAACAGTAACAGTAATTTTTTCATAACTTATCTCAGTGGTTAAATTATTTGGTTCAGAACAAGTAAATGGGATGGGAATCCGGATTCTTCCCGAAGAGCGTGACGTCGTCGATCTTCTGGATGACCGGGCCTTTTAGGAGCGCGTAGAGCAATCTCTCCACGCCGATGCCGCCGCCGAAGGTGGAGGGGAAGAGGTCGGAGCCGTCTTCGCCCTTCATGGCTGCCGCCGCCAGGAAGGGAGCGTAGCCGCTCAGTTCCTCGACGTTGGTGATTTCGCCGTTGCGGTCGAAAGCGGGGCGGCACATTATGATCTTGTTGTCAATGAGACGCTCGATAATGGGTTCGTAGAGCCATTCCCTGATAGCGCCGGACAGAACTTCCAAGGCTCCGCCCATGCTGCCGTCAGCAAGTTGGCTTTGCGCGCAGAGGTCGTAGTTGTAGATGTCCCTGGAGGGAACTTCTTCCAAATTTCTCTTCGTGCCGTCGGCTTTGAGATACGGATAGACCAGGTCGTAGTTTTCGCGCATGATGCCCTTGATCCAGAAGAACTGGCTTTTGGCGGTATCGCCCAGTTCCTGTTCCGAAGCGTCCCCCACTTCGTCTCTCAAGAAGGAGGGGAAGGGCTTTTCAGGCACCGTTAGCGTGACGCCCAGGGCCTTGAGATCCTCGGAATTCTTTTCTATGAGCGCTTTCACGGTATAGATGATCAGGTCCTCGAAGAAGCCAAGCGCCTTTTCGTAATCCTCCGCCAGGATGGCTTTGACTTTTTCCTCTTCGTTGAAATATTCCTCAAGCGTCACGAATTTTTCCCGCCTAAGCTCCATGTCCATCTGGGAAAAATCGATGAGATAGCGGCCCCTCTGCTCGCCAATGGGGCTTTCCAACTCCAATCTTATGTTCGGGGAATCGATATAGACGCCCTTCAGCATCGGGTTGGTGCAGGCCAGGAACTTGGAATAGATCATGGAGTGAGTGGTCTTGTAGGGCTGGCCTTTGTAGCGGATGGTCGGAGAATACTCGATGTCGTGGGCCAGAGGGTCAGTCACCGGGGAAAGGGAGACTCTCTCCAGGTTCAGGAGCCCGTTGTCACTGAGGAAATTCTGCATGGCCTGGACCATGGTGGTCCTGATCCTCAGGACATGGAAGATCCTTTCGCTCCTCCATTTTTCCATATACTGCTTTCTGGTGAAAGCCTTGAGCCCGCTGCCCGACTGCTTCAAAGCGGCGTGGAAACGCGCCAGGCTGGCGCCTATTTCGTCTCGTTCCTGCATATGTTTACGGTTTCTTTCCTAAATTGTTAAAGAGATAGGAAAGAATTTTACCAAAAATAGGCTTTTAATTGGGATGTGAAAAAGTTTAGATGAGTTTTTCGCCGAGACTCAGCGACTGTTCAGCTTTTCGTTCAGCTTGTTGAGGGCCTGGTTCTTGGAGATAAGATTGTCCTCCATTCTCCCGGGTCCGCCTGGTCCGCCGCGGCGGCCGCGGCCGCCGCGCCCTTGACCGCCGCCGAAGCCTTCGAAGGCCATGACCATGTCGTCGCTGCTGGATTCAAGATCTTTCATGATGCTGCGGGCGGTGGCGTAGTCGCCTTCTTCGATGGCCTTGTTGGCCAGGGAATACTGCAGGCCCGTGGCGTTGCGCATTCCGAAATCGTTCACCGCTTCGGTCCCTTTGCCGGAATCCATAAGTTCTTTGTAAGTCTTCAGCGCTTCAGAATAGTTGTTCTGCATGAGGTTCCAGGCCGCGCTCTCCGCCCTGAGCTGGGCCGCGGCGTAGGAATCGGGATACTGCCTGATAAGGTCTTCCCTGGCCTGAACCATTTCCTGCATGCGTTTCTCGCGGTCTTCCTGGCTTTCGTTGCGGTTGCCGCCCCAGCGGAACCTGGTCTTCTCCTGAAGCTCCGTGAACTGCTGGCCGTATTTTTCCTGGTCACTCTGGCGCTGGGTGTCCCTCAGTTCGCGCATGGCGGTCTGGTATTTTTCCCGGCGCATCGTCAAGGTCTTCTCCTCCACCAGCTCCGCCATGGCGGAAACTTCCAGGTCCTCGTTGGTGGAGATGACGTTGAAGCCCGCGGCCACCATCATCTGTTCCAGGTTGTAGAGTTTCTCGTTGAAGGCCGCCAGCGTCTCCTCCACGGCGCCGCTGTCGCCGGAAGCGACCGCGGGCTCGCGGGTGGCGGCGGGTTTCTTCTCAATTGCGGCAAGGCGCTTTTCCAGCTTGTCCAGTTTGGTTTCGAGGTTTCTCACGGACATGGAAAGGTTTTTGGCCTCCTCGCCGGAGGTGTCGCTTTTCTGACAGCCCAGCAAAGCAAGGCCGAAAACCAAAAGCAGCGATAAGGGAAGGAAATGTTTCATAATATCTCCTTGATTGAAATTAGCAAAAAATTTTTTCAATTAATTTTAGCATTTTAACGGTATTAAAAACACAACGCAGCATTTTTCCCTTTTGGGAGGGAAAACAGAAAAATGCTCAAAAGGCCTTTTTCGGCCAAAAAAGAAAGTTTAAAGCTCTTTGAGATAACGGACTAAAGCCTCCCGCCAATGCGGCGGCTTCAGGCCCGTCAAGGCGGTGAATTTATCCAAGCAGAGGACGGAATAAGCCGGGCGGGGCGCCGGGCGGGGGAATTCCTTCGTGGTCACAGGCTTGACTTCGACTTTTTTGCCGGCGGGAAGAAGGCCGAGCTTCTGCGCTTCTTCGATGGTGGCGCAGGCCAGGTCGAACCAGCTTATGCCGCCGCCGCTGTCGTTGGTGAAATGCACGAAGCCCCTGGCGCCGCAGGCGATGAGGTTTTTTAAGGCCCAGGCCAGGTCGTTGGTGAAAGTCGGCGACCCCACCTGATCGTGGACCACCGTCAGAAGATCCCTGTCCTTGGCAAGGTTCAGCATGGTGAGGGGGAAGTTTTTCCCGCCCACTCCGTAAAGCCAGGCGGTCCTGACAATGAGATAATCGCAGCCGCTCTTTTCAATAAGTTCCTCCCCTTCCCTTTTCGTCACGGCGTAAACGCCACGAGGGGAAGTGGGATCGTCCTCCTTCATGGGGTGGCTGCCGTCCCCGAAAAAGACGAAGTCCGTGCTGATGTGAACGAGGGGAATATGCCTTTTAGCGCACTCATGAGCGAGATTAGAGGGGCCTTCCGCGTTCAAAGCCCTGGCGAAGGCCTGGTCTTCCTCCGCCTTGTCCACCGCGGTGTAGGCCGCGCAGTTCAGTATCAATTCCGGCTCAATTAGATCGCAGATCCTCTTGATTTCCTCTTTTTTCAGGATGTTCATCTCGCCCACGTCCGTTAAAAAAAGGCTGTGTTCGCCGGCCAAAGTCCTTCTGACGGCCCGCGCCAGCATGCCGTTTGCTCCCGCAATAAGTATTCTCATTTTATTTCCTTTCGCTGATAACTATCCTTTGCCCGTTGTTGTCCAAACGGGCTTCCGTCCGTTTCGTCTCGACTTTAACTTCCAGGTACATTTCTCTTTTCGCCCGCCCCTCCGGAAGAGCAAGGTCTTCCCTCACTTCGCAGGACGCTCCCGGATCCAGGGCAGGCAAAAGGATCTCCTTGGTTTTCGAGTCCACCTTAATGATAGCAGAACCGTCGGAAACGCGCTCGGTCCCCTGGTTCTGGAAGACCGCCACCATGGTGACGCTTTGGCCCTGCACCAGATTGGGAGGATCGAAATAAAGGGAAGTTAGGGCCATGTCGTTTTCCTGCGTTTTTCTTCTGGCCCTGTGAAGGTTCACCAAACCGCTGCCGTACCAGTCGTCCGCCCCCGGGGAACCCAGGTCGTCCGCTTCCGCCATAAGTTTTTCCGCTACCAATGAAGCGCTCCAATTGGGATTCTCCGACCAAAGGCTGGCGGCCGCGCCGGAAATGAGAGGCGCCGCGCTGCTGGTGCCGCTCATAAGAACCGTCCCGCCGTTCAAGGAAGCCGCCGCCACAAAAACTCCCGGCGCAACCAGATCGACCTTGGAGCCGTAGTTTGAGAAAGGCGCTTTCCATTTTTCCCCGTCCACCGCGCCCACGCATAAAACGCCCTCCAGGTTGGCGGGATAATTCTCCCCTTCCTTTCCCTCGTTGCCGGAGGCCGCCACCACCAGGCAGTCGTGGTCCATGGCATAATTCAGGGCTTCGTCCAAGAGATTGGTCTCCGAGGAGGTGCCAAGGCTCATGTTGATGATCTTGGCGCCTTTTTTGACGGCGTAGATTATCCCCTGGGCCACGGAGAAACCGTCGCTTTTCCCTTTGTCGTCCATGACCTTCACCGGAAGGATCTTCGCCATAGGCGCGGTCCCGGAAATGTTTTCCCCGCCCCGGCCGGCTATAAGCGAGGCGCAGGCGGTGCCGTGGCCGTTGAGATCCTTCTGATAGGCCATATCGTTGACGAAGTCATAACCGGAGATCGTCTGTCCCGCCAGGGCGGGATGCGTTTCATCCACGCCGGTGTCAAGGACCGCCACAAGGATGCCGTCGCCGTTGCGGAAAGTCCCGCTTTCGTCCACGGACATCATGCGGAGGGCCGAAGATCCCACCGGTCTCGCCTGCGCCAAAGAGGACGGATCGTTGGGCAGCGGATCCAGTGACACCGGGGCGTTCCTCACCGTGTCGGCGATCTCGTCTTTGCCCTTCAGGAATTTTTCCGCCTGGGGAACGCTCAGATCGTCGGGCAGGACGACTCTAACGAGCCCCAGTTCCGGAATGTCCCCGATCACCGCAATGCTTTTTTCTTTCAGAAAGGCGATCAGCTGCGCCATGGAAACGCCTTCCTTGGGGCGCAATATAAGCTCCCCTTCCAGATAGGCGTTTCCGTTGTTTTGGCCGTCGTTTTCAAGCTTTTCCGAAGAAGCCCCGCTCTCTTCCGATCCCTGGTAGGAAGCGGAAACAGGCGCCGCCGCCTCATCCTTTTTCAAGGGCGGCTTCCGAGAGGCCTGCGCCGCTTCGCTGCGGAAACTCTGGGACGCCGGGCCGCCTGCGGTCAGGCTTCGTCCGTCCTCCCGGCTTCGGCGGCCCAGAAGAAAGCCCACCGCCAGAAGAAAGGCGCAAAGGAGAACTATGAAAACCGTGCGGGACATAAAAAGATCACTGCGCCTGCTCCTGAGGCTGCTTCGTTACTTTCTTTTTCTTTTTCGCCAGGAAGATCAAAAGCGCGGCGATCACAATAAGCGCAATGCCGATGACGGGCCTGACCGTCAGCCAGGCGATCGCCACCGTAATGAGCGTCAAAACAAGCGCGATGAGGAAGGTCGCCGTGCCCGTCACGAAATCCATGATGTTCCCGAAGAAGGGAATGATGTCCGCCAGCACGTTGAGCGGGCCGATTATTAGTTTCAAGCCGATAAAGAACATCAGAAGCGCCGCCACTCTGAGAAGCCAGGTGAGGATGGCGTTGTCCCGGTGGGCCGCCGCGAAGATGTCCTCTTTGGTCATGGTTCCGTTGTACTGCAGAAGGATCGTGCCGAATTTGGTCTGGTAAGGAGCGATGGTGTTGCCGACCTGGGCGCCCGCCATGCTTATGGCGCAGACCGGCGTCACCTCGAAAGTCACTTTGATATCGCCGATCTTGGGGGAGCCGGGATTGACACTCTGGGGATCAGTTCCGCGGTAGAAGCCCTCGGAAGTCCTGACGTAAGCGGAATCAAGGCCCTGGGGAAGCGGCATGTTGTTAGTGACAAAAGGCTTGAAGGGCTCCTCTTTCCCCGCTCTCTCTATCTGTTCCCGGGAAAGCTCGAAAGCGCCAAGCTGGGCGTTGCCGACCTGCCAGGTCTCGCCCTCCACAGGCCACTCGGTGGGATTTTCGTGGCCCTCTTCTTTTTCAAAGGAAGAGGAGGAGACGGGGTGATCCACCCACTCTTTGGTGTAGGTGTAGGTGGTCTTCGTTTCCGTGCTGCCGCCGGTCTTCTTCTTGGTCTCACTTTTCTCGTGCTCCTGCCATTGGTACATCATGACCGTTCTGGAGAAACTCAAAGCGTTGGAAACGGTCTGCCCGAACATGGTATCGGAAAGCGTTTCGGCGGTCTTGACGCTGCCGGAGGTGTGGATCAGTTTGCCTTCGTTCTCCGGGACGGCTTGGGAGTTGTCAACGGTTACGCACACCTGCTGGCCTTCGTTCAAAGATTTCGTCCTCTTGATGGCCCGACCTTCGTTCCAGAAGATCAAGGGAAAAGCCGCGATGAAAAGGACGATGCCGACGATTACGCCTATCAAAGACGAGCCGAGTCTGGAGCCAAGGGAGGTGGTGGTGGTTTTGGTATAGCTGTCGGACATATATGTTTCCTCCGGATCAATATTGAGTTAAAGGAATATATTCAATTTTATCAAATCCGCACGTTTAAATCTCCCGAATGACCGCCTGGTTTTTCAAAAGTCCTGCGCGGCCGCGCCCAAAGGTTTCAAAGGATCGGGCAATAATGCTAAAATAGAGTTGAAGAACGCGTATTTTATTTCTTTGCGGAGGAAAATTATGTCCCTTGTCATCACCATCGGAAGAGAAAACGGCAGCGGCGGCCGGGAGATCGGCAAAAGATTGGCCAAAGAATTGAACCTGGATTTTTACGACAACAACCTCATCGGCATCACCGCCCAGCGCACGAATTTCGACAAGGAATACATGGAAAAAAGAGAGGAGCAGGCGCCGGGACTGTGGGCTTCCTTCGCCCTGGGCTTCCCCATGGCGGGGTTGTCTTCCCCGGTGGTTCCCGATTCCGTTTTCCAGGAGCAGGCCGAGACCATTCTGCAAGTCGCCGGCAAGGGAAACTGCGTCATCGTGGGCCGGGCCTCCAATTACATTTTAAGAGAACTTCCCACCGTGGACGTTTTCGTTTACGCGCCCATCGAGGACAGAGTGAGGAGAAAACTCTCTCTGCTGCCGCCGGAGGAAAAGTGCTCCTTTGAGGAAATGAAGAAAAAACTTTTGGCGGCGGACGGCGCCAGGGCGAAGTTTTACAGCTATTACACCGGTTCTAACTGGGGGCCGGGGCCGGCCTTCGACCTGAACGTCAACACGGGAAAGATCGGCGTGGAAGGCGCCGTGGAGGTCATCAAAACTTACGTTAAGAATCTCAGGGGAGACGCCTTTGCATAAGATGGCTTCCCCGGCGTCGGCCAGGGCTAACAAAGGCGCGCCTATTTTTATGGAAATGATTTGCGCAAAAGCGCCGGCGCCGTTTTTTCGAAACATATGCTAAAACAGAGCAAACGTTCCCTTGTGAAATTTCCAATTTCCAGCATCGTTTAATCTTTATGTCGCAAAAATCTTTTGAGTTTGTCGTGTACATCATCCACGCTTGCGCTGACAAGTGGGGCTGTTCTCCGTCGGAGTGCTACAACACGCTCAAAAATTCCGGATGCTTGGATTTCCTTGTTTCCTATCACGACGTTCTGCACACGCAAAGCACCGCTTATGTAGTTAACGACGTGGAGGAATTTTTAAAAGCGAGGGAAATAAAAGTATGATAGTTTACCATGGTTCCCTTGCCGTCATAGAGAAACCTGACGTGACATATTCTTACAAACTCCTGGACTTTGGCAAGGGATTCTATGTCACAACTGAAAAAAAGCAAGCTGTACGCTGGGCGAAAAGGAAAAGAAATATCCTAAAAAAGGGAAAGGCCGTCGTGAACGTCTATGAAATGTGCGAAACCCTTGACGGTTTCAAGCTGAAAACTTTCCCTGATGATTTGCAGGAATGGCTTGATTTTGTTTGCGCTTGCCGCGATGGCTCGGAGGAATACAAACGATACGACGTAATTTCCGGCAAAGTTGCCGATGATGATGTTTTCAGGGTGGTTGACATGTATCGCAGCGGCGTTTGGGAAAAAGAAAGAGCGCTGCGCGAGATCAAGACCTATCCTTCTTACGATCAGATTGCCTTTATAAACCAGGTCGCTTTGAATAAATTACAGTCATTTGTTTCTTACGAGGAGATCTGATCATGGATGGCAACGTTTTGGAAAAGATCTATAAAGAGAGATTGGAAGAAAGAATTATTGCCTTCCTAGCCGAAAAACATTCTCTCTCCTTGGAAAAAGCCATGGACATTTATTATAAAAGCCGGCTGGCTGAAATGATCCACAAAGGCGAGGAAGGGATCCAGTATCTGGATTACAAATTGCTGGCGCAGATCCTGCGCGAAACGGAACCTGAACTGTTCTTCTAATTCAGCGCTTTTCCAGCGCTTTCCAGCCTTCGTTTTTCGTTACGCGTATTTTTCCTTCGGCTTCTTCTATGAACATGACCGAAAAATCCAGGTCAATATCGCAAATTCCCGCCGCCCACGCTTTGCCTGTCTCGGGTGGCAGACAGAAGAGCATGGTGGACAATCCGTCGGCCATGATGCCGTCGCAAGCGACAACAGAAACGCTTAGCAAGCTCGTTTTGGCCGCTTTCCCGGTTTTGGCGTCAACTATATGGGTGAAAGCGTTGGAACCGCTCTTATAGAAGTTTGCGTAGCTTCCCGAGGTGGAGACGGCGCCGTTGCGGATAGAGATCACCGTCGTTTCATTTTCGCCCTCGGGATCCTTTATGCCAATATCCCAGATTTTTTTCCCCTCGGAGGAACAGACGATCTCGCCGCCGGCATCCACCAAAAAATCAGATATCCCATGCTTCCATAGAACCTGGGCGGCATGATCGGCGGCGTAGCCCGCCGCCAGGGAATTAAAATCGAGGCTCATGCCCAAGGGAAGGCGGATGAAATCGTTGGATGTTTCAACTTTGTTAAGGCCTGTCAAGCGCAGCGCCTCCGCCAGTTCCTCTTCGGTAGGTTCCTTCTTCACCCCTTCCGGACCGAAGCCCCAAAGACTGATCAATTTTCCGGCGGTTGGGTCGAAGCGTCCTCCGGACAATTCGTAGAGCTCCCGGGCTTTCAGCCACATAGGCAGAAGCAGAGGCGAAAGCTTATGCCATTCTCCGTCGCCAAGAGTGTTGATCTCGCTTTCGGGGATAAAGCGGCTGGCCGCGCGCTCCACTTCGTCGATAGCCGCGAAAGCTTCCTGCAGGGCCTGACGGCTTCCCTTGACGTTGGGGATGACGATCTTCGTGACAGTCGCCATCTGGAAGCGTTTCTCTTCGATCCACTCGCTTCTTTTCCTATTGGCGAAGAAAATTGTTGCGGCGGCCGCAAGCAAAAAGGCCACCGTTATAAAAGTGGCCTTTTTCATCAGATGATTATGAGATCTTTGCTGAAGTGGTTAAGAAGCTCGACTCCCTCATCGGTGATCATGACGAGGTCCTCGATCCTTACGCCGCCCAAGCCGGGAACATAGATGCCGGGTTCGACGCTGAAACACATGCCCGGTTCGGCGTAAAGTCCGTTGGGAAGGCCGATGGAAGGCTCTTCGTGCACTTCCAGGCCGATGCCGTGGCCAAGGCGGTGGGTGAAGTATTCCCCGTAGCCGGCTTTCTCGATATAGTCGCGGGCCACCGTGTCGATGTCCTTCAAAAGCACGCCGGGCTTGATGAAATCAAGGGCGGCCTGCTGGGCGCCTTTCACCACTTCGTAGATCTTGCGCATTTCCGGGCTCGGTTCGCCAAGGAAAATCGTTCTCGTCATATCGGAGCAGTAGTCGTCCAAAACGCCGCCGATATCCAGGACCAGGCAGTCGCCTTCCTTAGGCATGGTGTCGTCGGGAACGTGGTGGGGCTCCGCCGCATGGGGGCCGTAGCCCGTGATGGGATCGAAAGAAAGGGCGCTGCCGCCCCTTTTCAGATACATGGGCAGCAGTTTTTCCGCCAGGACTTTTTCAGAGAGGCGCTTTTTCGCGAGCTCGATCAATTCGCCCATCACTTCGTCGTTCTGCAGAGAGGAGGCGCGCATCTTGGCCTGCTCGACCCTGTCCTTGTACATGCGGACTTTCGCCGTGAGGGCGCCGCCGTCCGTAAACTTAAGGTCGCCGCGCAAAGCCATGAGCCTCAAGAGAATTTTCGCCGGCATCAAGCCGTCCACGCCGCAAAGGCTGTCCTTGGGAAAACGCTCGGCGACGGATTTCAAAGGATCGTCGCCGTCCTTGTAGCTCTTTATTTCCGCGCCCTTGCACTCCGTTACGGAAAAGAGCACGTTGACGAAAAGAGCTGATTCTTTCTCATCCACGTAAAGCGCGAAGAACCTTTCGCCGGGCGCTATTTTGACGCCCGTAAGATAAGCTATCGACATCGGCTGCGTGAGAAGCAAAGCGGCCAGTCCGCTTTTCTTCATTTCTTCCCTAAGTTTTTCAATCCTGTTCATAAATTTCCTTACTGTTTTTTCTGGATCTTGCCCCAGCTGTCTTTAAGCGTGGCCGTACGGTTGTAAACCGGCGCTTCCTTGGTCGTAGTCCTGTCGGGGGTGAAATAGCCGATCCTTTCGAACTGCACCGGCTCAAGGGGCTTTATGTCCGCCGCGGCGGGCTCCGCCAGAGCTTTGTCGTTGACCGTCAGGGAATCCTCCGCCACGTTCACGGTGAAGTCCTGGCCTTCCGGCACGTTCTCGGGATCATCCACTTTGAAGAGCGCCGAGAAATTGTTCAAGGTAATTTTGACGGCGGAGTGCGCCGCCACCCAGTGGATGGTGCCTTTGACCTTGCGGCCGTCGGGTGATTCGCCGCCTCTGGTGGCGGGATCATAGGTGCAGCGGAGCTCCGTTATGTTGCCCTCGGCGTCTTTTATTACTTCCTGGCAGGTGATGAAGTAAGCGTATCTCAACCTGACTTCGCGGCCCGGGGCGAGGCGGAAGAACTTGTTGGGAGGATCTTCCATGAAGTCGTCCCTTTCGATGTAGAGTTCCCTGCCGAAGGGCACCTCTCTGGTGCCGGCAGATTCGTCTTCCGGATTGTTGATGGCCGTAAGCGTTTCCGTCTGTCCTTCCGGATAGTTGGTCAGGACCACCTTCAGGGGATCCTGCACCATCATCAGGCGCTGAGCCGTGCGGTTCAGCTCGTCCCTTACGCAGTGCTCCAAAAGCGCGAAATCCACCACGCTGTCAACCTTGGCGATGCCGACTCTTTTTATGAATTCCCTGATGGCCGCCGGGGGATACCCTCTGCGGCGCATGCCGGAAAGCGTGGGCATCCTGGGGTCGTCCCAGCCCGTGACGTAGCCATTGTCAACAAGAGTCCTAAGCTTCCTTTTGCTCATGACGGTGCCCGTCAGATTCAGTCTCGCGAACTCGGTCTGTTCCGGATGATGGATGTTGTCAAGCTGATCCAGGAACCAGTTGTACAAGGGCCTGTGATTCTCGAATTCCAGCGAGCAAAGAGAGTTGGTGATGCCTTCTATGGAGTCCTCCAGGCCGTGGGCCCAGTCGTACATGGGGTAGATGCACCACTTGCTGCCCTGGCGGTGATGCTCTTTCCTTACGATGCGGTACATGACGGGATCGCGGAAATTGATGTTCTGGGACTTCATGTCGATCTTGGCTCTCAATACTTTCGAGCCGTCAGGGAATTCGCCGGCGCGCATCCTCTGGAAGAGGTCGAGGTTCTCCTCCACGCTGCGGTTGCGGTACGGGCTCTCGACGCCCGGCTCCGTCAGCGTTCCGCGCATCTGCCTTATTTCTTCAGGCGTGGAGTCGTCCACGTAGGCTTTGCCTTTCCTGATCATCTCCAGAGCCCACTCGTACATCTTCTCGAAATAATCGGAAGCGAAATAAAGATGAGGTCCCCAGTCGAAGCCCAGCCAATGAATGTCCTCCTTGATGGCCTCGACGTATTCGTCGTCCTCCTTGGAAGGGTTGGTGTCGTCGAAACGCAGGTGGCATTCCGCGTCCGGATATTCCTCCGCCAGGCCGAAGTCAAGGCACAAAGCCTTGGCGTGTCCGATGTGCAGATATCCGTTGGGTTCCGGAGGGAAACGGGTCACCACTCGTTTGAACTTGCCGCTGGCCAGATCGTTGTTGATCTTCTGGCGGATGAAATCCAGATGTTTTTCCTCATTGTTTGCGAGCTCTTCTGTCATAGTTTTTTTGCCGCTGTTTGATCGTTAAGATATTTTTTTAATTCTTCCACTGTTTTGAAAATAGCTTCCGGGGCTTCTTTTCTGACGCCTGCTTCGTCCACTATGGAACTCCAGAGCACCGAAACGGCGTGCACGCCCGCGGCCTTGGCTTCTTTTACGTCGCTGGGGGCGTCGCCCACGTAATAGACGTCTTCGCGGGAGAACCCGGTCTCCCTGATGAAATCCTCGATGCAGGCCTTCTTGTTCAAGCCGAATTCCGAGCCGGTGCGGATGAAATCGAAGGCGTCCTGCAGATCCGTCATCTCCAACGAGATCGCGCAGCTTCCCTCGGCTTTGCCGGTTATGAGGGCGATCTTTACGCCCTTTTTCCGCAAGTCGTCCAGAAGCTCCCTGATCCCGGGATAGGGCTCCCTTAGGGGAGCGTGCAGCTCCCTGTAATGGCGGTCGTATTCTTCCAGCGCGGCGTCCCACTCCGCTTCCCTGCCGGGCATCTTCAGCATGATGATGCCCTTTTCGTTGACGCCGAAATGCTCCATGATCTCGGCGTCGGACAAAATCTTGCCAAGATAATGCCGCATGGTCAGGCGGAAGGCCCCCACGCACACCGGCAGGGTGTCGCAGAGCGTGCCGTCCCAGTCGAATATGACGCCCTTCAGCATTATTTCACCGCCAGCAGGCCGTCCGGGGAGAAGTAGTCGATCTTCATGGCCCTTTTTACTTCGGACAAAGTCTGGTTGGCCACCGCCGCCGCTTTTTCGCTTCCGGCTTTCAATATTTCGCAGACTTCCGGAACGCGGGCTTCCCAATAGGCCCTGCGCTCCCTGATGGGCTTCAGTTCCGCCTGCAGAACGTTGTTCAGGAACTTCTTGACTTTGACGTCGCCCAGTCCGCCGCGGCGGTAATGGTCTTTCATCTCGTCAAGGTTCTTGTATTCCAGGCCGTATTTTTCAAAATCCTCGTCTTTGGCGAAGGCGTCAAGGTAAGTGAAGACCGGGTTTCCTTCCACCTGGCCGGGGTCCTCCACTCTCAGATGGTTCTGGTCGGTGTACATGGTCTTCACTTTCTGCCAGACCTCTTCCTCCGTGTCGGAAAGATAGATGCAGTTGCCGATGGATTTGCTCATCTTCGCCTTGCCGTCGGTGCCGGGAAGTCTGAAGCAGGCGGCGTTGCTGGGCAGAAGGATTTCCGGCAGGACCAGCGTCTCGCCGTAAACGGCGTTGAACTTCTCGACGATGTCCCTGGTCTGCTCCAGCATGGGCTTCTGGTCTTCGCCCGCTGGAACCGTGGTGGCCTTGAAGGCCGTGATGTCCGCGGCCTGGCTCACGGGATAAGTCAGGAAACCGATGGGTATGCTGTCCTCGAAGCCGCGCATCTTAATTTCCGCTTTCAGCGTGGGATTGCGCTTCAGCCATGCCTCGGAAAAGAGGTCCATGTAATAGAAGGACAATTCGCAGAGTGCCGAGACCTGGGACTGGATGAAGATGTTGGAGATCTTGGGGTCTATTCCGCAGGAGAGGTAGTCAAGCGCCACGTTAAGGACGTTCTCCCTGACTTTCTCGGGATGCTCCGCGTTGTCGGTCAGGGCCTGGGCGTCCGCGATCATGATGTATATTTCGTCGTACTTGCCGGAATTCTGCAGCTCCACGCGGCGGCGGAGGCTGCCGACGTAGTGGCCGATATGCAGCCTGCCCGTCGGCCTGTCGCCTGTCAAAATTATTTTTTTCGTCATAGTTTTCCTTCTTTGCGCAATTTCTCGAAGATCCTGAAAGCGCAGGCTTCCTTGCCTTCGTTCTCGGGATCAAAGGTTTCCCAGGGACGGCCCGGCGCTTCGTAGGGCGCGTTGACGCCCGCCAGGCCCTTCACGCTGCCGTCTTCGGCGCCCTTGTAGAGGCCCTTGTCGTCATGCTTGGCGCAGTACTCCAGACTTGCCTTGACATAGACCTCCTTGAAGCGCTCCTTGCCTATTATCTCGGCCGCCTGCGCCCTGGCCTTTTTAAAAGGCGAAACGAAAGCGCAGATGGCCGTGACGCCGGCCTCGTTCAGAAGCTTGGCGGCTTCCGCCACTCTCCTGATGTGCTCGGCCTTGTCGCAGGCCGTGAAATCCAGATCCTTACAGAGGCCGAGGCGCATGTCCTCGCCGTCCAGAACGTAAGCCAGGCCGCCCTTTTCGAAGATCTCTTTTTCCAGGGCGTAAGCCAGATCGGATTTGCCCGAAGCCACGAGCCCTGTGATCCAGATGGTCTGGGGCGTTTGGCCGAGGCGCTCGCTCCTTTCCGCCGTTCCCACGGCGTCCGGGTGACGCTTAAGCCTTTCGTCGCCGCCCTTCTTGTCATCGAGGCCCGGCGTGTCGTCCGCGGAGTCCCTTCTTATGATCATGCCGGCGCCCACCGTGTTGTTGGTGATGGCGTCTATGAGGATGAAGGAGCCCGTCGCCCTGTTCTGCTCGAAAGCGTCGTACATCAATTTCCGGTTGGAAATGATGGAAACGCGGCCTATTTCGTTAAGCTCGAGATGGTCGGCCTTCTCCCGGTGCAGGGTGTTGACGTCTATCCTGTAGCGGATGTTGTCGATCCTGCAGCGCGAGGTCATGGTCGTCTGCTTGATGAAGTAGCTGCCGTTGGGATCCATGGGCTTTTCGCTCATCCAGATCAAAGTCGCCTCGACGTGGCGGCTGATCTGGGGCAGGTTGTTCGGCCTGACCAGCATGTCGCCGCGGCTGATGTCTATCTCGTCTTCCAGCGTGACCGTCACCGACTGGCCGGGAATGGCATGGTCCAATTCCCCGTCCATGGTGACGATGGCTTTGACGCGGCTTCTTTTGCCGCTGGGAAGCGCCATGATCTCGTCGCCTTTCCTTATGACGCCGGAAGCCACCTGTCCGCAGAAGCCGCGGAAATTAAGGTTCGGCCTAAGGACGTACTGCACGGGATACCTGAGGTCCACCATGTTTCTGTCGCTGCCGATGTAAACGTTCTCCAGCAGCTCCAGAAGGCTTTCACCTTCGTACCAGGTCATGTGTTCCTTGTCCCTGCTCGCCACGTTGTCGCCCACCAGGGCCGAGATGGGAACGAACCTGAGGTCCTTGATGTTAAGTTTCCTGGCGAAGGCTGTGAATTCCTTCTTGATCTTCGCGAAAACTTCCTCGGAGTAATCCACCAGGTCCATTTTGTTGACCGCCACGATAATGTGGGGTATTCCCATGAGGGAGGAAATGAAGAGGTGGCGCTTGGACTGCACCAGCACGCCCAGCCTGGCGTCGATAAGAATGACCGCCAGCTGCGCCGTGCTGGCGCCGGTAGCCATGTTGCGGGTGTACTGCTCGTGCCCCGGCGTGTCGGCCACGATGAACTTGCGTTTGGGCGTAGAGAAGTAGCGGTAAGCCACGTCGATGGTGATGCCCTGCTCTCTCTCCGCCTTCAGGCCGTCCGTGAAAAGCGCGTAGTCTATCTCGCCCTTGGCCATTTGCTTGCTGGCGTTCTTGATGGAGGCCAGCTGGTCTTCGTAAACGCCCTTGGCGTCGTGCAGAAGATGGCCCAGCATGGTTGACTTTCCGTCGTCCACGCTGCCGGCGCTACTGAAGCGCAGGAGTTCCTTCTGTTCGTTTTCCTTCAGGAACTCTTCTATCGTTTTGCCTTTTTTCACTTTTTTCATCTTAAAAATAACCTTCCCTTTTCTTGATCTCCATAGAGCCTTCCGTGTCGTGGTCGATGATGCGGGTGGACCTTTCGGAAATGGTCACCACCATCATTTCCTCGATGATCTCCGGGACCGTCTTGGCCGTGGAGCGGATGGCGCCCGTGCAGGGATAGCAGCCCAGAGTCCGGAAGCGGCACATGACTTTTTCCGGCTTTTCGCCCTTTTTAAGCGGGATCGGACCGTCCAGGGGGATCAGCATGTCGTCCCTTACGACCATCTCCCTTTCCTTGGCGAAATACATGGGAACTATGGGAATGTTCTCCTTGTAGATATACTGCCAGACGTCCAGCTCCGTCCAGTTGGACAAGGGGAAGACGCGGATGGACTCGCCTTTGTTGATCTTGGCGTTGTAGAGATTCCAGAGTTCCGGGCGCTGGTTCTTGGGCTCCCACTGGCCGATCTCGTCGCGGAAGGAGAAGATCCTTTCCTTGGCGCGGGATTTTTCCTCATCTCTTCTCGCGCCGCCGAAGGCCGCGTCGTATTTGCCGATCCTGATGGCGTCCACCAGCGCTTTGGTCTTGAGGAGGGAGCAGCATTTCTGCGTTCCCAGATCGAAAGGGTTGGTGCCTGCCGCAATGTCTTCCTCATTGCGGTAGACCCTCAGGTCCGCGCCGATATCCTTGCAGAATTTGTCGCGGAACGCGTACATGTCGTGAAACTTGAAACTGGTGTCCACGTGCAGCAGAGGGAAGGGTATGGGCGCCGGGTAGAATGCTTTCTGCGCCAGGCGCACCATTACCGAGGAGTCCTTGCCGATGGAATAAAGCATCACCGGATTGGCGAACTCCGCCGCCACTTCCCTTATGATGTGGATGCTTTCGGCCTCCAGTTCTTGCAGATGCGTCAGCCTGTCTTCCATTCGGTTTACTCCATCTCTTCGTAGAAGGCGAAAAGCTTGCTGCTGCGCAGAGGGGCTTTCAGTTTCTTCAAAGCCTTGGATTCGATCTGGCGGACACGTTCGCGGGTGACCGCGAAAACCTTGCCGACTTCCTCCAGGGTCTTGGGAGGACCGTACTTCTCGAGAAGACCGAAGCGCAGGATGATGACCTTCCTTTCCCTGTCGCTAAGCTGGCTCAGGGCCTCGGTGATCTTCTCGTTGAGGAGCTTGCTGTTGGCGGCGTGGATGGGATTCTCCGCGCTCTTGTCCTCGATGAAGTCGCCGAAGGTGGAATCGTTGCCTTCGCCCACGGGAGTCTGCAGGGAAATGGGCTGCTGGGACATCTTCAGAATGCTCTGGACCTTCTGGACGGGAACGCCGATGTCGTTGGAGATCTCGTCGGGAGAAGGCTCGGTGCCGTTCTGCTGGACCAGCTTCTTGGTTGATCTCCTCATCTTGTTGATGGTCTCGATCATGTGCACAGGAATGCGGATGGTGCGGGCGTGGTCAGCGATGGCGCGGGTGATGGACTGCCTGATCCACCAGGTGGCGTAAGTGGAGAATTTGAAGCTGCGCTCGTGGTCGAATTTGTCCACCGCTTTCATGAGCCCCGTGTTGCCCTCCTGGATGAGATCCAGGAAGTCCAGTCCGTGGTTCATGTATTTCTTGGCGATGGAGACCACCAGCCTCAGGTTGGCCAAGACCATTTTGTTCTTTTCCTGCCTGGCCTTTTCGGTCCACTTGGCAAGCTGGTCGGCCTTGGAGAGAATATCCTTGACGGGCATCCGGCATTCGAATTCCTGGATCTGGATCTTCTGCTCTTCCTGGGCGATGCGCCTTCTGTTGCGCTCCTTGGTCTCCTTGTCCTCTTCCTGACGGTTGGCTTCCTTGAGATCGGCGATGGTCTTTTTCGTCTCATTGATGGAATTGGAGATCTTCAGGACGTCTTCCGCGAAGTTTTCCACCATGCTGTGCTTGAAGTGCAATTTCCCGATGAGCTCGGTCATCTTGCCGTGGTCCCGGCGCAGCTGCTCGCCCAGCTTCTCCGCGTCTTCTTTCCTGCCGTCTCTTCTGGCGCAGATCATGCGCATATAAGTCTGGCGCATGAAAAGATCCAACGAGCGGATCTCCCGGCGGATGGGCCGCATGTTCTTCACGTAGTTGTCGCGGCTGCCGGAGTTTTTGCGCTCGTCTTCGGAAACGATGTGGTCGAAACGTTCGGAGGCGCCCAGCAGGCTGTTGCAAAGTTCCAGCACTCTGGTGGGCAGATTGCCGAAGCCGCCCACGATCTCCTTGATCTGACGCTCGGCGTCGCGGATGGTCTTGGCCATTTCCTGTTCCTGCTGCTTGGTCAAAAGCTTCGTTTTGCCCATCTGCCTCAGGTAGGTCTTGACCGGGTCGTCGCTGGCGCCTTCGCCCATGGAGGTGTCGTAGCTGTCCTCTATCTCCTCTTCGTCCCTGAATTCGATGCCCAGGCGTTTCAGGCCTTCAACCACGCGGTTCTGCAGCTCTTCCAGGTCTTCCATCCGGACGTCTTCGGGCGCCACGGTGGTGAACTGGGTCAGCGTTACGTATTTCGCGCCGTTTTCTTCCTCTATGCACATGTCGCTCAGCTGAGCGACGAGGTTGGCGACCAAAACAGGGCTGATGACGGCGCTGCCTTCGTCGTCGTCGTCATAGTTGACTTTCCGCTTTCCGCCGGTCTGCTTGAGTTCCGCCAAACGAATGGCGGCGGCCTGCTTTTCTTCTTCCGTCGGTTTGCGCTTGGCCTTCGCTTTTTCCTCGGGCTTGGCGGCCGCTTTCACGGCCACGACCTTCTTGGGGGCGGGCTGGGACGCGGCTTTCGCGGCGGCGGGCTTTTTCGCAGCAGGCTTGGCGGCCGCTTTCTCAGGCTTCTTCGGAGCGGGCTTGGCGACTGGCTTCACAACCTTCTTGGCAGGCGCTTTCACAGCCGGCTTCTTGGCGGGAGCGGCTTTCTTGACGGGGGCTGCCTTTTTGGCGGGCGCCTTCACAGCCGGCTTCTTCGCGGGAGCGGCTTTCTTGACAGGGGCTGCCTTTTTGGCGGGCGCCTTCGGGGCGGGCTTCTTCGCGGGAGCGGGCTTCTTGGCGGGGGCTGCCTTTTTGGCGGGCGCCTTCGGAGCCGGCTTCTTCGCGGGAGCGGGCTTCTTGACAGGGGCTGCCTTTTTGGCGGGCGCCTTCACAGCCGGCTTCTTAGCGGGAGCGGGCTTCTTGACGGGGGCTGCCTTTTTGGCGGGCGCCTTCGGAGCCGGCTTCTTAGCGGGAGCGGGCTTCTTGACAGGGGCTGCCTTTTTGGCGGGCGCTTTCACAGCCGGCTTCTTCGCGGGAGCGGCTTTCTTTATGGGAGCTTTCGCCGCCGGCTTCACGGTTTTTTTCGGAGCGAGCTTGGCGACTGGCTTCACGGTTTTTTTCGGAGCGGGCTTCGCGGTCTTTTTCGGAGCGGGCTTCGGGGCTTGTTTCACGACCTTTTTGGGAGCCGGCTTCACGCTCGGCTTCAAGGCAGGTTTCACGACCTTTTTGGGGGCCGGCTTCACGCTCGGCTTCGGCGCCGTTTTTACGACTTTTTTGGAAGCGGGCTTCGTGGCCGGCTTCGGCGCCGTCTTTACGACTTTTTTTGCGGGCTGCTTGGTGGCAGTCACGGGTTTTTTGACCGGTTTGCTTGCGACCGGCTTTTTGGCGGCCGGTTTGGCCGGCGCGACGGATTTGGCTTTACTGTTTTGCGTTTTGGTCACAGTGTTACCTTTAGGTTTGCTTTGCGAAGATCTCGCGTTTGTTTTTTGGGGTTTCTTTGTCGGCATAAGGTCCTCACAAAGTTTGATTAGGCGCCTTTTGGGGCGCGCATTTGCGGCATGGCCAGCACGAGGGCTGCGCCGCTATGAAACATTAATTGTATATTCTTGTCAGAGCGTTCCGTCATGCAGTTCACTCCCTGTCTTCATAGTGAGCTAAAAGGGCTGCGAAGTTTTTGGACTTCTTCAATTTCTTGATGGCCCTGTTTTCGAGCTGCCTGACGCGCTCTTTGGTTATTCCGAAGATCTCGGCCACATCTTCCAGGGTTTTCGGAGGCTCGTATTGATCTAAAAGGCCTATGCGCATGGCAAGGATCTTTCTTTCCCTGTCGTCGAGTTCTTTCAGCGCCTTCCCGATCTCTTCTTTGAGAGCTTTGGCGTCGGCGGCCTGGAGGGGAGTTTCGTCTCTGCTCTCGATAAGATCGCCGAAGGTGGCGTCGCCGTCTTCGCCCACGGGAGTTTCTAGCGAGATCGTCGGCCGGCAGGCGTCCAGGCAGATCTGGACCTTCTTCAGAGGGATCCCGGTGCCGTCGGCGATCTCTTCCGGCCAAGGTTCCGTTCCGTACTTTTGTTCCCACTCTTTGGCGAATCTCTTGATCTTGCCTAAGGTCTCGATCATGTGCACCGGGATGCGGATGGTCCTGGACTGTTCGTCGATGGCGCGGATGATAGCCTGGTTTATCCACCAGGCGGCGTAAGTGGAGAACTTGAAATTAAGCTCGTGGTCGAACCTGTCCACCGCTTTCATCAAGCCCGTATTGCCCTCCTGGACAAGATCCAGGAAATCCATGCCGCGGTTCAAGTATTTTCTGGCGATGAAGACCACCAGTCTCAGGTTGGACAGCACCATCTTATCCTTTTTCCGCCTGGCGATCTCCGCCCAGCTTGACAGTTCGGCAGCTTTGGCGAGAATAAGTTCAGCCGGCATCCGGCACTCGATCTCCCGGATCTGAACCTTCTGCTTTTCCTTGGCGATGCGAAAGGCGTTGTATTCCCTTTCGCTTTTGCTTCTTGTTTCGCCGTTGACTTTCTCGAGTTCGGCTATGAGCTTGTTCGTCTCCGCAAGGGAAACAGCGATCGCCTGAATGTCGTCCGCGAATTTTTTCAACATGCCCGTGTTGAAGCTTAGGCTGTCGATGAGCGCCGCCATTTTTTCCTGGTCGCGGCTCAGCTGCTCCTCCAGAGCCTTCGCCGCCTTTTTCCTGCCGGCGTTCCCGGCGCAGAGCATGCGCATGTAGTTTTGGCGCATGGAAAGATCCAGCAAACGGATCTCCCGGCGAACGGGCCGCATTTTCCTGACGTAAGCCTCGCGGCCGCATTTGCGCGCGTCGTCGGAAACGACCTGGTCAAAACGCTCGGAAACGTCCAGGAGACTGTTGCACAGTTCCTGCGCCCTGGCTGGCAGATTGCCGAAGCTGTACAGGATCTCCTTGATCCTGCTTTCTGCTTCGCGGATCGCCTTCCCCGCTTCCCGCTCCTCCTCCTGGGTCAGGAGCTTCGTTCTGCCCATTTGCCTCAGGTAGGTCTTGACCGAATCGGCATCGGCGCTGTCTTCATAGAAAGAGTCCTCGCTTTCTTCAGCCGCCTCCTCTTCCCTGAATTCGATGCCTTTGAGCGTCAGCTCGTTCATCACGCGGCTCTGAAGCTCTTCCATATATTCCGCGGGGATGTTTTCCGAAGCCGCAGTGGCCAATTGCGTCAGAGTCACATATTTGACGCCCTTCTCGTCCTCCAGGCAAATATCGCTCAGCTGCTTCACAAGGTTGGCGACCAAAACAGCGTTGACGAAAGCGACGTTCATCTCATCGTTGTTTTTGGCCGTCCTCTTTTCGGCGGCTGATCCGGCTTTGATGCTCTTGGGTCTTGTCACAGATTTCCTTTGTGTTCCTCTTTGCGAAGAGCTTGCGGTTCGGTTTTTGTTTGGCAATTTCGGCATAAGGATATCGCAGGGTTTATTCCGATTCTTTCGCCAGGGCGCGCAGCTGCGGCATGACAAGCCGGTAGGCGGCGCCGCGGTGAGAGATCAAATTCTTTTCCGTCTGGTCAAGTTCCGCCATCATCCGGCCGTCCGGCAGAAGGAAGACGGGATCGTAGCCGAACCCGTTTTTCCCGCGCTTCGCCCTGGCGATGGAGCCGCAGCAGTCCCCTTCGGCCACGAAAAAATCGCCGTTGGGAAAAGCCAGGCACAGCGAGCAGACGAAGCGGGCCTGACGCTTGTCGTCGGGCACGTCCTTCAGGCGTTCCAAAAGTTTTTCTATATTGGCCTCGTCGTTGTGTCCCTCCCCGGCGAAACGGGCGGAATACACTCCTGGCGCTCCGTCCAAAGCGTCCACGCAGAGTCCGGAATCGTCCGCCAGAACGACTTCGCCCAGGGCTTCAGCGGCGGTCACGGCCTTCTTGCGGGCGTTCTCCCCGAAAGTTTCGCCGTCTTCTATGGGCGATTTGTAGCCGGGATAGTCCATAAGGCCGCAGACCGTGATGTCAACGTTGGCCTTGCGCATCATGTCGGTCAGTTCCCTGACTTTGCCGGGATTCATGGTTGCCAATACAAGTTTCATATTTTCGGCGTCGTTAAATTCTCTTTGCTGTCCGCTTCCAGAAGTATCCCGTCCTGCAGTATCCAGGTCCGTCCCAGGGAGGAAAGCTCCCGGTTGTGGGTCACGAAAAGCATGGCGAAGCCCATCTTCTTCTGCAGATTCACCAAAAGCTCCGTGATCATTTCGCTGTTCTTGCGGTCCAGGTTTCCCGTGGGCTCGTCCGCCAGCAGAAGTTCCGGCTCGTTTATGAGAGACCTGGCGATGGCCGCCCTCTGCTGTTCGCCGCCGGAAAGCTGGGCGGGGAAATGTTTTTCCCTGTCCTTCAGACCCACCGCGGCCAGAAGGTCCCTGGCCCTCTCCCTGGCCTTGGCGTCCTCGTGCCCCGCGATGCGGGCCGGCAGCAGGACGTTCTCCAGGGCCGTCAGCTCCGCCATGAGATGGTAGAGCTGGAAGACGAAGCCGAGCTTCCGGTTCCTGAGGGCGGAGATCTTTCTGTCGTTCAGGGAATAGAGATCCTCGCCGTCCAGGAAAACTTTTCCTTCGCTGGGCGGGTCTAAGGCGCCGATGATATTGAGGAGCGTGCTCTTTCCGGCGCCGGAGGAGCCCAGGATCGTCGCGGCCTCGCCTTTCTCCAGGGAAAGGTTTACGCCCTTCAGCACGGCAATGCGATTGGGGGCGTTCCCGAATTCCTTCACGATGTTTTCGCAGACCAGAAGACTCATAAGCTGATCTCTCCCTCAAATACTTCCGTCGCCGGGCCGGTCATGAAGACCGACTTCCCTTCGCCTTCCCAATTGATGGTGAGCGTTCCGCCGTCCAGGATAACTTTGCCCTCTGAACCTACAAGCCCGTTCTGCTTCGCCGCCACGTATGTCGCGCAGGAGCCGGTGCCGCAGGCCATGGTGATGCCGGCGCCTCTTTCCCAGACGCGCATGCGGACGGTCTCTTCGTCGATTTTGGTCGCGAATTCCACGTTCGTCCTATTGGGGAACAAATGGTGCCTTTCCACTTTTGGTCCCCATTCCGCCACAGGAAAAATTTCCGCGTCGGGAACGAAGAAGACCGCGTGCGGGTTGCCCATGGAGACGCAGGTCATGGGAGGCAGCTCCAGCCCTTCGGGCGGAGCGATCGCCACGCCGCTTATTATCGGCGCTCCCATATCGACTCTCACTTCGGAACCCACTATGACGGGACGCATGATGCCGGCCGGCGTCTCGATGGTCATCTCGTCCTTTGCGACCAGTCCGCGCCTTTTGGCAAAGAGGGCGCAGCAGCGGATGCCGTTGCCGCACATTTCCACTTCGCTGCCGTCGGCGTTGAAAATAGCCATGCGCAGATCGGCCTTCACAGAGGGATATAAGAGAAGAAGCTGGTCCCCTCCGATGCCGAAGTGCCGATCCTGCAGAAAGGAGGCCTCCCTGGCGCTGGGGTGCCAGTCTTTCAGAGTCCCGGTGGCGTCAACGACCACGAAGTCGTTGCCCAGCCCGTGCATTTTCGTGAACTTTATCTGCATGTCTTTTCGTTTCTCACTTGGTCTTCGTAGGTTTCCCTTTTGCGGATAAGCTCTGCCTTGTCGCCTTCCACCAGGACCTCCGCCGCGCGGTTGCGGGAGTTGTAGTTGGAACTCATCGTGAAGCCGTAGGCGCCGGCGGAGCAGACGGCCAGAAGGTCGCCTTCCACTACTTTCGGCAGCGTCATATCCTTGCGGAAAAAGTCGCCGCTCTCGCAGACCGGCCCCACCACGTCGCAGAGGAAGGTCTCGCTTTTATCCTCCACCGCCGCGATCTCGTGGTAGGCCTCGTAAAGAGCCGGACGGATAAGATCGTTCATGGCGGCGTCCACTATGACGAAGGTCTTGTCAGGGTTTTCCTTGACGTACTCCACTTTGGTGACCAAGACCGAGGAATTGCCCACCATGTAGCGGCCCATCTCGCAGACGAAGGTCATGCCGAGTTCAGAAATGGTCGGCAGGATCTCTTTGATGAGTTCCGCCGGCGTGGCCGGCTCTTCGTCCTTGTAAACGATGCCCAATCCTCCGCCGATGTCGAAGTATTTCAGCTCTGTTCCCTGCGCTCTCAGCTTCTTCACGAATTCCGCCGCCTTCAAAACCGCCGTCTTGTAAGGCTCGGTCTCCGTGATCTGGGAGCCGATGTGGATCTGCAGCCCCACGGCTTCCAGGTTCGGGTATTTGGCGTTGAAGCCTTTGAGGATCTCCTCCGCCTGCCCGGCGGTCAGGCCAAATTTGTTCTCGCTTTTGCCCGTGGTTATGTAGTCGTGGGTGTGGGCGTCCACGTCGGGATTGACGCGCAGGGCCACTCTGGCGATTTTGCCGAGCTTGGCGGCTATGGCGTTGATCCTCTCCAGTTCCGGAAGAGATTCCACGCCGAAATAGAGGATCTCGTTTTCAACGGCCAGCTTTATTTCCTCAGCGCTTTTGCCGACGCCGGCGTAAACGCATTTTTTTGTGTCGCCGCCGGCGTCGATGACGCGGCGCAGCTCGCAGCCGCTGACGATGTCGAAGCCGGAGCCCGCGCGGGCGAAAAGCTCGAGGATGTGGATGTTGCTGCAGGCTTTCACCGCGTAGCAGATCACATGGGGATAATCCTTCAAGGCTTCCTCGAAGTTGCCGTAGCGTTCCCTGATGTGCGCGGAGCTGTAGAGGTAGAGAGGCGTGCCGAACTTTTCGGCCGCCGCCTTCACCGCCACGCTCTCGCAGTAGAGCTCTTTATCTTTCCTCTCGAAATATTCCTGTTTCATGCCGTCCTTAAATTCAGAGCGCGCCTTCCAAATAGGGTTTCTGGAGCTCCATTAGTTCCGTGCAGCCCTTTTTCCCCAGCGCCAGGAATTCTTCCAGCGTTTCCTTGGGGAAGGGCTTGCCTTCCGCCGTGCCCTGGATCTCTATGAATTCGCCCTCTCCTGTCATGACGAGGTTGCAGTCCACTTCCGCCCTCGAATCCTCGGAGTAATCCAGGTCCAGCAAGCTTCTGCCGTCCACTCTCCCCACGGAGATGGCGGAGATGGTCCTTACGAGCGGGCTCTTTTTCAAAACTTTCTTCTGCAGAAGGTCTTTCACCAGAAGCGCCAGGGCCACGAAGCCTCCCGTTACGGAAGCCGTCCTGGTGCCGCCGTCCGCCTGCAGCACGGTGCAGTCGATCCAGATGGTTCTTTCGCCCAGGGCGTTGAGATCCACAGCCGCGCGAAGCGAGCGCCCGACAAGGCGCTGGATCTCGTGGGTCCTTCCGCTGATCTTCCCCTGGGAAACTTCGCTGGCTTTCCTTTCGCCGCCGGCGAAGGGCAGAAGATCGTATTCCGCCGTGAGCCAGCCGTGGCGCTCCACGCCGGGGGCCATCAGCCAGCGGGGCAGTTTCTCCTCGCAGGTTGCCACGCACAAGACTTTCGTGTCGCCCATCTCTATGAGGACGCTGCCGGGAACGCGGTTCAGATACGGCGCGGTGATCTTCGCTTCCCTGATCGAATCGAAGGGGCGCCTGCCGTTTCTCTCTATGACGATCTCCAGATCTTTCAGACTTTTTATTGCCATTATCCTTTCACCACGATGTTCAAAAGTTTGCCGGGCACGAAGATCTCTTTCACCACTTCTTTTCCTTCCAGCCATTTCGCCACGATCTCATTTCCCTTGGCGGCCGCAAGCGCTTCTTCCTTGCCGACGTCCGCGCCGACCTGGATCTTGGCTCTCACTTTGCCGTTTATCTGCACCACCAGTTCGATGGTGGCGTCCACGGTCTTCTCGGGATCGAAAGAAGGCCAGGACTGCTTGCAGCAGAGGCCGGCGCCCCCGATTTTTTCCCAAAGCTCTTCCGCGATGTGCGGCGCGAAGGGAGAGAGGCAGAGCACCAAAGCCTTGGCGTCTTCATTAGACAAGCCTTTCTGGGATTCGTTCACGAAGATCATCATGGCGCTGATGGCGGTGTTGAAGCGGAAGTTCTGGATGTCTTCGCCGACCTTCTTCACCATCTTGTGACGCCTCACTTCGGTCTCGGGATCCTGGGGGACCCTGTCGCTCAATACGAGTCTCCAGGCGCGCTGCAGGAAGCGGGAGACGCCTTCGATGCCCTTGGTGTTCCAGGGCTTCATCTGGTCCAGGGGCCCCATGAACATTTCGTAGAGCCTCAAAGAATCGGCGCCCACCTTCGCGATGACGTCGTCGGGGTTGATGACGTTGCCTCTGGATTTGCTCATCTTCTCGCCGTCTTCCCCTAAGATCATGCCCTGGTTCAGAAGTTTCATGAAGGGCTCTTTGGTGGAGACCACGCCCAGATCGTAAAGCACTTTGTGCCAGAAGCGGGCGTAGAGAAGGTGCAGCACCGCGTGCTCGGTGCCGCCCACGTACAAGGAGACGGGCAGCCAGTATTTTTCTTTCTTGGGATCTATAAGCGCCTCGCTGTTCTTGGGGTCGCAGTAGCGCAGATAGTACCAGCTGGAGCCGGCCCACTGGGGCATGGTGTTCGTTTCTCTTCTGGCTTTCTTTCCGCACTTAGGACAGGACGTATAGAGCCAGTCTTCTATGCCGGCCAGCGGCGATTCGCCGGTGCCGGAGGGTTCGTATTTCTTAACGTCTGGGAGGCGCAAAGGCAGATCCTTCTCGTCCAGGGGAACGATGCCGCAATCCGGGCAGTGGACGATGGGGATAGGCTCGCCCCAGTAGCGCTGGCGGGAAAAGACCCAGTCGCGCAGCCTGTAGTTCACGGCTTTCTCGCCTTTACCCTGCTCGGTCAGCCATTCCGTCATCTTGGCTTTGGATTCTTTGACGTGCAGTCCGTTCAAAAATTCGGAGTTCATCAGTTCGCCGTCGCCTTCCCAGGCCGCTTCCTCGATACTTCCGCCCGCGATGACCTGAATGATGGGAAGGCCGAACTTCTTCGCGAAGTCGTAGTCCCTTTGGTCGTGCGCCGGCACGGCCATGATGGCGCCCGTGCCGTAGGTGATGAGAACATAGTCCGAGATCCAGATCGGCACTTTCTTGCCGTTCACGGGATTTATGGCGTAGGCGCCGGTGAAGACGCCGGTCTTGGTCTTGGCAAGGTCGGTGCGGTCCAGGTCGGACTTCAGGGCAGCCTCGTCGCGGTAAGCTTTGACGGCCGCACTCTGCTCGGGCGTCGTCAGCTTCTCGACGAGAGGATGCTCGGGAGCCAGGACCATGTAGGTGCAGCCGAAGAGAGTGTCGGGGCGGGTGGTGTAAACCCTGATCTTCTCGCCGCTCTCGGTCACGAAATCAACGTAGGCGCCTTCCGACCTGCCGATCCAGTTTCTCTGCATCATCTTGACGGGCTCCGGCCAATCCACCAGATCCAGGTCTTCCAAAAGTCTTTCCGCGTAGGCGGTGATCTTAAGGTTCCACTGCTTCATCGGCATCTTGACCACCGGGAAGCCGCCCACTTCGGATTTGCCGTTCACGACTTCCTCGTTGGCCAATACCGCCTTCAGTTCCGGGCACCAGTTCACGGCTTTCTCGGCTTCGTAGGCCAGGCCCATTTTATAGAGCTGCAGGAATATCCACTGCGTCCACTTGTAGTAATTGGGATCGGTGGTGTCTATTTCCCTGTCCCAGTCGTAGGAGAAGCCCAGGGCTTTTATTTGCTCCCGGAAGCGGTGGATGTTCTTGTCCGTGCACTGCCTGGGGTGTGTTCCCGTCTTGATGGCGTAGTTCTCAGCCGGCAAGCCGAAAGCGTCCCAGCCCATGGGATGCAGAACGTTGAAGCCCTGCATGCGTTTGAAGCGGCTGTATATGTCCGTGGCGGTGTAGCCTTCCGGATGGCCCACGTGCAGTCCGGCGCCGGAGGGGTACGGGAACATGTCGAGGACATAGACAGGCTCGCGGGTTTCATCGCAGTCAACCGCCGCGAAGGCCTTCTCCTCTTCCCACTTTTTCTGCCACTTAGGCTCTATCTGAGCCGGTTCGTAATTCGGGATCTCTTTCATTTCTCTCTCTCTTTTTTAAATTGCGCCGCCCATTCGGCGCGCAGTTCCTTGTATGTGTCGAAATCCGGCGCCTGGGCTATTTTCCGGGCGGCGTTTTCGCAATCTTCAAAATCAAAGCGCGCCATGGCGCGTTTCATGATGGACTGGGCTTCCGCGGGCATGCTGAGCTCGTTGACTCCCAGCCCCAGGTAAAGAAGCCCGCTCTCGGGTTTGCCCGCCGCCGCTCCGCAGCAGCAGACGTCTATTTTGCGCTCCCCTCTGCGGGCCGCCTCCACGGTCATGGAAATGAGGCGCAATACCGCAGGATGCAGCGCGTCGTAAAGTTTCGCCACCTTGGCGTTGCCTCGGTCCGCCGCCAGGGTATACTGCACCAGATCGTTGGAGCCGATGGAGAAGAAGTCCACGTGTTTGGCGAAATGGTCCGCCATCAGGGCCGCCGCGGGTATCTCCACCATCATGCCGCAGGGTATGTATTCCTTGACCTTTTCGCCCCGGGCGGTCAGTTCCGCCTTGGCCTCCAGGAAAAGGGACTTGGCGTGGCGGAATTCCTCCACCGTGGCGATCATGGGGAACATGATCCTCACGTTGCCCAGATTGGCCGCCCTGATCATGGCCCTGAGCTGCGTCCGGAAGAAGTCCGGGCGGTCCAGGCAGATCCTGATGGCGCGCCAGCCCAGGAATGGGTTGCTCTCCCGGGTTTTTCCCAAGACCGCGGCGAATTTGTCGCCGCCCAGGTCCAGGGTCCTGATGGTTACCGGCTTCCCCTCCGCGGCCACCACCGCCTTGGCGTAGTTGGCGTACTGCTCCTCTTCATCCGGCAGCTCCCGGCGTCCCATGAACAAAAATTCCGTGCGGTAAAGGCCTATGCCCTCCGCACCGTATTCTATGAGCCGTTTTGTCTCTTCCGGGATGGTGATGTTGCCCAGCAGCGTGACGCTCCGTCCGTCTTTGGTCTTGGCCTTGACGCCCCGCAGGGCCTTCAGCTCCGAACGCTCCCGGCGCTGTTCCGCCAGCATTTCTCCGTAGATCGCCTGTGTTTCGGGGGAAGGATTTATGATTATCTCGCCTTTGGTCCCGTCCACCACCAGAAGATCGCCGTCCTCGATATGTGTCAGAAGATTGGCGACGCCCAAAACGGCGGGCAGATCCATGGCCTGGGCCACCAGGGCGGTGTGGGAGGTGCTGCCGCCGTATTCCGTGACCAAGGCCGCCACTTCCCTTTTCTCAAGGTCGGCGGTCTCGGAGGGCGCCAGTTCCCTGGCCACCAGTATGCCGCCTTTTTTCAAGACTTCCGCCGGACCGCCGCCCAGATTGTTCAGGATCCTGGCGGTGATGTCCCTGACGTCCGCGGCCTGGCGCTCCGCCGCCGGCGTTCCGATTTTCTCAAAGACCGCCAAACAGCGGTTCATGACATTGTTGAGGGCCGCCTCGGCGCCGACGCCTTTGTCGATCTTTTTCTTGATGGGCCCCAAAACTTCCGGGTCGTCCAGGAAAAGCGCGTGGGCCTCGAAGATCTCCGCTTCTTTGACCTTGCCTTCCTGTTTCAGGCGCTCCCTGAGCTCCACCAGCTGCCGCCGGCTTTCCGCCACGGCCTTTAAAAAACGCTCTTCTTCCCTCTTGGGGTCTGTCAGCGCGGGGGTGCCGTCCGCTTTCTCGTAACTCTGGGCATGCACGCTCACCATGGCGCAGCCTATGGCCACGCCGGGGGAAACGCCAAGCCCTTTCATACGAATTTCGTTGCCCTCAGGCATATAAGATCCAGGATGGGTTAAAACGATCTCCCGCGGGCGGGCCTTAAAAGGCGCCTGAAACGGGAAAAACCGTCTGATATATTATTATTTAAGTTTTGAGATTATACCAAAAGAGCGAAAATATTTCAAGCCCCCCCGTAAACAGGGCGCCGAAGCGGTTTTTGCAAGCCTCGCGGCCGCGGGAGTCTTTTGCTATACTTTTTCAGAAAAAAAGATTAACCGAAAAGCCAAGGCCTTAAATGCCCTACCCAATCGAACCCCCGGCAAGGCTTCTAAACGTCATAAAAGCCATGCACGAGGGCAAATACTACGATCCGGGAGATCCGGATCTCATGAAGATCCAAACGCTCTGCCTGGAGCGGGTCGCCAGCTATAACGAGACCAGGCCCCTGGAGCCCGAAGAAAGGGAGAAGCGGCTGCGCGCCCTCCTTGGCGGCATGGGCGAAAAGTGCTACATTGAGCCCCCTCTCCACGCCAACTGGGGCTGCCACACCTTTCTGGGCCGCAACGTTTACGCCAACTTCAACCTGACGCTGACGGACGACACCTACATCACCATCGAGGACGACGTCATGATCGGGCCCAACGTGACCATCGTGACCGCCGCCCACCCCATCGACCCCGAGGGCCGCAAAAAAGGCCTCCAATGCAACAAGCCGGTGCGCATCTGCAAAAACGTCTGGCTGGGAGCGGGCGTCATAGTCCTCCCGGGCGTCACCATCGGGGAAAACACTACTATTGGCGCCGGATCGGTGGTCACCAAAGACATCCCCGCCAATGTAGTGGCCTTTGGCTCCCCCTGCCGCACAATAAGATCTTTCACCGAAAAAGACAAAGTCTGGCGGGAAAACACGGTTTTAGGCTTATGAACTTCGAAGTTTTACACCTTGGGCTCACGGATTACGAAAAAGCCCATGCCCTGCAGCTGGAGCTGGTAACTAAAAGGCTCAGTGGCGCCATCCCCAACACCCTCGTGATAACCGAGCATCCCAAGGTCTTCACCATCGGCCGCACCGGGAGCAGAAGCAACATCCTGGTCCCGGAAGCCAAGCTGCAAGCGGAAAACATCCAGGTCATAAACGTGGAGCGGGGCGGAGACATAACTTACCACGGCCCCGGGCAGCTCGTAGCCTACCCCATTTTCCTGCTGCCCAAAGGGCGCCGCGACCTCAGATCCTTCCTGCGCCTCCTTGAGCAGAGCGTCATTAACGCCGCCGCAAGTTTCGGCGCCAAGACCTGCTCCATCGAAGGATTGACCGGTGTCTGGGAAAGCCCCACGGGAGAAAGGTACCTGCCCGCCTGGCACGGCGAAAGAAAACTGACCTCCATGGGTCTGGCCTTCCGCCGCTGGGTCAGCTACCACGGCCTGGCCCTTAACGTGGAAGCGGATCTCACGCCCTTCTCGTACATGAATCTCTGCGGCCTCGTGGGCAAAAGACCTGTGAATCTGAAAGATCTCGCGACTCGGGAAGTCTCCATGGAAAAAGTAAGCGAGGTCCTTGTAAAAGAAATCGAAAAGCAAGTCGCCCCCTGGGAGGAAGCATGACGGAAAAAGAACAGCGGCCCGTAAGCAACGCCGAAAAGAAAGCTGCCGCCTTCCTGCGGCTGAACGCCATCGTGGCGGCCCTGAGAGCCCCGGACGGCTGCCCCTGGGACAGGGAGCAGACCTCCTACTCCCTGGCTCCCGCCTTCCTTGAGGAAGCCCACGAACTCATCGACGCCATTGAATCAGGCGACCCAGAGGAGATAAAAGAGGAGGACGGCGACATCCTGCTCCACGGCGTCATGCAGGCTTACCTTTTCGAAGAGCAGGGGCTCTTCGACGTAGCCGACGTTCTGAACGGCATCAGCGACAAGCTGGTGCGCAGACATCCTCATGTTTTCGGCGATCTCCATGTCTCCGGCTCCGAGGAAGTCATGAAGAATTGGGAAGCCATCAAAAAAGCGGAAAAATCCGAGACCAGGAGATCCGTCCTTGACGGCCTTTCCAACACGCTTCCCGCTCTCGCCGCCGCCGCGGAAATACAAAGGAAAGCCGCCAAGCAAAACTTCGACTGGACCGAGATCGAGCCGGTCTTCCAAAAATGCGAAGAAGAGTTCAGGGAGCTAAAAGAAGCCAGATGTGAAAACGACCAGGACCACATCGAGGAAGAATTCGGCGACCTTCTTTTCGCCCTGGTCAACCTGGCGCGTTTCCTAGATATCAGCGCGGAGCAAGCCCTCCGTCGCGCCAACAGGAAATTCATCGCGCGCTTCAAAAAAATGGAACAGCTCCTGGAAAAAGACCACCTCGTCATGCGCGACCAAGACCTTGCCACCCTGGACCGCTACTGGGAAAAAGTGAAAGCCAGCGAAAAGGAATGATCACTCCTCGCTTGCGTTGCCGGCGTTTTCGTCCTCTTCCTTTTTCGCTTTTTCAGCTTCTTCCCACTTCTTTTCTAAGTACTCCCTTTCCCCGTTCCAATCTGCTTCGAATTCCTCGTAATCGTTAATTCTAATGCTTTTGGGAATGCATTCAAGCGGATCCAAATCAGCGTCAGTTTTTTTGCTGCTTGCGGCAGGTCGTTTTTCTTTTTCCATTTCTTCTTGTCGAAACTTTTCTTTTTTTTCATCAATTAAACGGTCGTTAAAAAAAGGGTACGACGGGTGATGCCTATCTGCCCAAGGGGAACTGTTTATTATTTCAAGCTTTTTATAATACTCTGCTGTTCGCTTATCCCTTTCCGTTACGATTTCACTCTCTATTTCCTCCAGTTCTTTTAACATTGCCAATTCTTCGTTGTCGTTTCGGGCCTTCGCTTTGCTAATCGCTTTATCCATGTCTTCGGAATACCACAGAGG
Source organism: bacterium (assembly GCA_017557885.1). Lineage (GTDB taxonomy): Bacteria > Auribacterota > UBA3054 > UBA3054 > UBA3054 > UBA3054. Next base: position 18,944 of record JAFYXV010000010.1, on the reverse strand, counting down.
CCATCCGCTGCTTTTTTTTAATTCGTCGCGAATATCACCTATGGCAAAATGCGCGGCCAGCGTCTTAAAATCCGCTTTGCCACCGATATGGCTTATACTTTGCTCCGGAAAATCCAAAAGATGAAAATAAAGGTGAACCAGCGCAAGCGCCCGGTTCTTTTTCACAAGAAAGTATCCGGAAACTAATTCTTTAATAAGATCGTCATGCTTGAACAAATCAATATGTTTTTTTACTGTGTAATTGCCGCAGGAGAAATCGCCTTTGTCGTAATCGCAAGTGCTTTGGAATATCTTGATAAGGGCCTTTGCATATTCTTTTCTGGCAGCGGTCAGCTCTTCCGGTGTTCCGGCCTTTTCCGCAAGCTCATACAATGCGGCAAAAATCTTCTCATAATATTCGCCTACCATAAAAACCGGCAGCACGTCGTCGGAACGATCCGTTTGGATAATCGGCCTTATATCATGATATTTCAGTTTTTTCACTTTTTGGCAAAGTTCTAAAAACAACGACTGAAACCACCACCCCTTATCCCCTTTCCTTGACAATACGCTCAGGTACTCCAGCGACGCTCTGTTAAATCCATAATAGTTGAACGTATGCTTATAGAAACCTTCGAAATATTCCCAATCTATCCTTTCAAATATGGTGAACGTATTGTCTGCCAATGATTTCACATAATAGGCCGCTATGTCGTTCTGAAATTCGTAATTCTCCCAAAACGGCATAAGATGGGATAATTTTGCTAAAAAATCGGGAGACACGTCTTTCTGCGCAAGGAAAATATAATTGGTGCCGCTACTATACAGGTTGTCCCTTGCAACGTGCAGCACTTTTCGCCACTCGGCAACGGATATTCTATGGTCTCGTATATCATCTGCAAACTTCTTGAAAAGAAAGTTAAGACTCGCCAATGGGTTGCCGCCTTTCATCAAATACCAGCAGGATCTTCTAAAATCAAATTTCGAAGGAATTTTTTCGAAACTTTCCGGAAGGCGGACCAAAAGATCGTCAAAGTCGGGACGGGATTTCAAAAGCGCCGCCTCTGCTTTCCAAGCTCTTCGAGTCTCTTCCTCCTGAGAAGAAGCGCACATTTTCTCCAGTTCTTCGGGATAAAGCTCGAATCCCGGATCTTCCTTGGTCAGGTCTTTTTCGCAGATCATAGCGTCCATCAGCAAACTGATCTCCCGGTGAGAGTGCCTTTTGGTTACCTCCAATTTTCCGTCTTTGGCCTGCCATATTATGTCGTTGCCTTCGTAGGGCTCGGACCATCCTCCTTCGTTTTTCTTCTTGATCTCGCAAAAAGCCCTGTTCTTTTCCTGCTCTAAAATTTTTTCTTTTCCTTTTGTGAACTCTAGATCGATCCCTTTTCTTCGACCGATCTCGCGAAGCGCTTCCTTGAAATCCTCCGGAGTTGTTATCTCTTCCAAACGGGTCAGCAGCTGATCGGAATATTTATCGCATGATTTTATATGTTCTCTAACCTTTTGCCTGAGATACCTGTACTTCCTTTTCCAGAGCTGCTCCCAAAGATACTGATTGCCGTTGGCCAGTTTGACTGGATCCTCTGCAAACCAAAAATCAAAGATCTTATATAAAAGCTCGTTCTCGTTTATTTTCCAATCATGATAAACATGGAGATCAAGATAGTCTTTGAGAGCGTCCGGATGCCTTATGAGTTTTTCCTCGGGATAATACTTTTCCAATACGGCCTTAGCTTCGTCTTCCTTTCCCTCTTTGATTAAAACTTCACATAAAAATTTAACCGGCGTGAAGAACGACGGCCATTTTTCTATCGAGTGAGTGATGTCCTGCTTGTATTGCTCCAAACTGCCGGACCGCTTGGCTTCTTTGCGGCGTTTTAGCCAATGTTTCTCACATTCCTCCGGATATTTTCCCCCGTCGTTTTTATAAACGATAAAACCATAATCATCATGCGCTATCGTCGGATCGGGTTCTGTGTCGGTTTCTTTTTTCCCCAGAAGCTGTTCTTCTCTCTCCTTATCGTCTTTCGCATAATTTTTATTCGGCTTATAAGCCAACCAATAGGGATCTTCGGCGTATTCTTTCTCTATCTCCGCTTTTATCAGCTCCGGTATAGGGATCTTGCGATCCAGCAGTTCGCAGTAGTAACTTATCTTCTCGCCGTCTTTCAATTGGAACAGCAATTCCGGCGCCCAAACTTGCAGATGATAGGCTTCTTTCAACTCTTTCGTCATTGAAATCAGGAGAAGATAATTCTGAGCCTGAGCCAAAGTGACTATGTTCGTCATACGGGGATAAATCATTTTTAGATCACCGTTCAAACTCTCAGACCCGCGCCAAACGACATGGTCCTCTGCGTTTGTAAAACCGCTTTCTTTTTGAAAAAAGATCGCGTCGAACGCGGTTCTGGCTCGCTGAAGCTTTTTATAGTACTGTACGGCTCCCAAAATATCTGCGACATTCATTTCTTGCGGAACGACGCCGTAGTCGTAGTAGCCGTATAGGCCAAAGCCAAAACTCAAATTAGAACAAAAAAGCAGCAGGAATAGACTAGCGAGTGCAAAGGATCTTTTCATACTAACTCCGATTATATAGTGGATATTCTATTTTATCATATATTTGCGTTTTTGTCGCTGTCTTTTTGTGTCTCTTATTTGCTATAATTCTTATTTGGGAGATTATCATTATGTCTGAAAAGAAAAACGAAAAACTGTGGGGCGGCCGTTTTCAGGACGCCGCCGACCCTTTGATGGAAGCTTTCACCCAGTCGGTTTCTTACGACCGTTTGCTGGCTAGTTTCGATATCATCGGTTCAAAAGCCCATGCGGCCATGCTGAAGGCGCAGAAGCTTTTGACCGAGGAGGAATGGCAGGCCATCGACAAAGGTCTCGACGAGATCGACGAGGAGATCCAGAAAGGAAGTTTCGTCTTCGATCCTAAGAAAGAAGACGTGCACATGAACATAGAGTCGGCCCTTAAGGAAAAGATCGGAACGCCCGCCGGGAAACTGCACACCGGCAGGAGCCGCAACGACCAGATCGCGCTGGACGAAAGGCTCTACCTCTGCTACGCCATAAGCGAAATGCAATTCCACATCAGGACATTGCAAAGCGCGCTTGTGGTTCTGTCAGACAGAAATTCCGATGTGATTATCCCGGGCTTCACGCACCTGCAGTACGCCATGCCCATACTGGCGAGCCATCACCTTCTGGCTTACGTGGAGATGCTGGAAAGAGACTGCGGCCGCTTCGAAGACCAGTTCGGAAGGCTTCTGAGATCCATGCCCTTGGGCGCCGGCGCGCTGGCTGGCAGCGGGCTGCCCCTAAATAGGGAATTGGTGGCGGAAAAGCTTAACTTCTCTTACGTCGCCCACAACAGCCTGGACGCCGTGGGCGACAGGGATTGCTTGCTGGAGTTTTTGAGCGCCTGCGCCATCTGCGCCATGCACCTTTCCAGGTTGGCGGAGGATCTCATTCTCTTCATGTCCCAGCCCTTCTCCTTCATCGACATCGCGGACCGCTTCTGCACCGGCAGCTCCCTGATGCCGCAGAAGAAGAATCCCGACATATTGGAACTGGTGAGAGGCAAAACAGGCAGAGTTTACGGCGATCTGGTCGCGCTGCTGACCGTGACGAAAGGATTGCCGCTGGCCTACAACCGCGACCTGCAGGAGGACAAGGAGCCTTTGTTCGACGCGGCGGAAACGCTCTTCTCCTCCCTGCAGATCCTCGCGGCCATGCTTCCCACCGTCACCTACAGGCGCGAAAACACCCAAAAAGCCGTCGGCAACAGCTTCCTTCTGGCCACCGACTGGACGGATTACCTTGTCAGGAAAGGCATGCCCTTCAGGGAAGCCCACGGCTGCGTGGGCCAGGCCGTCGCGCTGGCTGTCAATAAAGGCTGCGAGCTGACCGCACTCACAAAGGAAGAACTGGCGGAGATCTCCCCCCTGATGGACGAAGGCATACTTGAGATCAATAGCGCCGAGCAGTCCGTCAAGGCAAAAAAGACCCTCGGCAGCACCAATCCCGAGATGGTCAGAAAAGAAATCGAAGAATGGAAAAAGTTCCTGGCGAAAGAACTGAAAAGATACGACGCTCCGCAGGAACAGTAACTTTAGAACGTGATTTTTTATGATATATAACAATCTTACTCCCCGCGCCCAGCAGGCCATAGCCAACGCCAAGAAAGAGGCGCTCGGCTCCAACCACTGCTTCGTGGAGCCTGAACATCTCCTTTTGGGGCTGATGGATCTTCCCAACGGCCCTGTCTGGGAGCTTATGACCGCCCTGGGCGTCTCCATTGAAAAACTGCGATTAGCCATCGCCGGCAAATACACCGAGGACGGCGACGAGCAGGTCATGGGCGAGCCTATTTTCTCCGCCCCCACCAGAAACGCCCTCACCTACGCCGGCCAATTCGTGAAACTGCACGGCCATAAAAGGATCTACGATCTGCATCTCCTTCTGGGCTTGATGCACGAAGGCACTTCCCTGGCCTGCGCCTTTATGGAAAGCGCCGGGCTCACCGAGGAAAAAGTCCAGAAAGAGATCGAGGAGCGCTTCGGCGCGGAATTGAAGCAGGAAAAAGAACCCGAGGAACGCCAGCCCCGCATCAGGGTGGAGTTCATTCCCCTGGATGTTAAGAAAATATCCGGACAGGATCTCAAATATTTCAAGGAACTGCGCAAACGCGGGCTCCTGCCTCCGGGCGCTGAAAGCCAGATACCGGACGAGCCGGATCCCATGGATCCCGAAACTGAGGACCCCGCCAAGGTGCTCAGCCGCTTCGGCGTGGATCTGACCGAAATGGCCAGGGAGGACCGCTTCGATCCCCTGGTGGGCCGGGAAAAAGAGATCGACCGGCTGTCCGTCATCCTCTGCCGCCGGCAGAAAAACAACCCGGTGCTCCTGGGGGAAGCCGGCGTAGGCAAGACCGCCATCGTGGAAGGCCTGGCCCGGCGCATCGTGGAAAACTGCGTGCCCGAGCCCCTGAAGGGCAAAAGAGTTTTCGCCCTTGACCTTTCCAGACTTTTGGCCGGGACTTCTTTCCGCGGGCAGTTCGAAGAGAAAGTCATCCAGCTTCTGGACGCTTTGAAAGCGGACGGCAAAACGATCGTCTTCATCGACGAAATGCACACAATATTGGGCGCCGGAGCCGTGAAGGATTCCTCCAACGACATCGCCAACATGCTGAAGCCCGCCCTTTCCAGGGGCGAGATCAACGTCATCGGCGCCACCACCAGGGAGGAATACCGCCGCTATGTGGAGAAAGACTCCGCCCTGGAACGCCGCTTCCAGCCCGTGACGGTCGAACCTCCCACGGAAGCGGAGACCGTGGAAATATTGAAAGGCATCAAGGAGCGCTACGAAAAGTTCCACCAGGTCTCCTACAGCGAAGAAACGCTGAAATACATCGTGCGCCTGAGCGGCCGCTACATCAACGACCGGCATTTCCCGGACAAGGCCATCGACGTCCTTGACGAAGCGGGAGCCATGGCGCAGCTGCGCAAGCTGGAGCTTAAAAAGGAAGAAGTCATGCCCGTCACGCCCCACGACGTGGCGGTGGTCATCTCCGGCTGGTCCAGCATCCCGGTGGAAAACCTGGAGGAAGAGGAACGGAAAAAACTCCAGCGCATGGAGGAGGAGCTGCACAAGACCATCGTCGGACAGTACGACGCGGTGCTCGCCCTCTCCAACGCTTTGCGCAGGGCCAGAGCGGATCTCAGGGACCCCAAGCGCCCCATCGGCTCCTTTTTAGCCCTGGGCCCCACCGGCGTCGGCAAGACGCTTCTGGCCCACGCCCTGGCCAAGTTCCTTTTCAACAACGAAGACTCCCTCATAGTCCTTGACATGAGCGAATACATGGAGAAGTTCAACGTCTCCCGACTCTTCGGCTCGCCTCCGGGCTACGTGGGCCACGAAGACGGCGGTCAGCTGACGGAAAAAGTCCGCAACCATCCCTTCTCCGTTATTCTCCTGGACGAGATCGAAAAAGCCCACCCCGACGTATTGCACGCGCTTCTCCAGATCATGGAAAACGGCCGCATGACGGACAGCCTGGGCCGCCAGGTGGATTTCCGCAATACCATCATCATCATGACCTCCAATCTGGGGGCCAAGGAATTCCTGGAAGGGAAATCCCTGGGCTTCGGCTCCGGAAGCGCGGAGCTGGGCTACAGCGATCTGAGGGCCAAGCTGCTGGAGAAAGCCCGCAAGACTCTGCGCCCGGAATTCGTCAATCGTTTGGACGACATCCTGGTCTTCCGCTCCCTGAAGAAGGAAGAGCTTCTGCGCATCACGGATCTGGAGATAGAAAAAGTCGCGTCGCGCCTCAAAGACAAGAACATTCTCCTGAAAGTCACCCCCGCCGCCAAAGCCAAACTAAGGGATATGGCGGACACGGCCCGCTACGGCGCGCGCCAGATCAGGAGAGTCGTGGAGAACGAACTGGAAGACCGCCTGGCGGAAGCCATTTTAAGCGATGTCATTCCGGAGAACTGCGCCTTGACGGTTAAGGTCAAGGACGGCGAGTTCGTTTTCGAGACGGCCATCCTGCCGCTGCCGGAACCGGCCAAGGCCTAGATCGCGGTTTTTATGTTTTTCACCCCGCCGGAACTCTTTCTGTTCCGGCGGGGCTTTTTTGGGCCCCTCGGGAAAGATTTTGCCCAAAAGTTTCCCAAACTCGTTCATAATTTTGCCCATTCGTGCGGCCTGCCTAAAAGTTAAATAACTATAATTGTGAATTTTAACAAGTTTGGCACGGTGTTTGCTTATATAAGGCAGTGATCAAAATCGTCTGATTCACCGAAATTATAAGGAGATTACCATGAAAGCCCGTCAAGTTCATACCCAAAAGAAATGCCTGAAGTGCGGACATACCTTCAAATCGGTCAGCCCTTTTAATCGCTTTTGTCCCCGCTGCAAGTATCGCCGGATCCCCGGGTGCTACGGAACCTACACCGTCCACTCCATAGCCGGCTTCTAAAATAAGTTTTTTCTATGTTGGTTGTTGGTTAAAGGTTGACGAGCCGTGCCTCTGGCGCGGCTCGTTTTTTTAGGCCAAAAAAGAGGCCGCGGATTTTTTTCCGCGGCCTCTTTCTTTTCCCTTGAAGCGGGCTTATTCGTAGGTTTTAAGCGTTTTCACCCTAAGCGGCATGTGGATGTTGGAAGCGCCCAGGAGGTAGAGCTTGTCGCCGACCAGGGTTAGGCGGCTTCCTTCGTCGGTGGGGACCGGCAAAGTTTTGACTTCCCACTGCCCGGTGTAGAGGTCGAGGATCATTAGGTTGTTTTCGTGGCAGTCAACGTTGAAGCGCTTGCCGTCCTCGTGCTCGATCCAGGGGCGGCGGTAGCCTTTGCCGCCTCTCGTTATGAGAAGCCTGGCGTGTTTTTCCTTGGAGTATTTCTGGGGCAGGAAGACCATGGAGCAGCCGACGCCCGGCGGATAGGGCGTCTCGCCCAGGATCATCTGCTCGCCCTTGTTGTTGACGACGAAGACGACGCCCTTAGGTTTCTTGGGATCGCTGCCGTCGAATTTTACGAAGAACGCTCCGCTCTTGCCGTCGCTGGCGGCGGCCCACTGATAGGAAGGTCCGCCCGGGGCTTTGGCAAAGGGTTTCAGGAGCCGCTTTTTCCAGTCCCTGACAAGGGAAACGTGGTCGGAGCCTTCCTCGGCTATGAAGAGCGAGCCGTCGGCTACGGCCGCCATGGCCGCGCCGTTGGGAGCGCCTTTTACGTGCTGGCCTTCCTCCCATTTGCCGGTCTTGGGATCGAAGAACGCCAGGGCCGTTTCCGTGTAGCGGTTGGATTCGGCGTCCATAAGGGAATAGCCCAGGGATGTGATGAGGCCGCCGTTGAAAGGAGCAAGCGCCGTCATGTCGTCTTTTCTGCCGCAGGGCATGTTTTCCAGGGGCTGCCAAGAATTGCCGCTGCGGCGGAAGAAGGGGCTCATCTTCACGTTGCCCTTGGAGAAGTAATAGTCCTTGCCGTCGGTGCCGGCTTTCGTGCAGACGAGGCGGTCGCCCCAGGCGTCGTCGGCATTCGGCACGTCAAACATCTGCCATTCGTTTTCCGTGTTGATGGAGAAGGGCCTCGATATGGCGGAGGCCGTCCTGCCGTAGCAATCCTCCACTTCGACTTTCACGCAGGCTCTTTCATAGGAGCCTTCCGGCAGGAACCAGCGGTAAGGGGAAGTAAGCTCGAAAGCGAAGTCGTGGCAAATGGGTTCGAAGGGGCCGGAGGGGCCGTTTCCGCTGAAGCTGATCTCGACGCCTCTTAATCCGACTTTGGGCTTTGTGGCGGTCCAATTGATCTGGGCTTCGTCGCCCTCGATTTTTTCGGGCATAGTGACAGTCACTTCCAGCGGTTCCGCTTCCGGTTTCGGCAGGACTTCCGCCGTGACTTTCAGTTCGCAAAGGCCCAGGGGCGAATTGGTGGGATCGCCGCCGCCGCAGATGAAGAACCAATTGCCTTCCATATTTTTGGCGTATTCCTTGTCCGGCGTGATGACCCAGGTCTTGTCAACGGTCCTTTCCTTGGGTTCCGTGAATTCATCGTAGGCTTTGCCGATCTCCTCTTGAGCCATGCGGTAGCGCTTGGGGATGTATTCTTTCCTAATGCCGCTGTGCAAAGGCCATTGCGGGCTCTCGGCGCGGAAGACCACCGCGGTGGTGCCCTCCGGCGCGTGGACCTGGAATGTGAACCAGCCTCTGGGATCGACTTCCTGCACAAGCGTCTCGCCGGGAGTCATGGGATAAGCCGCGGTGTTGAGGTTCAAAAAGATAGTCAGCCAGTTCATAAGGTGGCCTCTGTAGATGCCGTAGCGCTGCGGCGCGTGATAGAAGAGCCACTGCTTCTGGTTGGCATTGACTCCGCCGCCCCAATAGCGCGTATTCATGGCAACAGGCGGATACTTCAGCATATTGGGATACCTGAGCCAGCCGGGAGCGTAAGAGTAAACGATGGTATCTTCGCCCCAGAGGTAATCTCTCGGAGTGTTGGGAGCGTAGTGCACGTATCCCACCTGGCAGAAGTTGGCGTTGGTGTTGGCGGATTGGCGCGTGAAGAGGCTCCATTCGTTGCCCTGGGGATTGTAGTTCCAGTCTTCGCTGTTCATGTAGTAGGTGGAGATCAGTGATTCGAAAGCGTGGCCGAAATTCTCCATGGGCGTGTCCTGGCGCTCCGTGGTCGGGTAAACTGACATGAAGCAGTGCTCAATGGGAGCGTGCCGTCCCCAGCTGTTGCACCAGGAGGAGCCTATGCCCTGCATCAGGGATTCCCAGCCGCCCGGGGCGAAGGGGAAGACGACCTGGATCAAAAGATCGATCTCTTTGTTCTTGACCTTTTCCCAGACATAAGGAACGTCGTTGGTCAAGCAGTACATCTCGTCCTGGTGGCCGACGCTGAACTCTTTCCTATCCCTGGCCGCTTTGAAGACTTTCTCAATGGAGGGCCGGTAAGCCGGCTTGTCCCTTTCCGGCATGTTCTTCATGATCTGGAAAAGGTTCGTCCAATAGACAACTTCAAGGTTGACCATATTGCGGGAGCACTGGCGCCACCAGTTCACGATGTTATCGACGGTGTTGGTGGCGTTGCCCCAGCCCATCTCCTCGGAGAAGATGCCGCCGTGGGCGTTCTCAATGGTGTTGGTGACGATCGGGTTGTAAACGACCACAGCCGTCTTCAATGTTATGCGGCCCGTAGGATAGGGCTGGGGTTCCGCCCAGCATATCGCCGCGGCGGCAAGAATCAAAACAGCAAGCGAAGGAATAAGTTTTCCCATGGTTCCCCTTGATTTTAAAATTAAAGATTTACTGAGGGAATTATACTAAAAAAACGGCCGCCTTTGCCAGACGATTTCCGGCTTTTTTCCAGCGTTCTCCCGGCCTTGCCGCCCGGCGTGTTTTCCAAAATTTTTTCAAGTTGACCGTCAATGGGCATTAGCGTATAATATAAAATGGTTTTTTATCCCCTATTTTTAGTCCGGAAATCCAGATCATGAATACTAAAAAACAAATTTTGCCCTTCGCGGCGGCCCTTTTGACCGTCTGTCTTTTCTCCCTTTCGGCCTTCTGCGCGCTGCAGGAGACTGTCGGCGACCTTGTTTGCAAATATTCCTGCGATGACGCCGCCAGCTTCTCCGTTTCGGAAAGCGACGACTCCCTTACCTGCGACATGACCATAAGGGGCGGCAAATCCGCCACCATCAACTTCAATACCGGCAAAGGCGTCAAGGGCCTCAGCAAGGCCTACACCATAAACATCAACTGCGGCGCCGACACCCTTAAGAAGCTGACGGTCAACATGGGCAAAGGCATGACCGGCACGGTCTCTGTCACCGCCAAGAACATCAACTCCATCAAGACCACCACCTGCGACCTGAAGATCTTCTCTGAAGGCACCAAGGTGGGGACCATCAAAGCCGATCCTGGTCTTAGCGAAGCCAACGCCCCCGACGCCAAAGTGAATTTCATCCAGGTGACGCAGTACATTGGCGAGCTCGACCAGGCGGACACGACTTTCGAAGAACCGGCGCCGGAAAGCTGCGTGGTCTTCCGTTCCATTGAAAAGATCAAGACTCTGAAATTCAACCAGTACAAGCAACACTGGGTAAGCCAAATAAAAGCCGAGAATATCGGCACTATCCGCGCCTCCTCCATTTCCCACCTTTACATTGACCAAAGGATCCGCGCCATCAGGACCTACAACCTGACCGGACACATAAGAGTCGGCTGCCGCGAAGAATCCCCCAACGCCGGCACCAGCGCCACCAACGTTTACTTCAAGGGCAAAATAAACAAGATCTTCTGCGCCAACATCTACGACTGCCAGATCAGGGCCGGCGTTCCCGACCTCCACGGCAGCGAGGATCCTTACGAGAATTACGGCGTCATAAAGGCCAAGGGCGTCATCGGCAAGTTCCGCGTGGCCGCCATGGTCAACTCCATCGTGGTCTCCGGCAAAAAGATGAAGATCCCCGGAAAACGCCATCGCCCCTACTACGGCAACAACTGCGAGATCTGGGAAAACTGCAAGCAGCGCAAACTGACTTTGAAGCAGGGCGGCAATTGATGAAAGCGTTTTTTCCTCTTTTAATTTTTCCGCTCCTTCTGGGAGCCGCCTCCCTTGAGGCCCGGGAAATAGCCGAGCCCACCAACGCCCTTCCCGCCAAAGCGGAGAAAAAGATTGAGGCGCCCAACAAAGAGGACAATCCCGTCCAGAAAGAGCTCAACGCCAGGGACGACCGCCGGGCCGACCGGGAAATGGCCAAGTCCGACCGGGACACCAAGGGCATCGAGACCTACACCGACACCGTGGGCTGGGAAACCGCCGACGGCTACGCCGTCATGGAGGATTACGTGGCCAGGCTGAAAAAGGTTTTCGAGACCAGACTCACCGGGCTCATAGAAAAAGTCGCCGGCGGCAAGAAAGGCATTCTTCTGGTGGTCACCGACAAGGCCAAGCGCAATTTCTTCCTGGCCCAGGAAAACACCTCCCAGCTTCTGAACGCCATCGTGGACGATTTGGACACCATGCCGGAGCCCATTCTTTTGCAGGTCACCGTCAATTACCGCAACGTGCCCATCATCGTGGCCTTCCGTGAAAACGGCGAAAACAAGGTGGAGTATCTGAAGTGAGCGAAGCCGAATTTGTTTACGGCATAAACCCGGCCTTCGAACTGATGAAGGCCAAAAGGCGCCAGATATTGCGAGTCTTCCTTTCCGAGAGCGCCAAAAGCAATCCCAGGATCCTAAAGATCGCAGAACTTTGCGGCAAGCGCCAGATCCCTCTGGAATGGATGGAAAAAGGGCGCCTTATAAGCATGTGCGAAAGCCGGGACAACCAGGGCGTCGTCGTTTACGCCTCTCCGTATCCATACGTCGATTCCAGGGAAATGGGGCAGAATAGCAGGATACTTCTCATGGACAACCTGGAAGACCCCCAGAATGTGGGCGCCATACTTCGCAGCGCCGAGATCTTCGGCTTCTCGGAAGTTTTCCTGCCCCTGAAGGGCTCGCCCGGGATCTACCCCTCCGTCGTCAAAGCTTCCGCCGGCGCTTCGGAACACTTGAGGATCGCCCGGGACCGCAACGCCAACCAATATTTGAAGCTCGCCAAGCAGCTGGGCTATAAGATCGCCGCCTTGGACGGCGCGGGCAAAGTGGAGCTGGACGCCCTCAGCGCTGAGGCCCCCGAAAAACTTATGCTGGTCATAGGCGGCGAAGACAAGGGCGTCGGGCAGTTCATATTGAACGAAGCCGACTACGTTGTAAAACTTCCCCAATTGGGCCGCATCAATTCCCTTAACGCATCCGTGGCGGCGGGCGTCGCCATGTACGCCCTGAGAAATGCTTGATCTCATCGTGGTGGGCGGCGGCGCCTCCGGGCTCATGGCGGCCATCGCGGCCGCGAAAAGAGGCAAGTCTGTTCTTATCCTGGAAAAAACGGACCGCTGCGGCAAAAAAATAGCCATCACCGGCAAAGGCCGCTGCAACATTACCAACGCCGAGCCCATAGACGATTTTTACGGCCATTTCGGCCGCAACGGCCTCTTCCTCAAGGACGCCTTCAAAACCCTCGACAATAAGGCGCTGGAGGCCTTTTTCCGCCATCTGGGCCTTGCCACCGTGACCGAACGCGGCGGACGCGTCTTTCCGGAAAGCCAAAAAGCCTCTGACGTCCTCAGAACGCTCCTTGATTACGCCTGGGAATTAGGCGTGGACATCAAGACCAACTGCCGCTGCGCCTCCTTTATCCAGGATGAGGAGACCAAGGAGATCAAAGCCCTCCTCCTGGAAGACGGCACAAAATACTGCGCCAAAAACTATCTTCTGGCCTGCGGCGGGGCTTCGTACCCTTTGACTGGCTCCGACGGCGGCGGTGCAAAACTGGCAAGCAAACTCGGCCACACCATCGTGCCTCTGCGCCCGGCGCTCGTTCCGCTTGTTGTTGAAGGCGATTCGGCTTCCCGTTTCCAGGGCGTCAGCCTGAAAAACGTGCGCGCCTCCCTTCTTGTGAACGGCAAAAGCAAAAAGAGCTTTTTCGGGGAAATGCTTTTCACCCATTTCGGCCTTTCCGGCCCCATCATTCTCTCCCTTTCCGAGGAAGCGGGACTTTATCTGGAGAAAGGCGCCAAGGTCGCCGTTTCCGTCGATCTCAAGCCCGCCCTAACGATGGAACAATTAGAGCTGCGCCTTTTGAGAGACATCGCCGCCCTCGGTTCCAAGCAGGTCAAAGCGCTCCTGAAGGAATTGCTGCCCGCCAAAATGATCGAACCCTGTCTGGAAGATCTTGCCCTGGCCAAGGACAAACGCGTTTCCCAACTCGACCAGAAGACCAGAAAAGCCCTGCGCTCCTGGCTCAAGGAACTAGTTTTCCCCATCTCCGCCACCAGGCCCTTGAAAGAAGCCATCGTCACCGCCGGCGGCGTGAAACTGAAAGAAATCGACCCCACCACCATGCGTTCCAGGATCGTTCCCAATCTCTTAGTGACCGGGGAACTCCTGGACCTCGCCGCCGACACCGGCGGCTACAATCTGCAAGCCGCTTTTTCCACCGGATACCTCGCCGGAAGTAAGCTCTAAGGAAAAACAAAATTATGAACACCCACATTCTCCCTGTCGTCCCCCGTCATTCCGAAGTCGATATCAACGGCAAAGTAAAACTGCGCGCCGTTTTCGATTACATTCAGGAAGCCGCCGCCCAGCACGCGGAACTCCTAGGCTGCGGCATGCGCTTTCTGGCGAAGGAAAAGAAGATCTGGGTGCTTTCCAGGATGAGATTGCATTTCAACCGCCCGCTGCTTTTAGGTGAAAAGCTAACCGTTTTCACCTACCCCAGGGGCTTCGACAAACTTTTCGCCCTGCGTCCCCTCGTCATCAAAGACGAAAACGGCGAAGAGGTTATGCAGGCCCTGAGCCTCTGGCTGCTTTTGGATATGGAACGCGGCAGGATCCTCCGGCCAATGGAAAACCTGAGCTGCCCGCTGCCCGACAACAGCGAGCTGCCCGGCTACTTCGATACGCCCGACAAACCCTCCGCCTCCGTGGATAACCTTAAAGAGATCTTCACCTCCAACACCCGCGACGCGCAGATAGATTTGAACCGCCACATGAACAACGCGGAATACGCGCTCTACACCCACAGCGCCATCGCGGAACTGACGAAGACCGCGCCGTATTTCGAGGACCTCACCGTCAATTTCTCCAAAGCCACCAAAAGCGGCGAAAAATTATTTTGGCGCGCCAAGGTGAACGACGACCGCTCCTTCGCGGTCATCGCCTCGGACGAAAGCGGCGCCGAACGCTTCCAAGCCGCCGGCACGCTGGCTTAAATCAGGCGCAAAACAAAGACTCTTAAGAAAAAACCTCGGCTTATCTAATGTGAACCCCAAATCTGTCTAAGATTTGGGGTTCACCTCATTATCACCGAAGTTTTTAAAATTTCAGTTGTCGCAAATTTTGCGATAACTGAAAACAATGCTAACAACCGTTATTTCTTCCAGACTTCGTTCGTCAGCGTAACGCCGTCGCCGCGGAAAACTTTCACGCCCAGCTCTTTTTCAGCGACATCCAATCTGGTTACCGTGGCCCTTGTGAGCGGCTTGCTGTCGCCGATAACGAAGGGGAATGAGAAGCCCATCTTCTTGGCATCTTCCTTGTTGTAGTACTGGTAGCGGTGGTCATGACCGCAGAGCACGATGTCCGGCTCCGCCTTGACAAGCGTCGGCACCTGGTCTTCGAAGTGCGGCTCGGCCCTGTCTTCGTCGGCGTCGTCCGGTTTGGGCGGAATGTGCATGAAGACGACTTTCCATTTGGCGTTCTTGTAATCATCGGAAGCAACTTCTTTTCTCAGCCATTCGCCCTGCTCGAGCATATAGGGCTTGAAGGCGATGGAACCGTCGTACATCCAGCCCCAGTCCGCCCTGTCGTCGCCGGAATCAAGGAAAAGAACACGGGCGAAACCTAGGTCCGCCGTGCCGTAATACTGGTCGTTGCGGAGCGTCATGTATTTGGGGACGTACCTGGCGTGAGAGCCGCGTGTTTCGTGGTTGCCCCTGACGAAGGTGGCCATAATGCCTTGCTTTGCGAAAACGCCCAAAGGCCTGCCCAAGTTCTTGGCAACGTCTTCTTCGCAGTTGAAATAATGGCAGGGGTCGCCGTTGGAAACAGCCAGGGTAATATCGTCGCCGGCCAGTTTAAGCAGTGGATCGTACATGTCGTTCTGACTGTGAACGTCCTGAAAAACAGCGGCGGTCCAGCTTCCGTCCTCCCTGACCACAGGTTTCAGCATGCCTTCTTCAGACCTTACTTCCGGATGAAATTTCGCGGTGAAGGATTGGAACTTTATGACTTCCCTTCCCACGAAACGGTACCATATGGGCTTCTTGGGATCGTAATCTTTGACGTACGCCCTATGGTAGAGAGTATTGGCGTCCTTCAGGCCGTATTTGGCGTAGTAGGACACCTTCCATTCCGAATTGGTGTCCTGGCGGTATTCCAGCCAGGAGTTGGCGGGCTGGGTGGTCATCCAGTTAAAGCCTACTTCATGGGAGCCGGTCAAAAGGATCCAGGGAGTCGATTCGAATAAGTTGGTCACGGGGGTTTCTCCTGCCAGGGCGGCGCAAGCCGCAAAAACGCTTAAAATGATTACTTTTTTCATGTTTTTGCTTGTTTTTGGCTATTTTTTAGCGATTTTTGCGTATTTTTGGCGTTTTCGCTTTAAAAAGCCGAGTGTCTGGTTGTGTTATATGTAATTATGACGGTTTTTATTCGTTTTTAGCCGTTTTTAGCTAGTTTTTTGTTGATTTTTACTTATTTTTGCTTGTTTTTCATTAAAAAGCCGTTAAAGCTCTTCCGCTTTATATTGCCGCAATTGTTTTTAACGATTTTTGAGCGTTTTTTAACTATTTTTGCCTGTTTTTCTCAATTATTTGCCAAATATCGTTGATTTTTGACCAAATATCGTTTGATTTTTGATTGTCCTGAGAAGAGGATGTCGCCTGCTTCTGATCCTGCTGCTTGATCTTACGCCAATCAAATTTTGGGAGGTAAAGCTCCCCGGGCGCGATCTCAAAGCGCAGAGCATGATCGGTGGTCTTGAAACTGCTGCCGCCCCCGCCTATCAACACTGGGAAGTCCAGGTTGTATTTTTTCGCGTCCTCTTCGCTAAGGAAAGCTTCCTTATGCTCGTGGCCGGAGATCGCTATGTCAACGCCTTTTCCGATCAAGCAGGGAGCGAAGATCCTGGCCCCGTTCTCCACGACAGGATAGCTGTGCTCCTCGGGAGATTCTCTGGGCGGGATGTGCATGAAGACTATGCGCCAGGTCGCGGTCTGCCACTCGGCGCTCTCAACTTCTTTCTTCAGCCATTCCGCCTCTTCCTGCAGATAAGCGTCGAAGTCGATAAGACCGCTGTATTCCGCGTGGTCCTTGGGCTTGTCCTCGCCGGTGTCAAGGAAGACGATCCTGGCGCAGCCTAAGGTCAAGGCGCCGTAGTAGCGGTCGTTGGGACGGGATAGATATTCGGGAATGTCCCTGGCGCCGGCGCCCCGGCATTCGTGATTTCCCCTTATTGCGAGCGTCAGAAGACCGTTCTTGGAAAGCGCCGCCAGAGGCGTCGCCAGATTGTTGACTATGTCGCCCGTACTGCCGGGAGCGTCGCAGATGTCGCCCAGCAGAACGCAGAGCGAAAGGTCGTCTCCCAAGACCTTCAGCGTCGGCAGCAGGCGGGCCGTCTGGTTGTGCAGATCGCAGACTACGCCGACAACAAGGCGTCCGTCCCTGGACAGGGGCGCTTTGATCTTCACTTCCTTGCCTTCTTTGGCGCCGGAAAAATCAACGTTGTAAGCTCCGAATTTCTTTATGGGTTCGCTCACCGGCTTAACGAAGACCGGTTTCAGAGGATCGAAGCCTTTGATGAAGGCGCGCTGGATCGTGCCGTTGGCCCTGATGAGGCCGTCTTTGATTTCCGGAGCGGCCTTCTGCCACTCCTCGTTTTCACCCTGGCGCCACAATACGGTGCCTTTGGCCGCTCCCCCTGTCAGGAAGGTTACCGCCAGGGTATCGGTGCCAATTAACTGCACCCAGGGCTCCAGATTGCCCACTTTGTCAAGAGGCTGCGTTTGAGTTTGCGTTTGCGCGCCAAGAGAAACAAGCGTGCTCATAAGAATTGCTAATATTGATTTTTTCATAGAGGTTTTTGGTTTGAGCATATATTACCTCTACGATTATAGCAAATCTCAACGCTCCTCTAAGGGCACGTAATAGTTCTCGTCGGTCACGCAGCGGTAGGCGGGACGTATGATGCGGCGGCCTTGGAAATTGAGTTCTTCGTTGCGGTGAGCGCACCAGCCGACGATACGGGACATGGCGAAGAGGGGAGTATAAATTTCCTGCGGGATGCCGATGAGGTCGTAAACGAAGCCGGAGTAAAGGTCAACATTGGCGCAGAGGTCTTTCTTGCGGCCTTTCACTTTGTAGATGGTCTCCGCCGCGATCTTTTCGAAATTCAGAAGGAACTTGAATTCCTCTTCCCGGCCTTTTTCTTTGGCCAGTTCGGCGGCCATCTTTTTCAGAAGCTCCGCCCTGGGGTCGGAAAGCGTATAGACCGCGTGCCCGATGCCGTAGATGAGGCCGGAGCCGTCGAAGGCTTCCTTCTTCAATATCTTCACAAGGATCTTTTCCAACGCTTTCTGGTCGCTTTGATCCTTGAGATTTTCTTTGATGTATTGCAGCATGGCTTTGACTTTCAGATTCGCGCCGCCATGCAAAGGTCCTTTAAGGGAACCGATTCCCGCCGCAATGGAGGAGTAGGTGTCCGTACCGGCGGAGGAGGTGACTCTCACCGTGAAGGTCGAGTTGTTACCGCCGCCGTGCTCAGCGTGAACGATAAGAAGAAGATCGAGCGTCTGGGCGTCAAGAGGCGTGTAATCGGAGCCTTTCAGCATGTAAAGGAAGTTTTCCGCGAAAGAGAGATTGTCCTGCGGGTGCCTTAAGTGCAGCGTCTTGCCCTGCTCCGCGTGGCGGAGCATATTGTAAGCGTAAGCGATCGTCGCGGGGATCTTGGATATGAGCTCTATGCTTTGGCGCATGAGGTTGTCCCTGGAAACGTCGTCAGGATTCTTGTCGAAGGTGTAGAATTCCAGAACGCTCCTGGCCAGGATGTTCATGATGTTGCTGCCTTCCAGTTCAATGATGTGCAAAATGGTCTGATGCTCCAGGGGCATGTTGTCCCTAAGGAGATTCTGGAAGGAGATGAGCTCTTCGCTGTCGGGCAGTCTGCCGGAGAGCAGGAGATAAGCGACTTCCTCGAAACCGAAGCGGCCCTCTTTTATGGCGGTGGTCGCAAGATCGGAGACTTCGTAGCCTCTGTAATAGAGGCGGCCGTTGATGGGGATCAGATTCCCGTTTTCATCTCGTTCATAACCTACGACGTCGCCAATATTGGTAAGACCGGCCAGCACGCCCGTGCCGTCCTCGTTTCTGAGCCCGCGCTTAACGTCCAGGCGTTTGAAGAGCTCCGCGTCGATCTTGGTGGCGTTCTTCATTTCGTCGGACAATTTGCAGACTAAGTATTCTGATCTGATCTTGTTGTCGTTCATAGGTCTCTCCTGCGAAAAAAAGCGCTCTGAAGGCATCCCCCCAGAGCGCTCTAAAATTGAACTGGCAGCGTCCTACTCTCCCAAAGTCTATTCTTAAGTACCATCGGCGCTACAGAGCTTAACTGCTGTGTTCGGAATGGGAACAGGTGTACCCTCTGCGCTATAACTGCCAGTAAAAATATCGGAAAGGAAGGTTTTCACTGAGGTCATGAGAAAATTGTATATAAATCAAGCCAATCGTGCCTTTAGTACAGGTTAGCTGAAACCATTGCTGGTCTTACACATCCTGCCTATCAACGTGGTAGTCTACCACGAGCCTGATGGGGAAATCTAATCTTGGAGGGGGCTTGGCACTTAGATG
>JAFYXV010000009.1 GCA_017557885.1 bacterium | reverse complement strand
TTCTGAAGGACCGCGCGTTTTTCTTTCGGTTTCCCGGGCGCCTCAGATGGCGTTGCCTTTGGCGGCGCAGTAAACGGCTTCGGCCACGGCCCTGGTGACTTCCCTGTCCAGAGCGGAGGGAATGACGAAATCCGGTTTGAGTTCGTCGGGACTTACCATGCAGGAGATGGCCTGGGCGGCGGCCAGCTTCATTTCCTCGGTGATCTGCGGCGCCCTGGCGTCCAGCGCTCCCCGGAAAATGCCCGGGAAGGCCAGGACGTTGTTGACCTGGTTGGGATAGTCCGAGCGGCCGGTGCAGACTACCTTCGCGCCGGCTTCCTTAGCCAGTTCCGGGTCTATTTCCGGAGTGGGATTGGCGCAGGCGAAGATCATGGGATCCTTGGCCATGGTCCTGACCATCTCGGCGGTCAGTATGTTGGGGGCGGAAACGCCGATGAAAAGATCGGCGCCTTTGACGGCCTCGGCCAATCCGCCGGTCCCTTTCTCACGCACGGCGAAATCCAGTAGCTCCGCCCTGATGGGGTCGAGGGTCATGTGCTCTTTGCTGATAATGCCCTTGGTGTTCAATAACGTGAAATCCCGGACGCCGTTGGCATAGAGAAGCCTGGCGATAGCGGTGCCGGCGGCGCCCACGCCGTTTATGACCACCTTCAGGTCCTCCATTTCCTTATCCACGATCTTGACGGCGTTGTAAAGAGCCGCCAAAGTGACCACCGCCGTGCCGTGCTGGTCGTCGTGGAAAACGGGGATGTCCAGCTCCTTTTTCAAACGCTCCTCGATCTCGAAGCAGCGGGGGGCGGAGATGTCCTCCAAGTTGATGCCGCCGAAGACCAGCGCGATATTCTTGACCGTGGCTATGAACTCCTCCACGTTCTGGGTGTTGACGCAGATGGGGAAAGCGTCGACGTTGGCGAAGGATTTGAAGAGGACGGCTTTGCCTTCCATGACGGGAAGCCCGGCCAGAGGCCCGATGTTGCCCAATCCCAGGACGGCGGAGCCGTCCGTTATGACGGCCACGTTGTTCCATTTTCTGGTGTAGAGGTAGGCTTTGCCGGGATCGTCTTTGATCTCCAGGCAGGGGGCGGCCACGCCCGGGGTGTAGGCGGTGCTGAGGTCGTCGCGGTTTTCCAGGGGGCAAACGGGTTCCACGGATATTTTTCCGCGCCACTGTGCATGCTTTTCAAGAGCCACTGAGGAGTAATCCATAAAATTCATCCTATTTTTGTTATGAAGAGATTTTACCATATCGTCCAAACTTTGGGGCTTTCCCTCCGCCCGCCGGACAAGCGTGCCTTTTTGTTAAAATATTACAAACAGTTTTGACAATTCAACCAAAGGAGTTTTAGAATGAAAGCCCCGAAAAAGACATGCTCGGAAGTTTACTTCACTTCAGTCAGAACCAAGTTCGGCACCAGCCTTCTGGACAAGCTTTCCCGCCTTTTGGACAAGGCCGGGTTCGGAGACCTTCCTCTGGAGAAGAAATACGCGGCGGTGAAGATCCATTTCGGGGAAAGAGGGAATCTTTCTTTTTTGAGGCCAAATTTCGCCCGCACGGTGGTTGACAGGATAAAGGCGATGGGCGGCAAGCCGTTTCTCACGGACTGCAACACTCTGTACGTGGGTTCCCGGAAAGACGCCATAGAGCATCTTGAGACAGCCATGCTGAACGGCTTCGTCCCCGAAGTCGCCGGATGTCCGGTCATCATAGGCGACGGTTTGAAGGGCACGGACGAAGTTGCGGTCCCCATAGAGGGCGAGATCCTGAAGGAGGCTTTGATCGGCCGGGCTATCATGGACGCCGATGTGGTCGTCACCCTGAACCACTTCAAGGGCCACGAGATGATGGGCATGGGCGGCGCCATAAAAAACCTCGGCATGGGCTGCGGCTCCAGAGCCGGCAAAAAAATAATGCACTGCGACAGCATCGTGGAAGTGGACAAGGAGAAATGCGTGGGCTGCGGAGCCTGCGCCAGGACCTGCGCCCACGGCGCCCCGGTTATAAAGAACAAAAAGTGCGCCATATCGGAAAAAGTCTGCGTGGGCTGCGGCCGCTGCATAGGAGTCTGCCCCACGGACGCCATCGCGCCAATATGGAGCGACAAGGCGGGGCTTCTGGACCTGAAGACCGCGGAGTACGCCCTGGCGGTGGTCCAGGGGCGCCCCAACTTCCACGTCAATTTCGTCATCGACGTTTCGCCTTTCTGCGACTGCCATCCTGAGAACGACGCGCCGATCGTGCCGGACGTGGGCATCTTCGCCTCCTTCGACCCGGTGGCGGTGGACCAGGCCTGCGCCGACGCCGTTCTGGCCCAGACGCCCATAAAAAATAGCTGCCTGGG
This sequence comes from bacterium, assembly GCA_017557885.1. Lineage (GTDB taxonomy): Bacteria > Auribacterota > UBA3054 > UBA3054 > UBA3054 > UBA3054. The sequence goes on along the minus strand of JAFYXV010000009.1, from coordinate 149,311 downwards.
GGAGAGCAAGGAAAAAGGGCGGGATCACTTCGGCGCCGTCTCCCCGGTGACGGACTGGACAAAGCAGCTTTCCCACGCGGAGAAGATCGGCATCGGCACCAGAAAGTACAAGCTGATCAAAGTGGGCTGACCGCCGCGGCGTGATTTTACCTGCGATATGGTAAAATCATTGTAATTATCCTTAGAGGAATCATTATGTCAAAACTGAAAGAACTCTTTTTGGGACTGACGGTCCTGGCGCTGGCGGGCTGCGCCTCCAATCCTTATCAGATCACCACGGTCGTCCAGCTGAACAATCCCATTTACAAAGTCGGCGGGAGTCAGCAGACGGAATCCTACCGCTTGGCCGCCAAGCGTTTCACATACGCGGAAATGGTTCCCTTCGCTTCCGTGGAGCAGCTTTTCCCCGCGCTGCAGACGAAAAAGATCGACGCCGCGGTCTTCGACAGGCCGACTCTCGACTACGCCGCCGCGCTTTACAAGGATTCCTTCGTAGTCCTGCCCGAGGATCTGTCGGAAGGCCGCGTGGCCATAGCCTCCTCCCTTAAGAACAAGTCGCTCATGCGGGAAGTGAACGCCTTCATCAAACAGTACAAGGAAGACGGGACTTACAAGGAAATGTACGAGCGCTGGATCAAGACGCCCCATTCTGAGATGCCCTCCATAAAAGAGGCCAAGAATCCCGTCGCGACCCTGAAGTTCGCCACCGAAACGCAGAACACGCCCATGAATTTCCTTAACGAGAAGGGCGAGCTTACGGGCTTCAACGTGGAGCTTATCAAACGCCTGGCCCTTTACCTCAACGTGAAGGCCGAGATCGTGGTGATGGACTACTCCGCTCTCTACGAGGCCGCGGGGGTTGGCACCGTGGATCTGGCGGTGGCCAGCATGGACGTTTTGGACGGCATGAAGAGCTCCGTCCTTTTCAGCGACGAATATATCGACTGTCCGGCGGCGGTCATGGTCCGCAAGGAAAAATAAATGGCTTTCCTCTCTTTTTTGAAAAATGTTTTCACTCCCGAGATCACGGTGGTCTCTGGACTGCCGCGCTCCGGGACCTCCATGATGATGAAAATGCTGGAGGCCGGGGGCATCCAGCCGCTGCAGGACAACATCAGAACGGCGGATGAAGACAACCCCAAAGGCTACTACGAATTTGAGAGGGTGAAAAAACTCCCGAAGGACACGGCCTGGCTTCCCGAAGCGAAAAACAAGGCGGTCAAGATCATCGCCCTGCTGCTGACGAAACTGCCTCTCAAGGGCTACCGCTACCGCGTGATCTTCATGCGCCGGGACATAGAGGAGATACTGGCCTCCCAAAAGCAAATGCTCATAAGAAGAGGGGAGAAGACCGACAAGATCTCCGACGAGGAGATGATAACGACCTATCACAGGCATCTCTCCGAAGTGCTGGCTTTTCTGGAAGCCAACAAGTGCTTCAGCGTTTTCTTCGTCAATTACAACGACCTTATGCGGAATCCCGGGGATTGGGTCCCGAGGATCGCCGCTTTCCTAATGAAAGAGATGGACACCGAGGCGATGAAAGCCGTTGTCGATCCTAAGCTTTACCGCAACCGCCGCTAGATCTATGCCTCCACATTTTCACGGCGGAAGTCAGGGAGACCGGATAACCAAAGCGGGGATGAAGATCCTCCTGGGGTACGTTTGGCAGTACCGCTACCGCTTCCTGATAGGCGTTCTGGGACTAGCCTGCATAGACCTGGCGGTCCTTTTGATGCCGCACTTCATCTCTTTGGCGTTCGACGCGCTTTCCGACGGCACGGCCACCAGGGAATTGTTGAGAAACCTCTGCCTGACCATGATCGCCATCATGACCTGCGGCATATTCTTCCGCTTCCTCTGGCGCTACTGCTTTTCCGGCGTGGGCTTGAAAATTAACCGCGATCTCAGGCAGAAGATCTTCGACCATCTGCAATTGATGCCGCCGGAGTATTTCGACAAGCACAGAGTGGGCGACCTTACCGCGCACATGACCAACGACGTCCAGGCGGTGGAGCACTCCGTGGCTTTCGGCATGCTGGCGGGCGCCGACTCCCTGGTCATGGGAGGAATGATCATAGTTTTAATGCTCCAGGAAAACTGGAAGCTGGCGCTTCTTGTGCTTATTCCCGCGCCGATCATCATGATCGTCGTGAGGGTAATAGGCCGCCAGATCAGGATACTTTTCGGCAAAGTCCAGGAATCTTTCTCCGGCATGAACGAAAGGGCCCAGGAGATCTTCGCCGGCATCATGGTGGTCAAGGCCTACGGCGACGAGGAAGCGTCCCTCAATAGTTTTGGAAAAGAAAGCAAAGCCTACGTTGACAACAGCGTTTCCCTGGTCAGGAAATGGGCCATGATGGGTCCCCTTATCATGGTGGTCTCCAATCTTTGCATGGCTCTGCTCCTGTGGTTCGGCGGAAAGCGCATAATAATGGGCGAGATGCCACTTGGCACCTTTACGAAATTCTACATGTACCTGGGCACCATGACCTGGCCCATGATCGCCATAAGCGAAGTCATCAACCACCTTGAGAGAGGCTGCGCAAGCGCCGAGCGCGTTCAAAAGATCCTTGAGGAAGAAAGCGCCATAAAGGACGGCTCGGAACGCGTGGAAGGCCAAACGCTCCTGGAAATTAAAGATCTCACTTACAAATATCCCGGCGCCGTAAAGAACGCCCTGGAAAACATCACCTGCCATGTGGCGGAAGGGGAGACTTTGGGCATCGTGGGAAGGACCGGCTGCGGCAAGACGACTTTGGTCGATCTCTGCATGCGCCTCTACAGCCCTCCTCCAGGCACGGTCTTCCTGAACGGCAAGGACGTGGCCGAATACAAGCTGGACGAACTGAGGGGTGTCTTCGGCTACGTGCCCCAGGAACCCTTCCTTTTCAGCATGACCATAAAGGACAACATCCGTTTCGCCAGGCCGGAGATGGACGACGAGGAAGTCGTTTATTGGGCGAAGAAAGCCTTCATCCACGACGACATCATGCGCTTCAACGACGGCTACGACACCTGGGTGGGGGAAAGGGGCGTGACGCTTTCCGGCGGCCAGAAACAGAGGATCGCCATCGCCAGGGCGCTTTCACTGCGCCCCAGGATCCTGGTGCTTGACGACGCGCTCTCCGCAGTAGATGCGGAAACCGAAAGCGAGATCCTGAAGGAACTCGGCGAAATAAGGGGCAAGGCTACCAACATCATCATCGCCCACAGGCTTTCCGCCGTCAAGAACGCCGACCGCACCATCGTATTGAACCATGGGAAGATCGAAGACATAGGCGTGCACGAGGAATTGAAAGTCAGGTCGCCTTATTATAAAGAGCTCTACATGCTTCAGAGCGCCGTAATAGAGGAAGAGAAATGAGTCACAGCCACCATCACGATTTCGATTCGGAAGATCAGTATAAGAGCGGCTTTGACATAAGCTACATCAGGCGCTTCCTGGGTTACGCGGCGCCCCAGAAGCTTTTCATTTTCCTGGCGCTCTTTTTCCTGGCGCTCAGCTCCGCCACTCAGCTCATCACGCCGAACATCTACAGGAAGAGCATAGACAACTATCTTGTTCCTCTCTACACTTTCATAAGTTCGGACCATGAAGCCTTGGAGAAATATCCCAAGCTCAAGGAAGTTGCCATTCCCGCCGGCGACGACACGGCCGCCGTGCCCACGAGCTTCCTCGAGAAGAACAAGGACATCAGCGATTCCCTGAAAGACAAAGGCGAGAACCACTACATCTTCAGGAAGGAAAACTACGACGGCACCCACGGCTTCGTTTACGGCGACAACTGGTTCGTTCCCGACAAGGAATTCGCGGACATCGATCCCACGCTCCTGACGAAGATCAGAGGCACCGACATAACGGGCTTGAAGAGGATGTTCTTCCTCTTCCTCATAGTCCTTGCCCTTCATGCCGTCGCCGACTATTTCCACCGCCTCACGCTTGAAATAGCCAGCCAGCGCACGATGTACGCTCTCAGAATGGCGCTCTTCAAACATCTCCAGAGCCTTTCCGTTTCCCTGTACAACAGGACTCCCATCGGCAAACTCGTGACAAGGGTGACCAACGATATCGAAGCCATCAACTCCATGCTCTCCACCGTGGCGGTCCAGATGCTTGCAAGCGCCGGCATGTTCATCGGCTCCCTCATCATCGTCCTGTACATCAACTGGAAGCTGACGCTGATCTCCATGACGGTATTGCCTTTCTGCGTCGTCATCACGATAATTTTCCGCATCGTGGTCAGGAAAGTTCACCGTGAATTGAGAAGGATCCTGGCTAAGATCAACGGCGTCCTGACGGAGGAATTCTCCGGCATCAAGATGATCCAAAGCTTCAACCAGCAGAAGCGCAGAAGGGAAGAGTTCGCGGAAGTGAACGCCTCCTACTACAAGGCCGGTTTCAAAAATGTCATCTACATGGGCGTCTTCGGCCCGATCCTCGACCTTATCCGGCATTTCGGCACGGCGCTCATCATTCTCTACGGCGGCATCTGCGTATTGAACGGTGACCTTACTCTCGGTTCTTTGATGGCCTTCATCACATATTTCGGCCACCTCTGCAATCCCCTGATGCAGATCAGCAACCAGATCACGCAGCTGCAGAGCAGCCTGGCTGCTTCGGAGCGCATCTTCACACTATTGGACACCAAGAACGAAGTGGCCCAGCCGGAGGATCCCGTGATCGTTCCCGAACCGAAAGGCGAAGTGGAATTCCAAAACGTCGATTTCTCCTACATAGAAAACGAGCAGGTCCTGAAAGACGTTTCCTTCAAGATCGAGCCGGGCAAGAGCATCGCTATCGTCGGCCCCACCGGCGCCGGCAAATCCTCGCTCATAAACCTGGTCTGCCGCTTCTACGACGCCAACAAGGGCAGAGTCCTTCTGGACGGCGTCGATGTAAAGGAATGGTCCAACGAGGAACTGCGCAAGCACATCTCCATAGTATTGCAGGGCACTTTCGTCTTCAGCCGCTCCATCTATGAGAACATCGCCCTTGGCGACCCCTCCATCACCAGGGATAAGGCTATCAAGGCCGCCGAGACGGTCTGCGCCAACCAGTTCATCGAGAAGCTTCCTCACGGCTATGACGAAGTGATGGCCGAGCGCGGCGCCACTTTGTCCGCCGGCGAAAAGCAGTTGCTTTGTTTTGCCCGCGCCTTAGCCCACGACCCGAGGATCCTGATCCTCGACGAAGCCACCAGCAACGTGGATCCCGCCACCGAGCACCTTATCCAGGACGCCATCGACAAGCTGATGATCGGAAGAACAAGCATGATCGTGGCCCACCGCCTCTCCACCATCCACAAGGTGGACGAGATCTTCGTCCTGGACGACGGCAAGATCATAGAAAGAGGCAGCCACGCCGAACTGATGGCCAGGAAGGGCGCCTACTACGACCTTTATCTCCTGCAGTTCAGCAGAAGAATATAAGCAACATGAAAAACATTTTTGGGCTTTTTTTCGTATTGCTTTGCGCATTGTGTTTTGCGGAAGCAGAGGAAGTTTGGTCGGAGGGCATCGTTCTTGATTGCGCGTCAATCGGCGCGACCTTCGAACTGCAAGTTTCCGACGAGCTTCCCTACAGCGCCAAGTGGGTTGACGGTTCAAACAGAACCTGCCGCGTGACAGCCCAGTCCGCCAGCCTTGCCGAGGCGACGATTTTCTCTGAGTCCGAGGACGGCGCGGAAGGCTATTTCTGCTGGGATTATTTGACGGACAAAAGCGATGATTTTTCCCTGGATGAGATCTATACGCTTTCGCACGTGATCGAAAGCGGCAACGACACGCTCGACACCAAGACCATAACGGTCACGCTTGTGCCGGAACCCATGGCGGGATTATTGGCCTTGGCGGTGTTCGCTTTCCTTTTTTGGAAAAGGAAAAAAATCTGTCTTCCTTTGCTTGCCGCCGTTTTTGCTTTGAGCGCCAGGGCGGAAGTTTTGAAGAGCGTGGAGATCAGATCCCGCGCGCCCTGGGAAGGCAAAGTTGACATCGACTACGTCGTGGAAGGCGGAAAGGATGCTCAGGAATATGCGGTCGCTTTCTATGGGAAGGAAGGGGACGGCGAGGCTTTCGCGCTGACGACTTTGTCCGGAGAGGGGGCAGACGGGACGATCACTGGCAACGGCGCTTTTCGCGCGATCTGGGACGCGTCAGCTGATTTCCCTGAGGGAAAGTTTGAAGATCTCAAAGTGATGGTCTCTTTGGAAGAGAAATTCGATAACGGGCAGGACGACAACACGGTCTATGTCGTTTACGAGGGAGACACCGCGACTGTCTCGATCGCCGACAACATTACGAACTACGTCAGCGCTTCTATAAGCGGCGCTCATGTGACTCTTACCCAAAGCGAAAAAGTTGGCACCAACACCTGCGGGGAGATCTCCTACTTCCTCTCCGGTTCTTCGGAGGACGGGGAATTCCTGGTCTCCGGTTCTTTCAAATCGACTTTCACCATAACGGACCTTTCTCTGAACAATCCTTCCGGCGCGGCGTTTAACATTGCCAACGGAAAAAGGATCAACCTTACCGTGAACGGAACTAACACTTTCACTGATTGCAGCAACGGCAAACAGAAGGGCTGCTTCATAATAAAGGGGCATGCGGAGGTGAAAGGTTCCGGAACGATCTATGTGACCGGCAACACCAAACACGCCCTGAAGTGCGGGGAATACTTGGAACTTAAGAAGACCTTCGCCGGAAGCATAATCGTCAACGACGCCTTGGGGGACGGGCTGCACATCGGCCAGTATTTCGACATGAAGAACGGAAGCGTTACGGTGCTTTCCGCCAGCGACGACTGTATCCAGGTCGAGGCGAACGAGGAGGACGAAGAATTCGACGGTCAAATGTTCCTAAGAGGCGGGAAGCTAACCTTGAACGTGACGGCCATAGACGTCAAAGGCCTGAAGTGCGACGACGCCATGACGGTATCCGATGACTTGGGCAACGATACGACCGTAAAGATCGTATGCTCTTCCACCGCCACCGCCGCCAAGGCTATGAAAAGCGGCGGAGACATGACTATCTCCGGAGGAACGTTTGAGATCTCAACGGCCGGCAAGGGCATGTGGGACGAAAGCGACACGAACAATGTTTCCGCCACGGCCTGCGATGCCATAAAATGCGACGGCGACCTTAAGATCTACGGCGGCGACTTTACGCTTGCGGCTACCGGCTCAGGCGGCAAAGGCATCAACGTGGACGGTGATCTTGTCGTTACTAACTGCAATATGACGATCAGCACTACGGGCGGACTCTATTACAATAACGGTACGACCGAGAACACCAACTACACCGGCGACACGGAAAGAATAGACGACGCTTACACCTCCTCGCCCAAAGGCATTAAAGTGGACGGGAACGTCGATATCCTGGGCGGAACCATAAACGTAACGACCACCGGCCACAACGGCGAGGGAATTGAGAGCAAAAAAATAATGACCATATCGGGCGGAACGGTAACGGCCAGCACTTACGACGACTGTTTGAATTCCGCCGGCGACATGTACATAAAAGGCGGAACCATAACGACCGTGTCGGCTAACAACGACGGCGTTGATGCGAACGGCGATCTGCATATCAGCGGAGGAATTGTCATAGCCTGCGGTTACAGAAGCCCGGAATGCGGGCTCGACGCCGCGGAACGTTACGCCCTGTATATTACGGGCGGGACTGTCCTAGGCCTTGGCGGCGGCAACAACTCCGTCACGGCGACGACGGGCTCTCAGGCGGTCATCGACGTTTCCGGCAGCGTGACGGCCGGCTCAACGCTCACCGTGAAAAGCGGCAGCACCGAGCTTTACACTTTCAGCGTTCCCAGCAATTATGCTGGCAACAGTGGCGGAGGCGGCGGTTGGCCGGGAGGCGGCGGACCCGGCGGCAGCAGAGGATCAAATGCTCTGATCTCGCTTCCGGAATTAAGCGTCGGCAGCAGCTACACAGTCTATTGCGGCTCGACGTCTCTTGGATCTGCCACGGCTTCCACAAGCTACAGAGGCAGATGACGCAAAAAGATAGCGGAGGTTTTTTAGCTTATTGCTCAAGATAGATCAGTTCTCCGGAAACATCTTCTATGGCGTAAATATCCCGGAGCACCTTCGCGTACAGGTCTATCTGAATTTGGTTCTCCTCGTGGGGGCTGCCGGTCTTGAAATCGTAAACGACGATCTTTTCCGGCGCCTGGGCGCTTGGGAAGAAGTGCACCCGGTCCATGATGCCTTTCACCAGCTTGTCCTCTATCAGCGCCATGAATGGCATCTCGCGCCGAACCTCGCACGCTTCCTCAGGCTTTACGAAAACATTCTCCGGATGTTTGGCGATGTAAGCGTCCACCACCGCCTTTGCTTCAACGGCCTCCTCCGAGGCAGGAGCAGCGGGAGCTGAATTCGAATCGCCTAGCCAGAGGATGCTTTCGCAATAGGCGTGGATGGCGCTGCCGCGCCGCATGGCTTCTTCTCTTTCCTTCGTGACGAACGGGATATCATCGCTGATCTCTTCCTCCCTTTCTGTTTCTCCCAGCTTGGAAGGGGAAACTGTCTGCCTTCTGCGGGAGACCTTTTTGTCAAAGGAGGGCGGAGTCAAAACGGGAAGCGTTTCTTCAGTTACAGACTTTCCCTCACCGTCTGTTTCATACCATGCGGCGTTGCCGAGCTCCGTATAAGTTATGCCGTATCCCGCGAAATTTTCACTGAAATTTTTTTCGCCTTCAACATATTGTTTGAGATAATAGCGCAGCTGATTGGCCCCTGGGTCTTTGGCATAGGGGAAAAGCACATACAACGCCCTGGCCGCCCTGGTCATAGCGACGTAGTTCAGATTGGAGTTCTCAACTTTTTGCTTTTCCCTCGTCTTTATTTCCATGTTTTCATACTGGGGGGAGGCGAAGTAGGCGAACTTGTTGCATTTTTTAATGAAGGCTGTGCATTTGGGAGCGGACAGGATATTCTCCTCTTCTTCCTCTTCCTTGATAAATTTCGTTTTGGAAATGTCGTCAAGGGAGCTTTGGAAGAGCGGCAGTATGACCATGTCGAAAGTCAAGCCCTTGGCGGTGTGGATGGTGGAAACGATAACTTTGCCGGGATCGGATTTCTCCCTGGGACGCTGGTATTCCTCAAGGAAGGAAATGAAGCTTTCAAGATCGGAGAGCGATTGGCTCGGATAGGAGGATGCGGCGACGGTGACGTCGGCCAGCCTTTTGGCCGTGACATCTTTTCCTTCTTCGTTCCCGAGGAATTCTTTCCATGCTTTGGCCAGGCGCGCTGTGACAGGCGCGTATCCGTCGCGGATGATCTGGCGGCGCCAGAAAGCGAGAGCTTCCTCCAGGCTATTTTCCTTGAAAAGCTCCTTAAGAGGAGAATTATTAAGCAAAAAGAGCGAGACGGCGTCGCCTGGATCGGCGATCAGCCGGAAGAATGCCAAAATGATTTTTGTCTCGGGAAAATCTATTATCTTGACCTTAGCGGAATTTGTGCAGGGAATGTTTTCGTCGTTGAGAAGAGACAGCAGTTTCTCCGCCTGATCGTTTTTCCTGAACAGTACGGCGGTCAGCAAGCCTTTTTTGTGCGGCTGGATCTCTTTCAAAAGCCTTACGGTCTCCGGTAAAAGATGGTTTTCGCGAATGTTTTCGCTGCGGACCATTTCCAGCCGGCTATACCCGGCTTTGGGAACGTTTTCACCTCCCGAGGAAACATGCCTTTGGAAAGAAATTTTATCCCTCCATTTTTCATAGCACGAAAAAGAGAAGATCCGGTTGACCAGTTCGAGAACTTCCGGAGCGGAGCGAAAACTTTTGAAAAGTGGGTGCGTATCTATTGCCCCGGCGTAATGCTTGAGGAAGCGGCTGAAGATCTCGGGAGAACTGCCGCGCCAGCCGTAAATGGCCTGCTTCGGGTCGCCCACGACGAAGAGGCTTCTTCCCTCCGGGTCGGACATGACCTCCTCGACCAAAGGTTTCATGATTTCCCATTGCGTCCAGTTGGTATCCTGAAATTCGTCGATCAGGATGTGCTTTATGCGCGCGTCCAGGCGGAAATATATGTCAAGGCTAAGAATGGGATTGGCCATGATCTTCCCCACGGTTTGGGTGATGTCGCCGAAGGTGAAGCTGTTTTCCCTGAACTTGCGGGTCAGAAGTTTTCCTTCATATTCCTTCGCCAGCCGGTAGGCTGATTTGGTCTCGCCGGCTTTCTGCTTGATCTCCCTGGCGCCGAAATAGCAAAGCCAGCTTTTCAGACAGTCGAGGCTATCCGGCGTCAGTTTCAGTTTCGCAATTGGTTCAAAACTGACGGGGTCGCATTTCAAAATATTTACGATTTGAGAGTTACTGGTAAGGTCTTTTTTATATACAGCAGCCAAGGCCAAGTCCCTGGCCAAGGTCTCCAGGACGCTCAAGGGCTTGTTGTCAATGGTTTTGAATTCGATTGGTTCCGGTGGCTTCTCTACGTTCCGGAAGGCGAGAGAGTTTACGGCTTCCTTCGGGATGAGAAAACTTTCCTTCGTGATGCCGTTGAGTATCTCCAGTATGCTGCGCCCGACTTTTCTCAGCTCCTTACTTTCGTTAAGATTGGAAAAGTTTTCATAGAATTCCTTCCCTTTTCCATGCCCTTGATAATCCAGAAGAAGATCGTCCAGAGCCTTTTCGTTCAGGCGCTTTTCGTCGCTGCCTTCCAGAATGTTAATGTTGGCGTCCAGCCCCATGTCGAAGGCGAAGCAGCGAAGGATGTCGTTGAAAAAACTGTCGTAGGTGGAGACCTTCAGTTTGGAAAGATCATCCAGCATTGAAAACAGCCATTTCGCGCAGTCTTCCTTCGACGGGACTTTGTCCAATTCGGCGGCAGTCTGCAGCACACTTGCGGCCTCGTCGCTTTGGGCCGCCTTGGAAAGAATCTTAAGGATCCTCTCCAGCATTTCGGCAGCGGCTTCTCTGGTGAAAGTGAGCGTCAGGATCTCACAGGGCTTGGCACCCAGGCTCAAAAGCTTGATGTAGCGCATGGCGAGGCGGTAGGTCTTGCCGGTCCCGGCGGAGGCTATGATGGCGGTGTTTTTAATTATTTCCGGCATCCTATCATCTCCTCTATCCTGGGTATCCTTTCCTTGTCAGATAATTCGCAGACCGTCCTGTAGGGGCAGTATTGGCAACCTTTGTTAGGAAAAATATTGGAAAAATCGCTTTGCAGAATGTTTTCAAGTGTTTCTTCTATGATGGTCTCGCTGTCTTCTTTCAATGAAACGGGAGCATAGATCCTTTCCTGCTTTTTGTCGGCGCTGAAATTCACAAAAGCGTAGCAGCGTTCAACGTCAGGCGGAAAACTGTCCTCCAAAAGCTTCAGGTAGGCCGGCAGCTGAAGGTCTTCCTGCATTTCCTTTTCACTTTTGGCCGCGGCGCCGGTCTTGTAGTCGATAACGCAAACTGCGTTCTTTGAAGTAGTGTTGCGGTCGAGCCTGTCTAACTTGCCGGTCAGTTTCACACCCTTGATTTCTTTTTCAAACTTTTTTTCCGCCATGACTATTTCCCAGCCATCCTTTTCCCAGTTCTGATGCTCATGCGTGAAAACGGCGAGTTTTTCTTTGAACTGCATGATCTGGAAATTTGCCAGGGGAGGAAGGGAGGATCCGAAATACTTATTGCAGAGGGATTGGATCGTTTCGTCAAAAAAGGCGTTGGTTTTTTCTTCTTCGGAGGGAAGTGTATTTTTGATCTTGGCCTCGGCGAATTTCTGCATTATTTGGTGGGCTAAGGTTCCGTAAACGGTGGGCGCCAGCTCGCGGAAGACCTTATTGGAGGATTGCACGCCGATCTGCTGCAGGGCGAATTTGAAAGGGCATTCCCTGAAAGAGTTTAGCTTCGAGGCGCTGATGGATGAAAGACTGTCTCTGACCGTTTGAATAAAAGAAGCGGGAAGCGCGTCTCCTTTTGATCTTGGTAGGAAAAGCGAAGCGTAAAGCTTTGCGGCGCCGCTTTTCGGTTTGGCGTAGAATTCCTCGACATATTTCGCGCGTTCAACGGGATCTTCGCTCTCGTCGCAAAGCAGACGGCTCAAGGTCCTGTAGGTGCCGTCCAAGGACTGGCGGCAGGCGAAGAGGTATGTCTTGGCGTCCTTATCGAGGAGCAGGCGCAGATAGTAGCGGTCTCTTCTTATGATGTCCTCGCCGCAGCTCATCCCGAGTTTAGCTCTTAGTTTGTCAGGCAGGAAGATATCGGAAGTTTTGACTTTTGGCAGGATGCCCTCGTTGATGTCGCAGAGGAAAATGACACTTGAGTCGTCAAGCACGACTTCCAGCCAGCCTGTGACGTCGATGGCGTCAGATTCGGTCTGGATAGTCACGTGCGTTTTTTTAGCCTGAGCTTCGAGGCGCTTTAAGAAAACGTCTCCGCCTATCTCATCTTCATCAATGCGCGATGCGGCGAGCGTTTCCGCGAGAGCATCGGTTTGCTGCCAGGAAGACTGGTCTTCCGGAGACTGGCTCGTTTTGAGTTTCGCCAGCGTGTTTTTCCAGACATCAAGCCATTGGCTTTTTGTTAACTTTTGGCGCCAGGGTTTTACGAACTCTTCTAAAAAGGCAAAGAGCAATTTGGAATCTTGATTTGGATTCGCTTCGAACATCCAGCTCTTGGGATGTTCACCCAATCGTTCCGTCAGTATTCTCGTGAAATCAGGAAGCACTTCTTCCAGGTTATGGAAAGTTTTTATTTCCGCTATGGCGGCGCGTTCCACGCAGGGAAGACGCAAAAATTCTATGCAGGCCTTGGCGTTGGGATTTCGAAGAAACTCAGCGAGCGACTGGCAAAATAGGCCCGGTTCGGTCTCATGCCACAATTTGCCGCCAGCTTCGTGAAATGTCAGACCTTCTTTAGCGAATACTCTCAAGAAGGAGCAGATGCCGCTGTCCTGGGAAGCGATCGTCACGTCGCACTGATGAAGTGTTTTCTCCTCGGTTTCCTGTTTCAGGGCGAGATATATTTCTTCCGCTTCCTCTAGGGGAGTGGGGAAGATCTTGGTGTTGGGGGATCGCTGGGCTTTGGTAGGCGGGAATTTCACGTCTTTTCTTAAAAGCCCGGTCTGGTCGAACCATTCGCTTTCGCCGACCAAGATTATCTTGACCTCGTAGTCGTTTCTTTGGAATAGTTTCTGAAGGAAGGGTATGTTGTCGCGGCAGCCCAAGAGATAGATCTTGTTGAGGTCTTTGGAAGGAGCGTCCAAGATTATTTTCAATGCTTTGGTCTCATCCACGAGACCGTAAACGTCAAGCTTTGTTTCGAAAGCGGAGAAAAGTTTTCCGATAGCTTCGTAGCGCTTGACACCCTCGTCGGTGGGGAGTTCGCCTTTTTCTATGATGTCGCTTAAAGCGACTCTGTTGAGGAAGAGTTCCTTTTTAAGTTTCGACAAACTGTCTCCCAGACTTGTGAAAACGTTGTCAGGAATGATGCCGCTGTCCTCTATGGTCGTAATGATGTCTGGCAGGAGTTCGCTGTTTTCAGTGAGGACTTTTCTCCAAATGTCGGCGGCCTCGAAGGGAGTAGCCATTTTGCTGCCGGCGAATTCACGGCACAAATAGCGCATAAAGGAGATGTCGGTCTCGGTTTTGGGCGGAAGGAAAAGGATCTTTTCAGCGGCGCAGAGTTCCGCAAGTATTTCCAGAAGCCTTCTGCCGGCGCGCTTGCCGGGCATGAGAAGCGTATAGGCTGATAAGTCCAGAAGCCTTCCGGTCCGGTGCCTGGACAAAAGTTCAAGGGCCAGGTCTCTTATGACTTGGCGGCGGGCAGGTAAGGTTTTCAGGACTTCTATCATGGCTTCAATTATAGCAAAGACAATCGTCTTTTATGTGCGCATTTGTCGTTATTTTGTTACAATTAGGTTGTAACCAAGGGAAATCATGCTTATGAAGAGGATCTTGTTTGTCGTTATTGTTTTGGCGGTGATGAACGTTTCTGCCGCGGTCTATACTTTTTCTCAGCTTTCTTCCGCGCCGCTTAGCGGAGCGCAGGAAGTGCAGACGGGGGACAGCTGGCTTGACGGGCACAAGGATCTTAGGCGCGCCGACAATGTCACCTATGCGGAGGGGCTGGAGATCTCGCCCAAATTCGGCTACGTCTCGTTTTGGTTCCAGCCCAATTTCGCTTCCGACGACGGCAAGGAGCATTTGATCATGGTCGTGGGCAAACCTGAGAACGGGATGGTTCTTTCGAAGACGAAGGAAGGTTTTCTGAAGATCGCTTCCGTATCCAAGGAGAAGAAGGCCGCCACGAGAGGCACGGTTAATTTCAAGGCGCGGGAGTGGCATCACATCGCTTTCTCCTGGTTCGTGAACGACGAGGGCGTTCCCTGCGGGCTGCCGCTGTTTTTCGACAAAGTGTGTATTGCCGGGGAAGTGCCCTGCAAGGACGCCTTTTTCGATCCCGGCGAGATACCGGGAAATATCGAGTTTTATAACGACAACGGCTTGACAATGGATCCGGTCTTCCGGAACGAAAAACTGGGGAAGAGATCTACATTTGACAACGGCGCTTTGTTAAGGACCGTCTATACGGATTATTTCCGGACTTTCCCGGCGGAGGATATCAAGATCACGGCTGAACCCTGGGGGATACACGCGGACAAGAGGATCTTGAAGGGGTACTCTAAAAAATTCGGTTTGCTTGCGAAAAGGAACGGCGAGTTCGAAATGGTGACGGACGAGATGAACGCCTACGGCAACTGGTCTTATTTCGACGCCAAGCCTTTCATAGAGTGGACGACGGACAACAGTAACGCAAAGCCCGATCCGAAAGTGTCGGCGGCCATAGAGGGAATCGCGGAAGGTCCTGTCACGGTCAAGGCGAGTTACCGCGGGAAAGCTGCGGAATTCAAGACTTCTGTGATTTCTCCTGAAAAGCCGGACATGACGGTGCAGTTCATCGAGCTTTTGCCGCGCTACAGCTACAAGGATCTAAAAAACAAGATCGCGCCCGGGGACCAGGTGACCTCCGTGGTGCACGTGGCCAACTACGGTCCGGTAACTTCCCCCGGAGGACTGAAGCTCAGGTTCTGGGTGGGGGATGAAAAGGCGCCTGTCTCTAAAAAGGTGGTGGAACTCGAACCTTTCCTGCCCCAGCAGATAAGAAAGTATTCTTTCGTCTGGACGTTCCCCAAGGAAAGCTTAATGATGAACGCGGAGGTGGCGCTTGAGGACGACCTCTGTCTTGTCAACAACAAAGTCTCGGAGTGGTGCGACGCCAGGCCTTTGTGGTTCGCGTTTTCGCCAATTGTCACCACGAATTATTTCAAGGAAAGGAAAATGAACTGCGTGGGCTCGTTCTCAATGTTCGACTGGGTGGCCGGGCACAAGCTGAAACTCGATACGCTGCTTCTTAATACCAAGTATCCCGACATCTGCCCCGAGGGCATAAAGGAGAAATACAGGATCGACAACCTTGTTTACCATTATTGGGAAAAAGGCAAGGACAACGTTTTCGATAAGGGCGAAGAATTCAGGGACGGCGGTTTCCCCATCACGGACAATCCCAACGACCACGCTTCGCATCAGGCCAGCGCGCCGCACTTCTCGTCGCTGAACGCTTCCGTGGTGCATGAACTGGGGCACACCTGCCTGGCGCTGCCGGACGTTTACAGTTATCCAGTGAGATGGCACAACGTGCTGCTGAAAGACAAGGAGGGCAAACCGTATGTGGGCGGAAGCAGGATGCCGAAGTTCGGCTCCGACATCATGTACAGTTCCGCGGAGAACGTGCCCTGCGGCTCGGCCTACACGCCTCTCATGTGCGGCTGCCATATGTGGATCAACAAATCCAACGCCGGGAAGATCGTCTATTGCAGCGGATACCGGGGGCCGAGGTTCTGGGGCGTGCAGGGAAGGTTCATTCCCATTTCGGAAAACATACTGAAACTTTACGACGTCAACGACGAGCCCCTTAAGGACGCGGCGGTCTATATCTACCACGTTGCCCACGGAAAGATAAATTCCTTCGCGGACAAATATTTTTCAGATGTTCCCAAATTCAAAGGCTACACCGACAAGGAGGGGAAATACCTTATCCCCACCGACACCGACAAGGATTGGGACTCCGTTTACACCGACCGCTTCGACGGGAGGACCAGCGTCTGGAATCCTTTCGGCATGACCACCGACGAAAGCAACGCCACCAAGGACGCGCCCTGCACGCCCTCCGTGTGGCATGTGGAAGGGTTATTGCTCATTAAGATCGAAACGGCGGATGACGTGGAATTCCATCTGCTGCCCATGTCCGAGTTCAACGAGCAATTTTTTGCCGGCGACAGGATGCGGGGCGTTTACGAGATCAGAACGCAGCTAGTCAAGACCGCGCGCCCGAAGCTTAAGGAAACGGTTATCCCGGAAGAATGCCGCAAGTTCAACAGGGCGCCGGTGGCGCTGCTTTCGACCAACTATTTCAAAGTGAAAGCCGGACAGACGATCAAGCTCGACGCGGGGAAAAGTTTCGACCCGGAACACCAGCCTCTTTTGTATTACTGGCACGACGCGGGGAACTGGTACGCCTCCGGTTTCAAGAGCGGAAGGGTGCAGGAGTTCAAGGCGCCCGGCAAGCCGGGCGAAAAGATCAAGAAAGCCCTTTATGTTATCGACGGGATAAGGGCCAGCGAGCTTTTTGAATTCACCATTGAAGCGGAATAAAAAACGCGCGGGAAAAATTTCCCGCGCGCACCGTTCCTGGTCAACCATAAATCAGGTGCGAATTTGATTGGGGCTTTGGCCGATGAACGGATTTTTGGAAACCGCAAGGTAAGTTTCCGGCGACCATTTTAGCGCGGGAAGCTTCTTTGGCCTGTGGATGAAAAGGGAAAGAGCGCGTCCGCTTTCGCTGTCAGGCCGGCGGGAAAGAACTGACAAAAAGCGCGCTTTTCTGCTGGCGTAAAAAAGGCCTCTTTGCTATAATTTGTTCAGATAACAGAAAAGAGGTCTTGTATGTCTAAATTTAGTTTCTTCGCTCTGACGGCGATCTTCGCCGCCTTTTGCGCTTTGGCGGAAGCGCAGGTTTCCGGCACGGAAGTCTCCACCGCGGTCCGTCCCACGCCGAAAGCGAACCCCATGATAATTGACGGGAAGCTCAGGCTCTCCATTCTGAACGAAAACTGCATGCGCGTGGAACTCGGCTCTTTTCACGACGAGCCGACCATGTTCGCGAAGAAAAGGAAAATGGACTTCTTCGATTTCGAAGTCATCGACAAGGACGACCAGATCCTAGTCAAGACCAAGACGCAGATCTTCTTCGTGGACAGAAACCGCTTTATGGGCAGAATGGACGGCTGGAACTACGGCGTGGACATGCCGGGCGTCGGCACTTGGCACGGCGACAACGGCGTGCCCGACCTTACTGATTTGGGCGGCAGCATCGCCACCTTGGACGGCAAGTGGAGAGAGTGCAAGCTTGATCAGGGTCTCATGAAGAAAGAGGGCTGGTGCATCATAGACGACACCAGGACGCCTTTGCTTAAGGATGGCTCGGCAGTAGCGAGAGAATACGACGAGCTTGACCAGGACATGTATATTTTCTGCTACGGGAAAGATTATCAGAAATGTCTGCAGTCGCTCTGCGACGTCTCGGGGAAGATCCCGCTGCCGCCCAGGTTCGCCTTCGGCTCCTGGTACAGCCGCCACGCTATGTACACTTCGGAGGATTACCGCAATATCGTGAAAGAATACGACGAGCAGAAGTATCCTCTGGATGTTCTCGTCTGGGATATGGAGTGGCATGACAGGAAAGGCAATAAGGGCGTGGGACACTGCGGCACTCTGGGCTGGACTGGCTGGAACTGGAACAGGGAGCTTCTGCCGGACGCGGAGGATCTTCTGCGCGAGATGCGGGAAAAGGGACTGCACATCGCCCTTAACGTGCATCCCGCCGACGGCGTCAGGAACCACGACTTCTGCTACGAAGATTTCATGAAGGCCATTGGCGAGAGCACGGAAGGGGAGCGCATCGTGCCTTTCCAGGCCGGCAGCAAGAAATATATGGACGCCTATTTCAAGTACGCCCACGAGCCCTTTGAAAAGGAAGGCGTGGACATCTGGTGGGTGGACTGGCAGCAGGATTACATCTATCCATTTGTTTCAGGCGTCCCGGGTTTGAAGCACTGGCCCTGGCTGAATAAGCTCTATTACGAATACACCGACAGGCCGGAGAGAAGAGGCTTGTCCTTGGCGCGCTGGGGAGGCCTGGGCGACCAGAAGCATCCTCTGGAATTTTCCGGCGACACCGGCGGCACCTGGGAGATGCTGCAGTTCGAAGTCTGCATGACGCCCGTTTCCGCCAACGCGGGTTGCTGCTACTGGTCCCACGATCTGGGCGGATTTTTCAGCGGCCGCGACGGCGAGATCTATGCCCGCTGGCTGCAGTTCGGCGCCATCTCCGCGGCTTTCCGTCTGCACTCCTGCGGCGACATCGACAAGCGTCCCTGGTTCTGGCAGGACTATGCGCAAAAGTCCGCCAGGGGAAGTTTCGACTTGAGATCAAAGCTGATGCCCTACATTTACACCGCGGCGGAAAAACTTTATTCCGAGAGCCTGCCCTTCATCAGGCCTTTGTATTACGATTATCCCGAGGACGAGGCGGCTTTCCGCAATCCGAGGGAATTTTTGCTTGGCGACGGCATGCTGGCCGCGCCCATCGCCGAGAAGGGCAGGGGAGAATCCTTCGTTTCCACCAAGGTCGTCTATTTCCCAACTGACGGCTGGGCCCAGTATTTTACCGGCGAAGGCTACGATAGCGGCTACGCTTTAGTCAGCGCCGACCTCTACGAATTCCCGCTCTTTGTGAAGAAGGGCTATCCTCTCGTCCTGGGACAGACCGGGAAGAGGATGGCCGACCTGCCCAATGCGCTGACCGTCATGGTCTTTCCCACGGAAGGGGACGGCAAAGGGGAGAGCGAACTTTACGAGGACGACGGCACGAGCCTCGCCTACAAGGAAGGAGTAGGCGCGCGCACGCCTTTCTCCTATGAAAGGAAAGGGAACGTCCACAAGGTGACTTTCGGAGAAACAAAAGGCGGCTTCGAAGGCAGGATCGCGCAGCGTCCCGCCTTTGTGGTCCTGAGGAACATCGCTTCCTATAAGGAGGCGAAGTTCATGGGCCAGGCTGTGCAGGCTGACTTCGACGCGGAAAAGCGCACGCTGACGATTCCTTTGGCGGACACGCTGCCCGGGACTTTGGAAGTCGAGGCTGAGACGGTGGCGCCCGAGGCTATCGCGGCGGCGGAAATTGCGAGGCGCTCCGCCCTTTTGCCGGCTGAGGATAAGCTCGGCAAACTTCTGGTGGCGGGCTGCGGCCTCGGCGTGACGGACGAAAGCGCCTACGGCTACGACAACCGCTACGTTTACCGCTTCTTCCCGGGAGGCTTGGTCGAAGAGGCCACCGTTACGGAAGAGGGAAGCGGCAACGTCGTGAGAGTGAATTTTGGAACAAAAAGCAAGGAGCCTGTCGTTCTTCTTCCTTCCGGCGGGAAGGAAAAGCGCGTGAGTTTCCTTGGCCTGGAAGAAAAATACTAGGAGGCAACATGTCTTATTTTCTGCTTTTATCGCTTTGCGCGCTGTTTGTTCTGCCAATGAACGCGGCCGCGGTCGTTGGCACGGAAGTCTCGACTGCCAAGACGCCGACGCCCAAAGTCAATCCTATGATCATCGACGGCATCCTCAGGCTTTCCATCATCGACGAGGGCTGCATGAGAGTGGAAAGGGGAACTTTCCACGACGAGCAGACCATGTTCGCCCAGAAAAGGGAGATGGACTTTACCGACTTCGAGATCGAAGACAAGGACGACCAGATCCTCGTCAAGACCAAGAGCATGATCTTCTTCGTGGACAGGAACCATCCCGAGGGCAGGATGGAAGACCATAACTTCGGCGTGCACATGCCGGGCATAGTCGTATGGCGACCCTCCTACGGAAAGATCAAGCAGCACAACCTGGGCGGAAGCACGGGAACTCTCGACGGCAAGTGGGGCCCCTTCGAACTCGACGACGGCCTTATGACCAAGGAAGGCTGGTTCATTTACGACGACACGGAAAAGCCGCTTCTTAAGGACGGCTCGGCGGTCGTGAGGGAAGTTAAAGAAGGGGACATGGACGTCTATCTCTTCTGCTACGGAAAAAATTTTCAGAAGGGCTTGCAGGAACTCTGCGACGTCTCCGGAAAGATCCCCATGCCGCCCAGGTTCACCTTCGGCTCCTGGTATTCCCGCTGGTACTCCTACACTTCGGAGGATTACCGCAATTTGGTCAAGGAATATGAGGAAAAGGGCTACCCCCTGGATGTTTTGGTCTGGGACATGGAGTGGCATGACAGGAAAGCCACCAAAGGCATTGGCCACGCCGGAACTTACGGCTGGACGGGCTGGACCTGGAACAGGGATCTTCTGCCGGACGCCGAGGAACTCTTGAAGGAAATGAGGGAGAAAGGCCTGCACATTGCCCTTAACGTTCATCCCGCCGACGGCATCAGGGATCACGAATGGTGCTATGAGGACTTCATGAAAGCTTTGGGCGAAAGCACCGAGGGCGGCCGCATCATACCTTTCCAGGCCGGCAATAAAAAATATATGGACGCTTATTTCAAATACGCCCACGAACCCTTGGAAAAGGAAGGCGTGGACGTCTGGTGGGTGGACTGGCAGCAGGATCATATTTACCCCTATGTTTCCGGCGTCCCCGGCCTGAAGCACTGGACCTGGCTCAACAAGCTCTACTACGAGCACACCGACAAGCCCGACCAGAGAGGCTTATCCTTTGCGCGCTGGGGCGGCCTGGGCGACCAGAAGTACCCCATAGAATTCTCCGGCGACACCGGCTGCTGCTGGCCCATGCTGGCTTTTGAGATCGCCATGAACACAGTCTCCGCCAACGCCGGCTGCTGCTACTGGTCCCACGACATGGGCGGGCATTACGGCAGGAGAGATCCCGAATTATACGCCCGCTGGCTGCAGTTCGGGGCCACCACCGCCTCTTTCAGGCTTCATTCCACTTACGACGTAAACCTGGACAGGCGCCCCTGGCTCTGGGGGGAATTCGAGCCTTCCCTGAAAAGAAGCTACGTTCTGCGCTCCCAGCTCCTTCCCTATATATATACTGGCGCGCATAAGCTCTACGAGGAATGCCTGCCTTTCATAAGGCCTTTGTATTACGATTATCCAAATGACAATGATTCTTATGTGAATCCCCAGGAGTATTTGCTGGGCGATCATATGCTGTCCGCTCCCATAACGGAGCCCGGCAGGGGAAAAGACTGGCTCGCTTCCCAGGTCGTCTATTTCCCAAGCGACGGCTGGGCCGACTACTTCACGGGCGAAAGTTATGACAAAGGCTACGCGCTCGTCTCGCGCGGCATAATGGAGACGCCTCTCTTTGTGAAGAAGGGAACGCCTCTGCCTCTGGGCAGGATGGGGAAGAGGATGGCCGATCTGCCGAAGACCATCGACATAATGATCTTCCCGACGGACGGTGACGGCGAGGGATCGTTCGCGCTCTATGAGGACGACGGCATCACTCCGAATTACAAGAAAGGCGAATACGCTTTCACCAATTTCCGCTACATCCGCCAGCTCAACAGCCATTTCATTTTCATAGGCGACCAGAGAGGGAGCTTTGAGGGGCAGGTGAAAGACAGGAGTTACACCGTGATCCTCCGCAACGTCTCTTCCTTCGATGGGGCGCTTTTCAACGGTGAATCTGTCAAGGCCGATTATTCTGCGGCTGCCCGCACGGTCAAAATTTATCTGCCCAAGGGCGCGGAAGGCAAGCTGAATATTTCCGCCGCGGTAGCCCAGAGGGAGGATGTGACAAAGGACGCCGTGAAAGCCCGCCAGGCCTCTCTTGATCCCGAGGACAGAGAAGGCAGGCTCCTGGCCGCCGGCGTAGGCTTAGCCAAGACCGACGAATCATGCTATCTCCTTGACGGCAAGGAAGTCTGGCGCTTCTTCCCGGGCGGATGCACGGACAGCTTCACTCTTAAAGACAACGACACCGGCTGCGTGGCCGAATATAAGTTTGTGAAAGGCAGCAATAAGCCCCAGCTTGTGCCCGGAGGCAACTGGACGCTTATCGTGGACGGGGCGGAGCTGAAAAAGCCGTGACCGATACCGCCTCCTTCTTGACTTATCGGAGTGAGGTTTGGTAGAATGTGTCTAGTTAACAATCCAACAAGTGTGTGAGACCGTGATGAACATTCGTGCAAAAATCTTCAGTTTGGCCGCTTTGACGGCCATGGTATGTCTTTTCGCCGGCAACGCGGTTGCCGACGGCGATGCTTTCGCTGACGAGCCCGCTCCCGCTCCGGTCCGCACCTACGCCCCGAGAGCCTTCTCCTGCGGCGGCACCGACGAGATCGTTGTCACGGCCCCCGGCGAATGGCAGGTCGGCGAAAGCCAGGTCTGCGTCATCCGTTTCAGGGCTGCAAACCGTTACCAGACCTGCAGCGTGGTCCATCCCATGGCCAACGGCTTGGAAGTCGTCGGCACCCAGCCTTCCGCCACCCGTTCCGGCAACAACATCGTCTGGGACTTGGGCAGCGTGGAAAAAGGCGAGGAAAGGACCTTCCAGGTCCAGTATCGTTCCGTGAACGACGTGGATCTCAAACTCTGCGCTTTCCTGCAGACGACGAGCTGCTCCTGCTCCGCCGCCAAGACGGTCAGAGCCCGCATCGCCATTGAGAAGACCGGCCCTGAGACCGCGGTCCTGGGCGAAAACGTTCCCTATACTATTACGATCAGCAACGTGGGCGACGGAACCGCCAGGGACGTGGTCCTGAACGATTATCTGCCTGAAGGTCTCCGCCACAGCAGCGGCTCCGCCCAGCTGAGCCAGAACATCGGAACTTTGGCTCCCGGCGAATCCAGAACGCTCACTTTGTCCGCCCAGGCTGTCAGCCGCGGCCGCTTCTGCAACCGCGCTGTGGTGACCACCGCCAACGCCGGCCAGGCCGAATCCCAGGCCTGCACGGTCATCCAGGAACGCCAGCTGCAGCTGACCAAAGACGGCACCAAGACCCAGTTCCTGGGCCGCAAAGCCAACTACAACATCGTTGTCACGAACCCCGGCGATGCCGGTCTGACCGACGTGGTGGTAGTCGATACTCTGCCGCCTTACACCACTTATGTTTCCTCCAGCGGCGGTTCCGTCCAGGACAACAAGGTCATATGGCGCCTCAACACTTTGGGCCCCGGCCAGTCTCAGACTTTCAACGTGACCGTGACCTGCCATACTCCTGGAACGCATGTCAACACCGTCACGGCCGAGTGCCGCGAAGGCTTGCGCAGACAGGCTGAAGCGCCGACCACCTGGCGCGGCATGCCGGCTGTCAGACTGGAAGTCGTGGATCATCCCGACCCGGTTGAGATCGGCGGCGAGACTGTCTATACGATCTCGGTCATGAACCAGGGCACCGCTCAGGACGGCAACGTGGAAGTCACGGCTGTCTTCCCGCCGAGCCTCAAGCCTCTGGCGGTCAGCGGCGCCGTCGGCAGCCAGATCCAGGGCCAGAAGGTCATCTTCGCCCCGGTCCCGGTGATCGAACCCAAACAGGAAATAATTTACAAGATAAAAGCGCAGGCTTTGAGCGTGGATGACGCCAGACTCAAAGTGTACGTGAAGACGAACCTTCTCGAGACCCCGGTCGCGGAAGAAGAGTCCACGCACCTGTACTGATATTTTTAGTTCACCAAAGCAAAAGGCGGGTAGCGCCCGCCATAACAGTTAAACGTTTAACAATAAGGAGAAAGAAGTGAAACTTCTCAAAAACCTCATGGCCATCAGCCTGGTCGCCTGCTTAGTCGCCGGCACCGCTATCGCTGATTGCGCCCCTATCACCCAGAATGGGTCCGCTGCCTGCACCAGTTTGGTCGGTATCCAGTATGCCGGCACCACTGAAGTCAGCTTGAACGAACAGTTCACGAGCAAGATGGTCGTCACCCCGAACCAGGACGTGGCGGAAGTCGTGGTCAAGAGCTCCGTTCCGGAAGGCCTGACCTACGTCAGCTCCACTCCGGCCGCTCAGGTCAACGGCACGTCCCTGACCTGGAACCTCGGCGATCTGGATGCTTTCCAGTGCCAGACTCTCGAGATCACCTGGCAGGCCAACCAGGAAGGCACCTTCAAGCAGTGCGCTTATGTTTCTGCCTATCCTCGCACCTGCTTCGTGGTGAAAGCCACCAACCCCAGGATCGAAGTCACCAAGACGGCCCCCGAGACCGCTTTGGTCGGCCAGCCCTTCCCCTACACCGTGACCGTCAAGAACGTCGGCTCCGGTCTTGCTAAGAACGTCGTCGTCACCGACACGCTCCCCGAAGGCATCTCCCTGGTCTCCGATCCTTCCGCCCGCACCTTCACCATGAACGCTGGCGACATGATCCCCGGCTGCGTGAAGACCGCGACCTTCGACGCTGTGGCTGCCCAGCGCGGCACCTACTGCAACAACGTCACCGCCAAGGGTGAAAACACCAACCAGGCCGACGCTCAGGCTTGCACGAAAGTGCTCCAGCCCGAGTTCGAGATCTACAAGACCGGCACGCCTGAACAGCTGGTCAACAAGAAAGCCAACTACGTCATCACCGTTAAGAACACCGGCGACACCACCTTCGAAAACGTGGTCGTGACCGATGCTCCGGGCGCCAACCTGACCATCCTTGCCGCCAACGGCTCCAACGGTCAGCTCAGCTCCCCCAGCTGGACCATCCCGACCCTGAATCCCGGCCAGCAGGTCGAGTTCAGCGTTGTGGCCACCTCTCCGGTTGTCGGCGAGACCACCAACTGCGCCACCGTCAACATCAACGGTGTTGAAAAACAGGCTTGCGCCAACACCAAGTGGTACGGCCAGGCTGCTCTGCTGATCGAAATGGTCGATAACCCCGACCCGATCCAGCTCGACGCCGAACCTGCTGAACAGGTTACCTACACCATCACCGTCACCAACCAGGGCTCCGCTGACGACACCTCCATCACCATGAAGGTCGTCTTCCCGGCTGAGGTCACCCCGGTTGCTTGCGGCGGCGCCACGAACGGCACTGTCAGCGGCAAAGAAGTCACCTTCGAAACCGTGCCCGTTCTCACGCCGAAGCAGGCTGTGACTTGGACGATCACTGCCAAGGGCGAAGCTGTTGGCGATGCTCGTATCAAAGCCTTCCTGAATTCCGACCTGCTCAAGAACCCGGTCGTGGAAGAAGAATCCACTCATGTGTATTAATCCTTCCAACTGAAGTAAAGGAAAAAACGGCTCGCGAAAGCGGGCCGTTTTTTTATGCCAAAAAAGAATAAAAAGAAAAAGCCTTTCCCTTTCGGAAAGGCTTTTAATATTGGTGGACCGGAAGAGGATCGAACTCTCGGCCTCAGCATTGCGAACGCTGCGCTCTCCCAGCTGAGCTACCGGCCCATTGTTTTTTCAAAATCGTTCAAGCATTTTAGCAAAAGGAGGTCTCAATGTAAAGGAGGGGAGACCGTTGAATTGGGTCGCTTTTGTTGACATGTTTTCCTCTTTCTGTTATCCTTTTTATTTACAAGATGAAATTATGACTGAAGAAGCTAAAAACAACGAAGGCTTAGCCCTCATAATCATTCCCACCTACAACGAGCGGGACAACGTAGTCCGGATGCACGACGCGCTCCGAGAGGCGTATCCTTCCATCGGGATCCTTTTTATCGACGACAATTCCCCGGACGGAACGGGGGCTGTCATCGACGATCTTTGCGAGAGGGACAGGCTTACCCACGCCATCCACCGGGAGGGGAAGCTGGGATTGGGCACGGCTTACATTGCCGGCTTCCGCTGGGCCCTGGAAAGAGATTACGAATATATCTTCGAGATGGACTGCGATTTTTCCCACGACCCCAAATATGTGGCGGATTTCCTTCATGTCATAACTCATGCCGATCTGGTCCTGGGCTCCCGCTACACCTCCGGCATCAGCGTCATCAACTGGCCTTTGCGCCGCGTTCTGCTTTCGGTTTTCGCCACCACTTACGTCAAGATAATCACCGGTCTTCCCGCCAACGACGCCACGGGCGGCTTCAAATGCTTCAGGCGAAAAGTTCTGGAAGCCATCGATATGGATAAGATCCGCTCCAACGGCTATTCCTTCCAGATCGAGATGACCTATTACGCCTGGCTCAAGGGTTTCAAGATAAGGGAAGTGCCCATCATTTTCTACGAACGCAGCAACGGCACTTCCAAAATGAACAAAAAGATCGTTTACGAAGCCGTCTTCATGGTCTGGAGGCTTTTGTTCGCCCATCTCTTCCAAAAGAAGCCCGCCAAGACGTCTTTCTACGAACCCCAATTGCTTCCCAAACAGGAGATCTGACGGCATGAAACTCATCGACCGCTATCTCATAAAATCTTTTTTCCTGCCGCTGTTTTACTGCCTGACGGCTTTCGTGATACTCTTTTTCGCCTACGACATGACGAACAACCTTTCCGACTTTTTGGAGGAGGAGAAGACGGTCCGCGAGATCACGATCTTCTATGTCATGCGGCTTCCGGAGATCCTTTCCATCACTATGCCCTTCGCGGTGCTTCTGGCTATTCTTTACTGCCTGGGCAATCTTAGCAGGACGAACGAGATCATAGCCATGCGGGCCAGCGGCATCGCCCTGACCAGGATCATCAGGCCCTACCTTTGCTGCGCGCTTTTGATCGCCTTGGGCACCTTCGCCCTCTCGGAATTCTGCGGTCCCATTGCCAGGCGCAAAGCCGAGGAGATCATGCCCAAAAAGGCCTCAACTCTGACTCAGAGCATTTCCCAGGGACAAAGCACGACCTTTGTGACCTTCGAGAATTCCAAGGCCAACAGGATCTGGAACATCGAGGGGACCGCGGAGCCCAACAAGTTCCGCAACATCTCCATCAGGCATTACAAGCCCAACAGCCGCCGCATAATAAGGCAGCTCAAGGCTGACAAGGCGGAATACGTTGACGGCTACGGCTGGTATTTCTACAACGTCAAGGAGACCATTTACGACGCCGACGAGAAGCCCAAGGAGACTTACGATCACAAGAAGCGCAACTATTCCATTTACGAAGAGACGCCGGAAATGATCTTCAGCCACGCCATCGACGACGAGATGAACATGACTTTGAGCGAACTGAAGCACGCGGCCAGGACCGTCAAAAAGGATTCCAGCCGTTATTTCTCTTTGCGCACCGACCTGCACCGCCGCTACGCCATGCCTTTCGCCTGCTTCGTTTTTGTCCTTCTGGCGGCCCCCTTCGGCATCTTCCACACCAGGGCCGGCATGATGAAGGGAGTATTGACCAGCATCATCCTTTGCCTGGGTTATTTCGTGGTGGCCTATTTCCTCATAAATTTGGCCAAGGAGGGCAGTCTGAACGCCATAATAGCCTGCTGGACGGCCAACATCGTTTTCTGCGGCGTGGGCATCTATCTGGTCCACAGGATGCGCTGAACTTCAGGATATGGAAAACGCAAGAAACGCGGCGAATTGCGCCGCGTTTCTTGTTTTATCGCTTACTGTTTCTTTTCCCAGGTCTCGAAGAAACCTTCGGAAAATTCTTCCCGGCTTTTTAAACGCCATTTTTCTTCGCGCATCTCGAGAGGGAAGAAGACGTCCCCCAAATATTCTTTTTTGAGCCTGGTTATGTGGAAAGTCTTTATTTCATCCTCGAAGAGTTTGTACACTTCGGCTCCGCCGATGACGAAGGGTTCAGGATCGAGCGCAAACGCGGTTTTAAGGGCCTCTTCTTTCGTATGGGCTGTCTCTATACCCTTCTGCGCCGAAAAGCCCTTACGGCTCAAAACAATGAGCTTGCGGCCAGGAAGAGGCCCCATGCAGGACTTGCGTCCGACTATCAAGGCGTGCCCCATGGTCATTTCTTTGAAACGCGCCATGTCTTGGGGAACGTTCCAGGGCAGGCGGCCGCCGCGGCCGATGCAGCCGTTGGCGGCAACGCAGACTATGGCGTTAAGCGTCATATTTGTCCCTTCAGCTGCCTGTAGGCGGTGGCGCGCAGCGTGAAGTCAAAGGAGCGGGTGGGGATGGTGGAGAGCCCCAGGGTGAAAAGCGCGGGAATGTGCAGTATGAAGGCCGTTAAGACCAGCACCCAGACCGCGAACTGGTTGCCCCTGGTGAGCTCCCAGCTCTCGCCCAAAGCCGTAAAAGGATTCGCGGAAGTCTCCGTGATGATGTAGTCCGTGAAGTACCAGCGGGCGTAGAACCACAAGCCTCCCAGAAACCAGAGCAATAATATGAGCAGCGCAAGAAGAGGGGAGACGAAAACCAGTATCAATACAATGACGGCGGCAGGGAAGAACAGGATCGCAAAAGGCGCCAGCTTCACAAAGGCCAAAACAACGTAGGAAAGCGACAAAAGCAAGGACCTGGCCAGCCCCCGGTTCAGATCTTTTCTGCCTTCCTCGTCATTCTTTGCCGTCGCCCTCTTTGAGCAGAGTATGAGAACGACCTGCAGGACGATCGTAATTATGACTAGCCCGGCCAGGATAACGAAGCTCTTTTTCCCTTTGACGTTTTCAGCTTTTTTCGCCTGGTAGCTTTCCAAAAAGCTTTGCAGCTTTTCGATCTTCTCCATACCGTCCACGGAATCATCGTTCATTACTTCTGAAAAAGCCTGCAGCTCCTCTTTTGTTTCGGCAAGGCTCGCCTTAAGGTCGGCTTTGACCAAAAAGAGGGAATAGAGGCAGGGGACGGCCGCCACCAGGCATAAGACTAGCCACCATTTGGAAAAGCTTTTCAGGGCGGCTTGGAAGCAGGGGACAAGGGATAGTTTATTCATGCTTTGATTGTAGCAAAAATCGCGATCTGCACGGAAGTCCGGTTTATTTTTCACTTGCAATTTGCTATAATGTCCATTAGTTAAGGGGTACATTTATGCCTCCGCGACACTTTTAACCAACGAGATAAGGATAATATGAAACGCATCCTCTTCGCGCTTTTGGCGCTCGTCCTGACCTCCCAGCTTATCCTGGCTGACGAGATCTGGACCGAAAAAGCCCAGAACCCTTCCTGGTGGCCGTACCGTCATTACGACCCCAAACGCCCCTCGGGCAGGCCTGATCTGCTCGAATGGTACGCCGACCTGGAGCCGCCCTGCCCCACCAACAGAACGGTCGACGCTTTTTACGGCAGTGTTTGGAGAAAGGCGGTGCTTGTTTCCACCAACATCCAGCTGGTGGCCACCGACGACCCCTTCAAGGAAGTGACCGGCTACTGGCCGACCTTCTACGGCGCCGCGGCCTATCTTGACGGCAAATACATGATCGCCGCCGGGCAGATGTGCAACTATGCCTTAAGACAGGCGGAAACAAAACTGACCTTCCCGGGCATGGACAACTACTGCAAGTTCGTGAGAGACGGCACCAAGACCGGCGATCTGAAGGACTACGGCTACTACTGGCCCAGCAACTCCGTCTCCCATGCGGACGAGGCTTTCTCCTTCAACCGCAGCGTCCAGTTCCACATCTACGACGTGGCCTCTGACACCTGGGAATCTTCCAAATACGACGGCTCCGGACCTCCGACCTTCGTCAATATGGAAGCCGGCAAATGCGACTATCGTATCGCCAACGACGAATGGGGAGTGCAGGAAGCGGTCATGCGCGACGGCGCCCGCTGCGGCTCAAACCAGGCTTTCCTTTACGACTTCGACGAATCCGGCACGCCCTCCTTCTTCATTCACGCCGGATATCCCAACTGGAGCGGCAACTTCCAGATCTACAATCCCAGCAGGAAGCCCATGAACGATCCCGACAGCCCCTACGGCGCCTGGAGCGGATCTTCCCTTTGCACCGATTTCAGCAGCGGCAACAAGGCTCAGTACGGCGGCGGCGCGGTCTGCATCGACGGCATCGCCTATGTCTTGGGCGGCGGCTTCTGGGGACCCGACGGCGCTATGCACATGCAGATCTACAATCCCAAGACCGACCAGTGGACCGTTTACGAGAACATCTATCCCCAAAGCCTTCTGGATTTCGGCATCGCCACCTGGGGCAGCAAGATCTATCTCTTGGGCGACAGCTCCGTTTCCTCCAAGATCCGTGTGATGGAGACCGCCACCAACGTTTACAAGTTCGTTGACAGCGACCTTGAACTGCAGATTCCTGTGAGGGCGCCCGCCGTGGTGGGCTACAACGGCGTCATCTATGCCATCGGCGGCCAGGGAAGAGTACAGGTAGTTGAAGATGGTCAGACGAACACTGTGATCAAGCCCTTGGATACTTTCCAGATCGTCAACACGGTCCTGAAGTCCGCGGTGGTCCATTCCACCAAGCTGCCTATCGCCGCTTACTACGCTTCCTGCGCGGTGACGGAAGACGGCAAACTTTTGTTCGGCGGTTCCATGCTGAGCAGAGACCCGGTGACCGGCAAAGACGTGGCCGGCAGCCGCCTCTGGATCGGCGAGATGCCCACCCAGGACCTCTATGTTTCTCCCTCCACCCTCGATTACGGACAAACGGAAGACTCCATCGAGATCAGTCTCTACAACGTCTCGGCTCATGAACTGGACGTTCACGTCACCTGCTCGGAATCCTGGCTCACGGTGGATAAGCACGTAACCATCCCGGCCAACAAAGAGATCAAGGAAGCCGTGACCATCGACCGCACGAATGTTCAGGGCCCGGTCAGCGGGCTGCTGGCCCTGGCTTGGGGCGAAGAGTCCATGACCTTGAACGTGTCGGCGGATATGCCCAGGCCGATCCCGGCCTTCTCTAAGACCAAGGACATCACCCTGAAGCCCACGACAAAATCCTTTGACGTGACCAACGAAGGCAGCGTCAGTCTGGTCTATGAGTTCACCAGCGACACGGAAGGAGCCACCATCAGCCCGGCCAAGGGCGAGATCTCTGCCGGCACCACCGCGACCTTCTACTACAGCATCGGCGAGGAATGCCCGCGCCCCGGCAAGGTCGTTTACACGATGGCTTACAATTCCTACGACGGCAGCAGCGAGACCTTTACGGTCAGCAACTACGCCAACACCTACTACGTGAGCCCCGAAGGCAGCGACGACAACGACGGCACTTCTCCCGAGACCGCCTGGAAGACTTTGGCTTACGCTTTTGAAAACGTTCCCAACGGCTCCGCGGACGAAGGATCGATCACGCTGTCCGTCGCCACGGCCGTTTACGCCGGCGACTCCCAGCACGCCACCGACTGGACCTTGGATCTCTCCAAGAAGTCTTACCTCTGGGTGAAGGGCGAGACGACTGACAAGCCGGTGTCTGTTACCGACCAGATCGTTCCTGAGATTGACCGTCCGCTCCTTACTCCCGGCGACAAGAAATGGCACAAAAATACCGGCGATGACGTTTGGGACGACGTGCCTGCCATCAAGATGGAGAACGTGGACCATGTCCGTTTCAGCAATTTCATCCTTGACGGTTCCAAGCCCGACACCAACATCGTGACGGTCGGCGTGGGCGCCAGTCTGCCCAACATCACGGAACTGATAGGCATTCACAACGCCGACGGCGTCCAGATCGACAACAACTACTTCTACGGCATGTTCGACGGCGAATGCTATGACGTGACCACCAACCAGGTCACCAACTGGGAGCATTTCTACTACATCGGCCTTACTTATCACGGCGTTATAGGTCCCGACGACATCACCATCAACAACAACCTCTTCCAGGGATTCACCAGAGGCATCTACCACAACGGCTATCCTGCGAGAGACGACAGATCCAACACGAACTGCGCTTATATCACCGCCAACACCTTCACGAAGCAGCACAGCAACGGAGGCGTCTGCGTGGCCATCAGCTCCAACTTCCAGGACACCTGGTACGGCGCCGCTCAGGTCTGCACCTCGAACATCTTCGCCGAGATCCCTGATCAGGATTACGAATATGAACCGAGTTGGACCTGCGCCTACGCCACCGGCGAAGCGACGATCCTAGTCGGTCATGACGACTATGCGGTGCTGTCCCAGTACAACCAGTACTACGATATCGGCGGTCCCGGCGGAGACGCCTACTACACCGCCGGCGTGACCTACGAGCTGGAGGATATCTTCTACCAGATCGACTTCACGGACTACACCAACGAAGTGCCGAACTTTGTGGGAACATGGTTCAAGACGGATCCCGATACCGAGTACGGCGAACGGAAAGTTGGCTGGGCCTTCATTCCCGAGCCGGTCTTCGGCTTGGCGATAATCGCCCTGGCTCTCGCCATGCTCAGAAGAAAGTAAACCGGATCGGATGAGGATCGCAAATATGGCGCGCCACAAGGCGCGCCATATTTTATTTTCGGCCGGTTTTGGTATAATTTACAGTAGATTAGAAATATGATTCGCGCCTGCGTTCGCAGGCTCAAAACAATATAACCAACAATCAAGGATGCACTAAATGAAACGCTTTATGCTTTTCCTTCTGGCTTTCGCCTGCCTCGGTCAGCTGATGGCTGACGACAACATCTGGACAGAGAAAGCCCAGAACCCCTCCTGGTGGCCCTTCAGATACTACGACGCCCGCCGGCCATCAGCCCGCGAAGACAAATCTGATTGGTATCACGACACCGCCGTGCCCTGCC
Source organism: bacterium (assembly GCA_017557885.1). Lineage (GTDB taxonomy): Bacteria > Auribacterota > UBA3054 > UBA3054 > UBA3054 > UBA3054. The sequence goes on along the minus strand of JAFYXV010000009.1, from coordinate 116,782 downwards.
CGACCAACAGAACGGTCGAACTTTTCAACAGGTCGACCTGGAGAAAGGCCGAGCTCGTCACCACCAACGTCCAGTTCGTGGCCACCGACGACCCCTTCAAGGAAGTGACAGGCTACTGGCCGACTTTCATGGGCGCCGGCGCTTACCTTAACGGCAAATACATGATCGCTTCCGGTCAGTGCTGCAACATCGGCCTCTCCGGTCTCGGTCTGTATTTTTCCAACATGAAAGACTGGGTTAACTACAAGAAAGACGGCACCAAAGGCAGCGGCGATCTTAACGACCCCGGCTACAGCTGGCCCAGCAACACCTTCGGCGAGGCTTTCTCCTACAACCGCAGCGTCCAATTCAGCATCTACGACGTGGCATCTGACACCTGGGATTCCTCCAAATGGGACGGCAGCGGACCTCCGACCTACGTCAATATGGAAGCCGGCAAATGCGGCGCCCGCATTTCCGACGACGAATGGGTGGTCCAGGAAGCGGTTGCCGGCGACGGCGTCTATTGCGGCGCCAACCAGGCTTTCCTTTGGGACTTCGACGAATCGGGAACGCCCAGTTTCTTCATGCACGGCGGCTATCCCTCCTGGGACGGCACCTTCAGCATCTACAATCCCAGCAGAAAGCCTAACAACGATCCAGACAGCCCCTACGGCGCCTGGACCGGCTCTTCCGGCGCTACCGGTTTCGACAACGGCGGCTATGTGGCCCAGTACGGCGGCGGCGCGGTCTGCATCGACGGCATCGCCTATGTTTTGGGCGGCGGATTCTGGGGCGACAACGGTATGTGCATGCAGACCTACAACACCAAGTCTGACGAATGGCGTGCTTATGAAAAAGTTTATCCCGACAACCTGATGTATTTCGGCATCTCCACCTGGGGCTCCAAGATCTACATTTTGGGCGACAGTTCCGTCTCCACCAAGATCCGTGTCATGGAGACCGCCACCAACAAGTATGAGCTCGTTGACAGCGATCTGGAACTGCAGATCCCGGTGCGCGATCCGGCTGTTGTCAGCTATAACGGCGTCATCTACGCCATTGGCGGCCGCACCAAAGATGAAGCCGGCAATCTGGTTCCCTTGGACACCTTCCAGATCGTCAACACCGTTTTGAGATCTGTCGTGGTCCATTCCACCAAGCTGCCCGTGGCCGCCTATCATGCGGCTTGCGCCGTAACCGAAGACGGCAAACTTTTGTTCGGCGGCTCCATGATGAGCAACGACCCGGTGACCGGCAAGAACGTGGCCGGCAGCCGTCTCTGGATCGGCGAGATGCCCACCCAGGACCTCTATGTTTCCCCCTCCACCGTTGATTTCGGCCAGACGGAGGAAAGCGTGGAAGTCAGCCTTTACAACGTTTCCGCTCATGACCTGGAAATCAGCGTCAAGTGCACGGAAGAATGGCTTGCTATTGACGAGACTGTGACTGTCCCGTCCAACGCCGAAATCAAGAAAACGCTCAATATCGACCGCACGAAAGTTCAGGGCCCGGTCAGCGGCCAGGTCACCCTTTCCTGGGGCGAACAGTCCATCGCCATCAACGTCTCCGCAGATTCGCCGAGGCCGATCGCGGTCTTCAGCAAGACGAAGGACATAACGTTGAAGGCCACGACCAAATCCTTTGACGTGACCAACGAAGGCAGCGTCAGTCTGGTCTATGAGTTCACCAGCGACACGGAAGGCGCCACCATCAGCCCGGCCAAGGGCGAGATCTCTGCCGGCACGACGACGACTTTCTACTACAGCATCGGCGAGGAATGCCCGCGCCCCGGCAAGGTCGTTTACACGATGGCTTACAATTCCTACGACGGCAGCAGCGAGACCTTCACGGTCAGCAACTACGCCAACACCTACTACGTGAGCCCCGAAGGCAACGACGACAACGAAGGCACTTCTCCCGAGACTGCCTGGAAGACCATGGCCTACGCTTTTGAAGCTGTGCCCAGCGGCTCCGCGGAGGAAGGCCCGATCACGCTGTCCGTTGCTGTGGCGGTCTATTCCGGCGACTCTCAGAGCGCCACGGATTGGACCTTGGATCTCTCCAAGAAGTCCTACCTGTGGGTGAAAGGCGAGACTACCGACAAGCCGGTAGCCATTTTCGACCAGTTCGTTAATGAGATCGACCGTCCGCTCCTTACTCCCGGCGACAAAAAGTGGCACAAGGGCACCGGCGGCGACGTCTGGGACGACACGCCCTTCATCAAGATGGAGAACGTGGACCATGTCCGCTTCAGCAACTTCATCCTTGACGGTTCCAAGCCCGACACCAACATCGTCACCACCGGCGTGGGCGCCAGTTTGCCCAACATGACTGAGCTGATCGGCATCAACGGCGCCAATGGCGTCCAGATCGACAACAACTATTTCTACGGCATGTTCGACGGCGAATGCTATGACGTGACCACCAACCAGGTCACCAACTGGGAGCATTTCTGGTACTGCGGCATCACCTACAACGGCCTTATCGACAAGGATTGCCTCACCATCAACAACAACCTGTTCCAGGGCTTTACCAGAGGCATCTATCACAACGGATATCCCGAACGTGACAACAAGGCGAACACCAACTACGTCTATATCACCGCCAATACCTTCACGAAGCAGCACTGCGACGGCGGCTACTGCACCGCCATCAGCTCCAACTTCTCCGACAATTGGTATGGCGCAGCTCAGGTCTGCACCTCGAACATCTTCGCCGAGATCCCGGATCAGGATTTCGAGCATGAACCGAAATGGGCCTGCGCCTTCATTACCGGCGAAGCGATTATCCTGAACGGGCACGACGATTACGCGGTGCTCTCACAGTACAACCAGTTCTACGATATCGGCGGTCCCGGCGGCGCCGAGTACTATGATATCGGCGTGACCTATGAACTGGACGACATATGGCAACAGATCGATTTCACGGACTACACCAACGAAGTGCCGAATTTCGTCGCCAACACCTGGTTCAAGACTGATCCCGAGACGCAGTACGGCGAACGCTACGTGGGCTGGGCTTTCATTCCCGAACCCTTCGTGGGATTGGCTCTTGTGGCTCTGCTTCTCTGCGCGCTGCGCAAGGAACGCTGACCTTTGTTAGCGAAATGAAAAAGCGCGCCCCCAAAGGGCGCGCTTTTTTTGTTATAATGGAAACGTTAACCAACGATCTTACCGCAAGGCTCTTATGAAGTTCGGATCATTTCTTATCTTCGCGTTTGTTTTGGCGGCAAGCCAGCTGCTCCTCATTGGCTGCGCGAATCCTTACGCCGACAGCTATACGTCCTATGTTTTCGTTTCCCCCTCTGAGAGGAACCCCAATCCGGTGGTGACAAGCTGCGCCCCGGAGGCGGCCCAGGCCTCGGTCAGCCAGTATCTGGCCAGCGGCTATGAGCTCATCGGCCGCTCGGAGTTTTACGACAACGATCAGTATATGCGCGACAGCTGTGCCTACGTCAGGGCGCAGGCCACCAACGTCTGCGCCGACGTAGCCCTTTACTGGACCGCTTATTCCCACACCGAGGACCAGAGCTACGAAGAGGACGTGCCCAGGGAGGAGAAGATCACCACCTATCATTCCAACGGCAAAAAGACCAAGACGGTCATAGAATCCACCGAGACCAGGTACGTTCAGAAGTTCGTGAACATGTACCGCTACTGCGCGGCCTTCTTCAAGCGGCGCACGGCCCCGCCGGTCGCCGTTCCGGTCAACTGACGAAGTTTTGATTTGAGCGCAAGTTAGCGCTCCGCAACATACCAAAAATTTTCTATGAAAGACACCGCAAGCGATTTTCAGGAACCGAGGGTTTTGTCCGTGTTGAAAAGAATTATGCGGCTGTGCCGCGACGACGGTGAGAAATTCACCGTGACCGACCGGCTCGACGAGATCCGGCAGGTCCTTTCCGGCAGCCCTTATTGGCTGGTCAACAGGGATGGGCTTTTTCATCTCTATGCGGCGCACCCCATTGAAGAGATCAAGGGGCCTGTCCTTCTCGTCTCAACCCACGCGGACTGCGAAGCAAACATTACGAAGTGTTTCTGCGAGGACATTGGCAACGGCTTTCTCAAGGGCACCTTTGACAACGCGGCCACCAACGCCGCGATCCTCTCCTTGATGCTGGAAGGTTCGCTCCCGGACAATGTCCTTGTTGCTTTCACCGGCGACGAGGAACGGAACTCTGAAGGCGCATTGGAAACTGTCGAATACCTGCGCTTGATTGGGCTGACCGTTGAGATGGCTGTTGTCCTGGACGTGACGTACACGGGTTGGGATGAGGGCGCTGACTTTACGGTGGAGAACAATTTCTGGCAGGGAATCCAGGGACGCCGCGTAATTGAAAAAGTTAAGCTGCTGAACGCAAAGTGGCGTTTCGTGCCGGAAGATCTCAATGACGTTCCGGCCTATGTGCCTCCTGAGCTGGTCGCCTCTGAAGAGGCGGATGAGGACGAGTCTTGGAAATATGACGAAACAGGCGTGCCTTGCTTCAGCCTTTGCCTTCCGGTGAAAGGGAGCATGCACAGCAACGCGGGCGTTCTGGCCAGGAAGGATTCCCTGGCCAAATATTGCGCCGCGCTGAAGGCGATCCTTGCGGATTAAGATTTCCGACAATGGCAGAAAAAAAGCGCGCCTCTTTCGGTGGCGCGCTTTTTGTTTGCTCTTACGCTTGCTGGACGGATCATCTTTTGAATTTCACGTCGCCGCCCACGATGGTCATCTCCACCCGGCCGAAGACCGACTTTCCCTGGAAGGGGCAGTTGCGGGCTCTCGATTTGAAGGTGGCGGTGTTGATCTTGTATTCCGTGTCGGCGCTCCAGACGGTCACGTCGGCGTCTGAGCCCGCTTTTAAGGTGCCTTTCGATGGGAGCCTTAGTATCTTTGCAGGGTTGGTGGACATAAGCTCCACTAGGCGCATCACAGGCATTTTGTTTTCCTTGACCAACGTGGTGTAGGAGACGGGAAGCGCCGTTTCCATGCCTATGATGCCGTTGGGGGCGTTGTCGAACTCCACGTCCTTGTTGGTGTAGGTATGCGGGGCGTGGTCGGTGGCGATGCAGTCCACCGTTCCGTCCATAAGGCCTTCAATGAGTTTTTTGCGGTCTTCTTCCGTTCTCAAGGGAGGGCTCATCTTGAAGTTGGTATCGTAAGTTTGAAGATCAGCGTCGGTCAGCGACATGTGGTGCGGCGTTACTTCACAGGTAACCTTTACGCCGCGCTTCTTGGCGTCTCTCACCATGTAGATGCCCAGCCCCGTGGAGACATGCTGCAGATGGATCCTGCCGCCGGTGTAGCCCGCGACCATGATGTCGCGCATCAGCATGATCTCTTCGGAAATGGAGGGCGTGCCCCTTAATCCCAGTTTGGTGGAGTAGAAGCCCTCGTTCATGGAGCCCTTGAAGTTGATGTCCTCGCAGTGGTCCATGACCAGAAGGTCGAACATCTTGGCGTATTCCGAGGCGCGGGACATCAGAAAGGAGTTCATGACCGGGCTGCCGTCGTCGGTGATGGCCACGATGCCGGCTTTGTACATCTCGCCGATCTCGGATAATTCTTCGCCCAACCTTCCTTTGGAGATGGTGCCGGTGGGCAGAACGTTGGCTTTGCCCACTCGCTTGCCTTCCAGAAGAATGAATTTTACCAGCGACACGTGGTCGATGGGCGGGATGGTGTTGGGCATGCAGACAATTGTTGAGAAGCCGCCGGCCACGGCCGCGTTGCTGCCGGATTCAATGGTCTCCTTGCTCTCCTGGCCCGGTTCCCTCAAGTGCACGTGCAGATCGATGAAGCCTGGCGTCACATAGGCGCCCTTGGCGTCGATCACATTGACGTCTTCAGCTTTTTTGGGCGCTTCGCCCAAAGCGCATTCCTTTATCTTGTCGTCTTCAAATAAAAGCCAGCCCTTGCCTTCAAGCTGCTGGCTGGGATCCACTATAGTTCCGTTTATTATCAAAGTTTTCATAATTTTATTCCTCGCTGATCTGGGTGCCGCCGGTCACCAGGAAGAGGACGGCCATCCTGACCGCCAATCCGTTGGTGACCTGCTGAAGGATGACGCTTCTCGGGCCGTCCGCCACGGTGCCGGATAATTCCACGCCGCGGTTGATGGGCCCCGGGTGCATGACTATGAGGCTTTCCGGAGTCTGGTTTATCAGCTTGGTGCTAAGCCCGAAGTAGCGGGCGTATTCCCTCAGGCTCGGGAACTGCACCTGCTGTTCGCGTTCCCGCTGTATCCTCAGCATGTTGACGGCGTCCACTTTTTTGAGCGTGGCCGGGAGGTCGTAGGAGACTTCCACGCCGTCGCCCATCTTTTCAATTTCCCTGGGCATGAGTGTTGATGGCCCGACCACCGTCACCTTGGCGCCCAGCTTCTGCAAGCCCCAGATGTTTGATCTGGCGACTCTACTGTGGCTGATGTCGCCAACGATCGCGACTTTCAGCCCTTTGAGGTCGCCGAATTTTTCCCTCAGGGTGTAGATGTCAAGCAGGGCCTGCGTGGGATGCTCGTGCATGCCGTCGCCGGCGTTGACGATACTGGGCTCGATGTTTTCCGCCAGGTAGTGGGGGACGCCGGCGCAGGAGTGCCTCACCACGATGGCGTCGATACGGTAGGCGCAGAGGTTTTTCACCGTGTCCAGAAGCGTCTCGCCCTTGGTGACGCTGGAGGCGGCGATGTTGACGTTGACGATGTCGGCGGAAAGCCTTTTTTCCGCCACTTCGAAGGACACCCTGGTCCTGGTGGAGGGTTCGAAGAAGAGGTTGACTACGGTTTTGCCCTGAAGGGCCGGCACTTTCTTGATCGAGCGGGTGGCGATCTGGGAGAAGGCCTTGGCCGTGTCCAGGATGATGGTGATCTCTTCGGCGCTCAGGTTCTCAAGCCCCAGGAGATCTTTTTTAGTCCATGGCATATATGCTCCTTAATTTTATTTTCCTGCAAAAAAAATGACCTGGCTTTTTGCCAAGTCATTTTTTGACGACCTCAACGAGGTCTTCGCCGTCAAGTTCTTCCGTTTTGACGCTTATTTTCTCCTCGCTTTTCGTTTCCACCGAGAGGCCGACGAAATCCGCCTGGATGGGGAGCTCCCTCAAGCCGCGGTCCACCATGACGGCGAGCTTTATCATCTTCGCCCGGCCGTTGTCGGCCAGGGCGTCGAGAGCGGCCCTGATGGTGCGGCCCGTGTATAGGACGTCGTCGACCAGCACGATGATCTTGTCGTTTATGTCTTCCGGAAGATCGGTGCTCCGGACGACCGGCCTCAAGGCGATCTTGCTAAGGTCGTCCCTGTAGAAGGTGATGTCCAGGATGCCCAGGCCGATTTTCTTTCCGGTCTTTTCTTCGATAAGCTTTGCGAGCCTTCTCGAAAGATAAACGCCGCGGCGCTGTATCCCGACGAGGATCGTTTCCTCCTGGGGGAGCGTCGAAATAGCGTCCGCCATTTTTGACAGAGTGGCGGCGAATTTTTCTTTGTCAGCGATCAGCATAATCAAATTCCTTAGGATTTTTCTGATTATAGCAGAAGCGTTTTTTTTTGGCAAACGGGACAGTTTGCGGGGCTTGGTATAATATTGGTATGAAAAGCATTACCTGGAACCCCTGGCACGGCTGCCACAAGATTTCAGCCGGCTGCGCCCACTGCTACGTTTACCGCAGGGACGAGTCCATATCGAAGGACGCTTCGGTGGTCGTCCGCACCAAGGATTTTTATCTGCCGGTGCGGAGATCGCGGGACGGAAGCTACAAGATCCCGGGGGGCTCTTTCCTGGACACCTGCTTCACATCGGACTTTTTCGTGGAAGAGGCTGACAAGTGGCGGGCCGAGATCTGGGAGATGATGAAGATAAGGAGCGACCTTGGCTTTTTCTTCATCACCAAAAGAATAGAAAGGATGGAGAAATGCCTGCCATCCGATTGGGGAGACTTTGGGTATCCCAACGTCAGCGTGGCCTGCACCGTGGAGAACCAGGCCATGGCGGACAAAAGGCTGCCCGTTTATCTTAAGATGCCCCTGAGGTCGAGATCGATAGTGTGCTCTCCGCTTTTGGAAAAGATCGAGCTTGAGAAATATCTTGCCGATGACGTGACTCATCTTACGGCGGCGGGGGAATCGGGGCCGGAGGCTAGGGTCTGCGACTACGACTGGGTCTTGGATCTGAGAAGGCAGTGCCTGGAGACGGGCACGTCCTTTTATTTCATGCAGACCGGAGCGCTCTTCAGAAAAGACGGCAAATTGTACCGCGTCCCGAGGAAGATCCAGCATTCCCAGGCCAGGAAAGCCGGGATCAATTACAGCGCGCCGAGGAAGCGCCGCCCGGACAACCAGCTGCCGCTTTTTGAATAAAACGCCTTGCCGGCCATGGGAGGATTTGTTATAATTTTTTATAATCTGTAAAAATCTACTACCATGGCATCAGAACTTCACAAGACCAGAGTCGGCGTTTTTGTCTGCGCCGGATTCGCACTCATCATCGTGGCGCTCCTGATCTGGAGCCACATCTCCTGGGGAGGTTCCCCGAGGACTTATTCCTGCTATTTCGGGGAGAGCGTCCAGGGGCTCACCGTGAGCTCGCCGGTAAGGTTCAGGGGCATAACCGTGGGATCGGTCTCCCACATCGGGATCGCCCCGGACGGAGAGCTGGCGGAGATCTTTTTCGAGATCACGCCCAACAGCGGCTTCAGCGTCGAAGTGGAAAACATGTACATCCACATCGCGGGAAACTTACTGACCGGCATAAAATATCTCGAGATCGAAATGATAGGGGACAGGCCCAAGCCGAACACCAAATTCCCCTTCGAGCCGGAGTATCCCGTAGTGGGCACGTACCACACCGTCTCCGCGGAGGACATTTTCTACCAGCTGACCAAATTCCTGGACGACCTCAACGTCAAGTCCATCTCCACGTCGATCACGAACATTCTGGACGGCGTCCAGAAGGTTTTGGGACACAACAATCTTGCGCCCTTAGTCTCCAACATAACGGTGACGTCGGAGAATATCAGGGAGATCTCAGCTTCCCTGAAAGTTTCCGTCACCAGGGACAATGTGGCGCTTCTTTATACGAACCTGAATCAGGCGGTCGTGAATTTCAGGAACGTCTCCGACACGCTGCAGGTCAATTTGAGCGACGAGGCGATATCCAACATCGTGCAAAACATCACCGACACTACGGAAGACGTCAACAGAATGGTGAAAGTCATTTCGCCCGAGGAGATCAAGGCTTTCGCCGATTCGCTGCAAAAGCTCATAGTGCACGCCAACATGCTCGTCAACATGACCAGCGAGGAAGTGGAGGATCTCATGAACGAAGTGCAAAGGTCGGCCGTCAACATCAGGGCCTTTACGGAAGCTTTGCGCTCCAGGCCCGGACAGACGCTTTTCGGCATAGACAAGGAGAAGGATAAATGAAAAGAACATTGATTTTGCTTGCGGCCGCTCTAGTTTTGACAGGCTGCCTCAGCGGCGTCTTCAAAAGGGAAGCGATAACCGTGAATTATTACCAGATCGAATATCCCGAGATCGAAAAAGTTTGCAGCAAGCCATATGACCTTGCCCTGTCCTTCAGAAGGCTGACGGTGAATTCCGCCTACGACCGCAGCACGCTGATCTACATGAACGGCGACAAGAGCGGCGGCGTGTACAAATATGACGAATGGCTCAGCTCCCCGGACGAACTGATCTTCTCCATGCTGCAAAGGGACCTCGAGGACGGCGGCGTTTTCAAGAACCTGACTTCCAGAACTTCGGGAGTCCTGCCGGACTATTCTCTCCAGGGAACGCTGGTCGAAGTCTATGAGAACAGGGAACTCCTGGGCGCGAAGGCCAAGGCGCACGCGGTCATGCTTTTTACTCTGACGAGGCTTGACCGCGGAGCCAACGCTTCGAGAGTCATCCTTCAGAAGCGCTACACGGCCGACAGCGACTGCGCAAGCGGCGACGCCGATTCCTATGTCCAGGGCGTCTGCGCCTCCATTCGGGAAATATCTTCCAATCTGAACAAAGACATCTTAACGGCGGTCACCGAAGAGGAAACCCGTCTTAAAGAACAAACAAAAGAGTAAAACACATGCGCTTTCAAACCATTTCCGCTTTTTTTGCCTTACTTTTTATGACAGGTTGCGTATCAGATCTTCCCAAAAATATCGGCGGCGCTGAAAAAAACGACGCCGTGCCTCCGCCTCCCGAAACCAAAAAAATTCCCGAGACCAACGTTTACCACGGCGTGACCTTGGTGGACGATTACGCCTGGCTGGAAAACGCCTCCTCGGAGGAGACAAAAGCCTGGACCAAGGCCCAGAACGAGCGGTTCTACGAATACGCGGATTCTCTTCCCGCCACCGCTTATCTTAAAAAAGAGCTGAAGCGGCTGTGGCGCTACGCCGACCGGACTGTCCCGGTGGAAGTTTACGACGGCAAAAGATTGTATTTCAGCAGAAAAGGGGAAAATGACGACAAGTGGATCCTCATGACCAAGGAGAACGCCAACGCTCCGGAAAAGGTGGTGCTTGATCCCAACAAGTGGGACAAGGACGACTATCTCTCCGGCGTCATGCGATCCAGAGACGGCCGCTACGTCGCCTACGGCATAGGCCACGCCGGCAACGAGGATCCTGTTATCCACGTAAAAGACGTGGAGAACGACATAGAGCTGCCCGACAGAGTCAAGGGCTGGAAGCAGGGCTTGAGTTGCTGGAAAAAGGACAACTCGGGCTTTTACTACACCTGCAAGCCTTTGAAGGGCACCGTCCCGGATGGCGAGGAATTCTACTGGCACGCCGTCTATTTCCACAAGCTCGGGACGAGCGCGGAAGAAGACCAGCTGATCTTCAACTCCGAGACCGAAAGAGAAAAATGGCACGGCGTGGATCTTTCCGACGACGAGAAGTACATGCTTTATTACCGCGGCAATTTCGGCAGCGCCGACATCTGGGTGAAACGCAACGTGGAAGGCGCCGAGCTCGTGCCGGTGGTCATCGGAAAGGAGGCCAACTTCGACGTGACCATGCTGGAGGACAAGCTTTTCATCAGGACGAACCTGGACGCTCCGAAATTTATGGTCTATGTGACCGACATCGAGAAGCCGGGCTTTGAGAATTGGCGGGTCTTCATCCCCGAAAGCGAAGACAGGCTGGACAGCCTCTCTTTTATCGACGGCGAAATTTACGCCGAATATCTCCACGGCATCGATACGGAAATAAAGATCTACGACCTGGACGGCACCTTTATGAAAACCATGACGCTGCCCGCCAAGCCCTGCAGCGCCGGCGTTTCGGGTTACTGGCACAAGGGTCCCGTCAGGGTCAACTGCTCCAGCTACCTTATTCCCAACACCACCTACAGCTACAATCTGAGCGAGGACTCCCTGACCGTCCTTAAGGAATTTCCGGTGAAGTACGATCTGGAGAACTGCTGCGCCACCCAGGTCTTCTATCCCTCCAAGGACGGGACGATGATCCCCATGACGATCATCTATCCCAAGGACATTAAAAAGGACGGCTCCTGTCCCTGCATACTGGACGGCTACGGCGGATTCAACGTTTCCCTGATGCCCGGTTTCATCGGCTACAACTCCCTCTGGGTAAACCAGGGCGGCGTTTTCGCCATCGCCAACCTAAGGGGCGGCGGGGAATTCGGCGAACAGTGGCACAAGGCGGGCATGCGCGAATTGAAGCAGAACGTCTTCGACGACTTTATCGCGGCGGCCGAGTATCTCATCAGGGAAGGCTACACCTCGAAGGAGAAACTGGGCATTTCCGGCGGCAGCAACGGAGGACTTCTGGTGGGCGCCTGCGCCATGCAGCGTCCGGATCTCTACAAAGCCGTCAGGTGCGGCGTGCCGCTTCTGGACATGATCAAATACCACAAGTTCAGGATCGCCAACATCTGGAGCGAGGAGTACGGCACTTCCGACAATAAAGAGCAATTCGAGTACCTTTTGAAGTATTCCCCATATCAGAACATCAAAGAAGGGGTGAAATACCCCTCTATGCTCATCACAGGCGGCGAGAATGACGCCAGGGTGGATCCCATGCACGTGAGAAAGATGGGCGCGAAGCTGCAGGAGTGCTCCAGGGGCGGAGTCGTCTTCCCGGTCATTTATTCCGACGCCGGCCACGGCTCCTCGGTGGACTTCGATTCCAGGGTCAGGCAGTACGCCAGGGAAGGAGCCTTCATGTACGACCAGCTGGGGCTGGAGATAAAGGAAAAGGAATAGGAACGGCGCGCCTTTTTTTAAGAATAAAAAAGCCCCGAAGAGCGGATCTTCGGGGCTTTAAACTGATTGAAACGATCTATTATTCAGCGGATTCTTTGGGAGGCAGGGGCTTTTTCTCATGCGCTTCTTTCACGATGAGCTTTCTGCCGGCGCATTCGAACTCGTTCAAAGTTTCCAGAGCTTTCTGCGTCGCCTCTTCCGTTTCCATTTCTACGAAACCGAAACCGCGGCTGCGTTTTGTTTCACGATCAATAATGACCGAAGCGGAAACGACGGGGCCGATTTCCGAAAAGAGCTTCTTGAGATCTTCCTTGGTCATTGCGTAGGGCATGTTGCCCACAAAGATTTTGGTAGGCATATTTCTTATTACCTTTTTTTAGTTGCGCTCAGCCCTATGGGAACCTGTTTCCGCAAATTCAGGCTAAGTAGAAAATAAACGAATGATATTCTAGCAATAAGGATGGAAAATAGCAAGGAAAATGTCGCGAAATTTGCCGCCCGGGGCCGGAAAGGCCCGGCTTCTTATTTGCTATAATTATAAATTATGAAGGTATATGATTCGCATTTCTCGCCCGCCGCGGCGGAAAAACTGAAACTGGCCATTGAAGAGGCCGGCGGCCAGGAAGTTTTTGCCCGGGGAATTCTCGGCGACGACGGGCTTATAGCGGATATAGAAGTGCTGGCCAGGGGCAACGAGCATTGTGTGGCGGCTATTTTTCCAAGGCTCAGGAGCGGGGACTACGCCATCCACAATCATCCGCCCACCCCCGGCGTTGCGACCCTCGACAACATCAAGCCTTCCGACGCCGACGTTTCCATTGCCAGCCAGCTGGGGCAGAAGGCGGTGGGAAGCATGATCGTGGACAACGAGGTCAGGCACAGTTACGTTCTGGTGGAGACGAGCCTTGGGGAAAGGATCGTCCCGGTGCCTCAAAAGACGGTGGAGGATCTTCTTCTGCCGGACGGCCCCCTCAGCCGGATCTTCAAGAATTACGAGTCGAGGCCGGAACAGCTGGAGATGCTTCGCACGGTGACGAAAGCCTTCAACGAAGGCAGCCTTTCCGTGGTGGAAGCGGGAACGGGGACCGGCAAGACCATAGCCTATCTCATTCCGGCCATAGCCTGGGCGCTCTTAAACAAGCAGCGGGTGGTCATAGCCACCCACACAATTAACCTTCAGGAACAGCTTTTCAATAAGGATTTTCCCCTGGCCGCCAAACTTTTCAAAGCGACCCCCGAGGCGGTGCTGATAAAAGGCCGGAGCAATTTCGCCTGCCTGAGAAGAGCCAATATGATCTTCCGGGAGCCGGAACTTTTCGAAGACGAGGATCGCCCGGGTCTGCAGGCCCTGGTCCAATGGGCTTTGAGCTCTCAGACCGGCGACCGTCAGGAGCCGGCCGAATGGCCTCCCAGCCAGCTTTGGGAGCAGATCTGCTCCAGCAGGGAGACCTGCGTGGGCGGCTCCTGCGAATATTCCGCCAAATGTTTTGTGAAAAAGGCCAGGCGGGGAGCGGAAAACGCCCAGATCATCATAACCAACCACGCTCTGCTTTTTTCCGACATCGCCGTCCGGGCGGCGGGAAATCCGGTAGGCATTCTGCCGGACTACTCCGCGATAATCATAGACGAGGCCCATAACCTGGAGGATTCCGCCACCAATCACTTCGGCATGGAAGTGTCGAAATTCGACATCCTGAGGACGCTCAACGCCATTTACCAGAAAAAAGGCCACAAGGAGACCGGCGCGCTTTTCGTCCTGAGAAAATTCATAGAGGACAACAAGGACAGGTTCCTGGACGTTTACGAGGAGCTCAATGACAGTTACAAGAAGATCTTGGAGCACGGACTGCCCGCCCTGGCGGAGGAAGCCTTGGGGGAATGCGATGACATCCACGAAGCGGTGATGAAGGTCGAGGCCAAGGCGAGGCTGGAGGGCAAGAGCGTTCTGCCTTACCGCTTGAAAAGGGAAAGACGGGACGGCTTGGACTGGGAGGAAATAAGCGATCACATGAAAAGGCTGGAGGGCGCGCTTACGGCCGGCGCGCTGCTTTTCAAAAACATTTTCGCCTGGCTGGAAAACAAGACCAGCGAAGAGGGCCGCGACGATCTTCCCGGGCTCCTGAAAGACCTGAAGGTCAAGGTGGATCGTCTGGACGCCTTCTCCGCCACCCTGACCGAGATCCGCACAAAGTATGACGAAGACAGCGGCATGGTCAGCTGGATCGACGTCGGGGAGACAAAAAAAAGAAAGATCAGATGGCTTACCGTAAAAAGCGTGCCGGTCACGGTGGGGGAGAAGCTCAAGGAGCTGGTCTATAAGAGATTCAAGACCGTGGTCCTGACCTCCGCCACGCTGTCCATCAGGGACAAGATGGATTTCTTCAGCAGCCGGACGGGGCTAGACCTTTACGCGGAGGAATTAAAGGAGACCAACGAGCGCAGCCTGACTTTCGACATCTACCCCTCCTCTTTCGATTACACCAAGCAGGCGGCGCTGCTCCTGCCCGGGAACGAGAAAGACAGTTCCCAGGATTATTCTGAAAACAACCTGAACCCCTGCATCCTGAAAATCGCCGAACTGACCGAGGGCGGCGCTTTCGTGCTTTTCACTTCCGCCAAGACCATGCTGCTTTCCTTCAACGATCTTGAGCCGGAACTCAGGAAAAAAGGCATGATCCCCATGCTTCAGGACAACGTTTCCCGCTCGGAGCTTCTTTCCAAATTCAAGAAGACAAAAAACGCCGTGCTTTTCGGCCTCGACAGTTTCTGGGCCGGTGTGGACGTGGCGGGAGAAAGCCTGAGGAACGTCATTGTCACCAAGCTGCCCTTCGCCGTGCCCACGGATCCCGTGCAGGAAGCCAGGTGCGAGGAGCTGGAGGCCAGGAAAATATCGGCTTTTCCGCATTATTCCCTTCCCCAGGCCGTCATAAAGCTGCGCCAGGGTTTCGGGCGGCTTATAAGAAGCAAGCAGGACCACGGCATAGTCGCGATCCTGGACAGCAGGATCCTGAGGATGAGGTACGGCAAAACTTTCCTGGAGTCTCTGCCGAACTGCCCGCAGGGGAGGGGAACCCTGGAAGAAGTCTGCGTCTTTGCGGATAATTTTCTCGCCTCCCTGAAATAAGTTATGGGCTGGTTCGGACTGATAGCGGGAGCTCTCGTGGGATCGCTGTTCGGCGGCGGCGGTTCCCTTATAGGCGGGCTGATCGGCAATTTTGCCGAAGAGGCGATCAGGGGCAGAAAAAGCAAAACGGACGCCTCCAGGGAAGAGCTTTATTTTTTGAGCGCGCTTTCCGCCATGCTCGCCAAAATGGCAAAAGCCGACGGGAGAGTCAGCCAAAGCGAGATCAATTATGTCCGTAACCTTTTCGTTAATTCCGGCTTCAGCGGAGAAAAATACGAATATTGCATCAGGATCTTCCGCAAGGCTAAGGATGACGTTCATTCCATTTACGATTACGCCGCGGATTTTGCCGCCCATTCTCCCAACAGGGAGATAAGGGAAACGCTTTACGGAATACTCTGGGATCTGGCCTGCGCCGACGGCAGCCTGTCCCGGGAAGAACTGAAGATATTGAAAGAGCTTCCCCCTTATCTTCGCATCAGCTCCGCCCGCTTTAATTTCGAATACCGCAGAAGGGGCGGATATTCCGGCTCCTCCTCCGGCTCCTTTAAAAACGGAGAAACGCAGGCGGATCCTTACGCGGTCTTGGGAAAAGACAGGTCCGCCAGCAACGAGGAACTGAAGGCGGCTTACAGGGAGAAGGCCAAGAAACTGCACCCGGACATCCTGAGATCCCAGGGATTGTCGGAGGAACTTTTGCAGAAAGCCAACGAGCAGATGTCGATCCTGAACGAGGCCTGGGACGCGATCCGAAAAGAAAGGGGGATCTGATTTATGGCGGTTTGCCGCATTTTTGTGCTATAATTTTTTCAAGAAGATAATATTTGAATAATCCCCAAATAAGGACACTATGAAAATTCAAGCCTTTTTTAGTCTGACGGCGCTTGCCATTCTGGCGGCTTGCACGGCCTTTTCCAAACCCCTGGAGCTTTCTTCTCCCAAGGGAACGCTTAAACTTGAGCTTTCCGATTCCGGAAAGATCGGCTACGCCATCAGCGGTTTCGGCGTGAACAATGTTGTCAAAGGAGAGCTGGGGCTTGATTTCGAGGATCAAGAATGGCCCGAGAAATGCGAGATCGCATCCTGCAAACAAACGGCCATTGACGAAAAATGGACGCAGCCCGTCGGCATCCAGAAGGAATACCGGGACTGCTGCAACGAGTATGAGATAAGCCTGAAAGGCGATTTTCCCAAAAGGGATGTCGGGCTTGTCGTCAGGATGTACGACGAAGGCGTCGCCATCCGCTACACGATCTTTCCTAAGGACGACAGCGAATACGTGGTCGTAAAAGACAAGACGGACTATCTTTTTGCGAAGGATTACGAATGCTGGTACGCCCCCTACGGCTTCCGCACCTCCCAGGAGCACGAGTCCGTAAAGGCCACCTTGTGCACCATCCCCAAGGGCACCATCAGCGGCTGCCCGCTTTTGGTAAAGGGCGAGAGCTTTGCCATGGCTCTCACGGAGACCGACCTGAGAGACTGGGCGGGCCTTTATTTCGGCAACGGAGTGATGTTCGAGGGCGAAAAACTTCTGGACCTCGGAAAATTGACCGGCAAAGACGAAGCCAGGGATTTTACGGCGGACGTTAAAGGCAAGAAAAAAGTCACGCTCTATCACAGCGTGGAAGGAGACATCAGCTACTGCCACGCCGACTGGGCGGAACTGCGTCTCACTGATAAAAATGGCAAGACCGTTCCCGTGACCAGGGAGTTCGTTTCCGAATCAAAGCAGGATTGGGGCGAATTGGGCGAGAACGAATCCGTGGACGGCAATCGGCTGAAGATCGGCAAAAAGACTTTCAAGGACGGTTTCGGCAGCCACGCCAACGGTTACATCACCCTGAAACTGGACGGCAAATACACTAAGCTGACGGGCTATTGCGGCGTGGATGCGGAAAAGAACGGCGAAGGAAGATCCAATTTCGCCATCTATGGCGACGCCAAAGACGAATCAAAGCCCTATCTTAGCGCCGAGCTGGCTCCCAGGCTGGACGGCAGGGGACTGGTCCTGACGAAAGGCGAACGTCATTCTCCCTGGCGTCTCTTCCTGATGGGGGAGAACGAGCTTTCCCTTGTGACGAACCAGATGATCCTGAACTGCGCCTCGAAGTGCGAACTCACTGACACGAGCTGGATCAAGGCCGGGCGCTGCACCTGGAACTGGTGGTCCGATTGGAACAGAAACCTCTGCACGGAATCGATCAAGAAAGAAATAGACTTCGCTTCCCGCCACGGCTGGGAATACTCCACGGTGGACGACCCCTGGTACAGCCCGCAGATGGGCAGAGTTGGAAACAACGTCATGAAAGGCCAGGAAGGCAAAGTCGATCTGGAGGAGATCGCCCGTTTCGCCAAGGAAAAAGGCGTGAAGCTGATCCTCTGGATGCACTGGGCCGACATCGAAAGAATGATGGAGGAAGCCTTCGCTTATTATGAAAAACTCGGCTCTATCGGCGGCATGAAGATCGACTTCATGGACAGGGACGACCAGGAGATGGTCCAGTGGTATGAAAAGACTGTCAAAGCGGCGGCCAAGCATCATCTCATCGTGAATTTCCACGGCTCTTACAAGCCCTCGGGCTTCGCCCGCACTTTCCCGAACCAGATCACATCCGAGGGCGTCAAAGGCAACGAAGCCAGCAAGTGGGGCGGCGACATCAATCCCAAGAATCTGGCGTCGTATCCCTTCACCCGCTACATCCAGGGCCCGGCCGACCTGACGCCCGGCGGCTTCTTGAACAGGCAGCCGGAAAATTTCAAGCCCACCTCCCCGACCCAGGTCATCGGCACCAGGGCGCACGAACTGGCCTTGTGCTTCGTTCTGCCCACGCCTCTTATTTGCCTTTGCGACAATCCCAAGAACTACGAAGGTCAGCCCGGCCTCGAATATCTTGATCAGCTGAAGGCGACCTGGGACGAGACGCTGCCCTTGCAAGGCAAGATCGGCGAATTCTACATCTGCGCCCGCAAAAGCGGCGACGACTGGTACGTCGGCATGATCGGCGACGACATGGCCCAGAAACATTCGGTGCCTCTGACCTTCCTGGCGGAAGGGAAGAAGTACACGGCCCAGATCTTCCAGGACAAGGAGGAAAGCATCAGCGACGCCACTCAGATCGACATCAAAAAAGTCAACGGATTGGACAAGGATTCCGTCCTGACCATCAAGACCGTCCGCAACGGCGGCTACGTGGCGATCCTGAAAGAAGAAAAATAACTCTCGAAAATGTTTCGCTGCAAAAACGGCTTCCCGAAAAGGAAGCCGTTTTTTTATCTTTGATCTTTTCTGATCTCGTAGCAGACCACTTCGTGATCTCTTCCCCGGTAGGCGATCTTCTCGACCTTTTCCACCTTTTTCATGCCGGCTTTTTGCATCACCCTTCCGCTGGCCAAGTTTTCTTTGAAGTGGCCGGCTTTGACGACCTTGTAGCCTATGCGGAAGAGCTCTTCCAGGGCGGCTTTCAGTGCCTCGGTGGCAAATCCCCGGTTCTGGTACTCAGGATGGATGCAGTAGCCCACTTCGATGGACTCCTCGTCTTTCGTCACGTGGTTTATGAAACCCGCGAAGGCGTTCTGATAGCTTACGGCGTAAACGAAGGCGTTGAGGTCGTTGGAGGCCTTCTGAAAGTAATTGAACAATTTGCGGCTTTCCTCCTCAGTCCTGAGGTCCGGAAGCATGTAGGTGGCGTAAACTTTCGGGTCTTTGAAAAGTTCGACGGCTTTTTGATAATCGCTTTCCAAAAAGGGCCTGAGGGTCAGGCGGGGAGTTTCCAGGCAGGTTTTTCTGACAAGCATGACGTTCTCGCGGTTTTGATTGATCGTCTTGATTTTCCCATCTTTTTCCTCCTGTGTCAAACACAGGCAAAAAGAGGGACGCCCCAAGGGGAAAACCTTGTATGGAAAAGGGATTCAGCAAACGTCCGGCCGGTAATTTGCATCCCGTCAAATTTATAGTATAATGTAAAGATATGTATCTGGATATTATCTTACTCTTGGTATTGGTGCTCTGCATGACCATCGGGATCATGCGGGGCGTACTGTCGCCTCTGATCACCTTTTTCTCCCTTTTCCTTTCCGTGTGGTTGGTGGCGCTTTTCCTTTCGCCCTGTCTGGAAGAGTTTCAGGCTTTGACAGAACCCTGGAAAGGGAATTTTCTGGTGAGCCTTCTCACCTCGAAGTTCGTGGCGGGTTTTCTGATGATCCTGATCCTCTACTTCATCCTGACCTCCCTGGCGGAGTTTGTGAAGCGCAAGCTTATGAACGCATTGAACCTGCGCTTCAGCGACCGCTTCCTGGGAATGATCTGCGGCGCGGCGGTGGGAGTTTTCCTTTGCGTCATGCTTTGCATCGGGCTCGTCTGGTCCAGGACGCTCGTCGCTTCCCAGGCCAACGACGAGGGTCTGGCCAAGTACGACGCCATCCTGCAGTCCAGCCAGGGATACTCCGTTTCCATGGCCATAACGGACTGGACGGTCCGCCGGTTTCCGAAATTCGCTGTGATCCTGCCGGAAGGCCATCCCTTGGCCGGCAATCATTCCGCCTTTGACGAGGAGGTCCGGGAGGATCAGGATGTTCAGGATGATCAGGAGGACAGCGCTTTCGATGACGAAAGGGGAATTTGGGGGCATTAAGCATGAAAAGAAAAGTCATAGTGGTCATGGGCGGCTGGAGCCCGGAGGCGCCGGTCTCCCTGAGATCGGGCTTGAACGCTTTCCAAGAGCTTCCGGCCGGCAAATATTCAAAACGGGCGGTGGTGCTGAACGCTGACCGCCGGGCGGCCTTCCTGCCCGAGGGCGTTTCCCCGGACGAGGAGAATCTCAAGGACAGCGTTTACAGAAACCTCACGGAGGTCTTCAGCGAAGTTTTGGCCTGGGGAGCCGAGGCCGCGCTTCTGGCTTTGCACGGCCGGGGCGGCGAGGACGGCGCTTTCCAGGGTTTCCTGTCAACTCTCGGGATACCCTTCACTCACAGCGGCGTCACCGCTTCCGCGGTGGCCATGGAAAAGGACATAGCGAAACTTTTGTACGCCGCCGCCGGCGTCAGGATCCCCAGGGGCGTGACTGTTTGCGCTATGGACGATCCGGCGGAAGAAGTGAGGAAGGCTTCCTTAAGTTATCCTTTGATCGCCAAGCCCCTGGCCTCGGGCTCCAGCTTCGGGCTCTGGCTTTTGCAAAACGAAAACGAGCTGCGGGAGAAGACGCCGGAATTCTGGAAAAACGGCAGCCTTTACCTTTTGGAGGAATTCGTAAAGGGACGGGAGTTCACCTGCGTGGTCATAACCAGGAAGGGATGCCCCTGCGCCATGCCTGTGACGGAGATCGTCAGCAGGACGGGCGTGCTTTTCGATTTCAAGGCCAAATACACCAAGGGCAGTTCCGAAGAGATAACTCCGGCCAGGATAAGCGGGGAACTTAGCGACAAAATAAGGGAGGCGGCGGTCAAGTGCCACCAGGCCCTGAGATGCGCCGGAGTTTCCAGGACCGATTTCATGGTCAACGACAAGGAGGAGGTCTTCGCTTTGGAGACCAACACGATCCCGGGCATGTCCGCCGCTTCCATCCTTCCCGGCGTCGCCAGGAACGTCGGTATTGATTTTTCGCAAATATTGGACGAAATGGTCGAAGAGGCCATCAGATCCGCAAATAATAACTGTTGAGGAAACTATGCTTGACATCAAATTCATCAGGGAAAATTACGAGGAAGTCCGCGCCAAATTATTGACGCGCTACCCGGCGGGAACGAACCGCAACAATCTGGACGACGCCCTCGAGCAGCTCATGGTCAACGACAAGCTGAGGAGAGACGAGATCAAGGCGCTGGAAGGCTTGCAGCAGAGCCGCAACCAGCTCTCCAAGGAGATCGGCATGAAACGCTCCAAGGGCGAGGACGCCGACGATCTGAGGTCTTTGGTCCAGGAGATAAAGGAAAAGCTTGACCAGGCTGAAAAGACCAAAGAGGATGCGGAGGAAAAAGTCAAATATCTCATCGACAGGATCCCCAACATCCCCGACGCCACAACGCCCATAGGCGATTCCGAGGACGACAATGTGGAAGTCAGGAGAGTGGGGGAGATCCCCAGTTTCGATTTCGAGCCCAAGCAGCATTTCGAGATCGGCGAAAAGCTCGGCATCCTGGATCTTGAGAGAGCCGCCAAGCTGAGCGGCGCCCGCTTCTCGGTCTTGAAGGGCGCCGGCGCCAAGCTGGAGCGCGCCCTGGAGAACTTCATGCTGGACGAGCACACGAAGCACGAAGGCTACACGGAATTTGAAGTTCCCCTGATCGTCAGCGACGAGACTTTGTACGGCAGCGGCCAGCTGCCGAAATTCCAGGAAGATCTTTTCCACGTGGAATGGGAAAAGCCCATGTACCTTATCCCGACTTCCGAAGTGCCGCTGGTCAACCTCCACCGCAACGACACGCTTGATGAGAAAGATCTTCCGCTGCGCTACACTTCCCTGACGCCCTGCTTCCGCTCCGAGGCCGGCTCCTACGGCAAGGACACCAGGGGCATCATCAGAGTGCACCAGTTCTACAAGGTGGAGATGGTCAACATCACGACTCCGGAGACTTCCATGGAAGCTTTGGAGATCATGACGGAGAACGCTTCCCGCATCCTGCAGAAGCTGGGCATCGCTCACAGGGTGGTGGCGCTGTGCACTTCCGACATGGGCTTCTCGGCCTGCAAGACCTACGACGTGGAAGTCTGGCTGCCCGGACAAAACACTTTCAGGGAGATCTCTTCCTGCTCCAACTGCTGGGATTTCCAGGCCAGGAGAGCGAACATCCGCTATCGTCCCTCCGACGGTTCCAAGCCCCAGTTCGCCCATACCTTGAACGGCTCCGGACTGGCTGTGGGCCGCACCTGGGTGGCTGTTTTGGAAAATTACCAGCAGAAAGACGGCAGCGTAGTCATCCCCGAAGTACTGCGTCCCTACATGGACGGCTTAGAAATCATCGAACCGGAAAAGTAAAAAACTATGTGGCAAGAGATCGTTAACGTTTACAGAGATTTCGACACTTTCGGCAAGATCGACATGCTCATCCTGGCCCTTTTGTCGATCTACTGTTGGTGCTTTTTTGTTTTCAAATGCGTCTGCTTCGGAAAACTGGAGGAAGCCAACGCCCGCCTGGCGAAAAGGCTCAGGGATTTCAGAGCGCAGTTCACCAGGGATTTCGCCCAGATGTACCGCGATCTTCCCTCTTCCACGGAAACTCCGGTCTACCGCCTGTACAGGGCGGCCATGGAGTTCCTTTTCGCGGAGGGGCCGGCCAGCAACTCTGACATCGCGCAGGCCGGGCAAATAATGGACGCGGCTCTCTCGAGGGAAATAAACGAGATGGAAAGCGGCTTGACCTTCTTTTCCGTGACGGCGATGCTGGCTCCCATGATGGGTCTTTTCGGGACCGTCTGGGGCCTTACGCTTTCCTTCCGCGGCATGGTTGGCAGCGGCAACACCACCATCAGCACCGTGGCCCCGGGCATCTCTGTGGCTCTTATCACCACCGTGGCCGGCCTTGTGGTGGCCATTCCTTCCGCGGCCATGTTCTATTACCTGCGCGGACGCGTCAACGCCCAGATCGTTCTTTTGGAAGAGTTCGCCAGGCTTCTGACGGCCAGGCTCAGCCGCGCGCTGGAAAGAGAACAGCAGTCTGAAAACAACTGAAGAGGTGAATAAGTGAGCCTTCTGGCGAAAAGACGCGGCAACGAAGAGGCCGACCTTAACGTTACGTCGTTGGTGGACGTGACCATGACGGTCCTGATCATGTTCATCCTGATAGCCCCCGTATTGGAGCAGGGGCTGAAGATAGAGCATCCGTCCTCCGACGCCGTCAGCTCTTCGGTTGATCCGGAGGAGCCGCTGATCGTTTCCCTGACGAAATCCAAGGAGACCGGCTACGGAGTCGTGAAGCTTGGCAACACCGTCATGGGGCCGGAAAAACCTTTCGACAAGCTCTACCAGACTCTTTGCGAGATGAAAGCCCAGAAAAAAGACCTTGCCGTCATCATAAGGGCCGACGCGGACTTTCCCTATGAATACGTTATCCGGCTGATGGACGCCGCCTACAGCGCAGGCGTAGCCGTGGGGTTGGGGGACAAATGAGCGTCTTGCGCGACCGCCGGGGAACTGAGGACGCCAGGATCACCGTGACCTCCCTCGTGGACGTCACCATGACGGTCCTCATCATGTTCATTCTGCTGGTGCCGCTGATGGAGCAGGGCGTGGACGTTTCGTTGCCAAAAGCCTCGCCCATGACTTTCGAGCAGCCCGATTACGCCGCCGTCATCAGCATGCAGCAGAGCGTGGACGAAGTCAGCGGCCTGACCAACGGCGTCCTTTACTGCAACGACAGGGAGATGGACCGCCTGGACCCCTTCGGCTCCCTGAAAAAAGAGATCCAGTCCCTGAAGGAAAAGGAGACTCCCACCAACAAACTGGAAGTGATCATCAGAGTCGACAGGCGCTTCCGTTACGGCAACGTTCTTGAACTTGTTAACCACCTTAGGGAAATAGGGGTGGACACCTCCTATTTCGCAACGGAAACCGCGGGCGAGAAAAAATAAGATGCGGAATAAAATGCCCTTCTCATATTTCTTCTGCTCCTTCGTAGGCCACCTTCTGGTCTTCCTTGGACTCATCGTCGCCGCGTCTCTCAGCGAGCCGCAGCCGAAGCTGATGGGCATCCAGGCCAAGGTCACCCTGACGGAGGTCCCCAAGAGCGCCGTTCCGGCGCCGCCCGCACCGGAGAAGAAAGTCGAGAAGAAGGTGGAGACTCCTCCTGAACCGAAACAGGAAAAGAAAGTTGAGAAACCCCCGGAAAAGAAGCCGGAGAAGAAAGTGGAGAAACCGCCGGAGAAAAAGTCCGAGAAGAAACCGGAAAAAAAGGTCGAGAAAAAAGACGCCAACGTTTCCGAAATGCCTGATTTCATCAAGAAAAAGCAGCAGGAACGCGCGGAGAAGCGGCGCACCCAGGCCAAGACCGCCAAAAAGGACGACGGCAAAAGCACGCCCTCCAAGGAGACTCCCAGCAAACCCAAGACCGAAACTACCGCAAAGCCGATAGACGCGGTCGGCCACAACCTGGAGAGCGTGACCACCGTCACCCAGTCCGACAATCTGGAAAAGATCTCCCGGGAG
This sequence comes from bacterium, assembly GCA_017557885.1. GTDB lineage: Bacteria > Auribacterota > UBA3054 > UBA3054 > UBA3054 > UBA3054. The sequence continues at coordinate 92,332 of JAFYXV010000009.1, read as the reverse complement.
CTGGATCAGACCGCCCGCAATCTCACATCCAGGGTGGAGTCCCAGTCGTTTTATTCCGGAGGCGAGACCGGCGCTCAGGCGACGGCCATCAACAATTACTACCAGGGCGAGATCTTGTCCGCCATTCAATCGGCCTGGCAGACTCCCCAGGCTTCCCAGGTCCCGCACAAGGCCGTCTGCGTGGTGCGCTTCACGCTTACAAAGGCCGGGAGAGTCACCGCCGTCAGGATCGTTCAGTCCAGCGGCATCAAGGCCATGGACGACTCGGCTGTTTCCGCGGTGCGTTCCGCCCGCTTTAATCCCTTCCCGCCGGACATAACCAAACCGACGCTGGAATTCGAAGTGCCCTTTGAGTGCGACATAAGGTAAGGAGAGGCAAGATGTCAGAGAACAAATTATCCATGAAGGAACTGCCGGAGGTCAAGGATTACGGCGCCGATTCCAACGAGAGGCTGGAGGATTGGTCCCAGATATTCCTGTGGCGGCAGAAATTCCGCAAGTCCATGGGCCGCATCGACAAGCTGCCTATCACCAGCTCCGCCGCCCAATGGATCATAGACGAAGTGGAGAAAAGCGCTTCGAAGAAACTGTCCGTGCTGGATTTCGGCGCGGGCCCGAGGCTCCTTATGGAAAAACTCAGCCCCGTGATCGGCAAGATCGACTACGAGAGCTACGACATCGACCGCCGCACCGAGCAGGATTACTACGACATCAAGGACATTAAGAAAACATTCGACATCGTGGTCTGCCTGGAAGTCATAGAGCATCTCGACACCAGGGGGAAAATAGACCTGGTGAGGGAGATGACGAGCCTTACGAAGCCCGGCGGAAAAGTCATGCTGACGACGCCCAACGCGGAGCACCCCACGGTCTTCTGGCGGGACTTCTCCCACGTGGCTCCCATCCACCATCTCGACCTGGCTGGCCTGATGGCGCGCTTCGGTCTGGAAGAGATCGAGATCCACCGACTGGCCAAACTAACTTTGAAAAAACGCATTCAACTTTTGTTTTTCGCGCCGCTTTTAAAATTCCTGCACTGCGATTTTGCCCAGAGCATAATGGCGGTGGGGACGCGGCCAAATAAGGAGGAAAAAGATGCATAATTTTAAATCCACATTGCTCTTTGTCTTCGCCAGCTCTTTCATACTCTGCGGCTGCGAGGAGGAGAAGTCAGCCACGTCTCTTCCCGACAACGGCGTGAAGGAGCCGGAAGCGGTGGCTGAGGCCGTGAAGGAGATCAAAACTTTGAACGAGATACCCGCCGAGGCCAGGGAGGAGCAGGTGCTGGCTCTCGCCAAGGGCAACAACGCTTTCGCCTGGGAAATGTTCGCCCGGATCTGCGATCCGGGGAAGCCGGTCTTCTTCTCGCCCTTCAGCATCTCCACCGCCATGGGCATGCTGACCTTGGGAGCCGACGGCGGCACTTTAAGCGAGCTGAAAGAGACCATGTGCTATCCCGACAAGGGCGGGCTTTTGGGCTTGGAGTTCCAGGGGCTTTCCTCCAGGATCGCCTCCCAAAACGAATTCTTCAAAATGACCTCGGCCAATTCCCTTTGGCTGAACAAAAATTTCGAGCTTCTTGAAAATTATAGGAACACGCTGAAGCGCTGCTTCTCCGGCGAGGCCAGCGTGCTGGATTTCTCCCGCGGCAAGGAGGCGGCTTCCACCATCAACAAATGGGTCTCCGACAACACCAGGGGAATGATAACCGACCTTATCAGCCCGGACGCTTTGAACGCCATGACAAGGCTGGTACTTGTTAACGCCGTGAGCTTCCTGGGAAAATGGGAGACGGAATTCGAGGAGGACGGCACCAGGAAACAGACCTGCCAGGATCATCTGGGCCGGACCGGCAAGGCCGAAATGATGAGGCTGGAAGCCAACGTCATCACGGCGGAAAAAGACGGCGTAGTGGCGGTGGAGCTTCCTTATCTGGGCGACAAATTTTCCCTCGTGGCCCTGATGCCTTCCGACAACACCAAATTCGCCGCCTGGGAGAAGACGCTGAACCAGGATCTTGTCAAAAGCATATGCTCCGAGCTCAAGAGGGAGAACATCGTCCTGTACTTCCCGAAGTTTGAGACGGAATCTTCTTTCCAACTTGTTCCGGAATTTCAAAAGCTGGGGCTCAAGCTGCCTTTCACCGACAGCGCTGATTTCAGCAAAATATCGGACAAAGAAGGCCTTTGCGTCAGCGACATCATCCACAAAGCCAAAATAAAAGTTTACGAGACGGGCACCGAAGCGGCGGCGGCCACCGCCATCATGGTCAAGTGCACCGGCATCAATATGAAGCGCCCCAAGGAAGTGCGCTTCAACAAGCCCTTCGTTTATCTTATCCAGGAAAAGACCACCGGAAGCATTCTTTTCATGGGCCATTTCACAGTCATCGGCAAATAATCAACACAAAATAAAAAATATGAAGATCATCACTAAAAACTACGCGAACATCACGCTTCTGAAAGTTGAGCAGAAGCAGGTCCTGAAACTTTTGGCCGACTTGGGACGCCACGCCTACGTGGTCTCGGACGGAACTTCCGAAATGATGGAAAGGGACGCGGTCATCTACGACGAGGAACTTGACCAGCTGGACGCCAAGGTCGTTTCAGCCCTGGCCCAGCGTCTCTCGAAAGCTTTGCACTGCGTGGCCTTCGCCGTCATCAATTACAACGACGAAACGCTTCTGACCTGGCTTTACAAAGCCGGCGAACTGATCGACGCCTACAACTCCCAGCCCGGTTATCTCGATCCGAAGCTGGAGGAGAACACGCCCCCCACGGGCGCCAATCCTGAGAAAATGGCCAAGGCCTTCAAGGACGCGCCTCTTTCCGAACTTGGCCCCATAACCCGCCGACCTTCGTACCCTGACGAGAACTACTGCACGGCCACCGACCGTCACGCCGACATCGTTTCCGTCCTCAGGCTGCCGCGCTTCGCGGTCGGCACCGGCTTCTACACCGTGAAGATCGGCGACATTCCCGCCGACCTGGTGGCCGGCGATTTTGTTCCTGTCAACATCAAATGATCAGATCAGGCGAAGACATCGTTTGGGAGGAGCCTCAGTCCTTCCAGGAACTCCTGAGGCTGCGCCGTCTGAAGCGGCGCAGCCTTTGGCGCAATGCGAGGCCGCTTGTCATAAACACGGCTCTCATATTTTCGCTCATCATGATCTTCTTCGCCTTGTATTATCGCAGCGACATAAGCAAAGTCTTCGAACCGGTCAAGATCATTTCGGCGCTTGCCGCTTCCTTCGGCATTTCGTTCATCTGGCGCTCGCTGGAAAGGCGCAGGAGGCCGATCGTCTCTTTGAAGAAAAAGGACGGCGCATATTATTTGAGCCGCACCGGCGACTATTCCAACCAGCCCTTGAGCGAACTCAAGGCCTATGTGGTGGAAGAGCTCAGGGAAGGCGACTTTTGCTCTTCGGTGCTTATTATGAAAACGGAGAGGGGACAATGCCTGGCGGCTCTGCCGGATCGGGAAACGGAAAAATTTATGGAAGGCCTTATGAAGGAGCTCAAGATACCCAAAGGAAAACTGAAAGGCTAAGATGGATTTTTTCTCTTTTAAATTTTTGGCTTTCCTTATCCTGACGCTTCTGCTTTTCCATCTGAAGCCGACGAGGGGAGCGAGAAAATGGCTCTTGTTCGCGGCCAGCCTGCTCTTTTACGTCTTCCTTTCCGGATGGTGCGTGGTTTTCCTCCTCATCACGACCGCCGTCGCTTATTTCTGCGCCTTGAAGAACACGAAGGCTTCCTGCCTTGCCGGCGTTTTGCTCGCGCTCTTTTCGCTCGTCTTTTTCAAATACACTCCTTTTCTTTACAACTCCGTTGCCGGACTTTCCGGCATTTCCAGCTGGAGCTTGAAGTGGCTCGTTCCTTTAGGCATTTCCTTTTACACCTTCCGCCTTGTCTCCTACCTTACGGACGTCAGAAGGGGAGAGCTGCAAGCGGAAGGCGACTTCTTCTATTTCTTCACCTACGCGGCTTTTTTCCCGCTTGTCATCTGCGGCCCTATCCAGAGGGCCAAGGACTTCCTTCCGGCCCTCAGAGAGCCCGCCGGGCTCACTCCTGACCGTTTCGACAGAGGGATCAGGCAGATCCTTTGGGGTTTAATAAAAAAAGCGGCGGTGGCGGACAACCTGGCCGTCCTCGTCAACAATGTCTTTTCCGGCTATGAATCTAAGAGCGGTTTTGTTTTTATTCTGGCCGTCTTTCTTTACAGCCTGCAGATCTACTGCGACTTTTCCGGATATTCCGATATGGCGATAGGCGTGGCGAGGCTTTTCGGGATAGACCTTAAGGAGAACTTCCGCGTTCCTTACGTCTCCTCTACCATAAAGGAATTCTGGAGCCGCTGGCACATCTCCCTTTCCACCTGGTTCAGGGATTACGTTTATTTCCCCATGGGCGGCGGCCGCTGCGGGAAATTGAGAAGATCCTTCAACATCATGGTCACGTTCCTTCTCTCCGGCCTCTGGCACGGCGCCAACTGGACTTTCATAGTTTGGGGAGCTCTTCACGGCCTGGGACTTGTCGCGGAAAAACTGCTTTTCCCGGCCAAGGAAGGACCAAAGTCAAAAGCCGCCAGGTTTGTCTGGGCGCTGTGCACCGCCTTGCTGGTGCTTTTCGGCTGGCTCTTTTTCCGCTCCGAGTCTCTTGGGCAGGCGGCTTATATTTTATCCAACGCTTTTGCTGGCGCCGGCGCTCCTTTGGTTTACTTTAAGGCCGGCTTCGTTTCCATAATGGGCGAAGAATCCGGCATAGTCAACGTTTTGAGGATAGCCGTTCCGGCGCTTGTCGTTTTAGTTGCGGAGTTTTTTGCGCGAAACAAAGATTTCTGGTCCGCTTCCGGGGAATCTGGCAGGAAGACCAACCTGCTTTTCTACGTTGCGGCGCTTATATTGATCTTTCTTTGCAAGGCGGGGGAACAGCAGGAACTGATCTACGGACAATTTTAAAATATGAAATTCAGCATTCACATTATCTGGCAGGCCGCCCTGGCCTTGATACTGATCCTTCTCGTAACGGTCGCTTTTCCGATCTGGCTCGACCCTTACAACGTTTTCCATTACGACAACATCCGTTTCAACGGAGTTGAACCCAACCAGAATTTTATCAAGACGCGCTATGTTCTCGACAACCCGGATCGCTTCGACTCTTTTCTCTTCGGCTCTTCCCGAGTCGGCATGATCGACGTTTCGAAGATCAGGGAAGGACATTTCTACAACATGAATTATTCCGAAGGACTTCCTAAGGAGCATCTGGACAATTTAAAACTCTTCGTCGCGAAAGGCGTCAGGATAAGCAACGTCTGGCTGGGCATCGACAATATCAGCTGCTACTCCGATCCCGAGCGCCACAAAAAATCTCTGATGCGCAGATCCTATCCTTTGGACGGCAACCTCGTAAAATTCTATTTCCCGTATGTCAACTGCTCCATGGCCTTCCATTCGCTGGACACCATTCTGGGCGCCAAGAAGAGCGACGGGGAAAAGGAAAAAGATTTCTACGCTACCGGCAACTCCTGGCTCAGCCAGGAAACCAACCTTGACGAGAAAGCCAACCGTCCCGCCTGGGACAAGCGTTTCGCTCCGCGTTTTGAGGAATCCATCGAAGAAATTAAAGCGATAGCCGACCTTTGCAAAGAAAACGGCATTAAACTGAAGGTCTTCGCCAACCCTCTCTATGTCGACACTTACAAGAAGTGCCTGGAGGAGGGTTACGGAGATTTCTTAAACGAGCTTGCCAAGGTCGTGCCTTTTTACGATTTCAGCACCATTCCGCAGACCACCAACAGAAACGACTACGTCGAGACCTCCCACTACCGCTTCGGGGTGGGGGATTACCTGATCAAGTGTCTGGAAGATCCGGAGGAACCTTTCCTTAGGAAGCAATGAAAAAAGTTTTTTTCATCATACGCCTTGTTATCGCCGCCGCATTGGTCGCCGCTTTGTATTTCATGTGCGACCCAAAGGCGGTCATGGCGAATTTGAAAAACACGGATCTCAGGCTTATCGCCGCCGCGCTTGCGGTCTTCCTTCTTTCCTACGTGATCACGGCCTGGCGCTGGCAGGTTGTCCTCCAGGGCGCTGAAAAACACATTCCCTTTGTAAAACTTCTCAGGTACAGCTTCACCGCCAGCTTCTGCAACAATTTTCTGCCCACCGGCTTCGGCGGCGACATCACGAGGGTGATCAACATGCTTCCGCACGGCATCTCAGCCGCGGAGGGAACAGGCCTGCTCTTTCTGGAAAGACTCATCGGCTTCCTTGTCATCGGATCATTGATCATTTTGTCGCTGCCCTTTGTTTCAAATGATGTTTTCCGGGCATGGTCGGAAGGGGACAAGACGGCAAGGGGAGCTTTGCTTCTCATCGCTGCGGCGCTTTTTGCTCTTCTCATAGCGATGCTTTTCATTTTCGTTCTCATCGCAAGCAAAAAGGCCGTGCTGAAATTCAGCGCTTTGTTTTCCAAGATCCCTTACAAAGCCGTTTCCCAATTTTTGGTCGAATTTTTGGAAAAGCTGAACCAGAACATTCGCGGAGCCAAGACTATCGCAAAGCTGATACTTGTCTCAACGCTCCTGCAGTTTTCCTTCGCCTTGGCTTTTTACCTTTGCTTCTGGGCCGTTCTGGATCAGAAGTTTTCTTTCACGCTTGTTTTCGCCCTGGTCCAGACCACCTCTCTTCTGGGGGTTATTCCGATAAGCATCGAGACGATTGGTACGCGGGAATTCGTTTTCTGCCTTTTCCTGCCCATTGAAGTTTCCACGCTCTTAGCCTGCCTTATTATCGCCAGGGCCGCCTCCGTCGTCATGACGCTTCCCGGCGCTTTGTTTTTCATCACCGACGGCCTTTTCAGAAAGTGTACCCCCAAAGACTGAGACAAAAAGCTCCGCCCAAGGATCTGGCGAAGGCCATAGAAGCTTTCGATTTCACGGTGGAGGAGGAAGACCTGCCCTGCCGCGTGGACGCCTTCATCAAAAGGAAGCTTCCCTGGCGTTCCCGCGCCTTTTTCCAGAGGATGATCGACGACGGGCTCGTAACTCTGAACGGGCAGCCCACCAGGGCCGGGCGCTACCTGCTTTTGGGCGAAAAGATCCACATCGACATTTCCCCTTATCAGCAGGAGCACTCTGAAGCGAAAATAGACCTTGACGTAATCTATGAGGACGAAGCGCTCCTGGTCCTCAACAAAAAGCCCGGCACGATCGTGCATCCCACAGGAGTGCATCTTTACGACACGCTATTGAACGCCGTGCACGCGAAATACAAGGATCTCGCTTACAGGCCCACGCTCATTCACCGACTTGACAAGGACACCAGCGGCGTTCTGATCCTCGCCAAGAGCGAAAAGTATAGAACGCATCTGGCCTGCCAGATAGAGAAGCGCGAAGTAAAAAAAGTTTACCGCACTCTAACCCACGGCGTGTTTTCCGAAAGAGAAGGGGACATAACGCTTCCCATAGGCGACAACAAGTATTCTCACATCAGGCTGAAACAGATGGTGCGCTCCGACGGCCTGCCTTCGCTTTCCCATTACACTGTCAAAGCCAGCGCGCCAAACGTCCAGGGCTTTCTCAACGGCCTTTCCCTGGTGGACGTGGCCATCAAGACCGGTCGCACCCACCAGATCAGGGTGCATATGTCCGCCATAGGGCATCCGGTCATAGCCGACAAACTTTACGGCCGGGAGCCGGAAGCGAATGTCTGCGGCGTTTCTATCAGAACGCAATTGCTCCACGCCATGTCCTTCATCTGCCGCCACCCTGTCACAGAGCAGGAGATAGAATTCACCGCCCCGCTGCCGGAAGCCTTCCAGAACGCCGTTTCGGCGCTCTTTCCGCCTTTGAAATAAAAAAAAGCGCGCCGCATGGCGCGCTTTAAGTTTTGGCGTCTCCAAGGAGATTCGAACTCCTGTTGTCGGGATGAAAACCCGGTGTCCTAGGCCGGACTAGACGATGGAGACAAAATGTTTTATGTTCAAAGAAAAAAGTGAGCCGTGCGGGACTCGAACCTGCGACCCTCTAATTAAAAGTCAGATGCTCTACCAAACTGAGCTAACGGCCCGTGCCTTTTTCTTATTTACCATTTTCAGAATGGTGAAAGAAATTATATAAAAAGGGCTTTTGGAAGTCAAGGCTCATTTGGCCCTGGGGTCTTTCAGATTGCGCAGTATGGATTCCATCCAGGGGGTCTTCAGGATCATCAATTTTTGAAGTTCGGCGCTGCTCAGGACGTTTTTAGCCTGTATCTCCTTTCTCTGGGCGTCTAACCTTGCCTTGGCTTTGAAAGCGTCCCTGCGGCCCTGCCAGATGGGTTTAAGGCGCCCCCGGAAGGTCCAGAGCAAGTCGCTAAGGAAGGAGTAGAGGAAAATGCCGATGCCGTAGCGCCACAAAAGGGGAGTGGGGAAATCCTTCCAGACTACCCAGAGGCTGTTGCGCTTGGCCCAGTAGAGAGCGCGGTCAGAGTATTTGGTGGTGGAGAAGCCCACTCTGTGCCAGACCGCCGCCTTGTGGGCGAAGCGGCAGCCCCAGCCTCTCAACCTTAGGCGGAAGGCGAGGTCAACGTCCTCGTTGTAGGCGAAGAAGTCGGGGTCGAATAGTCCTGTCTCTTTCAGGGCTTGCACGCGGTAGAGGGCGGCGCCGGCGCAGGCTCCGAAAACGCCCGCCTCGTCAGTGTAGGTGTCCCGGGGTTTTCCGTAGCCGCGTTTTCCGGCCACGCCGTGTTTAAAGAACATGTCGCCGGCGGAGTCGATGACTTCTGGTTCGTGCTCGCCGTCCCAGCAGAGCAGCTGGGAGGCCACGGATCCGGCCTTGGGATCGCTTTCCGCCAGCGAGACAAGCTCGTTCAGCCACTGCTTCTCGACTTTGGTGTCGTTGTTCAGAAGGACGATGTACTTTAAATCGGGATAGCGCCGGAAGAGAAGCTCCATGGCTTCGTTGTTGCCGCGGGCGAAGCCGTAGTTTTCCTTGAAATCGTATAAGAGGACGTCCGGGTAATCGGATTTGATGATCTCAACGGAAGCGTCGGTGGAAGCGTTGTCGGCGACCACCGTGAGGAAATCCTGATAACTCTGATCCCGCAGGGCGTCAAGGCAGTCCCTGATCAGTTTTTCGCCCTGCCAGTTCAGGACCAGCACGGCGGTTTCCACTTTTATGTCTTCGCTTTGGCAGTCAAGCATTTTTTGTAAGCAGGTAGGAGGCGAAGTCCCAGTCTTTCCTGGTCGTCAGTTTGAAATTCTCTTCCGAATCGCGGCAGATCTTTACTTCCGATCCCGCCATTTCCAGGATCATGGCCTCGTCGGTCAGGCTTTCCCAATCGGCTTCATTGCCGAGCTTAGCGTAAGCTTCCCTTAGCGTTTTTAACTGGAAAGTCTGGGGCGTGGAGGCGAAATAAAGTTTTTCCCTCGGAACGGTGGAGGAAATGGATCCGTCTTCTTTGATCTCCTTTACGGTCGAGGAGCAGGGGACGGCCGCAATGGCGGCGCCTGTTTTTTTGGCTTCTTCTATGGTTTCAAGAATGATCTTGGCCTTTACGAAGGGGCGGTCGCAGTCATGGATAACGACTATGGCGTTCTCGATGTCTTTTAAGGTTTTTACCGCGTTGCGGACGGATCTGGCGCGGCAGTCTCCGCCTTCTATGACCGTGATTTTTGGATCGAGCATTTTTTTGAATTCTTCCGCTCTGCCCGGACTTACGGGGACGACGATCTTTTCAAAGCCGAGGGCTTGGAAGGTTTCCAGCGTTCTGAATATTACGCTTTTGCCGCAAAGGGGAGTCGTGAGCTTACAGAAGCCCATGCGGGAGGCAATACCTGCGGAGGGGATAATGGCGATGAGGGGAAGATCCATTAAAAGAGGGAAGTTTGCCCGCGGCTTTCCAGATATCTTTCGCCGAACTGATCCTGGGGGCGCTGGCCTGTGAGAAGGACACCGAAGCCCTGGTTGAAAAGGCTGGAAAGAAGATCCTGGTCCGCGGTGGATATGGGGAAGCAGCCGCTGTCGCAGTTGGCGTTCAGTATCTGGGCCCAGCGGAGGATCTCGTCCTGGCGGTCTCCAGTGAAGCTTTCCAGCATGCGGTAGGGCGGAATGCTGTGGCGGAGGGCGTCGGCGTCGGAATCCCGGAAGGGCAGGAAGCCGAAGATCTCCGGGAAGAGCCTTTCGTCGATCATTGCGAAGCGGGAGCCGAAATCGCGCCCGCAGCCGTTCACCAGCTGAATGTCGAAGTAGTAAGCTTCGGAAAGCTTGTGCAGTATTTCCCGGGAGGCCCCGAGGATCGTCTCGGCGGTCCGGTATTGCTCTTCGGGATCGTCATGGCCGCAGAAGGTGGAAACTGCTTCCCTGACGCCGAGGATCTCGCAGCCTGGGGTGTCGGACATTCTCAACTGTCCGTTGGCCTGGGCGAAGAGCCGGTACTGGCGGCAGGCGTGCACGGCTGCTTCCAGGGAGGGCCTGAGGCCCATGAGGAGCTCCTCCAGAGAAGAATTTTTGTTCTTATAGACTATCCTGGGAAGGTTGACGGCCACCAGCTGCGAGACGGGGGTCTGCTCGACTTTGTTCCAGAGAACGTTGTGGCCCCTGATGGAAAAATCCAGGAACAGCCGGGAAAGTTTTTCGATATCTCCGGCGTCTCCCAGGAACTGCCAGGTCAAATTCGGCGAACTTTCGGAATCTTTCAGGAGATCGAACAGATCCTCAAGGGCGCCGACGGGGAAGCTCAGGCACACCCTGCCGCCGAAGGCTGCCGCGGCGTCTCTGATCTCGGTTATTCTTTCCCTTGGCAGACGCTTGAGGAAATCTTCTCTGAAAACGCAGACCAGGGTGCTGCAGAGTTTGGCGTCCAACTTTTTAAGTTCCGTCAGGAATTGGCGGCGGAATTGGGAAGCGCTTATGTTGGGATCCATTTCCAACCGCTCGAAAAAGCGGCTGTAGGGATGGTCGAGTCCGCCGATTCCGATGAGCCCCTGGCGGTGGGCCATGGCCACGTCTTCCGAATAGATGTGGGAAAGGGAGTAGGGGGCGGAGACGCGGCGTCCGAGCTGCTGGTTGAGCTCCTCAGGCTCGTTCAGGCCGCGCTGAAGCGCCTCGTAGGGAACCGTCACGGAGGAGCGCTGGCGCAAGGAATTGGCGTAGCCCTTGGCTAAAAGCTCGGAATCCACCACGGCTCTGATGAGAGTGGTGGTGACTACGGAAAGGCCGGAGGACAAGATCCGTTCCTCGACTTCCTGGGCGATGGTCTCGGCGGCGCTGTGCTTGAGATGCGCTTCCTGTTCCAGCGCTCTAACTATGAAAGCGCGGTTCCAGGGGCGGGCGTTCTGCTCGCCGCCGGTCATGACGCTTACGGTGGTGTCGGCGTCGAAAAGCGAGATCTGCCTGGGCTTTATGACGGTGCATTTGGCCCGCTGCTCGTCCCTGGCCACCCGGTAGTCAAGGTAAACGGCGCTGGCCCTGGGGCCGTAGCTTTTTTCCAGGGCCCTGGCTACCGTCACCGCCACGTCGCTGGTCTGGGGAGGCTGCTGGGGAAAAGTTTTCCCAAGGTGCATGGCGATGGCGTAGGCCGCGTCCTCGGCGTATTCTGATCCGGGCACCTCGGCCGCCAGAAGAGCAGCTTCTATGCTGCGCTTCAGCTTGCCAATGTCGAAGGTCACCAGACGGCCGTCGCGTTTTCTCACATGGGTAGGCAGCATTTCTTACTTGTTTTCCCTGACATGGTTGACCGCGTCCTCGAAATCGCCAACGGCCTGGAACTGGAGGTAAACGGAGGCGAAGCGCACGTAGGAGACCTGGTCGATGGCTTTCAGTTTTTCCATGACTATGCGGCCGACTTCCTCCGTGGGTATCTCCCTCAAATGTTCATGCTCCGCTTTGTTGATGACGGCCTGCACTATGTCGTCGAACTGGCCGACGGAAACGGGCCGCTTGCGGCAGGCCTGACGGAGTCCGCCCAGGATCTTCTCTTTGTCGAAATCCTCCCTGGAACCGTCTTTCTTGATGACCATCAAAGGCGCTTCCACCGTCTCATAGGTGGTGAAACGGTGGCCGCAGGAGAGGCATTCCCGGCGGCGCCTGATGGCGCTGTCGTTGTGGGCCGTGCGGGAGTCGATGACTTTGCTTTCAGGATGATGGCATTTGGGGCAGAGCATAATACAATATTTGGTGGTTTTATCTTAATGATTATAGCAAATCTCAAAGGGCTTTGCTTTGATGGAGCTTGGTTATGTCCTCCAGTTCCTCTTCTTTTTTGATGCTGACGATGAGTTTTTTGACAATGCTGGCCAGTTCCTGGTCAAAACGGTAGTCGGCCCTGGTAATGTAATTCACTCTGTCATGGCGGATGAGGTCGCAGACCTGGGAGTCGTCGTCGCCCTGATAGACGCCGATGGAGCGGCCGCCGTTCAGTTTCACAAGCTTCATGCAGGGAACGTCGGTGAGCCCGTCGCCAATGTAGATCATGTTGCGGTAGGGGATGCGGCGTTCGCTTTGCGGTGTGAAACTGTTCAGGGCTTTCGCTTCCGTAATGTCGCGGATGCCTTTGTTGATCCTGAAGATGAACTGCGTTTTAGAGGTGTAGTTCAAAGCGAGGCCGGGCCAGATGGGCACACCGTTCTCGTCGTAGAGGAATTCGCTGGCGTAGATGCCGGAAAATTCATCAGCGAGCCCGGTGCCTAAGATGATCTGAGTCAAGCCCGAGGAGACGATGTAGTGCTCGATTCGTACGCCTTCGGTTTCGCCGAATTCCCGGATCTTGGAGAACCACTCGGGAATGCCGGGCAAAAGCTCCACGGTCTTTCCCTGTTCTCTCAGGACGTTTTTGGTAAGGAGAACTTTGCCCCTGGCCATCTTTGTCATCATGAACATGTAGGCCAGGATCGGATCCATCTGGTTTTTACTGGCGAAGTCGTTGACCTCTTTCCAGAAGGTGATGGAATCCATTCCCAAACTGGGAATAAAGGCGTACTCCTGCATGTCTTTTGTGCAAAGAGTCTTGTCAAAATCGTAGATCAGGGCGACTATCGGTCTTTCACTCATTTTTCTTCAGTTTGAGTTGAAGTTTTTCAATTCGGTTGTTTATGATCTTCAGGATCTTCAAACTTCCCGCCGGGATCTTCACTTCCTCGCCTTCCACGGGAAGGTGGCCGAGTTTGTAAAGGGCGTATCCGCCGATCGAGTCGAAACTCTCGTCATCCGGCAGGTTCAGTTCCAGCATGTCGTTGAGGTCGTCCACGAGGACGGTGCCGGCCATCTCGTAAGTCGTTTCGTCGATCTTCAAGACTTCGGGCGCCTCGGGGTCGATGTTTTCCTCCGGCATTTCGCCGACGATCTCGCTGATGATGTCGGTGGCGGTGATGATGCCGGCCATGCCGCCGTATTCGTCGACGACGACGGCGATCTGCGTGTTGGTCTTGCGCATCTCGATCAAAAGCTCAGCGACGCGTTTTGTCTCGGGGATAAAGTAGGGCTTCCTTACGACGGCTGAAAGCGAGGGAAGGGGTTCACCCTCGCTCCATTTGTCCATGACGTCCTTGATGTGCAAAATGCCTATGATGTTGTCGATCGTCCCGCTGTAAACAGGTATGCGCATATGTCCGTCTTTTATGGCTGCCTTTACGGCTTCCTTGCCGGGAACGTTTTCCTCAACGGCGCACACCACCGGGCGGGGAGTCATGACTTCCCTGGCTATCGTGTCGCCGAAAGCGAAGACTGACTGGAGCATCTCGTGCTCGTTCTCGTCGATCTTCTTCTCGCTTTCGTCCTTCAGGAGCTCCTCGACGTCGTTGGATTTGGCGAGGACCTCCTCCTCGGTTATGTCATAGCCGGCGCCCTTGACGACTTTCCTCGTCAGGAAGAGGCAGAAGCCGTTGACGGGGCGCATGACGTTGGAGATGAATTTCAGGAAGCCGAAATGCTTTATGGGAATGTCTTTCTTAAAATGAACGCCGACGAACCACGGGACGCAGGAAGCGAAGACAAGCACGAACAGAAGGAGGAGCACCCCGAGCCCGAGTTCCTGCAGCCAGGGCATGACGACGAAGGCGTCGAAGAACCAGTTGACGCAGCTGGTCATGTAGATAAGAGCGACGGCCTGGAGAATGTAAAGCGAGACCCTGATCCTGTCGGCGTATTTCAGCCAGGAATTGATGAAATCGGTCCCGATGTGCTCGTCCTCTATGAGATCCTTTATCGTCAGGTGGTTGGCGGCGGTGCTGGCGGCGGTGGCGTAGATGCAGCCAAGGAACATGACGACCCAAAGGCCAAGCAGGATAAAAGGCTCCGGCGAGTTCAAGATCTTCTCAAACGGTTTCGGGACGTCCGAGAGCACCAGATTAACATATTCCAGATTGTTCGTGGCGATAGCGTCCGCCAGGTCATGGAGATTCAGCGAGTGCAGATGATCTAGAAAGTTTTGTAAGGAAGGATCCATTATTTTGTGGTGTAGAGATTAGTTTTCCAGTACAGGACGTATTTCTCCTGGGCGGCAAACATGCGGCGGCGGTTGGCGGGCCTGAGATCGTCGTAGCCCAGGCAGTGCAGGGTGCAGTGCACGGCGTAGCGCGCGATCTCCTCCGCGAAAAGAATGTCGTTTTCAAGGGCGTAGGAAAGGGCGTGGTCCACGCTGATGATGCAGTCTCCGCAGGCGGGCTCCAGAACGTTGGCCTCCTCCAGGCCTTCGGGAGGGAAGCTTATGCAGTCCGTGGCAGTGTCTATGTTCATGAATTCTTTGTGATAGCGTCTGATCACGGGATCCCTGACCAGCATGACGTTCATGCCCATGACGCTGGGCGCTTTTTCTTCGCCCAGGACGTGGCAAACAAGCTCCCTGATCTTCAGCTCCGAGATCTTGACGAGCCGCTGGCGGTTGATCACGTTGACGAGATAGCGCGGATGATTTTTCATGCCCGGTCCCTCAGGAAGCTGGTGTGGGTGAAGACAAGCAGAAGGGCGCAGATCAGGGCCGCGCCAAGATATATGAAATCCAGGGGGTAGAAACAGCGCACCAAAAAAGGCAGAGCCAGTCCGCCCGCCAGCGAAGCGTATTTCATCCTGCGGGTCACAAGCAGCACAAAGCCGGTGACGGCGAAGGCCCAGAGCGCGGCGTAGGGCGTGAGGATCAGAAAGCCTCCCATTATGAGGGCGGTGCCGAGGCCCCCCCAGCCGCAGATGTAAACGGAAAAATAATGCCCCAGGGCGGCGCAGATGAGGGCGCAGGCGCCCAGCTGGGCTTCGTTCGCCAGGGGATATGCCAGAAGCCCCAGCCCGAAGCGGGCCGTCAAATAAGGCAGCTTCGGCAGGACCGCGGCGACCAGAACGCCCGTAAAAAGGTCGGCGCTTATGGAGAGCGCGGCGGCGGGGACGTGAAGGACGTTGGCGCGGCGCAGAAGAAAGCCCAGGGGCATGGATCCTATTAGATACGCGATGACTGCCAGAAGCATAATTCAATCATGGTATTGGGATTCCCTGGCTTTCCACTCGAGACTGAGCGGCGCGCCTTCCAATTTCAGGGAAGCGCGCAGGGCTTTCTTCAGATACGTTTCGTAAGAGCCCATCACCAGGCCGGGGTCGTTGACGAAGAGCAGAAAAGTCGGCGGCTCCCTGTCGGTCTGGGTGGCGTAGTAGAATTTCAGCCTCTTGCCCTGCAAGGCGGCCGGGCTTTGCTTTTCCATGGCCTCCCTTATGGCTCTGTTCAAAAGGCCGGTGCTGATCTTCTTCGAAACGGCCGCGTAGATCTTCATGGTCTCGCTCATCAGGGCCGGGATGTTTTGCTTTTCCTTGGCGGAGATGAGGATCATGGGGGCGTAGGCGAGGAAAGGCAGTTCGTTTCTGAGCCAGCCCAGGTAGGCCGCCCGGTCGGTCTTGCCTTTCATGAGGTCCCACTTGTTCACGCCGATGACGCAGGGGCGTCCGGCGGCGGCTATGGTGGCGGCGATCTTTTTATCCGTCACGGAGATCCCGGCGGTGGCGTCTATCAAAAGCACGCAGACGTTGGCCCTTTTGATGGCGGCTTCGGAGCGGGAGACGGAGAAGACCTCCAGTTTGGTGTCGAT
The DNA here is from genome assembly GCA_017557885.1 of bacterium. Classification (GTDB taxonomy): domain Bacteria; phylum Auribacterota; class UBA3054; order UBA3054; family UBA3054; genus UBA3054. The sequence goes on along the minus strand of JAFYXV010000009.1, from coordinate 76,286 downwards.
GGATCTTTTGCGCCTTATGCCGGCGGTGTCCACCAGAAGGATCTTCTTGCTTTTCGTTTCGCCGGATCTGTTTTTGTACTGCCAGTCGATCACGGTGTCCACGTTGTCCCTGGTGGTTCCGGGGATGTCGCTTACTATGGCGCGCTCATAGCCAGCCAGGGCGTTCAGCAGGGAGGATTTTCCGGCGTTGGGTTTGCCCACGAAGGCGATGGAGAAAGCAACGTCCTTGGGCTTTTCCGGCGCTTCCTCCTCAGGCGTTTCGCCTGTTTCCGAAAAATGCGAGGCTTTCTTCAGCAGACGGTCCAGGAGGTCGTCGGTGCCGATGGCGTGCATGGCGGAAATGGTGACGCTGGGGGAGAATTCATAGGAGCAGAAATCGGCCCAGGCGTTTTTAAATTTTTCGTTGTCCGCTTTGTTGATGACGAGCCAGACTTCCTTGCCGGTGCGCCGGAGCCGGGAGGCCACCACGTCGTCCATGGGCGTGCGGCCGTCCTGGGCGCTGACTACGAAGAGTATGAGGTCGGCTTCCTTAACGGCGGCTTCCGTCTGGGTGGTTATCTGTTTTTCCAAAGCGTCCGGGTCAGTCACCAGGCCGCCGGTGTCGATGAGCCGGAAGGAAACGTCGTCGTGGGTCACCGTGGCGTAAAGCCTGTCGCGGGTTACGCCGCTGGTCTCCTCAACGATGGCGAGCCTTTTGCCCGAAAGCCTGTTGAAGAGAATGGATTTCCCCACGTTGGGGCGTCCAGCGAGAGCGACGGTCAGCATTTTTATCAGGCTTCCGTATCGGTTAATTCGGCAACGGCGTAGTCCAGGCGTTTCAGCGTTTTTTCTTTGCCCAGGGCGAAGAGAGTCTCGAACATGCCCGGGCTGCAGGAGCGGCCGGTGACCGCCACCCTGAGGGGCTGCAGCACTTTCTTGGGGGAGAGCTCTTTTGCCTGCATGAATTCATGGATGGCCTTGTCCAGGCTTTCCGGCGAGAAATCGTTTTCCGCCAGCACGGGGCGCAATGCGGCAAGATTTTCCTTTACGCCTTCCTTTTTCAGGATCTTCCTGACGTCTGCTTCGTTGTAATCGATCTCGTCTTTCAGGAAATAGGAGATCATGTCGACGCAATCCGTAAGCAAAACCAGTCTGGGCTGCAGCAGGCTCATGATGTAGTGAAGGGAACTCTTGTCCTGATCTTCCTTGACAAGGCCTGCGCTGACAAGGTACGGCCAGCAGCGCCCGGTAAGATCCTCCACCGTGAGTTTCCTGATGTATTCGCCGTTCATCCAGTTCAGTTTCTCAACGTGGAACTGGGCGCCGGCTTTGTTGATGTGCTCGAGGCTGAAGGCCTTTATCATTTCGTCCACGGTGACGATCTCCTGATCCTCGGAATAAGCCCAGCCCAGGAGCGCCAGGAAGTTCACGAGGGCCTCGGGCAGATAGCCTTTTTCCTTGTACTGGAAGACCGAGACGTCGCCGTCCCTTTTGGAGAGCTTTCCGCCTCCGCCCGGCTTAAGGATGACCGGCAGATGCGCGAAGGTCGGGGGAGTCCAGCCGAAAGCCTCGTAGAGGCAGATGTGTTTCGGCGTCGAAGAGATCCATTCGTCGCCGCGCATGACGTGGGTGATGCCCATCAGGTGGTCGTCCACGATGTTGGCCAGATGGTAGGTCGGATATCCGTCCGCTTTAAGGATGATGAAGTCGGTCTGCTGGTCGTTCTGGTAGGTCACTTCGCCGCGGATCGCGTCGGTGAAGGAGGTAGTCCCGGTCTTCGGCATCTTGAAGCGCACGGTGGGTATCCGCCCTTCGTCTTCAAACTTTTTAATTTCTTCCGGCGTCAGCCTGGAGCAGCGGCCGTCGTAACCCTGGACGGAGAGGCCTTTCTCCTTGGCCTCCTCTCTCTGGGCCGCGAGCTCTTCCTCGCTGCAGTAGCACTTGTAGGCGTGGCCGGTCTCAAGGAGCTGATCGACGTATTTCTTGTAGATGTCTAATCTTTCGGACTGGAAGTAAGGGCCGCAGTCTCCGCCCTTCATGACGCCTTCATCCCATTCCAGGCCGAGCCAATGCAAGCTTTTCGTTATGTCTTCCAGGGCCGCTTCCTGGAAGCGGGCTCTGTCGGTGTCTTCTATTCTCAAAAGAAAATCTCCGCCGCAGTGACGGGCGAAGAGATAGTTGAAAAGAGCCGTGCGGGCGCCTCCGAGGTGGAGCATGCCCGTCGGGCTGGGAGCGAAACGCACGCGGTATTTCATTTTAAACCAGGCCGAAGCGTTCGGGGAAACCGAACATGATGTTAAAATTCTGCAGCGCGGCGCCGGAAGCGCCTTTCACCAAATTGTCCAGGGCGGAGGTTATGATGACCCTGTCGCCGCTGGCGGCGAAAGACATGTCGCAGAAATTGGTGTTGACAATGTGCCTTATCTCAACGGAAGTGCCTTCCGCTCTCAAGCGCATGAAAAATTCGTTCTTGTAAGCCTTCTCCCAGGAGGCCTTGAGATCCTCTTTGCTTTTGCCGGGCAAAAGCCTGACATAGATCGTGGAAAGGATGCCCCTTATGATCGGCAGAAGATGCGGGGTGAAGGTCACGCTGACATCTTCCCCGGCGGCGAAAGTGAGCTCCTGGTCTATTTCGGGAGTATGGCGGTGCCTGAACATGCCGTAGGCTTTGAAAGATTCAGCGGATTCGCAGTAGTGGACCTGCGGCGTCAGCTTTTTGCCGGCGCCGCTGATCCCGCTTTTGGAGTCGATTATGATGTTTTCCGGGGAAATGACTTTGTCCCTGAGCAGGGGAATAAGCGGGATGAGGGCGCTGGTGACGTAACAGCCGGGAACGGCCACCAGCGAGGCATTCTTAATGTCCTCCCGGTACCATTCGCAGAGTCCGTAAACGGCTTTCTTCAGGTTTTCCCTGTCGCAGTGCTCGACCTTGTACCATTGCTCATAGACCGCGGGGTCCTTCAGGCGGTAATCGGCGGAGAAGTCGATGACTTTGAGGCCTTTCGCGAGAAGCTCCTTGGCTATGGGGGCGGCGGCTCCGTGGGGGAGCGCCAGGAACACGGCGTCGGGTTTCTTTTCCATAAGGGCGTCCACGCCCAGGACGGGCAGTTCGCAAAGATTGCTGAACTCCGGGAAGAGATCCGGCATGGAGCAGTCTTCGGAGCTGGGCCCGTGGGCCAGCCCTGCGACTTCCACGCCGGGATGGCGCAGAAGTCTCAGGAGCAGTTCTCTGCCGGTGTAGCCTGAAGCGCCGCAGACGGCGACCTTCACCTTTTTATTCTCAGTCATTTCAGTCGGATTTATTTGGTTTTCTGGACCATCTTTTTCAAAATGATGCTGGATTTGAAGACAGCCACTTTAGAAGAGGGGATCTGGATGTTTTTCTCAGGAGCGTTGGGATTGCGGCCGATCCTGGGGCGTCTGGTCTTGACAGAGAAAACGCCGAAGCGACGGAGTTCAAGACGGTTGCCTTCCACCAGATAGTCGCAGATGGAGTCAAAGGTTTCCTGGATGACGACTCTCACGACGTCTTTGGGCTGGCTGGATTTTTCCGCAACTTTGGTAATAAGGTCTTCTTTAGTGATGGTGTTCTTCATTTGATCTCCTTAGATTTAATGGATAAGATGTTAAGTGATAATGGTTTTAATTGGATATAAAGCGTACTAAATCAGGTCTTTTTTGTCAACGCTTCTTTTCCCGGCGGGGGAGGAGGACCTCCGGGAGCGCGGGAGCAAGCGCTTTCGGGGTCGTTTTTGCTAAAATAATTGTATGCGCTATAACTTAAACAGACTATTCATTTGCGCCCTGCTCTTTTTGCTGGTCGGCGCGTCTTTCGTCTCCGCCGGGAGCAAACTTCCGGAAGAACTTTCGGCGAACGTTTATTCCAACGTCTGCGAATGCCTCAAATACGCTATGGAAAACGAGGATTCCAAGCTCTACGTGGAGGCGATAAGGGGCTACACGGGCGCCCTGGCCCATCTGACGCCCCTGGCTGCGGAGCTTGCCAAGAAAAAAGAGAAGACCGTCGCCGACCGGGAGCAGCTTGGAAAACTCAACAAGCTCATAACTCTCTGGCGGCACAAACTGGACGATCTGGAGGCCCCCGCCCAGCTGGAGGCCTACGAGACTTTGAAAAGCGATTACAAGATGCGCCTCATTTATCTGAAGGAGGCCCTGAAATTCTCTTCGCCCATAATCATCCAGACAAATTTCTTCAACTGCCTGGCGGCCTACGAAAGGACCAGAAAGCAGGCCAGGAACGTCAGACTGGAGTATACGCCTCCCGAGGACTTGGATCCCTACTACAGGCAGGTCTCCCGGAAGCTTGGCGCGCTTATGGAACAGGAAGCGGAGGCTTCAGGGTTCAGCGAGAACCAGATCAAGATCATGGGCCGCCTTTCTTCCGACACGAACCTTCTTTCCCAGCTTGAATTGGCCAAGGCGGTCCTGGAGGGCGGAGAGATCGTCACTCCCAGGGAATTCGACCTTTGCTACGAGCTTCTCACTTTCAAGCTGCCGCTCAACTACACCTATTGGCAGGCCTGGGGAGACCTGAGGCTGCGGACCGGCGACACCAACGGCGCCCTCCGGGTCTGGAAAAAAGCTCTGTCGCGCTTTAAAAACGACTTCGACCTGCGCTACCTGCTGGCCTTCTACAGCCCGCAAAGCAAGGAAGGGGCGGAGGAAGCCTGCGAATACCTCAGGGATTGCCTGGAGATGACTTCCGGCATAACGGCCAGCCGCATCGCCCTGATGCTGGCCAGGCGCTACACCCAGCTGGGAGAATACGGCGAGGCTTACGCCGCGGCGCAGGATTCCGCCAAACTGGCGCGCCTGAGCCGCAGCCCCAACTCCTCCCGGGAGTACCGGGAAGCCAGGCTTTTCGCCTCCGACCTGGCCATGCGCTACGGGCTTCTGGAAGCGGCCCTGGAGAATCTGGAAAAACTCAGCGCCAACGACGAATGGGACCAGACGATCGCCGAGGGCTTCGCCAAGGTCAGGTACGCCATGTTCATGCAGAAGCCGGAGGACAAGGAACTTTTGCGGGACGCCCTGAAAGCCTTCGACAAGTGGGGGGCTTTCAACCCGAACCAAAAAGGCGTTTGTTCCGCCAAGGCGGTCATGCTTTACACGGCCGGTCAGTTCAAGGAGGCCAAGGCTCAGGCTTTCAAGGAACTGAGCGTTTCTCCCGCCGATCCTTCGGCCCTGACGGTCCTCGGGCACATGACCCTAAGGGAAGGGAAGACCGCCGAGGCGAAGGCCTATTTTGAGGCGGCGCTGCGCTCCGATCCGGAATACGGGAAAGCCGCGGAAGGACTTAGAGCCTGCGGGCAGTAGCCGTTTTGCTTTCCCTTTTTCATTTTGCTATCATTTGAAAAATTAACCATCTAAAAAATAACGGAAAGATCATGAAAGCTAAAATCTACGTGACGCTCAAGCAGAGTGTTTTGGACCCTCAGGGAAAGACGGTGCAGAGAGCGCTGGAGCAGATGAATTACAAAAACGTCGGGTCCGTGAGGATCGGCCGCTTCCTGGAAGTGGAGCTCAATTGCGACGACGAGAAAAAGGCGGCTGAACAAATAGAGGAAATGAGCCGCAAATTATTCGTGAATCCCAATATTGAACAATTCCGCTACGAGCTGGAAAAATAAACTTTTGGAGTTTGCAAGATGAAAATCGGAATAGTGGTTTTTCCGGGCTCGAACTGCGACTATGACTGCCTGACTTCTTTCAGCCGCCTGGCCGGGGAAGAGGGGCTGAGGGCGGAGACCAAATACGTCTGGCACAAGGAGAGCGCTCCCGAAACCTTCGACGCCTACGTTCTGCCCGGCGGATTCTCCTACGGCGATTATCTGCGCTGCGGCGCCATCGCCCGCTTCTCTCCCATCATGGAGGAAGTGAAGGCCCATGCCGAAGCCGGCCGCCCGGTCATCGGGATCTGCAACGGCTTCCAGATCCTGTGCGAAGCGGGGCTCCTTCCCGGCGCCCTTTACATGAACAGGGACCTGAACTTTATTTGCGAACATGTCTTTCTGCGCACCGAGCGCAACGACACGATCTTCACCAGCGAATGCCGCAAGGGCGAAGTCCTCAACATCCCCATCGCCCACGGCGAAGGAAACTACTACGCCGACGACGAGACCCTGGAAAGGCTGGAAGGGGAGAACCTGGTGGCTTTCCGCTACTGCACGAAGGACGGATTGGTGAAGCCCGAAGTCAACCCCAACGGCTCCAGGAACAACATCGCCGGCATTTTCAACAAGGAACGCACGATCCTTGGCATGATGCCGCACCCGGAGCGCGCCGCGGAGATCGGCCTCGGCAGCGACGACGGCCGCAAGATCATCGTGTCGCTTCTGAAGAGTTTGGCGAAGTAATTATTTAGGAAATTTTAAAGGAATAAACTTATGGTAGAAAGTCTGCCCAAAGATCCTCTGATCACCCCGGAACTCATTGCTGATCACGGTCTGACTCCGGAAGAATACGAACGTTTGAAAGGCATTTTGAAAAGGGAGCCGACTTATACGGAACTGGGAATATTTTCCGTGATGTGGTCGGAGCACTGCTCCTATAAGAACAGCCGCAAACAGTTGAAAAATTTCCCCACGGAAGGCCCCCAGGTCCTCATCAAGGCCGGCGAAGAGAACGCCGGCGTCATCGACGTGGGCGACGGCTGGGCCGTGGCTTTCAAAGTCGAATCCCACAACCACCCCTCCGCGGTGGAGCCCTTCCAGGGCGCGGCCACCGGCGTGGGCGGCATATTGAGAGACATCTTCACCATGGGCGCCCGCCCGGTCATCAACATGAACTCCCTGAGGTTCGGCCGCCCGAATTCCGGACAGGTCCAGCAGCTCGTTGACGGCGTGGTGGGCGGCATCGCCCATTACGGCAACTGCATGGGAATTCCCACCATCGGCGGCGACGTCTATTACGACGAGACCTACGAGACAAACTGCCTGGTGAACGCCTTCAGCCTGGGCGTCATGAAGATAAACGAGATCCAGCGCGGCGAGGCCACCGGCGTTGGCAACCCGGTCTTCTACGTGGGCGCCGCCACCGGCAAGGACGGCATCCACGGCGCGACCTTCGCCTCTACCGAGCTGACGGAGGAATCGGAAGCCAAGCGCTCCTCCGTGCAGGTGGGCGACCCCTTCATGGAAAAACTTTTGCTGGAAGCCTGCCTGGAGCTTTTCCAGACCGACCACATCGTGGGCATCCAGGACATGGGCGCGGCGGGCCTGACCTGCTCCACCTGCGAGACCGCCAGCCGCGGCGGCAGCGGCGTGGAGATCGACGTGGCCTTGGTCCCGCAGCGCGAAGCCAACATGACTCCCTACGAGATCCTGCTCTCCGAAAGCCAGGAGCGCATGCTGGTCATCGTCAAGAAGGGCAGGGAAGAGGCGGTGCACAAGATCTTCGAGAAATGGGACCTTCACGCCGTGGAGATCGGACATGTGACCGACGACGGCTTGATGCGCGTGAAATACAACGGCAAGGTCGTGGCGGAAATACCCGCCAGAGAGATCGCGGACGACGCGCCCCTTTACGATCCGCCGGCCACGAAGCCCCGCTATCTTAAAGCCGTTTCCGCCTGGAAACTCAGCGAATTGCCCCAGCCCGGCAGCGACATGACGGGCATTCTCACAAAGCTTTTGTCCGAGCCAACCATCGGCAGCAAAAAAGACATCTACCGCCGCTACGACCACATGGTCAGGACCGGCACGGTGGTCCTGCCCGGCTCCGACGCCGCGGTCTTCTGGATGAGGGAAGCGGACAAGTATCTCTCCCTTTCCGCGGACTGCAACGGCCGCTATTGCTATCTCGATCCCGTCATGGGTTCCAGGATTGCCGTGGCGGAGAGCGCCAGGAACATCGTCTGCTCCGGCGGACGACCCCTGGCCCTTACTGACTGCCTCAACTTCGGCAACCCCACCAAGCCCGAGATCTACTGGCAGTTCAAAGCCTGCGTGGAAGGTCTGAAGGAGGGCTGCGAGGCCTTCAACACTCCGGTGACCGGCGGCAACGTCAGCTTCTACAACGAAAATCCGGAAGGCGCCATCGATCCCACTCCTCTGGTGGTCATGGTCGGGCAGATCGACAAAAAGGAACACATCACCACCCAGTGGTTCAAGAAAGAAGGAGACGTCGTCTGCCTTCTGGACGGCTTGCAGGACGATCAGCTGGCCGGCATCGGCGGCAGCGAATACCTGAGAAGGATCCACGACCTGAAGACAGGCTGTCCTCCCGTTATGGAGCTTGAAAAAGAAAAAGCGCTGCAGGACGTGCTGCTTGAGGCCATCAGATCGGGTATCATCAGATCCGCCCACGACGTTTCGGAAGGCGGCCTGGCGGTCTGCGCCGCGGAATGCTGTTTCACCGCTCCCATGGAACTGGAGAGCGAAGCGGTCGTTTTGGGAGCCAAACTGGACTTCTCGCCGGTGGCCAGGCGCACCCCGCGCCACGACGCCCTTTTGTTCGGCGAACAGCAGTCCCGCGTCATAGTTTCCCTGGCGCCGGAAAATCTGACGGCCCTGGAGGAAATGGCCGGGAAAGCCGGCGTGCAGTGCGACCTTCTGGGAACCGTGGGCGGCGGCGAACTGACAATTATGGTGAACGGCGAGACCCTTATAAAAGGAGAGGTCAAGGAGCTCGGGAAAGCCTGGCGCGATGCGTACGCAAACGCCGCCAAGACTTCGGAATAGCTCCTGCCTTGACTTGTAAAGGACTGTCTAGTATAATTTACACGATAATTTCAAATCGATAATAAAACTAATCATATCCCATAAACAATCGGAGCAAGAAATGAAAGTTGTAGCAACTTTAGTGGCGATCATCGCTATTCTGGCCGCGGCCGGCTTAGGCTATAAGTGGTACCAGACCAACGGCGAACTGAAAAACACCCAGGCCAAACTGACGAAATGCCAGCAGGAAGTTACTGAAGCCAAGGCTGCCAAAGAAGCCGCGGAACAGCAGACCGCTGACATCCAGGCCAAACTTACGGCTTTGGAGACCGCCAAGAAAGGTTTGGAGGAAGAGCTTGCCGCTTTGAAGGCCAAATATGAAGAACTGACCGCTAACATCGGTTCCGAAGAAGGCGGCGAAGACGCCCTCAACGCTCTTCAGACCACCATCAGCGATCTGAAATCCCAGGTCGAGCAGAAGGAGACTGAGCTGAAGGAAGCCCAGGACGCTGCGGAAAGCCTCAAGGCCGATATCGAAGCCAAGGAAAAAGCCATCGAAAGTCTGAAAGGCGAAGTTGCCTCCGCAAAAGAAGCCCAGCAGGCTGCCGAAAAGCAGGCCAACAGCTTCAAGATGAATCTGCTTGAGCACGGCCTCTCCCTGGAAGAAGCCCCGGTGTTCGCCGGCGAGATCCTGGCCGTCAATCCGGCCGGAGCCGATTATCCCGCCTCCTACATTCTGAGCGTTGGCAAAGGCGCCGGACTGCCCGTCGGTCAGGAACTGAAAGTGACCCGCGGCACCACCGTCATCGGCACTTTGAAAGTCGTGCGCATCTATGACGATCAGGACAATCTCTGCGGCGCCGAGAGCAAAGACCTCATCGAAGGCCAGATCCCCCAGGTGGGCGACAAAGTCAACAACGAGATCGGCCTCAAGAACAACTAATGTTCAGGATCTCCCTGCTCCTTCTCGCGGCGGCTTTGTCTCTTGTCCTTTCAGGCTGCGAAGCGCTTGATTACCGCAACGCGGAGGAGGACAGCGCGATCCCCTGGAACCAACCCAGGCCGGAAGAGAAGGAACTGGATCTGAATCCGACCTTCAACTGGTGAAAAAACGAGCGGCTAAAATGCCGCTCGTTTTTCATTTTTCCGGCGAAGCCCGGAAGGTTTTTGGAATTCTGCCGAAAAGACGGGCGGAAAGTTTTTTGCGCACAGGCTGGAAGCGGTGCGTGTTTTTGCTATAATAATTAATATGAGAACAGAAACAAAAGAAAAGATAGGCAATTTCGTTTCCGACAGGGTGAGGGAGCTCTGCGCTTTTTCACTTTTCGTAATTGCGATCCTTTTGACCGTCTCCATAGGCACTTACCATGGAGCTACCGCCTCCAGCGACGGCGGCAACGCCGTAGGCTACGTGGGGGCGCATGTTTCTTTCGCTTTTTATCACGCCTTCGGCTACGGTTTTTATCTTTTGATCCTTTGCTGCGTAGCCCTGGCCGTCATCGTGTTCCGCGCCAAGGAATGGCTGCCGGGCAAGATCCTCCTGATGCGTTCCTTTATGTTCGTGGTGAGCGTCTGCACGGCTTCCTCTCTTTTGCACATGCTTCATCCGGATCCCGTGAAGGTCCTGCAGATCCCCTCCGGGGGAGGCCTTGTGGGAAAGGGGATCTGCTCCATCCTGACGCCGCCTTTGGGCGTGGTGGGAACTTCCATTGTCCTTACGGCGGTCCTTTTGGTGGCGCTGACTTTGCTTTTCAACACCAACCTGGTCTCCATGGCGAAAGGCGTCTGGAACGGACTGTGCATCTTTGCCGGCTGGATCGCCTCCTTCGTCAAGTGGATCGCCGCCAGAAAGCTGAAGGACCAGCTTGACAACGAACAGGACAAGCCCTCTGGCAAGGAGCCGCGGGACGTTGAAGTCATCATTCCCGAACCGAAGATCACGCCTAAACCCAAGCCACAGCCGAAACGTCCCGAGCCGCGTCCGGAACCTCCCGAGGACAGGCCCGTGCCAACGATCATGACCACCGACGAGAGCGATCTGCCTCCCTACGAATTGCCGGATTACGAACTGCTTGACATGCCGGATGTTTCCGACCTGAAGGAGCTGGAAGGCGAGGCCAGGGGCAGGGCCAAGATCCTGAAGGAAGTTTTCGAGCAATACGGGGTGGAAGCCGACATTGGAAACGTTATCTGCGGCCCCACCATCACCTGTTACGAGGTGCATCCCCGCCCGGGCGTGAGAGTGAACCGCATCACGCAGCTGGAGGACGAGATCGCCATGGCCATGGAAGCCACCTCCATCCGTATCGTTGCGCCCATCCCGGGCCGCGACGCGGTCGGCGTGGAGATCCCCAACGGCACCAGGAGGAACGTTTTCTTCTCTCAGCTTTGCACGACTCCGGAATATAAGGAAAAGAGCAAAAAGATGAAGCTGATGATGGCCCTCGGCCAGATGCTGGACGGCGGGACTTTCGTGGACGATCTGGCCAAGATGCCGCACCTTCTGGTGGCGGGCGCCACCGGTTCCGGCAAATCAGTTTGCATAAACACCATCCTTCTGAGCCTGCTTTTCCGCTTCCGTCCGGATGAACTGAAAATGATCCTGGTGGATCCCAAGCAGGTGGAGATGACTCTCTACCACGATATCCCGCATTTGCTCGTTCCCGTGCTTACGGACCTGGAAAAAGTGCCTGACGCTTTGGATTGGCTCCTTGTGGAAATGGACCGCCGTTATAAATTCTTCTCCCGGGCCGGAGTCAGGGACATAACCTCCTTTAATGCGCAGCGAGCCCAGAATCCCAAAGATTTGAAGATCCAGTACGGCAGCCAGGAATACGACGTGCCGAATTTCCTGCCCTATATCGTGCTGGTGGTGGACGAGCTGGCCGACCTTATGCTGACTCAGGGCGACAACATTGAAAAGAAGATCCAGCGCCTGGCCCAGCTGGCCCGCGCCGCCGGCATACACATGGTGCTGGCCACGCAGCGTCCCTCCACCAACGTCATCACAGGCACGATAAAGGCCAACATTCCCGCCCGCATCGCCTTCAAGACCACTTCCGGCATAGATTCCCGCGTGATCCTGGACGAGATGGGCAGCGACAAGCTTCTCGGCATGGGCGACATGCTGATCAAGTCCCAAACTTACAACCGCACCCTGCGCATCCAGGGCGCCTTCGTCTCCGAAGACGAAGTTAAGCGCGTGACTGATTTTGTCCGCGAGCAGAGGGAGCCCAATTATGTTGACTTCATGGAAGGGCGGGAAGACGATCTCGTGGAAGGCGACATCGATTACGATCCCAAGCTCGACGAAGCGATCCAGTACGTGCTGAGCTCCGGCAACGCCAGCGCCTCTTATTTGCAGCGCGTGCTGTCGGTGGGCTACGCCCGCGCCGCCCGCATGATCGACACCATGGAAAAACTGAAGGTCGTCGGGCCCAGGAACGGCTCCAAGCCCAGGGACATCCTGGTCGAGAGCTGGCCCCCGGAGGACGGCAATCCGCTGGAGGGCGGTTCCGCCGACGGCTACCAGGAAGAGATGTTTGAAAGCGAAAACGAAGAATTGAACGAAGAAGATGATGAGTGATCACAATAACAATCAAAAAGACGACATGCAGACGGTCATGCCTCCCGGCATCGGAGAACAGCTGAAAGCTGCCAGGGAAGCGCGGAACCTGTCCCTCATGGACATATCGGAAGTCATACGCATCAAGGTCTCCTATCTGGAAGCTTTGGAGCGTGACGATTACGAGCATATGCCCGTGCCCATCTATACGAAAAACTACATTTTGAAATACGGGAACTATCTCGGATTGGACGGCAAACAGCTGGCCGAGCGCTTCCAGGCCATGACCTCGCAGTATTCCGCCTTTCCCTCCAGCTCCGTTCCGGTCTCGGAAAAAGTCTTGCGCAAAAACAAGGAGGGCTCCCGCCAGAAAGAGGAAGGGGACATCATGCCCCGGCACTGGTTCGTGTTCGCCTTGGTGGTGCTGGGCGTCATCATCGCCCTGGTCAAGATCACAGGCCGGACCCGCTCCAACAAGAACATAACCAAGGATCCCGTGAAAAACGAGCGCAAGCTTTCCGAAAAAGAGCTTGGCGTTCCCCAGGAACTTCAGATCATCCGCTCCGCCAAGCAGGAATTCAACTTCAATGAAAAGCTTCCCGAGATAGAGTGAAATGAAGATCTACGTCGTGAGTTTGGGCTGCGCCAAAAACCAGGTGGACACGGAGAAAATGCTTGGCAGCCTTCTGCAGGAAGGCTGCGAGATCTGCGCCACTCCGGAAGAAGCTGATCTGATGCTGGTCAACACCTGCGCTTTCATCACTGAGGCCAGGGACGAAGCTTCCGCGGTCATAATAGAGCTGGTGTCCCAGAAAAGGCCGGATCAGAAACTGATCGTCACAGGCTGCTTCGTCAATTATTACGGCGAAAACGTTCTCAAGGAACGGCAGTATGAAGTTGACTGCTGGCTTCCCGTGGCCAGCGAAGAAAACATTTTGAAGGCTGTCAAAAAGCTTTTCGGCCCCAAAGCGCCCGCCGCCGATATTCCCTACGGCCCCAGAGTGCGCATAACGCCGCCGCATTACGGATTCCTGAGGGTGGCGGACGGCTGCGAGCACAAATGCGCTTTCTGCTCCATCCCCAGACTGAGGGGCGGCATGGTCAGCGAGCCAATGGACAAACTTGTCGCTGAAGCGAAAGAGATGGCCGAAGAAGGCGTGGTAGAACTGAACGTCATCGCCCAGGACACCTCGGCTTATCCCGAGCTTCCCAAACTTCTGAAAAAACTCTGCGCCATCGACGACCTCTACTGGATCAGGCTGCAGTACCTCTATCCCGCCACCATGAGCGACGAGCTCATCGACGTCATAGCAGGCGAGGAGAAGATCTGCAAATACATCGACCTGCCCTTGCAGCACGTCAACGAGGACGTTTTGAAAGCCATGCGCAGGCCCACCCACGCCTTCACGAAAAAGCTGCTTGAGAAGATCGTTAACAAGATCCCGGACGTGACGCTGAGAACGACCTTCATCACCGGCTTCCCGGGAGAGACGGAGGAGGCTTACCGGGAATTGGAAGCTTTCGTCAAAGAAGGCCTTTTCCATCATCTGGGCGTTTTCGCCTATTCTCTGGAGGAACAGACTCCGGCCTTCCCCCTGGGCGACCCCATCGACCAGCTGCTGAAGGAGGAAAGAGCCGACCATCTTATGAGAGTCCAGAAAGAGATCTCCCTGAAGAAAAACCGCGCTTACATCGGCAAGACCATCCCGGTCATACTGGACCGCAAGGAAAAGGACAGGGGATTCGGCAGAAGGATGGCGGACGCTCCGGACGTGGACAACGAAGTTATTATAAGAAACGCCAAGAAGATCCCTCTGGGCTCCATCATTCCCGTTAAAATAACCGGCGCCGCCAGCTACGACGTGACCGGCACGGCCGTGTTGGAGGGCTTGCTTTGAATCTCCCGAACAAACTGACGGTCTGCCGCCTGGCTATGCCGCTGGTGGTGATGCCCTGCCTCCTGAAGGATTTTCCGTATTCCAAAACGCTGGCCCTGGCCTTTTTCGCCTTGGCTTCCATAACCGACTTTTTGGACGGCCATATCGCCAGAAAACATAACCTTGTCACCGATTTCGGAAAACTGATGGATCCTTTGGCCGACAAGATCCTGGTCTGCTCCGTCCTTATCTGCTTCACCGCCATGTATTGGAAGAACGGCATAGTGGCTCCCTGGATGGTGGTGGCCATTGTCGGCCGCGACCTGGTGGTCACGGGGCTCAGGATGGCCGGCCTGAGCAGGGGAGCGGTCTTGGGCGCCCACGCCATCGGCAAGCACAAGACGGCCTGGCAGATGATCGCCATCGTGACCATGCTGTTTTATCTGGTCTTCTCCAACGATCTCAATCTTAGCGGCAGTTACCTGGAATATTTCAGGATCGCCACGCATATTCTCTTCTGGTTCGTGAGCCTCCTGACCATTTTCTCCGGTTTTTACTACCTAGTAAAATACAAAAATTTCTACCTGGATAATGCCTGAGGAAATTAAAAGCCGCAAATTCACGCCGGCGGTCTTCGTATCCACCATGTGTTTCACGGGCTTTTTCCCCATCATGCCCGGAACTGTCGGCACGATCTGGGGCCTTTTAATCTGGTACGCCACGACTTTTACCAAGCAGCCTCTCCTTATTCAGGCTATCCTTGCGGCGGCTTTTTTCCTCCTCGGCCTCATTTTTTGCGGGAAGGCCGAATCTGACCTCTGCAAGCACGACCCCGGCTCAGTTATCATCGACGAGACGGCAGCGGCCTTCCTGACCTTCCTGGGCGTTAATTTCAGCATCTGGACGGCTCTCACAGGACTTTTCCTCAACCGTTTTTTCGACATCCTGAAGCCCTGGCCCATAAATAAGCTCCAAAACCTCCCGGGAGCGTGGGGCATCATGCTGGACGATACTTTGGCGGGCGTTTTCAGCAGGATCATTCTCGGCTTGCTTTTGTATTTTTTCCCCATTCTCGCCCGATAATTGTTTCCCGCTTTTCCTTTTCTTTTTCGGCGTTTTTGATCAGCTGTTGATTTGACGGACAAAGTCGCTTTTGCTAGAATTTATTAAAGTTTATCGTTATCAACCGCTTCACTTTTACCTTTAAGGAAAATATGGGATACGAATTTATTCCTGTGAACGCCCTGGACTGGGGGATCATCATCGGATTCCTGGTCTTCACGCTTATCGTGGGCATCATCGTTTCCAAAAAGGCCGGCGAATCATCTGAGGACTTCTTCCTCTCCGGCCGTTCCATGCCCTGGTGGCTCCTGGGCTTCTCCATGGTGGCCACGACTTTCTCTACCGACACCCCGAACCTTGTCACAGACATGGTCAGGCAGGGCGGCGTAGCCCAGAACTGGAGCTGGTGGGCCTTCCTTATGACAGGCATGCTGACGACCTTCATCTATTCCAAGCTCTGGCGCCGTTCCGGCGTAGTGACAGACCTGGGATTCTATGAGCTCCGCTACAGCGGCGAATCCGCGGCTTTCCTAAGAGGCTTCAGGGCCGTCTATCTCGGCTTCCTTTTCAACATCATCGTCATGGCCACCGTCTCCATGGCCGCCATCAAGATCGGCGGCGTCATGCTGGGATTGAAACCCTGGGAGACCGTGCTCTACGCCGCGGCCATCACCACGATCTTCTCGGTCTTGGGCGGCCTTAAGAGCGTGCTGATCACCGACTGCCTGCTCTTCGTCGTGGCCATGGTCGGGTCTGTGGCGGCGGCTGTCGTTTCCGTCAACCGCGCCGGCGGCCTGGACGTTGTCCTGAATAATCCTCTTGTCCAGCAGAAGATGGACATCCTGCCCTCCTTCAACATCTACACTCCCGGCGTAGGCTTTGACAAGGAGAGCCTGAACCTTCTCATCACGCTGCTTCTGATGCCCGTTCTCGTCCAGTGGTGGAGCGCCTGGTATCCCGGCGCAGAGCCCGGCGGCGGCGGGTACCTTACCCAGCGCGTCCTGGCGGCCAAGAATGAAGCGCACGCCACGGGCTCCACGCTTTTCTTCGACATCGCGCACTACGCTCTCCGCCCCTGGCCCTGGCTTTTGGTTGCCCTGGCTTCGCTGGTGCTCTTCCCGACGCTGGACTCTTTGAAATCGGCCTTCCCGCACACCATGCCCGGACATGACCTGGCCTATTCCGCCATGCTGACCATGCTGCCCCACGGCTTGAAGGGCATCGTGGTCGCGTCTCTGATGTCCGCTTACATTTCCACGATCTCCACCCACCTGAACTGGGGTTCCTCGTACATCACCTACGACTTCTGGAAACGCTTCCTGAGGCCCCAGGCCAGCGAGAAGGAAATGGTTCTGGTGGGCCGCATCGCCACCGTTATCCTGATGGTCTTTGCCTGCGTTTTGGCCCTCTTTTTAAAGAGCGCGACCTTCGCCTTCAAGATCCTGGTGGGCTTCGGCGCCGGCACGGGCTTGGTCTTCATCTTAAGATGGTTCTGGTGGCGCATCAACGCCTGGTGCGAGATCGCGGCCATGACGCTCTCCTTTATTATCTCCACGACTTTCGTCTTCTGGGAACCCGAGCTCTTCAAGGAATACACTTTCCTGCCGTACCTTATCAACGTGGCTATTTCCACCACCGTCTGGGTGATCCTGGCTTACGTTGCTCCTGCGACCGACACCAAGACCCTGAGATCCTTCTACCGTCACATCTGCCCCGGCGGCCCCGGCTGGAACAAAGTCATCAAGGAAGCCAACGAGGAAGGCGATCAGATCGACAAGTACGCCGTGCCGAATACGCTGCCCCAGGGCATCCTCTGCATGATACTGGGCACCATCGTGGTTTACAGCCTGCTCTTCTCGACCGGCATGTATATCTACGGCAAGCCCGTTCCTGCCACTTGCCTTCTCGTTCTGGTCGCAGCCTGCGGCTTCGGAATGTACAAGCTCTGGCCGAAACTTTACCTCAACAACGACTAAGCGATCAGTTTGCAAAAGCAAGCAGTCCTCAAGCAAGAAAGCCGCTCCAAAGAGCGGCTTTTTTATTTGCTCAATATTTTCAATCGCTATCACAAATAATAGAAAAAGCGCAAATTCTTGAATTGATTTAGACATTAATGTAACATATGGCAAAATTCTATTCCAATAAATCAACAATGGGCGTAATACCATATGAATGAAATAAGTAAAAACTTTGCTGAGGTTGCCAAAATAATTGAAAATGCTCGCAATAATGCTTATCGTAAGATTAATGAAGAACTGATATTGATGTATCAGAGAGTAGGGAAAATACTCTTTGAAAAATCCAGGGATTCAGATTATGGTGATAATTATATTGATTCGTTATCAAATTTTATTCAAGAAAAATTTCCGGGAATCAAAGGCTTTAATCGGCGAGGGTTTTATCGTATGAAGCAATTTTATGAGCTTTATATGAACAACAAGAAAGTGGCGCCATTGCTAACTAAATTGACTTGGACCAATCATCTGCTAAAATAAATTGTGTCACCGGTGGTGACACAATTTGCGCGGAAACAACTAGTGACAATTTACTGATATAAAGTTTCTATCTTTGTTAAATCAAATATTTCTTTTATTCCGCGTACATTTCGACGATCAGTTCGCCGAACAATGTGTTGGCCCAGGCGAACCAGGAGCGGCTGTAGTTTTTGGCGTCGTCTTTGTAGAATGACTCGTGGATGAAGCCTGTGCCGCCGTCGGTCTTCAAGATCTCCTTTACGCACCACTCCTTTTCTGTGCGGTCGTTGGTGGTCAGGGCTTTCATTATTATGCTCATGGGCCAGGGCCTATACAACCCGCAGTGCGGGCCGCCGATGCCCTCACCAGCGGAGCCTTGGAAGAAGTAGGGGTTGGCCTCGCTCCAGACGAATTTCCTGGTGTTCTGGTAAACGGGATCGTCTAATTTAACGTCGGTGAGATAGGGGAGGCTCAAAAGCGAAGGCGCGTTGGAGTCGTCCATCAGAAGCTGGCTTCCGAAGCCGTCCACTTCGAAGGCGTAGATCTTGCCGTATTTGGGATGCTCAACTACCGCGTATTTCTTTATGGCGGTCTCCACTTCATTTGCAAGATCTTCGCATTCTTTAGCCAGCTCTTCGTTTTCGTTTACAGTGCGCAGTATTTCCGCGGCTTTCCTGAGGATGCTGATCGCGAAGAAATTGCTGGGGATGAGATAGGGGAAGATGGTGCTGTCGTCCGAAGGACGGAAAGCGCTGGCTATGAGTCCGCAATCCTTTCCTGGATGTCCGTAGCCTCCGTTGCTTCTGGTGTCGTGATAAGCCGAGGTGTTGCGCCTGAAATGATAATTGCTCCTGAAGCCGTTTTTGTTCTGCTGGTCGCGGAAAACGTCCAAGATCGAGCGGACGACTTTGAGCCATTTTTCGTCGAAGACGCTTTTGTCACCAGTGCGCTTCCAGTATTCGTGGGCCAAACGGACGGGGTAGCAGAGGGAGTCGATCTCGTACTTGCGCTCGTGCAGTTCCTTTTTCATCTCCGTCTCGTCGCTTTGCCATTCGCCGCCGATGGGTCCGGGATTGAAGGCGTTGGCGTAAGGATCTGTGAGAATGCAATTGAACTGGCGGCGGATCACGCCGCGGATGAGATGGCGCAAAGGCTCGTCCTTATCAACGTAACGAAGATACGGCCAGACCTGGGCGGCGCTGTCTCTGAGCCACATGGCGTTGATGTCGCCGGTAATTACGAAGGTGTCGTCGTCTCCCTCAACGCTTCTGTAGCGGACAGTTGTATCCAGCGTGTTGGGAAAACAGTTCTCGAACATCCAATATAGTTTCGGATCGATTGCGGTAAGTTTGTCTTTGAGGTCAACGATCTGTTTCTCCACGGCCTCGCTTCTAAAGCAGCGCTTCTCGGGAGCGGGGCGCAGGTCCTTTGCGTAGTCGGGAGCTTTTTCTGAAGCCAGAAGGGGCGCGCAAAAAAGCAGGGCCAGAAGAAATTTTTTCATCAGATCTTTTCCATGGCTGCATCCAGCCAGTCGCCTTCGAAGAGCTCGATCATGCCTTTGTCGCAGGCTGCGGCCAGCTTGATGTTCATTGGGATCTTGCCGAGGATCGGCAGCTGCCACTCTTTGGCGACTTCCGGGAGTTTGCTTTCGCCGAAAATAGGGAATTCCTTGCCGCAGTCCGGGCAGACGGCGTAGCTCATGTTCTCCACGACTCCGAGGACGGGGATCTTCATCAGTTTGGCCATATTGACGGCTTTGCTGACGATCATGGAGACGAGTTCCTGCGGGGAGGTGACGATGATGATGCCGTCAATGGGAAGAGATTGGAAGACGGTCAGAGGAACGTCGCCGGTTCCCGGGGGCATGTCCACGAACATGCAGTCTATGTCGCCCCAGACGACGTCGGACCAGAACTGTTTTACAACGCCGGCCACGACGGGTCCGCGCCAGACGACAGGATCGGTCTCCCTTTCCATCAGGAGGTTCAGAGACATGATCTGGGTGCCGAGTTTGGAGGCGACGGGAAGCATGCCGCCCTCTATGGCTTCGGCCTTTTCTTTCAGGCCGAACATTCTGGGAATGGAGGGGCCGGTTATGTCGGCGTCAAGG
This sequence comes from bacterium, assembly GCA_017557885.1. Taxonomy (GTDB): domain Bacteria; phylum Auribacterota; class UBA3054; order UBA3054; family UBA3054; genus UBA3054. The sequence goes on along the minus strand of JAFYXV010000009.1, from coordinate 56,538 downwards.
ATGGCGGCTTTGTCGCCGCGCCTCTGAGCCATTACCGCGAGAAGACTAGTTACGAGAGATTTTCCCACGCCGCCTTTGCCGCTCATGACGGCTATGACTTTCTTAACGTTTGAACCAGGATTGGCGGGGGCTTTGAAATCGTTGGGATCAGTCTTGCGCTCAGAGCAGTTTTCTTGGCAGCTTGAGCAGTCGTGGGTGCAGTTTTCGCTCATTATATTTCCTTAATATCTTAGATTGAGATGATGTCGAATCTGTTGGGCGTAAGAACTCGGGCGTCAGGGCGCATGGACTGAATGTTTGCCGCCAGATCCATAATGGATTCTTCTTCGCCGTGGACCAATACGAAGGTCTTGCATCTGTCGCCGACGTTGCAGGCGAATTCCAGAAGATCTTTTTGATCCGCGTGTCCGCTGTAGGTGTTTAGGACGACTCTTTCCGCGTTCATCTTGTACATCTTTCCGAAGATCTTGATCTCCTCCGCACGGTCAACGATGCGGCGGCCCAGGGTGTTCTCGGCCTGGTAGCCTACGATTACGACGGCGTTCCTGGGGTCCTCGACGTTGTTCTTCAAGTGATGCAGTATTCTTCCGCTTTCGCACATTCCGGAAGCGGAAATTATGATCATGGACCTGGGGTCGTCGTTCAGGGCTTTGGATTCCTCTACGGTGCCGATGAGATGGACGCATTCGCTCATGTACATTTTTGAGCGGCTCTGGGCCAGCTTAAGAGTTTCCTCGCCGTAGGTCTCCGGGTGTTTGCCGAAGACTTTTGAGACTTCGCAGGCTAAGGGGCTGTCGATGTAGATGGGAAGACTCGGAACAAGATGGTTGCCATTTTCGTCTGTCTGACCGTACAGCTTCATCAGGGTGTAAACGATCTCCTGGGCTCTTTCCAAGGCGAAAGCCGGGATTATGATCTTGCCGCCTTTGCGGTAGGTCCTGTTTATGACGCCGGCCAGGAGATCCTCGGACTGATTGATGTCCCTGTGGCGTCGGTTGCCGTAGGTCGCTTCCATGACCAGGGCGTCGATATCCGTCAGCTGTTCAGGATCCCTGATGATGGGAAGGCCTTTCCTGCCCAAGTCCAGGGCGTAGCCGATCTTCAGTTTTCTTCTGCCTTCCTTGATGTCGAAGATATGGGATGCCGAGCCAAGAATGTGTCCGGCTTCATAGGCGGTCACTCCGATGTCCTCCGTCAGCTGGATGCGTTCGTGATACTGGTGGGGGACAAGGTATTTCAAGGACGCCTCGGCTTCCTCCTCGCTGTAGAGAGGAGCGATCAGGGGATCGTTGGGATCGAGCTTGCGGCTCAAATATTCCGCGTCCAGTTCCTGAATGTGGGCGGAATCCATTAGCATCAGTTCGCAGAGGTCTTTCGTGGCGGCGTGAGTATAGATTGGACCGGAGAATCCGTTCTTGACGAGCAGGGGAATGTTGCCGCAGTGGTCGATATGGGCGTGGGAAAGCACCATGCAGTCCACTGGCTCCATGTTGACGAAGGTCATTTCGTTCTTTTCCCTGGCTTGCGCCCTGCGTCCCTGGAAAAGCCCCGCGTCCCTCAGGACGCGGCTCTTTCTGGTACTGAGAACATGAGTGGTGCCGGTGACTTCCATGGCGCCGCCTAAAAACTGAATAAGCATATTTACCCCTTAAGCTTCTTCTATTCTAACGATGTCGGCGCCCAGCGACCTCAGTCGTTCGTCGATCCTTTCATAGCCGCGGTCGATCATGTAGATGTTGTCGATGCGACTCTCGCCTTTGGCGCAGAGAGCGGCGATAAGCAATGAGACGCCGGCGCGGATATCGGGGCTTGTGATCTTCTCCCCGCGAAGCTTGGCGGGCCCTATCACCACCGCCCTGTGGGGGTCGCACAGAACTATCCTGGCGCCCATGCTGATAAGGCGGTCGATGAAGAACAACCTCGATTCAAACATTTTTTCATGGATCAACACCGTGCCTTTGCACTGGGTGGCCACAGTCAGCAGCAAACTCAATATGTCCGCGGGAACTCCCGGCCAGATGGCGCTCTCAAGTTTCGTTATCATGTCGCGGAAGCCGGGACGTATCTCCATATCCTGCTTGGAGGGAACAAAGATGTCTTCGCCTTTAATTTCAAAAAAAACTCCGAGTTTTGCGAAGGCCTTGGCCAGAACAGGAATGGCGGCGCAGTTGCCTCGCTTTATGGTTATGGCGTTCTTGGTGGCGGCTGCCAGGGCGACAAAACTGGCCACTTCGATGTAGTCGGTGTCAATGGTGTGCTCGCAGCCCTTTAGTTCCGTAACGCCCTGGATGATAAGTCGGTTGCTGCCGATCCCGCTGATCTTGGCGCCCATCTTGTTTAGCATAAGGCAAAGCTGCTGGACATGCGGCTCGCAGGCGGCGTTGTAGATGACGGTCTCTCCGGAAGCCAATACCGCCGCCATGATGAGGTTTTCCGTGCCGGTCACCGAAGCTTCATCCAATAGCATGTCCTGTCCCTGCATGCCGCTTCTGTTTATTAGCAGCAATCCTTTCTCGTCATCATAGATCGTGACGCCCAAAGTTTGCAAGCCCAGCAAATGGGTGGTGATGCTTCTGGCGCCGATCTGGTCGCCGCCGGGCAGCGGCAGGCGAAGCTTTCCGCAGCGATGGAGAAGGGGAGCGGCCAGACAGATGGAGGCTCTTATCTTGGTGAAGTAGTTTTCCGGAATGTCGCTGGAAAGGATGCTTTCCGAAGTTATCCGCCAGGTGTGGGGGTCGGCTTCATCTTTCTCTATTTTCGCTCCCAGCGCTTCCAAAAGTTCGGACATCACTTTGATGTCGCCTATTAAAGGCACGTTGTGCAAGGTTACGGTCTCACTGGTCAGAAGGCAGGCCGCCAGAACAGGCAGCGCCTCGTTCTTGTTGCCGTTGGCCGTGATGGTGCCGGAGAGCGGCTTGGAGCCGTGTACGATGAATGATCCGTTTGCCATAAATTTTCCTTTATTTCAGGCGAAAAGGCTGCTGCCTATTCTTAAAAAATCAGTGCCTTCCATCAGCGCCAACTTGTAGTCGTGGCTCATGCCCATGCTCAGTTTGGCGCAGGCTGGGACGCTTGCTTTAACTTCGTCCCGCAATTTTCTCAGTCCGGCAAAAACGCCCCGGATGAGATCGTCGTCCTCAACGAAAGGCGCCATGCACATCAAACCGTACAATTCGAGATTCGGCAACTTGGCGACGGCTTTGGCGACCGACAAAACGTCTTCCGGATCAAGGCCGTATTTCTGCTCTTCGCCGCTGACATTCACTTCCAGCATGATCCTCATTGTCTTGCCAACTTCGATGGCGCAGCGGGAAAGTTTTTCCGCCAGCTCCAGAGAATCCACGGAGTCGATGCAGTCGCACAATTCGACGGCCCTTTTCGCTTTCCTGCTCTGCAAATGTCCGATCAAGTGGAGTTCAAGCCCGGGATAGCGCTTCCTTAGCGCGCCGTCTCCGTATTTTCTCTCCACTTCCTCCACGCGGTTCTCGCCAACCAAGCGCGCTCCGCAATTTAAAAGTTCCTCGATCTCCGGAACCTCATGCAGTTTCGTTACGGCGACAAGGGAGGCGCGATTCCCGATCTCATCGATCAAATTTTTGTAATTAACCGAGATATTACTCATATTTGAAATTATACCATAATGGCCCCAGATGAGTTTGATCTGAAGACTAGTCTGAAGAGTTTCGATGTTATATTTTTCGCCCCTTTTTTTGCTAAAATAAAAAAAAGTCTATTAATCGCTAAAAAACATCACTAAATGCCATGAAAAAACATCTTGCCTTGCTTTTTGCGTTTGCTTGTTTGGGCGGTGCGCTAAGTTGCGCCGCCGCTGTCACTGTCAACAACTTTGAGGAAGGGGAAGTCCTCAGCTACTGCGTGCCACTGTTGCGCGGACAATGCGCCGCCGGTGAACTGGAGTGCAAGTCGCTGAACGAGACGACAGGGGAGGAAGTGCCGGGAGCGGCCAGGTCAGGACGCTACAAAGTCCTGACGCACTTGGTGGAAGGCGAGAACACTATCTTGGTTACGGTCGGCTCCGAGAGCAAGAGAATAAAGCTGACTTATCGGCCCGCGGATACGGAGTATCTTACTTACGTCTATATCATGGTGGACAAGAACGCCGACACGCATTACGTCTCCAACCTTCCGGAATCCGAGGACCCGCAGTTTTCGGATCCCGACCTCTGGAAGAAGAAACTGAACACCTCCGTTCTTATCAACCAGAGCTATACCGCCGATAGCGCCTACAGGCTGGGCTACGGACACAGGACCTTCAACCTCGCCATGGAGGGCAACAACGTGCATATCCAGGTCGTCACCAGCCAGTACACCAGGGCGGAACTTATAGAGCGCTGCACGGTGGACGGAGAGTTCGACGGCGGATTGATCTACGACCACTTCGTTGATCTGCTGGGCTCTGACAGGGGCGGCGGCAAACGCAAGATCATCGGCATTGCCAACACCGACATGATGGTGAACGGAAAAGTAATCGGCAGCGCGGCTCTGGGCGGCGGCCTTCTCGGCATGTTCGGATCGACCGGTCTTTATTGCTGGCCCGACAGTCTGCAGAACGTGGTCGCGGCCTTCAGCGACACTTATCCCACCAAGCCTTCCATGGACGACTCGGAAGGCAGAAAAGTCAGCTTTGGCCAGGCCGCCACGACTTTGGGCGCCTGGCTGCACGAGGCGGGCCACGGCTTCGGGCTTCCGCACATCGAAGGCAACATGTACTACGGCGTCATGGCCCGCGCCTACGCTGTCATGAACCGCAACTACACGGTGGTGGAGCCTCCCAACGCCAACCGCTCCACGCCGTATTATTTCAACGCCAATGAGGAGTCCTCCTGGAGCATCAACGAGATGCACCGCCTTTTGACTTCGCCCTTCTTCAGGGAGCAGAAAGGGGAGTTGCCTCCCAATGATATCAAGCTGAAGATGATCAACACCAAGCAGCTTAAGATCTCCTCGGAGAACGGCATCGCCTGGTACGGTTTCTGGCCCAACTGGCAGGACTGGATCCTGACGGACTGGTGCTTCCCGCAGAATCTTGACGGCAGCGTCAAAGAGATCATCCTGAACGTGGACGATATCATGAATATCTGCGGCAAGAGCAAGACCTCATATGCCAGCGTGGATGTCTTCGACATTTACGGCAACGAGAGAAGCATTACCGTTCGCCCGGTGCAGGACCTCGTCAAGGAGAAATACTGCGGCTTCGAAGCCGAGGAAGGCTACCATCTCGGCGACGCCGACGGACAGATGGGAATGTATTCCATGGGCGGCGACGGCGAAATTAAAGAGGAGAACGGGAACTATTACATGCACGCTTACGACGGCTACTGGAACGGAATGTTTTTCCCGGTCTGGGTCGGCGACGAAGACACCAACGAACATTACATCGACGTCTCTGTGCGCATCCGCCCCGGTTTCGGCGGGCTCTATCTGACCAACTCCAGTTTCGACGAGAACATGTTCTACATCCACACGGACAGGGACGGCACCGTCAGCATCAGTTATTCCGGCGGATACTATTCCTGGGGAAAAGTCGAAAGCGGCTGGCAGACCTGGGCCTGGCGCATCGACGTGAAGCATAAAGTTCTGGTCTGGATGTCCGTCAACGGAGATATAAAGGATCTGGGCGTGCCGATCAGATCCTCTTATCCTCTGGTGCAGAGCCTTGTGCTCAGAGACTCTACCAGCGGCGGCTCGGACTTCGACGACATCAGAGTCAGCGTAAATTACGACATCCCGAGATGGACGGCCTCGATGGCGCCCTTCAAGAAAGGAAAATACAGCAGCAATCTCAATCTTAAAAACGAATTCGGCTGCGAGGGGCTTCCCTTCAGCGTCGGGATCGCGGAAGGCGACTTCAGCCTTTCCAGCAACAAGGGCGTCCTGAACGATACGGCGAAGGTCACCGTGACATACAACGGCGACATCAACGAGAAAAAATACGCCACCGGCGTTCTCTGGGTCAGGCTGAACGGCGAGGAAAAATACCTGCGCTTCGGCTGCCCCTGCGGCAGCAAGAAGGAAGGGTGGGTGCTTTACGAATTCGGCAGCGACGAGCCGACCGGACCGATCTGCGACGTCAACTGGAGTCTCTCCTCCGGCAACAAGCTGGAAGTGGCGGAGAACGAGGGCGACAAGTTCGTCTTCAAACGTTTGGTCAACGAAAACTTTGAAACTTATAACAACGGAACTGACATGATCGGCAAAGGCGGCTGGTATGCTGCCTACGGCGAAAACAAAGTCAACGGCAACGCCGTCATCAAGGAAGACAGCGAAGGCAGCCGCTACCTGAGGCTGGGCAACACCGACGGCTTGTGGGGCGTGCATCTGGGCTTGCCGGAATTTGACGAGGGCTGGTGCAGAAGCTACGCCGGCCGCTACATCAGGATCCGCTGCCGCGTCTGCCCCGAAGGCGATATTTCGAAAAACATCGGTCTCTGGGATCCCTCCATCGTGGAAAACCAGCTTACCTACGAAAACGGGGCATATCATGTGAACAGTCAGGCCTCCGACGAGACTCACACTGAATTCCATTCCAGCGGGTCCATCGCTCCCGGCGCCTGGGCCGACCTTGAGCTTATCTACGACGCCGCCCACATAACGGACAGCGACGGCAAGTACAGGCACGTCCTCAGGCAGGTGAGCATCAACGGGCAAACAGAAAACTGCCGCGCCCTTTGCAGCCAGGAACAGCCCGGTGACGTCTTTACGGCCGTAAGGTTCTTCCAGTGGGGAAGCGGCGCGCTTTGCCTGGACGACGTCTGCGTTGACCTCGTGGCGACCGTGGAGGACGAGGCGACGCTTGATCTGCCTTACACGAACGCGAAGCGCCTTGTCTTCACCAGCGGCTCCGGAGAAGGCGTTGCCCAGGACGATATCGGAGCGTTCTGCAGCCTGCAGTCTCCCTCCGGAGTGAGCGATTCTCTTGATCTCTATATGACCGCCGAATTGAAACTCTCCTCGACGCAGAAAGGGCTCTTCTATCTTACCCAGGACGCCGAGAGCCGTCAGTGCCAGAGCGCTCTGAGAGTGGATAACGGGCAAGTGAGGCTTTCAATGTCCGATTTCGCTTCAAGGCCGGGCCTCATAACCTGGAAGGGTGAGTGCGGGGAATTTATCGACCTCAACGTCATCTCCAGCATCGGAGCGGATAAAAAATACCTGAGGGAAGTGACGTTCGCCGGGAAGACCTCTTTCATAAATGAAGAGATGACCGGAGAGGCTCTCTCGCCGGTCGATACGATAAATAAATTCAGGATCTACGGCTCCAAGGACAACGACAGAGTCGAGATCTCGAAACTGAGGATCGAACTCGGACCTCAGATCCCCGAGCCTGGCCTCATCGCTCTGCTGGCGCTCTTGTCGCTTGCGTTCCTGAGAAAGAGAGCATGATTTGCAATTAATATCATTAAGGAAACATATGAAAAAAGTACTTCTGCTTTTGGCGCTCTGCGCGCTTTTTTCCGCCTGCGGGAAAAAGGATAATTCGCCTATCGTCGTGGACAATTTCAAAGACGGCGAAAGGATAACTTATCCCGTGCCGCTGTTCCGCGGACACTGCCCCTCTGACATCGTTGAAGTAACGGTCCTGAACAAGACGACGGGAGAGTCGCTGCAGTGCCCGGCTTACAAGGGACGCTTTAAAGGCTGGACCAAGCTTAAATTCGGCAAGAACGACATCGAGATCAAGAGCGGGGAAACAGTCTGCAATATTACCCTGAATTACGAACGCCCGAAGACGGATTACCTCTACCAGGCTTATTATCTGGTGGACAACACCGGCGACAGGAAATATCTCTCGAATCTTGACAACGATCCCCAGGAAGAGGATCCGGACCTCTGGCTGAAGAAGTACCGCACGTCCCTGGAACTTCTGCAGTCCTACAGCGCCGACAGCTTGGTCAGAAACGGGTATCCGAGGAAGACCTTCAGCTTCTATCTCGATAAGGACGGCGAAATAGACGTGCAGATCATCACGAGCAAATATTCCAGAGCGGAGATCAACGAATGGCGCCGTTTGAACGACGACTTCAACGAAGACAAGCTTTACGAGGAATTTTTGCGCACGGTGGGAAAAGGCAACGAAGGGAAAGGCAACCGCCACATCACGGGGCTTTGCAACACCCAGATGCTAAGGAACGGAAAACTATCGGGTAACACGGCCCTGGGCGGCCAGCTCCTCGGCCAGTTCGGCGCCAACGGCCTCTACGGCTGGCCCTCTTCGCTTGCCGACGTGGTCCAGGCTTTCACTAACAACACGCCGATCACTTCACCGAACAACGACTCCGTGTGGAGGGACGTCCAGTGGGGCCATGTGGCCACGACTCTGGGCGCTTACCAGCATGAACTGGGGCACAGCTTCGGGCTGCCTCACATCGAGGGCCCGGGCATCATGGCCAGGGCGGGCGACCACATCAACAGGATCTTTACTTTCTATGAGACGCCGACCGCGCGCTGCCCCACGAACTATTATTTCAGCGAGGAAGAGGAGTATTGCTGGAACAAGCCCGAAACGGCCTGGTTGAACGTTTCGCCTTTCTTCAATGAGGTGAAAGGGCTTGTCAGCGAGAAGGGCCCTTCTATTACCTTGGAAGAGGACAGGGAGACCGTTAAGATCGAGGCTGAAAACGGTCTCGTATGGTACACCATAACCGACCCGTTCTTCGTCTGCTCTCTCGAACAGACGCATTACTATCCCGCCCCCTACACGGAAAAGGTCGCGAAGATCAACATTTTTGAAGCCCTGAAACTCTATGACAAGGGCATGGTGCAGATCGACGCCATCGACTCCTACGGAAATTACAGCACCGTCACTCTGACGGCGCCCATTCCTTCCGCCTCCAGCAGGAAATATGATTTCAGCGATTTCGAACTGGGCAAGGTCGACAAACAGTTTGGCTTTATGCCGCTTGACAGCGACACTCAGGGCGAAATAGTGGAAGATCCCGAGGAGGGGAAAGTCTTGTGGTCCCATCACGGCGGCAGCGGCGTTATGGCGCCCATGGCCCTGAAGCCCGAGGATAATAGCGCCAAGACTCTGGAATTCAGGGTCAGACTGAAACCCAGTCTCGGCAGCACTTATTTCGACGTCAAGGATATCAGCGGAGATTCGCTTTTCTACGTTCATGTTACCGAAGAAGGCAAGATGGAGCTCTGCAGCGAAGAGAAGACAACCACGACCAAAGCCAGGATTGACGAGTCCTGGCAGGACTGGATCTTCGTCATCAATCTGCAGAAGCAGATGCTGACAAGAGTCATAGTGAACGGCAAAGCTTACATCCTTAGCAATTTCCTAATAGGCGGCAACGGGATGTGCGAGCGTTTCTGGCTCAAGGACGTCGGCGAGAAGGGCGCTTTCTTCAAGATGTGCAGCGGCATGTATATCCAAAAATGAAAAACGTTCTTTTCTTTAGCGGCGCGGCTTTGCTAATTTTGGGCTGCGCCAGCGTGGACCAGAGAGTCTATGACCGTTCCCACGTCAGCCTCAGCGAGCCTGTGGGAGTGGAGTGCTACGCTCAAAAGGGCGGCGCGCCTAAAGTGACACGCAACGAGACCTTCGAGGGGAAGAGTCTTAAGAACGGAGGGACGGTCTTTGAGAAGGGCTTGAGCGTCAAGGGCAGCGCAATTTTGGTCTATTCTTTGCCGCAAGACAAGACGACTCTGAAGATGTGCGTCTGCATGGACGAGACCTCGCCGAAGGAAGCCAAGGCCAAAGTCAGGATAAGCGGCAACAAAAAGACCATCTGGGAAGCGGATATCAAAAAAGGCTCCTTTGAGGAAGTCAACCAGACTTTCAAGGGCACGGAAGACCTTACTATAACCGTGGAAGGGGACAGCGAGGCCGTGGTTGATCTTTTGGATCCGGAACTGGAGGGCGGCGTGAGGCTCAGGGAGGCCATGATCTTCGGTAGGACCAACTACGTTTCCCAGTGCAAAAGCGAAAGCTTCCGGGCTTTCCCCACGGAAACAAGGCAGGGCGTGACGGTCTTCTGCAGGCCGACAGGCAGCGAATACGGCCCCCTCGTCGGCGTTAGCAACGCTTACGCCTGCGTTATGATCGCTCCGGAGCACCACGGCATGCTGGTGCACTACGGCCCCGACAGCCGGGAGAATTTCGGCGGGACCATGCAGTCTTTCCTGCAGCCCGAGGAGGAGATCGTCCCCACCCGCAATTACAAGGCCAAAGTGGCGGATCCCAAGAAATGGAAATGGCGGATAGAGGAGGACGGCGCCGTAAGAGTGCTGGCGGCCCCGGACCTATTGAACGGCGTCCGGCGCATGATCGTTTACCGCCTGAACCCCCGCAGCGGGGAATTGACCATCGACGTCATGTCCAAAAACATCACTTCCCACGACGTCATGTCCTGCCTGAGCCTGGTCACAAAATTCCCCGCAGGCGCCCCGGTGGCCATCAAGGCGGAAAAGGAACGTCCGGGCTACTCCCTGGTCAAAGGGTCCGACGAGGGCATCGTGGCCAAGGAAGGGGTGGTCTTAATTAACCAGCTGGAGTCCTGGTATCCCCTGAGGGGGCCCCAAAAGCTTCTCCAAAGAAAGTCCGGGGATTTTCTGCTGGTGAGGGGGAAAGGCTATTTCCAGTCCGAAACGCAAACCCCAGAGAACGGCTACTACCCCTACGACGGCCTGAGGCTCTCCCTTTACAATTCCAAAAGCGGTGTCATGGTCACCCAGTATGGGGAGAAACTCAAGATGACCAAGAGCCAGACCCTCCACCTCAGGGTCCTGCTTGACCTGGTGGAGGAGTGAGTATTGACTTGCGGGGGCACATCTGATAGAATAAAGCAAAATAATTTTTAATTAACGCCTCCGACTTTTCCTAGAGTCGGTGGAAAACACATCAACAACAAAACAAGTAGGAAGGAAAACTATGAAGAAACTCATGACCCTCTTGGTTCTGGTCGCTTTTGTTGGCACCGCTTTCGCTGAAGTCGAAATGCAGTGCAACGATGGCTCCTGCGGTCAGCAGGTCGCCGTGAACTACAAGTGCGTCGAGAAAACCCCCTGCCAGCCCTGCAATCTGAACGTCGTTTCTTGCGGGACTTGCGCCAAGCCCGTTTGCCAGCCCTGCAGCCCCTGCTGCGGTTTCACTTTCGTGAACTGCTGCCAGCCCTGCCAGCCCTGCAAGCCCGAACCCAAGACCACCGAGAACATTTGGTTCAAGATCAACAAAGCTTGGGCCCGCGGCATCGACAACATGGTCGCCAGCCCCGCTGAAGTGACTGAAGAAGCTTTCATGGGCAGCGCTGCTGTTCCGATCTTCGGTTTCGTTCTTGGCGCCGCTGAAGGCGTTTTCATCGGCACTGCCCGCTTCCTTTGCGGTCTCTCCGATTGCCTGCTCTTCGGCTTTGCTGAAAACAGCTTCTATGATGCCGTCAGCCTGACCCCGGTTTGGGAAGAAGACTGCTGGCCGAAGCTCCCCTGCATTTGGGAAGACAGCGAAAAGTGCGAATGCCCCCAGAAGTAATTAAATTACTTTAATGGTAAAAATACCCGCGCGAAAGCGCGGGTATTTTTTTTGTCTCCCGACTTAAAGAATATATATTTAAATGCCTCACAGCCAAAACTCTTGCAAGCGAGATTTCCTTAAAAAACTGGATGCTTTTTTGTTTATACAGCTTTGACAACCAATGGTTTATTTCATATAATAAAACAAATGTTAACATAAACCTTCATTTGTCTTTATGAAAAACTTTTCACTCCTTTTTTTTCTCTTAATTCCGGCAACCGTTGTCGCGTCTGCAATTGATAATAGCTCTTCTTGTTATCAAGATCCCGAGCTTAGAGCTTACTTGTCACAAGCTGTTTCCAATTTAGAGGTCCAATCAAAATATATTAAAGAGCAGTATGTTTCCGTTACCTCCAGATTGGCAAAACTGGAATATGACCTCCCGGAAAAGTTTCAATGTCTCTCCAATTTGTTCCAATTTTCCAATTCGAGGTTTAGCATTAACAATGACGCTCGTCTTAATAGCGGCGTTTATGAAATTAATGATTTTGAAAGATTTTTTCTTTATTCCGAAGAAGTTTTCAATTCCGGCTCTTCTTTCGCAACTCTAGAAGAACTTATAGCGGTTTCAAATCAAGTCGTAGATTTAAAAACTTCCTTCACGGCTTTAAGTTCCAACTTGGCCAGTCTCTCAAATGCCGTTAACTCAATTGCGAATTCTTTATCAAATTCCCAGGGAGCTTTGCAGAATCTTTCCATCGCTTACAATAGACTTGATGAGATATGCGAGGACATAACTAACGCCATTACAATTAATGATGACGGAAGCGTAGTGATTGCCAGATCTTCTCCCATTGTCGGCAGAATAGATCCTACCACTGGAGCAAGCTATTGGCTGCCTGCGGTTGATTGCAATTGGGATAGAGCAGGCAACACTTTCCGTGTCTCACGCGATACCCAGCTTGAAAGCGTGACTTTATACTGCGATAATGTTGCCAGGATCTTATCGCCACAAAATGTTTACATATCTGCTTGCGTAATTAACTCTGGTGTCGCTCAAATAGTTGAGTACCCTGCCGCCTTAATAAATACGTCGAATTTTCCCAGAATCACCTATTCGTTTTCATCCCCTGTGCAAATTTTTGCAGATCGAGATTATTTGCTTTGTGTGAAAAGAACTGGCAACACTCCGCTTTACGTATATACTTGTTCAAGTATAAGGTACGGAGATTTCTATAAACCATACGGCGCTTCTAACGAGCCCAGGGGAGGAGGAGATGAACCCCGCAGTGGAATGACCCCCCAGCAGTTCTTTTATGAATATTTAAGTTTTTATTGGTCATTAACATATACTATGCAAGACATTTGGTCTATATTCAAATTCAGCGACGATGAAAGCTTCACGTTCAACGAGAACGGATTTGCTGTAGAAAGCGGAAATATTACCGTAGGCGGCTCGGCAGTTGTCACAAGTTCCAGCCTTGGTGATATGTTTGTTTCCTTACTTGCAGAACATCCTAATTTGTTTAATTCGAAAATTTCTTGGGAAATGTTTTGCGATGATCTTAAAGACATGCTTATAACAACTAACGGAGGAACAGTTATAGGGTCTTTAAAAGTATCCGATTTAAAGATAAACGGAAGCGGAGATTGGGTAGTAGGAAGCACAACTAATTCCTGTAATGTGGTAATAGCTAATTCGACAGGAAAAATAATCGCCCCAAACGGCGATTTGACGCTTTTGGCGACTGAAGGCGGCAATATTCAGGCTCAGTCATTCTTGCAATTTCAAAACTCGACACAGTGCGGAGTTGTAGAGATACCGATAAATTCTGACGCATCATCGCCTGTTTCATGCTCAGGATTAACAAGCAATGCCATTATCCTTTTGACTCCGCGTCAGGAAACCACGACTCCGTATTGGGTTGTGGTAAATGCCAGTAACGAATCTTTTTGCGTAAGGCGTCAATCTGATGGTGAAAACATCGAACCGCTTTTTTTCAATTATTTGATTATAAGAAAATGAAACAGTTTAAATTCATATTATTTGTTTTCATTTTACCGATGATGTGCTTCGCGGAGGAATACGTTAATCCTCCCAAGGATCCTCCGTATACAACTAACATCTGCATTCGTTTGACTCAGGGAGATCCTAATTTTGAAATTTTGTTGAGAAAGAAATATTATCCAAGTTATGAGGTCGATTGTCAGATACAGGCCAGTAATTGTGACTGGTTGGTTATAAGCAACGGAGTTGAAAGCGCTGGGGAAATTTTTGAATCGTATGTTGTATCAGTCAAAAACTCGTTTTTTAATGAACCAGATGCCCGTTTTGTTTTTACCACGACTGAAACCGGTATATTAAATGAAAACGGAGAATATGGAAATTTTGATCCGCATTTAAACACTCAGTTTACAAATATCCCCGGCGACCGCACGGTAAATTGGATAGTTCAGTGGGACGCTGCTCCTGGCGGTACCGTGAATGTTGATACCATTCCAAGTTTAAACATAGGACTACCTGATGATAGCGTTAAACAATATATCCTCTATGGAGAAACAGACAATGGCGCCGTTTCTATAGTAGACTCGGATTATTATCGGTTTACTCCGACGGAAACCTCTGGCAAAATTTATGCCGCTTTTCCAACCCCGATGGCTCAATGCCAGATAAAAATTCATTTAATTCAGCTTGACGCCAACAACGAACACGTAACTGTGGCTTCAAGCATTAATCACGCCACTAACTTTAGTTTCAAACCTCTTTTAACTTTTAACAATTTAGATATTAATAAACCGGCTTACATAGAAGTAAGCTTTAATCATAATTCAAGTCAAAGTAACATTGATTATAAGCTTGCGATATTAAACTTGCAGGAAATTTCCGAAACAATAAACTGGTCGTCAGGTGGCTCACAAATTACTCTTCCGCAAGCTCCCAGGCCTGTCTATATTTCCTTTAAAAATTTGAATAGCACGATGTGTTTTGAAACTGCTTGCAAACAAGCATTTATGATTGATTATTACGATGAAAATTTTGAAAAAATAAACAGCAATAAAATTGAAGAAATTAATGATGAATATAATCATGAAAATATTATACGTCATAGAATTATAAATTTAAGCTTAGGCGAAAACACCATTGCAAAAATAAAATTTGATCAAATACCTTACTATGCATGTAAAACTAAACTTAGCCGAATAAAACCGGTAATTTTGATTCATGGAATAGATGCTTGCCCTCGAACACCAGATGACGATACTTTTTTTGGAAGTTTATTGGATAGCAATCCATTCATTAATATGCGTCCTTATGAATGTCATGATTTCCCATGGAGTTCATTGCGAAGTATAAAGAATACTTATGTAAGCAAAAACAAATTACGGAATTTTATTAAATCAAAACGCGGTGTTAACGACCTTAAGGCTACGATTGTTGCTCATTCAGCGGGATGCGTAATGACATATTATGAATGTCAAGAGCACAACGCTTCGTTTCGTGAGAATGTGGATAATATTGTTTTTGCTGCCCCGCCCTTACTAGGATCATCTTTGGCTGACAATAATATGATATTAGCTCTTGGGGCTACTTTGATAAAACGAACAAGTCCTGGAAATATGAACTTAATATCAAGAGGGACTGAGGAAAATTGGGAAAGAGGACACACGTATTTTTTATTTAATCATCAAATGATTTCTGTAATTATTGGATTAAGAAAGTATATTTATATTAAAGAAGTTGGCACTTCAATGGTTGATTCGTTGGGTAAATATAGAAGATATACCATATTTCCAAATTTCCATTCTATTTTGGAAGATTTGTACAATAATGCTTCTTTGAGCGTAGATATTTGGTGGGATGTTATCGCAGACAGTATAGAGGGCATATCTGAGTATATTACTGGAATTTTATCAAAGTGCAATCTGTTTCTTTTGCATGATAATGAGCTGTACAGATTAAATCGCTCAGATAGCGCTGTTGGCACTTATGCTGCTTATCTAAATAATAATCCATACTTTAGCGGTATCAATTCAAAATTTACGGATCAAATTCACAGTCAAATACAGCGTTTTTCTTCAAATAACAAAGACTTCTTAGAAGTTGTAAGAGATCGTTTGGCCATAATCGAACCTACAGGAGAATGATTATGAAGACAATATTTAAACTAATAATCATTATGTTCTGCGCTTCCGCGATCAGTTCTTATTGCGAAATGGTTTTGGATTTTGAAACTGGGGAATATTACCAAATCAACGATGCTGAAGCCAAACCGAGAAAAGAAGCGGATGAAAAGAAGAAACAAGCAGAGACAAGCGCTAAAACCAGCGTTCAAAAGAGAAAAGCTGATTCGTCAATGACCTTGCCAGAAGATGAAATGACAGAGGAAGAATGGCAAAACGAGATCAAGCAAAATCCCTGGCAAAAATGGGTGTTTTTGAAAGAAAAGCCTATCACCCGTGACTTCGTAAACACATCCTCCAACGTGGTGGTGATAACGTTTCTGGATTATGAAGGCGCTGAAAGGGACGGGGTAACAGACATGAATGTCATTAAGGAAAAATACTGTCTTTGCTGCGTGCTTCATCCCGGCGACAAGTATGTGGAAACGCATGAAGGCAAAAACGGCCTTCGTTTCGCAAGATATGTTCAGGCACATGAATATTGCGAGGAAGCAAAGCTGTATGGCGGTTTAAAATGCATGGATTATAAGGATTTTGATGGAGATGGCATTGAAGACTGGGATGAAATAAAAGGCATAATGATAAAATTAAAAGTTAATAATGATATCAAAGAAAAACTTGCATTTACTAAACCTGGTAATAAAGATACAGATAAAGATGGTTTAATAGACGGCGATGAAGTTTATGGGAAAAACGGATTTGTGACAGATCCTACCGATCCGGACACTGACGGCGACGGAATACCTGACAAAGATGACAAGAATCCGCTTGTGTCTTGCAAGTCTAAGGATCCTAAAACCATGCCTTATGAATGGGCAGAATATTGGAGCAAAGGTGACAAAACTTTGCGAAACAAGCTAATTGACGCTAACGGCGACTGTGACAATGACGGTTTTACCAATGCTGATGAAAAATTGCTTGAAACGGATCCTACAGTTCCTAATAGGGAAAAAATTATATATTTCCCAAAACATTTAGTTTTGAGAAATATTAAGGACGACGAATACGAGAGCGAGTTTAATATCCTTATAAATACGAATGTAATGACGGAGGTCAGACTTGCCTCCGGACTTTGGAATGACAGCAGCAAAAACTATCTGAGAATAAAGTATCTTGCAAGCGAGCCATTGCACGATAAAATATTCAAGAGTAAATTTTTATACAACGAGGTTGTGCGCGACAGCAAGCCGCATTATAAATTTGCCGTAGTGCAGCCTATGGCTATACACAAGTATAAAGTTACTTATAAAAAAGAAGGCTGGTTCGAGCCTGAGTCGATTGCTATATCTTGTTATAATGTTGATCACAAAGTTGAGTATAAAAAAATTGAATATAAATCATTAAGATTTATGATAGGTTTTGGGAAATCTCACTTGCCGGAAAAATATCCTGAAATTCCAAAAATAAAAAAACCTTTTCCTGATACTTATTCCTTTAGTGGCAGTTCAAATATTATCGAATTTTCACATGCGAATATCAAATATCCTTGGCATAGATTTATACAAGTTGCTATTATGCAAAGGAATAAAGT
The DNA here is from genome assembly GCA_017557885.1 of bacterium. Lineage (GTDB taxonomy): Bacteria > Auribacterota > UBA3054 > UBA3054 > UBA3054 > UBA3054. The sequence continues at coordinate 39,349 of JAFYXV010000009.1, read as the reverse complement.
TTTTCTTGATAAATTTTTTAAATATAAGGATAGTTATCTGGATAATGATGGATATAGCCCAATAACAAAAGGAGAAGATATTATAGTTTATAAAGAGAATACATTCTCTGACGAATTTTTGGCTATTTGTTTCGGAGTATCTTTGGCACATGAACGAAAGATATATTTACAAGGCGAATATGTACCGACTTTCAGAACATGCAGATTAACGGAGGATTGTAGCTTCGTTTTCAAGCCAGACACAATGCGCAATATTCGTCTGCAGGCCAAGTATGGGAAAGAATATTACCAGAAGATGCTTGCCGAGGAGAAAGGAGAACGATGAAAAAAATCTATTTGTGTTTGCTTCTGCTTCTTGCTGTATATAATTTACCCGCGGAAAACAAAGTTGCCGGAATAGAGATACGGCAGACTTTTAAAAATCTATCTGGACTTATTTTTAATCAACCCACAACGATCAGCTGGACTACGCAGGTGATTCCTTTACCGTTTGGAAAAATAAAAATACCTATACCAACAAGCATATTGTTATCCGTCCCTTTTTATTATTCCTGCGTTGAGTATGGTGATAAATCTTGGCCTGTTTCTGTTTTCGGACGACAATTCAGAAAATATGATTATACGAATGTTTATGCAGACGGTTCGCTGCCATCACAAGTAAATTTCTGTTTTGTATATTTGTCGCTTAAGTTAGATTTTAATGGTTTGCATTTTAATAAAAACGCTGCGGGGAAAAAAGAAATTACAACTATTACCGGATTGCAAGAAGACACTATGACTTTTTGGGATGTGGTATATGATTTTTCCATGGAAAGATCTAATGAACTTAATTCAAAAGCGACGTTGTCTAGTTTTGGCAAGAAATATCCTAATTGCAGTTTTGTAAACGATGCCCCGACTGATGTGGTCGTAAAGGTAATACCGCCAAACAATCCTCATTATAAAGAATATTGTGAGTTTTTGAAAGGAGTCAGCACGCGTTCTAACAATTCTATTGTTATGACAAACTGGGATGAATATGCCACTGAGGTTACGCTGAGATCCGGAGAAAATTTAACAATGCCTGATGAGAACAACGTTTTTCACATAGAAGCGGACATGAGCGGCGACGATGACGAAGACGGTTTGTCCAACGAGGATGAAATATTTAAGTATGGCACTGATCCGGCGAATAAAGACACTGATGACGACGGCCTGGAAGACGGAGTGGAAGTTGTTGAACAAACCATTGTTCTTCTTTTGACCGAAGGCGACAAAACAAACGTGGTAACCACGATCGCCAACTGGCATGATACGGATGACGACGGTATATCTGACGGTGACGAGGTTTTGGGGAGATATCATTATGTTTTTAATTCAGAAACGAATTATTTTGTGACAGACCCAACTTCCCCTGACACCGATGAAGACGGACTAACGGATGACGTTGACCCTCATCCGTTGGATCCCTGCAATAGCTCGAACGCTACTTCGATAGACAATGATTGGATGAACTATTGGGCAGATATAGCTCAAAGGGCAGGAATGTCATTTCTGAACCTTAGCGATCCTTTGGCGGACAGCGGCGGCGACGGCATAGACAACCTTACCGAAATGAAGAATAAGACTAATCCCATATTTACCAACGGATTTAGAAAAATCATATTTGAACCGACGGAGATCCACTTCTCTTTAGGAGAGGGTGAATTCTATACCAATACATTTTATTTGAACGTTTTTTCCTCCGATCCGATGACGGGGGCGGTTTATGTATGCAGCATCGACTGGAAACCGTTGCTGGATATGGAAGGGTTGAGTGTTTTTTGGGAAGATTGTCCTTTGGATCAGAACAACGTAAAAATGATTACGTTTTCAGCAAAATATTATAGGAGATTCAAGTTTACCTTCTTGTTAAATTACAGCGATATGAATTTTGCGGTGCGAGAGCAGGCAATCAAGGTGGTAGATTGCTATGGAAGTTTTGACGAAACATTGAATTTGATATGGGATGCCGAAATCGGCGATATTATAAACGAGGCACCTAGCAAACCAATTTTGCTGGAACCTATAAACGGGGACGATGTGGTTTTGCAATTTCGTAATATAACGGATGTCAATCAGGAATACGAGCAAGTCAATTTCGTGTGGCTTCCTTCCGTTGATCCTGAAAACGAGACCGTTTTCCAGCATTTTTATTTATACGACAGCAGTTTTGACTTGATTTATGATGATGTCGTCGACGGAACTAACAAATACATATCTACGGAAAACGTACACTTCGAGCGAGGCTATCACTATTGGCAGATTGTCGCGACAGATACTCACGAAAACAGCAGGGCAAGCGACAGCGGAAATTTCTTCATCTTCATACCCGGAGACGAAGACGGCGACGGCGTGGATGACAATTATGAAATAAAAAGAGGATACGATCCGTTTGACACCAACGATTTCCCGCTAGTGATAGTTTCAACGAATGTTTTGGAAAACGCTAACGTTGGTCGCTATTATTTCTTACGTTTAAAAGCTGACGGCGGAAAAAAGAAAAATTACATTTGGCAAGCGTCTGATAACAGCGCTCTGCCGCCAGGCATTCATTTGAACCCCAACGGAGAATTGCGTGGTACACCAACAGCCGCGGGAGAGTATCAATTCAAAGTTTCCGTTTTCGACGGAAAGGACGTTTTCGGCAAAATTCTTAATATGACTGTTTTGCCGAAAAGAGACGGACTGATCTTAAGACTTGGAAAAGGCTTATTACAACAAAGGTGAATATATGAAAAACATGCTAAACTTTACATGCGCTGTTTTGGTGTTAGGCTCGTTTGCTTGCTTCGCGACTTTCGTACACGAAAAGGAAGCGCCCTGCGAACCGTTTTTTACCAGTCAGAAAGGCAACGTGGTATCCGGGACGTATGACGGCAATGTGATTTTCGAGGTGATCTGCGATACTGACGAGGAGATCCGTTCCTTTTACAATACCAGCGATATTTTGCAGTCTTCGCCAATGACGCAGCTGCGCACGATTGCTTTCAACGACAAGGAGATCCATAAGTTAAAGGTTAATTTGTATTTTAGCCAGGAAGCAGGGGTGATGCGTTCGAGGAGGGCTGGCGGCGGAGAAGCCATTTTGGGGCGCGTTGGAGAGCCGTTGATACACGGCGTCGAGGGTGTCTACGATATCAGGAGGGACTTCCTTTTGGAATGGAGCGGGGGAGAATGGGAATGGTGCGGCAACAGCATGACGAGGGGTGAGAACGGCGATCTTACGGCCAGTTTTAACATTACCATTTCCAACTATTACTTTAACATTATCTTCCGGCCGAATTATTACAGGTCGATACTGAGCTATAAGAATTACAAACCATGGCTGAGGAGGCCCAATTTAAAAAGCGTCAACGGCTGGTGCTCGTGGAAAGCCTACGGGAATAAGATCAAGATGGAGAATATCGAAGAGATGGCCTCTTTTATAAAAAATAATTTTTATCCTTACGGGATGGACCTTATGCAGATAGACAACGGCTTCCAAAGGATAGCGCCGTCCATAGAAGGCGACGTTTCCCTGGCTGAAAGCTGGATGCGGCCAAGTTCAAACTTCCCGGAAGGTCCGGCTTCCATCGCCAAAAAGATCTCTTCCTACGGGCTGCGCGCCGGCGTATGGATGTCTCCAGGGATCGAAAAATACGCTCCGAACAATTCTTCCAGGGATCTTCGCTGCATTTTGCCAAACGGCCGCAAAGCATATTCTTATTGGATAAATACGATCCTGGATATGTCGGATTATACGATCACCAATTGTTTCGTTCCGACTTTTAAAGCGTTCAAAGACGCCGGATTCGAATATGTCAAGATCGACGGCTTAAGGCATGTTTTCTACGAAGGGTTGCTTTTGGCCTACGGTTATAACGAAGCGGTTAGGCGACTGAGAAACTTCTGCTTGGCGACTAGATTGGCTTTGGGAGATGATTTTTACATTTTAGGCTGCTGGGGCATAATGCCCGAAATGTCCGACTCGTTCGATGCCTGTCGCGTGGCCAGCGATTGTGGGGAAACCTGGCCTGATCATCACAGGCAGCTGTATTATTTCGCCGAGATGTTTCCCTGCAACAGAATACTGTTTGTGAATGATCCTGACCATATGCTGCTGAGAACGGACGAGGAATGGGGGAGAGCCAAGGTTTCCACGGTTTCTTTGGGCGGCGGTTCTTATATGTTCAGCGACAAGCCCGAAGACCTTGATCAGAAAAGGATCTACATTTTGCAGAGAGGATTGCCGTCCTTGGAAACTTATCCTGCCGAGAGCGGGCAAATGCATCTGGACCATATTACTAATTATGTTTCTGAAAAAGGCGACGTAGACGAAGGAGAAGAAATGAGGCTTGTTGGCGGCAGAACGGAGCCGGGAGTGGACAGTCCTTTCTCGACGCTGTGGGCGGTGCATTTTGCGAAAGAATGGGGGAACTGGTGCGTGGTGACAAGAAACGCGCTTTGGTCGCTTGGGGAGAGCGTAGTGGAGCTTGAGAAGCTGGGGTTGGATCCCAAGAAGACGTATCTGGCATACGACTTCTGGGAAAAGAAGTTTTTGGGAGAAGTCAAGGAAGGACTGCCGATGAGGGAGCTGAAATACGGAAGCTGCCAGGTGGTAAGTTTGAGGGAAAAGAGCAAAGAGCCGCAGTTCATTGCTTCTACTCGTCATGTCAGCATGGACGCCGTGAGCGTTAAGAATAGCGAGTGGAAAGACAAGGAGCTCACGCTTAGCCTGGACTGTGTGGAGAACACCAGTGAGACTTATTCCTTCCATGTTCCAGTGTCGCTGGACCTTGGGAAAATCGAGTGCGAGGGAGGAGAGGCGAAGGCCTCGGTGATTACCTCTGACGGATTGCTTGAGATAGAGGTCAAAGCGCTGAAAAAAGACGTTGCGCTGCGGCTAAAATTCGAGTGATATGAATGAGATCTTGTTGTAGTTTATGCGCGGCATCTTTCTTTAATCGTTTATCAAGACAGATTTGCTATAATTAATAAATTAATAAGCAAAATTTAGCTAAATCTTAAGAACGGGAAAAAGCTCATGACTAAGAAACGTAAGCTACTTGTTACCAGCGCACTGCCGTATTCAAACGGCCCCATCCACATCGGCCATATCGCGGGCGCCTACCTGCCGGCTGACATTTTCGTCCGTTACCATCGCCTGAAAGGCGACGACGTGGTCTTCATCTGCGGCGCCGACGAGCACGGCGTGCCCATCACCATCGCGGCCAGAAAACGCGGCATAACGCCCCAGCAGCTGGTGGACGAATACTATGTGCTTAACAGGGACAGCTTCGCCGGATTGGGGATCAAATTTGACAATTTTTCAAGGACCTCGCTTTTGATCCACCATGCCACGAGCCAGGAGTTTTTTCTGAAGATGCACCGCGACGGAAAGCTGGTCTCCAAGGAGAGCAAGCAGTTCTTCGATGAAGAGCACAAGATGTTCCTGGCGGACCGCTACGTCCAGGGCACCTGCCCGCATTGCGGCAACACCAACGCCAGGGGCGACCAGTGCGAGAAATGCGGAAGCTGGCTGGATCCCATGAGCCTCATCAATCCCAGAAGCACCATTTCCGGAACCGTGCCGGTAGTAAAATCAACTACCCACTGGTATCTTCCCATGGCGCGCTTCCAGAAAGAACTGGAGGACTGGCTGGCCACCAAGAAAGACTGGAAGGACAATGTCATGAACTACTGCGGCGGCTGGTTCAAGGAAGGGCTTGAGGACCGCGCCATCACCAGAGACCTGGAATGGGGCATTCCCGTTCCGCTGCCGGACAGCGAAGGCAAAGTTCTGTACGTCTGGTTCGACGCTCCCATCGGCTACATCTCCGCCACCAAGGAATGGGCGGAAAAGATAGGGGAGCCCGAGCGCTGGAAAGACTACTGGAAGAATCCGGAGTGCGAAGTCATACACTTTATAGGAAAAGACAACATCGTTTTCCACGCCATCTTCTTCCCGGCGGTTTTGATGGCCCAGGAAGGCTACAATCTGCCAAGCCAGATCCCCGCCAACGAGTTTTTGAACCTGGAGGGCAGGAAACTTTCTACCAGCCGCGACTACGCCGTCTGGGTGCCGGATTATCTGAAGAGTTTCGCTCCCGACATCCTGCGCTACACCCTGGCGGCCAACCTGCCGGAAAACAAGGACGCGGACTTCTCCTGGAAGATGCTGCAGCGCTGCAACAACGACGAGCTGGCCAACATTCTCGGCAACTTCATCAACCGCACGGCGACTTTCCTGCAGAAGTATTTCGACGGCAAGGTCCCGGAGAAGGTGAAACTTTCCGCGGCCGACGAGGCCATTTTGGACGAGATGAGACTGGGCCTTCAGGAGACCGGCGATCTTATCGACCACTATAAGAACCGTCAGGCCGTAGGAAGGGCCATGGATATGGCCAGGGCCGCCAACCGCTATTACGACGCCTCGGAGCCCTGGAAACTCAGAAAAGAAGACATGGAACGCTGCGCCGCCGTCATGTACACCTGCGTCAGGATCATCAGAGCTTTGAACACGGTCTTCTTCCCCTTTATTCCTTTCTCCATGGAAGAGCTTTTCTCCATGATGGGATTCACGGGAAAACTGGAGGATACGCCTTGGAACGATGCCTGGAACATCGAAGTGGCTGGTCTGAAGATCAGCGAGCCGAAGATCCTTTTCTCCAAGCTGGAGGACAAGGACATCGAGCCGGAACTGCAGCGCCTTGCCAAAGCCGTTGAGCGTATGGAAAAGGAAGAGGCTGAGGAGAAGAAAGCCGCGGACGAATACGCCAAGTCGGCTGAAGAGAAAAAAGCCGAGCAAGCGCCGGAGGGAACGATATCCCTTGAAAAGATCTCCATAGAGGATCTTGAGAAGATCGACCTGAGAGTCGGCAGGATATTGAGCGCCGAAGCCGTTCCCAAAGCCGACAAGCTTCTGAAGCTGCAGGTCTCCTTCGGAACAGAGGAACGCCAGATCCTGGCGGGCATTGCGCTTTATTACAAGCCCGAGGAAGTCATCGGCAAGAACGTGGTGGCTGTCTGCAACCTGCCTTACCGCAAGCTGAGAGGCTTGGAATCCCAGGGCATGCTGCTTTGCGCCTGCACGGAAGACAAAGTAACGCTCTTAACCACCGACAGCCCCGAAGTTGCTCCCGGAACACCAATACAGTGATCGCTATGAAAAAAATATTGCTTCTATCGGCCGTTCTTGTTTCCTTATTGATCAGCGGCTGCAAGGTCGGGGCCGGCTGCGCCCTGCCTTTCGCCGCCATAGGCGACACGCTTGTCGCGCCTCTGAACGGCTTCGAATGGTGTTCGGATAAGCTTATCGAATTGGGCGACGAGCATCAGATGAAAGTTTACGAGGAGACCAGGAACACCACCTACGGCGACATGGCGGCCTACACCGCCTGGGTGTATTATCTGCCCGGCTACATTCTCTGGCCTTTCGGCGCTTTGGCTCCCAGCGAGCTGTATCCCATGACCAAGGGCTGCATGGCGGTCCTCAGGGACGAGAACAACACGGAAAAGCGGGAAGAGGAAGCCAACGTTCGTTACAAAGAGTACAAACGCTTTGAGGAAAGCGAAAAGGAACCGGAAGAGGAATCCTTTAGCGAGTGGTGATATGGCTAAGATGACCAGGTTCGGAGTATCCCTCGAGGAGGGGCTTCTCTTAAATTTTGACAAAAAGATCGCCGACGCGGGCTACAGGAACCGCTCGGCGGCGCTCAGGGATCTGGTCAGGAAATTTCTGAACGCCAACAGTTCAGCGGCCCCGGAGGACAAGATCTTCGCCGTCGTGAGCATGATCGTCAGGTCGTCTCCGGAGATACTGGGCGAATTGGCGAAAACAAAGAGAAAGCTGAACGACCTTATCAGGGGATCGCAGATCGTCCATGAGGAAAACGAATATTTCCTGGACCTGACTATTTTTTACGGCAAGGCGGAGGAAGTTATCCCGGCGGCGGAAAAACTGACCAGCATAAAGGGGATACTGTCAAGCCAAACGCAGTTCGCGGACACCAAGCCGCCCTGCCACAAGTAGTGTTTTTTAGAGCGGCAGGAACCGCCCGTCCTGCTTTTTGGGCGGCGTTTTTATTATGTTTGTAACGACGGCGTCTTTGATTTCCGTCCTGACCGCCTGGCAGATGTCCTCTTTTTCCCCCTGGGCGGTCAGAAGCGTGTTGGTGACCGTGTAGAAAACGTTGTTGGTTATAACGCACTGAGTGATGTTGGTGACGCAGACCGTTTGGGGAGGCTTGACGTAATGCTGCTTTATGAAATCTTTCATGAAGGCCGGCTCGAAGGTGCGGGATTCGAAGATCACGTTCCTTTGAGGCTTGGCCAAAATGAATAAGTTGCGCGCTCCGTCGTGACGGTTTTGGGTCACCGAAGTCGGGAGAAAACTGATTTTGTCGAAGGATAGCCTGACCGAAGTGAAATGTTTGCGGGCGGTTTCGCTGCAAGGGGTGAGATCCAGAGCGACTTCCCGCGCGTTTTCACTGGCTATGTTTATGCTGAAATGTTCCAGCAGTTCCTTGATGGACAGGAATCCGGCGAAAGCCACTTCTATCTTGCGGTTGTCGACCAGCAGCGTTTGGGCTTCCTTTCTGTCCTGCTTGAGGGAATAGAGGCTGGCGCCGTCAAGGATGGTGACGGCGGCTTTAGGGGAGAAATACTCGAAGCGCATCCTGAAATACAGCCGGGGTTTTTCGTCGTCCTCCTTTAAATAGCGCTGGCGTTCCAGGAAGAAGCGGCCGGTGGTTTCCGTGCCGGGAACGTCGTATTTGTTGTATTCGCACTGGTGAAAGTAGGCGCAGTACGTGCGGGTGTGTTTGGCGGAGTTTTCGATGCCGGCAATTATCTCCTTTAAATGCTTGTCCTCTATTTTGACGGCAGCGTTGGTGACAGCGACGGGAGATTCGTCTTCGCTTTCCACGAAAGATTCCTCCGCTGCCAGCAAGCCCAGGGCAAAGCAGAACGCCAGAATAAAATTAAGGTTTCTTTTTAAGCGAAGCGGCATCGAAATTATCCACCGGCAGCTGAGCGTTCAAATGGGCGTTGGAAAAAGAAAGGGTGATGTCCTGGCCGTTGATCTTGATTTGCCTCAATCTTTCCGGCAAGCCCGTCTTTTCGGAAAAGTCAACTTCCGCCTCCGAGAAGAAACTCTTGGCAAAAGAGCTTTTCGGAATTAGCTTGAAGGAATAGGTCTTCTGGGATTTTCCGGGATGAACTTCGTAATGGCGCTTCAGGGCGGCGGGGGAGACGAAGGTGGAGAAAATGATGTCGGCGCTGTTGCCGTCCCGGGCAGGGGAGATCTGGGGCTCCGTCATGTCGTCGGTGTAGATGACGATGCCCAAGGGCGTCAGTATGGTCACGGATTTTTCCGGCTCCTCATAGTCGAAGCGCAGGAAACAGTTCGTCTTTCCGTCCATTACGGCCCTCAGGAAACTCAGTTTTCCCTTGTGGGTGCTTTCGTCCATGAACAAAGGATCGATATCCAGCTGGGTGAAGTCCGCGGTGAAGGTCTTAAGATCCTTTATCTTTGCCCCGAGCTCCTCCAACGCTTTGTCGATCTTAGAATTCGCTTCCGCCGTTTCGCCTTTAGCCTCGGGCGCCGCCGGCTTTAGTTTGATCTCCGCAGGGGGAGTTTTGGCCTCTTCGATTTTCACTTCGCTTTCGGCGCCAAAGGCTGTCAGGACGAAAAGCGTCAGGATAAAAAATCTTTTCATTTTGCCTCCTTCCTTATTTTCTCGGCGTAGGCTATGACTTCCGGCCTTTTTATCTTGAAGCGTTTCACCACCGTCGGGAGATCTCTGTTCATGATCTGGGAGGGTTCTATCCCTTCCAGCCATTCGTAGGGAAGATTGTCGAAGCCTATTCTGTCGGTGGAATGGGAGTCGGAGCTGATGATGATGGGAAGTTTGTATTCCGCGGCCACGCCCAGGAATTTCCGCCATTCCTTTTCCTGGAAATCGATCTTGCTTAGATTGAATTCCAAAACAGTGTTGGTGTCCAGGGCGACTTTGGCTATTTCGACGTAATCCATTGGATACCAGGGGTTGACGGGATGGCTTATCACGTCAACGTGAGGGTTCTCCATAGCCTTGTACAAGCCTTTTTTTATGTCGCTGAGCAAAACGTTCCTCACCCAGCCGAAGGTATGCGTTCCCACCAGCACGATGTCCAGCTGCGCTTTCACTTCGTCAGGCAAAGCCGTCCTGCCGTCGGTATCTATAAGATCGTCCTCCACCCCGTAGAGCATCATGACGGGAAGATCTTTGGGGGCTATTTTGGGAAGATTCGCGAAATAGCCGATGTGCGGGCAGCGGGCGATAGAAGGCCCGTGCTCGGTCACGGCGAAAGCCTGCAGACCCTTTTCACAGGCGGCCTGCGCCATCTCCTCCCAGGAGCCGTCAGCATGGTCGCTGGCGATGGTGTGGGTGTGGAGGTCAGTTTTAGGAGTAGGTATAGTGCTCATACATCTAAATTATAGCATTAATTGGGAGCGTTTTTGTGTGATTTGCCGCGCGTTTATATATGGTATAATTAATTATTATCTGATAATTATGTTAATGTTTAACCCCGATGAAAAGGCCACGATCGTGAAACATCGTCCGCTTGCCGCCGCGTTTGTTCTCTGCACTACCCTTGCAGCGCAGGCCGCCGCGCCTTGTTTCACCGTGAAACTCCAAATCGACCTCTCCGGTGTTTTGGCCGGCGAAGAGCTCTACGAGGTCGGCTGCGCAAAGCTCGCGCTTCGCATCGCGGGAAAAAACAAAGATCTTGAGTCCTACGACAGAAGGCACGGCAACTACCTCAATTTCCCGATGCCTGACGGATCAAGCCCTGTTATCGAGGCGACGATATGCGAGACCGGCGGGAGAATAGGCATCCCGCTCGGCGTGCTTCCCCACGCGGACGCCATCCACGATGTGACTCTCAACTTTGCCAAGTCGCGCTGGACGATCATCGTGGACGGCGTGCAGGACGACGACATGCCGCCCAATCCGGGCTCCGTCGCCTGGCCCGTCGACGCTATGGGGCGAATACTCTCGCCGCGAGTTAAGAAGGCTTCGTTTTCGTCCCCGGCGCTCGAGGACGCTCTTCCTGAGATGCCTGATTCACAGCGCGTAGCGCGGTCAATCCAATATTGGACGCCCGAGGATCCCAACGCCTGGGTGGGCGACGTGGTCCTTGGAACCTTCAAGGAACGCTTCCACGTGTTCTACCTCTTCGACCGGCGCCATCACGGATCGGGAGGCGGCGTGGGACGGCACTACTTTGCGCACCTCTCCTCATCCGACCTCGTCAACTGGGAAGAACATCCGGCCGCCGTGCCGCTTGACGAATGGTGGACCACCCAGGGCACCGGCACACCGTTTGTTTACGAGGGCAAGCTCCACCTAGCGTACGGGCTGCACACGAGCCGCCTCACCCAAGATCCCGCCTATCCGATCGGCGCCACTTACGCGGTGTCCGAGGACGGCATCCACTTCAGGAAGTCGCACCGAATCGTCCACGCCACCCAGAACCCCGCCATCTACAACCGCACGGACGGTCTTCTTGGGCTGGTGACGGGCTACGGCATGTCCGGAACGATCTGGAAAAGCGACCATCTGGGAGACTGGATGCTGCAGGACGACAGGATACCAATAGGCGGGGACTGCCCCTGCCTTTTCGAGTGGAACGGCCGCTATTACCTGTTCCAGGGCTTCACGCAGTTTGCCTACAGCCCCACGGGAGAACCGGGCACGTTCGTAAACTGGACTGACACGGGCTTCGCGCCCTACGAAGGACTTTCCGTGCCGATGGTCGCAACCTTCGGCGAAAACCGCCGCATCATGGCCGGCTGGCTCAACCACATTTACGGCTGGGGCGGTTGGCTCGTTTTCCGCGAACTGATCCAGAATCCCGACGGCACGCTCGGCACGAAGTGGGTGCCGGAGATCGCGCCGCCGGTAAAGCCCGAAGAGTTCACGGCGCCGCCGGGCCAGACGTTCCGCCTCGTGATCGCGCCGGAACTTGAAAACGGAACAGCGCTCACCCTGACCATCGATCCGGCTGCGCGCACCGCCGCTTTTTTGGATGACGCAGCGGACGCCAAGCTTGAAGCTGCGCACCTAGCCGGCAATTTTCGCATCACCAATTTGCCTGAGTTCGCGTCGGATTATCCTGTCAAACTTGTGCAGTACTGGGACAAGAAGTCCGACGCTACCATCTTCGACGTGGAGATAGCACATGTTCGCACGATGATCTGCCGCCGATCTGGCAAGTTTAAGAAAGCGGTAACGAAATGACTATAATTTAACATTGGAAAAAACTTAATCAAACTTATTAAAAAACAACTTAACAATGAAGCTTTCAAGATACTGCCTGCCTATCCTGACGGCCCTTACTTTAACGGTCGGGTGCGAGGATGAAAAAATGCGTCTCAGTTGTGAAAAAGTTACTTTGAATAACGGCCTGACCGTTCTGCTCTGCCAGGAAGGATACGCTCCTGTTGTCACCGTCGGCGTCCTTTACCACGTCGGCTGCAACAGGGAGGAGAAGGGCAAGACCGGGTTCGCGCATCTTTTCGAGCACCTGATGTTCTCTGAATCCCAGCACGTGCCGCCCAAGGTGGCCTGGAAATTGATCCAGGGGCTCGGCGGCACCATGAACGGCTGGACAAGCGTTGACCATACTTTCTACCATGAGACCGTTCCCGTATCCGGCATGGAGGACGCCATGTGGATGGAAGCCGACCGCATGGGATATCTGCTGCCAACCATGACGCCCCAGGCCCTGGCGGTCCAGCAGGGCGTGGTCATAAACGAGAAGCGCCAGACGGAAGTGAATGTTCCTTACGGCTATGCCTGGGAACTTAAGAGCAAACTGATGTACGGCCCCGACCATCCCAGCGGACACACCGTGATAGGCGACATGGGGGATCTTTCCAACGCCAAGCTTGTCGATGTCCAGGCCTTCCATGAGAAGTACTACATCCCCAGGAACGCGACGCTCGTTTTGTGCGGACGCTTCGACAGGGACGAAGCTCTTCGTCTGGCGGAAAAATATTTCGGCGACATCCCGGGCGGCACGGCTCTTCCTGACCCCGAGCCCAGGCCCGTAAAGCTTGAAAAAGACCTGAACTACCATTACCTCGACAAACTGGCGGGCGCTCCCGATATTTCCGTAGTCTTCCCGGGCGCTCCGGAGTTTTCCGACGACAGCATTCCTCTGAAGGCCCTCGCGGCGCTTTTGGGCACCGGCAAAGAATCGCCCGTTTACCGCCATCTGGTGGAAAAGAAGCTGGCGCCCTCCGCGGACGTTTACAGCGACGGCTGCGACCTTAACGGAGAATTTACCATTACGGCCAGGCTTCTGCCGGGCGTGAAAGCAGAAGAGGCAAGGCAGGCGATCAAAGACGCGCTCGTTGATTTCGAAGACAACTTCGCTTCCTATGAAAAGGAGCTCGACCGCTACAAGGCGCGCTGCCTGAGGGAATTTTACGCCAAGCTCCAGAAGAGCATCGACAAGGCTTTCCTTCTTGCCTACAGCGACGAGTACGCCGGCAGCTGGAACAGGCTGAACGAAATGGCCGACCAGATGGAAAGCGTGACCATGGACGACATAAAGAGGGTTTACGAAACCTACGTGAAGGGCAAGCCCTCCTTCACGCTGACGCTGCTTCCCGCCGATCAGGCCGACCTGGCCATGAAAGACTCTGTCCTGATCCCGGAGATCAAGGAACCGAATGTTGATGAAAGTTCCTTCGGGCAGCCCGGCGAGGGCTACCAGGCCGTCAAAGACCTGCCTTCCAGCTTCGACAGGTCAAATATACCTCCGGAAGGGAAACTGCCCGAAATAAAGGTCCCGGAAGTCCAGGAGGAAAAGCTCGGCGAAAACATCCGACTCATGGTGGAAAAGGACGAAACGCTCCCCATGGCGGAAATAACCTTCATCCTTCACGGCGGCCAGAAAAAGGAAACGCTTTCTAATTCCGGCATCACGACGCTCGCCTCCGCCATGCTTCTGGAAGGCACCGAAGACTGCGACGCCGTGCAGTTCGACGGCGCCGTGAGAGATTTGGGCGTGGCGCTTTCTTCCAGGGCGACCGCGGATTGCGTCCTCTTGCGCGTGCAAACTTTGTCATCAAACATTCCTAAGCTTTTCCCGCTCATAGAGCAGGCGCTGACCAAGCCGGCCTTCAGGCAGGAGGATTTCGCCCGCGTGAAAGCCCGCCAGCTCGATCAGCTGCGCCAGGACGCGATCGATCCGGAGTGCCTGGCCGACAATCTCTTCTATGAAAACATTTACGGCCGCGTCCCTGTCGCCATGCCGCTTAACGGAACAGTCGAAAGCATAGAGAAACTCACTGAAAAGGACGTTGCCGATTACTTTAAGAACACGATTGCCAATTCGCCGCTTTCCATCGCGGCGGTAGGGGACATCGACCTGGAGGAGCTGAAGAAACTTTCATCCGGCATCATTGAATTCTATTCCAAAGCGAAAGTTCAAAAAGCCGCTAAGCCCACCCTGGAAAATTACGTTCCCGGCAGGAAAGTCTTCAAAAAGAGCGAGGACGCCGCACAGAGTGAAATAAGAGTCGGTCTTCCCGCCATGAGCTGCCAGGACGAGGAATTCTTCAAGGCGCATCTCATGAACTTCATGCTGGGCGGCTGCTTCAGCTCCAGGCTGAACATCGTGCTCCGCGAAGAGAAAGCCTACACCTACGGCGCCAGTTCCTACTTCGACTCTGAATTAGATTTCGGATCCTACGTTATCTCCACCGCGGTTGACGCCATCCACACTGAGGAAGCGCTGCAGATAATAAATGACCTAGTCAAGAATTATGCCGACGATCTTTCCGAAGAGGATCTCGCCTATACGAAAGCAACCGTCGCCAAGTCCCTGGTCAGACGCGGTGAAACGGTCAGCGACCGCCGCCTTCTTCTGGAGGCGATCCTGCGCTTTAATTACCCGGTGGATTATCTATTGAAGCGCCAGAAGATCACGGAGAACATAACGCTTGCTGAAATGAAAGCGCTGGCGAAAAAATACATCGATCCCGCCAAGATGACGACGGTGGTCGTGGGTCCCAAGGACGAACAAACCATCTTCGACCAAATCAAAAACGAGGATGGGGAATTCTTTTCCTTCGCAATAGACGGCAAGCCTTACACCGGGTTCGCCGGTTTTCCGACCATAGAAGAAAAGTCGGAGCGGACGAAAGACGGCGAGACCTATTGCAAGAAGGTCAAGATCAGTGACGAACTGGTAGGCGAGATCCAGGCGAAGCACAACGACAAGTACGACGAGACGGAATACACTGTCTATTTCACCAACGTGGGCGACAAGCCTTCCCAGGTCATCTCCAAACTGAGAGCGCTTGACACCGTCTTCACCGGAGACGCTCCCGTTTTGAGAGGCATCGGCGGCGACCAGGGGAATCATCACAAGCCCTACGAACATGATCTTACTAAAGGCGAGGGCGAGGTGGCCTTCTTAAGCTTAAGCGGCCGCCCTACTCACGAGACCTTCCCGTATTACGATCTCGTGTTGGGTGAGGGAGGAATATTCATCGCCCTTGGCTGGGCCGGAACCTATGGAGCTAAATTCAAACGGACGGAAGACGAGACCAAAGTTGTCCTGAAGTCCGATGTTTTCCTTGAGGCCTCGCTTCTTCCCGGTGAAAAGATCAGGACCGGATTGGTAGTATTGTTGCCATACGTTGGCAGGGATAAGACCAAAGCATGGAATCTCTGGCGCCGCTGGTTCATCGAATGCAACATGCCTAGAGCCAACGCCGAAGGCGATCCTATTAAGCCCTTCACTGTCGTCGGCTTCAACCCAGACGCCGGCAAAGAACACATCGAGCAGTGGGACGGCTCCTCCGCGGAAGACTACACCACCTGGCAAAGGACCCTGGACAAGCTGGTCAAAGAAGACCTCGTGGCGGACGTTCACTGGTTCGACGCCGGCTGGTATTCTGATCCCAACAAGAACACTGCGGGCCTCTACTGGTACAGCAGCGTCGGCAGCTGGGAAGTCGATCCGGTCAAGTGGCCCGTCGAAACCTTGAGGGAATACTTCGACGCCTGCCGCGAAAAAGGCATGGCGAACCTCATGTGGTTCGAGCCGGAACGCGTGACCGGCGTTGACGGCTTGGTCGAAAACTACGGCTACAAGAAAGAGTGGGCAATAAACGACGGCGCGCAGTACCGCCAGACCACCAACGACCTCGGCAACAAGGAATGCTTCGAGTGGACGAAAGGGAGAGTCTTGGGCACCATGAAGAGAGTCGGCGCCGACATTTACAGGGAGGACAACAATTTCTCCCACGCCCCCAACTGGAAATTCCACGATGAAGAGGAGACCAAGAGACTGGGCATCCCGCGCCAGGGCCTTACCGAGAATTTCCTCATCCAGGGCCACTACGCCCTCTGGGACGCCATCATCGATTGGCAGAGGACCAGGAATGGCTGCACATTCGTCGATTCCTGCGCCAGCGGCGGCGGCCGCAACGACATCGAGTCCATGCGCCGCGGCATACCCTTCATGCGCTCCGACGCCGACAGGACCACTTCCGGACTGCGCCTTTCCATGAGCTCCACTCTGCCATATTGGATCCCCTTCCACGGCACCAACAACAAGGAGACCAAAGGCGAATTAGATCCGCCCTCCGGCAAGGGGAGCGACTTCTACATTTCAAGAGCCTCGTATCTGCCCGCAGCCTGGGGCATCGGCGGCCAGGTCACACAGAACCCTGACCTTGACCTCGACCTCATGCGCAGCATTCTGAAAGAATGGCGTTCCTTAGAAGACCTCCTTCTCAAGGACTACTACGTCCTGACGCCCTGGCATGATGAAAACGACCTCAAGGGCTGGACCGCTTTCGCCTACAACGATCCGGAAGCGGGCAAGGCGGTCGTTCTCGCTTTCCGCCAGGATGAGTGCGAAGAGGACACCTGCGTTTTGAAACTTCCCTTCGCTGAAGCGAACAAGAGCTACGAATTCAAAGACGAGGACAGCGGCAAAGTTTGGCAATGCCAAGGCAGCGAACTAATGGAAGGCATTAAAGCCACGCTTCCTGAAAAACGTTCCTCCCTTCTCTGGAGAATAAATATTAAATAACCAACATAGAGAAACACTATGAAAAAAATCATTCTTTTCGGCATCGCGGCCCTTTTCTGTTTGCCCGCTTTCTGCGACGAACTCTGGTCCGCTGATTTTCGCTTCGACGGAAGCGAGATCACTGACAAGCCCATCGTTTTAAGGCCGGCTGACAACATTTGCTACAGCACTTATCTGGTGCCGGGCGAACCGCAGTCTCTTGAAGTAACGACGGAAGACACCGCTGATCCTGAGATCAACGCTCTCCTTTTCGGCGATTACATGTGCATTCCCCTGGAAGGGAGCATCCGTTGGGATTACAAATCCGATACGTACAAGGATTTTCCCCTCGACGACACTTATCTTCTGAAGGAAACGATCTCAACCGAACTTGGTTCGCAGGTTTTCTCCAGAAAGGTGACGCTCGTTCCGGAGCCGGCCGCGCTGCTTTTCATCGCTTTCATTGGAGCGCTTTTCTTAAGAAAGCGCACAAAGAGCCTGCTTGCGATGATCGCCATTATTTCTCTCGCTTCCATGAGCGCGCAGGCCAACTGCGTGAGCTACATCAGGGGATTGCAGATATGGCCCTTCTCCAGAAGCGTCGTCATTACTTACGGCCTTCAGTCTGAAAACGCCGACGCCACCTTCAGCGTAAAGTTTTACGGTTCCGTTGACAAAGGAGAAACGGTCTTCGACCTTTCTCAAAAAGGCGCTTTGATGGGAGACGGCGCCGATGGCACTGTTGCAGGAACCGGGGAACATAAAATCATCTGGACGCCCGGCGAACAGTTTTATTTCACCAAGAGCGATATGAGGGTGAAGATCGAAGCGGAGGAATCGACGTTCAGCGAGGGATACGCAATCATCGACCTGTCCGGCGGACCAACCGCTGCCTCGTATCCTATCACCTATTTGGATAGCATTCCCGAAGGCGGCTGGACGGAAGAATACAAGACTACGAAGCTTGTTTTGCGCAAGATCGATCCGGGAACCTTCCTGATGGGAAGCATCGAATCCGAAGTGGGAAGGGACGTTAACGAAACGTCGCATGAAGTGACGCTGACGAACAGTTATTACATCGGCGTCTTCGAAACGACGCAGAAACAGTACGAGCTTGTCATGGGAGAGAATCCTTCTTACTATCATGGCGACACCCGACCGGTGGAAATGGTCAGCTATGACATGCTCCGCGGCGACACGTTAGGCGCAAAATGGCCCGACAGCTATGAGGTGGACGCCTCCTCCTTCTTCGGCAAACTTCGCGCCAAGACCGGCCTGACTTTCGATCTGCCCACCGAGGCGCAATGGGAATTCGCCTGCAGGGCGGGAACGACCTCAGCCCTGAACAGCGGGAAAGACCTGACCAACGAAGACGAATGCCTCAACGTGGATGAAGTCGGCCGCTATCATTACGATCGCGACGACGGCAAAGGCGGATACAGCGACGCTCATACCACAGTCGGCTGCTACAAGCCGAATGCCTGGGGCCTCTATGACATGCACGGCAACGTGAACGAATGGTGCCTTGACCAGTATCAGAGCGACCCTGGAAGCGAAGCAATCGTTGAGCCCCTGGGAGCGAGCTGGAGCATGCATCGCACCATAAAGAGCGGCGCCTGGGCCGCCGGATCCAGGCGAGCCGGCAGATGCCGCTCCGCTGCCCGCGACTTCCGCAGTTCTGATAATGTTTCCTTCTACGAAGGCTTCCGTGTTGCGCTGGTCCTGAGCCCGTTTGCTACTCCGTCCACAACTGCAAAAAGAGTCTTCCAATACAAACTGATCCCTTCGACGGAAAGCACCATGCCGGTCTTCCAGACCACATTCTACGGCAAGCTGAAAGACGGTTCGGAAAAACTGCTGGAGGAAATGGGAAAACTTGAATTTGACGGCGCCAGCGGAATAGTTATCGGGCGCGGATACCACGATCTGACCTGGATCCCTGATCCCGAGTACGTCGATCAGATGGACGACGTGGAGCTTAGGACTGAATTCGAGGACGTGACGAATTTTGCCGATTATCTTGTGCTTGACACCAAGACCGGAAAGATGCGCATCTCCGCCAACGCTCCCGATCTCAGCGACGACACGTGCAAGACGGACGAACTCTGGCTCAGAAGAATAGAGCCCGGGACCTTCGGCATGGGAGGAAGCGAGAAGAAAGATGTCACGCTGACGAAAGCCTTTTATATCGGCATCTTTGAAATGACGCAGAAGCAATGCCAAAACATCGCGGGCGGCAATCCTTCAAGCTATACAGGCCCCACAAGGCCCGTGGAAAGCGTCAACTACAAAATGCTGCGCGGCACGGAAAAAGGCGCCGCCTTCCCAGCCAACTATGATGTTGACGAAGACAGCTTCATGGGACGGCTCAGGAAAAAGGCCGGCAACATCTTCGATCTGCCGACGAGCGCCCAATGGGAGTATGCCTGCAGGGCGGGCACGACCACCGATCTTAACAGCGGCAAGGATTACACGCAATCCAACGCGAACGAGGTCGGCCGTAACTTAAATAATTGGGACGACGGGAAAGGCGCATATAATATGTATCACACCGACGTCGGGAAATATCTCGTGAACAACTGGGGTCTCTACGACATGCACGGCAACGTAAGCGAATTTTGCATCGACTGGACAGGTTCGTCAGAAACCACAGTAGATCCCGTGGGTCCCGATACGGGCTCCGGCCGCGTTATCAGGGG
This sequence comes from bacterium, assembly GCA_017557885.1. Taxonomy (GTDB): domain Bacteria; phylum Auribacterota; class UBA3054; order UBA3054; family UBA3054; genus UBA3054. Next base: position 19,565 of record JAFYXV010000009.1, on the reverse strand, counting down.
CGGAAACCATTACGACGGCGGCGGCGTCTCATATAGCAGCGGCGGGGCCTACACCTACGTCTACAATTTTCACCTCGGCTTCCGCATCGCCTTGCTGCCGGAATAAAGCCCTTCGTTCGCAAAAAAAACGCGGAAGAGGTCACCCTCTTCCGCGTAAACTAATTTCAGAGGAAAGTATGAGAAAACTTATTCTTCTAGTCCTGCTCTCAACTTTTTCAAGTTTTGCGTCAGATTGCCTGACAGATGTTTCCACAAGCGTCACGGACGACGGAAAGGTTGAGATTACATACAAATTAACATCAGCGGATCCTACCAACACTTTCCCGGTCTTTTCTTTGAACTTCACAGGCGAGATTGCAGGTAAAAAGCCCTTCGTTCTAAAGAAACTGGAAGGCGCAGGAAAGACCGGCGTCATCCTGGGAGAGGGAACTTACACTTCTGTCTGGAATGCCACAAAAGATGGAAAAAAGAAGAACCTAAGCAATATTAAAATAAGCGTTGAAGCGGAAGAAGTGACGGATGAGGCAACTTATCTTTGCCTTAACCTCAAAACCTATAAAATGAGCTACCAGAACGATCCACCCGACGTTACAAAAAACACATGCAGAACCAAGGAACTTTGGCTCAGAAGGATTGAACCAGGAACTTTTATGATGGGAAGTCCAAGTGGCGAATTAGGAAAAAGTGGAAATGAGCCACAGCATGAAGTAACGCTTACTAAAGCTTATTATATCGGCGTTTTTGAAACGACTCAGAAACAGTTCAAAACGATTACTGGATACAATTATTCCAGATTTAAAGGATCGGCTAGGCCGGTAGAGAACGTTTCCTACACTATGCTTCGAGGCGATAATAGAGGCACAAATTGGCCGAAAGATCATGAAGTGGATGAACGGGGCAGCGGCTATTATTACGACAAAAAAAATGACAGACACAATATTACTGTTCCTTCCTTCTTTTACTCTTTGAGAAATAAGACGGGGAACACTTTCCTGTTCGATCTTCCTACAGAAGCCCAGTGGGAATACGCTTGCAGGGCTGGAACGACTACTGCGCTAAACGATGGTAACAACCTTACCAACAGTGTTTCGGACGGCAATCTCAATAAGCTTGCACGATATTGGTATAACGGGGGCGCAACTTTTAATAAGGAGGGAAATTCAAAATATGTTGGTTATGCCAAAGTTGGATCATATTTGCCAAACAGTTGGGGACTTTACGATATGCACGGAAATGTCTTTGAGTGGTGTTTAGATTGGTATGGCACGCTCTATGTTGAGCCGGAAATCGATCCGGTTGGCGCGAGCAGTGGAATTGACTGTGTTCTCCGGGGCGGGAGCTGGCGCAACGTCGCCGACTACTGCCGCTCCGCTTACCGCCGCCGCAGCTACTACGACAACCGCTCCTACGGCTACGACTACTTCTACGGCTTTCGTATAGCCCTAGTTCAAAATAATGATGTGTTTCCTGTTCCAGATGATCAAATTCAAAAGGATTTTGAATTTGAGATCAGTTCTGGGACAGGAAACACCTTGCCGGTGTTCGAGGTCAAGTTATACGGTCAGTTGGCTGACGGCAAAGAGTATCCTCTGGATGAGATGGGCATAATTGAATATGACGGAGCATCAGGCATCGTGGTTGGAAAGGGTAAGCATAAACTTACATGGATTCCAGATGATGCTTATACCAATCTGGTCGATGAAGTGAAATTAAGAGTCGAATATACTGATGTAACCTCCCAGGCAAAATATCTGGTCCTTGATCTCCCGTCTAACAAGATGCGCACATCAATCAGCGGACCGGATATCAGCGATGATAAATGCCGCACGGAGGAGCTTTGGCTCAGAAGGATAGAACCTGGAACATTTACCATGGGCAGCCCAAAGAATGAATTAGGCAGACGGACAGGCGAGAGTCAGCACCCAGTAAGGCTTACCAAAGCTTATTACATCGGCGTGTTTGAAATGACGCAGAAACAATTTGAAACGATTGCTAAGGACAATCCGTCTTATTATTTCGGTGAAATGCGTCCGGTAGAATACGTATCATATGATGCTATAAGAGGATCAGAAAAAGGATCTGAATGGCCGAACAATCGTGATGTTGATAAGAAAAGCTTCTTAGGTCGTTTAAGAAGAATAGCCGGCAATATCTTTGACCTGCCCACAGAAGCGCAGTGGGAGTATGCTTGCAGAGCGGGCACGACCACAGCTTTGAACAGCGGAAAGAATTTGTCAGATGCGCATGAGTGCGATGAAATGGCGGAAGTTGGCCGCTATATTCGCAACCTAGACGATGGCAAAGGCGGATACAGCGATGCTCATACCAAAGTCGGCTCATATCTTCCCAACGCCTGGGGCCTCTATGACATGCACGGTAATGTTAACGAGTGGTGCTTAGACTGGTATGAAAAGGATATTGGTTATGCGGCGATCGATCCGGTTGGCGCGAGCAGTGGAATTGACTGTGTTCTCCGGGGCGGGAGCTGGTTCTACGACGCCCACGACTGCCGCTCCGCTCACCGCTACCTCCACTGCCCCTCCGATGTCCGCGGCAACCGCTTCGGCTTTCGTATAGCCCTAGTTCAATAACTTAATTCTCGCTTTCAGCCGTGGCGCGGCGAAGGCGTAAGCCAGCCGCACTGACTGAAAGCGAGTATGTTTTTTTGCAGTTTATGCATGATGTGCATAAACTGCTTTTTTTATCTTCATAACGAATGTCTTCATTTTGTTACATTGCGCTACAACATTTAATAGCATCTTTCTAAATCATTGCGTTATTTCTTGAGATATCGTATCTTCAAAAGAAAAATCCGGAACCATACGCAATGGAGGTTTAAGATGAAGATCGAAAAAATCATTGAACTATTGTCGCTGCCAAAAGAAAAAAGGTTTGCCTGAACCGGAATTCATAGAAATGCCACAGACCTTCATAATCAACCTCTATCGCAAGTCATTTTCATATGAAGCTGATAAAAACACTATCGTCAGTTTATCGGAATACAAAAATGATGGTAATAATATGAAAAATGATAGTGATAATTTAAATAATGACGGTGATAATTTGAAAAATGACGGTGATATTATTCCGGAAATAATAAATAAATCAAATATAAAATCAATAATATTAAAATTGATTTCGGTTGATAATAAAATCTCTTCTTATAAAATATCTAAAGCTTTATCTGTATCAAAAAGTACAATAGAAAGACATATTAGAAAGTTAATTAAGAACAGAAAACTAAAAAGGATTGGCTCGCCTCGTGGTGGATCTTGGGAAATAATAAAAAGTAAATTGAATCCTTGATAATATAAAAATCGGTAACATCGGTAACATCGGTAACATCGGATTAAACATCGGAGTAAATGTCGGAGTAAATGTCGGAGTAAATGTCGGAGTAAATGTCGGAGTAAATGTCGGAGTAAATGTCGGAGTAAATGTCGGAGTAAATGTCGGAGTAAATGTCGGAGTAAATGTCGGAGTAAATGTCGGTGATGGTTCGGTGTTGATTGCGGTGTTGAGATTTTGTTAGCACGCTTTAAAAGCTGTCTGCTTTTTCATATAATAAAAAGAAAACTTCTGCTTTTCTTTGAACTGGAAATATTGCTATGAAGGAAATAAAAAACTGCTTTATAAATTACTTTAATTTCCATGGGAAATCCGCCAGGAAAGAGTTTTTGTTTTTTTTACTTTTTCGTTTGGCTTTGTTTGTAATATTAGGATTTTGCAAAGCGTATCTGGAGAGTCGCTTTGATATAGAAGACGAGATAACATATGCGCTGCTTATTCTTTTCTGGCTTGGAACTCTTATACCTATGGCTGCTGTAGGAGTCAGGAGACTGCACGATCTTGGACGCTCTGGATGGTGGTATCTGATCGTTCTGATCCCGCTGGCGAACCTGATCTTCTTTTTCAGCCTTGCCGCGGTTCCCGGCGCAACTAACGAAAGATCTTCCGCCAGGGGCTGTTTTATCGCGGCGCTGGTCTGTTCCTTCCTGCCGCCTTTGCTACTCCTTTTGCTTCCTTTGAGCTTATTGATGCATGATATCGTCAAAGAGGAATTCGGCAAGATCAAAAGCCGCGCTATGCTGAGGAGCATGTACCGCTATTTGGACGACTATCGGAAGGAATACGGCGCATATCCAGTGATAGATCCCGACAACTACGGCGTGAAGGATCTTTATCCTTTGTTTGAAAATGGGAAAGCGAGCCCCAAAAGGTTAAAAGCTTTGCTTCAGCCCACGGGGAGAAAATACAAAGAGTTTTCAAGCGAACTGACTATCGATGACTTCGACCCTGACCATATTGGCTGGTATTACAATCCCAAGGCCCGCCCGGACAGCGACGATCCTTTGCTGGGTGAGCATTACCATGATATGGTTATGGCAGATATTTTTGCAATGATATCTTCTGAAAGCCTTGTTGATTCTAATCCTAATTGTATAAACAAACAAGGCGTTACGGTCCTTTTAGCTAATGGACGCATCGTTTACATTAAATACATTAAAGAAGATAATGTAAACACCAATGTCGTTCAGAACTGGGATGTCCTGAAAAAATAAGTTTTGCTTTTTTATTTCTTGCCTTTGGCGAGCTTGGCGGTGAAGCTTTTGCCTTCTTTATAGACCGTATCGGCGGTCATAATTGAGCTCGCGGTGGAGGCGTCCCTCAGGACGACGCTGACATTTTGGGATCCGCTATCCATGCTGAATATGGTGTGCAGGTAGCATTCGTCGCTGTACTTGATCTTGCAGGTGTATTTGTTTTTTTTCTGGTCGAATTTGAACTGGAATTTGCCAACGGGCTCGAAGTAGTAATTCAGAAGTGAAACGGATGCGCTTGTCCTTTTTTTGTTTGACTTGATGACCTGCCCGCTTTGACTTAGGGGAATAATGGCGCCGTTTAAAATTACGGCGGAGTCGCCGACGACAGGGGTGAAGGCTTGCTTTGCGCCTTTTAATTTGGGTTCGGTTAAGGTAAGCGTTATGTCCAAAGCGTTGGGAAGTGGGCCTTCCATGTCAGCGGCTTTCTTCAGATTGGTCTTCAGACTGAATTTGGGGACGGAGAGAAGTGACTGCTGCGCCATGCTCGTTTTAATATCAATATAGAGTTCCTGCTTGACGCAGGGGATTATGAAATAACAGAATCCGTCTTGCTCTATTAATCTCCCAAAACAGCTTTTCTGCGGAATGGGGAAGGCCTGGATGTTGTTGGCGAGATTCGGGTTGCTGATGTAGGGATGCTGGCGCGTTATATTGTTGTGATCCAGGAACGCCAAGCCTCTGAGGTAGAGTTCCGCGAAGGAGACCATACCGTCGCCGTTCAGGTCGCTCATCGCGTCGCAGCCGAAAAAGAGTCCGCTGGTGAAGACGCTAAGGGCTTTGCCGCCGTAGGATTCCTCGTCTCCGCGGGAGGCGGTAAGGAAAGTCATGTCGTTCTTCATGTCCGCTTCTGCCTGCGCTGTTGATATGGATAACTGATTAGCCCTGATTTCAGCCAGTTCAGTCATTACGGCCTGTGCCATGGCGCCGCTGGGGATCATGGCTCCGGAATAGCAGGCGTCCAGGATTATGACGACCTTGACGCCGGCTTGAAAATAGGAAAGGTCGCTGGCCAGATCGGAGGCGGTGTAGCGGGAATCGTAGGTGGTCAGAGAGTAGGGGGAATTTCCGCCGTGGCTCGACTGGTAATAGACGAAGAGGTCGCCGGAGGAAAGCTGATTGGCGGCGGCTCTGACTTGGTTCCTGATAACGCTTGTCAGGGCGTCAGCGTCTTCCAAAAGTGCTCCGCAATCTCCGCTGAAATATCCGCCTTCAACCATAAGGTTGGCCATCGTTTCGGCGTCGTTTATGCAGGAAGAGAGGGAATTCAGTCCGCGGGAGGGGAGATAGTTGTTAATTCCTACAAACAGCATTCTGCTTTTGTGATTGCTTACCTGCTTCGGAATGCCGGCATAATCGAAGCCGGACAGCTCGTAGCCCTCAGGCAGAACGCCCTTGAAAATGAAATTGTTCCCATCCGCGACCTGAAGCATCATATTGGTCGTGTTGGCATCATCGGCGCCGTAATGAACGTACACTTTGTGCGTTTCAGTGCCGAGAGCGCTAAGGGTAAAAACAATCGCCAGAATGGAGAGCAAATATCTCATTATGTTTTTTAGGAAGGGTAATAACTAAAATCGCTTGGCCTTATGCCGAATGTTTAACCTTAAAGCTCTTCGCAGGGAAGTATGAGAGCGGTGCCGTTCTCAAGGTCTGAGAAGTCTATGCTAGCGCGCTTTAAGAGGCGGCGGAATTCCTCCAGATTCTCCGGGTAGAGGATCCTGGCGACTATGACCTTGCAGTAGGAGTAGTGGTCCATTTCCGTTCTCAGGCCTGCGAAGATCGGGATCCTTTGTCCCATAAATTTTTGGATGGAGCTGGAATCCACTATGCAGGCGGTGTCGAGACCGGAAGCGGTGAGGGCGGTCAGAATGTCTTCGAGAAGTTCTTCTTTGGCGAGTTTGATTACGAGAAGCTGCATATGATTAAACCTGATTTTAATTAGCCTTGTAATTTTTCTATGAGATCAATGGCGTCTTGGACAGTCTTGACCTTTGAGACCGTCGAATCGGAAACGGAGCAGCCGAATTCCTCTTCCATTGCCATTACCAGTTCCACCTGGTCCAGGCTGTCCGCTCCCAGATCATCATAGAAACTTGCGTTTTCTGTCACTTTGAAAGGGTCAACGCCTAAATGTTCCACTATGATTTGCTTAACGCGCTCGGCAGTAGTCATTGTATTTTCCATATTGCTGAGTTGTATTTTTAAGCTGTTACGCTTGGCTGTGGTCCTCTCCGGCGCGCCTTATGCCGTAGCGCGTCAGGGCGGGGCCGATTATTTCTGTAAAGATAGTGGTGAAAAGAAGCAGATTGATGATCATCTGGCTCATTTCATAATTGCCGAAGTATATGTTCAAGGGACGGAACTCCCTTCTGATGATGACGGCCAGGGCGATGGCGATACCGACCTGGGAGACCAGGCCGAAGCCGATGTTTTTCCTTATGGTGTCGCTGGCCTTGCCGATCACGCTGCCCAGATAGGCGCCGCCCACTTTGCCGGCCACGCGGCTTGCGGTGTAGATGGCGGCCAGGGAGAGCATGAAGGCGTTGCAGCAGACGTTGAGACGGAGCTGGGCGCCGGCCAATACGAAGAAGGCTGCGTAGATGGGGGGTGTAAGCTGGTCGATGGCGGTAAGGAGCCTTATCGTGGAGAAGCGCCCGACATTGGCCACGGTAAATCCGAAGGCCATGTTGCAAAGAAGCTCAGAAAAACCGAAGCGGTTGGCCAGTCCGTCGCAGAAAATGATGGAGGCGCAGACGAAAAGCAGCATCTCGGCCTGCATGGTGATGCTTTTAAGAATTGGCAGCATGGCCAGGCCGAGCAGCGCGCCCAGCCCCAGAGCGCCCAGAATGCGCAATAGCGGCAGGATGAAGGCCTGGACGATAGAGATACCGCCCGAGTGGAGAGACCCCTTTAAAAAGGCCGCAGCGAAGGCGTAAACGATTAATGCCAGGGCGTCGTCAAGTCCTACGACCGCCAAGAGGGTGGTGGTCACCGGGCCCTTGGCTTTCATCTGCCTTAGAGTCATGACCGTGGCGGCGGGCGCGGTGGCGGAAGCCAATGATCCCAGAAGAACGGAAAGCGGCAGGTCTTTGGTCAGCAGGAAGGTGCAAAAAGAGACCAGAATGAAGGAGACCAGCGTTTCAAAGATGACGATGGTCGCCACGCACAGGCCGACCTTCTTGAGCCGTTCCATTTCCAGTTCGGCGCCGATGGTGAAGGCCACGAAGCCCAGGGCGAAGTCGTTGGTGATGTCGAAACGCAATAAGTCAAAACTTCCGGAATAGATCGTGTGCCCCAAGATGACGCCGGCTATGACGTAGCCGGTCACTCTCGGGAGTTTGATCATCTCCGCCAGGCGGCCCACGAAGAAGCCCATCAGCATGGCGATGCCAAGCGTCAGGAGGGGGCTGCCGAGGAAGTTTTGAAAATTGTCAAACATTATTCAGCGGCGTCCGCGGCAATGATGTCGTAAATGTCGCCGGGGGTGGGGGCGTCCATGAGCTTTTGGAAGAACTCGCGGTCCTTGAGACGCATGACGACTTTCGCCAGAAGTTGGAGATATTCCCGTCGGTCGTTGCCGGGGGCGATGATGAGGATGACCAGGTTGACGGGCTTGCCGTCCACGGAGTCGTAGCGGACGCCTTCAAGGGAGCGGCCTATGGCGATGGTAAAGGTCTCGGTCTCGGGACAGCGAGTGTGGGGGACGGCGACGCCGATGCCGATGCCGGTGCTCATAAGGCGCTCTCTGTCCAGGAGCTCGTCGTAGAGCGTTTCCACGTCTTCTTTGATGTTTTCGTTGACGGCTATCTGCGCCATTTCCCTTAAGACTTCCATTTTGTTCTGGCTTTTCAGGTCGATGACGCGTTCTTTGGTCAGATAAGGCAGAATGCTGATCATGTTTTTATCCTTAGAGATTGTCTGTTATGAAACTCAATATGCGGTTGAAGAGATGGGGAGTAGTATGGGGGCCGCCGATGCCGTGGTCCTTGTTGGGGACGTAGTGCATCTCAAATTTCTTCCCGGCCTTTATGAGCGCTTCCTCAAGCAGGAGGGAGTTCTGGAAGTGGACGTTGTCGTCCGCGATGCCGTGTATGAGGAGAAGCTTGCCGGTAAGCCCTTCCGCGAAATTTACGGGGGACCATTTGCCGTAGTCTGGGTTAAGCTGCGGCGTGGACATGAACTTTTCCGTATAGACGGTGTCGTAGAAACGCCAGTCGGTTACCGAGGCCACGGCCACGCCGAGCTTGAAGACATCGCCGCCTCGCACCATGAGGCTGCTGGCCATGAAGCCGCCGTAGCTCCAGCCGAAGACGCCGATCCTCTTCTCGTCAACGTAGGGCAAAGAGCCCAGGAACTTGGCGGCGTAGATCTGGTCTTCTACTTCGTAGCGACCAAGCTGCTTGTAGGTGCATTTCAAAAACTCTTCGCCTCGCCAGCCGGTGCCGCGTCCGTCCACGCAGGCCACGATGAAGCCTCTTTCCGCCAGGTAGCGTTCCCAGCCGAACTGCCAGCCTTCCGTGGCGGCCTGGGAGTGCGGGCCGTTGTAGAAAGTCATGAAGAGGGGATAGCGCTTTTTGGGATCGAACTTCACGGGCTTAACGATCCAGCCGTAGATTTTGGTTTTTTCCGGCGTCACAAAATGGAACATCTCCTTTTTCGTGACGGGATAGTCTTTCAGGAGTTTTTTCAATTTGGCGTTGTCTTCCAGGACGCGCAGCTTCCTTCCCTCTGCGGTGTAGAGCGCGTAAACGGGAGGCGCCTGGTTGGTGGAGTGGCAGTCGATGAACTGCGAGGCGTCGGAATTGAAAGTTACGCTGTGGGTGCCGGGGCCGACCGTTATGCGCGTGAGCTTTTCGCCGTCAAACCCGACTTTGAATAGTTGGCGCTGCAGATGGTTCGTTTTGGTGGTCTCAAGATAGACGAGCTTTTTCTTCTCGTCAATAGCCTTGATGGCTGCGACATCCCATTCGCCGTTGGTCAGGTGGCGGACATAGGTTCCGTCGTTCTTGCAAAGGATGACGTGCCAGCGTCCGCTCCTGGAAGTCCTCAGAAGAAATTCCTGGCTCTGCTTTAGAAAGTAGAGCTGTTGATCGATGTCGCAGTAGCGCTCGTTGGCCTCTTCGTAAACGCACTCCAGTTTCGTCTGAGGGCATTTGCAGCGCAGCCACTGGAAGTGGTTCTGAAGCCTGTTGACGATCAGAAGATACAGATATTGTCCCTTGGGCTCCCACTGGATGGTCGGGATGTAGATGTCGTCGTCGCCGGTCTCGAGCTTTACAGTTTTGTTGGTCTTCAGGTTGAAAACGTGGCAGGTGACAGATGCGTTGGCTTCGCCGGCTCTGGGGTATTTATAAACGAAGGGTTTCGGATAGTCGGTGCCGTGGTAGAAGTCGATTCGGTATTCTTTCACCTTGCTCTCGTCGAAGCGGAGGTAAGCTAGGCTTTGGCTGTCCGGCGACCACTGGTAGCCGTAAGTCATGTACCACTCTTCCTCATAGACCCAGTCGGGGGCGCCGTTGATTATTTTCGTCGCTTTGCCGTCCTTGGTCAGGCGTATCTCTTTGCCGCTGGTGAGGTCTTTGACGTAGAGATCGTTTTCATGCACGAAGGCGACTTTTTTTCCGTCGGGGGAGAAGGCGGCCAGCTTCTGGCGCTTCTTCATGGAAACAGCGGTCACGGTCTTCTTTTCAATGTCATAAACGAAGTAGGAGGCGTAGAAGGTGCGGCGGTAGATCTTTTCAAAATTCACGGCCAGGAGAAGCTTTTTCTCGTCTTTGCTGAAGGCGTAGCTGTGCAGTTTCTCGGCGCCGATCTCTTTGTATTTCTCGATGTCGAAAAGCGTCTTCAAAAGTTTGCCGCTCTTCAGGTCGTAAACGGTCACGCGCTTAGAATCCTCCAGGCGCGAATAAGTGTGGCCGGAATTCATGAAATGAAACTGCGGAATGCCTTTGGAAGAAAAGAGTTTCTCCTTGTAAAGCGCGTCAATAGTTATCGACTTCATCGTTAGTCTTATGGTTTAAGGTTAAAATTATTCCAAGGTTTTTTTCGCGGGATCTTTGATCTTCGGATCGCCTTTCGGGAAGAGCCTTTTCGTCTCGAACCTGGGGTCGCGGCCGCGGCGTCCCTGGAAGTAATCCTCGCATTTCTTGATGTCTTCGGGGGAGACTTCCCGTTTGAAGGGGAGAGTGGGCGTGTCTACTACGTAGCGCCTGAGCCAGGTGAGGCAGATGTCGCCGGAAAGGAAGAGAGCTTCTGCCGAGAGATACTTTATGCTGTCGTCGCCGGTGTGGCCGAAACTGGTGCCGGCTCCGTAGCGTCCGTATTGGACGACCGGGATGCCGACGGCCGCCAGGGGCGTCCCGTCGGAACTCATGGGAGCCCTGGAGCAGCGGCAGTTCCGCTTCTTTTCAAAGAACAGAAGCCGCATGGAAGCGCCAAGGTCTTCCGGCCCGGAAAAGAGGATGACGTCGTTGGCCAGAAGAGCGCCCATGACGTCGATGTTCAATCCGAGGCGGTGCCTTTCCAGAAGCGTTCGTCCGCTCACGGGATCGAAAGATTTCCTGGCCCTTTCCTTTTTGTCGCTCTCCATTAGTTCGTGGGCGTAGGCGATGGATCCGTGCAGCCCCGACTCCTCGCCGGAAAAGAGCACGAACCTCAGAGTCCTTCTGGGCTTCTTGTTTGCGAGTATCCTGGCCAGCTCCATCGCTATGACCGTGCCGCCGCCGTTGTCGGTGGCGCCGGGACACTGCCAGTGCGTGTCGTAGTGGCCGCAGATCACTATTATTTCCTCCGGGAAGTCCGTTCCCTTGATCTCGCCGATGACGTTGTGGCCCCAGACGTATTTTTCCTCGTTCGCTATCGTGATCTTCATCTCGCACTCCTCTTTCGCCTCAATGAGAGGAAGGGCGTCGAGGTAGGGGATGGTGACGGTGGGCAGGCTGCCCCAGCTGGCGAAGTAATCGTGGCCGGAAAGCTGGCGGTGCAGGTGCGTTTCATAGCGGCCGTCAACGTAAACCAAAGCCTTGGGCTTGTAACTCAGGAAGTGCTCCCTTTCCTCTTTGGGAATGCCCTGCGAGACCATGACGATTCTTCCTTTGACTTCCGGCGTTATCGCCTCCTGATATCCCTGGACGGCGAAGAAAACTTTCCCCGTTATTCCGCTCTTGGGAGTGGAGGAGCAGGGCATGTGGATTTCGCAGGGGACGTTTTTCCAATTTCCTTTGCCGATCCTGGCTTCCGCTTTGCCTTCGTGGTTGTCGTAGGCCCAGATGGGAAATTTCTGCAAAAAGGTCCTCATGCCGAAGGAACGGAATTTCTTCATTATGTAAAGGGCGGCCTCGTATTCTCCTTTTGTACCGCCGAGCCGGGATCCTATCGTCTCGGAAAGGTCGTAAAGGTAGTCGTAGGCGTTTTCACCCGAGAATTCCCAGTCGCCAAATTTGGCTGCGGGCAGAGTTTTCCTGAATGCTTTTTCTTTCATTTTGTTTTGTTTTTTGGCTTGGGGCGGTTGGGGTCCTCCTGGCCCAAAAAAGGATTGTAATAGCCGAAGCGGACCTCGGGGAAATCATGCCTTATTTGATCCATAAGGTTCAAGACTCCCAGGGAAGGTTCGCTTGTCTTGATGCCGATGTTTTCAATGTACCAGTCGGGGTCTATGTTGAGATTGCGCCACTGGATGAGATCCACCCCGGGGTCCTCCAGGATCTTTTTCAGCGCCTCATATTCCTCCACTTGATCCGTGAAGCCCGGGAAGACGAAATAATTCAAGGAGACGAAGACGCCGTTGGAGCGGGCCAGCCTGATGGAAGCGACAACGTCCTCAAAGGAGAAGGCGGGATGGCAGTAGGCCTCGTAATACTGCGGCCTGGCGGAGTTCAGGGAGATCCTGACGCTGTCAAGTCCGGCTTCTATCACTTTTTCCAAAGCGCCGGTCAGTCCGCCGTTGGTGTTGAGGTTGATGGTGCCGTAGGGCGTCTTCTCCCTGATCATTTTGATGCTCTCGGAAATGATATTTGCTTCCGTCAGCGGTTCGCCTTCGCAGCCCTGCCCAAAACTGGCTATGGGTTTTTCCGCGGAGGCGAAATGGTCGATGACCAGCTGCGCGATCTCCTCCGCCGTGGGGGTGAAGGCGATGCGGTTCTGGGAGGCGCAGACATGGTCTCCCGGCTGGAAGGAAATGCAGCCCAGGCAGTGGCTGTTGCAGGCCCTGCTGGTGGGCAGGGGCATTTCCCAGCGCCCCAGGGCGTAGTTGCGGGCCGCCGGACAGCGGTAGGTGAGGCAGCAGTTGTCCATGAGATGGATGGCCAGCCTGTTGTTTTTGTAGATTTTTTTGATCCTGGCGGCGCCCTGGCGGACTTTTGTCTCGTTGAAGGTCCGGCAGTCCTGCCGCTTGTCTTTGTCTATCCTGACGGCGGGCACCACGAAGCGCCCTTCGTGGAAGCCTACGGCGGTGTAGCAATAAAGCGGCAGTATGGGCGCCTCGGGGAGCCGCTCGAAGGCGGGGCGCATCAGCGAAGTGTAGCCCGGGGCTATGAAGGCCGCCACCGCCTGGGCGGGAAAGTCGTAATAATTCTCCACGACGGCCGTGCAGCCGTTTTCCTCATCCCAGCCCAGGGGAAGTCTTCCCGGCAAAGTGAAGAGCTCGCTGCCCTCCGGAAGCTCGATCCAGCTTTCCGGAAGAGCGCTTTCCGGCCCGGCTGTGCCGAGCCAGGCGAATTCCGGGCAGTCGATGATCTCGCCCGCGGGATCAGCTATCAGAAGTCGGGGAATGTCCATTTTTAATAAAACTCTCTCGTGGAAGCCCGCAGCGCTTTTTTTATGACGGCGTTGTCCGGCTTGAAGGGAATGGGGAAATCTTCCGGAAGGGGAAGCGCGGGAACGTCCTCCGCCCCGGCGGCGGCCACCTTCAGGTTATAGGCGATGACCATGAGCTTTTCCAGATCCACGGTGTCCAATATGTTGTAGGCGGTCAGAGTCTCCAGGGCGCCTTTGAGGCCCTGCTGGTGCCACTGCCAGAGAAGCACCGCGGCGTAGCCGTTCAAGTCGGTCCATTCTCCTCTTCCTATGCCGAATTCCTTCTCCAGTTTTTTTAGCCCGCCCTTGAGGCCCAGGCTTGCGAACACATACCTGAGGTCGATATGGTAAAGGGGAAACTCTCTTTGAAATTCGCTTCTCAAGAAGGGGAGGTCGAAGCATTTTCCGTTGAAGGTCACGCAGATCTTGTAGCTTTCCAAAACTTCCGGAAGCTCCCGCATGTTTAACCCGTGAGTGAAGACCTTGACGTCAGAGCCGTCGTAAACGGTGGCCACGGTGGTGTAGTCCAAGCCTTTGCCAAGACCGGTGGTCTCGATGTCAAGATAGCAGACGCTGTCCCTGAAATAGGGGAAGAGAAGCCAGGTCTCGGAGGAGGGGAGCCCTTTCGCGAAATAGTCCAGGTCGCGGGAGGAGCAGTGTTCGCAGGCTTCCTCCGCCGCGGCTTTCAGAAGGGAGGCTTTTTTTTGATCCTTCTCATCCGGCTCCCACTCCAGGACGGAGCGCCAGGTGGACAAGCCCAGGGCGGACTTGAAACGGTCGAAGGATTTTCCCTTCCGGGGAATATAGCAGAAAGTGTGGCTTAGCATTTCTTTTTTTATTTCACGGTGTCAGGCAGGAGCCAGTCGCCCATTATCTGCAGCGATTCCTGGATAAGGACGTTGTTGGTGACTGAATGCTGTTTCTTGGTCAGCTTGGCGATCTCTTTTTCGGTCTTGCTCATGGCCTGGGAGGCCGCGTCGTCCTGAGGAACTTCCGGTTCGTCGTCGTCCTCTTCGGAGGAGACGATCTCTTCTTCGTCATCCTCGCCGTCTTCGGAGGCTTTGTCCTTGTCTTCCAGGAATTCGCTGATGGGGATATAGACCTGCTCTCTTTCCTTGGCGGTCTTCTCCACGAATTTTTTGATCTCGGAGAAGGCTTCGCTTTTTTCCACTCTTTCGGAGGAGGATTTTTTCAGCCTGGAAATGAGCTCGTCGCTCACGGGCGTCCAGACGCCGCGGCCGGTGGTGGATTCCAAAGAGAGATGGGAGTCGATCTTCGGGGCCTCCAGGGCGCAGGGCATATAGCGCTCGCCGTACATGACGGCGTCCAGATTGCTGGGGACGACGATGTCGGATTTGACGCCGTCAAACTGCGGGGAAACGCCGTCGGCGATATAGTAAAGGCCCTTGGTTATCTTCAGGGCGCCGAGCCTGCCGGTCAGGGCGATGATCTGCTGGACCGTGCCTTTGCCGTAGCTTTGGCTCTGTCCCACCACCAGGCAGCGCCTGTAGGCTTTCAGGGCGCCGGTGACGATCTCGGCGGCGCTGGCGGTCAGACTGGAGGTTGTTATCATCAAGGGGCCGGAATAGCTTATGCCGGAGTTCTTGTCATTGAGGATCGAGATGGCGTTGCGGGAGTCGGTGGTCAGGACCACGTTGGCTCTTTTCAGGAAAAGTCCGGCCATGTTGACCGCTTCGTCCAGGATGCCGCCGCCGTTTCTCTGGAGGTCCAGGATAACGCCGTCCACGGACTGGGTGGAGCAGGAGTTCAGAAGCTTTCTGACGTCCGAGACCGCCGAGTGGTCGAAATCTCCCGTGAAGGTGCGGCTGTCCGCGTCAAGATAAAAGGAGGGCAGGTCGATGACGGCGACACGGGCGACTTTCGCCTGGTTCAATCCGTTGGTGCGGCAGACTTCCACGATCTGCATCCTGGGGCCCTGGTCTTCCAGTTTGACTTTGTCCCTGACCAGAGGAAGGTCGAAGCGCTTGATGCCCTTCTTGGTCTTCCTGAGGATCCTTAGGACTACGGTGGTGCCTTTCGGCCCGCGGATCTGTTTGACCACGTCCCGGAGCTCCATGTCAACCACGTCCTGGAATTCGCTCTTCTCACCCTGGGCGATGGCGATGATCTTGTCGCCGGGTTTCAGTTTCCCGCTTTTGTCCGCGGGGCTGCCGGGGGTGAGCTCGGAGATGATGGTGTAGCCGTCGTCGCTTCTCAATGTGGCGCCGATGCCCTCCAGGGAAAGCGACATGCTGATGTTGAAGTCCTCCATGTCGTCGGGCGGGAAATAGGAGGAGTGGGGATCCAACGCGGCGCAGAAGGCGTTCAAAAAGAGGCCGAACTGCTCGTGGTAATCCATGTTGTTGAAATATTTCAGAACCCTTTCCCGGCGCTTGATAACTTTCTGGCAGGCGTTGCTGCGGGGCTCACCCATGCTTTCCAGAAAGGCCACTTGGTAGGCGAGGCTGCTCTCCAGATTGCGGTTCCTCTCCTCCAGCGTCGCAGGGTAGGGCAGATCCTTGTATTCCACCGGGATCTTGAGGGAAGTGTCGGGGACGTAATTGGTGTTGGAAAGGACTTTGACGGCGTGCTCATAGGAGCTCTTCAAACCGGGCATGAAAACGCTCTGGTAGAAGTTGGTGACGAATTCCCAGCGGTTGTCCCGGAAGGAATTGAGCATTCTAAGCCTTTGCCCGTGCAGCGCGGCCACCTGGTTGGACAAAAGAAAGACTCTGGAGGGATCCAGAACGCTTACGAAATTGGAAAGCGTGTTGATGTTGATCTCCGGGGAGGGGCGGTGCTTCTTCAAGTGCTGCTGCATGGTGAAGATCATCAATGAGGAGATGTGCTCGCCCTCCAGCTGGTCGATCTGGGGGATCTGGTTTTCCGCTTCGGCCTTGGGGACCAAAAGATACAATGCCGCCAGGGCGGCTAACAAAAAAGCAACTTTGATCGTTTTACTCATCATCTTCTTCCTTTTCTTCGGCCGCTTCTTTGGCCATGGAATCAAAAGTTCTTATGCGGTTGACTTCGCGTTTTTTCTGGCTGTAGATCTTATGGGTCTCCAGAAGTTTTTTCAAAGTTTCCGGATCGCTTGTCATTTTCATCTGTTTGTCCAGGTTTGTCATGACGTCCTGGTAATGCTCGGCCTTTATGACCCTGATGCAGTCGTCGCAGAAATTTTTCCAATAAGGCGCGGCGTCCTTGGATCCTCTGGAAAAGGGGTCGTTCTTCGAGCTTTTTTTGGCGTCCTTCGGAAGAGGCACCTCCGTCAGCACGCCGGTTATGAATTCCCTGGAGTCGTCGTCGCAGCGGCGCAGGAAATCGTCGGTCCCGTGCCAGCGGCCGTCCCTCTTCTCCTCCTTCAGGCTGTAGGCCAGCTTGGCCGCCAGCGGACTTTTGATCGCCTCCAGCTCGAGGTTGTCGAAGATGTAGTCCATGGCGTCCTCGATCGAAAACAGCATGGCAATCAGGTGACGTTCGGCTGTCGAGGCGGAGGAGCCTTCCTCGGAGGCCGTCTCCCTGATCTCAGGACTCGCTTCAGGCGCGGAGCTTTTCCTTTCCTTTTTCTGCGACTGCTGTCTTCGGTAATTCTCAAAATCAATGCTGATGGAGGAGGCCGGCACGCCGGAGAAAGAGGAGAGCTCCCGGATGAGCTCCTGCCGGAGACCTTCGCTGGAGGCGGACAAAAGGAAAGGGAACATCTCGTGGCAGAGAGCGTAGCGCTCCTGGGGCTCGGACATGTCTTTTTCTTTGGCGCCGCTGCGCATGGCGAAGGCGAAGGCCGAGAGCTTTTGGTCTATCAGTTTCTGGAATTCCTCCCGCCCGTATTTTTTCAAGAAGGAATCGGGGTCCTCGTTTTCCTTCAAGGGAACGACGTAAACGAGAAGCCCGGCTTCGCTCAGAAGAGGGATGGCTCTCAGGGCCGCTTTCTGCCCGGCCTGGTCGCCGTCGTAGGCGATGAGGCAGGTGTTTGCGAAGCGCTTGATGAGATGGGCCTGCTCCTGGGTAAGCGAGGTGCCGCAGGAGGCCAGGGCGTTGACGAAGCCGTTTTGCGCCAGCATCACCACGTCCAGGTATCCTTCGCACAGAATGGCGGTCTTGTTCATCTGGGGGATGGCGTTCTTGGCGAAATTGAGGGAGAAGAGCACCTTGCTTTTCGTATAGACCTCGGTTTCCGTGGTGTTGAGATATTTCGGCTCTGAGCCGTCTATCGATCTTCCGCCGAAAGCCACCAGGTTGGAGGCGTGGTCCCAGATGGGGAACATGACGCGCTTCCTGAAGCGATTGTAACAGCCCTTTTGTTCCTGGGAGGGAAGCGCCACGCCGGCGGCAACCATCTCCTCGTCCCTGAAGCCCTGGGCGCGCAGCTCAACGACAAGGTCGTCCCAGGAATCCGGGGCGAAACCCAGACGGTAAGCCCTGACCGCTTCAGGGGAGACCCGGCGTTCCTGCAGGTACGCCTGAGCCTCTTTCCCGGCCGCAAGGGAAAGCTGGCGCTGGAAGAAATTCAGGGCCGACTGGTTCAGCTGGATAAGCCGTTTCTGCCTGATCTGCCTTTGGGAGAGGAAGGACTTCTGCTCGTCGCTGAGGCCGGCTCCGCCTTCCAAGGGGATGTTGGCTCTTTCCGCAAGTTTTATGACGGCTTCCTGGAAGCTCAGCCCTTCGTATTCCATCAGGAAATTGAAGACGCTGCCGCCTTTTCCGCAGCCGAAGCATTTGAAGATCTCTTTGCCGGGCGTGACGTAAAAGGAAGGCGTCTTCTCATGGTGGAAGGGGCAGCAGGCCTTGAAGTTCTTGCCGTTCTTGGTCAGAGCGATCCTTTCGCCGATCACATCGCTGATGGGATTGGCGGCTTTGACTCTGTCAAGGAATGATTGGGAAAAAGCGGGCATTTAGGGCGGGCCGGTAAGCGGAGGTCAATAACGGTAATAGTCGCTTTTGAACGGCCCTTCCTGGGGCACGCCGATGTAGTCGGCCTGCTCTTTGGTGAGCTTGGTGAGCTTGACGCCCAACTTCTTGAGATGCAGCCTGGCGACTTCCTCGTCCAGCTTCTTCGGCAGCATGGTGACGCCGAGCTGGTGCTCTTCCTGCCAGAGGGAAAGCTGGGCGAGGCACTGGTTGGTGAAAGAGTTGGACATCACGAAGGAGGGGTGCCCGGTGGCGCAGCCGAGGTTGACGAGGCGTCCGCCGGCCAGGATAAAGATCGTATGTCCGTCCGGGAAGACCCAGCCGTCCACCTGGGGCTTGATGTTGTAGGTTTTCACGCCGGGACATTTCTCCAGTCTGTCCATTTCGATCTCGTTGTCGAAGTGGCCGATGTTGCAGACGATCGCCTGGTCTTTCATCTTCTGCATGTGCTCCAGGGTGATGATGTGGCAGTTGCCGGTGGCGGTCACGAAGATCTGAGCCTTGTCGAGGGCGTCCTCTACGGTCGTCACTTCGTAGCCTTCCATGGCGGCCTGCAGGGCGCAGATGGGATCGATCTCTGTCACCAGCACTCTGGCGCCCTGGCCGCGCATGGCCTGAGCGCAGCCTTTGCCCACGTCGCCGTAGCCGCAGACGCAGACGATCTTGCCCGCCAGCATGATGTCGGTGGCGCGCTTGATGCCGTCCGTCAGGGATTCGCGGCAGCCGTAAAGATTGTCGAACTTTGATTTCGTCACGGAGTCGTTGACGTTGATGGCGGGGAAGAGAAGCTTTTTGGCTTCCGCCATCTGGTAGAGGCGGTGCACGCCGGTGGTGGTCTCTTCGGAGACGCCTTTAATATTCGGCACCATCTTGTGCCAGAACTTATTGTCTTTTTCCAGCTGGCGCTTCAGGAGGGAATTGATGACGGACATCTCAAAAACGTCGTTGCCTTCTTCCAGAATGGAAGCGTCGTTTTCAGCCGCGTAACCGCGGTGAATAAGCAGCGTGGCGTCGCCGCCGTCGTCCACTATAAGGTTCGGTCCGCCTTCAGGGAAAGAAAGGGCCTGCAGGGTGCATTCCCAGTAGTCCTCAAGAGTTTCGCCCTTCCAGGCGAAGACCGGGATACCGTCGCCGGCAATGGCCGCCGCGGCATGGTCCTGGGTGGAGTAAATGTTGCAGGAAGCCCAGCGGACGGAGGCGCCCAAAGCTTTCAAGGTCTCGATTAAGACCGCGGTCTGGATGGTCATGTGAAGGGAG
>JAFYXV010000008.1 GCA_017557885.1 bacterium | reverse complement strand
GTCGTTAAAAGTCGTTAAAAGTCGTTAAAAGTCGTTAAAAGTCGTTAAAAGTCGTTAAAAGTCGTTAAAAGTCGTTAAAAGTCGTTAAAAGTCGTTAAAAGTCGTTAAAAGTCGTTAAAAGTCGTTAAAAGTCGTTTTTAATTATTTTTCCCAAAATATCACCAAAACTTCATTGTTTTATTTCCCAATATCCATAGCGTTTTCCTCCTCTGCGAATAATACGTTTTTCTTTTCTCAATTTATCGAATGCTCTTTGGAGCGAAGAAATGGGAATTTGTAATTTTTCGGCAATTGTTTTTTGATCAAAGCTAGCATTAATTCTTAATTCATTTAGTATTTTATCCTCCAGTGATTCAACTGATGTTTTGTTTTGCTGATTGGGCTGAAGCTGTTCTGTTATTTTTGCGCTTTCCAAGGCTGTGAACTTTATTCTTAGAGCGTCTCCGATTACGGTGTATTCCGGTTCGGGAGTTCCTAGTTTGCGGCAGGAGTCTTTGATCAATTGGATGCCGCGTCCCCAGGATTCGATGTAGCCTGCGCGGTAGAATGCGTTGGCAATAAGGGGATTTAGCGGTCTTGATTCATGTGAATGAATAATGTTCTCCGCGGTCTCGTTTCGCGGTGTCTTTCTTTTTTACTGCTTTGCTCATTTTTTTGCTAAAATTGAATGTAGTAAAACAACATGAGGACATTTATGAGAAATCTTTCTTTGTTTCTTGCTGCGTCGCTTTTGTCAGCGGCTGTTTTCGGCGAGGCGATAAACGCTTCGGAGATCACCAAAGCGCCTATTGCCGGACTTAGCATTTTTAAGAACGGGACCGTTTTGGTGGAGAGGAGCGTCGAGCCTCCCAGCGAGGGGCCGTGCTATCTTAGCGGGGACATCAAGCCTTATCACGGAACTTTCTGGACGCTGAGCGACAAGTCTTTAAAGATGACGGCCTTTCAGGAGACGGTCATAAGTAACAGCACATCTTCAGTGGACACCCGGTCTTTTGCGGAAAGGCACGGCGGTTTCGAGGCAGTCGTCTGGTTCGTGTCCGAGCTAACCGGTCTCAAGGAAGAGCTGGATTTCCTGCAAAAGGAAGGCGCTTCTGGAAGAGTTCTCACCGTTCAGCCTGTCACGGACGAAAAATCCACCAAGACGGTTTACAAGGTGGAGGGCGTGGTGGAGAAGATGCCGAAAGCAAGCGCTGCCGTCAAAAACGGCATCATGCTGCCCAATCCCGTTTTCGACGGAGTGGTGGTAAGGTTCCCGGTGGGCGGCTCCGTCAGGATCCCCACGGCCAATCTGAAGGCCGTTTCCGCGGCAGGGGAGAACAAGATCGAGACTTCCGTCACCAGGAACCTCTGGAAAGTCGAGGGCGCCGACAAGCCCTTCAAGATCGAGTACGCCACCCAGGGCATGACCTGGGCGCCCTACTACAGGATGGAGCTCAACGAGGGCAAGGCGAAGCTTACCATGGCCGCCGACATCAAGAACGAGATGGAAGACTTCAGCGAGGCGGAAGTGTCGCTTGTCTCCGGCTTCCCGAAGATCGACATGGAAGGCAAGGATTCGCTTCTGAATCTTAGGATCTCCTTGAACGGCTTTCTTGGCGTTCTGGACGGAGGAACTGTTTACAACGCTCCGGTCCGCCGCGATTATCGTTCCAATAACTATTATTCGCAGGCTCCCATGATGATGGCCAAGGCCGACATGGATTCGGCTGCCGGAATGGAGGAGAGCGCGACGCTTGGCGCTGTCGCCCAGGTCGAGGAGAAAGGCGCGGTCAACATGCATTTCCAGAAGATTGGGAAGCAGTCTTTGAAGAAAGGCGAGACGCTGAGAACGGACATCGCCTCGGCGGAACTGGAATACGCCGGCAAGGTCTCCTGGAACGTTTCCGCGATGCGCACTATCGATCAAAACGGTTATATGCGCAACCTTAATACCAACGCGACCCAGACGGTCTGGGACATCCTGGTCTTCAAGAACCCCTTCTCTTTCCCCATGACCACCGCGCCGATGGAAGTTTTGCTGGACGGGACCTTCTACTGCCAGACGCCGCAAAACTGGCTGAATCCCGGTCAGGAAGGCAAGACGACGCTGACAAAGGCCCTAAGCCTGGAGCCGAAATTAGAGGAGAGCGAAAGGGAAGAGGAAACGCCCAAGACGCTTCAGCTTGACCACTCCACTTACCGTCAGGTGACGGTGGACGGCAAGGCCACGCTTAAAAATCACCGCAAGGAAAAAGTCTCGGCTGAGATCGTGTTGAGAGTCAGCGGCGTCTTCGAGAAAGCCGAACTGTCTGAAGGGCAGAAGGAAACGAAATCCGTCTCCATTCCTTACGGCGTGAATCCCATAAGCTCCAAGACTGTGGAAACGGAGATAGAGCCGGGCGCCACGGTGGAGATCAATTATACCTACACATCTTACATCAGGTATTAACGAGTATTTTTAGGAGAAAGATCATGCAAAGCAAATTTTTCTTTGTCTTACCGCTTTTGGCGCTTCTTTTGGGGGCGGAGCTTTTCGCCGTCGAGCAGGAAGAGCTGGTCAAGGCGCCCATAGTTTCCCTTGAATTCTTCAAGAGCGGTCTTACCATCGTGAGAAGGCAGGTGACGCCTCCGGAAGGCGACAAACCCTTGTATTTTTCCGGCGACATAAACCCGGCCTACGGCACCTTCTGGATCATGGGCGACGAGAAGATCTCCATTGCCGCAAAACTTGAAAACGTCAAGACCAACAGGAACGAGTCGCTGGATTTTCTGCCTTACGCTGAACGCTTCAAAGGCGAAAAGGGCAGAGTGTGGTTCACTTCCGACATGCCGGACCTGGACAGCGCCCTTAAGTGGATCGGGAGCGAAGAAGGAGCTGAGCAGTTCCTTTACCTGCCCGAGCAAAAGGAAGCGCGCGGCGCCAAAACTTACAGCATTGTCGGCACCATAGAAGGCAATGTTGGCAATGACCTTTTGATAAGGCTTCCCAACAAGTCCGCCGTCAAGATCCCTACAGCCAGCATAACGATGGTCTCCGGCAAGGAGAAGGAACGTCCGCAGTACCTGAAGATGAAGCTCTGGCAGGTCATGGGCGCGACGAAGCCCTTCGAGTTCGAATATCTCACCGACGGCATGGCCTGGGCGCCCTCCTACAGGCTGGAACTGGACAGGGAAGGCAAAGCCTATCTTTCTATGGCGGCCGATGTCAGGAACCACTTGGAAAAGGTCGAGAACGCCGAGATCACGCTTGTCTCGGGCCAGCCGAATGTGGAATTCAAGGACACGTCGTCCCTGCTTGATCTGAGAGTTTCCGTCCAGGGATTTTTCCTCGGCCTCAATGGCGGCGAGGTTGACGGAGCGAAAGATTTTAGAAAGACTATGAAGCAAAAAGCTTACAGAGCCGCATATGTGAGCAATCACATTGATTATAGTGATCTTGGAAGCAGACGCAAAGAACCCGCTCCTGCCGCAGGAGCGATGGCTCGCGAAGCGGCTGTGGCGGACGAAGAAGACATGGAAGTTGTCGAGGATATGCCCATGCAGGTGAGCGAAGGATTCGCTTCCACCATGAAGGAACAGGGCGCCGACGTCAGCTACGTTTCTGTCGGCAAGCACTCCATGGATAAGGACAGCACCACGCACATCCCGATTGGGACGGCGGAAGTCGAGATCGAGCGGAAAGCGGAATGGAAGATCGAATCCAGACGCTACAACAACGGCAGGCTCGTTCCCCAGTTCGAGGAGAGCGGCGTGGAGACCTTGTGGGATATTTTAAGTTTCAAGAATCCTTTCGCTTTCCCGATGACCGCCGGCGCCATGGAAGTTACCGAAGGCGGCCACATCTACAGCCAGAGCATGCGCAAGTGGGTGAACCCCGGGCAGAAGGTCAACATGAACCTGACCAAGGCGCTTAGCCTAACCGCCAAGGTCGAAGAAACTGTCGATAAGAAAGCCAAGGTCGTCAAGCGCCGCAAAAAAGTCAACGGCGAGAATGTGGAAGGCAACGAGAAAAAGATCAACGGCAAGCTGACTATAAACAACTACCGCGGCAGCGACGCCAAGGTGAAAGTCTTCCTGAACGTTTGCGGCGACTTCGAGAAATTCGCTATTCCGGAAGAAAAGCTCATCAGCTCAAAAGATAACGAGGGCGAAATGAATGCCGAAAGGGAAAGAGTCTGGGAGATCGAAATTCCCGCCAAGGGCGAAGCGACCTTCGAGTACACCTACAAAGTCTTCGAGCTGAAGTGATCCGGAGCCAATGTGAGGCGGAGCGAATTTAGCAAATGCGATCAGTATGCAGAGAGGATAGCGGCCTTGCGGCCGCTTCCGAAAGAAACGTTGAGATCACTGCGCGAATATTATCGCGTAGGATTGACTTATACGAGCAACGCCCTGGAGGGGAACTCGCTTACTGAAAGCGAAACAAAAGTTGTCATAGAGGACGGACTGATCATCAGCGGGAAGCCGCTTCGCGACGTGTATGAAGCGACCGGTCATGCCAAGGCTTATGATTTCATTTATGAGCTTTTGAAAAAACGTCACGTTTTGGAATCTGACGTTCTAAAGATCCATAAGCTTTTCTATTCCCAAATCGATAAGTCCAACGCAGGGAAGTGGCGCTCTGTTAGAGTTTTCATTTCCGGCTCTCGCAGGACTTTGCCGAATCCGGATAAGGTTCCCGGACTAATGGCGGGATTTTTAAAATGGATGGAAAGGAACGAAGGGAAACTTCATCCAATCGAGTTCGCTGCGCTTGCGCACCAGAAGTTTGTCTATATCCATCCTTTCGTGGATGGCAATGGCCGCGTGGCGCGGCTTCTGATGAACCTCATGCTGCTCAGAGCCGGCTGGACGCTTGCGATAATCCCGCCTGTCTGTCGGCACGAATACATCATGACTCTCAAAAAAGCCGAAGCTGATCCTTCTCCGTTTGTGCTTTTCGTTCGGGACCGGGTCTGCGAGACTCAAAAAGAGCTTCTGCGCTTGATGGGACAGTCCGTAAATTTGCAGGATGATAGAGTAAAATCAGGAAAAAATGATAGAGTAAATGATAGAGTAAATGTTAGCGCGGTCGCTGCGGAGATCCTTTCCGCAATCGAAAAAAATCCTGGCTCAAAGACCAGGGAATTAGCCGCGTTTGTGGGGAAGAGCATTCCAACTGTTTCCAGGCATCTTAAGGCTCTGAAAGAATCCGGGAAAATAGAATTTCGCGGCGCGCCTAAAAACGGCGGGTATTATTCTCTCTTGAGCTGATTCATAAAATCTTTATCAACAGATCTTAAAGCGCACGGTGCTCCGTGCGCTTTTTAATTGGTTCTAAAGCAAGCACATAAAACTAAAGAAGGCGCGGGCTGAGATCTGAAATTTTGGCTTGGCTTGGGGAGTGGGAGGAATAAGCGCCGGTATGGTATAATAAAAAATAATGTCTAAATATTTACACTGAACTTTATTATGCCGGAAATTGGAAACAAGGACATAGAAACCATTGCCAAGCCCAGGATCAAAGTCCCCACCAGGGCGGAGCGGGAGAAGATGAGGAACCTCATTGAAAAGATGGGGCTCAACACCGTTTGCAAGGAAGCGGCCTGCCCGAATATCTGGGAGTGCTTCCAGCGGCATACGGCTACTTTCATGATCCTGGGGGACGTCTGCACTAGGAACTGCCGTTTCTGCAACGTGAGGACCGGGCGGCCGGCGCCCCCTGATCCCGGGGAGCCGGAGCGTTTGGCATCGGCGATCAAAGAACTTGGCTTGAAATACGCCGTGATCACCTGCGTGACCAGGGACGATCTGCCGGACGGCGGGGCGGAGCATTTCGTAAAGACCATAGAGGCCGTGAGGGCCGTCTCTCCCGAGACGAAGGTGGAGATATTGACTTCCGATTTCGCGGGAAACAGCGCGGCTCTGGAAAAGGTCCTTGAGGCCCGTCCCGCGGTCTTCAACCACAATCTGGAAACGGTGGAGAGGCTGACGCCTGTCTTGCGGACCAAGGCGACCTACCTGCGCTCCCTGGCGGTCTTGAATTACGCTTACAGGATGTTCCCGGACATTCCTGTTAAGAGCGGGATAATGGTGGGCTGCGGCGAAACCATGGAGGAAATACGCGGGGCGATAAGGGATCTTAAGGCGGCGGGCTGCTCCCTAATAACGGTGGGGCAGTATCTGGCGCCGGATGAGAAGTGCCATCCCGTGGAGAAATATTACAGCGAAGCGGAATTTTCTGAGATAAAAGCGTACGCTCTGGATCTGGGATTTGTCGGCGCGGCCTGCGGGCCGCTGGTCAGAAGCTCGTACAGGGCGGGCGAAATGGCGGAGAGGGTCTATGGCTGATTTTTCCGCGCCTTTGAAAGCTCCGATCTATGTTTGCCTTCTGACCTACGGCTGCCAGATGAACATCCTGGACAGCCAGATACTTTCCGGCAACCTTACGCGCCAGGGTTTCGTCGTTGTTGACGACGAGACCGCGGCGGACGCCGTCCTTTTTATCACCTGCAGCGTGAGGGATCTGGCGGAAAGAAAAGTCCTGGGAAAGGCGGGAAAATTAAACGTTAAGAGAAACCGCAGGCCGGAAGTGGTCCTGGGCGTGACGGGCTGCATGGCGGAACTGAAAGGGGAGTCGCTTTTGGGCGGCAAGAATGTCTTCGACTTCGTGGCCGGAACTCATAAAAGGCATCTCATTCCGGAACTTCTTCTGCGCGCGCTGTGCAAGAGAGCGGCTGCGGCGGAAGTGACCGCGGTGAACGCCGAGGCTTTGGAGAGGCTGGGGATCGCCCTGTCGCCGTACATGGACGAATGCGCGCCTTCTTCTGAGAGGCTTTTCGCCGTGGGACGAAATGAGAGCGGGGAAGGGCCGGACGAACTGGAGGCCATGCGCCCCAGGCCCTGGCAGGCTTTCGTGGAGATCATGAGAGGCTGCAGCAATTTCTGCTCCTATTGCGTGGTGCCTTACGCCCGAGGGCCGGAAGTCAGCCGCCCGGCGGAAGAGATACTGAAGGAACTTGAGACTTTGGCGGGAAGCGGCTGCGTGGAGGTGACGCTTCTGGGGCAGAACGTGAATTCCTACGGAAAGGACCTGCCCAAAGGGAGCCTGAGTTTTCCGGAGCTTTTGGAGAAGGCCGCGAAGATAGAAGGCCTGAAATGGCTCAGGTTCGTGACTTCCAATCCCCAGGATATTTCCGACGATCTTATAGCTCTTATGGCTTCTGAAAAGAAGATCTGCCGCTATCTGCATTTCCCTCTGCAGTCGGGCTCGAACCGCATCCTGAAAATGATGAACAGGAAATACACTCTGGAGCAGTATCTGGAGAAGGTGGCCAAGCTGAAGGCGGCTATGCCCGACCTTTGGCTGGCGGGGGATCTGATAGTGGGATTCCCGGGGGAGACTCTGGAGGATTTTCAGGCCACCCTGGCGGCGGTGGAAAAAATAGATTACGCCAATAATTTTCTCTTCAAGTACAGCGAGCGGCCGGGAACGGCGGCGGCGCGTCTCAAGGACGACGTGCCCCTTGAGGAGAAGAAGAGGCGCCACGCGGAGCTGATGGCTCTGCAGGGAAGATTGACGCACGAGCATTTGAAGAGTTTGGTTGGGACCACTCAGGAAGTTTTGGTCGAAGGTCACAGTAAACGCAACCGGGATGTGCTGCAAGGCAGAACTACCCATTACGCCAACGTGGTGTTCGAGGGCGATCCCTCTTTGATCGGGAAATTCGTTCCGGTCAGGATGGAGTCCGCGACGCCGCTGACGCTGTATGGGAGTTGTGAGCGTTTGACCGGAGAGGAGAAATTAACCAATGAAAAGGAGACAAGCTGATTTTGAAGCGTTGGATGCCGAGCTCATGCCCAGGGAAAAATTAGCCCGGTATGGGATCGAGGCCTTGAATCTTCCCGAGCTTTTGGCCCTGGTGCTTGGGACTGGCCACGGAGGGAAAAGCGTGATGGAACTGGCTTACGCCATCGTCAGGGACTACGGGTCCGGAGGCCTGAAGGATCTTAAGGACATAGACGCCCTGCGGGATCTGACAGGCATGCCCTTCGTGAAAGCCTCTATGCTTTTGGCTAGCCTGGAATTGGGAAGAAGGCTTTGCGGCAAAGGCGAGGAGGACGAGATGACCAGGATAACCCAGCCGGGGGACGTTTATCCTCTGACGAAGGATATGTGGGAATTGGACCAGGAGCAGCTGAAGGGGATCTACCTGAACGCGGCTTCCCGGGTAATCGGCTCGAGAGTCCTGACGGTCGGCACGGCCGTGATGAGTCTGGCCGACCCCGCCACGGTCTTTCGTCCCGCCATAAAACTGGGGGCCTGCGCGGTCATTTTGGCGCACAACCATCCCTCCGGGGAACTCAGGCCGAGCGGCCCTGACCTCAAGCTGACGGAGGAGATCGCGAGAGCGGGAGAATTGCTTCACATAAAATTGCTTGACCACCTGATCGTAACAAGAAACGGCTTCACATCGCTTTTGGGAGCCGGCTTGATGACAACTTGAAGAGTATTTTGGAAAAAGTTAGAAAGGTTATTTTTGCCGCGGCGTTCATGGCCGCGGCGGGATCGCCTTTTGTATTCGCCGGCGAGATGGACAACGGCGAATCCTTTTTCCTGCAGAAGCAGTACACCAGGGCGGTGGAATGCTACCGCAAGGCGCTGGACTCGAAACTGAACGACAACAACCGGGCGCTCTGCTGGCTGATGGTGGGAAGATCCTACGCCCAGCTGGGGCACTACGAGGACGCCAGGATCAGTTTCATGAACATCGTCAACCTCTACTCCAAGACCGACTGGCTGCCCGAGGCTTACATCGGACTCGGCGACATCAACTTCAAGGCCAAGAAATACAGCGAGGCCCTGAAGCATTACCGCAACAGCCAGACCGCGACTTTCATGAACCGCAGCGGGTCCCGGGTCTTGTACAAGATCGCCAAGACGCAAAAGAACCTCGGCAACAAAAAGGAAGCGGCGGACTGTGAGAACAGGATCCTGAAGGAATATCCCAGAAGCCTGGAGGCCCGCCTTATCATGAAGGGCTCGGGTAGTTCCGCTTCTTCGGCAAGCGCGCCGGCGAAAAATCCTACGCAGGCTTCTTCCCAATCTTCAGGAACCAAGACTTCCCCGGCGGTCAAGAGCAGCGGCAATTCCAAAACGCAGTTCGCGGTTCAGGTCTCCTACACCGCCAAGCAGGACCTGGCCAACAATTACGCCGCCCAGTTAAAGAAGAAAGGCTTTGCGAAGGCTTATGTGCGAAAAGGCACGAAGGGGTATTCCGTTTTGATTGGAAATTACGCCACCAAAAGCGAGGCGCAGTCCGTTTGCGATAAGGTTCGCAAATCGGAGAAAAACGACAGCTACGTGATCAGTTTGTAAAAGGGAAAAATGAGCAAGGAAAGCGAAAACAACTCAGCGTCCTACAATTTGGACACGCCAATGATGCGCCAGTATTTCGATCTGAAGCGCAGGTATCCCAACATGCTGCTTTTTTTCCGCCTGGGGGACTTTTACGAGCTTTTCGAGGACGACGCAAGGGAAGTCTCGGCGCTTTTGGGCCTGACGCTCACCCACAGGGCCAGCGTGCCAATGTGTGGCGTGCCTTACCACGCCGCGGAAAGCTACATCAACAAGCTGGTGAGGATGCGGCGGCGGGTGGCCATCTGCGACCAGATGGAGGATCCCAAGAAAGCCAAGGGGCTTGTCAAAAGGGAGATCACCAGGATCGTCACGCCTTCCACGAATTTGGACGACGACGTTGCGCAAAAGGAAGGCCACAATTTTCTGGGTGCCATTTATCTTTTGAAAGCCAAGGGCCGGGAAATCTACGGCGCGGCTTTCCTGGACGTGGCCACCGGCAGCTTCGAGATGACGGAGCTTCCTTCGACGGAGGAGCTTTTGGAGGAATTAAAAAGGCAAGCCCCCACTGAGATCCTTTTCCCCGAGGAGCAGGAGGCTGTCTGGAAAGAATTCCTGTCCGGTTTTTCCTTCGCACTGGCCATGCCCATCGACGGCATTTATTTCGACGACGGCTGCAATGTCCTGCTGTCTCATTTCAGCGTGGCCTCGCTGGCGGGCTTCGGCTGCGAGGACCGGACCTGCGGCGTGATGTGCGCCGGGGCGGCTCTTCGCTATGTCAAGGAAAATTTCACCATGACCTCCCTGAGCCACATCATGGGGCTGAGGTTCTACGAAAAGACCAATTTCATGCGCCTCAGCGACCACACCAGGCGCAATCTTGAACTGGTGCGTTCCCTGCGGGAGAACTCCACGGAGGGCACGCTGCTCTCGGTCCTGGACGAAACGAAGACGCCCATGGGATCGCGCCTATTGCGCACCTGGCTTCTGGCGCCGCTTTTGGACAAAGGGGAAATAGAAAAACGCTACGACGCCCTGGAGCTCCTGATGTCCAGGCAGGGGGAGCTTTCCTCCCTCAAGGAAGAGCTGAAGAACTTCGGGGATCTGGAGAAACTGGTCAGCCGGCTCTCCACCGGCTACGGAACGCCCAGGGATCTTCTGGGCTTGCGCTACTGCCTGCATCAGCTGCCGAAACTGAAGGAGCTGTTGGGACAGGCTCTGAACGAGGCGGGACGCCAGGAACTGTTCGAATGCCCGGAGAGAAAAGTCCTCCTGGAGGATGTCTTTGAAAAACTCAAGCCGGACGCGGAACTGACGGACCTTCTGGACAGGGCTCTTGCCGACGATCCTCCGCTCAGGCTGCAGGACGGCGGCATAATAAAGGAAGGCTTCGATCCGGAACTGGACGAACTGCGGAAGCTTTCCCGGGACGGGCGCGGCTTCATACTTGAACTGCAGGCCAAGGAAGCGGAAAGGACCGGCATCAAGAAGCTGAAGGTGGGGTACACGAAAGTCTTCGGCTACTACATCGAAGTCACCAAGCCCAATCTGCACCTTGTCCCGGACAACTACATCCGCAAGCAGACGGTGGTGAACGGCGAACGCTTCATCACGCCGGAACTGAAGGAAATGGAAAGCCGGATCCTGCACGCCGAGGAGCAGTCCCTGGAAAGGGAGACGAAGCTCTTCCAGGATCTCAGGCAGGAGGTTATGCAAAAGCACAGTTCCATCCAGGAGAGCGCCGCGGCGGTGGCGAGGCTGGACGTTTTGCAAAACATCGCCTGGATCTCATTGCAGCGGGATTACCGCCGGCCGAAGATCTTCGAGGACGACAGGCTCGTCATAAAAGCCGGACGCCATCCCGTGGTGGAAAGGCTTTTGAGCGACAAGCGCTTCGTTCCCAACGACACTTTCCTCAACTGCAGCAGCGACCAGATCATGCTGATCACCGGCCCCAACATGGCCGGCAAATCCACCTACATCCGGCAGGTGGCGCTTCTGGTCCTGATGGCCCAGAGCGGCTGCTTCATTCCCGCCGAGAGCGCCGAGATCGGATTGGCGGACCAGATCTTCACCAGAGTGGGGGCCAGCGACGAGCTGAGCCGCGGGCAGTCCACCTTCATGGTGGAGATGACGGAGACCGCCAACATTCTTCACAACGCCACCCCGAAGAGCCTCATCATCCTGGACGAGATCGGCCGCGGGACTTCCACCTACGACGGCTTGGCCATCGCCTGGGCGGTGGTGGATTATCTCAATTCCGAAGCGAAGGTCAAAGCCCGCACGCTCTTCGCCACCCACTATCACGAGTTGATCCGCTTGGAGAGCCTTCTGCCCGGCGTGGTGAATTACAACGTGGCGGTCTGGGAGGACGGCCAGTCGGTTTCCTTCCTCCACGAGATCGTCCGCGGCGGCACCAACCGCAGCTACGGCATCCATGTGGCCAAACTGGCCGGACTGCCGGCTCCGGTGGTGGAGAGAGCCACCGCGCTTCTGGAGAGTTTCGAGAGCCGCCGCGGCGACCGCGGCCTGGAGCCTGCCGCGCCGGAAGCGCCCGAAGCAAACCCTGCGGCAATTCCTGAGGAGAACCAATCTCAGCCTGCTTCGGCAGGCGAACCGGAAGAGGCCGCGGCCGCGCCGACGATTGTCAGGCAGACGGAGCAAAAGAAAGTTGACGAAGACGCTCCCGCGGAAGATCCGGAATCGTTGGCTTTCGGAGAGGAGATAGAAAAAGACGAGCCGCGGACGGTCTCGCAGCTGGAGCTTTTCTGATGACCATTGCCGAAGCCCTTCAAAACCTTCCCGCTTTTCCCCGCTACGCCGTGGCTTTTTCCGGCGGCGCGGATTCCACGGCGCTTTTGAAAGCGCTGTGCGATTCGGTTGGCCCGGAGAGGGTGGCGGCGCTGCATTTCGAGCACGGCATAAGAGGGGAGGAGAGTCTTGAGGACGCTTCCTTCTGCAAGGAGTTCGCGAAAACTTTGGGAGTAGAGTTCGCCCTGGGAGAGGCGCCCAGAGGTCTTTTGTCCTGCCCCGCTCCGGGAATGAACCAGGAGGAACTGGCCAGGATAGAGCGCTACAAGTGGTTCGCCCGGATCTGCGCGAAACTTAGTGTCGGCTGCCTGTTGACGGCCCACCACGCCGACGACGCCTCTGAGACGCTTCTCATGCATCTCTTCCGGGGCAGCGGAGGCGCGGGGATCCGCGGGCTAAGGAAAAGCGCGAAGATCTCGGAACTCTTTCCGAAAATAAATTCCGATCTTCTGATCTGGCGTCCCCTGATCGACGTGCCGGGCTGTGAGCTGCGGGAATACTGCCTGAAATTCGGCCTGGCTTTCCGGGAGGACTCCACCAACGAGGACACCTCTTATACCAGGAATTGGCTCAGATTGGAGATTGTGCCGAAGCTGAAGGAAAAATTCGGCCCCGGCCTTCCCGTGAGGCTAAGGAACACCTCAAGGCAGCTTGAGGATATGCTGGATCTTCTCAGGGAGGAGGCGGAGGAATTCCTTGCGAGGGAGGCGCTATTAGCCCCCTTCGGCGTCGTAATCGATAGAGATGCTTTCCTCGGCTTGAAACGGGCCTTGCAGCGCGAAGTGATGCGTATTTTGGCCGCCGAGGAGGAACGCTGGGACTTCAACACGCTTGAATCTGCCCTTCGCTCTCTTAAAGAAGGCGAAGCGACCGCCTCGCCTCCTCCGGGCCTCTGGCGCTGGCTAATCGCGGGAGCGAAGATCGTCTTTTACAACGAGGCTTTTCCTCTGAAGGATTTTTTGCGCTCCAGGCTGGTTATGAGATCCGCCGGGGAGAGGGGCGAGGGCTATTCCGACGGCGGCAGAGGATGGCTGGACTGGGTGCGGGGAGAAAAGGTGACTTTCCGCCAGTTCGCCAGGAAGGGATCTTACGAGATCGTTTTTTTTACTTCCGGAATGCGTTTCAAAACAGTGAATGGCGGCGAGAAAAAAATAGGCGATCTTTTTACGGACGCCAAGCTCCCTGTTTTCCTGAGGAAAGCCGTGCCCATGCTGGCCTCGGGGGAGAGCGTCGCTTTTCTTCCCGGCTGGCGCATATCTGATCAGGCCGCGCTGCAACTTCAGGACGAGGTCCTGGAGATCTCGCTTTCGCTGCCGGCGGCCAAACCCTGGGATAAAGAACTTTTCAACGCTTTAAAAAGAGGAGAAACGGAATGGTAGTCTTTCTTGTCTTCGCCTTCCTTTTCGGAGCATCCATAGGCTCTTTTTTAAACGTGGTCATCCTGAGGCTCCCCAGGGAAGAGTCCCTGTGGCGCCACGCCTCCCACTGCTTTTCCTGCGGGAAGCCCATCAAGTGGTATCACAACATTCCCTGTTTGAGCTATCTTGCGCTGAGGGGCAAATGCGCGGAGTGCGGGGCTCCCTTCAGCGTCCAGTATTTCATAATCGAGCTTCTCACAGGCTTGGCTTTCACCATCCTTTGCTATTTCCGCTTTTGGGACCTGGTGCCTTTCTGGCCCACTGAGTATATCGATTACGGCGCCTTGCTTCCTTACGCTCTCGCTTATCTGAGGGATGTTTTGCTTTTCTGCTCGCTTTTAGCCATCACGGTCATCGACGCCAGGGAGATGATCATCCCCCTGGAGATAACGCTGACCACTTTCTTGGCCGGCCTGATTTTGGTTTTTATTTCTCCTGGCCTCTACGGCGCGCCGGATCGTTTCACGCTTGTTGTGGAGCTTCTTCTGGCGGCCGCGGCGGGAGGTTTTCTGATGTGGATGGTCAGGATCGCGGGCGGCTGGGTCTTCAAAAGGGAGGCCCTGGGGCTGGGGGACGTGCATCTGATGTTCATGCTCGCTCCCTTCCTGAACTGGCCCAGGATCCTTCTGACGATCTTAATGGCTTCCGTCATCGGCTGTTTCGGAGGATTGCTAACCAAGGCGCTTTCTAAGGAAAAGAAGGTGGAGATACCCTTCGGGCCTTATCTGGCGGCGGGGGCTTTCATCGCTTATTTCTGGGGAACCGCCATCGTCAAATGGTATGTGGGCTTGCTTGGCAAATAAAAAGTGATTTTTGATAGAATATCCTTTTGGTTTTTATGAAGATCTATACTGGGAAAAACTGTGAGCAAAGGCTTTTATTAAAGGCTGTCCTCCTTGGGACGGCCGCCTTGCTGCTATTCGGCTGCGCCGTCGCCGAGCACACTCCGGAGGAGAGCGCCGAAGCGCCTGCGGTGAAGACCGTCGCGGTTACGAACCTGCCCTCCGCCGATCCCAAGACTGTGGTCATTCCTTCCAACGCCTTCCACAAGGCTTTCACCCAAAAGGATCTCAACGACTGGCTCTCCATGAGCCTTTATGTCATGATGGCCGCCGAGGGCAGCTATGTGGAGGAGGTCTCCAGGGAAGATCTGATGCGCAACGCTCTGAACGGCATGATCTCCTCTCTGGATCCCTTCAGCGAATTTTTCTCCCCCAAGGATTACGATATATTAAATTCCGGCACCAAGGGCAGCTTCGGCGGCATCGGCGTGGAAGTGACGGCGGAGCCCAAAGGCGGCGTGGTCATCATGGCCCCCATAGAGGGGACGCCGGCCTTTGAGGCCGGGCTCATGCCCTTCGACGAGCTTTTGAAGATCGACGGGGAGGACGTGAGCAAGTCCGATCTCATGGGCGTCACCAGGCTCATGAGAGGAGATCCGGGAACAACGGTGACGGTCACTGTAATGCGCGCCGAAGGCAGCGGTAAGCAGGAAAAAGAGTTCGTCATGAAAAGGGAGATCATCAAGGTCAACAGCGTGCCGGAAGCGCGTCTCTTGGACAAGGAGAACGGCATAGCCTACGTGCGGCTGACAGCTTTTGACAAGAACATGGCGGAGAATCTGGCGAAGGAATTGGAGAAACTCAAAGCGGAGGGCATGCGCGGCCTCGTCATAGACCTGAGGAACAACGGCGGCGGGCTTTTGGACGCGGCCTGGAAAGCATCAGAACTTTTCGTCCCCAAGGGCAGCCTGGTGGTGTCCATGTCCGGGAGATGCGTGCCGGAGCAGAAATTCACGAGCCGCAAAGAACCGCTTTACGGCAAGATCCCCCTGGTCATCCTGGTCAACAAAGCCACCGCCAGCGCTTCCGAGATCCTCTGCGGCGCCCTGAAACACAACAACAGGGCGATCCTCATAGGCTCGAAGACCTACGGCAAGGGCTCGGTGCAGAACGTGGCGAATGTGGGAAAGGACGGCTACGGCATGAAACTTACCATCGCCTACTACTACACCCCGGACGGGGAATGCATCCACAAAAAGGGGCTCGTCCCCGATATCGAGATAAAGACTGGCCAGGAAGAGGAATTGGCCATGCTGCGCTACCGGCAGAAAAAGCACGAAGCGCGCTATAAAAAAATAAGCGAAGGAACCGCCGGCCAGGAAGAGGAGGAGGATCTCATGCAAGTCCCCGACGCCGCTTTGAAAGCCGCGGTCACGGTATTAAAATGTCAACTCGCCACCAAGGAATAAGAATGAAAAAACTTTTATCTCTTTTGGCAGTTATCCTGCTCTCCGGCTGCGCAGTCACACTGGACCAGCGCGTCACCAACACCCAGAACGAGATCGACGCTGCGATCCAGGCCCTGGGTTACACCAAAAGCGACATCCTGCTCTCCCGGTTCGAACAGACCACCAAGACCAGGGACGACGTCACCTACACTTGGCAGAAGAAGCATCTGCGCTTAAGGGACAATTACAAACTCGACTGGTCGCAATTGCACAAATATCTCAAGACGGAAGTGGACTATTCCGAGGAGGACTCCCTGGATCTGAGGATAGGGGAGGCCGAGGCTGACAAGCAGAAGGTCCGCTCCTTCGAGTACGTGCTTGACAAATGGTGCGAAGTCTATTACGTGGAATTCGTAAGAGACATCGTAAGGATACCCAAGGAAGGCAAGTGATCGTTCTTGGCATTGAAACTTCCTGCGACGACACCGCCGCGGCCCTTTACCGGCCGGGGCGGCAGGAGCCTTTTTCCGAGATCGTCTCCCGCCAGTATCAGATCCACGACCCCTACGGCGGCGTGGTGCCGGAACTGGCCAGCCGGAGTCATCTGGAAGCCCTTCCCCACATAACCGAAGAGCTTTTGAAAAAGGAGAACCTGAAGCTTTCCGACGTCGATCTCATCGCGGCGACGGCGGGCCCCGGCCTTGCGGGCGCTTTGATCGTGGGATTAAGTTTCGCCAAGAGCCTGGCGCTTGCCGCCAAAAAGCCCTTCGTGGCCGTCAACCACATCGAGGCCCACATGTTCGCGGCCACCGCCGCGGAGAAGGTGGAGTATCCTTTCCTGGCGCTGGTCATTTCCGGGGGACACACTCTCTTGGCCCACGTGAAGTCTCCGGAGGATTACGCCATCATAGGCCGCACCAGGGACGACGCGGCGGGCGAAGCTTTGGACAAGGGCGCCAAGATCCTGGGCTTTCCCATGCCGGGAGGCGTGAATCTGGCCAAGGCCGCGGAAAGAGGGCAGCGGGGCACGGCGGACGGCAGGCGTTTCCCGCGCTCTTATCTCAAGCCCTCCTATGACTTCAGCTTTTCCGGCGTGAAGACAGCCTTGCTCTACCACGTGGAAAGGACGAAGCCCGGTTCTCCGGAAGCCATCGACAACATCGCCGCCGACTATGTGGAAGCCATCATGGACGTGCTGGTCAAAAAGACGCTTCTGGCGGCCAGGGAGCTCGGTCTGGAGACGATCGTGGTGGGCGGCGGAGTCAGCGCCAACAGCCGCCTGAGAGAACTTTTCAACCTTCGGGGAAGAGCGAGGGGAAAACAAATGAGAGTAGTTTTCCCGCCCTTCCCGTTATGCACAGACAACGCCCGCATGATCGCCGCCCGCGGTCTGCAGACTTATCAAGATAAAGGCCCCAGCAAGCTGGACGCCGATGTTTTTTCAACTTTTATCAACTGAATAATGAAACTTAGTTCCCGAATCAGATCAGTCAAACCTTCAGCGACCTTATCCATAAACAACAAGGCCAACGAACTGAAGGCGCAGGGCTACCAGGTCATTTCCATGGCGGTGGGCGAGCCGGACTTTCCGACTCCCGAGCACATCTGCCGCGCCTGCATCGACGCCCTGAAAGCCGGCAAGACGAAATACGCGGCCACCAACGGCATTCTGCCCCTGAGGGAAGTCATCGCGAAAAAATTCCAAAGGGAAAACCATTTGAACTATCTGCCCCAGCAGATCGTGGTCAACACCGGCGCCAAACACAGCGTTTACTGCATCTTCCAGATCCTTCTGGATCCGGGCGACGAAGTGATCATTCCCGCGCCTTACTGGGTAAGCTATCCCGAGATCGTGGCTTTGGCGGGCGGCAAGCCGGTCTTCGTGCAGACCAGGGAAGAGGACAACTTTTTAATGAAGCCGGAGCAGCTGGAGGCTGCCATCACCGACAGGACCAGGGCTCTTATCATCAACACCCCCACCAACCCCACGGGCCAGGCTTACAGCGAAGATGAGATCAGGTCTTTGGGCGCGGTTCTGCGCAAGCATCCCGACATCGCCATCGTTTCCGACGAGATCTACGAGCACCTTGTTTACGACGGCTTCAAGCACGTCAGCTTCGCCGCGGCGCTGCCGGATCTTTACGACAGAGTTTTCACGGTGAACGGCTACGCCAAGACCTATTCCATGACGGGCTGGCGCTTGGGTTACGTGGCCTGCCCCTCCCTTGAGGCTTCCGACGCCATCAAGAGGCTGCAGGACCAGTCCACCTCCGGCATGACCACCTTCGCCCAGTACGGCGGCGTGGTGGCCTTAAGGGACGACCAGGACTGCGTGAGGCGCATGCTGGAGAATTTCGACGAAAGGAGAAAATACATCGTCCAGGCTTTGAACGAACTGCCGGGCGTTAAGTGCCCCAACCCCAGGGGAACTTTCTACGTCTTCCCCAACATCTCCGGCTGGGGCTTGAGCTCCCAGGAAGCGGCCATGCGCCTTCTGGAGGACGCCTACGTGGCCACCGTCCCGGGCAGCGCCTTCGGCGGGGAAGGGCACCTGAGGCTTTCCTTCGCCACTTCCATGGACGTCATAGAAGAGGCGGTGAAGAGAATAGCTGAGTGGATACCCACCATCAAGAACAGCTGAATTAGAGGGAAGAAGAAAAACTTCTTCCCCTTTTTCTTTTCAGGGAATGAAAAGCTTTTATTACAACGGCAGAGTGTATCTCGGGAAGGGGTCTTTTTCCAGCGCGTTCGCAGTTGAGAACGGCGTTTTTTCCGAAGTCGGAAACGACGGCATCGTCGGCGTCGCCAGGGAAGGCGACAGCATCCACGATCTGAAGGGCGCTTTTGTCTGCGCCGGCTTCAACGATTCCCATCTGCACCTTCTGGGTTATGGCTCGACGCTTTCCCAGGCGCCGCTCAATGAGCACACGGGAAGTTTGGAGGAGCTTTTGGACTGCCTTTCCTCTTTTTTGGATTCGCGCGCTGTCAGGCCGGAGGGCTGGCTCGTCGGCCGGGGCTGGAACCAGGATCTCTTCAAAGGCGAAAAGCGCATGCCCTCAAGAGATGATCTGGATAAAGTTTCCCGCGAGATCCCCATCATGATCACCAGAGTCTGCGGGCATATGTGCGTCGTGAATTCCAAAGCCATGGAGATCCTCGGCGTGAAAAAGGCTTTTCCCATAGAAGGCGGCCGCATAGGCGTGGAGGGAGACAAGCCGGACGGAAGATTTTACGACAACGCCGTCAATATCGTGAAAAGCGCGCTGCCTCCTCCTTCCAGGGAAGAAATTAAGGAGATGATCCTCCGAGCTTGCCGAAATCTCAACAGTTTCGGCATCACCAGCGTCCAAAGCGACGACTACTGCGTTTTCAGAAACGTTTCCCCGGCGGTCATAGACGAATGTTACCGGGAGCTGGAAAAGGAAGGCAGGCTCACTTTGAGAGTTTATGAGCAGTGCAATTTCGAGACGATCGGGGAACTGAAAAATTTTCTCGCCGCGGGCAACAGAACCGGCAAGGGGACGGAACTTTTTAAAACAGGCCCCTTGAAGATCCTGGGGGACGGATCTCTGGGCAGCGCCACGGCGCATTTGAGCAAGCCCTACCGCAATTCATCTGAACGCGGATTTTCCCTCTATTCTCCCGAAAAACTGCGTGAGATGATAGCCTGCGCTCACGCCGCCGGCATGCAGATCGCCGTCCACGCCATAGGGGACGAGTGTTTGGAGGAAGTCCTCAGAGCCTACGAGGAAGCCCTGAAGGCTCATCCCAGGCATGATCACCGCCACGGCATAGTCCACTGCCAGGTGACGAGAAGGGAGCAGCTGGAAAGGATCGCCAGGCTGGGGCTGCATGTTTACGCCCAGTCCGTTTTCCTTGACTATGACAACCATATTGTCTTCAAGCTTCTCGATCCGGAACTTCTCAAGACGAGCTACTGTTGGAAAACGCTAATGCTTTTGGGCGCTTCCGTATCCAACGGCTCCGACTGCCCCGTGGAGCTTCCGGACTGTATGAAGGGCATCGAGCTGGCGGTCACCAGGACTTCCCTGGACGGCACTGGCCCTTATCAACCCGCCGAGGCTTTCACGCTTACGGAAGCCCTTGACAGTTTTACCTCTGCCTCCGCTTACGCCAGTTTCGAGGAGACGAGAAAGGGCCTGATAAAGGAAGGCTTTCTGGCGGACTTCACTATTTTGGAGCGCGATCCCTTCCGGACGCCTGTTTTCGATCTTCACAAGATAAAGGTCCTGAAAACTTATCTGGGAGGGCGGCTCGTTTACGAAGCCTGACCTTGAAAACAAAAAGGCTCCCGTTGTCGGGAGCCTTTTTGCAACCTTTAAGGATCTCTAATTTTACGCGCCCAAAAGTTTGCTCACCAGAAGGAAGACATAGTGGGCGAAGACGCCTGCGCAAAGGCCGCCTATTGTGTGCGAGATCAAAGCCTTGCTGATAACGTTGCGGTATCCCAGGGCGTCCAGCATGGCCGTGTGGGTGCTCAGGTAACCGCTCCAGCACATGCCGA
Source organism: bacterium (assembly GCA_017557885.1). Classification (GTDB taxonomy): domain Bacteria; phylum Auribacterota; class UBA3054; order UBA3054; family UBA3054; genus UBA3054. The sequence continues at coordinate 145,006 of JAFYXV010000008.1, read as the reverse complement.
TGGCTGTGAAGACCGCGATGTCGTTGGGAGTGACTTTCAGTTTCGGAACGAGGGCGAGCGCGCTGCCAACCGCGCCCATGGCGGTAAGCGGGAAGGCGATGTTCTCGGGGTTCTTGAACCCGAAGAGCCAATAGATGGGGTGCTTGAAATATCCGCAGATCTTGGGCAGCCAGGCCACGCCTTCGTAAGCCGCGCCGGTGTAGAGGCCGGTCTCTTCATTGGCCCCGAAGGTTATCATCATGACGAAGGTGCAGATTATGACGACGCCCGGTATGATGGCCATGCCGACTTCCACGCCGTTTTTGCCGCCGTCAAGGATGCCGTTCAAAAAGCGGGTGAAGAGATTCTCCTCTTTGTAAACGCCCTGCTCGGATTCGACCTTCTCGATCTTGGCGAGCTCGTCTTCCGTTATGGCCGGCTCGTCGCCGACTATCGGCTTCACCAAAAACTGCATGATCCTCGTCGAGATGACGGCGCCGAAGACCGCCCCTAAAAAGCCAACGGCTGCTGCTGCGACGAAACCTTCGCCTTCCAGGCTCATCATGTAAGTGAGAACTATAAGCCCCATGCCGAAGGCCGTTCCGAAGTTGGTCAGGGAAACGAGCTGATATTTTTTGAAATAGCGCGCGAAGGAGCGGTTCCTGGCCAGGGCTATGATGGAGGGGTTGTCGGAGAAGAAGGTCATCACGCCGCCCAAAGCCGCGGCGCCGGGGAGGTTGAAGATGGGCTTCATGAAGATCTTGAGGATCTTTTCCAGGGCGGCCACAATGCCGAACTCTATGAGAAGCGCGCTGAGGGCTCCCGCTATGACGCAGACCGCCATCAGAAAGAAGCAGGTGTTGATGATAAGGTCGTGGCCAGTGGCCATTATGGTCCTCACCATGTTCTTGGCGCCCATGATGTGGGCCATGGGTCCGGCAATGGCAAAGAATATTACAAGAAAAATGATCGGCTCAAGCGGCTTCGGTATCAGTTTTTTCTTTTCAGACATAAGTTTCCCTCAGTATTTTGGGGGATATTATATTTTAAATTCCTTTCCCAGACAAGGGGAAACGTTACACCGTATCTTCTTTGGGCTGATATATAGTAAAATAATCTCATATGGACAATGAAATAAAAGAACCTGTGAAGGGCTTTGAGATCATGAAGAAGATCGTGAAGGTCTCCTTCCCGATGATGGTGACAAACGCGGCTTTCGCGCTGCTTTTGTTCTGCGACCGCATGATGCTCGCACACTACAACCTTGACGCCGCCGGCGCCTCCATGGGGGCCGGAACTTTGTCGTTCACTGTCCAGTGCTTTTTCGCCGGAGTGGCGGTTTACACCACGACCTTGGTGGCGCAGTATTTCGGCGCCAAGGACAAAAAGATGGTCTCCGTTTCCGTCTGGCAGAGCCTATATTTCGTCTGGCTGGTGGGCAGCACGGTGCCTTTCCTGACCAGGCCTTTGGGCATGTTCGTTTTGGAAAAGGCGGCGCACTCCCCGAACATTCTCGCCATGGAAAAAGCCTATTTCTCCTACGTGGCTTTCTACATGATCATCCCTTTGACGAACATTGTTTTGTCAAGCTTTTTCAACGGCCGCTCGATGGTCTGGGTCTCCACCATCGCCAACGTTTTCGGCTGCGTCGCCAACGTTTTTCTGAATTACGTTTTCATCTTCGGAAAATACGGCGTTCCGGAAATGGGCATAGAAGGCGCCGCAATCGCCACCATCATAGCCGGATTTATGACGACGCTGGCGCTCTTCGCTTTCATCGCCTGCATGCCCTCCACAAGAGAGTATTCCTTCTTTAGCTCCTGGCGTTTCCGGAAATCATCCTTCCTGAATCTTCTCAGGTTCGGGCTGCCCACGGGCTTGATGTTCGGCCTTGACAACGCCGCCTTCGCCGCCCAGATAATGTTCACCGGGCGCATCTCCGACGACGCTCTGAACGCCACCACCGTGATCTTCAGCATCCAGAACCTCATTTTCCTGCCGATCCTCTCCATAGCCCACGGCGCGGCCATCGTCATGGCCCAGTTCATCGGCATGGGCAGAAAGGACCTTGGGAAGAAGACCGTTTACCAGGGGCTTCTCTTGGGGGAGATACTGGTCGTCGTCATCGCTTTGATCATCATAATTTTCACCCGGGAGATCTTCGACACTTTCTGCGGCGGCAAACATACGGAAGCGATCTATGTGATGACCAGGAATCTTCTTTACACCATGATGATCTTCAACTTCGCGGATGTTTTCAACGTCGGCCTTAACAACGCCCTGCGCTCGGCGGGGGACACCGTCTTTCCGATGATCACCTCGGTCTCTTTGAGCTGGCTCTTCTTCGTGCCGGCGCTATACGTTGCGACGGAAGTCCTCCACTTCGGTATCTACTCCGTCTGGTCCATAACCGGCGTGCTTTTCCTCGTCTCCGCGATAATTTATTGGCTGAGGTTCAAGAGCGGCAAGTGGGAGCAGTTCCAGGTCATGGAAAAAAATTAGATCATCTCGTTGGATTTGAAATTTGAAAGTGATAAAATAATAGAAAAATCAAAAATATAAGGAGAAAACTTATGGCTCTGACAGTCAATGATCTGAAAGGCAAAAAACTCGGCGTCTGCGTGTCCGGCGGACTGGACAGCAAAACCATTTCCGTTAGATTAAGGGAAGCGGGGGCGAAAGTCCTTTGCTTCACGGCCGACTTAGGCCAGCCCGACGAAAAAGACATCCGCGACGTGGCTAAGAAAATGGCCCCCTGCGGAGTCGAGACCGTCATAGTGGACGTGAAAAAAGAAATGGCGGAAGCCTGCTTCAAGACCATCAAAGCGGAAGCCACCTACGACGGCGGCTACTGGAACTCCACCGGCATCGGCCGCGCGGTCACCGTAAAGAAGCTTGTGCAGGAAATGAAGAAGCGCGGCATCGACATTCTCGTCCACGGCGCCACCGGCCGCGGCAACGACCAGATGAGGTTCGAAAGATACACCAACCAGTTCGCCCCCAAGATGACGGTCTACGCCCCCTGGCGCGACGCAGAGCTTCTGAAAGAATTCCCCGGCCGCAGCCAGATGTGCGAATACTTGGCCAAGCACAACATCATCGCTTTCCCGGGCGGCAAGAAACGCTACTCCACGGACTGCAACGTGGCCGGACTCTCCCACGAGGCTGAGGACCTTGAAAGCATGGAGACCGCCATGACTATAGTGGAACCCACCATGGGCGTCTGGCCCATGAAGGCTCCCAACAAGATCGAAAGCGTCGAGATCGAATTCAAGGAAGGCCGTCCTGTGGCTATCAACGGCGAGAAGCTGAAACCCTTCGACCTTCTGGTCAAAGCCAACGAGATCGGCGGACGCAACGGCATCGGCATGAGCCATGCGCTGGAAAACCGCATCATCGGCACCAAGAGCCGCGGCGTTTACGAAGCCCCGGGCATGGAGCTCTTGGGCAAATCGCTGCGCTACGTCTATCACGCCATCCTCGACAAGAGAGCCACCACCATGTTCGACCGCCTCTCCCGCTTCATCGCGGTGCAGATCTACGACGGCCGCTACTATGACCTGGCTACGAAAGCGGCCTTCGCGGCAATCGACACCTTCGCCGCCAAAGCAAGTGGCAAAGTGAAAGTCGGCCTCTACAAGGGCAATATCTTCTTCCAGTCCCTGACGGGCGTCAAAGCCAGCCTCTACTTCGAAGCCGACGCCTCCATGGAAGCCAGCAAGGGATTGAATCCCGTGAGCTCCCAGGGCTTCGCCGAGATACAGAGCGTGGAAGCCCGCTCCATGGCCAAAGCCGGCCAGGTCTCCGAGGACTGATATCCTTAAACGGCACAAAAAAAAAGACGCGCTTCATGCGCGTCTTTTTTTTATGCAGCTTTGCTTTGCGTCAGATCTCAATGCTCTTGCAGCGGGCGGCGTGACAGTTGAGGCAGATCGCCACCGGAAGCGATGCGATGTGGCAGGGGGCTTTTTCGATGAAAACGTCGAGGACGGTGGGGGAGCCGCCCAAGCCCAATGGCCCTTGGCCCGTTGCGTTCAATTCCGCCTTCAGCTCCTCTTCAAAGGCGGCGTAGAAAGGATCCGGGTTCCTGCGCCCGATCTCTCTTAAAAGGGCCTTCTTGGCGAGCGTAGGGGCTTTGGAGCCGTCGCCGCCGAGGCCTACGCCGACGACCAGGGGCGGGCAGGCGTTGCCGCCGGAACTTTTGACGGCTTCCAGGATGAATTCCTTTACGCCCTCTTTCCCGTCGGCGGGACGGAGCATTTTTAATTTCGTCATGTTCTCGCAGCCGGCGCCCTTGGGCAGCACCGTGACTTTCACTTTTTCGCCTTCCGCGGGGATGACCGTTATGAGGGCGGGGGTGTTGTCGTTGGTGTTGACTCTTTGAAGCGGATCCTTGACGATGGAGCGCCTGAGATAGGCTTCCTCCACGGCGCGCCGCACGCCTTTGTCGCAGGCTTCCTGGACGCTGCCTTCCTCCAGGGCGACCTGGGAGCCCCACTCCAGGAAAATAACTGTGGAGCCGGTGTCCTGGCAGACGGGAAGCTTTTCTTCTTCCGCCAGCCTGGCGTTCTCGCAGATCATGTCGAGGACTTTTTTGGCGCGCTCGCTGTTTTCTTTTTGGGCGCGGGCGTTAATAAGCGCCTGACGCACGCCCTCCGGGAGCGTTACGCAGGCGCTTTTCAAAAGCTCATAGACCGCCTCTTCCAGCGCTGTGGGAGAAAGGAGGCGCATTTTTACTGAGCGATGATGTCGTTGTTGCAGTAGGGGCAGCGGACTCTCTGGCCTTTGACGTTGATGGTCACGAGCTTGCCGCAGTGCGGGCAGGCGTAAACGTTGTTGGCCTGCTGGGCGTTCGGCGCGATGGTGGCGGCGGGCACGGAGGTGTACTGCTGCTGCTGTTGATACTGCTGCTGATACTGGGTCTGCTGGGCGATCTGCAAAGCGGCGTCAGCCTTTTCGTTGGCTTCCGCGGCCTGGCCGGTGGCGTAGCCCTGGCTGGCGCCTAACAAGGCGCCCATGCCGGCGCCGAATCCGGAACCGATGGCCACGCCGGCGCCGGGATGACCGACGGCGGAGCCGACTATCGCGCCGATGCCGGCGCCCAAGCCGGCGCCGATGCCGGTGCCGACGGCGGTGCCGACGCCTACGTGCCTTTCAGTGGTGGTGCAGCCGGTAACGAGCAGGATAGCTCCCAGAGAAACGATAAGTAAATTGCGGATCATAATTTTATCCTTTAGTTTAATGTTTTATTTGTTATCGGCAGGGCCGAAGCCGTAATGTTCTGCTACGTAATCGATATCTTTGTCGCCTCTGCCGCTTAAATTGACAAGAATGCTCTCGTAGGGGCGCTTCGGAGCCTCCCGCATGGCGAGCGCCAGGGCGTGGGAGCTTTCCAGCGCCGGGATGATGCCTTCCACCCTGGAAAGCGTGAAGAAAGCGTCGATGCATTCATCGTCGGAAACGGTCTCGTAGCGCGTTCTGCCTTGTTCTTTAAGGTAAACGTGCTCGGGGCCGATGCCGGGATAGTCGAGGCCGCTGGCGACGGAGTGGACGGGCGCGGTCTCGCCCTTTTCGTCCTGGATGACCATGGTGTTCATGCCGTGCAATAGTCCGGGCTTGCCGATGGTCAAAGTCGCGGCGTTGTCGCCGATCTTCAAGGAGCGGCCGCCGGGCTCGGCGCCCACGAGTTCCACGCTGGGATCGTTGAGGAAGCCGGAAAAGATTCCCATGGCGTTGCTGCCGCCGCCCACGCAGGCGGTGACCATGTCGGGCAGGTTGCCGGTCATTTCCAGGAACTGCTCCCGGGCTTCATGACCCACCACGGACTGGAAGTCCCTGACCAGCATGGGGAAGGGGTGCGGTCCGCAGACTGAGCCGATGCAGTAGATGGCGGTGTCGAACTGCTTGATGTAATCCTGGAAGGCGACGTCGATGGCTTCCTTGAGGGCGCGTCCGCCGACTTTTACAGAAATGACGTTGGCGCCCAGGATCTTCATCCTGGTGACGTTGGGAGCCTGTTTCAAAACGTCAATCTCGCCCATGTAAACGTCGCATTCGAGACCGAAGTAGGCGGCGGCGGTGGCTATGGCCACGCCGTGCTGGCCGGCGCCGGTCTCGGCGATGAGTTTCTTCTTGCCCATATACTTGGCCAGCAAGCCTTCGCCCATGCAGTGGTTCAGCTTGTGGGCGCCGGTGTGGTTCAGGTCTTCTCTCTTAAGATAGATCCTGGCGCCGCCTAATTTCTCGGAGAGGCGCTTGCAGTAATACACCGGGGTTGGGCGGCCCTGGAAGTGAGTCCTGATGTCGCGGAGTTCCCTTATGAAGTCGGCGGACTGGCTTATCTGGCGGTAAGCCTTGGCTATTTTCTTCATTTCCTCTTCCAGAGGGCCGACGTTGACGATGCCGCCGTAGGTTCCGTACTGGCCTTCTACGTTGGGGAAATTATGGAAGTAATCGTAGGAATAATCTTGCTTGGACATTTAATTTAAGGGAAAACCGTAGGTTTGAGTTAATGGCGCCGGGGCGCTGGGACAAGGTCGTTTTTCAGCGGTCAGGGCCGCTGCGCGCTACATTTTGAGATTGTTTGTTATTAATGAGAGTTTAGCACAAAGACGGTAATCAGTCAAGCAAAAAACGCTTTAAAAAGAGGAGGCTGCGCGGCCTCTTTTCCGGGCGTTTTCACTCGTTGCGCATGAAGGCCTTTTGTGATATAATCTCAATATTAATCAACAATGAATAATTAAGGAGAATGCAAGATGGGTATCGGAGATTTTTTCTCTGGCATCAAAGGGAAAGTGACGGAATCCGTCATGGAAAAGGCAATTGAGAATATGCGCGACCTGAAGGTCCCCGTCAAGGAAGGGGCCGTCAACGATCTTATAGAGCAGTGCTTAGTCGGCAAGAACGGCGTTAAGAAAGCCAGCGTGGATCTCAGCCGCGACGGCGTGGAGGTCAAGATCTCCTATTCGGACGGCAGGGACAGCGAGAAGAGATTGCTGGGCTTCGAGAAGATGATCTGGACGCCGCAGAAGAAAGCCTTCAACTTCACCTGCGGCGAGGAGCCCCTTAGCTGGGGCGTTTACGCCTGCATGTGCGTCACTTTAGGCGCGCTCCTGAGGCAGATCATGGGCTTCAACGAAAAGAAGAGCCCTTACAAGGACGAGTTTTCAAAAGACATCCAGCCCATAATAGAAGGCATACTGCAAAAGGAAGGCAGGGTTAATTTCGACCTGAGGAGAGTGCCTTTCCTCCGCCAGTATTATTACTTCAAAGTCATGGGCCAGTCGCCCCTGGAATACATGAATGTGGTGGACTGCTGGCTGGAAGGCGGCAAGTTCATCGTCAGGATAGACAACAACGCCGTGGTCGACAAGCTGAAAAGCATGGACCCCAAGCAGCTTCAGGAAGCCATGAAGGGAATGAAGGACATAGACCTGAAGGACGAGGAATAAAATGCCAGAGAGCGTTTTTGTAGAGGCCCCCGAGGCTATCGAGATCATTAAAGGCGGCGGAGTGCTCATCGTCACCGACGACGAGGATCGCGAGAACGAAGGCGATTTCGTCATGGCGGCGGAGTGCGTCACGCCTGAAAAGATCAACCTTATGGTCACCAGAGGCAGGGGATTGGTCTGCCTGCCCTCCACCGGCGCAAAGCTGGATTCCGTGGGGATCCCCATGATGGTCTCCAGGAACACCGCCAGGCTGGGAACAGCCTTCACGGTCTCCATCGACGCTCTGCAAAACGCCACCACCGGTATCTCGACCTATGACAGGGCGGAGACGATCCTGCAGTTCTGCCGGGAGGACGCCTCCTCCGAAATGTTCGGCATGCCGGGGCACATCTTCCCCCTGAGAGCCCAGGAGGGCGGCGTCCTGAAGAGAAGCGGGCATACGGAAGCGGCGGTGGACCTGGCCAGGCTGGCCGGCAAAAAGCCCTGCGGCGTTTTGTGCGAGATACTCAAAGAAGACGGGACCATGGCCAGGCTGGACACTTTGGTGGAACTGGCGAAGGAACTCGGCCTCAAGATATTCACCGTGGCCAAGCTTATCGAGTTCCGCCGTCAGACGGAGCGCCTCATTGCCGAGACCGCCCAGGCGGAGCTGCCGACAAAATTCGGCAAATTCAAAGTGCATCTTTTCGAGTCCAAGATCGACAGCCAGCATCACCTGGCTTTGGTCATGGGCGAAATAAAAGGGGACGAGCCCGTGCTGGTCAGAGTCCATTCGGAATGCCTGACCGGGGACGCGCTTTTCTCCTGCCGCTGCGACTGCGGCGAACAGCTGGAACTGGCCATGCAGAAGATCGCGGAGGAAGGCAAGGGCGTTCTTATTTACCTGCGCCAGGAAGGCCGGGGCATAGGGCTTCCCGCGAAAATAAAAGCCTACGCCCTGCAGGACAAGGGCGAGGACACCGTGGAGGCCAACATCTCCCTGGGCTTCCCGCCGGACCTCAGGGATTACGGCTACGGCGCCCAGATGCTCTCGGATCTTGGCGTGAGAAAGATGAGGCTCATGACCAACAACCCCAAGAAACTCGTCGGACTCTCCGGACACGGGCTGGAGATAGCCGAAAGGGTCCCTCTAAAAACGGAGCCCAACGAATATAACAAACATTACCTTGAAACCAAATCGGAGAAGATGGGACATCTTCTCTAAAGGAGGCCGTTATGTATAAAAAATTAGAAGGCATGCTGAATGCGGAAGGCCGGAAGCTTGGCATCGTGGTCAGCCGTTTCAACGAGATCATAACCTCCAAGCTTCTCTCGGGCGCCATCGACTGCTGGCGCCGCCACGGAGGCAAGGAAGAGGATGTCACGGTGGTCTTCGTCCCCGGCGCCTGGGAGATCCCGCCCACGGCCAAAAGGCTTGCCAAGAGCGGCTGCGTTGACGCTGTAGTCTGCCTGGGCGCCGTCATAAGGGGCGCCACGCCGCACTTCGAGTTCGTGGCGGCGGAAAGCGCCAAGGGCATTGCTCAGGCCGCAATGGATGAGATCAGAGTTCCCATGACCTTCGGCGTGCTGACCTGCGACACCATCGAGCAGGCTGTGGAAAGGGCCGGCTCCAAGGCCGGCAACAAGGGCTGGGACGCCACGCTCTCCGCCATCGAGATGATAAGCCTCTATCAACAAATCTAAGGATAGTATGCTTCCAAGACGCAAGGCGCGTATTTTGGCCCTGTGCATGCTCTACGCCATGGACATGCAGAAGACCAACGATATAAGCGAAGGGGAAAGGATAGAAGAGTTTTACGTTCGTCCTTTCCGGGACAGAAAGAAGATCTTTGAGTACGCTCTTTTCCTCACCAGCGGAGTCGTAAGGAATCTCAACGCCATCGACGATCTCATCAATCATCACACCTACCATTGGGACAGGGAAAGGATCGCCATGGTGGACATGGAGATCATGAGGATCGCCGTTTATGAATTCGCCATCGACGACGAGGGGAGAAGGGCGGCCTTTCACGAAAAAATGGAAAAGATCCCTCCCGTGGTCGCCATCAACGAGGCGATAGAGATCGCGAAGATCTATTGCAGCGGAGATTCCGGCCACTTCGTCAACGGCATCCTGGACGCAGTGAACGCGGAGCTTAAAGGACAGGAAAGAGAAAGCCAGCCGGATCCCAAAAAACTCAAGAAGGACCAGGAGGGGCAGGAGGCCAGGGAAGGGAAAAAGCGGACCAAGACCAACGCCAAGTATCTGGAAAAATTCGCGGCGGAGGAAGAAGACCGCCTGGCGAAGAAGGAGGCCCTGAGGGCTGAGGAAGAAGCCAAAAAGGCGGCCGAACGGAAGGAGAAAAAGGAACAGCGCGAGAAAGAGTGGGAGGAAGGAAGAGCGCAGCGCGAAAAAGAACGCGAGGAACAGAAGGAACTGGACAGGATCTTTCACGATTAATCTTCAATTGGAAGGAATCATAAATGTACGAGATCATAATGAGCGAACTGCAGGTCAAAAGCGTGGTGGAGCGGCTGGCTTCGGAAGTTGCCGCCGACTGCGCCGGAAAGCCTCTCGTAGTCACGGGGATCCTGAAAGCCTGCGTGCATTTTATGAGCGACCTTTTGCGCGCGCTCTCTGAGCGCGGAGTGGAAGCGGAGATCGATTTTATCGAATGCGCCTCGTATTCGGGCACGGAAAGCACGGGCAAGGTGGAATGCCTTCTGCCTCCTCAGATAGACTGCCGGGGGAAGTACGTGCTTCTGGTGGATACGGTCCTGGAGTCCGGGCGAACTTTGAAAAAGGCTTTCGAGATCTACTCTTCACTGGGTCCCGCACAAATAGAAGCCTGCGTGCTGCTGGACAAAGACAAATGCCGAAAGGAAAAAATAGAAGCCAAGTTCGTGGGCTTGAGCGCCGGCAATGATTTTATCGTGGGCTACGGGGCTGATTACAATCAGAAATACCGCAACCTGCCTTTCGTGGCCAAACTCGTCAAGGAGGAAAAATGAGCGAAGTGAAAGTTGGAATAGTTTACGGAAGCACTTCCGATGAGAGCGTAATGAAGCACTGTCAGGAGATACTGGAAAACTACGGCGTGGGGTGCGAAGTCTCCGTCATGTCCGCCCACAGGACGCCCGACAAAGTCGCGGAATACGCTTCCAAGGCTCACGAAAGGGGCATTAGGGTGCTCATCGCCGGAGCGGGCCTGGCGGCTCATCTGGCGGGCGCTTTGGCCGCCCGCACGGTCCTGCCGGTCATCGGCGTTCCCCTGGAATGCGGCGGTCTGGGAGGATTGGACGCGCTTTTGTCCACGGTGCAGATGCCCAAGGGCGTGCCGGTAGCCACGGTGGCCATCGGCAGCCACGGCGCCAAGAACGCCGCCTACCTGGCGCTGCAGATCCTGGCGCTGCAGGACGAAGCTCTTTCCAAGAGATTGTGGAAGGAAAAACTGGGAGAATAAAAGTGAAATATTTCGAACTGTCGAAGGATAGGGAAAAGGCCATACAGGCGGCCTCGGAAGCGGTGCGCTCCGGGGAGCTGGTCATTTTCCCCACGGAGACAGTTTACGGGCTTTTCTTTTCCAAGGAAGCCCAGGAAAGAGCTTACCGTCTGAAAGGCCGCGACCTCTCCAAGAAGTGCGCCTATCACGTGGGCTCGGTTGAAAGCATCTACGCTCTCGCGGGATCTCTTGACAAGGAAAAGCGGGAGCTGATGGAGAAAAAACTTCCCGGCCCCTATACCTTTCTGGTGCGCGATGAATCCGGGGAGACGATCGGGATAAGGTATCCCGCCCATCCGGAGGCCTGCGCTTTTCTTTTGAGAGCGGCGCTTCCGGTTTACGGCACCAGCGCCAACCTGAGCGGGCAGAAGAGCCCCGGAAACGCGAAGGAGACCAGGGATCTCTGGGATGACGTCGCCGTGGTGGTGGACGGAGGAGAAGTGAGCGGGCTTGCTTCGGAGGTGATAGACCTGACGGGCCCGGAGCCGAAGATAATAAGAACAAGATAAAGAGCGAGAAAAAATGGAAGAAAATAAAGAAAAACGCTCCATGGAAGACGTGATGCACGAAATCCAGAGCAGGACGAAATGTCCTTTCGCCGAAGAGAAGCTATTTATTTACGCGCAGGCTATGGACCCCTACAACAGGCGCTACATCGTCCTGGAATGCCCCTGCCGGCGCAATACCATAAACGACAGTTCCAAGTGGAAAGTTTATCAGGAAGAGATCGAATCTCTTTGCTGCAACCCTTATTTCGCCTACAAATGCGAAAGCTACAAAAAGGTGAAAGGACTTGACAAATAAGGTGGATCGTATGAAAAAAATCTATTTGCCATTGCTGGCCGCAATCGCTTCCTGCGCGCTTGCCGCCCCGACTGCGCCGGCTGCCGGCGCGAAGAACGCCGCTCCGCCGGCTCCTCCCGCCCCGAACCTGATGACCAGCTGGGACTTTTCGCCCAGCCTTAAAGTGGACAATCTCTGGGACGGCGTCAACAAGGACGGCGAGATACAATTGAAGCCCATCGAGGTCTATCAGTTCAAGGAAGACAGGACCGTCGGCCCCGCCAGATTGGGCAACCCCATTTGCTACGCGGACGTGGACAACGACGGCAGGATGGAGCTGGTGGCCGCTTCGGAAAGCGGCTTCATCTGGATCTTCAAAAGGGAAGGCAAGACCTGGCCCCCGAAATTCGGTTCCGGCCGCTTCCTCCACGCTTTCTTCGGCTGCGCCGTGACCGGCGTTGACGTGCATGACATGGACGGCGACAACATACAGGACATAGTCGTTGGCAGCGACAAGGGGACCATCTTCTTCGTGAAGGGCAAAGGAGACGGCCTTTTCAATCTGGCGGAAAGCGCCAGAAACCAGCTGAACGGCAACGGCGAGAACGGCGACACTTACACCGGGCGCCAGCTTTCTCCCAGGATCTGGGACTGGAACGGCGACGGCAACTACGATCTTCTCTACGGCGAGGGCTCTTATTCCGCCAACGCCATCTATATCCTCTTCAACAAGGGCAGCAGCTCCGCTCCCAATTTCCGCAACCAGAAGCCCCAGTGGCTGGCCTACGGCTACGGCAGGGAACAGCTGGCCCCCACCATCGCCGACTTCAACGGCGACGGCAAACCCGACATCCTGACGGGCGCTCTGGACGGAGGGCTGCATCTTTACATCAACGTGGGTTTCCAGGAAGACCAGACGGACGCCCAGTACTTGCTGGAATACAAGAAATCGGCCTATTTCGCCGACACGCCCGCCAAGTTTTTCGGCATAGGCACCAGGCCGTATCTCGCTGATCTCAACGGCGACAAAAAGCCCGAGCTTCTGATCAGCTCCGTGGACGGCAAGATCTACGCCGCGCAGTTCGTGGGTCCCATGGAGCGCTGCGAATTCAGCAAGCCGGTCATCGTCAAGGGCACGGACCGCTTGAAACCCTATCCCGGCCCCTCCAAGGCCACCTGGTACGGACACCACGAGGACGACTCCTACACTTACTGGAACCCGGCCCGCTACGGCGGCAACACCGGCTGCAACATCAAGTTCATGTCCGAGACCGATCCTATGACCCAGCAGAAATACAATTTCGCCAGGGCTTATTACGAGGACGGATATCTTGGCACCGATTCCTATTTCGCCAAGTATTACAACGACACCATCAACAATTTGGATTACGGGACCCAGTACCGCCTCTCCTTCAAGGCCAGGGGCCGGGCCGTGAAGCCCATCTGCCACATACGCCAGATCTATGAGAAATATATCAAGGGCGACACGGTGCACGAGGACAGCATCACCAAGGATTTCAACATGACCGTGGGCAACGAATGGTCCGATTTCTCTTTCACCTACTCCCCGGAATTCGTCAGCAACTTAAGGGAGCACCCCGCGGTCTCCGTAAGCTTCAAAATGACCCCCACCGCCACCAACGCTTTTTTGGATATCAGAGATATTAAATTGCAAAAACAGTGATAAAGCTTAAAATGACAAACACGACTAAGAGAATTTCGTTTTTTGCGCTGCTTCTTGCGCTGACGGCTCCTTTGCTTTTCGCAGCCGAGGATGAGGAGGAGTCAAAAAGGGCTAAGGAAAAACTTCTTCCTTCTCCCATTATCAGCAAGGACGCCATAGAAATGAGGGAGAATCTTTGGGACGGCGTGACCAGGGAAGGCTTTCTCAAAGTGAAGGGCGGCAAGCTTTGGACGCTTCGCCACGGCACCAGCGTGGGCGACTACCACGTGGGCCCCTCCCTTTGTTTCAAGGACATCACCGGCGACGGCCGCCCGGATCTGGTGTGCGGAGGCGAGAACGGTTTCATTTGGTATTTTGAACAGGAATCGAAAACGGGGACTTTTCCGCCCCGCTTCAAGAAAGGCGTCTTCCTGCACAGGCAGTGCTCCACCTGGTCGCTTCTGCACGTGGACGTGCAGGACTTTGAGGACGACGGCAAGAACGACCTGGTCTATTCCTCCGAGAACGGCGAGATCTATGTTTTGAGAGGCCTGGGGAACGGTTATTTCAAGGTCTCGACGCCCACTCTGATATTCGGCAAAGATCCTTACATCGGCCGCGGCCTGACCCCCAGGTTTTACGACTGGGACGGGGACGGGCATTTCGACCTTTATTTCGGCGACGCCTCTTATTCCGCCAACGCGGTCTATTTCTTCCGCAACATGGGCTCCAATTCCAACCCGCGTTTCAATCCGGCGGGGGACAAGGCTTGGATGGCTTACGGTTACGGGCACGAGATGCTCGATCCCTGCCACGGAGACTTGAACGGCGACGGCAAGATGGACCTTCTGGTGGCCGACGCCGACGGCAAACTTTTGCTGTACTACTCCCCGGAAAAGGACGATCCGGAGAACCCCAGGCTGCTTGATTTCGCCGGCGAACTTATGGTGAACGGCTCCACCACTCCGGTGGGCGAGGGAGCCCGCTGTTACGTTTACGACATCGACAAGGACGGCCTTCTGGACCTCATCTTGTCCGACGTCAAGGGCTATTTTTACGTCTCCCGCAACATCGGCGTCAAAATGCGCCCAGCCTTCGGACCCATAACCCAGCTGAAGGGCAAGGACGTTTACAAGCCTTACAAAGCGATCCCCGGCTGGACAGAGGATCAGAAATGGCCTGACAACTCCGCGCCTATAGCGGACGTTAAATCCGAGACGGTCATCATAAACCGCATGACCGGCGAGACCGCCGTGGTGGACTTTTTCCACCTGACCTACGCCGACGGCTACATCGGCGGCACGGGCGGCATTCATAAGGGCGACATGCGGGTCGTTGACGGCAGGAATTACCGCATAAGCTTCAAAGCCAGGGGCAGGGGCGGGAAAGGCCGGCTGTACATGGAGCAGAACTGGGAAGACGAGATCAGAGGCGACACGGTGTATCAGGTGAAATACGATCACGACGAAAAATTCAGCCTCAGCGAGGATTTCGCCGACTTGAGCTTCATCCACGACGCCCACCACGCCAGCAAGACCGAACAGGATCCCAACCTTGCTTTCGCTATTTGTTTCTACCTGATGGGCGAATCCACCAACTGCTACATGGACATCAGGGACGTGGTCATCACCAGGGAATAAATCTTATCCCGCGATAAAAAAACAGCGCCGCAAAAAAGCGGCGCTGTTTTTATTTTAACTGTCTTTAGTGTTAAAGAGCGTGCATGTGATCGACGGAGCAGTGGCCGTGTCCGGTTGGCTCGGCGGATCTCAGGGCGTCGGTCAAATAAGCTTTGGCTTTTTCCGCGGCGGACAAAACGCTTTCGCCCTTGGCCAGAAAAGCGGTCAGGGCCGCGGAGAAAGTGCAGCCGGTGCCGTGGTCGCAGCGGGTCTCTATTCTTTCGGTGGGAAGATAATGCTCTTTTTCGTTTTCGCCTTCTTTAATGACAAGCAGGTCGTCGAAGGCCCGGGGACCCTGTTCCGCCTTCCCGTGTCCGCCTTTTATTATGACAGCCTGCGGCCCCAAGGATAAGATCTTTCTTGCGGCCATTTGACGCGCCGCTTCAGATTCGATCTTCACGCCGCTTATTTCCTCGGCTTCCGGAATGTTCGGCGTAACGACGGTTGCGATCGGGATGAGCAATTGCTTTAAGTTTTCGATGGCGTCGTCGGCTAAAAGCTTGGCGCCGCCTTTGGCGATCATGACGGGATCGAGGACATAAAGAAGGCGGCGATGACGCAGAGTCTGCGCCACCGCCGCGATTATAGCTGCGCTTCCCAGCATGCCGGATTTCACGGCGTCCGCGCCTATGTCTTCCAAGACCGCTTCGATTTGGTCGGAAACGAGTTTTGGCGGCATAAGCTCATAGCCACTGACTCCCAGAGTGTTCTGGACGGTGACGGCGGTGATGGCGGTCGTGCCGAAAACTTTCAAACTTGTGAAGGTCTTCAGGTCCGCCTGGATCCCCGCGCCGCCCCCGCTGTCGGAGCCGGCTATGCTGAGCGCTTTTTTTGGCATTGCTTACTTTTCGTCCAGGCAGGCCACGCCGGGGAGGACTTTGCCTTCCAGGAATTCCAATGAGGCGCCGCCGCCGGTGGAGACATGGCTCATTTCGCCGGCCTTGCCGCTCTTCTTGACAGCGCTGACGGAGTCGCCGCCGCCGATGATGGAAACGCCGCCGTTGGCTTTTACGGTCGCCACAGCGTCGCAGACGCCGTAGGTGCCCTTGGACAAGGGCGCGAACTCAAAGCAGCCCATGGGGCCGTTCCAGACCACGGTCTTGGCGCCTTTCAGAGCATCGCTGAAAAGCGCAACGCTCTTGGGGCCGATGTCGAGGCCCATCCAGCCGTCGGGGATGTCGCCTTCGCATTCCTTGATCTGAATGTCGGAAGCATCCTTGGTCTCGGGGAATTTGTCGGCGATGAGGTTGTCCACCGGCAGCAGGATCTTGACGCCTTTCTTCTCGGCTTCGTCAAGCATATCCTTGCAGTAGGCGACCTGTTCGTCTTCGCAGAGAGAATTGCCGATCTTCATGCCCTGGGCTTTCTTGAAGGTGTAGGCCATGCCGCCGCCGATGATGAGAGTATCGACCTTGGCCAGGAGGGCTTTGACCACCGCCAGTTTGTCAGAGACCTTGGCGCCGCCAAGGATCGCGACGAAGGGACGCACCGGGTTCTCGACGGCGTCGCCCAGGAACTGGATCTCTTTCTCAAGCAGGAAGCCGGAAACAGCGGGCTTCAGATAGTCGGCGATGACGGCCGTACTGGCGTGGGCGCGGTGAGCCGTGCCGAAGGCGTCGTTGCAGTAGAGGTCGCCGTAAGAGGCGAGCTTCTTGGCCATTTCCTGACGCTTTGTCTTCAATTCGGCTTTCTTCTGCTGATATTCCTCTTCCGTCAGATGGATGCCTTTCTTCTCGTCGTCCTTTTTGACTTTGCCGTCTTCCGCTTTGTAGAAGCGGGTGTTTTCCAGCAGGGCGACTTCGCCGGGCTTCAGGGCGTTAACCACTTCGTCGGCGGCCATGCAGTCCGGAACGAACTTAACTTCGAGGCCTAATTTGGCGCTCAGCGCTTCCGAGACGGGCTTCAGGGTGAATTCCGGTTCAAAGCCTTTGCCTTTGGGACGGCCCAGATGGCTCATGAGGACAAGTGATCCGCCCTGCTCCAGGACGTACTTGATGCTGGGAAGGGCGGCCACGATCCTCGTGTCGTCCGTTATTTTGCCGGAGCCGTCCTTGGCCATGGGGACGTTGAAGTCCACGCGCATGACGACTCTTTTGCCTTTGAGATCAACGTCTCTTAAAGTCTTCTTGTTCATATAAAATTCCTGTTAAGTTTTATTAAAAAAGAGGCGGGCGGCTGACGCCTCCCGCCCCTTTTATAGGATCGCTTTGTTGCGCTTACTTGGAGGCGACGACGCGGACCATTTCCAAAACTTTGTTGGAATAGCCGATCTCGTTGTCGTACCAGGAAAGGACCTTGACGAAAGTCGGGTCGAGCTGGATGCCGCCCTTGGCGTCGAAGATGGAGGTCAGGGTGCAGCCGCGGAAGTCGGTAGAGACCACAGCGTCTTCAGTGTAGCCCAGAACGCCTTTCAGTTCGCCTTCGCTGGCCTTCTTCATGGCGGCGCAGATGGCGGCGTAAGCGGCGTCTTTGTCCTCGGCGGGGGCCTTTTCGAGCTCCACGGTCAGGTCGACCACGGAGACGTCGGAGGCCGGGATGCGCATGGACATGCCGGTCAGTTTGCCGTTCAGTTCAGGGAGAACTTTGCCGACAGCTTTGGCAGCGCCGGTGGAGCTGGGGATGATGTTCTCAAGGATGCCGCGGCCGCCGCGCCAGTCTTTCTTGGAGGGGCCGTCAACGGTCTTCTGAGTGGCGGTGGCGGCGTGCACGGTGGTCATAAGGCCGCGCTTGATGCCGAAAGCGTCGTTCAGAACTTTGCAGATCGGGGCTAAGCAGTTGGTGGTGCAGCTGGCGTTGCTGATGATGTCCTGGCCGGCGTAGGTCTTGTCGTTGACGCCGAAGACGAACATCGGGGTGGCGTCCTTAGAAGGAGCGGACATGATGACTTTCTTGGCGCCGGCGGTTATGTGAGCGCGGGCCTTTTCATCGGTCAGGAAAAGACCGGTGGATTCGATAACGACTTCGGCGCCGACTTCGTCCCACTTGAGGGCGGCGGGGTCTTTCTCAGCGGTCAGACGGATCTTCTTGCCGTTGACGATGAGGTTGGTGCCTTCCACGGCGATCTCACCCTTGAACTGGCCGTGCACGGAATCGTAGCGCAGCATGTAAGCGAGATACTCGGGTTCGAGAAGGTCGTTGATGCCGACGACCTCGATGTCGTTAGCGAAATTCTGGACCGCCGCGCGGAAAACCATGCGGCCGATGCGGCCGAAGCCATTGATACCAACTTTAATTGCCATAAAAATGATCTCCTTTATGGATATTTGAGGTTCTGCCTCTTTGAAGAGGCGATATTGTTACAGTATTAAAATCTATTCTAGCACAACCCCCAAATCGGCGCAAGGGATAGCGTCCGCTTCCCGGAAGAGCCCGGCCTTGGGTCCCGTGTTGACTTTGAAAAGGCAAAGTGGTATTATACTTAACCTAAACCTAAAAAAAGGACAAGCGTTTCCGAGCATGACGGTTGCCTCTTTCCGCGGGTTTAAGTACCGAAACATTTTTCTTTCTTTAACTGAGGAAATTATGAAACAGCAAGACGTCAACAAGACCTTTGTTCTGAAAGCCCAGGATGTCGATCAGAAATGGTATCTGATCAACGCCGAAGGCCAGAACCTCGGCCGACTCGCCACCAAAGTGGCCGACATTCTGCGCGGCAAAAACAAAGCCACCTTCACGCCGAACGTGGACGGCGGTGACTACTGCGTTATCATCAACGCCGAAAAAGTCAGCGTCACCGGCCGCAAAGCGACCGACAAGAGCTACACCAGCCACTCCGGTTATCCCGGCGGCTTCAAGCGCCGCAATTTCGCGGATGTCATCGAATCCCATCCTGAACGTGTTATTCTTCACGCTGTCAAGGGCATGCTTCCCAAGAATAAGCTCGGATACTCCATTCTCGCGAAGCTTAAAATTTACGCCGGCCCGGAACATCCGCACAGCGCCCAGAAACCCGTTGAGATCACCCTGTAACAAACCTCTTAATAAATGAGTGATAATATGAGCGAAAACAGCAACGTCACCCCGGAAACCGTCGAGGTTCCCGAAGTCGAAACCACTCCTGAGGTCCAGGCCGCTCCCGTTGAGGACACCCGTGTCTTCACCGAAAGTTACTCCGCCACCGGCCGCCGCAAAAGATCCAGCGCCCGCGTGGTCCTGAAACCCGGCAATGGAACCATTACCGTCAACGGCCGCGCCTTTGAGGATTACTTCCCCGTGGACACCACCAGGCAGCTGGTCCAGGAAGCTTTCGAAGCCGCCAAGATCATCGGCAAGTTCGATGTGGTCGCCACCGTAGCCGGCGGCGGCATCTCCGGACAGGCCGGCGCCATCCGTCACGGCATCGCCAGAGCCCTTGCTCTCATCGATGACGCGACCAAGGCTCTCGTGAAGTCCAACGGTCTTCTGACCAGGGACGCCCGCGAGAAAGAGCGCAAGAAATACGGCCAGCGCGGCGCCCGCGCCCGCTTCCAGTTCTCGAAGCGTTAAAGAGATCGCCCTTCGGGCTATCATATCTGCTTTTGCGGGTGTAACTCAATTGGCAGAGTCACAGCCTTCCAAGCTGTTGGTTGCCGGTTCGAGTCCGGTCGCCCGCTCCAGCAGGATACAACAAAAAAAGAGTCGTTTGCACGACTCTTTTTTTGTTGTCTTTTTTTTATAGAAAATTAAAGTTTTTTATGGCGCTTGGCCTGGGCGGCGAAGCGGAAGGAGAGGTCCTCGATGCCGAAGACGCGGCGGCCTATGAGGTAGCTTTCCTGGATGTCGTTGAAAGGTTCATACCAGTGATCTGAGAGCGTGGCGTTTCCCCAGGCCGCGCCTGCGATCGAGCCGGCGGTGGCGGCGGTGCAGTCGCAGTCGTGGGCCATGGCGACGCACTGCGAGATGACGGTGTCTATGGACTTCGTTTCATGCCCGAGGCCCAGGGCGAATATGGTCAGGCAGGCGTTGTTGATGGTGTGGACGGGAGACATATTCGGGAAGCGCTCATCGACTAGTTTCGCGGCTTCTCTGTAGTCTTTTATTTTGCCGTAAAGGGAGAGGGCCCATTTAACCGCTGCCGCCAGGTCGCAGTTTTCCGGGATCTCAAACAGTCCCGCTTCCAGGGCGGCTTTGGTATCTTTCAGGGCGAAGGCGGAACTGATGACGGCCGCAAAATACATTTCCCCGTAGATGCCGTTTTTGCGGTGGCTCAGATAAGCGTCTGTGTAGGCTAATTTGGCGGCTAATCTCGGGTTGCCTGGTGCCATGTAGGCGAAGCCGTCGCAGCGGATGTCCGCGCCGATCCATTCGTCGTAAGGATTGTTTATCTCAGCGGCTTTTTCTGGAGCGACGCCGGCTTTGAGATTGTCCAAGGTCACTTTCTCGGCGGTGCAGGCCATGGGCAGATATTTGAGCCAGGCATTTGCCACGTCGTCGAGAGCGAATGGGAAATTCTTCGCTTCTTCCGCTATTAGGAGACCCAGAATGGTGTAGGTGGTGTCGTCGTCCACGGGAGAATATCTCATCTCGCCCTTGGTGTACTGGCGGTTCCTGCCGAGGATGTAGCGCGGTTCCTCCGGGTCCGGGGAGGAGGGCCAGTAGTCGGTCATAGGGTAGGGGACGCCGATCTCCTTGGCGTAATTTTCCATCTTTATGAGAGACCAGCCTTCCACTATGGCTCCCAGGTTGCAGCCCGCTATACGGGCCCGCAGGGAGCTTAAAACCATGCTCTGGTAATCGTCAGGGATCTCGGTCCAATATTTTTTGCTGCCATGGGGCGCGGCGGCGATTATCTCTTCGTAAGAGTTTGGTTCGCGGTCAGGCATTCTGCTTTTCCTTGCGGCGGGCGATGAAGGCGAGGATTACCTGGATAAGCTCGGCGGCGGCGAAGCCGGTCCAGCTGATGACGAGAAGGCCGTTGCTGGCGGCCTCGGCGTTCCAGAGCTTGATAACGTTGGCCTTGAGTTCGTTTGTGAGGGTGGGGGCGTTCTGGAAAGCCGCTACTGCTTCCTCATGCAATGAGGTGAAGTTGGCGAACCTGGGAGCGAAGGCTATGAGCATGGCGATAGCCCAGAGAAGGACCACAACCGCCAGCGCGTCCGCGGCTTTGCGGTAAGCGTTCATGTCAGGGCTCCTCGACTTCTGAAGGTGAGAAGAGGCTGACGGATTCCACGCACTTTAAGCCCATCAGCTGGGCGGTGGCGTATTCCTCGCTGACTCTGAATCTCAGACGGAAGGAGTAGGTGGCCTCGATGGCGGTGCCGGATTTTATGGTGCGGGAGTGCAGCATTTTTATGGAGGTGCCCAATTGCTTCATGCGGCCCATGATCTCAGCGCCAGAATCAAGCTTGCTCTCGGAATTTTCGGTGCTGAAGATGATCTTGGCGATGATCTCTCTGTGGCGGAGGCTCCAGGGAGTGTATTCCGTGAAGACGAAGGAGAGCCAGATGATGACGAAGCCGATGGCGCCGATCCTGTGCTGGCCGGTGCCGGCGGCCATGCCCAGGGCCACGGCCATGAAGACGAAGGCAGTGTCGCGGTTATCCTTTATGATGGTGCGGAAGCGGACAACGCTCATGGCGCCCATCAACCCGAAAGCCACGGCCACGGCGGAGGAGCCGCGGACATTCAGGATGACCATCATCACAAGCGTTATGATGATCTCCATCATGACCAGCGTTTGCATGAAGGTCTTGTTGCCGTGCACGCCGCGGCAGAAGCGGTAGAGCAAAACCAAGAGGAACGCGAAGAGCGCGGCCACGGCGAAGTTGTTGACCACGTCTATCCAGGTGGTCGGCGCCAGGGCGTTCAGCGTCCACTGCATCATTTCATATTCGGCAGTCTGATTCATAAATTAACTTTCCTCCTCGCGCAATATTACTTTTTCTATGCAGTGCGCGTATTTGGATATGGAAGTCTGGGTGATCTCGAATTTGGTTAAAAAGCGCCGCATCCATTCCGGCATGAGGCGGTCGAATTTCAGTTCCAATATGGCTCCGGGAAGCGCGATCTGCTCTTCCTCGTAGGGTTCGAAAAGCGTGTAGGAATAGGAGTGATCCACGGCCCTGAGGTTCGTGTCGATGGTGAACCTGACTTCGCCGTCGTCTTTTCCGATGAAGGGGTTGCGGTCGTAGATGACGGTGGTCATGGGACGATACCCTTTGACGAAGCAGTTGTGCAGGAAGCGGTGGGCGTTGGCCCTCAGGTAGTCGGTGGGAAACTCTACTTCGTCGAGAGTCTTGCTGCGGTCCATGATCTCCTGAAGTTCGCTTAATTTCATGGGCGCGCGGTCCTTGCCGACCTGCTGACGGGAGCGGTATTTTATTTCCAGGAAAACGTTGTTGTCGGGCGTGACGTTGGCGTAGCCCCTGACGCGGAATTTTCTGCGGTCTTTCAAGCCTATGAGTTTTTCTTTGTAAAGCGTCAGGTTGTCGTCGTCAAAATAAACGGAGCGGATGGTGTAGCCGGGAACGCCCAGGCCGTTGGGCTTGGCGTGCTGGTCTGGCTGGACGTAAGGCGAGGCGTACGCTATGGCCTTGTCTATAAGGTCATAGGGAAGAAAATACTTCAGCTCGTAGCGGCCGTGGAAATTCGCCATTTTTCACTCCTTGCGAAGGGAGTTGTTGAATTTCTGATAGAGAGAGCGCAGAGCCGCAAGAGAGGAGTGGTAAGGGTCTATCTTGATGGAGGGGATGATGGCTTCGCCGGTCATGGAGGAGATGGCGGAGAAGGGGACGTCCCTTATGGGAATAAGAGCGTGCACGACGGAAAGACCCATCAAGGGGACCGGAACGATGGAAACGGATTCCACTTTGCCGGTGACGGTCAGGTCTTCGTTGTGGAAGGACAGGACAGCTTCAAGGCCGGGCTGGATCTCGTTGGAGAAATTCAGCGGGGCCACTACGCGGGCGTAAATGGGATCCTCGTTGACAACTCTTAGGATGGTCTTGATTTCCGGGTCAAGGGAGACCTGGGTAACGCGGCCGTTTACGGGAGTCGTAACCGTTCTGGCTTCCAGGCGGTCGTTGACCATTTCAAGCTCTTTCTGAGCGACGCGCAGCTCCGCCCTGGCCGTGTTGATGACGTTGGAGGAGCAGGCCATTTTGCGGGCGTTCAGATCGGCCTCCGCCACGCTGATCTCCGCGAAGCGGCTGTTCAGTTCTTCCTCCGCCTGCTGGACTTCGTCGTTGGAGATGTAGCCGGTGTTGTAAAGTTCCCGGCGGCGCTCCACCAAGGGAAGATAGCTGTAGTAATTCGTGTAGGCCAGGGAGACGAGCTTTTCGCCTTCCGTGACGCGCTCCTGCAATTCGCCGGAGAGGAGATTGTCCAGCGTTGCCTGGTACATATCGACCTTGGCCTGGAGCATCTTCTTCTGCGATTCGTCGTAGAGGGAGTGGAAGGTCAGGACATGGTCGCCAACTTTGACCAGGGACCCTTCTTTGATGCCGGGCGCCAGTTCCGTGTTGACCACGTCGTAGCGGTCGAAGCGGAAGGTCGTAACGCCCGCCAGGGCCTGCATGCGGCCCTTGAGGTGCTTGGCTATAAAGTCCCCGGGCCTTTCCTGCTGGATGGTCCACTGCTCGGAAGCTTCCAGTTCAAAAGGACACTTCAAAGCGGCGACGTCGGTCTGCAAAACGAAATACAACACGACGCCGGAAAGGGCGATGATGAGGAAATATCTAAGCCAAAGCCACACTTCGCGACTCTCGATCTACCTTCTGAGGAAGGCTCCGGCAAAAGCCAGCAGAGCCATCAGGGCGAAAGCCGGTTCCGGCACGCTGTTGGTCTCGCAGGGAGTTCCGTAGATCGCGATCGACGCGGCCCAGGCGTTGGGCTGGGTGTTGTCGGCGTTGGGATCGCTCAATTCCAGAGAGGGGCCAAGTCCGGCGCAGCCGGTGGGCCAGGGGGCGGTGGATTTGAAAGTGACAACGTCCACTTCCTGACCGTTGGCGTTCTGCAAAGAGATAGTGTCGCCGGTGTTGGAAAGGCCGAAGTCGAATTCGTAGATGGCGGCGCCCACAGGCAGAGAGTAAACGGTCTCAATGGCGGCCTGGCGGTCGGTGATGAGCAGGAATTCCCTGGCGCCCAGGATGGTGTCCTTGGGCAGACGGTACTTGTCGTCGCTGGTCTCAAAACGCCAGTAGCTGACGTCTATGTCTTCGTCGGTGCGGTTGAAGAGCTCCACGTATTCGTAGTTCTTGCAGTTGCCCTTCGTGTTGGTGTAGGCTATGTCGAGGCACTGGTACATGATCTCGTTGATGACGACGCCGGAATAGACGGGCTCGTTGGTGACGACGTACATGTAGGGGGCCCTGTAGGCGTTCCAGTATTTTCTCAGAGTGTTGCCGCTGTAATCTTCAACAAGCGCATAATAGAAGACAGTGGTGCCTTCTTCCATGGCGGGAAGGTTGCAGACCCATTCGTTGCCTTCCAGCAAAGTCATGCTCTTGGAAGTGTATTCGCCGCTTTCGGAAGTGGAGTAGAAGATCTTGGCGCTCTTTACGGCCTTGTCGTTCCTGCTGTTGTCATAGGCCCAGATGTGGATCTCGGGGGAAGTGACGGAAGTGGGGGCGTTGGGGTTGCGGCTGTGCTTGCCGACATAGAGTCCGCAGGTCTCGGGATTCTTCGTGCCGGGGGAGCCGCCTTCGGAGTTGCTGACGTTCCAGGTCTGCCAGGTGTTGTTGTAGTCGGCGTAGGGATAGACGAGCACGTTGGAATAAGCGGAGCCGTCCGGCCATTCGCCGCCGTCAGAGATGGTGGAATATTCGATCTTGTGCTGAACTTTGCCGGTCTTGTCAATTAAGACCACGTCGTCGCTGTTTTTGCCAAAGCCGATGCCGGTGGGGCCGAGGATATTCTCAACGTCAGGGTAGATGCTGGTGAAAGCCGCGTCGGAATAGAGGACTACGCATTCGCCGGCGGCAAGAGTGGTGCCTTCCGGGATAGTGAACAGCGTTCCGCCCTCGTCGTATTTGTCGTCGCCGAGCTTCCAGCCGGAGATATCGACGGCGCCGTCGCCGTAGTTGCAGATCTCCACCCAGTCGTCGCTCTTAAAGGGCTTCTTGGCGTCATAGGTGAATTCGCTGATGAGGACGTCAGCCAAAAGGCCGACGGACATAAGGCCAGCGAGCAGAGCCGGGAGATATTTGTGCAGTTTCATGACTATTCTCCTTTGTGGGATGAATGTGAGCATAATTATCAATTTTATTTCAGTATCTTTCTATTTTATCCAAAAAGGGAAAATGAAACAAGGTGCGGAGGGCTCAAAATTTGCCGGAAGCCCAAAATTTGATAAAATGAATGAAATAATCCCTAGGAGGTTTTTTTATGCGCAAGCACTACCAGATCCTGGCCGCCGTTATCGCGGTCATCTTTGCCGCGACGTCCTTCGCCGCGGATTTCTGCCTTACTCTTGACCCCAGCGGGGCTCAGACAGCCCAAATTTTCTCGACGTACCCCAGTGCGCCTGAGCCGAAGGTCGAGAACGCTATGTTCGCCCTAGCCGAGCTTAAAATAGGCGACAGGGTGACTTTCCTGACGCCCCAGGGCGAACTGAAGGGCGACGTCACTTACGCTGTCAAAGACGTGAACGGCATCGTCTGCCGGGCCGGTAATCTGGACAATTTCGCCGGCCAGTGGCGCATCGCGGCCGGCCCCAACGTGCTTTTCGGCGTTGTGGAAGACCTTACGGCCGACGCCCGCTACGAGATCAGCGGCACCAAGCAGAAAGGCGTTTACGAAGTTAAGGAATGTTCTTACAGCGAGCGCTGCGCCCAGATGTCCAATCCGGAGGATCACGAAGCGCCCGTCTGGGAGGAACAGAACTCTATTTCCAGCTTCGGCGTTCCCGCCGCTGACCTTACTCCCGAGCAGTCCGCCTGGGCCGCCAACTGGGACGACGACGAAGTGGTGGAGCTGACCATCATTGTCCTCTTCTCCAACCAATCCATCGAGTCCGCCGGCAGTCTGGAAGCCGCCAACACGAAGGTGGCCGCCGGCATCGCGGTCTGCAACCAGGCCATGCAGAACAGCCTTATAAAAGCGAAGCTGACCTGCGTCGGCACTTACCTTTGCGACTACGAGGAAACGAAGGACTCGAGCACTGACCTTTCCCGCATGCAGCAGGGCAAGGAAGGCTTCGAGTTCGTGCCCGCCTTGAGGGACAAGCTGGGCGCCGACTTCGTCTGCTACGCCCCGAGATACATGACTTCCGGCTGGGCCGGTTTAGGCTATGTCCACGGCAGCCCCACCGGCGCGGAAGGCTGCGGTTTCCACATCGTGCTCTACAGCTATCTGGAAGATCTTTCCTGGGTCCACGAGTGGGGCCACAACATGGGCTGCAACCACTCCGCCGAACAGTCGAGCAGCCCCGGACCGTCGGACGGCGGTCTTTTCGGACACAGCCTGGGCTGCTACTTCTACGCCACCAACCTTACCCAGAGATGCCTTTCCATCATGACCTACCACGGCAGCTGGAACGGCACCTACTACGGCTACAGGGTGCCTTATTTCTCCGAACAATTTCTCCAGTACGGCGGCTCCGCGGTCTATTACAACAGCAAGACCAGATGCGCCACCGTCTGGCAGAAGATCAGGAAGTACGCCTCTCTGTACCGCACGCCTCCCGTGCTTTCCGAATTCAACTGCGGATTTGAAGCGGACGAAGACTTCTATCTGGGCGACGCCACCTGGCAACAGGGCATAATCAATCTTAGCGCCACCGGCCAGATCAAGGAACAGAACGGCAACTATTACCTTCACAGCCAGGGCGGCAACGGCTTCCAGGTTCCCGTCAACGTCAAGTCCGACAACGGATACGGCACCTACAAGGTCAGCGTAAAGGTCAAGCCGACTTTCGGCGGCACCTACTTCGACATCAGGGGCGCCAAGGACGCTCTCTGCTACGCTTACGTCACCAGCGACGGAAAGCTGAGCCTGGCCTGCTCTTCCACTCCCGGCGGCAGCGTCAACAAATCCACCACTCTGCAGCAGATCAGTACCGGCTGGCAGACCTGGACCTTCTTTATTGACGAAAACAGCAAGGAGTTCATTGGCTGGTCCGTCAATAACGAGTACCACAGCGCGACCGAATGCTACGTCGCGGGCTCCGACGACGTTTACATCAGCTCTGTCTGGCTCAAGGACGTCAGCTCGGGCGGTGCCGACTTCGACGACATCCATGTGGACTGCGGCATCGGCGAACTTAAGCTTTCCGCCAAGCCGATGGAAATAGGCTCCACCCTTACCGCCATCGCTCTGACGAACTGCCACGAGAACACCACCATCAAATATAAAGCCAAGATCGTAAAAGGCGCCGATCACTTCACGATCTCCCCGGTGGAAGGCCTTTTCAAGAGCGACGCCACGATCCAGGTGGAAGCTTTCGATCTTCCCACCACTCCCCAGTTCCTGGAATGCGTGGTGGAAGTGGAAGCCGGTTACGCCGGCACGAAGAGAGTGCGCCTCGGCGCGCCCTGCGGCAACGAAACTGACGGCTACGGCCTCTACTCCGCCGATCTCTCCACGTTCCCGAAAGGCAATCCCGGCGATTACGACTGCCTCTGGGAAAACGGCGGCAACCTTGACTACGCTTTCGACCACTACGTTACGGAAGTCTTGCTTGACGAAGACTTCGAAGATTATCCCGGCAACACCAACCTTGGCGGCGTCGGCGGCTGGGGAAGCGGCTACGGCACCATCGACAGGGACGGATCGATCTACGTCAGGGAAAGATTCGGCAACAGATATTGCGAGATCGCCTACGTCAACAATCTCTTCGGCGCCCACAAAAAGCTGGACGTCCAGATGAAGCCCAACTGGTGGGAAGGCCACGCCAAAGGCTACTTCCGCATCAGCTTCGACGCCATGCTGACCGGCACTTCCAGCAAGTTCTTCGGACTCTGGGATCCCCAGATGGTGGAGGGCAACTTCGAGTATGTCAACGGCAGCGGCTACCGCTTCCGCAGCAACGCCAGCGACGCCAACCATACGGAGTTCGTTTCCCAGAATTACATTTCCCAGGCCAGCTGGACGAGAGTCAGCATGATCATAGAGGCGAAGCCCGTGTCGGATGCTTCCGGGGACAACTACCGCCACATCCTGCGCCAGTACAAGGTTGGCGACAAGGTTGAAAATTGCAAAGCTTTCCTCGATCAGAGCAGCAACAGTGACTTCTTCAACACCTTGCGCTTCTTCCTCTGGGGCAGCGGCACCTTCTGCCTTGACAATCTGAAAGTCGAGACCATCGTTTCCGAGACCGATTACGACACCCTGGACTTCCCGGACGAGGATCCCATGGATCTCTTCTTAGGCAACGATAACGGGCGTTCGGTCGAAATCAAACTGGGATTTACGGAAGCCATGGCCAAGAAGTACGACATCACCGTGGCCGCCCAGATGATGCTTCCCTCCGGTTTCAACGGAGCGCTGACTTTCGGGCAGGACGACTTCCACAAGCAGTTTGCCACGGAATTCAGGCTTTTCGAGAACAAGGTCAACCTGACTTATTCGAACGTCAAGGGCGTGCAGGGCACCTTCACAGCCAACGCCGGCGAATGGTTCACCTATGGCTACGACATCTCTACCACCGAGAAGAACCTGAGGCAGCTCTACTGGGACGGCACCTATTACAAGGAGAATCTGCCTATTACCGGCGCTGACGCTACAACTGCCATTGACAAGATCAAGTTCTCCCTCAGTTCCGGCCAGGCCCGCGTGGGAGCGGTGGACGCCAAGCTCACCCCGAAAAAGCAGTCCGTTCCCATACTTGCCCTCGATTACGACCCCATCACCTTCTCCAAGGAATACGGGACGATCACGATCACCAACGAACTGCCTGGCACCACCGCCAACTTCAGCGTTTCCTTCGAGAACGAAGATCTCTTCAGGGCTGAGCCTGCGAGCGGCACCTTCCAGAGATTCCAGTCCATCAAGGTGACGCCCAAGACGCTGCCTGCGGAAGCGAAGTACGCCTCCACTTTGGCAACTATCGATCTCGGCGAAGCGGGCAAGGGCACTTTCAGAGTCGGCGCTCCCAACGGCACTCCGGAAAAAGGCTATGAAGTTTACAGCGCCAATTTCGCCGAGTTCCCCAAGGGCGATCCCAGATTCTTCGACCGGAACATAAAGGGCGAAGCCGACGTCAACGCCCAAATTAAGAGCACCGCCGATTGGGAAGTTTACGACACGCTGCTTACGGAAGACTTTGAGAAATATGAAAACGGCAAGGATCTCTGCGGCGAGGACAACTGGAGCGTGGCCTACGGCGCCATCGACGTCAACGGCAGCACCATCGTCAAAGAAGAGAACGGCAACAAATATCTTAGATTGAAAGATATTACCGGCCTCTTCGGCATCCACAAGAAGCTGGACAAGACTTTGGACAACGACTGGGTCGCGGCCAGCGGCAAAGCCAAGGGCTTCTTCAAGGTCAGCTTCAAAGTTAGACTGGGCGGAACCACCGCCAAGAACCTCGGCCTCTGGACGCCGCAGTGCGTGGAAACGCAGTTCCGCTATGACGACGGATCCTACAGATTCGCCAGCAACAAGTCCGACGAGACGCATCCGGAATTCGTTTCCGAGAACGCCATCGCAAAGGACGAGTGGACCGAGTTCAGCGCCGTCTTCAGCGCCGACACTATTACGGACAGCGAAGGACATGCCCGCCACGTCCTCAGACAGGTCAGGATCGGCAATAACGAAGAATCCGGCGAATATCTCTGCGACCAGGAGAACGAGACGCAGACCTTCTCCATTCTGCGCTTCTTCCAGTGGGGCGAAGGCACCTTCGATATCGACGATCTGAAAGTCGAAGCCATTGCGACCGACAGGGGAGACTTGAGCCAGACCTTCTCCGACGGCCTCGTTCTGGAATACGCCAAGACCTCCGAGAATCCCACGGCCGGCGAAGGCGGCCTCTTCTACGCTCTCGGCATCGGCGAAGGCATCGCTGACAAATACGATCTTGAGATCGCTTACAAGCTGCTCTTCACCAAAGCTCCTGCCGGCGACCTGACGCTCACTCAGGACTCCGAGCACAGGCAGATGAAAGTCGTAGTCTCCAGAAGCGGCGACGCTTTTGTCCCCACCTTCAACGATTACTCTCCGGCCACCGCTTTGGCCACCGCCAGACCGGCCGTCGGCGAAACTTTCGATTACGCCGTCAAACTTAACACCAAGACCGGCAACAAGCAGTTCAGGGAATTCACCTGGGCCGCTGATCCTGTCGTTGTTGACGCGCCCATAACCAGCGGCTCCGTCAAGGCTACGGAAGGCGTGGACGCCCTCAGGATGCTCCTCAGCACTGCCAACGACAGTGTCTGCGTGGAAAGCGTGAGCGTCAAGCTGACGCCCGTGGTCCCCGAACCCGCCGCGCTCTTCCTGCTGGCTCTTCTCGGCATAGCCGTTCTTCGCAGAAAATAAGAGCGAACGATAAGCGAATTAAGCAAGGCGCGCTTTTCAGCGCGCCTTGCTTTTTTTTTTTTCTGGTAGAATTAAATAAACTAATCTCAACGCTTCGCGTCATGTGAGGAAGGACAGTTTTTATGGATAATAAGACAGCTAAGATACTTTTTTTATTTGCTATACTTTTTTGCTTTTCAGTCTTTGCAGATAAATATGGTGCCAAAATAGAAGGCCCCTGCTATGTTTTGAGCGGCTCCGTAACTAAGTATAAAGTTGTATTAGACGGGTTGGACGATTCTTATATTTATCGCGTCAAATGGCATGATATAGTGGACGCCGAAGCAGTTTCCAGCGGTTCTTATATTTTTGTCAAAGCGCCTTCCGGAAAAGCATCCTTCACTGTTAGCTGCGACGTGGATTTTGCAGATCCGGGAAGCAGAGACGGATTGTTGCATTCTTCAGCTAAACTTGAAGTTCTGACAGGTGTTGATGGAAACAAATTGCCTGTGCTTTTTGGCAATGTGGAACACAAAACAAATTCTGTCAAAAACATAAAATTCCTTCGCTACCGCCTGGTTGAGAATTTTTCTGCGGAAGGATGGAAAAACATGCTGGTGGATTATGCGAAAGATATGGCAAAAAACGCTCCCAATTCATTTGAATTGGAAACCATGCGGCCCGCCTACCGCTTAAAGATGAACTATGACGCATTGGAGAAGCTGGCTAATGAAGACGTCGAGGCTGTAAAAAAAGCGAACGGAGGCACCAACAATCTTAACTGGTGCTGGAATCTTTTGAAACCTAATTGCGGGCACGGCGTGGTTTCATGTCTTGACAAACATGATTTTGCAGGTGCCTGGAGGAAAACAGATTGCCAAAACGGACAATTTGACGTTGGCGGTCAAGGCAACAGCTTAGCTCAAAGATTTTTCTGGTTCATTGGCAGAGCTTATGCCAAAGATTTTTGGGAAGAATGGTACGCTTGCTGGACTTCTGAATTTAAAAGGCATGGGGCGAGAGAACCGGTGCTTGAAGGTTTAGCAAGAGATTATCATTCCTTTGAAGTTTTTCTTATGCCGTTTTCATATGAAGCTTTGAATGCTGGCGACGAAACGCTTTTGTTTTTGGAAATGGACAAAGCGTCGCTTGGTCATAAAGTCGAAAAAAAAGAAGTCCTGACTTGGTGGGAAGCGAACAAAGACGCTTACGACAGAAATCTTTCCGCCGAAGAGGGCTTGGAAAAGGCTTTGAAAAACGCCGAGTGCTCCGTACGCTTCCTGGGAACGGATCCCAAGGAGCCGGAAATTTTGAAAAAGTGGGCGGAGGAGATAGCGGAATATTATAAAAAGCCATTTGACCAGAGAGAAAAAGATTATTGGTACTACATAATAGGGGATGCCATGCCCAATAACTCAGGACATCTCAACGAGATCATTTCTGAAATCCTTAAACAAAGTAGATAGCAGTCCGTAGAATTGAACTTTGAAAGGAGGGGCCGGTGAGGCCCCTCCTTTTTTCATGCTTGCGGGGTATCCCGGCAAGGAGGAGAGGCTTATTGACTTTGAAAGCCTCTTATCGTAAAATATCTATTCCTAACATAAAAAAATATAACTCTCTTTCGAGCAACTATAAAAAGGTCGTCACATGAACTTCGAAGATCCGAAATATCGTGAAACTTTCTGGCACACCGCGAGCCACTGTCTGGCTCAGGCGGTCCTGCGCCTTTATCCTGATGTTAAGCTGGCCATCGGCCCGGCTATAGAGGAAGGTTTTTACTATGATTTCGACACCGTGACGCCTTTCTCTCCCGAAGACTTAGTCAAGATCGAAGAGGAAATGAAGAAGATCGCCGAGGCTGATTATAAGCTGGAGCGCGAAGAGTGGCCCAGGGAAAAGGCCCTGGAATATTTCAAGGAAAAAGACCAGACCTACAAGGTCGAGATCATAGAAGATCTGGATGCTAAGGAAGTTTCCGTTTACAAGCAGGGCGAATTCTTAGACCTCTGCCGCGGACCGCATCTTGAATCGACTGGCCCCGTGAAGGCCGTTAAGCTCCTTAGCGTTGCGGGTGCCTACTGGCGCGGCGATGAGCATCGCCCGATGCTTCAGCGCATTTACGGCGTGGCTTTTCCGACACAGGCTCAGCTTGACGAATATCTGAATTATCTTGAGGAAGCCAAGAGAAGAGACCACCGTGTCCTTCTGAAGGACATGGATCTCGGCAGCTTCCACGAAGAGCTGGGCCCGGGCCTTATGGTCTGGCATCCCCGCGGCGCCGTCATCCGGAACGAGATCGAAAACTTCTGGCGCAACGAGCATCTTAAGAACGGCTACGATCTGGTCTATTCGCCGCACGTGGGAAAATCCACCCTGTGGGAGACCAGCGGACACCTTTCCTTCTATCGCGAAAATATGTTCCCCTCCATGGATGTTCCCCTGGACAACGACCAGACTCAGGAATATTTCGTGAAGCCCATGAACTGCCCCTTCCATATTTTGATCTACAAAAACAAGACCCGCTCTTACCGCAATCTGCCCATGCGCATGGCGGAACTCGGCACGGTCTATCGTTTCGAAAGAAGCGGCGTCTTGCACGGTCTTCTGAGAGTGAGAGGATTTACGCAGGACGACGCGCACATCTTCTGCCGCGAAGATCAGATGGAAGAGGAATTGGAGAGAACGCTCAGGTTCTGCCTCCAGATGCTGCACAACTTCGGTTTCACCGAATACCACGTCTATATCTCCACCAGGCCGGAAGGCAAGTGCGTGGGCGAGGAGAGCCGCTGGAACGCCGCTCAGAGCGCCCTGGAGAAGATCGTGGCCAAGCTCGGCCTGAAGTACGACATCGACAAAGGCGGCGGCGCTTTCTACGGCCCCAAGATCGACATCAAGATCAAGGATATGCTGCGCCGCGAGTGGCAGTGCTCCACCATCCAGTTCGACTTCAACCTGCCTGAGCGCTTCAATATGACCTATGTCGGCGAAGACGGGCAGGAACATGTGCCGTACATGATCCACAGGGCGCTTTTGGGCGCCATAGAGCGCTTCTTCGCGGTCTATCTGGAGAACTGCGGCGGCAACTTCCCCCTGTGGCTCGCTCCGGAGCAGGTCAGGATCGTGCCCATCAAGGACGCGCATCTCGACTACGCCAAGGAAGTGCTCGCGGCTCTTCAGGAACGCGGGCTTAGAGCGACCGTGGACGAGACTCACCGCCCCATGGGCGCCAAGGTCCGCCAGGGCAAACTCGACAAGGTTCCCTACACGCTCGTTCTGGGCGACAAGGAAGCCAGCGAGAAGACTGTCTCGCTGAGGACCCGCCAGGGCTCCCAGGCGAACGCGCTGCCCCTTGAAACTCTGATCAACTCTCTCTGCAAGGAGCGCGACACCCACGCCCCGAAGAGCGAATGGGATAAAGAAGAATAACCAAAAGCGAGGGTAAAACTATCCGCAAGTACAATCAAACTGACAGCACCAGGGTAAACGAGGACATCAAAGCCCCCGAGGTGCGTCTTATAACCGATGACGGCAAACAGTTGGGCATCGTCACCCGCCAGCAGGCTCTGGAAGAAGCTGAAAAGCGCAATCTGGATCTCGTGGAAGTGGCGCCCGGCGCCCAGCCTCCGGTCTGCCGCATCATCGACTACAGCAAGTACCGCTACGAGCAGACTCGCCGCGAAAAAGATTCCCGCAAGCAGGGCCAGAAGACCCGCACCAAGGAGATCAAATTCAGGCCAGGCATCGACAGCGGCGATCTTGAGATCAAACGCAAACACATATTGGAATTTTTGGCGGACGGCTACCATGTGAGAGTGGTCTGTTTCCACAAGGGCCGCGAAGCGGCTCACCAGGAAATGGGCCAGGAACTGCTGGAACGTCTGACCGCTGAAATAAAGGATTTTGGCGCGGTAGAGATACCCGTCAAGAAAACGGGCGCGAATTACACTATTGTCTTTGGGCCGCTGAAGACCAAGAAGCCCAAGGAACAATAAACTAGCGTCGCGCGGGATTACAGACTCCTCCTCGATGCGCGCCTTCAATCAACTAAAAACAAAAAAAGACAGGAGCAATTATGCCAAAAGTCAAAACCAAAAAGTCTGTGAGCAAGCGCTTTTCCGTCACCAAGAGCGGCAAAGTGAAACGCACAAACACCAAGTCCCGCCACCTGATGACGGGCAAGACCAGAAAGAACAAACGTTCTTTCCGTGACACGTCCATTTGCGGCACCACCGATGCCCGCAATGTCAAAGAAATGCTGCCGTACGGTTAAGGGCCACCTGCGGTAATAACTAATCATAGGAGAATCTACTTATGCCAAGAGCCACTAATAGTCCCGCCAGCAGGGAACGCAAACGCAAAATGCAGAAACTCGCCAAGGGTTTCTTCGGTCTGCGCCGCAACGGTAACCGCAACATGCAGGAAACCGTGGTCCGCGGTCTGGTTTACCAGTATCGCGATCGCCGCAACAAAAAGCGCAGCTTCCGCGCCCTGTGGATCACCCGCATCCACATCGCCGCCAACGAAGCCGGCATTTCTTACAACGCTTTTATATCCGGTCTCGCCAAAGCCGGCGTGACGCTGAACCGCAAGGTTCTCGCCAACCTGGCCGCCACCGAGCCCAAGGCTTTCGCCGAGCTCGTGAAAGTCGCCAAAGAAGCGTAAAAGACGTTTTGTGCGCAAAAATAAAAAAGCCCTCCGCAAGGAGGGCTTTTTTATTTTTGCGCCTTAGGTCTCACTGAACTTCGTCATGCGCGCCGCCCTCGTTCAGGGCGGAGTTGAACTTGAAGTTTTCGGCGTACTTTTTCTCTTCTTCCTCCGCCAGCTTCTCCTCTTCGTCAGAGACGACTTTGAAAGCGCAGTAGGCCGTGAAGAGGAGGACCATTCCGGCGTAGATGAAACAGAATGCGGTGGTGATCTCCTCCAGGGAATTCTCGACGATTATCCTCGCTATGCCGCCGATCACTATGAAGACGAGCCCGAATACTCTCAAGAGCAGGCGGCTTTCTTTGAAGCTTACCCAGACGTTGAAGAAGAGGTAAACGAACCAGATCAGGAAAAAGAGATTGGAGTAGAAAGACTCGGGCAGGAGATACAAGGCGTCGCCGACTTTCGTGCCCGTTCCTATATTGCAAAGAAGGAAAATGACCGTTATCGTCAAGGGAATAAGGAAGGTGATCTTCGCCCTGGCCTTGGGACCGGTTTTCCAGAAGAATATGAAAGCGTACGCGGTGACCGCCAGCTCCAGAATATAGAAGATAGAGGTGAAGACCGAGTAGGGGATGTTTTTCTTGAAGACGGCCAGGCTCAGGTGATTGTTGAACCAGTCGAGTTCCCAGGTATCCTCGAAAGCAAGGATGTAGAGAACCACAGACGTTTCCAGAAAAGCGATCACGTAAGCGGTCTTGGAGAATTTCTCGTTGAATTCCCTGATCTGCGGAGAACAGGCCAGGCCCCAGAAGACCAGCGCGTTCAGGGAAAGCTGAAGCGGCCGGAAGGGGAGGATGTTCCCGAAGATGAACTGAGCCATGCCGAGCGTGGCGAGGGCCGCGGCGAAAGATACGACGCTTTTCCTTAGGTAAGCGTTAATGGAAAAAACGCCCATGACCAGAAAGATTCCCAAGTAATAAAAGCTTGTGTGGAAATTGTCGCCAATCAGCCCCTTTATGAATAGCGCCATGACAAGCGCATAGCTGAGGACGTCATGCAGTTTGTAATTCCTGATGAAGCCAACGATCAGTGAAAAAACAAGGATGCAGCCAATTTTCGTGTCGTCATCCCAAAGCGAAGGCAGCAGGTGCCAGAGCGCGAAACCAATGAGCGTCGTGCCCATGGCGGCCAGGATTTCCGGAAAAGCCTTGAAGATCTTTTTTGTGGATGGCGCAAGCGCCAATCCGTGCAAAGCAATGCCGCAGCACAAAAGGAACCACTTGGAGGAGAGAATGCTCTGCCAATAGTTGGCGAGAAGAAGCATTAAACCGATCCCCATGGCAACGCAGCCGAGGACCGCAATGAATTTTACGGTGTCTCTTTTCGCATCGATCTCTTTGACCTTGTTTTTCTCAAAATTTTCCATACACACCTCCTTGAAAAGATGATTAAAGAAAATAATTACGCCATGTCTGTTTTATTACTGTCAGCGTCAGCAGCGGGAGTTTTTTCACGGCTTTCCAATTTCCTGCAAAAGAAATAACATCCCACCGAGTAAACTATGACCAGCCCGGCGTAGATAAGCCACAAGCCGTCGGGAGTGTGGCGGCCCCAGTAGGTGAAGCAGATATGCGCAACGCCTGTGACGATGGCGAAGGGAATGACGAAGATCTTCATGGACAGGCTCTTCAATCTGAAGCCTATGAAAATGAAGTAAGCCATCGCCGCGCAGAAGACGTTGAAGAAAACTTTCGCGACTTTATTGCAATTGTTCCATATTTCATGCACCGGTTCGCTGCAGCCCTCGACCCTGTAAGACACATGCAGACGGCAGAAGGGATAAAAGACGAAGGGAAGCAGGGCGAAAAGAATGCCGGAGGAATAGAAGAAAAGCTCCTGCTTTTCCGGGCGGTCAAGATAAAATTTCAGATAAGCGACCAGGACAAACACCGTTTCCGCACCGAAGAAAAAGCAGCTTATGACGTTTTTGATATTGCTGTCATAAATATCATCTGTCTCCAGGAACTGAAAACCCTCATGCCAGAAATCGTCGCTTAAGAGCATGGCGTAAACGCAGGATGTTACGATCACCGCAAGCATCATGGCCGCTTTGCCAAGACCGGCTTTGTCGTTCCTTATGGAAGGCCAGGCGGCTACCGCCCAGAAGGTCAGGATTACTATTGGCAGATAAACCAACTTTACGGGAAGGTAAGGGGAGAAATAAAAATTGTTCGAAAACAGAGCGATCAGAAAAAGCAGCAGCAGGGAGACCCTGCGGCGCCAGAGGAAAGCGCCCAGGAAAACCAGGTTCATGGCGAAGAAACTTGCGACGCAAAAAACGCTCTGGATGTTCCGGGCTTCGTCAGCAGCGTAAAAATACGCGTACACGTAGATCGCTGCGGCAAAAAGATAGTGGGAGAGGGAATCCAGCAAAAAGCCCAGGGCGAAAATGAAGACCAGGGCGTAGAAGGCTTTGTATTCCTCCGGCATATATTTCAGCTCCGGAAAAAACAGCCAGAAGCCCGAGACGGTAAAGCCTGCGGCGATCAGGTAGAAGATCTCCCTCAGAATTTTCGACCTGTTCTTATAATGCAGAAAACCGCCGGCGGCATAAAAGATCACGCTGCAGGCGACAAAGAAACTTTTTTTCTCAAAGAGCTCTCTCCACACGTCGGAGAGAAAATATACAAAACCCAATCCCACGACGAGTATGCCGAACAAAAGGATAACTTTGGCGACGACGGGGGTCCTGCCTTTTTGATCTTGAGATTGTTCGTTCTGCATAAAAGCCTCCTCGATTTTGTTGACGCTTATATCATAACATAAAAAAAGAAAAATTGAAAGGTAAACAATTTACTAGGAAATTATATTGAACGGATTGAAAATTAAATAATTTGCGAGCAGATATTTAAAAGAATATGCCAAGGCCTTTCAGGAAGGCCAGAATGACCAGAACGGGGGAGATATAGCGGACTACGAAGAACCAGATGTTGGAAAAGAGCCAGTCGAAAGCGTTGAAGCAGTTCATTTCTTCCAGGGCCTTTTTCTTACCCCAGACATAACTGACGAACAGCAGCGTCATCAATCCGGCGATGGGCATGAGCCAGAGGCAGGTGGTGTTGTCAAGGATCGCGAAGAAGGAACCGGAGCGCAGCTGCAAAGTCTCGCTGAAAAACTTACCGAGTTTCGGGACGTTCGCGAAACTGGCCGAAGAGACGGCGGTCAGGGGAACCAGCGGCCCAAGCACCATGATGAGAAGAAGAACGGCTTTCCCGCGGGAAAGATACAGTTTCTGCATGAGCCCCTGAACGGCGCCCTCCAGCATACTGATGGAGCTTGTGAGCGCGGCAAGGAGCAGCGTGAAAAAGAATATGGTTCCCCAAAGCGGGGACAGGGGAAGTTTACCGAAGGCGGCGGGCAGGACTTTGAAGACCAAAGAGGTCCCTTCCTGCGGTGAGAGGCCGGTGGCGAAAAGCAGAGGGAAGATGGCAAGCCCCGCCAGTATGGAGGCGATGGTGTCCATTATGACGATGGTGATCGCGGTCTTGGGCAGCGAACTGCTCTTTCCAAGGTAGGAGCCGTAGGCGATGCCTACGCCTGCTCCCAAAGAGAGCGTGAAGAAGGCCTGGCCCAAAGCGGCCATAATGCCCTCGGCGCTCATTTTGCTAAAGTCCGGCAAAAAGAGAAAGCGCAAGCCTTCCTTGGCGCCGGGAAGCATCAGCGCTCTTATGATTATCACGACGATCAGGATGAAAATGATCGGCATGAAGATCCTGGAGAAGCGCTCGATGCCTTTCTGCACGCCGGCCATGACGATAAAGGCGGTGGCGAGGAAGAAGGCGGCGGCCGCCGCTATGGTCACCCAATATTGATTGCCTGAGGCCGTGACGACGTTGTCAAGAAGGTGAGAGGCGGCTGCCGGTTCGCGGAAGATCTTTCCTACGGGGGATATGATGGTGTAAATGATGATCCAGCCTCCCACCACGGAATAGAAGACCGCGATCATAAGAGGAGTGAGGAACGTCACCGTGAAGCCCAAAAATCCCCAGCCGAAAGCAAATGCGCCCAAAGCGAAGAATCCCGCGACGCCGGCGTGAAAATACATGCCTTTGAAAGCAAAAGCCGCCGCGCCAAGTGTAAGCGCAACGGCTGTCAGAAACGAAAGCGTCGTTCTTTTGGGAGCCAAATTCGTC
Organism: bacterium; assembly: GCA_017557885.1. GTDB lineage: Bacteria > Auribacterota > UBA3054 > UBA3054 > UBA3054 > UBA3054. The sequence goes on along the minus strand of JAFYXV010000008.1, from coordinate 105,754 downwards.
ATGGCTTCCAGAGGCCCTTTCCCGGAGGCGCGGCCCAAACTAAGCTCGCAAAGCATGATTGGCAGGCCGATAAGGAATATGGCGGCGAGATAGACAAGTATGAAAGCGGCGCCGCCGTACTTCCCCATGATGTAGGAAAAGCGCCAAATGTTTCCAAGCCCGATGGCGGAGCCCGCCATGGCGAGAACGAAACCTTTGGAGGAAGACCAGAATTCCCTGTTAGGACTCACCTGAAAACTCCCAGTCCGTCCAGGAAAGCCAGGAGGACCAATATGGGTGAGATCCAGCGCACGAAGAAAGCCCACAGCACGCAGGGCGCCAGAGGAGAGGGAATGCCGGTGTCGTTCTTATCATAGACGCCGGAGACAAGGTGCCAGAGGTTCGTGTCCATGGCGCCGGTGGAGCCTGTGCGCATTTCTTTTACGGCGCAGTGCGGCCCCCAGACCCAGCTGGCGTAAAGGAGCGTCAGGAAGCAGGCGATGGGGATGAGCCACTGGCAGGCGCCGCAGTCGAAGGCGTCGAAGAGGCTGCCCTTGGAGGTCATGAAAGTTTTCTGGATGAATTCTCCGAGCTGCGGGAAATTGCTCCAGTCGCCGGCGGAGAGCGCGATCACGGAGGAGACGACGCAAAGGCAGGGGACAAGGATCAAAAGGACTTTGCTGCGCTTCCACTTCAGCTCTTCCACCATGAGGCAGACAGGGCCTTCCATGAGGCTCACTGCGCTGGTCAGAGCGGCGATAAGGACCGCGACGAAGAAGATGACGTTCCAGAGGGCGGAAAGCGGCAGTTTCTGGAAAGCCAGCGGCAGGACTTTGAAAATGAGAGACGGCCCGCTGTCAGGAGCGAAGCCCATGGCGAAGACCACCGGGAAGATCGCCAATCCTGCCATGACGGAAACAAGAGTGTCGAGCATGGCGACCGTGACGGTGGATCTTGGAATATTGTTGTCAGATTTTAGGTAGGCGCCGTAGGTGATGGTAATGCCCATGCCCAGGGAAAGGGAATAGAAGGCGTGTCCCAAAGCGGCCAAAACCGAGCTTCCGGAAAGCTGTGAAAAATCAGGCACGAAAAGGAATTTCAAGCCCTTGGAAGCGTTGGGAAGCGTCAGCCCGCGGAAAATTAGCACGATGAGAAGAAGAAACAAAACGGGCATGAAGATCTTCGAGAAGCGCTCGATGCCTTTCTGCACGCCAACCCAGATGATGGCGGCGGTGGCGAGAACGAAGAGCAGAGTGGACAGGAGCGGGGCCGTCCAGGCGCCCTTGGGCGCCATAATGATGGGGGTCATGATGGCGGAGGCTTCCTCTACGGTCTGCACGTTAAGCTGCCCTAAAAGCGATTTCCAGACGTAAATGAGCGTCCAGCCGCCCACCACGCCGTAATAGGCCAGAATGAAAAGGGGAGTGACGGCGCCGTAGATGACGCCCAGCGTCACCCAGCCGAAGTAGATGAAAGATACGCCGACAATGGAAAGCAGCGCGGCGTAGAAGAAATGCCCGAAACTCAGGAAACCCACGGCCATCAGAAGCGCTATGACGCCTAATCCGTAGGACAGTTTCGATTTTTCCGCGCCAAGCTTGTGGAAGGTCCTGACAGGGTTCGATTGGGAAGCCCTGCCCATGGTCAGTTCGCAGAGCATGATGGGAATGCCTACGAAGATCACGCAGGCAAGGTAAACGATCAAAAAAGCGCTGCCGCCGTTCTGGCCCGTTATGAAGGAAAAGCGCCAGATATTGCCAAGTCCCACGGCGGAACCGGCCATGGCCATTATGAATCCGAAAGAGGATCCCCAGTGTTCTTTTTTCTCTGCCATTTAAGCTTTTTCAATAAGAGCGCAGGCCAGGGCGGCGATGCCTTCCTTTCTTCCCGTGAAGCCCAGTTTTTCCGTGGTGGTCGCTTTGACGCTGACACAGTCGAGGGACAGGCCGCAGCAAGACGCCAGTATCGCCCGCATCCCGTCGACATAAGGACTGATCTTCGGTTCCTGCGCAATGATGGTTATGTCGAAATTTATGATCGTAAAATTTTTTTCTTTCAGGAGCGCGACCACTTTCTTCAAAAGCAGTATGCTGTCCGCGCCGGCGTATTTTTGGTCGGTGTCGGGAAAGAGTTTGCCGATATCGCCAAGCGCGGCGGCGCCCAGCAGCGCGTCCATCAAAGCGTGGACAGCCACGTCGGCGTCTGAATGGCCGAGCAGTCCCAATTCAAAGGGAACAGTGACGCCGCAAAGCTTGAGAGGCCTTCCCGGCGCGAAAGCGTGAACGTCGAATCCCTGGCCAACTCTGATCATGACTTAGATGAACTGCTCCAGGAAGCGGATGTCGTTATCGTAGAAGAGACGGATGTCGTCGATGCGGTACTTTAGGATCGCGAGGCGCTCGACGCCCAATCCGAAGGCGTAGCCCGTGATATCGGGATCAGTGTAGCCGGCGGCTTTGAAGACGTTGGGATGGACCATGCCGGCGCCCAAAACTTCCACCCAGCCCGTGCCTTTGCAGACGCTGCAGCCTTTGCCGCCGCAGACCGTGCAGGTGATGTCAACTTCAGCGCTAGGCTCAGTGAAGGGGAAGAAACCCGGGCGCAGCCTGATGGAGGCTTGCGGGCCGTAGTAGATCTTCGCGAAGTTCATCAAGGTTCCCTTCAATTGCGCGAAGGTCACGTTCTTGTCCACATATAATCCTTCGATCTGATGGAAGATGGTGTAGTGGGAGGCGTCGATCCTTTCGTTGCGGTAAACTCTGCCGGGCGCTATGAAGCGGATGGGAGGCTGCTGCTTTTCCATGGTCCTGGCCTGCACAGGCGAGGTGTGGGTGCGCATCAGGATCTTGTTGCCTGACTCGGCGACTTCCTTGGGGGACTTCACGAAGAAGGTGTCCTGCACGTCGCGGGCCGGATGGGTGTCGGGAATATTGAGGGCGTCGAAGTTGTGCCATTCATCCTCCACGTCCGGGCCTTCCTCAATGGTGAAGCCCAAACGAAGGAAGATATCCGAGATCTCTTTCAAAGCCGCGGAGGTTGGATGAATGGAGCCCACCGAGGCGAAGCGCCCGGGCAGCGTCACGTCGATCCTGTCCTTTTTCAGTTTGGCGGTGTCTTCCGCCACCAAAAGGGCGATGCGGCGGTCGGAAAGAGCCGTGGAGACGGCGGTCTTGGCTTCGTTCACGATCTTGCCGAAAGAGGGCCTTTCCTCATTGGAAAGGTCTTTCATGCGGGACATGTAAGCGGCGAAGGAGCCCTTGCGTCCCAAATATTTGATGTCAAGCTCCGCCAGTTCCGCCGTGCTGCCGGCGGCTTCGATGGCGGAAGTCGCTTCCTTCTTAAGGTTTTCCAATTCGTTAGCGATTTGTTCCAACATAAGATCATTCCTTATTTTAATTTTATTTATTATATCAGAAAGTCCCGCCCTTTTGGCCAGCCCGATCTGTTCGCAAAGAAAAACAAAAAGACAACATTTCTTATGCTATAATTGATTTAATTAGTAAAGTTTATTTTAATCGTCAAAGAAAGAGCATCCAGCATGCGCTCCTTAAAACTGATATTATGCCTTTTGGCTGCGGCGTTTCTTCTGCCGATCAACGTTCGCGGTGCCGGCGCGGATCGGTGGGAAGCGGTTTGCGCAGGCGAGGGTTACAAGAGCTGGAAGACGGATTTTTTTGTTTTTTATTTTCCAAAAAAATGCCAGGGCTTTTTCGAGGAAGAAACAGTCGTTATTTCTTCGGAAGAGGGGGAAAAGGAAGAAATTAAAAAACATGTCAATATGCTCAAGGAAACAGACACTTTCCAATACTATAAATTTATCCCGATCAGCATTGATCTGATCAACTTTCTTCAAAAAACCTTGACCCAACTGCAGGCTGGAGATATCTTTGATTTTTCCGACGATCGCTGCAAGATCTATGTTTTGACCGATCCCAAGCTGTTTGCGGCCCTGAAGGGGAAGGATGGTCTAACTCCTGCGGACAACGTTTCCGTTGACAGCAAGGCCCGCTCCGTATTGGTCTGCGCAACTCCTGGCAACAGGTTGCAATTGGGAAACAGCATGAAATACGGCGTGGCCAGCATGATCCTGAAGGAATACATGGACAGCGTCAATCCCGAGGGAGAGCTTTGCGACGCGCTGAGAGTAGGGTTCTGCGCGCACTGTTCCCGCCTGAACGCGGTGGTGGAGCCGAGCAGGATCGTCACGCTGCCTTACCTTCTGGAAGACAAGCTGCTGCTGCCAACCGACCTCTTCTGGCCTCCCAAGATGGACGACCTGGAAAAGAAGCTTTATTTCACCATACAGTCGAGAGCGTTGGTCAGCAATATATTCCTGGCAAGCGAACCAAAATTCGTGGAATACATAAAAACCGTAAAAGGCGGGAATTCCGGCTTCCGCAACAGCTTTCAAAATCTCTATGTCAGCGACAAATGGGCCGGAAGTTTCGACGATTTTTGCAACGGGCTGAAGAAGAGGGTGTTTTATCCCTTGACCAAAGAGCCCATGGCTGATCCCTTAGCGCTGGCTAAATGGCAGAAAGTTTTGGATGAAGAAGACGCCGAACCGCCCGAGAGGAAGAAGCTGAGCCTCTGGGAGAGGGAGAGAGAAAGAGAGAGCCACATCCACAGGCATCCCGGAATCAAGAAAATTTATCACTAATAAAACGCGGGCCTTTATTTCCTGACAAAGATCATGCAAGCATAGTAACTAAAGAAAGACATAATCAAAAGGAACAAATCAATGACAATGAAAACTATTGCCTCGGTCGCGGCGCTTGCGGGCGCGCTGGTTTGCACAGCCGCGGAGCCTCAGTCCGAAGGGGCGGGGCTTAAAAGGCTCGGCGCGATGCTCGACCTCTCGCGCGGACGCGTCTATAAGGTCCCTTATTTGAAAGGCTGCTTTGAGCGCATGTCCAAGATGGGCTACAACAGCGTCATGCTCTATACCGAGGACACCTATTGCCTTGAAGGCGTGCCGAAGTGGGGCTTAACGCGCGGCGGCTTAACGTTGGAAGACGTGAAGGAGATCAAGGCGGCCGCGGATGCGAACGGACTTGAACTCGTTCCCTGCATCCAGACACTGGGGCATCTCGAAAAATGGCTGCGCTGGAGCGATTCGGCGGACGTGCGCTGCAACGACTCCACGGTGCTGGTGGGCGAGCCCAAGACCTACGAGCTCATCGAGAAGATGGTCGCCTTCTGGCAGGAGGGCGCCGGCGGCAGCCGCATCCACGTCGGCATGGACGAGGCTTGGGGCTTTGCGGACGGCGAATACGCCAAGCGCAACGGCAATCGCCCGAAATTCGATGTTTTTCTCGAGCATCTAAAAAAAGTCTGCGAGATCTGCAATCGCCACGGCTACAAGGAAATTTTGATCTGGAGCGACATGTTCTACGGAATGTACCGCGACAACAAAGAACTGTCCGCAGAAGAGATCTCAAAAAAGATCCCCGCCGGAGTGCGCCTCGTTTTCTGGGATTACTACAATCTTGATACTGATCATTATCGCAGGACTATCGACGGACACGCCGAATTAAACGGCAAGCCGGTTTTGGCGGGCGGAGCCCTGGTGTGGGACCGCTTCATTCACTTCCGTGAATATACGCTCAAAGCCTTGGGCGCATTTCTTACCGCCGCAAAGGAGAAGGGGTGCCCTGAAATGTGGATAACTCTCTGGGGCGACAACGGCGCCTACCATATTCCCGAGACCATCGACGAGGCCATGTTCACCTGCGCCGAACTTGCCGCCGGACGCCCCGTGGAACCCAACGACGACAATTGCGCGCGCTTTAAGGCGATAACGGGCATGGACTTCAAAACCATCTCCAAGATCTCCAATATCCAGAGCCACCCGAATTTCAATCTGGGGAAACACGATACGACGTTCTTCTATGACGATCCGCTTTATATGCTGGAAATAAGGAACGCCATGGCAAAGTGGGACGGCGACGGCATCAATCGCCTCCGTGTGTGGCGCGATGCTCTTGCCGACGCGGAAGCAGGATTTGAGGGGTCGGGAGCTCCCGTCTCCTGCGCTTACAGCTGCGCGACGCTGACAAAATTAGACTATTCGCTCGCGATGCTGGACGCCTGGAAGGAAAAGGACGCTGAGAAGATCAAGGAAGCTGCGGCGAAGCTCGACAAGGCGGTTACTGCGATGCGCGAATTCTGTGAGATCTACCGCGACAACTGGAACGAAACATCCCAGCCCTTCGGCTTCGATCTGATCCAAAAGCGCAACTCCAGCGTATTGGCGCGCATGGAGGAGGCCAAGCGCCGCGTGGATGAGTATCTCGCCGGCAAGGCTGCGACGATCCCCGAATTTGACGAAGCTATGAAGCCTTTCGGCAATACGTGGTAATATGGGCATTAATTAAGGAATGATAGCATGAGAAACGTTTTTTCGATCTTATCTTTATTTGGTGTGGCAACGTTTGCGTCCGGCGCTCTGCACGGCTGTGCAGATGCGTCTGCTTCCAAACAGGGCGCGGCGAAATGCACTGAGATGCCCTTTGTCGACATCGCTAAACCCGACAAAATTCTTGTGGACGGCGCTGAGGATTCCGCTAATCGCGTGAAACTGGCGCTCTGCCACGACCCGCGTCAAGAAGTAACGGTAACCATTTCAGGCGAAGCTCCCATCTCCAAGGTCGAGCTTATATGGAACGCCTCGCTACCCAAAAACGCCCTCGTTTACGGCGGCGACTGGGAGCGCACCTATGGGGACTCGGGATGGTTTGGCATTGATGGCTCATCCGCTCCCCACGACGGCTGGAAGCCGTGGTACTGCCTTGTGAACGACGGGAAGCGCACGGACGGCTACGGGCTCATGGTCCAGCCGAACGCTTTCGGCTCCTGGAAAGTCGATCCGGAGCGCCTGTTGCTATCAATTGATGTTCGCGCCGGTTCGAGTCCTTTGGAACTAAAGGGCCGTGAGCTTCAGGCCTGCACCCTCGTCTCCCGGCGCGGCAATGATAACGAGACGCCCTTCAAGGCCGGTCAGGAGTTCTGCCGGAAGATGTGTCCGAAACCGCGTCTTCCGAAGGAACCCATCTATGGCTACAACGACTGGTACTGCGCCTACGGCAATAACACGGCGACGAACTTCCTTGCGGACGCCGAATTCATAATTTCGCTCGTCAAGGGCGAATTGGTGCGTCCCTATGTCGTCGTGGACGACGGCTGGCAGCGCGGCAAGCAGGGGTGCGCTGAGACAACGGCCGACAAGCGCTGGGCGGGAGTGAACGAAAAGTGGGGGATGGAGATGGACGAAGTGGCAAAACACGTCAAAGCGATGGACGCCAAGCCGGGACTCTGGTACCGTCCCTTCCTTCCCGACGACGGGCTGCCGAACGAAGGCCTTCCCATGGATCCGACCGATCCGACGCTTGAAAAGCGCATCCGCGCCGACGTGGCGCGTTTTGTCGATTGGGGATTTGAGCTAATCAAAACAGACTACATCACTTTCGACTGGTGCGTATCCTGGGGCGGCGGGCTAGCCCCCATTAACCGCGACCTTCCCGAGTGGAGCGACAGGAGCCGTACCACGGCGGAAGTCGTGAAGGGACTCTACACGGTGCTTCGCGAGGCCGCAGGCGACAAAATGGTCATCATCGGCTGCAACGCGATCGATCACTTCGCCGCCGGACTCTTTGAGATCCAGCGCACAGGCGACGACACGAGCGGAAACGACTGGGGGCGGACGCGCCAGATGGGTCCGAACACGGTTGGCATGCGCACGATCCATCACGGCACGTTCTATTTTGCGGATGGCGACTGCTTCGGGCTTTCGGATAAGGACGCAATTCCCTGGAAGTTGAATTCGCAGTGGCTCGATCTTGTCTCGCGTTCCGGCACGGCGCTGTTCGTCTCATGGAAGCGCAATTTTACGACGCCGGAGATCCGTACGGCGCTGGAGCAGGCTTTGCGCCGCTCGGCCAAGCCGCAGCCTACCGGCGAACCGCTGGACTGGCAGGAAAACCTTCGGCCCGCGCGCTGGCGCTTCGGCAGCGAGATCAAAACATACGATTGGGATCTGCCTGAGAAGCAATAAAAATGATCAAAGGAAATAAAACAAACGAAATAAAATAAACGGAGAACAAAATGAAGAACTACGACAAAAGCTGGTTAATGTTAACGATGGCTTGCTTTTTAATGCTGCCGACGGTTTCCCTTTATGCGGCTGAGGGCGGCAAGGAAAAGAGCGATAACAACAAATTTGAAGTCGCGACAAGCGTTTCGAAACTCGTATTCGACACATCAAACGCCCCGGACCTGAACAAGTGGACGAAGGAAAAGTTCGCACCCGCCGTTAAAGAGTGGGTCGTGAAGCTGACCGACACCATGGCGTCCGACGGCTGGAAGCCGCCGAAAAAAATCAACTTCCAGTTCGTTGTCGTAAAACTAAAATCCGCCGACGGTGCGCCGGCCTGGGCTTTGCCCAGTGAGAATCAGGTCTGCCTTCGCGTCGATTGGTTCAGGGAGAATCTGGATGGCGAGGCGCTTGGTTCTACCATACACGAACTCACCCACGTTTTGCAGAACTATTGGACGGAGGGGTGCAACGAGAAGAACTGCCCCGAATGGGCGAGCGAGGGCTACGCGGACTACATCAGGTGGGTCCTTTTCGAACCTGAGTCCAAAGGCTGCGATTTTGTGCTCAAGGCCCCCGATAAATACCACTACAACGACTCCTACCGCGTCACTGCGCATTTCTTCGGTTTCGTAGAGAGCCGTTTCCCCGGGACGATGAAGAAACTCAACGCCGCGCTCCGCGATCATTCTTTCGACGACGGCAAGTTCTGGAAGAAAGCGACCGGAAAGTCGGCGAAGGAGCTGGAAGCGGACTGGAGGGCCGCCAACAAGGAAGCCGCTGCTGAGAAAAAGACGAAAACTGAATAACCGGGCGCTTTAGCTTCTGTGCGCCGAAGTAAAATCCCTGCGCCGACTTCCCGAAGAACAGTTCTCTGTGGAGTAGGCGCAGGGATTTTTGTTTGCAAACTTAAAACAGATCGCGACCTGGCGGTCAAACTTTATTTCGCGGCGTAGAAGATGAAGACCGCGTAGGAAATAAGGAACAATGCGCCGACAACACGTCCGATGCGACCTCTTATGGAGAAGAAAATGAAGACCGCGGTGACGATGCCCATTATCAAGAACTCTTCAATGAGCTTGTTTTCGCCAATAACAATGGCCTTGTCATTGCATATTTTATTCGCTATGGCCGTAAGGCCAGGAATAAATATGGCGTTGAAGATGTTCGAGCCGATTATGTTGCCGACGGCCAGATCAGAGTGTTTGTGAAGCGCGGACATTAGCGAAGCGGCCAATTCCGGAAGGCTGGTGCCGACCGCAACGATCGTCAGTCCGATAAGGGTGTTGCTGACATTCAGATCCTTGGCGATCTTTACGGCGTTGTCGACCATCATGTCGGCGCCGCCGACCATTACCGCGATACCGATCACTGTCATGAGCAAGCTGAAGAAAACGTTGGCCCACGGGCCGGTAAGCTCCGGTATCTCTTCGGTCTGCACATCGCGTTTTAAGAAACTCCAGACAATATAAACACCCATAGCGAGCGTAAGGAATATTCCGTAAAAGATATCGATTTGTTTTAAGCCGAAAAAGGCGATCCCCAAAAGAACTATGCTGAGTATGAGGAACGTTATGTCTCTTTTGGAAGGTTTGGCCGGGAATGTTATGGGATTAATTACCGCTGTCAAGCCAAGGATCAGAAGCACGTTGGCTATGTTGGAGCCGATGATGTTTCCGAAGTGGAGTCCCGGGGAGTTCATTTTCACAACGGCAAAAAGGCTGGCCAAAAGCTCGGGAACGGATGTCCCGAACCCCACTATGACGATACCTATCACCATGGCGGATATGGAGAGTATCTTAGAGAGCGCCACGGCGCCCTTGATCATTAGTTCTCCGCCGGATATTAGTAAGGCGAGTCCAAGAGTAAACAATAATAATTCTTTAATCATCGATCAAAGTTCTTCGTATCTGTTTATCCAACCTTCAATAACTGAAAGGGAATTGTCCCAAAATTCTTTCTTGGTTATATTATACCCAAAACGCGCGGCCAGGCCTCTGGGCGAATCTTGTCCTGCGGAGCGCAGGAAGCCCATGTACTTGGGAATGAAGGTCTGTCCTTCCTTTTTGTAAAGCGAATAGAGCGCCAGGGCGAAAAGCTGGCCGAAGGCGTAGGGGTAGTTGTAGAAGTTGAAGCTTGAGAAGTAATAGTGCGGCTTCCAGGTCCACATATAGGGCCCGCGGCAGTTCTCGTCCAGGGCGTCGCCGAAGGTGGCATTCTGGGCCTCTTCCATGATGGCGCAGAGTTCCTTGGCCGTAAGCTCGTTTTCTTCCCGGCGCTTCATGACTTCTTTTTCGAAGAGGAAGCGGGAGGCGATGTCCACGATGACGCCGCTGGCGCTGGTCAGCATGTTTTCCAGGATGTAGAGTTCCTCGCCTCTACTTTCGGCTTCTTTGATGGCGGAGCTGGAGACCACGACCTCGTTCATGATGGAGGCGGTCTCGGCCAGCGTCATTGGGCACTTGCGCTGCTTGGCGGGAAGGCCTTTCATGCAGTAGTTGTGGAAGGCATGTCCCAGTTCGTGGGCCAGGCAGTTGACGGAATCGAAATTGTAGCCGTAGTTGGCCATGACGCGGGATTCTTCAAGTTTCCTTATAGGCATGCAGAAAGCGCCGCCGCGTTTGCCGTCCCTGGGCTCGGCGTCGATCCAGTTGTTGTCGAAAGCTCTTTTGGCCAGGTCATGCATTTCCGGTGTGAAATTTGCGAAATGTCTGAGCAGGAAGCTTTGGCAGTCTTCAAAGGAATAACGTTTGGTGCTGCTGCCCACGGGGGCGTCCAGGTCGCACCAGCGCAGTTTCGGAAGCCCGAGCTTCTTGGCTTTGCTCTTGAAGTAGCGCCTGAAAAGCGGGAAGGATCGCTGCATTGCGTCCCAGAGGGCGGCGAAGGTCTCGTCGTCAAGGCGGGAGATCCTCAGGCTCTGCTCAAGGGCGGAGGAGTAGCCTCTGGCTTTCGCCATGGTGTTGGCGCTGCCTTTGACGCCGTTCAGGCAGGCGGCGATCTGGTCCTCTATAGTCTTCCAGGCGGCTTCTTCGGTCTTCTGAGCTCTTAATCTAACCTCGGGGTCGCTGTTGGTCTGGTAGGCTCTGATGGCGGTCAGTGGCATTCTTTTCGTTTCGCCGTCAACGGTGAAGTCGGCGGTGGCCCTGGAAGTGATAAGGCCTTGCATCTTGGCCCAGGCTTGCGTCCCGCACTGCTCCAGTTTGGCGGCCAGTTCTTCTTCCTTTTCGCTCAGAAGATGAGCGGCGTTGTCGCGTTCCTCCTGCAGGGCGAAACGGAAGTCCTTGATCTTTTCGGAAGCGGGGGAACTCCAAAGCTCGTTCCACAGCTTTTGAGGGATATTGTCCAGCCATTTGAGATAGCGGACCCGCAGAAGGCTAAGGGCGATCTTGGCGCCGTCCAAGGAAGAATCTATTTTGACGGCTTCGCCGTTGTAGGAATCCGTGCTTATGATGGAATGGCAGTAAACGCCGATCGCTTCCACAGGTTCTATCAATTCTTCTTCCCGCTTGATCATTTTGGCGAGTTCATCCGCCAGTTTATCGACGCTATCCGGGCAGGGAGGAAATTCATATTCCTTCAAAGAGGCGACGTTGTTTTTGATCTTGATAAGATCCGCTCTGAGTTCCGGGGAATCCAGGGAAGGGTAAAGCTCATTCAATTGCCAATGGGGAAGATCATTCGACATAGTGGTTCCTATAATTTATAGTGCAAGACTTCTTTAAGGGAAGGGATGGAGGGGGCCGCGCCGGGTCTCGTGACGGAAATGGCGGCGGCTTTGGAGGCGAGGTCAAGGGCGTCTTTGGGCGCCAATCCGTTTATAAGGGAGGCGAAGAAGTAGCCTGCGAAAGTGTCGCCGGCGCCCACGGTATCTATGGCTTTCACTTTGTAAGATCCCTGTCTGATCACATCTTTCCCGTCGTCGTAATAAGCGCCGTTTTCTCCTAATGTCAGGACCGTTTTGGTATTCGGGAATTTTTCCCGCATCTTCAGGAGTATCTCTTCGGGACGGTCGGAGGGAATGCCGGAAATGGCCGCGCCTTCCAATTCGTTGACTATGAGGAAGGAGGTTTTTTCCAGCGGAAGAGCTTTTATAGAGTCGTCGCAGGGGGAGGGATTGAAGGCGATCGTGACGCCTTTTTCCGCCAGTGCGTTCATTAATTCCGGCAGAAGGTTCACTTCGTTCTGGGCTATGAACCAGTCGCCTTCGGAAAGGGAGTTTTTAAGGTCGCCTATGAGCTTTTCGGGCACGCAGTGGTTGGAGCCGCCGAAGTGCACGATGGCGTTCTGGCCGGAGGGGATCACCTGAACGACGGCGTGCCCCTGGGAAATCGAGACGGGATAGACAAAGTCTGTGGCTACGCCTTCTTTTTCCAGATATTCCAGGAAATCGTATCCGTCCGGTCCGTAGCTCCCGGCCTGACAGACATCCGCGAGCCCGGCTCTTTTCAGCGCGATCGACTGGTTGAAGCCTTTGCCGCCGTAAAAAACGTTGCGGTCTTCAGCCGGCAGAGTTTCCCCCGGCTTTACGAAGTGGGGGACGTGATAGATGATGTCGCGCACCAAGGAACCGTAGCAGACGACTTTTTTCATGCTTCAGATCTTGTTTTGGATAACGACTCTGACCAGCTGGTCGGTGGAGGCGTCGGGATCTTTCTGCAAGGCTCTGTTGACGGCCTCCTGGGCTTCGTTTTGCCTGTAGCCGAGGGCCACCAGGGCCATGACGGCGTCCGCGGCGTCCTTGGAGAAGGATTTTCCGGAACTTCCCAATTTGGCGCTCAAGGGAGCGATCTTGTCTTTCAGTTCCACGATGATCCTTTCCGCGGTCTTTTTTCCGATGCCTTTGACGCTGGACAAGGCTTTGATATCCTCGGTGGCGATGATGTGGCAGAGGGACTTCAGAGGCTGGCTGCTGAGGATCAGCAGGGCGGAGGCGGGGCCGACTCCGGAGACGTCGATGAGTTTTAAAAAGCACTCCCTTTCGTCCTTGTCGGCGAAGCCGAAGAGTTTTTCCTCGTTCTCCCTCAAATGATGATAGGTCAGGAGACGGATCTTGTCGCCCAGGGGAGGCAGGGCTTCATAGGTGTTAAGGGAAACGGCCACTTCGTAGCCTACGCCCCCTACGTTCAGAACAACGGAAGAGGGTTCTTTTTCATCCAGTATGCCTTCAAGAAAAGTGATCATTTTTAAAATTGAGTTTTGGGATACTTCAGGGCATGGACGTAAGTAATGGCTATGGCCAGGGCGTCGGAGGCGTCCGGCAGCATTCTGCGGTCCTTTATTTTCAGCATGCTCAAGATCATGGCCTGGACCTGCTCCTTGGTGGCGGCGCCTATTCCCACCACGGCTTTTTTCACCCTGGTGGGCGCGAACTCCTGGATGGGTATGCGCCTCAGGGCGGCGGGCATGATGGCGGCGCAGCGGGCTTCGCCTATTTTCAGGGCGGTGCGGGCGTTCTTGTAGAAGAACTGGCTCTCCACCGCTATGGCCGTGACGTCGTAGCTTTTCAATATTTCGTCGATGCCTTCGAAGATCCGGGCGTAGCATTCCGTAGGGGAGAGGGAGGCGGAGTTTTTGATGACTCCGAATTCCGCGCACTCCATTACGTTGTTCTCATAGCGGATGAGACCGTAGCCCGTGATCCTGGTGCCGGGATCGATGCCTAGGATGAGCATTGTTTTCCCTCAGTTATTGGCGGGAGCAGAGACTTCCTTCATCTCGAAGAGGGGAGGATCAGTGCTGGGCTGGGCGCCGGGAAGATTGGGGTCGGCCATGTTCTGGTCCATTTTCTTTTCCAGCTCGTCGAAAGGATCGGCTTTCTTGCTTTCCTCTTTCGGCTCCGCGGCCTTTGTTTCCGCCGGAGTTTCTTCCTTCATTTCCGCGGCCTTCAGTTCCACGAAAACATCTTCTTTGACCACTTCGGGATTTTCGGTCTCGGCGTTCGTTTCCGCGGCCTTCAGTTCCACGAAGACGTCTTCCTTTTTCTCATTGGCAGCCTCGGCTTCTTCCTTCGTTTCCTCGCTCTTCACTTCGACCGTTTCGGAGACGCTGCTGTCGGCGTCGAAGGCGCTTGAGGCGTTGGGATCGACTTCCGTTTTGTCTTCGGGGCCTTTTTCCCAGACGTCGGATCCGGGATCCGATTTTATCTCCTTGTTGCGCGGATCTTCTTTCCAGGCGCTGTCGCCTTCCTCTTTGCTTTCAGCGGGAATAACTTCTTCGGAAGATTTTTCAGCGCTTTCCGTAACTTGAGTTTGTTCCTCGTTTCCTTCGTTTTCAGTCACCAAGACGGGAGTAGACGCTTCCTTAATTTCCGCGGTTTCGGTAACGGTCACGGGAGCCGTGCTCACGCTCTCAACTTGAGAAGGAGCGCTTTCCGCTTCCTCCATCTTCCTGGTCATGAAGTCGCCGATCTTTTTGCCGGGTTTGATCTGGGGTTTGGCGGCCATAAGCTCCGGATCGAAGATCTCGATCGCGCAGGATCTCCTGAGGCCGTTCATGTAAGGTTCGTAAACAGCGGCGCTCTTGGATTCCGCCACTCTGCGGTAGATGTCGTCGTAGGCTTCGCGTTCCGTCTGGACATGGGCGTCCTTTTTGGCGCTGACATAGACGATGTGATAGCCGAAGCGCGTCCTGATAATATCGCTGTAGGTGCCGGGGGCGAGGGTGAAGGCGGCGCTTTCCACCGCGGCCATCTCTTCGCCGAAGTGGCCCTGCTCGATGATGCCCCAGTCGCCGCCGCTGGCTCTCATGGGGCCCTCGGAGTACATCAGGGCCAGCTGCTGGAAGTTGGCGCCGGAAGCCAGCTGGTTTTTAATATCGGATATTCTGGCGTAAGGGTCTCTGCCTTCCTTGGAAGGATCGTCCTTTATGAGGATCTGGTAGAGGTGGACGCTGGGCTGGCTGGAGTAGAGCAGATTTTTGTTGTCCACGTAGAATTTGTGCACTTCATGGGGAAGCACGCGGACTCTTTTGAAGACCTTTTCCTGAAGGACGGCCTGGGCCTTGATGGAGTCGGAGAGGTGTTCCTTGAATTCCTGCAGGGTGATCTTGTTTTCTTTGAGGTAGGCCTGGAACTCTTCCTCGGAGGTGTAGCGCTCCCTTTCCTTGCTAAGCTGCTTGTCGATCTCCATGGGCGGAATGGTGAATTCCAGCTTGTTGGCTTCCCTCACAAGGAGCTTGCTGTCGATGATGCCTTTCAGGGCGTCGACTCTTTCCAGGTTGTATTCCTCCCGGATCTGCGGGTCGTCGGGCATCATCTTCATGTAAGATTTTAGAGTCGGGTTGACGTAGCGGTCCAGTTCCACGGACGTGATGGAAGCGTCGCCGACTTTGGCCACGATGCTGTTCACTTCAGCCGCGCCTGAAGAAAAAGCGGTCAGGATAGCGGCGAGAAGGAAAAAGGCTTTAATACTGTTTGACCAGTTTTCTGATGAGGCTTTCATTGCGGATCACCTTGTATTTGTTGGTTAGGGACTGCAGCACATTTTCGTAAAGTTCGCCAGTGCGCTGCAGCGCCAGCGTATTTTTAAGTTCTTCCTTGACTTCGTCGAAGGAGCGGACTCTTTCCGGTATCCTGTCGAGAAGCTTGATCACATGGTAGCCCTGGGAGGTTTCCACCACCGGGGAAATGTCGCCGATCTGCAGCCTTTCCACGGCTTTTTCAAACGCGGGGTGAGTTTGGCCTTTGGTGAAGAAATCCAGGTCTCCGCCCTTGACTTTCGAGGGGCAGTCCGAGAAAGCGGAGGCCAATTGTCCGAAGTCTTCGCCTTCCAGAGCTCTTCTTCTTAGGTCCGTGGCCCTGGCGTAGGCGTTGCTGACTTCCGCCCTGTAAGCGTTGGGCGCGACTTTCACCAGGATATGCGCGGCCCTGAACTGGGCGGGCTTGGTGTATTCGCTCTTGTGGGCCTCGTAATAATTTTTCACTTCCTCGTCCGTCACGTTGACTTTGTTGTTGATGTAGCGGTCGTAGAAATATTCCAGGTTGACTTTGTGCACGGCGTCTTCCACCGCTTCGGCATAGCCGGCTTCATTGCTGAAGTCCTCGTGGGCCGCGGCGTATTCGAAGACTTTGTTGTTGATGAGCTGGGTGATGTAGGCGCTTCTTTCCTTGTCAAAGGTCCTTCTAAGATAGTTGGGCATGGCGTCTAGGTTCGGCTGGGAGAAGAGCTGGTAGAATTCCTGGGCCGGCACGGAGATGCCGCCCACAAGGGCCAGGTCGTTGGAGGTGCAGTGATCGGAGACCGTA
Source organism: bacterium (assembly GCA_017557885.1). Lineage (GTDB taxonomy): Bacteria > Auribacterota > UBA3054 > UBA3054 > UBA3054 > UBA3054. Next base: position 89,441 of record JAFYXV010000008.1, on the reverse strand, counting down.
TGCACCGGCAGCGATATCAGCTGGCTTCCAACGCTCGCTTTCGCCGCAGCAGCGCTCTCCGAAGGAGCGCTGGCCTGGAAAACGGTCACCGTCACCACGGTGGCGCCGGAAAGTTTGGCCGCGCTTTTGTTGGCGACGGTGGTCTTCGTTCCGCTTTCCCTGAGGACGACGGGAACTATCTGCAGTTCTTCCTCTGTCTGCTCCTGAAAGGAGTTTTTATCACAAGCGGACAAAAGCAAAAGGGCCGTAAACAATAAAAGGCTTTTTTTCATAGAGAAGTGCATGCTTTGAGCATTTCCTCGGTGTCATGCTCGATAAGTGGCAAGATTAGACGGTCGAGGTCGCCGTTCATTATTTCGCCCAGAGCATGCACGGTCAGCCCGATGCGATGGTCTGTCACGCGGTTCTGGGGGAAGTTGTAAGTCCTATTTTTGTCGCTGCGGTCGCCGCTGCCCACCATGGTCTTTCTCTGGTCGGACCTTTCCTTGGCGGCTTCCTGGCGTTCTTTTTCCAAGAGCCTGGCCTGCAATACGCGCATGGCTTTGGCTTTGTTCTTATACTGGCTTCTTTCGTCCTGGCAGGTCACCACCAGCCCGGTGGGCAGGTGCGTGATCCTGATGGCGGAGTCGGTGGTGTTGACGTGCTGGCCGCCGGCGCCGGTGGAGCGGTAGATGTCGATCCTGAGATCCTCCGGCTTGATGTCCACGGTCACTTCCTCCTGCTCCGGCAGAACGACCACCGAGGCCGCGGAAGTGTGGATCCTGCCCTGGGTCTCGGTTTCCGGCACGCGCTGGACTCTGTGCACGCCGGCTTCGTACTTCATATGCGAAAATACGGCGTCGCCCTGGATGCTGAAGATGATTTCCTTCAAGCCTCCGGCCGCGGCGGGGGAGGTGTTCATCGTCTCGATCTTCCAGCCTTGTCTTTCCGCATAGCGGGAATACATTCTGAAAAGCTCGGAGGCGAACAACGCCGCTTCCTCGCCGCCGGTTCCGGCCCTTATTTCCATGATGGTGTTGGCGTCGTCGTAAGGGTCCTTGGGAAGCAAAAGGACCATCATGGCCTTTTCCAGCTCTTCGGACTGTTTCTGCGCTTCCGCCATTTCCTCCTTGGCCAGTTCCACAAGTTCGTGATCGGAATTCTCGCCGATGATCTTTTCGCAGTCCGCCACCGCCGCCTGGGCTTTCGCCAGCCGGCTTCCGGTGTCCACGACCTCGCTCAGGTGTTTGTGCCTGCGGGTCAGGTTGCGGAAAAGCGCGGGATCAGCGACTGTTTCCGCTTTGGAGAGCTCGTCCTCGAGCTTTTTCATCTCGGCTATCTGGGCCGTGATATCAAAAACTTTCATGGATCATCTGAGAAGGGGAAAGAGGGCAAAAAAAACGAAGCCCACGGCTCGTCTTGGTAATGACGCGCGTCATGAGCTTCGCTGAAAGGCAAAGAAGGCTTATCAGTCTTTTTTGCCGTAACGACGGTTGAACTTCTCGACGCGGCCTGCCGTGTCGACAAATTTCTGCTTACCGGTGAAGAAGGGGTGACATTCGGAGCAAATGCCGATGTGCATATCCTTTACCGTGGTGCCAACTTTGAAAACGTGGCCGCAGGCGCAGGTGATGGTCGTCTGTTCGTAGTTAGGATGGATCTTTTCTTTCATACTTGAACCTAATCAGTTATAGTTATTTTTTAAGGTAGAGAATATTATACCTAAACCCGATTTTAAAAGCAAGACCGGCCCTAAGATCATAGCCGGCCGCGCGGACTGAAGGCAATTTATCTTTTTAAAACGCGACCTTTGTTAGCGAGAAGGTCACGGCTATTTTTGTTGCTAGCGCTAAAACGCTTATTCGACTATACGAATTAAATTTTTATTGTTTTGACTATTGTAAATAATAGTTTTTTCAAAAATGCTTTGTACATTGAATTTTATCTGCTAACATGTGAAAAATCAAATTAACGCATGGACACAGGAGGTAAAACGAAATGCGCAGCATCAAATCTAACTTTCACAGAGATTCAAGAAGAATTGTATCGTTGTTTATGATTCTTTTAATTGCTTTTTAAAAATTTTCGTGATAATATTTATAAACTGAAAATTGATAAAAAAGCGTTTGAGTTTTTGGAGACATTGCCCACATCCGATATAAGATTGTTTTATAACAAATTGGAGATCGTATTGAGAAATCCATATGCTCAGATTCCATTTGCAAAAAAATTAAAAAACAGTTCTTATTATCGTTTCAGATTTAGGCAATACAGGTGCGTGTATAATATCATTGATGATATAATAACAGTCGAAGTGATCAAGATCGATAACAGAAAGGAAATATACAGGAGGTTGAAATGAGAAAGGCCAAGATTAAAACAGATGATTTGGAATCCAAGGTCGTTGTGATGCCCTGCGGAGATGCTGATGCTGCCGAAGACTATCAGGATGAGATTTGGGCCAAGGAAGCCGTTAAGGAATACCAAAAGGAAAAGCATCATGAGTACAAGACTCTTGATGATTTGAAAGCTTTGCTTGCCAAACGCAAAGAGGAAGAAAACAAGTAAGCAGGTTTATTACTGTTTGAAGACAAAAGCAGCGATGGGAAATCCATCGCTGCTTTTGTCTTTTTATGCTTTTGCGATCGTCAAACCAAAGCCATCATTTCGTAGGCCAGGGTGGCGGCGGTGAAGTCGTAGGCGTGGAAGCCTTTGATGGGGGCGTATTCCACGAGATCCATGCCGATTATAGTTCGGCCTTTGGTGAGTTCAGTAAGAAGGCTTAAGGTCTGGTACCAGAGGAGGCCTCCGGGAACTGGCGTTCCGGTGGCGGGCATGATGGAGGAGTCTAGGCCGTCGATGTCGAAGGAAAGGTAGATCTTCTTTGGGAAGTTTGCGGGAAGAAGTTTTGTCTTCCTATTTTCTTTGAAGCGCAGGAAGAGTTCCTCGGCGTCGTGGAAAGTAATTTTGTTTTTCCTGTCTTTCCTGTAGGCTTGCTCTTCTTCGCAATAGGAGCGGGTGCCGAATTGGGCGATTGGGATCCCGAGTTCGCTGACGCGGCGCATGACTGAGGCGTGGGAAAGGGGATTGTCCTCGTAAGCGAAGCGGAGATCGGCGTGAGCGTCGAACTGTATGAGGCCAATTTCAGAGCCCAGGCGCGCTTTTAAGGCGCGTATGGCGCCGAGGGTGACTGTGTGCTCGCCTCCCAGGGTAAAGGGCAGGGATTTGCACGCAATGGCGTAGGAGACGGCTTTCTCTATTGCTTTGAGAGTGGAGGCGGGGTGAGCGGTATATATGCCTTTCGCTCCGGGCTTCTTGCCGCGCTGGATCTTTTCAAGCTGCTGGGAGGATTCTATGATGGTCTTGGGGCCAAGCTTTGTTCCCGAGCCGTAGGAGACGCTTTTTTCATAGGGAGCGGGAATGATGTGGAAAGCGGCTTTGTCGGGCTTGGCGGGCGTGAATTCGGATTCCAGAAAATTCAGCATAGTTTTTCTCCCAATCTGCCGGCATAGTCTTCGTAGGTGAATTCCCGGACAAGTTTTATTTCGCCGTTTTCTTTTTGGTAGGCGAGGGATGGAAGATTGATGCCGTTGAACATGCAGGTCTTGACGAAGGAATAGATCGCCATGTCGGTGAAGACTAAGCGGTCGCCAACTTTCAGCGGTTTTGGGAAGGAGTAGTCGCCGATATAGTCGCCGGCCAGGCAGGTCAGGGCGCCTAAGCGGTAAGTGTAGGGAAATTCCTTCGGTTCGCCGGAGCCGATTATGCAGGGGCGGTAAGGCATTTCCAGAACGTCCGGCATATGGTTGGCGGCGGAGGTATCCAATATAGCTATTGGCATGCCGTTTTCTATGATGTCCAGGACGCTTGTCACGAGATATCCCGCGTCAACGGCCACGGCCTCGCCGGGCTCGAGATAGATCGTCTTAAGGCCGAAGGCGGTCTTGAACTCACTGATGAGCTTTATGAGATGTTCCCGGTCGTAGTCAGGCTTCGTGATCAATTGTCCGCCGCCCATGTTGAGCCATTCAAGGTCGCGGAGGAAAGGTCCGAATTTTTTGGCGACGACCTCCAGCGTTCTTTCCAGCACGTCGCTTTTTTGTTCGCACATGGTGTGGAAATGCAATCCGGAGATCTCAGCTACGCCTTCTTTTTCCAAGTCTTTTTCGCTGACGCCGAAACGGGAGTAGGGGGCGCAGGGGTTGTAGATCATGGTCTCGACTTCCGAGTAGCCGGGATTTATCCTGAGGCCGACTTTGATCTCTTTGTTTGCTCCCTCAACGGTCTTCTTGTGATGCCTAAGTTGGGAGTAGGAATTGAAGGAGATGTGGTCGGCGTACTTTACGATCTCAGCCATATCCTCGTCGGAAAAGGCCGGGGCGTAAACGTGATTTTCGCCGCCGAAATTCTCTTTCCCGAATCTGGCTTCAAAAAGGCCGCTGGCACAGGTGCCGGCTAGATAGGGCTTCAGGGCCTTAGCGGCCTCCGGCATGGCGAAGCACTTCAGGGCCCAGAGTATTTTGCATCCGGCTTTTTCCTGGACGTCCAGGAGGATCCGGCCGTTTTTTATGAGGTCGGATTCCGTAATGACGAAAGCCGGAGTTTTAAGTTCCGGAAAGCAGTTTAGAAGCGCTTGATTTGCCACGGCAGACCGTAGAGATTAAGGTCGTTCATGAAGGGATCGGGATCGAACTCTTCCATGTTGAAGACGCCCGGACCTTGCCATTTTTTCTCAACGATCATCGATGTACCGATCATGGCGGGGACGCCGGTGGTGTAGGAGACGGCCTGGGCTTCAACTTCTTTGAAACACTGGGCGTGGTCGCAGACGTTGTAGATGAAGACTTTCTTGGGCTTGCCGTCCTTGGTTCCTTCCAGGATGCAGCCGATGCAGGTCTTGCCGGTGTAGTTGACGCCCAGGGTGCCGGGGTCGGGAAGGAGGGCTTTCAGGAACTTCAATGGGACGATCTTGTGGCCTTCGTATTCCACTTCGTCGATCCTGGTCATGCCGACGTTCTGGAGGACGCGGAGGTGGTTGAGATAGTTTTCCGAGAAGGTCATCCAGAAGCGGGCTCTCTTGATGGTCGGGATATGTTTGGTGAGGGACTCCAGCTCCTCGTGGTACATAAGGTACATTTCCTTGTCGCCGATGGAGGGGAAGTCGAAGGTCTTGTGCACGGAAAGGGGATCGGTCTCCTTCCACTGCCCGTCTTCCCAATATTTGCCGCGCTGGGTGATCTCGCGGATGTTTATTTCGGGGTTGAAGTTGGTGGCGAAGGGGTGCCCGTGGTCGCCGGCGTTGGCGTCCACGATGTCGAGGTACTGGATCTCGTCGAGTTCGTGCTTAAGGGCGTAGGCCGTGAAAACGCTGGTGACGCCCGGGTCGAAGCCGCTGCCTAAAAGGGCGGTCAAGCCGGCCTTCTTGAAATCATCCTGCATGTCCCACTGCCACTTGTAGCAGAACTTCGCCTCTTCGGGGGGCTCGTAGTTGGCGGTGTCAACGTAGTTGGCGCCGGCCATGAGGCAGCCTTTCATGATGGAGAGATCCTGGTAGGGGAGAGCCACGTTGAGGACGGTCTCGACGTTGTGCTTTTTGATCATGGCGGCGACCTGGTTGGGGTCGTCGGCGTCAATTTGATCGGTCACGATGTCGTCTCTGCCGACGTTGCGTTTGATCTTTTCCTTGATGGCGTCGCATTTGCTCTTGGTGCGGCTCGCCAAGCAGATGTAATCGAAAACTTCTTTTCTGGCCGCGCATTTGTGCGCCGCCACGTTGCCGACGCCGCCGGCGCCTATTATCAAGATCCTACCCATAATGATCCTCTTTTATGTTTGGTTTTTAATTGAATTTCGCTTCCTGTTCCTCTTTCAGGACTTCCGGACTCTTGCTGTCCATGATGCGGTCTTTGATGGCTCTTATGTCCGAAGCGCTGCGTCTTCTGTTTCCGTAGCGGCGCTTTTTGTTCCTGGGCTTCCTATGCGTTTCGTCGATCGGTTTGACGATGGGTTTCGAGCTTTCCTCAGCCAGTTTTCTGGCGGCCTTCTTCTCTTTCTTTTCCAGATCGGGATTGGGGGTGAAGAGTATGAAGAGCGACATGTAGAGGCTCTGCTTGAAGTCTCTCCTGGCCCTGGCCGGCTTGGTCACGTAGTTGTGGCCTACTGTGACGGCCAGATGCCCCACTCTCAGTTTCAATCCGTAGGCGTGGCGCAGGATGTGGGCGGTAAGAAGATAATTGTGCCTGCAGGGAGGCAGCGTGTCCAGGGCCTTCTTGGAGAGCAGGCGGTAGTTGCAAAGGGGGTCGTTGAGACGGTAGCCGTACTTGAACTTGATGCAGCCGTCCGCCATGTTGTTGGCCCATTTGGTGAGACGCGGGATGCTTCTTCTGTTCTTCTCGCGGCTGCCGCAGATGACGTCGGCGTTCCTTATCTGCGCGGCCCTGACGAAGCGGTGCATGTCGCCGGGCTCGTGCTGCCCGCTGGCGGAGAGGAAAATGGCGTATTTGTAGCTGAGGGGCCTCAGGTAGGCCACGGCGGTGTTGAAGGCCGCTATCATGCCCCTGGAACTTACGTGGGTGATGATCTCCGCCCTGGACTGTCTGGCTATCTCCACGGTCTTGTCGTCGGAGCCGTCGTCCACCACCAGGCAGCGCTCGCATTTGCGGGAGGCTTTCTTGATGACGGATTGGATGGTCTTCTCGTCGTTGTGGGCCAGGATGACAGCCACCAGCCCTTCGGAGAGCGGCTGGCGTTTGATGGGCTGCCCGTTTTCGTAATCATCCGCAAAAACGATCATTTTACTTCCATGGAAAGGAGGACGGAGCCGCCCTCAAGTTTGTCGTTCTTTTGGCATTTCAGTTCGGAGATAACGCCGTCGGCGGGGACGGAAAGAGTAAGGGAAGCCTTGTCGGTGACGATCTCGCAGAGGTCGTCGCCTTCCTTGACCTCCTGGCCTTCCTCCACGAACCAGCTGACGAAGGTAACGTCCTTCAGTTCGTCCGCCAGGTATTTCAGATCAAAATCAACTTTAGCCATGATCAGGGAATAACTTTGGAAAGGGGATATTCGATGATGTCCTGGGCGCCCAGTGATTTCAGCTGCGGGATGATGTCCCTGGATGTCACTTCATCCAGGACCACTTCCATGGCCACCCAGTCTTTGTCCTTCAGGGGAGAGATGGTGGGCTCCCTCATGCAGGGAAGTTTTGCGGAGATCTCCTCCAGCTTGGCAAGGGGGGCGTTGAGCTTCAGTCCGACTTTGTCGCGGGCTCTCAGGGCGCCCTGAAGAAGCATGGCGAGATTCTCTATCTTGGTCCGCTTGAAGGGGTCTTTCATCGCTTCCTTGTTGGCGATGAAGCGGGTGGTGGAGGTGGTAAGCTCGTCGATGATCCTGAGGTTGTTGGCTCTTATGGATGAGCCGGTCTCCGTCAGCTCGACGATGGCGTCCACCAGGTTCGGGCACTTCACTTCCGTGGCGCCCCAGGAAAATTCTATTTTTACGTTGATGCCTTTTTCCGCGAAATATTTCTTCGTCATGTTGACGGCTTCCGTGGCGATAAGCTTTCCTTCCAGATCCTCGGGCTTTTTATAGGGGCTGTCGTTGTGGACGCAAAGCACCCATCTGACCGGGTTGGAGGTGGCTTTGGAATACATCATCTCGCAGATCTCCACCACGTCGCTCTGGTTCTCAACGATCCAGTCGTGCCCGCAGATGCCGCAGTCCAAGTGTCCGGCTTCCACGTAGCGGGACATTTCCTGGGAGCGGATGAGAATGGGCTTGATGTCGTCGTCGTTGATAGTGGGGTAATATGAGCGGCTGCTAATGTTGATCGTGTAGCCGGCTTTGCGGAATATCTCGCAGGTGGCGGCCTCCAGGCTTCCCTTGGGGAGCCCGAGCACCAGTTTTCCTTCAAAAGTGTCCATTATTCTTGATTGTTGTTGAAGTTGAAAAGTTCGTCCGCGATGGGACCGTCGTAATTCATGTGAAGATGATCGTAAGCTTTTTTCAGAGGGACGCGGCCCTTCTGCGTCCGCATGATGAAGCCCTGCTGTATGAGGTAGGGCTCTATCACTTCCTCGATGGTGGAGACTTCCTCGCTGATGGTCACGGCGATGTTGTTGACGCCGGTGGGGCGGCCGCCGAATTTTTCGATGAGGGCCGTCAGGTAGGCGTGGTCCATGTCGTCCAGGCCAAGCTCGTCTATCCTGAGCATGTCCAGGGCTTCCTTGGCCAGCTTCGGCGTTATGACGCCGTCGCCTTTGACCTGGGCGTAGTCGCGGACTCTTCGGACCAGGAAGTTTGCGATTCTGGGCGTGCCTCTGGATCTTCCGGCTATTTCCGAAAGGGCCTCCTCTTCGATGCCGGTCTTCAGGATCCTGGCGGAGCGCCGCACGATCTCGCAAAGCTCTTTTTCGCTGTAGAATTCCAGCCTTAAAGAAATTCCGAAGCGCTCCCTCAAGGGAGCCGTGAGATTGCCCATCCTCGTGGTGGCGCCAATGAGCGTGAAGTTCTTGAGTTCAAGCCTGACCGAACGCGCCTGTGGTCCCTGGTCGATCATGATGTCGATGAAGAAGTCCTCCATGGCGGAGTAGAGATACTCTTCCACGGAAGAATCCAGGCGGTGGATCTCGTCGATGAAGAGAATGTCGCCGTTCTCCAGGTTAGTCAGAAGTCCTGCCAGATCGCCGGGTTTCTCGATGATCGGGCCGGAGGTCGTCTTGATGTTGACGCCCCTTTCCTGGGCGATGATGTTGGCCAGCGTGGTCTTGCCCAGGCCCGGAGGGCCGTAGAGCAGGATGTGGTCCACGGCCTCGTCTCTTCTTCTGGCGGCTTCCACCGCAATGTGCAGCTGCTCCTTGATCCTCTCCTGGCCGGTGAAGTCGGAGAAACGCTGCGGCCTGAGGGTCAGGTCGACGGAGTCGTCTTTCTGAGGTATGTTGCGTATGAGGGAACTCATCTTGTTTATTCGCTCTTGCTGTCTATAAGCGCCATCAGTTCATACAGAGGGTTGTTCTTGACGGTCAGCTTCAGATAACCTCTTTTGTCAATGACGGCATTGATCTTCATGAGGCCGCCGTATTCCTTGTAGGAAGCCTTGAGATTCTTGCCCTTCTGCTCAAACTGTATCAGGGTGTTGAAAAGCGATCCTTTATCGGGGCCGTGAATGAATATGCCGACATCGTTGCCGGCTTTGATAACGTCGGGCAGATCTTGGGAAGTTCCGCTGATCTTTATGCTGGTCTCCTCGACAGCCGCGGTGGTGACGCCGTCGCTGAAGAAAAACCGGTAGGGTTCGAGAGGGAAGCGGGATTCGAATTTGTATTTCCCGTTTTTAGAGTTGACGCTCATGCTGCAGTATTCGTCCTTATACTCGCAGCCTTTCTTTGCGGCGCTGAAAGGCGCGGGAAATAAGACCCAGGGGAAAAGCGCTCCTTCCGAATCCTTGACGATTACATAGAGGCCTCCTTCCGGATTTTTCAGCGTATCGATCAATCGCTCCTGGAGGTAGCCGGAAAGAACGGTGGTCGAGGTTTTTTTCTGGCTCACCACCCGGGCCTGAACGCCGTCGGCCGCGGCGGCTGCCGCGCCGAGGAAGACAAGGCAAAGCATAATTGAAAGTATATTGCGCATGATTTTATCTTAATCTTATTTACATTCTAACAAAAAAGCGCCGTTCAGCCCCTTAGCGCGGCCAGAAGGTCCTTGTTGCTCGGGTTGCGCTCGACGGACTCCTTCAGGGAAATAATGGCGTTCTTGGTGCTTTCGTCCGCCAGGGCGCGGCGGAGGGTCACCAGTTTGGCGTATTCCTTTTCCGGGTAGAGAAGCTCTTCCCGCCGCGTTCCGCTCTGGTTGATGTTGATGGCCGGGAAAATGCGGGCGTCCGCCAAAGAACGGTCGAGCACTATTTCGCAGTTGCCGGTGCCTTTGAATTCCTGGAAGATCAGCTCGTCCATGCGGGAGCCGGTGTCGATGAGCGCGGTGGCGATTATCGTGAGGGAGCCGCCGTTCTCAATTTTCCTGGCCATGCCGAAGAAACGCCTGGGTATCTCCATGGAGCCGGGGGCCAGGCCGCCGGACATGAGTTTGTTGCTGTAAACATTGTTGAGGTTGAATGCCCGTCCGATCCTGGTGATGGAATCCATAAGCACCACGATGTCCTTGGAACACTCCAGTTCGGCCTTGACCATGTCCATGACGGCGCGCACAAGTTCCACGTGTTCCCTGGGAGTCTGGTCGTTGTTGGAGGCCAATACGTCCACGTTTGGGAGAGCGCGGCGGAAATGGGTGACTTCCTCCGGGCGCTCGTCCACCAGGAGGACGATCACATGGCTTTCCGGGGAAACGGCTTTTATGGAGGAGGCCAGCTTTTCCAAAATCGTGGTCTTGCCTGCTTTGGGAGGCGAGACGATGAGGGCTCTGGTGCCTTTGCCGATGGGAGCGACCAGATCCACTATGCGCATGGTCTCGTCACCGGTGCTGCCAAGGTCGAAGCGTTCCGTGGGCGCCACGGCGGGAAGCTCGGTCAGCTGGGGACGGAAGCGGAAGATCTCGGGAACAAGCCCGTTGATTGAGTCGATCTCGATGACCCATTTTTTCCCGTTTATCTCAGCCATGCCGCCTTCGATGTAGGCGCCCTGAACGAGCCCGTAGCGCCGGCAGAGTTCCTGGCGGATGTAGATCTCGGTTTCCTCCGGCTTGAAAGCCCGCTCCTGTTTCCTTAAAACAGCGCCTTTGTCATTGCGGCGGTAATATCCGCAGACCGGCGTAAGCTCGTAGCCTTCATCCTGCAGTATGGGGTCTCTTTGGAAGCGGTTGGAGTAATGTCTGTAACGTCCGTAATACTTTGGCTTGGCGTTCTGACGCACTTTGTTAAAACGCCCTTTACGGAATTTGTTGTTGTAATTGATCATATGAATAACAGTTATATAAATGGCCGCCTGCAGCTAATGAAATTCTTGAAAAAGTTCGGCGCGGTGGCGACCGGGGAGGGAAAAAGCGCGGATATGACCGCCGGAAGGGCGCGTTGGAAAAAATGTTCTAAGAGAAACGCCCTTATTCTTTGAAGCCATATTAGCAAAAAGAGCGTTTCAATGTCAAGGAAAGAGCCGCGGCTCTTTCTGAAAACATAGCCGGGAGGCGAAGATCTTTACTTAGGTCAGCTTCTCTTTACCAAAGGTAATAGTTGCCGGTGGCAATGACATAAAGGCCCAGGAGAAGATTGGACACGCCGTGGGCGAAAATGCAGAGGGGAAGGCTTTTTTTGTAGTAATAGAGGAAGAAGATCAGGCCGCCCCAGATCAGGGCCACGAACCACCAGGGGTGGGAAAGGATGAAGAAGCCGATGGCGATCAGGAAACTCTTCTTGGTGTAGTAGCCGACCGGCACTTCCTTGTATTTTTCAGCCACGCAGAAACGGGTCAGGGCGGAGCGGCTGAAAAGCTCCTCGAAAAGCGGAACCATCAGCGAGGCGCCGGCGATCCTTACGAAGGTCAGGAAGCCGGCCAGGAAATTCGCGTCGCAGGAAAGGGAGAAGAAATCCTTGAGCTTGGCGGCGCCGTCCGCCAGGACTTCCTTGGAATAAGCGGCTTCGGGATATTCCGTCGGCAGCATCACGAGCGCTCCTGAGGCTTTGTGGAAAGCGTCCTCCGCGAACTGGAAGCCGTAGGTCAGGGAAAGGTAGATGTTGTCGTTGCCCAGAATGGGGATGCGGGCGAACATTACTTTCCAGGCGAAGTGATAGGGAAGGATCCAAAGGACGATGCCCACCACGCCTACGGCGAAGGCCAGGAGCCAGTCCCGGAACTTCAGGCCCTTAAAGGTGAGCTCCGGATAATCGCCCTTGACATAATAGATCCCGATGACCAGAAGCGTCAGGAGGAAAGCGAAGATGTAAGCCTGGTAGGGGTTGATTATCTTGCCCAGGACCGCGGTGCAGACGCCGTAGACCACATAGGGGACGATGTGAGGCTGGGCGTAGGCGAGAAGCTTGCCCAACGGCATGATCTCCCGTTCCTTGGGAGGGGAGTAGTTGTCCAGGTCGCGGTTCAGGAATGAAAACATAGCGCTTTAAAATGAAGGTTAAAAAAAGCCGCTCCTTAAGATCAAGGAAAGCGGCTGATAAAAGTGGCGGAGAGAGAGGGATTCGAACCCTCGATACGGTTAAACACCGTATGACGGCTTAGCAAGCCGTTGCTATCGTCCACTCAGCCATCTCTCCACAGTGGTGAAGAAAAGTTTAGCAAAAGGGCCTTCCTTTTTCAAGGGAGGCGCAGGGCTCCCTGCCCCTTCCTTGGGAGTTGGGAGGGATTTGTGGTAAAATTCTTATTGCTGATTAGAAAGAAAAGACATTCCGATTATGGCTGGCGCGCAAAAAAAGAAAAAGAACCTCAAAGAGATCATAGCTTATCTGATCTGCGGCGTCCTGACCACCGTGGTCAACGTTGGCGTTTACCACATCCTGTACCGGATGGGGGTGGGCGTCACCACTTCCGGCGTCATCTCCGTCGTTTGCGCCAAGATCTTCGCCTACGTTTCCAACAAGCTTTGGGTCTTCGCTTCCCACTGCAAGGACAACAAGGAGCTGGGCATGGAGATCTGGCGCTTCGCTTTGGTCAGGGGGCTTTCCGGGGTGGTGGACGTCGCCCTGACGAAACTTCTGTCGGTCCTTCTGCCTCAGGATCTCCAGCTGGCTTTTGTCCTGGGCGGCTGCAGTTTCTCCTTTATCGTGCTCCAGCCAGGCGTGGCGGCCAAATACATCACCCAGCCCATAGTTATAATTTTGAATTACGTTCTGGGCAAGAAGTACGTTTTCAAAGGCACGGAAAAGAAAGCTGAAGACGAAACAGAGGCCGCGGCTGCGGAGAACGGCGGGGAAGAGGCTTCTTCGGAAGTCCAGGACAACGAAGCGCGTCCTTTCCACACGATCCTCATGATGACCCGGGATTACTGCCAGGACAGGTTCGCCTCCCTTTACGCTTTCCTTTTCTCCTCCCAGGAGGAAGAGGAGGCAGAGGGCGCGCGCTTTTCGCTTTCCGACAAGTTTTTTGCCTTCCTCGCCTTTTTCAGGATAATGGATCTTGCCGATTGGGCTGCCTCCGTTTTCCAAAAGAAAAACGAAGGCGACGCTTACTACAACGACCGGGAGGACGCCTACGTTTCTTCGCTGCCCAGGAAGAGCGAAAGCCGCGGCGTTTTCAGCCAGGGCTTTTTAAGAGGCGGCAACGACCTCTACGTAAAGATCGGCGCGAAGCTGATCGGCGCGCTGGTGATAGCGGCGGCAGTCTTTTGCCTTTGGAGAGTTTCCCAGGACGTTTACCGCAATTTCTCCATGGACCAGGGGCATGTGTTCCGTCAGGCCCACATGTTTGAGAATATCCGTGACGTCTTTATGAGCGAAGCCGCGGACCGCAGCGGCGCCGCTTTCACCACGCTTCAGATAGCCTACGCCAGGATCTGCGCGAAGCTGAACTACGCGCTTCTGGTGACGCCGGCCCAGTACTCCCTTATGTCCCTTGTGGTCTCCGCCTGCTGCCTGATCGTTTTGGCGCTGATCCAGGGATTGGTCGGCATCCTGACCGCCTCCACCGCGGTGACCATTGGCCTTGTCTTCTTCCTGGCCGGGAGAAATATACTCCAGCTGGATGGCGGGCTTTTCGTTCTGCAGATGACTTTGCTGCTTTTGATACTGACCTCTTACTGCGCCTCGCTGAAGAGCTACCAGAGCGGCTACAAGTATTATCTTTTCCGCTGCCTTCTGATCTCCCTTCTGGCGGGCTTCCCGGGGGCCATGCCGTCCTTTGCGTTCCTGTGCCTTATCCTGATCTTTTTGACGCAGATCATAGGAATAATTTGGAACGCCAGGCAGAAGAGCTTCGCGAGTTTCGCCGTCCTTGTTGTTTCAAGGCTTCTGCCGCTTTTGCTGCCCATCGCGTCGATCTATTTCTTCTGCGGCACTCTTGACCCGACCAAATTTGAAGTCAACGGAAACTTCTGGATCGCCTCCTCGCCCAATCCTTTCCTGGTTACCCACTGGCTCAACAACACGGAATTTCTCTGCGGCCTGTCGGTCGTTCTGGGCATTCTCCTAATGTGGCTGACGGACCTTAAACGCTGCGGGCTCTACGGCATCCTCAGCACCGTTTTATTCTATTTCTACCTGCGGGTCAGCGAGCTGAATCCCGGGACCGCAGGCTATGCTTCCACGGTCTTCCTGGCCGCGGCGATAGGGCAGGGAGGGATCCTCATCGGCCGTTTCGCGACGCTCTGCGCCAGACTTCTCAGCCGCTTCCTGGGCAATCCGCGCCTGCGCCCGCTGGCGGCGATGCTCATCGTGCTGCCCTTGGTCGCCTTCCTCTTCGGCTACAGGCGTTCCTCCTACGAGCTGGAGGGCAGCGATCTTTCGGACGTCATGGAAAAAGTCTGCCAGGTCCTGGACAGCCAGGAGAACGGGTTCCGTTCGGGAGACTTCATAGTTCTTCCCGGCATGGGAAAAAGCGAAGAGGGAAGCCTGGGATTGTCCTCTCTCTACGACGTGCTGCGCTATGAGCAGAGAAGGAAACTTTCCCGCAAATGGGTGTTTTTGGAAAACAACGATTACCTTTCCGCCGACGAGAGATTCCTGGGCGAGACAGGCTACGCCTGGTGGTTCATTTCCACCATAGGCAGGCCGGATTTCAACTCCATAAGCGACATTTGCTCGGTCATGGCTGTCAACGACACCACGGCGCTTTTGAGATCCGTGGAGAAAGTCCACTCCCCCCAGCAGCTGGCGGCCATGACGCTGGCTCTGGCGGAATGCGTGCGCTCCGCCTGGAGCGAGGATGCCCTCTATGAAATAAGCCCGCAGCTGCTTTATCTGCCGCCTCTCTCCCAGGACGACTATTCGGTAATAAGCATCCGGAAAGCCTATCGCAAATGGATCGTAAAAGGATTGGAAGGCGCTTCGGAAGACGAACTGAAAAAAAGCCGCAACTGCATAGGCCGGTTTTTCTTCTGCGTCAAGACCGGAAACCGCCAGGGGGCCAGGGCTTATTTTGAAATGCTCAAGAACGAAACGCCGGATCCCTGGCTCCTCTTCGACGTCTATTACAAAGCCGGCGGCCTGATCCCCTTCATAGCCCCAAGCCAATTCAAAGCGAATTACGGTTTCGCGGACGAGAACTTCCGCGCTTTTACCGAGACCTTCGACAAGATCTATCTCAATCGTCCGGAAAACGCGATCTTCGTCAAAGAGTGGGATACCTTTAAGAAATCGATGGACGCCAGGGGCGACCTGCCCGCTTCCGAAAGCGCACAAAAGGAAATGGGCGGCATCATAACCAACTCTTTGCCCAGGCATGCCGTTATAGTTTTCGAGGGAGCCGAGCAGCTGATGAACGGCTACTTCATCAAAGGGCTGGGAGAATGGCGGGCGGAATCCGAAAAGGAAGAGAAGCTTCCCGCCACCTTCCTTTTGACACCCGGCTTCAAACTCTCCGAGCAGGGCGAACCCGGCGGCAAGGCCGGCGCCTCGGTCAGGATGATGCTGCCGCCCGGCGTTTACGCCGCCTCCGCCTACGCCAGGATCCCGGAGGGCAGGGAAGCGCCCACGGAAGTTTCCATGCGGTTCAGGCAAAGAGGCGATACGGATTCCCAAGTGAAGAAATGGCGGACTCTCTGCGGCCAATGGACCCAGGAGCACCTGATCATAACCAACAGCTCAGAAAATATTTCTTTCTTCTGCCTGGAAAGCGAGAACGTCGCCTCCCCCGGAGCGGTGGAGTTCACGGACGTTTCTTTCCGCAGGATAGACGGAGAATATTCCGAAAATTGGAAACGCGATCCCCTGAACTGGGCGATACGCCGGAAAAAGGACGGGGCGGCGCTGCTCCTGGAGGAGAAGGAACGCCAGCACGTTCGGGAGAACGAGCTGAACGAGGTTATGTAAAACGGCTGAAAGCAGCGGTTTTTGCAGGAACGCCAGCCCGCCGGCCGGAGAAGGACTTGATTTCCGGCAGGCATTCTGTTATAATTCCTTACGATAATTGAAACAATGTAGAGGGAAAGGCCGGATAACAGCTTCGAGCGTTAAGGCCTTCGATACAGGGAAACGAGCCTTTATTTTTAGTCCGAAAAGTTTCGGGCGAGGAAACGTCCCACCGGAGGGGAGTCACAATTTTGTTGATTCCGTTTGGGAGACATTGTTTAAAATACCACATTTATGGAGACATAAAATGAAAGCTACTAAAATCATCGTTGCTTCTTTACTCGTCATCGCTGCTATCGCTTACGCTGCCAAGACCCCGCAGGTCTTCTGCGAAGGTCTGGAAGGCTTCTCCAAGCCCGAAGTGACCCCGGTCGTCACCGTCGATGAAACCGGCGCCACCATCGTTGACTTCGGCACCCAGCTGGGTGACAAAGGCCAGGTCCAGTTCACCACCGCCAACGGCAACATCGTTGTCAAGGCTGCTGCTGGTAAAGCCATCGCCCAGAAAGGCGGCAAAGTCACCGGCACGATCAACGGCGTGGAAGCTGGCTTCAACGGCGTCGCTCTTAAGCTGAAAGGCATCACCGTCGGCACCGTCGTCGCCGCTGGCTTGAAGTCCGCTCAGGTCGCCAACATCACCGGCAGCGTCGATGCTGGTAACTTCGCCAAGGGCACGGCCGTCAAGGCCACCACGAAGGTCGAAGGCACCTTCAAAGGCGTCTTCAAGAGCATCCAGGCTGGTCAGTTCGGCGAAGTCGAAGGCACTGGCATCACGACCCCCAAGAAGGTCGCCTTCAAGGCCAAACAGGCTGGCGGCACCATCGTTGTTGCTCCTGGCCTGGTTTACACCGCCAAGAACGTGAACGTGGTCAACCCTGTGACCGAATAAGAAGCTAATTAGCATTCTTGTGGAAGAGACCCGCGAAAGCGGGTCTCTTTTTTTTATCTCCTTTGGGCGGCGTTGTTCAAACACTGCGGAAGGAATTTTAGCCTGGCTGAACGCGAAGGGCTGGCAAGGACGCCTGCCGATCGTGCGCCGGCTGAAGCGACCCGCACAGAAGGCCTGATCGCGCCGGAGCTGACGCCGCGGAAGCGATTGGAAAAGCAGACCGCCGCGCACCTGGAAAAGGCGCGCGGCGGTCGCAAGGGAAAAGGAACTACGCCTCCTTCTCAAAGGAGCGGACGGCGATCATCGGCTTTCCTTCTGAAAAGAGCAAGGCCGAGAAGCAGGAGCGCCGCGGCGGCGGGCTCCGGAACCACGTTCCAGGTGAAGGTGTTGGTCACGGCTGAACCGTTCAGTTTCGTTATGACGTTGAAGTCGGTCGTGCCGGCGGCTTCCTCGTTTGCGGGGATATCTATGCTAACCGTGCTCTCGGTGGTCTCGCCGCCGCCCGCAAGGTATACGGAAGCGGAGGAGGAATAGTCGGGAGCTTCTATGGTTACTTCAGCGTTGCCGGCTTGGCCGTAGTTCACGTACTTGAGATCGATGGGTTCCGATTCGCCCAGGTGAAGCTCAGCATTCTGGGGTTTGGCGGAAAGGAGCGCGAAGGATTCGTCGGCTTCCACGAGGTCGAAGACATGCCAGTCCATCCTTTCAAAGGAGGAGGCCCAGGGGCTGGGATGGTAGTCGTTGATATCGACTCTGTCTAGGCCTATGCCCTCGTAGCTTACCAATAATCCCAGCTGTCCTCCGGAGACGCATTTGAAACAGTTGGTGACCTCTTCGCCGGGCCAGCAAGTGTAGCCTCTTATGGATCTCAGGTTGCAGGGGATCTTCACTTCAACGTTGAAGCCGCCCAGCTCATTGTCCTTTTTGATGCAGCGGGAACCGGCGGGAACGTTGCCGCAGGTCCAGTCCTGAACGCTGTTGTCGTCATTGGAAGCGGCGTATATTCTGTTGTAATACTGGTTGTGGGCTTTGAATTTGAAATAGTCGCCGCCGTGCCAGGGGCCTGACCAGGCGGAGCCGTCTATTTCGATCGTGAAGGAACTTTTCTTGTTGGTCTTGAAGGCGAAATACACGGCGTCGTCCCGCCAGCCGGCGTAAGCTGTGACCTGGAATTCAGGATCCTCACTGTCGCCTGTGCCGGAGCCCCAGTAAGTCCAGTCGTCGTCTTCCAAGATACCGTTAATGCTGGGCTCTTTCAGGAGCCTGGGAATGCTCTTGTTGTAAGCGATGATGGGGTAGGGGTCGTCGCCGTCCTTCAGCCCGTCTTTGTCAGTGTCGGGATCGTTGGCGTCGCTGGGATAATAAAGCCCGACCAGGTATTCCTGAAGATCGTCAAGTCCGTCCTTGTCGGTGTCGGTCTCGGTCTGGTCGGAACTCATCCTCACTTCGTCTATGGGCAGCACGGAGTCGTTGTCGGCCAGGCCGTCGCGGTCGCTGTCACGGTAAACGTAGGTGTTTTTCCAGGGAGTCCTTAATTTGAAATAATTCGTGAAGGGACGCATGGCTGTGCCGCACCAGGACCAGGTGTCGCCTCCGCCGGCCCAGCCGTAGCTGCAGCCGTCCGGGTGCGAGCTTGAGTACTCATGGTATCCGCTGTAGGAGTACATCTGGTCCACCGAGTGCATGACCTCGTGGACCGTGACGAAGCCCGTGCCGCTGCCGCCGTAGTTGCCAACTTGGGAGCACATGACCTTGCCCATGCCGGTATATCCCCAGCTGCCGCCACCCCAGTTGCCGCCCCAGCTGTTCCAGCCGTTGCCGCAGGTGAAGACGAAAATATCGTATTCCTGATCCCAGATGCCCAGCGTTTTCCTGAGATCCCTGGCCATGATGTAGCCGCCTAATTCCTGCTCGCCGAATTCGTTCTCATAATTGCGGAAGAAAGTTTCCGCCGGGGGAACGATGTGGCGGTAAACGGGATCGTACTTCAGAAGGAGCTGGGCGTTGGAATTGCGGTAATAAAAATCCTGGACCTTCGGATAGTACATGTTGGTGTAGTTTTGGGGAGGAGTGTTGTTTCCGCCGCCGGTATAGGCCACCATCAACAGATCGATGGAGGCGACTTCGCTGTAAAGAATAGGCAGGCTGTTCTGGGCGAAGACTCCTTTGACTTTTATGTCGGCAGTCGGAGAAAGGTTGCTGATCTTGAGGCTAATAGTTTCAGGCAGGTCAAAGGAGAGATCATAATCCAACTCTTCTCCGTTGACGGTCGCCTTCATCAGGCGGCCGTTTTTCAAAACGCCGATTATGATCTCGTTGTCGCCGGGCGACAAAAAGGTGCCCAATGGCAGGGTGTGTTCGTTCAGGCTCATGAAGCCAAGACAATTCTGGGGGATCGTGAGCGCGCATTTGAATTCCATGCCGCCCAAGGAGCAGTCCCTTCCGAAAGAACACTCGTAGCTTTCGCCGAGCCCCAGGGAAACGTTGGGATTTTTTTCAAGAAGAGTCTTGTGGGCGACAGGTTCTTCTGTGAATCTCAGATTGTCAAGATAGATCTTTTCAAAATCGCTTTCAATCGAAAGCGTCGTTTCGCCGGCTGAGAGCGGGCTTTTCAAAGCGAAACCGGCCATCTCCGCGTCCTTGTTGGGGGCTTTCAGCTTAAGGAGATGATCTTTATCAATCAGAAGCTCAAGGTGCTGCCATTTGCGGTGGTAGAGCGTCTGCACGCCCTCGGCAGGCTGCCAGGCTGGATCATTGCCGAAAAAGCCGCCGAAAATTTCCGCGGAGATGACGTTGGTATCGACCGCCTCCAGCTTGAGGAGAGGAACGCCGCCAAGCTTCAGGACCAAGGATCTGTTGGCGTCTTCCTCCGGATAGGTCGCGTAAAAATCAAAAGCGATCCTTTGCTCTAAGTCGTCCCTGAACGAAATTTGGCGCGAAATAGTCGCGGCGCCTTCAAGCTCCAGGGCTTTGTCGCCGTATGCGTGCCAGGCGCTTACTTTGATCTCGTTCGTCACGGAAACGCTAAGGTCGGTTGCGACCGCGGCGTTTCCGGCGGCGGTCCAGCCGTCCTGATCGTCTATGTTTCCGGAGTTGTCCTCAAAGGTGAATTTTGCGGTCTCGGCTTGCGCGGCCAGGGAAATTAGCGCCAGCGCCAGGAATGTCAAAAGTTTCTTCATGCTCTTCACGCCTTTTTATTTTTATATTGACTAATTTTAGCAGTTTTGAGGGAAAATAAAAATGTTTCCGAAGAACATGCTGCCCTTGAAAAGGCGGCCGGCAGGAAATAAAAAAAGACCAGCCTGGGAAGGCCGGTCTCTTTCGTAAAAATGGCGCCGCAGGATGGACTCGAACCAACAACACCCTGGTTAACAGCCAGGTACTCTGCCATTGAGCTACTGCGGCACTCAATTTTTACGAGGACTAATTCTATCCGAATTCGCTTTTAAAGTCAAGGGGAGCGAAGGGAAAGAGACCGGATTTATTCCTGGTCCCCGCTTCCCTTGGACTGCTTGCGGAACTTGGTGGGAGGCTGTCCCACAGTGCGGCGGAAAGCCGTGCTGAAGTGGTAGGGATCGTCGAATCCCACTTCCTCGGCAATGATGTGCACCGGAAGGTTGGTGGTCTTCAGCATCATGCAGGCATGGCGCATCCTAAGCTGGATGAGCCAGTCCCTGGTGTGGATGCCCATGTGCTTTTTGAAGAGCCTGGTGAGATGCACGCGGCAGCAGCCGGCCACGTTGGCCAGGTCTTCCATGGAAATGGGCTCCCTCAGGTGTTTCTCGACATAGGAGACCACGGCCTGGATCTGGGCGGGGACGACGTTGGTCCTCTGGGAGCTGATGGCCTTGGCGTAGCGGGCCAGGAGATGGAAGATCTTGTAGCAGGTGGCGGAGGACTCGATCCTGAAGTCCCGGCCGCGGTCCCTGACTTCGTCCAGAACGTCGAAGAAAAGGCGCCGGATCTGCTCGAAGTCCTGGTCCTTTAATGTGATCTTTGAGATCATGTCCAAGCCCAGCTGAGTGAGGCCGGGAGTCATAAGGCTGTGACGGAAAGCGATCCAAACTTTTTTCCAACGGCCCGTGCCAACGTTCTGGTAAGTGTGCTCTTCGTTGAAATGCAGCAAAAAGACGTCGTGGGGCTTCAGGGCATAGGTGCTGCCGTTCACCGTCAATTCGCCTTCGCCTTCCAAAACCAGTTCCATGGAGAAGAAAGCGCAGTTGCGGCGGTGAAGCTTGGCTTTGGGCAGCCAGCTGGAGACGCCGCAGGCGTAGGGATTGATGAGGAAGATCTCGTCCTGGGCCATCGGGAGAAAATACATCTCGGGGTCGGACGTCAGGCTGATGATCTCCTGGTTGATGGGAATGATCTCCGGAGAGGGAAGTTCTTTGAACTGCTTCTGGCGGCGCTCGTATCTGCGTTTGGGAGCCGCGGGATCCTTGGCCTTGCTCTTTTCAAGTTTCTTTCTGCCCATGTTTGTCTCCTTAATTTTGTTTGCTCCATAATACCAAAAATTAAATTAAGAAACAATATAGCGTGTGCCTCTAAATGATAAACTACTTAAATTAAATAGTATAATCTTAAAAGTCAATATTGGAAAATATATATAAGATATGTTTTTGACGTTCTGCGGATCGCTCGCGCGGGAAATGTTTTATTAGATCCGGCAAAAAAAAGCCGCCTTGGAAAGGCGGCAATTTTGCTTTTTTGTTTCGCTCCTTTTTTGCGTTCAGCCCAGTATTTTCAAGACATTCTCGATGACATAGTCCTGCTCGCCGTCCTTTTCCAAACCGACCCACAGGGGAAGGCGGACCAGCGTGTCGCTGACTTTTTTTGTTATGGGCAGATCTTGGTCGAAACGTCCGAATTTTCTCCCTGCCGGAGAATCGTGCAGGGGAAGGTAATGGAACACGCAGCCGATCTCTTTCTCCCGCATCTTGGCGATGAATTTGGTGCGCTGCTTCAGGGAATTGAGCAGCAGGTAATACATATGGGCGTTGTGCTTGCATTCCTTGGGAACGATGGGCCGGCGCAGTTTGCCTTTCTTTTCCAGATCGGCGAAGGCTTCGTGATATCTGTGCCAGATCTTGAGCCTGGTGGCGGTTATTTTTTCGGCTTCCTCCATTTGCGCATAGAGGAAAGCGGCTATGATCTCGCTGGGAAGGTATGAGGAGCCCAGGTCTTCCCAAGTGTATTTGTCCACCTGGCCGCGGAAGAAGCGGGCCCGGTTGGTGCCTTTCTCCCTGATGATCTCGGCTTTTTCCTTGAGGCTTGGGTCGTTGATGTAAATGGCGCCGCCTTCCCCGGAGATGATGTTTTTCGTCTCGTGGAAGGAGACCGCCGCCAGATCGCCGAAGGAGCCGAGGGGCTTTCCTTTGTACTTTGACATGACGCCCTGGGCGTTGTCCTCTACGACCCTGAGGCCATGGGCTCTCGCGATCTTCATGATGGCGCTCATATTGCAGCCGACGCCGGCATAGTGGACGGGCACGATGGCTTTGGTCTTTTTAGTGATGCTTTTTTCGATCTGCTTCTCGTCCATGTTGAGCGTGTCGGGCCTGATCTCCACGAAGACCGGCACGGCGCCCCGCATCACGAAGGAACTGACGGTGGTCACGAAGGTGAAGGAGGGGACGATGACTTCGTCGCCAGGCTTGATGTCGCAAAGCAGGGCGGACATTTCCAGCGCCGCGGTGCAGGAGTGGGTGAGAAGCACGGTGGGGGAGCCGGAGAGGGTCTGGAGCCATTCGTTGCAGGCTTTGGTGAAACTGCCGTCGCCGGAAAGATGCAGAGAGGCGTGGGCTTTCGCTATGTAGTAGAGTTCTTTGCCTGTCATGTAGGGCTTGTTGAAGGGAATGCGGAGGCTCATGATCTTGTTTTTGGTTTATTGTTATTTTTGGCTTGTTTCGTTTTATCTTTTCATTTCGTCACGTTGATCTCCAGCACAAGGGGATCCCTGAAGAAACTGACGTTTTCGTGGACCATGTCAAGCTCGGCTCTGTAGCGGCCAGGCTCTTTGGGAGCGGCGAGGTTTTCCCGGATCCTGAGGATCGTGCCGGACTTTGCGTCCTGCTTGAGCCAGATCCTGTCGTCTTTTTTTTCAACCCCCGCTTCGTCGTACCAGCGGACGGACAGGCGCACCGGCGTGGGTCCGCCGGCGCTCCAAAACAAAAGGCCGGTGTTGACCGCGGTGACGTCCAGAGGCCACTCCGCTCCGGCTCTCAGGCTCTTCGGCGCGTTTTTCAACGAGAGGAAGGCGCCTCTGGTCTCGTTTTTGGGAGCGGGAACAAGAGCCAGCTTGTCGAAGCAGAGGGAGAGCGGGCGGATGTCGAAGACTTCCCGGTTGACGCGGCCGGGAACGACGAAGCCGTCGGTCCTGATGTTCAAAACAAGGGGAGCGCCGCCCTTGGGTTTGGCAACTTGACCGGCTCTTATGAGAAGGTTGGTGAAATCGCGGCCGACTTTGGCGCTGCCGATGAATCTGCCGCCAAGGTAGAAGTCGGTTCTCAATTCCTTCAGGGCCCTGAGGCGCAGCGCGACGGCGCAGGCTTCGGCGCCGCAGGGGTTGAAGCGGGCGAAAATGTTCGTGCCTTCGCACCAGGTGAAGTTTTCCTCCGGGCTTATGAATTCGTCCTGGGAAAAGCCGGAAAGCAGATGCTTTGAGGCCTCGGGAGACCCTACGTCCAGGATATTGGAGGCGTCTTTTGGCAGCGGCGGACAGAGTCCGGCTGAGGAAGGCATTATCTTCGAGGTCGCGGCGGCCACGGCGTTCCAGTTGGTGAAAACCCCGCCCATAAGGACCTCATGGGAGCCGAACTGTTTCCTTTCGTAATTGAAGGGGTTTTTGAACCTTTTGGCGGCCTGGGTCCAGACGACTACGGAGGGCTCCATTTCCTTATAGGCGGCGCCCCGGCGCATGACCGTGAGAGGCTCCGTTACAAGTTCGCCCCGGTGATCTTTGATATCGAAGTAATACTGGGGCAGAATATAATTTTTGGAAGCGGCGTCCGGCTCCGTGATGATCACAAGAGGCAGTTTTTTCTTTGCGGCGGCTTCCTCAAGATACTCCACGGCTTCCCGGTTGCCGTATTCGAGCCAGCGGATGTTCCTGAGCTCCTGCCAGCGGAAGAGCAGGACGAAGAAAGATAGGAAAAAGATCCCCAGCCCGATGTTCCTGACCGCTTTTTTCCCCTGCAGCGGCTTTATGTTCTCCAAAATGGCGGCGGGAAATTCCAGCCACGCCGACCAGGCCAGGCACCAGATCGGGAACCAGAAGGCGAAGTAACGGCTGGCGAAAAAGTGCTTGAAATGCAGGTGGGAAAGGAAAAAGAAAGGTATGACGATCGCCAGGGCCAGGAAGATTTCCGGAAAGCGTTTCTGGCGGCGGCAGATCCTGGCGCATATGCCCAGCCCGAGGCTCACCCAGAGGAAAACGAGGGAGCAGAGCCTCAAGGTCAGGGCCCCGGACCAGAAGATAGCGTCCAGACGCTGGGCGGCTTTGCCAATGTGAAGGGGAAGCCAGGCGTCCTTGGCGCCCCAGATCATGCCGGTCTTGCTCATCAAGGGCGCGGAGAACAGGAGGAGGAAAAGAACGCTGAAAAGCAGCAGGGCGGCGCCGGCGGAAAGGAAGGCAAAATAACGCTTTTTGTTTTGGGGCGAAAATTTGCGGCAAAGGCAGAAAATGACGAGATGCGCCAGGAAGACTGGCTGGAGGAAGATGCTGAACTGGTGCGCGGCGTAGGCCAGGAAGGCGAAGAGAAGCGAGAGCAGGGCGGCTTTCGGGTCGATCCTGTCTTTGTCTTCGATAGCTTTGAAATAAAAATAACACTCCGCCAACACCAGCGTCATCACAAGGGCGTAGAAGCGGATGTAGAGCGTGTAGAGGATCTGGTAGGGGCTGACGGCGTAGAAAAGCAGGGCGCCCAGAAGCGCGAAGGAGCCGAAATATCTTTTCGTCAGCTTGTAGAGGATGAAAAAGCCCAGGTAGGATTCCAAAAGGCAGATGAAGCGGAAATACTGCTCTCCTCCCAGGAGGCCGCCCAGGGACAGGACGTAAAAAATGAAATGCTGGAGGAAGAAGCCCTGTCCTCCGAAGCCGTAGAAGAACCAGATCTTGCCAAGCGACCAGGTCTTGATCTGGGAAATTATGAGCACCTCGTCCTGGGAGAGCCCGTATTTGGAAAAGAAAGCCAGCCTCCAGTAGAAAAAGAGCGCGGAGGCGAAAAGGAAGACCAGCTTTTCACCGTGCTCTTCCAGAAAGGAAATTATTTTTTCGCGCTTCGGCATTACTGTTTTGCGGCTGTTTTGCTTTTCCTATCCGAATAAACGAAATACGAGATGTAGGCTACGACAAGGATCGCGGCCACAGGGTAGGCGGTGTTCCAGCTCAGGTTGAAGCCGATCTTGGCGTTCAAAATGAAGCTCGACGTCACGCCGAGGTAGAAGGCGCCCGGCAGTACGGTCACCCAGATCTTTTTCCCTTCCTTTATGCACCAGGCCGTGGCCGTGCCCAAAGAGAAGACGACGATCGTCTGGTTCGCCCAGGCGAAGTAGCGCCACAAAACATTGAAGCCGCTGCTGCTGAATTTTGCGACGAAAAGGAGCGCCGCGGCCAGAACGAAGATCACAAGAGAGAGCAGCAGCCTGTTTTTGATCCTGCCCTGATCGATGCCCAGCATTTCGCCTATTATCAGCCTGCAGCCGCGGAGAGCGGTGTCGCCGCTGGTTATGGGAAGCGCCACAACGCCTAAAATGACGGCGAGGTTAAGCGCTCTGTTGAAAAAGGAATTCGCGTCTCCGGTCTGGAAGACACTAAGAACTTTGCCAACGATCTCGGCCAGCATGATGGTCGGGCCCTGCCCGGCGTCCAGGTTATAGAGTTTCATGACGCCCATGGTGACGGCCGCCCAGATCATGGCGATGAAGCCCTCGACGATCATCATGTTGTAAAAAATGGAGCGCCCCTGCTTTTCGCTCTCGATAGTCCTCGATATGATGGTCGCCTGGGTGGAGTGGAAACCAGACGCTATGCCGCAGGCCACAGTAACGAAAAAGAGGGGGAAGAAGTTGGGCTTCAAGCCCCGCCAGTTGCTGATATTCAGCTCGGCGAGCGGCAGTTTTTTCAAGAAAATGTAGAAGAAAAGCAGAATGGCCGTGAAAATGAAGAAGGCGCCGATGAAGGGATACACCTTTCCGATGATCTTATCGATGGGAAGCAGCGTGGCAATGAGGTAGTAGCAGAAGATGACTCCGTAGATCACCCAGAGCCAGGGGTTAGTTATGGCGACGTCCTGATGGATGACGCCTTTGACGAAAATGTCGCCGGGCGTATAGACGCAGGTCACGCCGAACAACAGCACTGTCAGAAAGACGAAGATGCCGAAGAAAAGGGCCACGTTTTTGCCAAGGTAGCGCTTCACCAGGCTCTGGATCTGTTCGCCGTCGTTCCTGATGGAGATCATGCCGGTCATGAAGTCCTGCACGGCACCCGCCAGTATGCAGCCCAGAGGGATCGTGATGAAAGCCACGGGCCCGAAGAGTATGCCCTGTATCGGTCCAAGGATCGGGCCGGTGCCGGCGATGTTGAGAAGATGGATGAGCCCGTTGCGCCAGGAAGCCATGGGAACGTAATCCACGCCGTCGGCCTTTGTGATGGCCGGAGTCGGCTTGTCGCTTATTCCGAAGAAGCGTTCCACAAAGCGGCCGTACAGAAAGCCGCCCAGGCCCAGAAGAACCAAACCGCAAAGAAAGGTGATCATAATTGTCCTTTATTTTTGGAAGTAATTTTTTTATAGCTGAAGAAACCTATGAAAGCGAGGGAAAGCAGGGCCGAGATCAGGTAGCTGAGATCCCAGCTCAGGTTGAAGCCGACTTTGGCGTTCAGGATGAAACTTGAGACCACGAAAAGATAAAAGGCGCCGGGAATGACCGTCAGGGCGATGGTTTTGTTGTTTTGAACGCACCAGGCGGTGGCCACCGCCAGGGTGAATACCACCAGGACCTGATTGCTCCAGGCGAAATAGCGCCAGATGATGGCGAAGCCGTTGGGCTGAAATTTCACCAGGAGCAGAAGCGTGAGGGAGGATACGACGATGGAAACGCCCAGAACGATCTTGCCAAACTTGTTGTCGCGCCCGATCTTCAAAAGCTCTCCCAGCATGATGCGCAGTATGCGCATGGTGGTGCCGCCGGTGGTTATGGGAAGGACAATGAAGCCCGCCATGACTATGACGCCGGCCTTGGAGCCCAGAAGCGTGTTGACGATCTCCACCAGCGCGGCGTTGGCGTTGCCGGCGCTGCTAAGTCCGTATTTTCCCATGACGCCCATGGTGACGGCCGCCCAGATCATGGCGATGAAGCCCTCCGTCAGCATCATGTTGAAGAAAATTTTGCGGCCGCATTTTTCATTTGTTACGCTGCGGGCGATAAGCGTAGCCTGGGTGGAGTGGAAGCCCGAGGCGATGCCGCAGGCCACGGTCACGAAGAAGAGGGGGATCATGTTGGGCTTAAGCCCGCGCCAGTTTTCCCAGGTGAGATTTTGGAGGGGCAGATGCTTCGTGAAGATCAGGGCGAAGATTATGACGGCGGAAACGATGAAAAGGCTGCCTATGACGGGATAGACCCTGCCTATGAGCTTGTCTATGGGCATGTAGGTGGCCAGAAGGTAATAAACGAAAACCAATCCGTAGGCGACCCAGGTCCAACAGTTGGTCACAGTGGCTTCCTGCTTCATGAAGCTGATGACGAAGATGTCGCCCGGGGAGTAGGTGAAGGCCACCACCACCAGAAGCGCCATGATGCAGATGAAGACGTTGAAGAGATAAGCCACTTCCCGCCCCAGGTAGCGCCTGACCAATTCCTGCATCTGGGCGCCGTCGTTCCTGAGGGAGATCATGCCGATCATGAAATCGTGCACGGCGCCAGCCAGAACGCAGCCCAGGGGAATGGTGATGAAGACTATCGGCCCGAAAAGGATCCCCTGGATGGGGCCCAATACCGGACCGGTGCCGGCGATGTTCAAAAGGTGAATGAGACAGTTTTTCCAGGTGGGCATGGGCACGAAATCCACGCCGTCCCTTTTGCTGACGGCGGGAGTCGGCCTGTCGTCGGCGCCGAAAAACCGTTCCATGAAGCGTCCGTAAAGGGCGCCTCCTATGATGAGTATGCCCAGACCAATCAGAAAAGTCGTCATGCTTTTTAAAATTCCTCTTTAACGGAATGGATAGTTCGCAGAGGGGTGCGGGAGCGGGCCACCAGCAGTTCGGAGAGCAAGCCCAGGAAGACCGCGAGCCCGCCGAAGACTATCAGGGCAAGGGAGGTCATAAAGAAGGGCGCGGCCGCCATGACCTGCTTTATAGTGCCGCCGAAGAAGTAAAGCAGCCAGGACAGGAAAAGGCACAGGCCGCCCAGGATCAAAGAGAGCACGCCTATGCCGCCTATGATATGCGCGGGCCTTCTGGTGTAAGTCGCCAGGAAGGTCACGGTCAGAAGGTCAAGGAAGCCTCTTGCGTAGCGCTCCAGGCCGAATTTCGATTTTCCGTGGATCCTGGCCCGGTGGTTGACCACCAGTTCGCCCACCTTGAAGCCCCGCTCGTTGGCCAGCGCCGGCATGAAGCGGTGGCGCTCGCCGTAAACGTCCAGCTCTTCGGTACACTCTTTCGTGTAGCATTTGAAGCCGCAGTTGAAGTCGTGGAGCTTGACGCCGGTCATGAAGGAAACGGTGGCGTTGAAGAGCTTGGAGGGCAGCCTCTTCTCCAGGGGATCGTGGCGCTCTTTCTTCCAGCCCGAGACCAGATCATAGCCCTCTTCCATCATTTTGAGGAAGGCCGGTATCTCCGAGGGGTCGTCCTGCAAGTCCGCGTCAAGGGTGAAGACGTATTTTCCCTTCACCCTTTTGAAGCCGGCGGAAAGAGCCTCGGATTTGCCGAAGTTGCGGCGGAAGGAGACGCAGTGGACATGCCCGTCCTCGTTGGCCAGTTTTCTGATCAGGTCGAGGGAGGAGTCGGTGCTGCCGTCGTTGATGAAAAAGATCTCATAGGAGCGGCCGAGCTTGGCCATTTCAGAACTGATCTCGGAATGGAGCTGAAGAAGGTCGCCCTCTTCGTTATAGACGGGAATGACGAAGGATATGTCCATAGGATCTCGGAATGGTTGTGGTTAAATAATTGCTTAATTTTTTATTATAGCAAACCGTCCCGAAAGATATAAGGGCGCGAAAGAGCCGAAATGGGAAAAAATTTTCCGGGCAAATTTTCCGACATTCGCTTTTCTTTCGGCTGGCAATTTCGCGTTCCCTTCCAAAACGGCGGCCGTCTTCCTACAATTTAGGCGTAGATCATGGCGCGAATTTATCCCCCTTATGAGAGAAGACACTTATTCCCCCGAAGAGGAGTCGCGCTTTATAAAAAGGCTTTTGAACAAAGAAGGGAAGGCCTGGCGGGAGTTTTTGCAACTCTACCGCCCCCTTTGCTATTCGCTGGCCAAGCGCTACAAATGCCAGACCCATTTTGACGATTTCTTCGCCGAGCTTATCGTGATGCTTATGACGAACGATCTTTACGAGACCGGCGGGCTTCCGCTGGCGAAGATAGTTTCCCGGCGTTTCTCCGACATCATAAGCGCTTATTTGCACCAGGCCCGCCGCCGCCCGCACAGAAGGCTCTACGAAGAGATATCCCTGGAGCCGGCGGCCTCTTTCCTGGCCGAGCGGGACGAGCTTTACGCTCTTTTGGAAAAGGCCCAGGAGGAGCTTGATCCCGAAGAGAGGAGCCTTTTGAACGAATATTTCGACGAGCGCCTGACGCTGAACGACATGGCGGAGAAAAGGAACCTGCACAGAACGACCGTATTGCGCCGTCTGAAGAAGATCTACGCCAAACTGGCCGGCCGCTTGGAAGAATAATGGAAGCTTTTTTAGATATGCTATAATTTGATTATATGATTGGGATATTCTTTAAAGCCTTCATGTTCCTTCTGGGCTCGCTTTTCCTCGCGTGGGAGGCGGCGCTTTGCTATTATTTCGCGCCCCTCAACATCTATGTCTGGCCTCCGCTTTTGGGAGTGTCCCTTTTGGTTTTCCTTGCTGCCCTGTGGCGGCCGAAATATGCTTTCTGCCTTCTCCTGTTCGCGTCCCCCTGGATCATTGCCCTTCCTCTTCTGGCCACCCAGGGCAGCTCGCATCCGATGCATATTTTCGTTTTGCTATCGGCGCTTTCCGGCCTTTGCTGGCACGAGCTTTTTGAGAAAGATTCCATCGAGCCTTTCTGCGGATCCCTGGGCTGGCTGATCTGGTTCGGCGTCATACTGGCGGGGATCTGGGCGTCTTTGAGCCGCTACGCCCCGGAGTGGGTAATAGAAAACAGGGAGTTCCTGAGCCAGACGGTGAACGACAAGAGCTGGAACAGGCTTACCGCTCTCAGATACATAATCTTCAACGCCTCCCAGCTGGCGGCCTCCCTTTCACTTATTCCCTTCGCCTACAGGATGGCGGTCAGGGAGGCGGAGAAAGGCGAGGACAGTCTGAAGCTTATCAAGACCTTGTGGCTCTTTTTCGCCGCCGGCTGCACCGTCGCTTTGGCCGCGGCTTTTTACCAGCGTCATGTGAACATTGAGTTCTGCGCCAACCGCTCTTTCTACTGGGTCAGGATGGGCAGGGTCAACGGAACATGCCAGGATCCCAACGCCCTCGGGGTGATGCTGGGCCTGGCCTTCTCCTTCGGGCTTTCCTTCTTCAGCGCCTGGCGGCCGCGCCAGGGCTACGTTAAGCCGGCGTTGGTCGTGACCTGGCTGATGCTCTGCGGACTGGGCATAAATTACTCCGGCTCCCGCAGCGCTTTTCTGGCCATTGCCCTGGGCGTCTTCTTCCTTCTGGTGGGCCTTTTCGTTAACACCAAACTGATCCTGCCGGCCCGGCCGCTGGTCCGCCTGGGCATAGTCGCCCTGGCGCTTTTAGTACTGGTTTCCGGCGCCGGCATGTACAGCATGATCATCGTCAACAAGGCGGACAAGATACTGACCGGCACCACCAAGAGCCCGGCCCTGCAGCGCCGCCTGAAAAAAGACATCAGGAGCATCAGGAACTCCGGGAGCATCTCCAGGATCTTCAACGACAGCCGCCGCCAGATATACCCGCGTTTCGCCCAGCTGACGGCGGAGAGGACCTGGCCCTCCGGCGTGGGAGTAGGCAGTTTCGTGGTGGAGCTTCCCAATTTCGCCCGCTATGAGGAGGAAAACCTCAGGGCCCCTGACAACGCCTGCAATTTCTATTTGCAGGTCAAGGCGGAGACAGGGCTCTTCGGGATCCTGGGGCTGGCGCTTTTCATGGGCGGGATCTTTTTCTCCTTCGCCTCATCCTGGTTCCAGGGGCGGGGGGAAGAGGAGGTCCTGGGGAAGCTTTGGGCGGTCTTCACGCCTTTGGCGGTCTTCGCCCTGCTTTTGATACTGGGAGTGCACACCGAGGTCATGGAAGTCTCGCTGCCCTGGCATATCCTTCTGGGGGCGGTGTTGGCCACGCTCACGATCCAGTCCCGTCTCAACGTAACTTGGCACGGGGAAGCCCGGGCCATGGGCGTTTTGTTCGCCCTTCTTATGATCGCCTCCTCTTTTTATTTCTACCGTCAGCTCAATCGGGGCGAACTCAACTCCGAAAGACGCCAGGCTTCCATCGGACAGGAGAGCGAGGAAGGATTTTATCCTTGGGAGAATTGGCACGCCCAGTCGAAGCCCTGGCGCTGGTGCGGCAAAGAGGGTTTCCTGTGCGTTAAAAAAATGAACGACTGGGTGAGCTTCGATCTTGTGAGCAACTATCCCGACCTGGAAAAAGATCCCCAGCGGGTGACGGTCTACATAAACGGAGAGAGCCGGACCAACGTGACGCTCTCCGTCCCCGGAGAGGCCTGCCGGATCTCTCTGCCGGTGGGCTACGCCCTGCCCTTCGAGGCGGTGACAGACCAGTGCGTGGCCTTCAGGCTGGAATGCGAGAAGACCTGGCGTCCGGAGGATTACGGTGTGGAAGGGGACAAGCGCGTCCTTGGCGTTGCCATGGATCACTTGCGCTGGACCAAGGAGCCCACCGCCGAGGGCGGTTTTTACAACAAGGAGCAGACGCCGGAGGGGCTCGTGTTCGCCTGGACGAAAGGGGAGGCCCACTATGAATTCGCGTTTAAGGGCAAAAAAAAGCTGCGGCTGAAACTGAAGGCTCAGAATCCTTTCCTGAGCCGCTACCCTTTGTCCGCGGCGCTTTACGTAAACGGCTATTACCTGGATACGGTGGTCCTGGGAGACAGAGTCTGGCGGACTTTCGACTACGACATGCCGGATGACATTCCCAGAAGGACCCGCAATCATTTGGAAATAATCGTTTCCCGACAGTGGATGCCCAGGCACTACGGCTTCAAGGACGACCGCTCTTTGGGCGTGGCGGTGGCCATGGAGGAATGGCAGGAGGGAGATGAAAGCGCTGAAAACAAACCGAACGATACGGCGGCCAGATGATCTACGGAAGCAAAGAATCCGAACTGGCCAGGAGAATAGGGGAGGGCCTGCTTTACCAGGGCCTCACCATCTCCACCGCGGAGTCCCTGACCGGCGGCGGCCTCTCGGCCTGCCTCGTGAGCGTGCCGGGCAGCTCCTCCTGGTTCAAAGGCTCGGCCGTGGCTTACAGGAACGAAATAAAGAGAGATCTGCTGAAAGTTCCCCAGGAAATTCTTGATCAGCAGGGCGCGGTGAGCGAGGAATGCGTCAAGAGCATGGCGGAGGGCTCCCTGAAACTTTTCGACACTGACTTGGCGGTGGCGGTGAGCGGCATCGCTGGTCCGGAGGGCGACGGCTCCGACAACCCCGTCGGCACGGTCTGGATCGGCCTGGCCATAAGATCCAGGACCGTCGCGAAAAAATTCCTGTTCAAAGGCGACCGGGAGACCGTAAGGCGCTCCACCATACTGGCGGCTTTGGGCATGGTGGAAGAGATCATTTAAAACTTACATATAGGAGAAACATTATGGCATCTCAAGAAAAAAACGAAAAACTTAAGGCGCTGGAAGCCGCCATCGGCCAAATTGAAAAACAGTTCGGCCAAGGCTCCATCATGCGCCTGGGCGAAAACCACGTGGCCAACATTCCGGTCATCCCCACCGGAGCCCTGACGCTGGATCTGGCCCTGGGCGTGGGCGGCATCCCCAGGAGCAGGATCACGGAAGTGTACGGCCCCGAGTCCAGCGGCAAGACTACGCTGGCCCTGAGCGTGGTGGCCAACGCCCAGAAGATGGGCGGCGTGGCGGCCTACATCGACGCCGAGCACGCGGTGGATCCCGGCTACGCCAGAAGGATAGGCGTGGACCTGGACAGCCTTCTCATCTCCCAGCCTGACTGCGGCGAGGACGCCCTCTCCATCGCTGAAACTTTGGTCAGGTCAAACGCCGTGGACGTTGTCGTGATCGACTCCGTGGCCGCGCTGGTCCCCAAGGCTGAGATCCAGGGCGAGATAGGCGACTCCTTCGTGGGCTTGCAGGCCAGACTGATGTCCCAGGCCTTGAGAAAACTTACCTCCATCATCGGACGCTCCCGCTGCGCCTGCATCTTCATCAACCAGATCAGGGAGAAGATCGGCGTAATGTTCGGCAACCCCGAGACCACCACCGGCGGCCGCGCCCTGAAATTCTATTCCTCCTGCCGCCTGGATATCCGCAGGATGAGCACTTTGAAAGACAACGAAGGCAACTCCAACGGCATCAGGGCGAAGGTCAAAGTCGTGAAGAACAAAGTGGCGGCGCCCTTCCAGGAAGCGGAGTTCGACATCATGTACGACGAGGGCATCTCCTATGAAGGAACGCTGGTGGACGTGGCCACCGCCATGGACATCATCCAGAAGCGCGGCGCCTGGTTCTCTTTCGGCGATCAGCGCCTGGCCCAGGGCCGCGACGCCTGCAAGGAATACCTGAAGAACGATCCCGACTTCGCCAAGAAAATAGAAGGGCTCATCAGGGAGAAATACGGTCTTCTGAAGGGAGAACTGCCGGAGCAGGAAGCCCCGGCCAAGGAAAAGAAATAATTGATTTCTTATGAAAAGCTCCAAGGACGCCCTTAAGCTGGGCGCTGAACTTTTGGCCAACCGTGATTTCTCCGAGCAGGAGATGGCAGCGAGGCTGGTGAAGCGCGGCTATTCCGAAGAGGAGAGCCGCGCGGCCGCGGCGCGGCTCGTTGAGCTTGGCCTTATCAAGATAAGGGGCTCGTCCAGGGACGACCTTGCGAAAGCGGCCAGGGAGTATCTTGAAAAGAAGGGCAAAAATTTGAAGCCTTCCCTTCTTTCCTCCCTGGCGGCTTACCTTGTGCGGAAGGGATTTTCCGAGGAGCTGGTGGAGGAATATATCAACGACGCTTACGAGATCTTAAATCGGGAGAGCATCGCCGATGACTGAAAAAAGAGACCGTATCGTCGATCTGGGCGGCCGCTGGCAGGCTGAAATGGACGGCGAAAGTTTCGCCGTAACGGTTCCCTGCGCGGTGGAAAGGTTCACGTCAAGGAAAGACTTCGGCGGCTTCTTTACGCTGAGGCGCACGTTCATCTTGAAAAAACGTTTCAAGTTTTACCTTCTGCGCTGCAAGGCGGTCAGTTATTGGTGCGAAATAACGGTCAACGGCAGGAAAGTCGGCTTCCACGAGGGAATGTGGGACGAATTTTCTTTCGACGTCACGCGTTTCCTTTTGGACGGGGAGAACGAGATCGTTTTCAAGATCGCCAAACCGGGCTACTATGAAAACGATCCCTACCCCTTGAGGAAAGTGCTCTCCGGATTCGTGCCGGACGTTTGCTGCACCTTTGGCGGCATCTGGGACGACATAACCCTAGAAGGCTACGACGAAGCGATCCTCACGCGCTGCTACGCCGACAACTGTTCGCTCAAACTTGAGCTTCAAATAAAAAAAGACGGCGTTTATTACCTTGAAGGCAGGATAAAAGGCCTGAGGGAAATAAGGGGAAAGTGGGAGCTGAAAAAAGGCATCAGGGAAATTGTCGCGCCTTTGTCCGGCAGGATAAAAAAATGGTCTCCCGATGATCCCAAGCGCTACGAGATAAGTTTCAAACTGAAAGGAGCCAAAGATACCATAGGCGGCAAAGTCAATTGGTCGCGCCGGGAGATCTGCTGCAAGGACAATTTTTTGCTTCTAGGGGGAGAGCCAATCTATTGGCGGGGGATCCTGCACTGGGGCTTCTACGATGAACTGATCGCGCCGAACCCGGACGAGGAAACGATCCGCGCCGAAATAAAGGCTCTTAAAAAAATGGGCTTCAACGCCGTGAAGCACTGCCTTTACATCCCGCGGGAAAAATATCTAGAGATCTGCGACGAAGAGGGGATGCTCTGCTGGATAGAGCTTCCCTTGTGGCTTCCCGCCGCCGATCCGCAGCTGGAAGGAAGGATCAGAAGGGAATACGACGCCATAAGCGAAGCGCTTCTGGGGCACCCTTGCGTCGCCCTCGTCACTTTGGGCTGCGAGATGAATTCCGTTGTCAAGGCGGACATTCTTAAGGAGACTTATCTCAAACTGAAGAAAAAACTCGGCGTCCCGGTAAAGGACAATTCCGGCTCCGGCGAATGCTACGGCGGATTGAAAGTTTCCTACGGCGACTTTTACGATTACCATTTCTACGGGGAGCTCCACAACATGGAGGATCTCATGGATCACTTCACGCCGTCCTACCGCTTGGGGAAGCCCTGGCTCTACGGGGAATTCTGCGACAGCGACACCTTGAGGGATCTCAAGGAAGTGAGGGAGGGAAAGAAGGTTTCCGAAATCTGGTGGGAAAGCGGAAACATCGAGGCCAACCCCATAAAAAAACTGAAGCCGGATTTCTACCTTGACGCTTTCGAACAAAAGATCAAAGGGACTAGGATCAGAAAAGATTTCGAGAAGCTAAAGGCGATCTCCTGCGACCACGCCCTGACTCACCGCAAAGTCACCATTGAGGAGACGAGAGGTTACAGGGAGATAGCGGGCTACGACATCACGGCCATAAGGGACGTGCCGATAGCCACCAGCGGACTTTTCGACGACCTCGGGAAGGCGAAATTTTCCGCCGAAGAGTTCCGGAGTTTCAACAGCGACATCGTTCTCCTGCCGGCCTGGGATCTCAGGAGGACCTGGATCTGCGGCGACCGCGTCTGCCCCAAGGACCGCTACAGCTATTGGGGCGGCGATCCTTTCGATCTGCACATCCTGCTTTCCAATTATTCCGAAACCGACCTGAAAGGGGAGACTCTGCGGCTTGAACTGCAGGATGACGCGGGCAAAATCCTCGCCTGGGAGGAACGAATGATCCCGAAAGTCGGGAAAGGCGAAATAAAAGAAGTCTGCTACTTCAACGCGGAGCTTCCTGAAGCGGGGGCGCCTGCCAATCTCAAACTGACGGCCAGCATGGGCTCATATAGCAATTTCTGGCCGCTTTTCGTTTATCCCAGGCCGGATGCTAGGCATGAAAACTTCCTGGTAAAAGACCACAGCGGAGTTTTCCGGGGAATAGACGGCGTTAACGTTAAGGAAGGGGAAAAGGTCATCGTTACGGACCAGCTGGACGACGCCGTGAAAGAATTTCTCAAAAAAGGCGGGTCGGTTTTCCTCATGCAAAATAAAGACCCGGATTTCCCGACAGAGGAGGTCTCCTTTTGGCGCGAAAGCTTTCCGATAAGCTGTCCCCATCCGATTCTCGCAGGACTTAAGCGCTCCTTCTTCACGGAAGACCTCAGATACTTCTCAGTCGCGCCGGAAAGGGCTATCGACAGCGGAAAGGCATCTGATATGGGCTTTTCGTTGAAACGCCCCTTATTGAGGCGCTGCGACGCCAGGAACTGGGGGATCTCGGATTATCTGGCGGAATATTCCTTCGGCAAAGGCACGCTTATCGCCACTACCCTGAAACTCTCCGGCGGCAGGGGAAGGCAGGCCTTGGGTTTCCGAAACAATGTCTTCGGGGCGTACATTTTTGATAAGATAATAAGATACCTGACTGATAAATCAAAATAAAGCAAGTTTATGGCGGAATTAAAGATTGAAAAGGGCTCTTTTTTCCTGGATGGAAAGGAGATCTTCCTGACCTCTGCGGAAGTCCATTATTTCAGGACTCCCAGGGAAAGTTGGGAAAAAGTTTTGAATAGCGTCAAGGAAGCCGGCTGCAACGCCGTTTCTTTCTACACCCCCTGGCTCGTGCACGAGCCGGAGGAGGGTCGTTTCGACTTCACCGGACTTTATCATCCCTGCAACGACCTCGTAGCCTTCCTTGAACTGGTCAAGAAGAGCGG
The DNA here is from genome assembly GCA_017557885.1 of bacterium. Lineage (GTDB taxonomy): Bacteria > Auribacterota > UBA3054 > UBA3054 > UBA3054 > UBA3054. Next base: position 52,318 of record JAFYXV010000008.1, on the reverse strand, counting down.
CCTTCTTTGCTACTGGCGTCCCGGACCGTATATTTACGCCGAGGCGACCGACCTGGGCATCCCCAAGTGGTTCACCAAGAAGAATCCCCACAGCCTGGTCATGCGCTACGAGGACGGGGAGTACATCCCCAGCTCCACCATAAACGCCGTGGGCCACATGAACAGCGATTTCCTTGCGGCCGTTGAGAAATGGTACGCTGCCGTGGCGGAAGTCATAAAACCGTACCAGGCTCCCGAAGGCTTCGTCGTCATGACGCAGCTCTGCAACGAAATTCCCGGCGACGATTTCGACGATGAGAATCCCGTCAACCTTGGCCTTGAAAAGAAAGACGGCATCTGGCCGACCTATCTTAAGGAAAAATACGGCTCCCTGGAAAAGATCAACAACGCCTACGGCTGCAGTTTCGGCGATTTCTCAAGGATCCCGCCGTATATGCTGGAGCAGGCGAACAAAACGCTGTACGAGATCGAGCGGAGGGAATATTACTACGGCTGCTATTACCCGAAATATTTCCAGAAACTGAGGAACATGCTTTTAAACTGCGGCATTAAAACTCCATTCACCCACAACGCCTACTGCCCGCGCGCTCTCTCGCTGCACATCAAAAACAAGGAGCAGAACCCCTGGCTTAAGATCGGCGTGGACTGCTACTACTCCATGAGCGGGAACCTCAATCTTGCCAACGGCACTTATTTCTGCGAATACGGCGCGGAGTATCTCAAGAGCGTTTTGAAGAGCACCCCCTGGGTGATAGAGCAGGAGAGCGGATACTGGTTCGATTCCCCGAAAGTTTACGCTCCGGAACTGTTCATCTGGAACATTTGGGCGGCCGCGGGCGGCTACAAGGGCCTCAACATGTATCTCTGGGGCTCGGGCAGCAACCGCCAGGGCCTGGGCTTCTACGGCACCGACCACAACTGGCAGGCGCCGGTGGGCCAGAACGGCGAAAGAAGGCCTTCCTTCGACGCGATAAAGCGCTCTTTTTCCGAGATCAAAGAACACGCGGAAGATTTCCGCTCGGATTCCGCATACGACATCGCTCTCGGTTTGAAGAGAGAGCCGGTAGTCAGCATCAAGCCGGTCGGACCGGCCACCACCGAGGTTTATTACGCCCTTAGATCCCAGGGTTTCCTGCCCAAACTAGTCGATTTCGAGGACGCCTCATTGGAAGAGCTTTTGAAGCATCCCGTTCTCGTGGTGGTCAACGACCGCTGGATGAGGAGGGACGTTCAGAAGAAACTGGCCGATTACGTTGAGGCCGGCGGCAATCTGCTTCTGATCGGATCTTTGCCGACCAAAGACGAGACTGACCACTACTGCCATGTCCTGGCCGACGAGCTGGGAGTCCTTGGCGGTACTTTCCCCAAAAAGAGCGTGGACCAGGAGAAGGTCCTCTTCGAGGGCCAGGAGTATTACCTGGGCAAGACGATCCAGAACATCGACATTGACAAGAAAGGCGAGACTCTGGGCCGTACGGAAGCCGGCCGCCCCGCCATCGTTTCGGTAAAGAAGGGAACGGGCACGGCCCAGATCTTCCCGGTGATGTTCGCCAATCATTTCAAGAGCCAGGCCGTGCTGATAAAGAAGCTTATCGCCAGACTGGGAAAGACGCCCACCGTGGAAGGGCAGGATCTCCTGAGGGTGATACCCAAAGAAAACGGCAGGGCTTTTATTTTGAACATCCATCCCGTTCCGGTGGCGGAAAACATCACGATAGGGAAGGAGGCTCTGGAATGCGAGCTCGATCCTTACTCCTACGTCCTGGTGGATTGGAAAGACTAAGGCTTTCTTTTTAAGAGCGCGCCCAAAACAAGAAGCAGCCCGATGAAAGCGGGCTCTGGCAGGGCGTAGGCGTAGGGCGAAGTGTAGATGGTGGAAGTCGTGCCGGAAACGGAGGGCTCCAGGCTTTTTCCGCTGACGCCGCAGACGTAATTCCCGGCTCCGTAGATCCTCACGTCCGTCCTCGCGCTGGTTTCGCCTTCAAGCTCGATCAAATTTGAAGTCTCGGGATCGACCTTGTACCATTGTATGCTGCTGGGCGTTCCGTAAGTTTCGACGGTCAGGGCGGAGGGATTCCTCATTGGAGAGATCCAGGCGCCGAAAAGCTTGGCGTCGCCGTTCCAGATGCTGTTCCAGTTTGTTCTTCTGGAACTGACGTTGGCGATTATGGTGGAGACGTCCCCCAGGGAGTCGCTGCCCCAGCGCAGGTAGTTCAGCTTGTAGGCCGCGTCGAGCTTTACGCTTAAAGCGGCAAGTTTGGAATTTATAAGATCCGCCAGTTCGTTTTGGAATCCGCTTCCAAAGTTTACATCGTACATGGCTTTCGTAAAGTCGGCTTTCCCGAGGAAGGGCGGAACGTAATGGCTTTCAAAGGTGCTCTTGGCATAGAGCTTGCTGCCGTTCAGCTGGGAGAAATCGTAGTCCCAGGGAGGCTCGGCGATCAGTTTGCCGACATATTCTCCCGTGGCGTGGTCCGCGTCGATGAAGAAGTAAGTGGAAAGGAGGCAGAAATCGCTGTTCATCATGAAGCCGTCCAAAGCGACGTGCCTGGCCATGGACTCCACGTCGATGTATTCGGAGTAATGTTTGCCCAGGCTGTTGAAGCCGTTTTCACTGAAGAGCGCGTCCTCGAATTCCTGCATGTATATTGCGATCCTTTGGACCTGGGCCTGGGTTGCCGCCTCCGGGGTCTTCATGGTGAAGATCTGGCCGCGGCGCGTGACGAAAAGAATGTGCTCGTCCGCAGCATACGAGCCGTATTGCACGTTCATCTCAATGACAACGCCGCCTTCTTTGCCGCCTTTTAATTGGGAATCCGTGGCGTATTGGTAAGCCTGTATGCCGGCCGACAGCGCAGGATCCGTGCTGTCGTCTTCGGAATTGACCGTGACTGTGGCGTTGGGAATGTTCCAGGAGGAGCCGAAGAGACCGCCGTCGTCCGGATCGCCGGAGGCGCCGTTAACGCCCTTGATGCCGTTTTTCTGCACGACTCTGGTGGTCGAGGTTTCGTCCTCGTAGATATACTTCGGCTCGTTGATGTTTATTCTGTCCGCGCCGACGGTCACTCTCTCTTTGAGCATATAGAAGCCGCGGTAGGAGCCGTTGATATAGAGATCGACGAAATCAATGTCGGGGACGAAGCCCATGCCCATGGCTTCCGCCAGCTCATGGGCCGCATATTCTTTAAGTCCGCAGCGGTCCTTGTTGTTCTGGAGGTTCAGAGAGAGGAGCGCGAACTTTTTACCCTTGGCGCAGCCATCGATGAGAGCGTATTTGTCGTTGAGATTGATCTTATAGGGCTTCTTGTCTCCGGAATAAGTCCAGGTGGCGTTGCCTCGGCCGGCGATCTTCTTAATCTGCAGCAGCCCGGAACTTGTTCCGTCGGGATCGATCTTCATAAGGGCGCCCGTGGCTTCGTTGCTTTTGCTCTTGTTGAGGTAAGCGACGTCGTGATCGTCGAGGGTAACGTAGAGGGCGGGGATATTGGCGGAGCGCGCGATATAGAAATTCGTCCGGAAGCCGAAGGAATAATCTATCTTGAGATCGTACCTGACGCCCGGCACGATCTCTCCGAAAATTTCCCGCATGTCGAGGGTGTCGGTCCCGACGGTCAACGATTTTCCTTCCACAGTGCCGGAAAGCACGATGCCCGGTTCGAAATTCAGGCCGCCAAGGTCGCCCATGTTGACGTGAGCGGGGAAATACATGCAGCCTTCGTCGCAAAATATCGCCGTGTCGCCGGAGCCGTATTGGAACTTGAAGGCGTCGCAGACAAGGCTGCCGGTCCCGTAGGCGTAGAAAGCCGTCTGGCTGACCGCGTCGTACATTCCGGCTTTGCCTTGCGCCGTGTCGTAAACAGGAGAGAGGTCTCTTTTAAGGTCGCCGTCGATCGAGACCTTGAAATTGTAGACCCTCATTCCGTAGCAGAGGTAGTCGCTCTTGCCGTTTATCGTAAAGACATGGCATTCGGAACTGTTGATGCCCTTGGAGTTGCCGGACAGCGTTTCGAGAAGCTCTCCGCTTTCGTAATCGTAAATATAGAGGGTAGTGGTCGTTTTGGTCTGCGTGAGATACAGACGATATTTCACGTTGGCTTCCGCCTCTGTTTTAGAAGCGTGCCAAATGTCGAAGTGATTGGTCGTGTTGACGCCGAAATAGTTTTTCGGGCCGTTGCCGTCAAAACCCATCAAGCGCCTTTTGGAGCGGTTCAGTTCGGTCAGTTCCATGACGCAGTCAAGCTCCACAAGACTGGCTCCGGATTGGGTGACGCCGGTCCTGATGTGCCCGCCCTTGGTCTCTATCCAGTTGGCGGCAATTAGTCCTGCCGGCAGTTCGCTGCGCGCGCTGAAAGCAAAGAGACCGACGAGGACCAATGAACTAAAAAGCGCTCGTTTCACAAAAAACATTTTATCTCTTCTTGCAAATAAAAGCAAGCGCGGCACGATCGGAACGCGATCACGCCTTGCCCCCGAAGTCGGTCAGGTGACCTATGACGCGCACTCCCGCGGTCATTAAAAACTTAATGTCGGCAAGGGTCCTGATTTGCGTTATCTTGCGCCAGATGAAAGCGGGACTCAAAAAGGAACGGTATATTTGGCGCGTGAGATCCATGAGTTCCGCTTCCCCGATGGGGGATCTCATAACGGCTTTGCGCATGTCAAAGTCGGAGTAGTTCGTCGTCAAAAGCCAGCCGTTTTCAAGGCATTCTTTATAAAGCGGCGTGCCGGGGTAGGGGATGCAGACGGTGGCCTGCAGGGTGTCTATGTAGCCCAGTTTGAAAAGGCGTTTGGCGAAATCGACGGTCCTTTTGGCGTCTTCCAGCGTTTCCCAGGGATAGCCCAGCATACATGTCACGTGAGGCTGAAGCCCGGCTTCCTTGCATTCTCTGGCGCCTTTTTCTATCTGCTCCAGAGTTATTCCCTTGTTGATGCGATCCAGGGTCTTCTGGTTGCCGGATTCCAATCCGAAGAGAACGAAGCGGAAATTGGCCTGCTTCATCAGTTCGTAGCCTTCTTTGTCTAGACCGTCGAAACGCATGTTGCAGCCGAAGACCGCCTTCTTGTTGTAGCCGCTTTCGATCAGAAGCCGGCAGAACTTTTTCATCTTTTCCCCGGCGAACATGCTGCCGGCGTCGTCGAAGATCTCTTTGACGTGGTAATTGTCTATGATATGCTTCACTTCGGCGAAGAGCCTTTCCGGGGAGAAGCTGCGGTAGCTGCCGCAGGGGTTCAGCGTGTTGTCCCAGACGCAGAAGGTGCACTTCCCCCACCAGCAGTCGCGGCCGCTGTAAGTGTAGGTGCCGGGAGTGTATTTGAAGTTGCCGTTCTCATAGGCGTAGAGTTTCCACTTGGTAAGGTCTCTGTCTATGAAGGGCAGGGAGTCGAGGTCGTGATTAAGAAGAGGCTTGCCTGTGAAGAAAACCTTGCCGATCTTTTCCGCGTTCTCAGTTTTTATAGTTTTCGCTTTTTCGCTGACGTAAAAGCCTCCCGGAAGGGGAGCGCCCTTTGACAAATGCTCGGCCAGGTCAAGGAGCAGGAAATCGTAGTCGCCGCCGACAATGACAATGTCAACGTTGGAATTTTCAAAAGACTCCAGAGGTTTTGCCGTGACGTGGTCTCCGACCAAAACGAAAAGGGTTTCCGGAAGCTTTTTCTTGAGATCGTCGATCAGCTTCCAGTGCTTCTCTATGACCGGGCATTTGCTTTCTATGACGACGATGTCCGGAGAGACATTAAGCAGCTCTTTCTCCCATTCCTCGTAAGTTTTTTTCTCCGCTATGCCGTCCTGCCAATAGACTTCGAAGCCGTTCTTTTTCAGCAAACTGGCCGCATAAGCCGGAACCATTGGGTAGATGTAGGTCGGCTTGTGGAAGTATTGGAACTGCCTGTTCTGGCCCAGAAGGGGAACGCCCAGTTCGCTTGGCAAGGGAGGATAGCTTATGGAGATCTTCATTCGCTTTAAAAGTCGAAATCGAAGGAAGCGCGGTTTTTCGTCCACCAGGCTTTGGCTTCGTCGTAGGTCTCGAATTCCTCGTCTGTGATGAACTCCAGGGCTTCCTTGCTGGCTTCCCTGACGTCTTCGTAGTCGCTTAAAAGTCCGTCGTAAACCAGTATGTCCACGGCGCCTTTGTCGGGAATGTCCTCGATGCACTGCAGGGCGCCTTCCCGGACGCTGGGGGAGGAGTCGGTCATGGCGGTCTTGATGGTGGGAAGCGCGGCGGGATTTTCGGAAATGAAAAGCAGATCCATGACGCCTTCCCTTATCTCTTCGTTTTCATCCTTTAGAGCTTTCTGCAAAGCGTCGTTGATGCGTTCGCTTTTAACGTCCATCAAAGCGTCCAAGGATACCAGCCTGAGATCGGGCTCGGGATCGTCCAGGGCTTTCATGACGACCGGGACCACCTCTTCGCTGTTGATGTTCATGATGGCGTCCAGAGCCACTTCCCGGACCACCGGGTCGTCGTCGTCAAGCGCCAGCTCGATAGTGGGGAGGATGTCGGGATGGTCTATGCCGATGAGGTTTTCCAATGCTTCTATCTTGCTGTCGGAATCGGCGCCCTGCCTTAAGAGCAGGTTGGCGTCCTCGATAAGGCGCTTGGCGCCGTCGGAGACCGGGAAGAAGCCGGGAGTCATCTCGATTTCCTCTTCCTTTTCCTCTTTTTTATTCTTCTGTTCGCGATGCTCCTCTCTCAGAAGTTTCAACGCGGCGGCGCGGTCGGCTTCTTCCAGGCCGGAGAGCGTGTCTTTGATCTTTTTGCCGCGGTTCTGGCGTGCGCCGGTGGCTTTCACTTCCCTTGTTTCCCGGGGAGCGGTCTGCTCCGGGGCTTTGTCTTTTTTGCAGGCTGTGAAACTCAGCGCCGCAAGGGCGCAGAAAAACAAAAGTAACGATCTTCTCAACATAGTTCCTTTAACGGCCAGGGGTTGACAGGCCTTCATTAAAATTTTACAACAAAATGTGTTTTCGATTCAAAAACTCCAGGACCTGTTCCGCCAGTTCCCCGGGGGCGGCTTTGCCGCTTTCGAGCGTCAGTTCGGGGGAGACTGGCTCCTCATAGGGAGCGTCGAGCCCGGTGAAGTTTTTGATCTCGCCTGAGCGGGCTTTTTTGTAGAGGCCCTTGGGGTCGCGGCTCTCGCAGACGGCAAGGTCGCATCTGACATAGATCTCGACAAAAACAAGGCCGGATTTTTCCACGATGGCCCTGGCCCTTTCGCGATCCTCGCGGTAGGGCGAGATGAAGGCCACGCTGACGATCGTGCCGGAGTCGGCGAAAAGTTTCGCCACTTCGCCGATGCGGCGGATGTTTTCCCGGCGGTCCTTTTCCTCGAAGCCCAGGTCGCTGTTCAATCCGAAGCGGATGTTGTCTCCGTCCAAAAGGTAGGTCTGGGCGTTCCTTTGGGAGAGAAGCTCCTCCACCTTGTTGGCCACGGTGGATTTACCGCTGCCGGACAATCCGGTGTACCAAAGGACGCAGCCCTTGTGGCCGTTTTTAATTTCTCTTTTTTCCCTAGAAACGCTATGCGCGTGCCAGACGATGTTTTTTTCGGTTTCGGGCATAGCTTAGAAATTGGCGTTCTTGGGAGTCCTGGGGAAGGGGATGACGTCCCTGATGTTGGCGATGCCGGTGACGAAGAGGATGATCCGCTCGAAGCCCAGCCCGAAGCCGGAGTGGGGGACGGTGCCGAAGCGCCTGAGATCCCTGTACCACCAGTATTCCTCTTTCTTCATGCCAAGCTCCTCAATGCGCTTGTCCATGACCGCAAGGTCTTCCTCGCGCTGGCTGCCGCCGATGATCTCGCCGAAGCGGGGAACCAGGCAGTCCATGGCCCGGACGGTCTTGCCGTCGGCGTTGACTTTCATGTAGAAAGGCTTCAGGGAGGCCGGCCAATCGATGACGAAAACGGGCTTCTTGAAATACTCTTCCGTCAGATAGCGCTCGTGCTCCGTCTGCAGATCGTCGCCCCAGTTGATGGGGAACTCCCATTTGCGGCCGGACTGGGAGAGGATCTCCAAAGCCCTGGTGTAAGAGCAGCGCTCGAACTCCTGGCCTAAGATCTCCTCAAGCTGGGCTTTCAGGCCGGGCTGCACGCGCTGGTCGAAGAAAGCGATCTCATCCGGGCATTTTTCCAATACGGTCTTCACGATGTGTTTCACGAAGGCTTCCGCGATCTCCATGTTGTCATTCAGATCGGCGAAAGCCATCTCGGGCTCCACCATCCAGAATTCGGCAAGGTGGCGGGGGGTGTTGGAATTTTCGGCTCGGAAAGTCGGGCCGAAGGTATAGACGTCGCCCAGGGCGCAGGCGTAGTTCTCGGCGTCTAGCTGGCCGGAGACCGTCAGGAAAGAGGGCTTTCCGAAGAAGTCTTCCTTGTAGTCGATGGCGCCTTCTTCCGTCCTGGGAAGATCGTTGAGATCAAGCGTGGTGACCTTGAACATCTGGCCGGCGCCCTCGCAGTCGGCGGTGGTGATGAGCGGCGTATGGACCCAGACGAAGCCCCGGCTCTGGAAAAATTCATGGATGGCCATGGCGGCGCAGTTCCTGACTCTTTCCATGGCGCCTATGATGTTGGTGCGGGGACGGAGGTGGGCGATGTCCCGGAGGTACTCGACGGACATTCTCTGCTTGAAGAGAGGATATTCGGTCGGATCGGCGAAGCCGTAAACCTTGACTTCCTCAGCCTGTATCTCGACGCTCTGTTTGCGGCCCTCCGCCGCCACGGCTTTGCCTTTTACGGCCACGCTGGCGCCGGTGGTCAGTTTCAAAACTTCGCTCTCATAGTTGGCAAGCGTATTGGGAACCACCGCCTGGATGTTGTCGAAGCAGGAGCCGTCGTTTATTTCCAGAAAAGAGAAGCCGCCCTTGCTGTCGCGGCGGGTCCTCACCCAGCCTTTGACAAGGACTTCTTTTGTTTCAGTAAAAGAACTGAAAAGTTCTTTGATCTTCGTGCGTCGCAGAGTGTCAGCCATATGTTTTGTTTTGAGTTTTATGATTTTTTTATTGTTAATTATTATGTTTATTATACTAAAAAAGAGGCCGGAAGGGTAACAGCCGCTCCGCTCGGGAACGTTATTTTCTTAAAAATGCTAAAATTTATTAATTATGTTTTTCTGAAAAACAAGGAGTTATTATGAGCGAAATAAAAGAGACGACTCCCAGAACGAATGTTTACGTAACGCTTCCGGACGAAAGGATCATCAGCGCTCCTTTGGGAACGAAGCTGAAGGATATAATCGCTTCCGCTTATCCCGACGATCCGTACCTTTATCTCGGGGCTTTGTGCGACAACGAGCTTCACACCCTGAACTATGCGCCCAAAAGAGACGTTCGCCTAGATCCTCTGACCAGGAAGGACGAGCTCGGACGCCTTATCTACAACCGCAGCCTGGTGCTTTTAATGGTCACGGCTTTCAAAGAGGTCTTCCCAGAGCAGAAGATCTTCACCGATTACCGCCGGCCCATGGGCGGGCTTTTCTGCCGCACCTCCAATCCCATCTCCAGGGAAGATCTGAAAAAGGTCGAAGAAAAAATGTGGGAGATGGTCAACGACGACGTTCCTGTCGTTTTTGAGGAAAAGACCATCGAAGAGGGAGAAAAGATTCTTTTGGAGGAGAACGAGGAAGACAAGATCTATTTTCTTAAAACGATTGCCGAAAAAGAGAAGAAAAATACAGCCTGGTTCGCCCGGGTTGGAAAATACTTCGATTATTTCCACGGTCCCCTGGTGGTATCAATGGGCTATCTCAGGAGGCTTGCGTTGAGATCAACGCCTTCCGGCTTCATTCTGATTCCCAGCAAAACCGACGTCAAGAGGGCGGAGGCCATGGCTGAAAAAGTCACGTTGGTGGACGTTGCTTTCAGAAGGGCCGTCAAGCTGGCCAATCAATTGGAAGTGGGAACGGTTCCTCAGCTGAACGAGATCATAAAGAAAGGCGAGACCCACGAGGGCATCCTGGTCTCGGAGTCGGCTCAGTCGTCCCAAATTACTTTGATGGCAAGGGAGATCGCGGATAAGGGAACGGTGAAGCTTGTCCTGATAGCCGGCCCCAGTTCCTCCGGCAAAACGACCTTTTCCAAGAGGCTGGCCATCGCGCTGCAGACCTGCGGCATCAAGCCGGTGACGCTGGAGATGGACCGCTATTTCGTGGAGCGCGACAAAACTCCCAAAGACGCGAAAGGGGAGTACGATTTCGAGAGCATCTACGCCATGGACCTGGAGCTCTTGGACCACGATCTGAACGAGCTGATCGCCGGAAGGGAAGTGACGCTTCCAAAGTATGATTTCATAACCGGCACCAGAAGCGTTGGCCCAAAGCTGCGCTTGAAAGAGGGACAGATCCTGATCGCGGAGGGCATCCACGGGTTAAATCCGCTGCTGACGCAGGGGATCCCGGCCAAGTCGATCTTCCGCATTTATATTTCGCCGCTGACGCCTCTGAACCTTGACCGCCACCACCATATCTCCACCAGCGATTCCCGCATGATCAGAAGGATCGTCAGGGACGCCAGGACCAGGGGGCATAGCGCTGAGCAGACCATCATGAGGTGGGCAAGCATCAGGCGCGGAGAATACAAAAACATCTTCCCGTATCAGGAACAGGCCGACGCCATCTTCAACTCCATGTTTCTCTATGAGCTGTGCGTTTTGAAGCCCATTGCGGAACCTCTGCTTTTGCAGATAAAGCGCGAGAGCCCCGCTTATCCAAAGGCTGACAGCCTTCTTCGCCTCCTGAGTTTCTTCGAGCCCATGAGCGCGAACCTTATCCCTGAAAACAGCATCTTGAGGGAATTCGTGGGAGGTTCCTCCCTGGAGAAATATCTGCCCGGGCAATTCGAATCCTACTGGAGCATCGACAACTGAACATAAAGGAAAAATGAAGCAGCGCGCCATTATCATAATTCTTGATTCCGTGGGCATCGGACATGCGCCGGACGCCGCCAACTACGGCGACGTCGGGGCCTCCACGCTTGCCAACACCGCCAAAGCGGTGGGAGGGCTCAAGATCCCGAACCTACAGAAACTCGGGCTGGGCAATATCGAGCCCTCGGAGATCCTGGGCTGCCCGCCGGCTCCTAAGCCTTTGGCTTCCTTCGGCCGCATGACGGAAAAGAACTGCGGGAAAGACACCACCACCGGACACTGGGAAATGATCGGCACGCACATTGACGTTCCCTTCGCCACCTTCCCGAACGGTTTCCCCGAAGAATTTTTGCAGCGCTGGCTCAAAAGGACGGGGCTGGCGGGATATCTTTGCAACCGGCCCTGCAGCGGCACCGTCATCATAAAGGAGCTGGGCGAAGAGCATCTTCGCACCGGTTTCCCGATAGTCTATACTTCCGCGGACAGCGTTTTCCAGATTGCCGCCCACGAGGAGCGTTTCGGACTGCAGAAACTTTACGAAGTTTGTTCCGTGACCAGGGAAATGGCGGACGAACTTAAGATCGGCCGCGTAATTGCCAGGCCCTTTGTGGGAACGGCCGGCGACAATTTCACGAGAACGCCCAACAGAAGAGATTACAGCATGCGCCCCATAGGCGAGAATCTGCTTACGAAGCTCCAATCGCAGGGCCTGCCTTTTTACGCCATCGGCAAGATCGAGGATATCTACGCGGGGCTGGCGGTGACGAAGGCCGTGCACACCAAGTCCAACGCCGACGGCATGCAGAAGCTTACGGAGGCTATGGAGGAGCAGAAAGAAGGCTTGATCTTCGCCAATCTGGTGGACTTCGACATGCTCTACGGCCACCGCCGCAATGCCAAGGGCTACGCCGACTGCCTGGAGGAATTCGACCGCCTCCTTGGCCCCATCCTCTTGCATATGGGTCGCAACGACCATCTCTTCATCTCCGCCGACCACGGCCTTGATCCGACTTACAAGGGAACCGACCATACCAGGGAAAGAGTGCCGCTTTTGATTTATTCGCCGGGCAGGGCTGCCGTTGATTTGGGAACCAGGGAGACCTTCGCCGACCTTGGCGCCACCGTGGCGAAAGTTTTAGATCTCCCGCCCTTAACTTTTGGAAAGAGCTGCTACTGAAAATGAAGACCGCCGTTGAGATGATCGAAGCGAAAAAGCGCGGCCAGACCGCTTCCCGAGAGGAGCTGCGGGCCTTCTTCGGCGGCTACATGGAGGGGAAAGTCGCCGACTACCAGATGTCAGCCTATCTCATGGCAGTCTGCCTCAATGGACTTGAGCCTTCGGAAACGTTGGCTTTGACGGAATGCATCATAGAGAGCGGGACCTCGAGGCCCAGGGAAAATTTCGGGCGTCCCGTCATAGACAAACACTCCACCGGCGGCGTAGGCGACAAGCCCACCATCGTTTTGCTGCCTTTGCTCGCCTGCATGGGCGCTCTTGTTCCGACCTTGGCAGGCAGAGGCTTGGGACACACCGGTGGCACCGTGGACAAACTGGAAGCCATTCCCGGCCTGCGCCAGATGTTTTCCTGGGAGGAAGGGCAGAGGCTGCTCAAGGAAAACGGCGCGGCCTTCATGACTCAAAGCGACGAGGTGGCCAGGCTTGACAAGAGGCTTTACGCCCTGCGGGACGTAACCGGCACCGTGGATTCCATAGGGCTCATAACCTCCAGCATCCTGGGAAAAAAGCTTTCGGAATCCCTGGACGGACTAGTTCTGGACGTGAAATACGGCAGCGGCGCTTTCATGCGGACTTTCGAAGAGGCGGAGAAATTGGCGCGCTCTTTGCATAAGGTCTCAACCTCCTTCGGAGTGCGCACGGAAGTCCTCTTGACGGATATGAACGAGCCCCTGGGGGAATGGGCGGGCAACGGCGTGGAAGTCATGGAAGCCATGAGGATGCTGAGAGGAGAAAAGACGGAGGAGCGTTTTTACAACGTGACCATGAGTTTGGCCGAATCCATGTGCCGCCTGGCTTTCCCGAATGACAGGAAAGATTTCAGAAAAGAGCTGGAGCAAAAACTAAAGAGCGGCGAAGCCTACGAGCGCTTCCTTAAAATGATCTCCGGCCAGGGAGCCTCCGCCGAAACCGTTTCCAAACTGGATGAGATACTCGCCCCGCCGGAGCACTGCCTTGTTGTGAAGGCCCCTGAAAGCGGCTATCTTAGAGAGATAGACACTTTCGCCCTGGGAAAACTTCTGATCACGCTTGGCGCCGGCCGCAAGGTGCTGACGGACAAAATAGACCACAAGCCCGGCTTGCGCTTTAAATTAAGGCGCGGCGAATATGTTGATAAGGGCGAAGCGATCATGGAGGTCTATTCCTCCCGGGCTCTCGACATTTCCGAGATCCCGGAGATCTTTTCCATCGGCTTAGAGCCTCCCGAAACGGGAGAATACATTCATCATTTGAATAAGCAAGCGGAGAAATAAGGAGTTTTTATGCTGGAATACGACAGAATCAGGCAGATCTGCGCTTTCCTTTACGACAAGTGCCAATTGGATCCGGAATACGCCCTTGTTTTGGGTTCTGGCTTGGACGGTCTCAGCAAAGCGGTTGAGCCAATAGCCGAGATACCTTACACGGATATCCCTTACGTCCCGACCTCCACTGTGCAGAGCCACACAGGCTCGCTTCTTGTTGGGAGGATAAACGGCAAGACCGCCGCGGTCATGCGGGGCAGAGTACATCTTTACGAAGGCAACGCTCCCGCAGAAGTGGTGAGGCTTTTGAGAGCGCTGATTATCTGGGGCGCCGGTCACGTCATCCTGACCAACGCCGCCGGCGGTATTAATTCCGTTTTTCTCCCCGGGGATCTGATGCTCATCGAAGACCAGATCAACATGCAGGGCGTTTCCTCGCTCACAGGCTTCAACGACGAAAGAATGGGCACGCGCTTCCCGGATATGTCAACCCTTTACGACGAGGACTGCAACACCGACATCATGTCCGCGGCGAAAGCCGTAGGCGTCCATCTTTACCGGGGCGTTTACGCCGGCATGCACGGCCCCGCTTTCGAGACGCCGGCGGAGATAAACATGCTCCGGACCCTGGGCGCCGACGTGGTGGGCATGTCCACGGTCTTGGAAGCGGAGGCCGCCCACCATATGGGCGCGAAGGTTTCCGGTATTTCCCTGATCAGCAATTTCGCCGCCAGGAAAGGCGGGGAGAAGATCACCCACGAAAGCGTCAGCGCCGCCTCCAAAGCAGGCGGGGAGAAGCTGACGAAGGTCCTGCTGGAGTATATCAAATGAAGCCAGGGCGCTTTTTGACATAAAATGGCGCTTTTATTACAATATTTTTCACTTTCAAATACTTATAACTTAACCATGGAGTTGCGAGAGAAATGATCCCCAGCCAGATTTTCTTCACAAAGGGCGTAGGCGTGCACAAAGACCGCCTCAGCAGTTTTGAAGACGCGCTGCGCATGGCCGGCATCCAGGCCTGCAATCTGGTAACCGTTTCCAGTATTTTGCCGCCGCGCTGTAAGATCATCCCCAGAAGGAAAGGCATCGCCCTTTTGAATCCGGGAGAGATCACTTTTACAGTCATGGCCAGGATCGACACCAACGAGCCCGGCAGGCAGATCGTGGCTTCCGTGGGATTGGCCCAGCCCGCCGACGGCAACCATTACGGCTATCTCTCCGAGCACCACACCTACGGCGAGACCGACGAGACCGCCGGCGAATATGCCGAAGACCTGGCCGCCACCATGCTGGCGACGACTCTGGGCGTGGACATGGATCCCGACGCCGACTGGGACGAGAGAAAAGAGATGTACCGCATGAGCGGACGGTTCGTCAGGACCACCAACATCACCCAATCCGCCAGGGGCGACAAGAACGGTCTCTGGAAGACGGTGGTGGCCGCCGCGGTCTTCATCGAATAAAGGAAGATCAAAAAAGCAAAAAAATCCTCGGTGGGAACCGAGGATTTTTTTATTGCCAAAGGGTGTGCTCCAAAAGGATCTTCAAGCCGAGCAGAATTAAGATCGCGCCGCCTATTACGCTCGCTTTGGAACGGATCTTTTCGCCGATCATTTTGCCGAAGGCCACGCCCAGGGCGGAGATGGAAAAGGTCGTCGCGCCTATGATAAGAGAAGGATAAACGACCGGCGTTTCCAGCATCGCGAAGGAAACGCCCACGGCCAAAGCGTCGATGGAAGTTGCCACGGCGAGCTTCAGCATGACGAGAAACGCCAGGGAGGAAGTGATGTTCCGCTCTTCTTTTCCAAAGGACTCCCTGATCATGTTGAAGCCGATGAAGGCAAGAAGCCCGAAGGCGATCCAATGGTCGAAACTGGATATGAGAAGTGCGAAGCGCGAGGAAAGGCAGAAGCCAAGGATAGGCATGAGGGTCTGGAAGGCGCCGTACCAAAGGCCTATTACGAGCATGTGTTTTAGAGAGAACTTGGGAAGGCAAAGCCCCTGGCAGATGGAGACGGCGAAGGCATCCATGGAAAGACTGACGCCCAGAAGCAATATCTCTAAAAGAGACATTTATTCCTCCTCGCAGTTAAGAGAGGCTTCCGCTTCCTCTGATTCCGCCAGAGCGCCCTTGGTGGGGGAGCCCAGGCCTTTGCCCTTCCACTCGAAAAGCGAGATGAGCTCGAAGTGCTTGGTGTGCGGGAAGAGATCCAAGGGCTGGATCTTGCTCAAAAGATATCCGGCGTCCGCGAATTTGGCGGCGTCCCTGGCGAAGGTCGGAGGGCCGCAGGAAATGTAGATGAGGCGCTTCGGCTGAAGGTGTTTCACCGCGGAGACGGCCTTGTTGGTGAGCCCGGTCCGGGGAGGATCCAGGATGCAGATGTCGGGCTTGACTTCCTGCTCCAGGAGGCCTCTCAAATAATTTTCGGCGGAATCGGCGGTGTATTGGCAATTGGAAAGCCCGTTCGCCTGGGCGTTCTTTTTGGCGTAGGCGATGGAGGAGGGGTCTATCTCGACGCCCAGGACTTCCCTGACTTTATTCGCCAGGGATATGCCGAAGAAACCGGCGCCGCAATAGATGTCGAGCAGCAGGTCGCTTTCCCTGGGCTGGGCGAAGTCCGTGACCACTTTGGAGAAAACTTCCAAAAGGGAGGGGTTGACCTGGAAGAAGCCGCTGTAGGAATTGAAAAAGCGCAGATCCCCCACGTCGTAGAAAACGTCCTCGTCGCCCAAGCTTTCCCTGGTCTCGTAGTCGTAGGGCCCGGAGCAGACCAAGTTGTGGTTGTCCTTGAAATAATAATAGGGCTTTCCGCTGTGGGTCCTCAAAACGAGAAGTTTGTCTTCCATGCGCATGGGGATCTTGGAAAAATCGTCCTCCAGAGCGAAAATAGGGCACTCTTTGAGAGGGAAGATGGTCTTCGGCTCCATTCTTTTGCAAAAGCCGTAATAGGGGCTTCCGAAAGCGTCCTCGGCGGGATGCAGGTCTATTCTGTTGCGGTAATGAGCGGTTTTCGGGGAGGGCAGGGCGGGCAGTATCTCCGGCAGCTTAAGAAATCCTCCGGTCCTGAGAAGGAGATCCTGCAGCTGCTTCACGAAGATCTCCAGCTGATAGGGATAATTAATATGCTGGTACTGGCAGCCGCCGCAGGAGCCGAAGTTGGGGCAGAAGGGCTCCGTCCTTTCCGGGGAGGATTCTATTACTTCAAGCAGGTCGGCGAAGAGCATCCGGCGTTTTTTCTGCCGGATCTTAACTTTCACCGTTTCGCCTTTTATGGCGAACGGCACGAAGACCACAAGGTTGTTGACGCGGCCGACCGCTTCGCCGCCGAAGGCGTTGTCAACTAGTTTCAGAACTATTTCGTCCCCAGGTTTGATGCCCATTCGTCCCCCGGTCAATTGCCTATGACGCTGAGGTCGGGGGTGTATTCCGGCACGATCTTGAGGAGTTCCTCCCTCATGGCGCTCTCGTTGCCGCAGGCCGCCAGGTCTATGAGGTCGAGGATCTTTTCTTTCAGTTCCTCGTAATTTTCCGGCGTGGTCCTGGTCACCATGATCTTCTTCATTTTGGTCGGCTCTTCCGTGCCGTCATAGACCAGTTCCTCGTGAAGTTTCTCGCCGGGGCGGAGATCTGTGAAGACGATCTTGATGTCATTGCCCGGGCGCTTGCCCATCAGCTGGATCACCTGGGTGGCCAGGTCCACGATCTTTACCGGCTCGCCCATGTTCAGGATGAAGATCTCGCCGCCTTCGCCGATGGTGGCGGCTTCCAGGACCAGCTGGGCCGCTTCCGGGATCAGCATGAAATAGCGGGTCATTTCGGGATGAGTGACGGTCACGGGGCCGCCCTTGGCTATCTGCTCCTTGAAAAGCGGCAGCACGCTGCCTGAGGATCCCAGCACGTTGCCGAAGCGGACGGATACGAAGCGGGTGGCGCTGATGGTGTTGAGGCTCTGGACGAATTTCTCAGCCACTCTCTTGGTGGCGCCCATGATGGAGCTAGGCTTGACGGCTTTGTCAGTTGAGATCTGGATGAATTCCTCGCAGCCTGCGCGGTCGGCGGCGCTGGCGATCTGGTAAGTTCCCTTGACGTTGTTAAGGACAGCCTCCAGGGGATTGAGCTCCATGATCGGCACGTGCTTGTAGGCCGCGGCGTGGAAGACGATCTGGGGCCGATGCTTTTCAAAGATGGCGGAGAGCCTGGCTTCGTTCTTGATGTCCGCGATGTAGGGAGCGATCTTAAGTTCGGGGAATTTTGCTTTCAGCTCCCGGTCGATCTGGTAGAGGTTGAATTCGCAGAGCTCCAGAAGGATCAGCTCCTCAGGCTTGAAAACGGCTATCTGGCGGCACATCTCGGATCCGATGGAGCCGCCTGCTCCGGTGACCAGGACTCTTTTGCCCTGGATGTTGCTTTTTATGGCGTGGACGTCCAGCTCCACGGGGTCCCGGCGCAGCACGTCCAGGATGTCGACTTCCCTCAGGTCGGAGAAGGTCACCTTGCCGTCCACGATGTCGTTGACGGAAGGCAGGGTCTTGTATTTGATGCCGAGTTTATTGCAGATCTCCGCCACTTCCTTGATGGCGAAGCCGGAGGCGGAGGGGATGGCGATGAAAACTTCCTCCGCGAAGGTGGTGTGGATGACGGTCTCCAGTTCCGCCCTGGTCCCCAGGACGGGCACGCCCTGGATGATCATGTTCTGTTTTCCCGGATCATCGTCGATGAAACCCCTGACGGCGTACTGCGGCATGTTGGCGACGATCTCCCGCAGAAGCATGACGCCGGCGTCTCCGGCGCCCACGATAAGAACGTTCTCGCGTCCGGTTTGACGCCAGGCCAGGAACTCTTTTTTAAGGCGCATGGAAAAGCGCATGGTCACGATCAAAACCGTGGCGACGATCCAGTCCAGTATGAAGATGTAGGGGGAGTAATAAAAGCGGGTGGAGGCGATCTTGGAGCTGACCACCACGGTCACAGCGAAGGCGATGAGCGTGCTGATGGAAACGGCCTTGAAGATGTTGACCGCGTCGTGCAGCCCGGCGTAGCGCCAGCCGCTGCGGTAGAGCTTGAAATACGCGAAGGTCAGAAGCCTCACCGTTACGACGATGGGCAGGACGTAGCGCAGCATCTCAAAATAATTGCCGAAGGGCTGATTGGCGCTCTGGGAATGCAGGAAGGTAACGATGAGGAAACTCGCCGCGCACAAAACGGCGTCCATTATGATCATGAACCAGACCAGGGGTCCGCGGTTGGGGTTTTTCAAGGAAAATATCTTCATGATTTACTCCTTTTTCAGGCGGTAAAGTTTCAGTTCAAATTTTTTATCGACGGGTTCCAGGGAATCCAGGTATTCCAGTTTGTCTTTTATGGGCAGGAAAGCCGCGGTGTGGCTGCCGTCCCGGAAATTGACCAGCAGGAAGGCGTTCTCCTTTTTGGCCAGCTGTTCCAGCAGTTCCTCGGAAGTCTGCGAGGCCCACATCTTGTGTTTCGCGCCGGCGTAGTAGGAAAGCTGCTTCAGGCCGTCCGGCTCTATGAGCAAGGCTTTTTCCGGCAGGATCTTTTTGGCGGCCAGCTGTTTTCCGTAAAGCTTGAGGGGAAGCCTGTGGCTTTCCAAGGGGCGGAAGGCTTTGTAAGTGAGCATCAGGAAAGCCGCCGCAATGGAGACGGCCAACAGCAGTTTCTGCCAGCCTTTCTCCACTCTCAGATAAGTGGTGAAGAGGCCCATGTAAACGGAGAGCACGAAGACCGGCAGCACAATGTGCCGGTTGCTGACCGCGAATTTCGTGGAGACGTAGCGGTAGAAGACGGCGCCCATGATCACGATCAAAGCAACCGTCAGTACGTTGATCGGGGCGCAGAGTTTCAGAGGCTTTTTCGTCACGAGGTAATAGAACGCGACAAGGAGAAGCGCCAATCCCACCGGGTGCAGCGTCTTCCAGGTCTTGTAGAGGATCTCGTAGCCGAACAAAGCCCGCTGATGGTCCCAGGCCAGGTGCGCGAAGGCGTATTTCATTCTCGCCATCGGGATAGGATTGCCCTGGGCGTCGTAGATCTCGGCGGAGGGTTTCAGAGGATCGTCCACGCCGTATTTTTCCTCGCCCATTCCCTGGGCGGAGAAGATCTTGTCGAGCCTGGCGAAATCCCATTGGCCCTTCACGCATCTTACGGCGCCGAACATGGCGGCGGCCGAAATTAGAAGGACGGCCGCGCAGATGAAGAAGATCCTGAGCCTGGCCTTGAAATGATTGTCACGCCCTTTCTCATAGTGCGCCAAAAAGAGCGTAATGATCGCGACAAAAAGAAGCGAGAGCATCTCGAGCCTGATCAAAAGCGCCAGGAAAATGAAGACCAGGCTCAAGGCCAGCTTCCTGTGATCCCATTCCCTGGGCTCTTCCTTTTCCAGGCCGGTCAAAAGGAAATAGACCGCCCAAAGCCCGAAGCAGATGGCGGAGGCTTCCCTCAACACCTGGCAGGAGACTTCCGTGAAGATGGGGTGCCAGGCGATGTAGAAGCCCGTGACCAGGGCAGGCAGTTTCCCGAAGATCCGCTTTGCCAGAAGATAAACGGGAACCAGCGCCAGAAGCCCGAAGAAGAAGTTCAGGATAAGGACGGAAGTCTCGGCGGAAAGCGTTCCGCAGGAGATCTTCTGCAAGAAGGCCGCGAAAAGCGGGAAGAGGTTGAAAGGATAAGCTCTGGTAAAGGCGCCCTTGAAGCCGAGCTCCTGGATCTTCTCTATCCACTGGACGTAAAGGAGCCCGTCGTTGACGATGACGTACTCCCTTATGAGGAGGAGATAGACCCTGACGAGGATCGCGAGCCCTATTGTCACGGCGAGCCCGTGCTCCGCCAGGAGTTTCAGAAATTTGACGCCTTTACCTTCGCTCATCAGGCCGGATTTTCCTTAAGCCATTTTTTGATCTCGGATACCACGATCCTCTGGTCCTCTTCCTTTAACTTGTTGAAGAAGGGGATGGACATGCTGTGGTCGCCCATGTATTCGGTCACAGGCAGATCTCCGCGCTTCCAGCCGTATTCCTTCTGATAGAAGGGCTGCAGATGGATGGGGGAGAAATACTGGTTGCAGCCGATGCCCAGGGAACGCAGGTGCGTTATGAGCTCGTTGCGCTGGTCGCCGGTGTAAGCTTTGGGCAGCTGGATGACGTAAACGAACCAGCTTCTTCTCAAGTTTTCCGGGTCCGGGCAGGGGAGGACAACTTCGGGGATCTCCTCCGTGAAAAGCTTCGTGTAGCGGGCGGCCACTTCCGCGCGCTTCGGCAGTATATCGCCCAGGCGCGAGACCTGGACGGTGCCCAGGGCGCAGCTCATGTCGCTGAGCCTGTAGTTGTAGCCTAATCTCGCGTGCGCGAGCCAGCCCATGCCGGCGTCTCTGCCCTGGTTGCGCATGGAGACGCACAGACGGGCGATCTCGTCATTGTCGGTTATGATGATGCCGCCTTCGCCTGTGGTGATCTGCTTGTTGGGATAGAAAGCGTAGAGGCCGCAGTCGCCGAAGGTGCCGGCCATTTTCCAGCTATCACCGTCCTTAATGAGGGCGCCGATGGCTTCGCAGGCGTCCTCGATGACGGCCAGGTTGTGCTTTCTGGCCACTTCCATGACTTTCGCCATGTCGACGGGCATGCCGAAAGCGTGCACCGCCACGATGGCTTTGGTCTTCTCGGTGATGGCGCCTTCTATTCTATCGATATCGAAGTTCATGTTGACGGGATCGATGTCGATGAAGACGGGCTTGGCGCCTTCAAAGATCACGCAGTTGGAGGAGGCGATGAAGGAGAAGGAAGTCGTGATGACTTCGTCGCCGGGCTTCAGGCCCAGAGCTCTCACCGTCAGGTGCAGTCCGCTCGTTCCGGAGTTCACCGCCACGCCGTGCTTCACGCCGGCGTAATCGGCGATGGCTTTTTCAAATTCCGGAAGCTTCGGTCCAAGGCTCAGCGTTCCGGTCTTCATGACCTCCGTTACGGCCTGGATCTCCCTCTCCGTGATGTCCGGACTTGAGAGGGGAATGTGATATTTTGTTTCGCTCATTGTTTTTAGATCACAAAAGAGGTTTTCTTATCCACGGCCAGGATCGTCTCGGTCATCAGGGCGATGGCGGATTCCACGTCCTTCATGTCGAAGAGTTCCACCGGCGTGTGCATATAGCGGTTGGGGATGGAGATCAGCTGGCAGGCCACGCCTCCGCTAGAAAGCTGCATGGCGTTGGCGTCGGTGCCGGTGCCGCGGCAGGCCGCGTCGCGCTGGAAGATGATCTTCTTTTTATTTGCGGTCTTCACGACCAGGTCGAAAAGTTTCGGGTTGATGTTCGGGCCCCTCGTCACCACGGCGCCTTTGCCCATGGTTACGTCGCCCACCACGTCTTTGCCCACGCCCGGCATCAGGCAGTGGCAGACGTCCACCGCGAAGCCGAACTCAGGCTTGATGCTGCCGGCGGCCGTCACGGCGCCCCTGAGACCGATCTCTTCCTGGACGGTGGCGACCGCATAGACCGCTAGGTCGCCCAAGTTTTTGTCTTTCAGATTTCTCAGGACTTCGCCAATAATGAAGGCGCCGATCCTGTCGTCCACGCCGCGGCCGACGTAAACGTCGTGGGCCAGTTTTTCCAGGGTGTAGCCGTAGGTTATGGGATCGCCCACTTCCACGGCGGCTTTCAGCTCTTCCTCATCGTAGATGCCGGTGTCGATCCACATGTCGCGGAATTCGGTGGTCTTCTTTCTTTCGTCCGCGGACATCAGATGGATGGCCTTTTTGCCGATGACGCCGGGCAGGGGCCCTTTGGCGGTGTGGATGATGACGCGGCGGCCGGGGATGATGTTGGTGTCGAAGCCGCCCAGAGGCTGGAATTTGATGACGCCGTCGCAGATAGACTGCACCTGGAAGCCGATCTCGTCGATATGGCCGGCCAGCATGACTTTCCTTTTGCCTTTCTCGTTCAGAACGGCGAAGCTGTTGCCGTGGGTGTCGCCGTAAACTTTATCCGCGACGGATCTCATTTCCGCGCGCCAAATGTTCCTGGCGCCGTCTTCGTAGCCGGTGGGGCTGGGGGCGTTCAGGAGTTTTTCCAAATAAGCCATGCTGGATTTTTTCATTTTTCTTCTTCTTTTTGGGGGTTATGTGAAAGATAAAGATCGTAGATGTCTAATAAAGAGCGGGAGATCACCCGGGTGTCGGCGCAGGTGGTGATGAAGTTGGTGTCGCCGAAGTAGCGGGGGACGATGTGCATGTGCAGATGCTCGGCGATGCCGGCGCCGGCTATCTTGCCCATGTTGATGCCGATGTTGAGGCCGCCCGCGCCCACGCTTTCCCTGACGATGCCCTGCCACTTTTTCAGAAGCGCGAAGAATTCATTGTAGGTCTCTTCGTCAAGTTCGCCGAGGGTCTCGACGTGGGCGTAGGGAAGAATAAGCACATGCCCCGGCGTATAGGGGTAGGCGTTCATGCAAACAAAGCATTTTTTTCCGCGCTCCAAAAGGAGGTTCTCCCGGTCTTTTTCAGGAGAAGCTTCTGCTTTGGCGCAGAAAACGCATTTGCCGTCCCTGGGGTGGGAGGCGATGTAGGCCGTCCGCCAGGGTGCCCAGACGTTCCCCACCTTCCGAAGGGAATCCTGCAGGGCTTCGGCTAAAAGTTGTTCTTCTTTTTCAGTATTTTTCATTAGTTATTTATTTTATCATAAATCAGGTCCCGGTTGCAGGGTAAATCAGAAAAAGGCCGGGGAAGGGAATAATTGACAGGGATGATAAGATGAAAGTGAGACTAATTTGTCTGATAATTTTGGAGTGTGTGACATGTCAGAAACAGTATTGAACGTAAACGAACCGCCAAAGGACCACGTTATGGTCCTGGACGGCCAGGGCTGGGTCGGCCTGGTGGAGATGATGGGAAGCGAGACTACCATCGTAAACGCCGCCAGAGTCTCCTTCGGGAAATTCGTTTCCGAGATCAAGGAGCGCGACATCATCCTGATGAAGTATCTTTTGGAGAACCGCCACACCAGCCCTCTGGAACACGTGGTCTTCTCCTTCATAGTTCACTGCCCGCTTTTCGTAAGGAGCCAGTGGCACCGCCACCGCACCTGGTCTTACAACGAGATCAGCCGCCGCTATACGGAAACGGACATTGAATTCTATGTTCCGCCCCTTGTGAGATCGCAGAGCGAGAACAACCGCCAGGCCTCCGAGGACACCATGCCGAAGGAAGAGCAGGAAAAAGCCCGGTCTGCCATCAAGGCCGCCAACGAGCAGAGCCTCAGGGAATACGAGGCGCTGCTTAAGATGGGCGTCTGCCGGGAACAGGCCAGGGGCGTTCTCACCCAGAACGTCATGACGACTTTCTGGGCGACCGTGGACCTGCACAACCTGGCGCATTTCCTGGAGATCAGGGACCACGCCGGCGCGCAGTGGGAGATGGTCCAGTACGCCAGGGCCATAAAAACGCTTCTTAAACCGAAGCTCCCCCATGTGGCGGAAATTTTACACTGGTAAAAAAGCCGTGAAAGGGGAAAGAAACAAAAAAACCGCCCTTTCAAAGGACGGAATTTGGTGGAGAATACCGGGTTCGAACCGGTGACCTCTTGCATGCCATGCAAGCGCTCTACCAACTGAGCTAATTCCCCACGGAAAACGACGACAATAATACTACAAAGAGGAGTAAAAGTCAAATGGCAGTTTTCTATCCGATGAAATTCAAGCCCTACTATCGGGCGAAAGTTTGGGGCGGTCGTTGCTTGACGCGTTTCTTCAACCGGCCCACCCCTCCCGTCTCTCCCGTTGGTGAATCCATAGAGATCGTCGACAATCCCAACTATTCCTCCACGGTGGCGGAAGGCCCCCTGGCCGGCATCAGTCTGACGAATCTTTGCAAGCAGTATCCCCAGGAGGTTTACGGCCGCCAGGCCAGCCAGTACCAGTACACCGGCTTCCCTGTGATCTTCAAGTACATCAACGCCGAGGAGGCCCTTTCCATCCAGGTCCACCCCGACGACCGCTACGCCATGAAGTACGAGAATGCCAACGGCAAATTCGAAGCCTGGTACATCGTGGACGCCAAGCCGGACGCGATGGTCTCCAGAAGCTTCAAGCCCGGCGTGACGGCTGAAAAAGCCAAGAACGCCATCAGGAAGGGCCAGGCTATGGATGTCATGCACACCTATGCGGTGGAGAAAGGACAGTCCATCATTATTCCGCCGGGCACGATCCACGGTCTCGGCCGCGGCCTCATCGCCGCCGAAGTCTCCCAAAACTCCGACATAACCTACCGCGCCTACGACTACAACCGCGGCGCCGCGAAAGGCGAGGAGCGTCCGCTGGATATAGAGAAAGTGCTGGACGTTTTGAAATTCCAGGATCAGAACGATTTCGTGAAGGAAGTGAAGCTTAACAGTCTCTGCTCGAAGATCTGCCTGAACGAATGCTTCTCCCTTTACAAGTATTCCTTCAGGGAACCCATCCACGACTACACCTACAACCAGTTCAGGCTCCTTTGCAACGTGGAGGGCCACGGCACCATCATCTCCCCGGACAGTCTCTTCGAGGATATCGAGTTCCATCCCGGCGACACGATTTTGATCCCGGCCTGCCTCTACGACTTCAGCCTGGTCCCGGCCACCCACTGCGTGATGCTGGAAATTTTCGCCGGCAAGTTCGACAAGAACGAGGACCGCAAGGCCTCCATCGCTGCCCGGCCCCAGCCCCAGCTCTAAAAGGGAAGACAAACAGGCAAATAACAAAAGCGGTGTCTTGCGACACCGCTTTTTTAATATTGGCAGGCGTGCCAGGACTCGAACCTAGAATGGCGGAACCAGAATCCGAAGTGTTACCATTACACCACACGCCTAATTGTCAAAATGGTGATGAGAATTGTAGTATAAAGAGCCCTTAAAGTCAAGTGCCGAATTGCTGGAATTGCTTCCGCTTATTTGGTAAAATTACCATAATGATGAACATCTTTAATTTTATCAATAAGGAAAAAGCATGATCCCCAGACCTGAACACCCCAAGCCCCAGTTCCAGAGAGAACTCTGGCTCAATCTGAACGGACAGTGGACCTTTACATTCGATTTCGGCCGCTCCGGCGCCGACAAAGGGCGTGAACTTTTTTTGAGCAAAGGCTTCGACAAGGAGATAACTGTGCCTTTCTGCCCGGAGAGCCCTTTGTCCGGAGTAGGGTATTACGATTTCATCGAAGGGATGTGGTATCACCGGAAACTGCTTCTGCCTCACGATTGGGAAGGGAAGAGGATAATCTTGCATTTCGGCGGCGTGGATTACGAATCCGAGGCTTATCTGAACGGCGAATCCGTGGGAGTGCATAGGGGCGGCGCCTGCTCTTTTGCCTACGACATCACGGAAAAGGCTAAATTCGGCGAGGAGATGGATCTAATTTTGCGCGTGGAGGACGTCATGCGGGAAGGGCTGAGAGGCTCCGATTTCGGCAACATGGGCTGCACGCACCCTTACGGCAAGCAGTGCTTCGTTTATCAGTCCCACGGCTGCTCTTACACGAGGACTACCGGCATCTGGCAGACGGTCTGGGTGGAAGCGGTAGGGAAGGCAGGATTGTCGGATTGCTATATGCGTCCCGATATCGATTCTAAGAAACTCTATCTCACGCCCTCTTTTTACGAAGTTCCGGAAGGGCTGAAGTTCCGCTGCGTTGTTAAAAGCGGCGACACCGTCGTGACGGAAGGGGAGTGGGACGCCAAGGAAGGCAAACAGTACGAAGTGTCTTTTGACGAGATGCGGTTGTGGTCGCCTGCCGATCCTTTCCTTTACGACGTCGTTTTGGAAACTGTTTTGGACGGCGCTGCGGTTGACTCCGTCAAATCTTACACCGGCATGAGAAAGTATCACTGCGCCAACGGCAAGATCTATTTGAACAACGAGCCCATCTTTATGCGCATGGTGCTTGACCAGGGCTTCTATCCCGACGGCATCTGGACGGCCCCCAGCGACGAAGCCCTGAAGCAGGACATCGTGATGTCTATGGCCGCCGGTTTTAACGGCGCCAGGCTGCACCAGAAAGTCTTCGAGGAAAGATTCCACTACTGGGCGGACAAGCTCGGATACCTGACCTGGGGCGAATTCCCCAGCTGGGGCTGCGACCCCAACGTTGCCAAGGCTTGCGAAAATCACAAGCGCGAGTGGAAGGAAGTGTTGCTGAGAGACCGCAACCATCCTTCCATCGTGGCCTGGACGCCCTGGAACGAGACCTGGGGGATCGAGGACAGGCTGCAGCATGAAAACAGCCATATGGAGTCTTACAGGCTCTGCACGCAGCTTGACCCCTCCCGCCCTGTGAACACCGCGTCCGGCGGCGTGCACTACGCGACGGACCTCTGGACGGTGCATATGTACCACAAGCCGGACAAGCTTCCCTCCCTCTTGGCCGCGGATGAAAACGGGCATTATTTCGAGAACTTCCCGGAACAGCAGGAGACCAAGTGGCACGGTCAGCCCTACGTGGTGGACGAGATCGGCGGCATCGGCTACATTCCGCCCGATCGGAAAGCTTTCGCCAGCAACACCTGGGGCTACGGCGGCATGCCGCAGACCGAGGAAGAATTCTTGACTAGGCTCAGGGAGACCGTCAAATGCTTCGTTGAGGCGCCGCACGTCCAGGGATTTTGCTACACCCAGCTGACGGACGTGGAGCAGGAGCAGAACGGAGTTTACAATTACGACAGGACAAACAAAGTTCCTGTGGAGAAGCTCCATGAGATCTTCACCCAGAAGAGACCGGACGATCTTAAGTAAACAATTAACCCATTAAGGATAGATATGAAAAAAAGCTTGTTTCTCTTAGTGGCCCTGATCGCGATCAGCGCCTGCGCTTACACCCCGGTGAAGACTCACATTATGACGACCTGGGGCGAAAACATGACGCCGGAGACCGCCTGGCAGAATTACCCGAGGCCGAACCTGGTGCGTTCCGATTGGCAGAATCTGAACGGCCTTTGGAAATTCGCCGTGACGAAGATCAACGAAGAAATGCCCAAGGACGATGCCTGGCAGCAGGACATTCTGGTGCCCTTCGCTCCTGAATCCGCGCTGTCCGGCGTGGGTCGTCTTACGGAACCCAACGAGACTTTGTGGTACAAGAGAACTTTCGAGCTTCCGGAAGTGAAAGAGAATACCCGCTACTTTCTGAACTTTGAAGCGGTGGATTGGCGTTGCCAGGTCTTTGTGAACGGCAAAGAAGCCACGGCCGCTCCGCACGTCGGCGGAAACGTTCCCTTTGCGGTGGAAGCGACGGACCTTATTAAGGCCGGGGAAAATACGCTTGTAGTTACCGCCTGGGATCCTTCGAACAGTTACGGACAACCCAGTGGCAAGCAGAGCCTGAATCCGGGCGGCTGCTTCTACACCAGAGTCTCCGGCATCTGCGGCAGCGTCTGGATGGAAACGACGCCCAAGGGCTACATCACGGGCTACAACGTCGAGAGCGACATCGACAAAGGCGAAGTGAAAGTGACCGTCGATTGCGCCGGCGACCTCGCGGGCGCCAAAGTGACGGCGGAAATCTCTTTCGGCGGCGAAGCGGTCGCCGAGGGCGAGATCGCCGACTGGTCCAAGGGCCAGACTTTCACCGTCGCAGAGCCTAAGCTCTGGGACATCAATGAGGGAAACCTTTACGACATCAAATTGAAACTGAAAACGGCTTTCGGGACCGACGAAGTCAAGGGCTATTTCGGCATGCGCAAGATCGAATTCAAAAAGGACGAGCTTGGCATCCAGAGGATCTATCTTAACAACAAGAAGATCTTCATGCAGGGAACCCTGGACCAGGGCTGGTGGCCGGACGGTCTTTTGACCCCGCCCTCTGACGAAGCCATGCAGTACGACATCGACATCCTGAAGGAGCACGGCTACAATTTCATGCGCAAGCACATCAAGATCGAGCCGAGAAGATATTACTACCTCTGCGACAAGGCTGGCTTCCCGATCTGGCAGGACATGGTCTCCGGCGGACAGAAGCCGGAAGAGAAATACCATATCTACCGCGCCGAGCTCGTTGAGATGATCAAAGATCTGAGGAACTTCCCCTCGATCGTAGTCTGGATCGCCTACAACGAAGGCTGGGGCCAGCCTGACAAGGAGAAATCCACTGAGACCACGCGCTGGCTCAAGCAGATCGACACCACCCGCCTCATCAGCGAGACTTCCGGCTGGACTGATCACAACTGCGGCGACATGAAAGACCATCACCAGTATCCCAGCCCTCTGCCCACTCCCGCCAACGACGACAGGCTGACGATCTGCGGCGAATTCGGAGGACTGGGCCTCTTCATCGAAGGTCACCTCTGGAACCCCGAGAGCAAGTGGGGCTACCGTTCCGACTCTAACGTCGAGGACAGTCTCAAGCGTTACGAAGAGATCATGAACAATCTGGCCCGCTGCGCTCATGAGAGCTTCGCAGGCAGCGTCTATACCCAGACCACCGACGTGGAAACGGAAGCCAACGGACTCGTCACTTACGACAGGAAAGTCGTGAAGTATCCCACCGCCAAAATGAGAGCGCTGCACAAGAAGGTCGAAAAGATCGCCCTTAGCATCAAGCCCATGACGAGAAAGTGCTTCGTGCCCAAGGGCGCCGAGGAAAAGACCCTCTGGAGATACACCTTTGAAAAACCGCAGGGCGAGTGGACCGCGCCTAATTTTGACGACAGTCTGTGGAGTCTTGGCGAAGGCGGTTTCGGCAACGAAATAATAAAGAACGATCTGGGCGCCAAACCGAAGACCAATTGGGACACCAAGGAGATCTATCTGAGGCGCGTCTTCATCCTGAAGGAAGTCCCAAATGAGAACATCGAGATGGACATCTTCTACGACGAGGATCCCGAAATTTACGTCAACGGAACCAGAATCTTCAAGACGGAAGGCTACTCCAGAGGCTACGACAGAGTGCTCATAAGCAAAGAAGACGTCAAGAAAGCTTTCAAGTCCGGCGAGAACGTCATCGCCGTCGGCTGCAAAAACAAAAACGGCGGCGCCATGATCGACCTGGGCTTCTACAGCGAACTGAAACTTGGGGAATAAAATGGATAATTGCATTTTCTGCAAGATCATAAAAGGGGAGATCCCTTCCTACAAAGTCGCGGAGACCGAGGAGGCCTATGCTTTCTTAGACATAGGCCCCCTCGCTTACGGCCACACCCTGGTGCTTCCGAAAAAGCACATCGCCAACATTTTCGAAGCGGATCCCAAGGACCTCTATCCTGTCCTGGATCTTGTTCAGAGAATTGCGGCTTTGATGAAAGAGAAGCTGCCCTGCGACGGCGTCAACATTCTTATCAACAACGGCGAAGCGGCCGGGCAATCCGTCATGCACTGCCACTGGCATCTGATCCCCCGCAAAGCGGGCGACGGATATCATTTTCCGCCCCCGGGGAGTTTGAGCCCCGAGACCGCGCAGAAAATCCTCAAGTCTCTGCGATGAAGTTTCTGAGATCCTCATTGGCCTTTCTTTTGTTTTCCTTCGCGGCTTTCGCCGCGGAGGAGATTTTGCCGAGCTACACGCTGACCAGTTATGTCAGCAGCCTGGGGTCGGTGATTTATTCCGCCGATATTCCGGGAGATCCGGAGATCGCGGTGCGAATCTCTTTTCTGGGCGGGCTTTCCGCCGAGGGAAACCTGATGGGGAGCGGGCTGGCTTTCCTGAACGCCCAGTATTTGTCCAGGGCCATAGAAAGAGAGCGCTTCCAAAACGACTGCCCCTGGCAGGAAGTGAAAGTTTCCGTCGATCTGAGCCGGGACGCCCTTGAGATATCTCTCTGCGGGCTGAGGGAACCTTTGAAACAGGCCCTGGCGGCGGTCTTTTCCATCCTCGGGGATCCCCGGGTCGCGGAAGAGGAGTTCCTTGGCCTCAGGGACAAGCTGTCCGCCGACATGGCGGAAGCTGAGGAGGAAGAGAAATACGCCCTTTTGTCCCTCTGGCGAAAGACGGCCTTCGACACCGTCGCGGAGGCTTCTCCCATGCGGGGGTACTCCGCCCAGATCGCCAAGCTTTCCCTTGAGGATCTGAAGAAATACCAAAAATACGTTTTCGTTTCCGGCAACGCTTCCCTTTCCATGGCCGGCAGCCTTTTCGGCTTCGGCATGGAGGATTGCGTGAAGGAATGCCTGGCGAAACTGCCGGAGGGAGTTTTCCTGAAGGACGACCGGCTCGTTTTGAACGAAGAGCGGGGCAACGCCATCGCCATGCGGACTTCCAAAGGCCAGGACAGCTTGATCTGCGCCGGCTTCGTTCTCCGGCCCACCGGCCTTTTGGGAATGGCTCCGGCTCTGACCTTCGCCAAACTTTTGAAAAAGCGCGTGCCCGAGCTGGAGAAAAGGCTGGCCAGCGAATTCCAGCAGCGCATAGCGGTGGAATTCTTTCAGGAGGAGGAGCTGAGCGGAATATCCCTCAAGGTGCTTTGCCAGACTTTCCCCGTGGACTGTCCCAAGGCCAGGATATTGATCAGGGACTGGCTCGCGGAGACCGCAAGGCTTAAATTCACCGAACAGGAAGTGAGGGGCGAAGCCGATCTCATACTTAGCGAACTGGCCGCGGAGTGCGCGACCTCGGAGGGCGTGGCCAAAGGGCTCACGCTTTCCGCCGTCAAGAGGGGCGGCCCCTTCGGGCTGCAGGACAGAGCCCGCAATCTCAAGGATCTCAGCGCGGAAAAGCTGCGCCGCTATTGCGACTCCAATCTGCGCTCCTCCGACCTTGTGATGGTCTGGAGCGATCCGGTGGAAAAACTGGAGCCCAGGGCCGCGGAGTTTTTGAGATTGGAAAGAGAGATACTTGAAAACATCGGCTATCAGCATTACAAGACGCTTCTGCCGGGCAAGGCTGAGCTAGTCATCCAGAAAAGGGAAGACGAGACCATGGTGCGCTGCGCTTTCATAGCGCTCGGCGGCAACTGGTACGAAGAGACTTTCAACAACGGCATATTCGCGGTGCTGTCGGAATTCTTAGCCTCCTGCAGCGCCGATCCGGAGGGCTTCCGGAAAGTCCTGAGAGAATGCGGAGCCACCGTTGCGCCTTTGTTCGAGCCCCAGGTCATGGGCTTTCAGGCGACGGTTCCCGCCCGGCGCTTCAAAGAGCTTCTGCCTTATCTCTGCCGGGCCTGGACCGCTCCGAAGATCACCAAGGAAGGCGTGGAGGAAGCTTCCCGCCGGGTCATGGCCCGTCTGACGGCCCAGAACACCAACTATATGGAGAGCGCGGAAATGCTGATCCGCCAGACGCTCTTCCCGGAACATCCCTATTCCCTGGACCGCTACGGCAATCCCTTCGTCATCGAAAGGATCAAGACCAAGGATATCGCTGATTTTTACAGGGAGTACGTGACTCCCGACAACACGGCCATCGTGATCTCCGGTCCGGTGAACGAAAAGGAAACGGCCCTGGCGATCCTCCGGGAGAGCAAGGAGTTCTTCAGCAAGGAAAGAGGATCGTCGCAGAAGGAGCGCTGGAGCGCGAAGCCTAGGCTCAGATCCTCCGCGAAGCCGCTGGAGGAACTGAAGCCGGAAAAGGAAAAGAGCTTCACGGCTCCGGAAAAGTACGCCATGGGGGTGGCGGGCAACCTGCTTCCGGGCTATGAAGAAGATCCCGCTCTTCCTTATTTCATCTCCTACGTTATGGAAAAAACGTTCCGGCGCGGAGTGCATGAAATGAAGGAAAAATACGGCGAGAACGCCGTCAGGGAAAGCGGTTTCAGCGCCTACCCTGGCTACGGCGCCGGCTATTGGTGCATGTATTTCAGAACGGCTCCCGACCTGGCGGAGAAAGCCTCCCTTGACCTTCAGGCTCTTTGCGAGAATATAAGCAGCAACATTTTGCGCTCCGCGGAATTCGCGAAGGAGCGGGACGCCGCTTCCAAGGGAGCGGCCCTTTACGCAAGAAGAGCCCCGGACTTCATGAAGCGGGCTTTTCGCCGGACGCTTTTCTCCACCAACGAATGGCCGGATCTCATACAGGAGACGGCCAAGCTGGATATTTCTTCCCTGAGCAATTATTTCAAAAAAGCCCAGAGCCCGGCCCGGATCATCGTATTGCCGGATAAAGACAGGCTATGAGAGAAGAGGAACTGATAAGTTTCGCCCGGGAGTTCTTTTCCCGCGGGAAGGCTTTCCGGGATCTGACCAAAGACATCGGCGACGACTGCGCGGTGGTGGGCTTTGACAAAAGAAGCGACCTTATCCTGACCTGCGACACCCTGACGGAAGGGACGCATTTTTTGAAAGGCGTTCCGCCCGAAAAACTGGCCCACAAGCTTCTGGCGGTCAATTTGAGCGACATCGCGGCCATGGCCGGGAAGCCCTGGCTCGCCTTGTTTTCCTTCGCCGCGCCCAAAGGGCTTTCCAAAAAATTCGCGGAAACTTTTTTCGGCGCCCTGGGAAGGGAGGCGGACGCCCTCGGCCTCAGGATCGTCGGCGGCGACTGCGTGGCGGGGGAAAAACTTACCCTGACGCTTACCGTGCTTGGAAAAGTGAAAAAAGGGGAGGCTCTGCTCCGTTCCGGAGCGAAGAAAGGCGACCTGGTCTTTGTTACCGGCAGGCTGGGCGGAACTTTGAAAAGCGGGAAGCATCTTTCTTTCCAGCCCCGCCTGGAGGAGGCGCGCTACTTAAAGGAAAAACTTTCCCCCAGCGCCATGATGGACCTTTCCGACGGACTTTTCGAGGACGGCCGGAAACTGGCCCTGGCGTCCGACCTGACCATGAGGATCCAAAGCGACCTGGTGCCCGCCCTGGCAGGCTGCAGCGTCAAAGAGGCCATGACCGGCGGCGAGGATTTCGAGTTGCTGCTGACCATCCCGCCGGAAAACTGGAACGAAAAGGCGGGGAAAAATTTTCAAAGAAGATTCAAGCTGGAGCTGACGCTTGTGGGCGTCATGGACAACAAGGGCAAGGATCCTCTTCTCATAGACGGAAAAAAGAGACCCTGGAGCGGTTATGCGCATTTCGGAATTTGAGTTCAGGGCCAGGAGCGCCGAAGAGACCATATCCGCCGGGGAAAGGCTGGCCGCTTATCTGGAGGCCGGCGACGTGCTCTGCCTGAAGGGAGACCTGGGGGCGGGGAAGACCACTTTCGTGAAGGGGATCATCCGGGCGCTGCAGGGGAAGGATACGCTTTTTTTGGGCAGCCCCACCTACACGCTCATCCAGGAATACCGCTTCAAAAGGCCCTATGTTTTTCATTTTGACTTTTACCGTTTGAAAAGCGCCGGAGAGATCTGGAACATCGGCTGGGAAGAGTATTGCGGGAGCGACGGCGTCTGCGTGGTGGAATGGGCCGATCTTTTTCCGGAACTGATACCTGCCGGGGCCTGCTGGCTGGAGTTTTCCAAAAGAGGGGAGGCGGTCTTGAAGCGCGGCCTCTAGCGGCACGTTTTTTGCTTTATATCTATGCGTATATCGTTTCTTTTTTGTCAAAATGACAAAGGAGTCTTTTGACAAAACTAATCAAAAATAAAATCAAGTTATGATCCAGGTTCAACATCTTATCAAACTTTTCGGCAGCTTCAGGGCCGTGGACGACGTGACCTTCGAAGTGCGGGAAGGGGAGGTCCTGGGATTTCTGGGACCGAACGGAGCGGGCAAGAGCACGACCATGCGCATGCTGACGGGCTTTTTTCCTCCGACTTCCGGCACTGCGAAAATAAACGGCTTCGATATCATAAAGGATCCCCTGGAAGCCAAAAGGCAGATCGGCTATCTGCCGGAGAACGCCCCCGTATATCCCGACATGACAGTGGAGGGATATTTGAAGTTCATCGCGGAAGTGAGAGGCTTTTCCGGCCAGGAATTAAAAAAGAAAGTCGCGCGGGCGGTGGAGATCTGCAGCCTTGAAAAAGTCCTGCCCCAGACGGTGGACACGCTTTCCAAGGGTTACAAGCAGCGCGTCTGCTTTGCCCAGGCCATACTGCCCGATCCGCCCATCCTTATCCTGGACGAACCTACGGACGGACTCGACCCCAACCAGAAGTTCGAGGTGCGCCGCATGATCTCCTCCATGGCGGAGAACAAATGCGTCATTCTCTCCACCCATATCCTGGAGGAAGTGGACGCGGTCTGCACCCGGGCCATCATTATCTCCAACGGCAAGATCGTGGCCAACGGCTCCCCGGAGGAGCTGAAGCGCCGCTCCTCCCTTTACGAGGCGGTCACCGTTTCCCTTGACAACGTTCCGAAGGACGAGGCCCTGAACGCGCTCTCCGCCCTGGCCAACGTTGAGAGGGTCGAAATATTGAAGGAGACCCCGGAGGCGCTGGTCTTGAGAGCGCTGCCCGCCGGCGGCAGCGTCATCGCTCCGGCGGTGGCTGAAGAGATCAGAAGAAGGGGCTGGCGCAGCACCCAGTTCCATGTGGAGGAAGGGCGCCTGGACGAAGTCTTCCGCAACATCACGAGGCAGTAGAAATGAAAACCATCTATAGCATAATGAAAAGAGAGATGAACGGCTACTTCGGCTCACCCGTGGCCTATGTCTTCATCGTGATATTTTTGATCCTCTGCGGCTTTTTCACCTTTCAGTTCGGAGATTTTTACAATTCCAACGACGCCAGCCTGAGGACCTTCTTCGTCTGGCACCCCTGGCTCTACCTCTTCCTAATTCCCGCCGTGGCCATGAGGATGTGGGCGGAGGAGCGCCGCACCAGGACCATAGAGCTTCTTTTGACGCTGCCTGTAACCCTGCCCCAGGCCATCCTCGGGAAGTTTTTGGCTGGCTGGCTGTTCATCGGCATAGCGCTTTTGCTGACTTTCCCCATGGTCATCACCGTCTGTTACCTGGGCGATCCCGACATCGGACAGATCGTAGCCGGCTACATCGGCAGCTTTCTTCTGGCGGGCTGTTATCTGAGCGTGGGCAGCTTCGCCTCAAGCCTTACCAGGAACCAGGTGGTGGCCTTCATCATCTGCCTGGTCATCTGCCTTTTCTTCGTGGTGGCCGGCTGGGCGCCGGTGACGGACGCCCTGGCCAGCAGCGTGCCTTTGAGCGTGGCCAATTTCATAGCCTCCTTAAGTTTCATGTACCGCTTCGACTCCGTGCAGCGGGGCGTCATCGACACCAGGGACCTTATTTACTACGCTTCCGTGATAACTTTCATGCTGGCTGCCAGCTCGGTGGTCTTAACTTCCCGCAAAGCATCCTGAAATAGCCATGAACTTCTCCTCACAGAAATTTCTGACTTCCATCGTGGGGCTCATAGCCCTGCTGGCGGTCATCATTATCGTCAATTTCGTCGCGTCTTCCCTGTATCTGCGCTGGGACATCACCGAGGCCAAGACCTACAGCCTCACGGAGGGCACCAAGAAGATGCTCTCGAACCTGGACAGAGACGTTACGCTGAAACTTTTCTACTCCTCCAGCCTGCCCGGGCAGCCCTCCTACATAAAGGCTTTCGCCGGCCGGGTGAAGGATCTCCTGAAGGAATACGAGAACAATTCCAAGGGCGCCCTTAAGCTGGAGGTCCTCGACCCGAAGCTTGATTCCGACGAGGAAGAGTGGGCCCTGAAATACGGGCTGCGCCGCGTATCCCTGGGCCAGAGCCCGGATTCCGAAGGTTTCTTTTATTTCGGCATCGTGGCGGAGTCCCTGGACCAGAACACCGCGCTGCCGGTGGTGGACATTTCCCGGGAACGCTACCTGGAATACGACGTTTCCCAGCTCATATACCAGGTCCTGCACCCCCAGAAGAAAACGGTGGGCATCCTGAGCTCGCTTCCCGTGACCGGAACAGACAAGCAGGACATGTACGGCGCCAATTCCAAAGGAGTGCTGCAGCCCTGGTTCATCGTGAACGAATTGAAAAGGAACTACAACGTCAGGAACATCAGGCCCGAGGAAGGGAAAATACCCGACGACATAGATCTTCTGATGGTCATCCATCCCAAGAGCTGGCCGGACGACACCATGATCGCAATAGACCAGTTCGTAATGAAGGGCAAAAAAGTCATCTTCTTCGTGGACCCCTTGTGCACCGCCGACAGGGACGAGCATTCTCCTATCATGCCCTTCGGCGCCTCCGACGCCAACATGCTCTTTGAAAAATGGGGCTTCACCGTCCAGCCGGGAAAGGTCGTGGCGGACCTGGATTATCCGACCATCCTGAGCAACGGGACCGGCGGCCAGGAAAAGAACCCCCTGTGGCTCAGCCCCACCGGGGAGAGCTTCAACGCAAACGAGATCATGACCGCGCAGCTGGACAGGCTTCTCATGCCGCTCGCCGGCGCCATAATCCCCAAGAGCGACGCCAAACTGACCATTACGCCTCTGGTCTCGACATCCCTCAACGCCTCCCTGATAGACGTTACGGAGGTCTTCCGGGAAGCCAGCGACCTGAGGATGAAGTTCAACTCCGACGTGAAGAATTATCCTTTGGCCGCCAAGGTCAGCGGGCAGTTCGAGAGCGCTTTCGCCGGACAGAGCAACATATTGGCCTACGCCCAGAGCGACAACACCGTCGTGGTCTTCGCCGACGCCGACATTCTTTGCGACCAGTACAACATCCGCCAGATCGGCTTCATGGGAATGCAGGCTTACCAGCCCCTCAACAACAATTTCACCCTGATCCTGAACGCCGTCAACCAGCTCTGCGGCGACCAGAACCTTATCGCCATCAGGGCCAGGGACAGCTACGAAAGGCCCTTCACCGTGGTCAGGGAACTGGAGAAAAAGGCCCAGAGCGAATGGCTGGCCAGGGAGCAGGCGCTCTCGCAGCAGTACGAGACGCTGCAGCGCCAGCTCTACGAGCTTCAGCAGCAGAAGGACGAATCTCAGCGCATGATCATCAGCCCCGAGCAGGAGAAGAAGATCAAAGAGTTCCAAAACCAGCGCCAGCAGATCGCCAGGGAACTGAAGCAGGTCAGAAAGAACCTCAACAGGGACAAGGAGAAACTGGGCTTCGAACTGAAAATGCTCAACATCGTTTTGATACCGCTTCTGGTCTGCCTCGTCGGGATATTCCTGGCAGTCCGTCACCAATACAAAGTTAGGAAAAGATGAACATAAAAACCACTTTGGTCCTGCTGCTGGCGGCCCTTCTGGGACTGGCAGGCATTTTCGGCTACCGGAAATACCAGGAGATGAAAGAAGCCCAAAAGCGGCATTTGGGCGCGAAGATCTATGAGAACTATCCCGTCAACGACATCGCCAGGATCACCATCAGGGACAATTCGGCGGAGACCGTTTTGGAGAGAGAAGGCAGTCATTGGCTGGTAAAGGACGGCAGCAATTTCCGGGCCCGCTACTCCTCCCTGGCGGAGCTTTTGGCCAATATTTACGACATGCGTTCCGGGCAGGAGATCAACGTCAGGAGATCAGGCTATCAGCAGCTGAAGGTGGCGGATCCCGAAGACGTGACCACCAATTCCGGGCAGCTGGTGGAGACCTTCCTTCCGGACGGCACAAAAGCCTCCTCCTTCATCGTGGGCAGGACAAAGGCCAGAAGCATGGAGGAAATGTCAGGCCGCGGCGCTTTCGATCCGGGGGATTACTTCGTGGGACAGTACGTCAGGCTGAAGGGCGAGGAGAAGCCCATGCTTATCAAAAACATCTTCAGGATCACCCCCAAGCCGGAATTCTGGCGTGACACCACCGTGATGAGCCTGAAAAAGGACGACGTCACGAGCCTGGAGGGCCCGGATTACGCCCTTTCGGGCGAGGATGGGGATCTTACCCTTCCCGGAGGCGAAAAGCCCAATTCCGGCGTTCTCATGCGCCTTCTCGAGCCTATGGTGAACCTGAACGCCAAAAGCGCCTCCCTTGAGACGAAGGAAACGAAGGACGTTTTGAAAGTGCGTCTCAAGAGCGGGCTTTGCTACACCCTCTGCGGCCTGGGAGAGGACGGCTCGCCCTGCTACCTTACGGTCAAGGCTTCCTTCGCCGCGCCGGACAGGGGGACCAACGAGGTCACCAGCGCCGAAAAGGCCCTGGATCTGAAGACCGCGGACGAAGCGGAGCAGTACAACCAATGGTTCGGCCGCTTCCTCTACGAGATCGAGAAAGGGACCTACAAGAAGCTTTTCATCAACAAGGAGATCCTGACGCAGCCGGAAAAGGCTGAGGAAGGATCGGAGGAGGACGGCGTGAAAAAGAGGACTCCCTTCGATGATATGGAGGAGGTGGAAGACGCCTGAGGCGCGTTTCTTCCCGATTGACGGGGGCCGCGGGGCGGCCCTCTTTTTTTTGCATTGCGCTGTCTTGTTTGCTAGCGAAATTTGACATTTTGGCGTTCCTTCGGAAGATAGGGTATAATGTATGTATAAAAAATAAATATTGAATATTATTATGGCCTTCGTTCATCTGCACACCCTTTCCGAGTATTCGCTTCTCCAGAGCGCCCTGCGCCTGCAGGACCTCGTCAGGCAGGCTGGTTTTTTCAAGATGCCCGCTCTGGCTCTCACAGACCATATGAACATGTCCGGGGCCGTGCGCTTTTACGATTCCTGCATTGAAGCCGGCATTCAGCCCGTCCTCGGTGTGGAGGCGGACCTGGAGCCTCTGGCGGGAAAATACTGGCAGGAGAACGTCCTGGAGGAAGGCGATCCCGGACTGATGACCTCAGTCATCCTGGCCCGCTCTAACGAAGGCTACAAAAGGCTCTGCCGGCTTCTCACAATGGCTTGGGCCGAATCCGGCGAAGGGAAAGATCCCTTCATCAGGAACGAATGGATCAAAGATTCAGGCGGCGATCTGATCTTCCTTACCGGCGGCGCCCGGGGCGAAGTCTTCAGGCTTCTTCAGAAGGGCGCATTGGTCGAGGCGGCGGAATGCCTGGCCAGATACCAGAAGTTTTTCGGAAAGGAGAACGTTTACCTGGAGATCCAATGGCACGGTCTCGATCCGGAGCGGGAGGTCATGAAAAGGCAAATAGAACTGGCCCGTTCCCTCAAGATACCCATGGCGGCTTCCAACGGCTGCTTGTACCTGAAAAAGGAGGACGCCGGGATCCTGGAGCTATTGAAAGCCATAGAGACGGGCAGGACCGTGGAGGACCCGGGGGAGCTCACGCCGGAGTGCAACCAGTTTTATTTCCGCTCCGAAGAGGAGATGCGCGCCATCTGCCGCAACATTCCGGAAGCCTGCGACAACACTGTCGCCATTGCGGAGCGCTGCATCGTGGAATTGAATCCCGAGAGAAGGACCGACCTGCCCAGGTTTCCGCTGGAAATAGGGGAGAGCGCCGAGGATGTTCTCAGGAAATTGGCCCGCGAGGGACTCTCGAAGCGCTATCCCGTTTTGAAGGAAAACAAAAACAGCGAAGAGAGCATGAAGATCCTGGGACGTTTCGACTATGAGCTGGACGTCATCAGGAAACTGGGCTTCTCGGATTATTTCCTGATCGTGGCGGACTACGTTGACTTCGCCAGGCGGTCCGCGATCCCGGTGGGCCCGGGGCGAGGCTCCGCCGTCGGTTCCGTGGTCTCCTACGCCCTGGGGATCACCGAGATCGATCCTTTGGAGTACGATCTTTATTTCGAGCGCTTCCTCAATCCCAGCCGCCGCAAGATGCCGGACATCGACATCGACTTCTGCGAGCGCCGGCGCGGAGAAGTCATAGATTACATCAGGGAGCGCTACGGCAGGGAGCGGGTGGCCCAGGTGGCCACCTTCAGCACGCTGCGGGCCAAGGCCGCCCTGCAGGACTGCGCCCGGGTCCTGAAGGTCCCGCCGGAGGAGGTGGAGAGGATCTGGGCCATCCTGGAGCGTTTCATAAAGGAGAGCAATTTCAAATTCAACGTCATCAAGGCGGCTGTGAGCGATTTCCCCGCCATGAAGCGCTATTTGGCCTCCAAGCTCGACAACAGGGTGAAGGCGCTTCTGTACGCGGCCTCCAAGGTGGAGGATCTGCCCCGCAATATTTCTTTGCACGCCGCGGCGGTCGTCATTTCCCCGGGGCCTTTGTGCGAACGCATTCCGCTTTTCGGAACTTCCGACGACTCCAGGACGCAGTGCGACATGTTCGCCGTGGAGCGCATGGGCCTTTTGAAAATGGACGTTTTGGGACTGCGGACCCTGACCATAATCGACGACATGCTCCGCATGGCCGAAGAGGCGGGGGAGAAGATCCGGCTGGAAGAGATCCCCCTTGACGATCCCGAGGCGCTGGCCCTTATCGCCAGCGGGGACACCATGGGCGTTTTCCAATTGGAGAGCGAAGGCATGAAGCGGGTGCTGCGCCGCCTGAAGCCCAGGGATATCCGGGACGTCATCGCGGTCCTGGCTCTCTATCGCCCCGGCCCCATGCAGTACATCGACTCCTTCATCGCCAGGCACAACGGCGAGGAGGAGGTCGTTTACGCCCATCCCAAGCTGGCCAGGGTTCTCAGGGAGACCTACGGCATCATGCTCTACCAGGAGCAGGTCATGCAGGCTTTGCACAATATTCTCGGATATTCCATGAGCAACGCGGACATTTTCCGCCAGATCATGTCCAAGAAAAAAACCGCCCTGATGGAGAAGGAGCGGGAGAAATTCATGGAGTGCGCCAGGGAGAAGAAGATCTCGCCGGAGGTGGCGGAGAAACTCTACGGCGACATCGCCAGTTTCGCGGGCTACGGCTTCAACAAATCCCACGCCGCGGCCTACGCGCTAATAGCCTACCGCATGGCTTTCCTGAAATCGCATTATCCGGCGGTCTTCCTGGCCTGCCTTCTGAACACCCACCTGGGAGACCACGCTTTCATCATGTCGCTGATGAAGGAAATGAAGCGCTTCGGCGTGAAGATAAATCCCCCGGACATAAACCGCGTTTCCGTTTACCACCGGGCCAGGAAAAACAAGGAGGGAGCATGGGAGATGGACTTCGGCCTGACCGGCGTGAAAAACGTCGGGGAGAAACTGGCGGAAGCCGCCGCTAACGAGCGGGAGAAGGGCGGCCCCTTCACGGATCTGGAAAATTTCTGCCTGCGGCTGGAAAGAAGGCTTTTGCAGCCCCAGGCGGTGGAGAATCTCATCCGGGCCGGCTGCTTCGATTTCACGGGGCAGCCCAGATCGGAACTCTCGCTTCTGGCGGCGGACATATTGGAAAGCGCCGGTCCGCGCTCCGAGAGCTCGCTGCAGCGCTCCTTCTTTTCGCCTTTGAAAAAAGAGGCGAAGACGGAGGAGTGGCCCAGGGAGGTGAAGATACGCTACGAGCAGGAAGTGATGGGGATCTATCTTTCCGAGCATCCCCTGGAGGCCTGGCGGTCTTTCTGGGAAGGGAAGGTCACCGCTTCCTCCCGGGACCTTCAGGCCATAAGCGCCGAGACTCCCGGCCGCATCGTCGTCATGGGCGGCCTTGTGACCAGCCTGAAGCGCCGGGCCAACAAGAAAGGCGGCGCATACACGGTTTTGAAAATGGAGGACTTCCAGGGGGACTTCGAGGTCATGCTCTGGGACGAAGCCACGGAAAAATATTCCCGGAAAATAAAAGCCGGGGAAGTCTGGTTTTTAAAGGGCGCGGTCAAGGAAGGCCGGGCCGATCTTTCGCCAACCGTCTGGGCTTCGGCTTTCAAGCGCTTCCAGCCGGACGGCACCGAAACTGAGCAATAAGGAAATCATGCCTGAAAAGAAATACAAATGCGCGCTCTGCCGCAAGGAATACGTCAGAAATCCTGACCCCAAAGAGGATTTTTTCCCCTTCTGTTCCGAACGCTGCAGACTTATGGATCTGGGCAGCTGGCTCAAGGAGGAGTACGTCACCTCGAGAGCGCTGAGCGAGGAGGAGATGGCGGATCTGGAACTTCCCGATGAGGAAGGGGAGCGGGATGGAAAATAAGCTTTTTTCCTTAAAGTCTCCCTACGCTCCCATGGGCGACCAGGTTCAGGCGATCCGGGATCTCGCGGAGGGAGTGGAACGGGGCCTGAAAGCCCAGACGCTTCTGGGAGTCACCGGCTCCGGCAAGACTTTCACCATGGCCAATCTCATCGCCAGGGCCGGCCGGCCCACCCTCATACTGGCGCCCAACAAGACGCTGGCGGCCCAATTGTACGGCGAGATGACCAGGCTTTTCCCGGAAAACGCCGTGGAGTATTTCGTTTCCTATTACGACTATTTCCAGCCGGAAGCCTATCTTCCCACCACTGACACCTACATAGAGAAAAGCTGCGACCGCAACGACCTTCTGGACAGGCTGAGGCTCTCCGCCACCCGCTCCCTTCTGACCAGGAGGGACGTCATCGTGGTGGCCTCCGTTTCCTGCATCTACGGCCTTTCCAAGCCCGAGACCTACCTTGAGATGCGCACCAGCGTGGCAAACGGCGACGTCATCGACCAGCACGCTTTCTTAAGATCGCTGGTCGCCATGCAGTATCAGCGCAACGACGCTGATTTTCACCGGGGCACCTTCCGGGTCAAGGGCGACACGATCGACATTTTCCCGGCTTACGAGGAGAAGGAATATTTGAGCGTCTCCCTCTGGGGCGACGTTGTGGAGGACCTGAGGATCTGCGACGAGCTGACCGCCCAGACCCTGAGGCACACGGAATCCTTCACGGTCTATCCCGCCTCCCACTACGCCACCAGCGCTGAGATCCTGCGCCTATCCATAGCCGAGATCAAAGAAGATCTGAAGATCAGACTGGCTGAGTTCAAGGCCCAGGGAAAACTCCTGGAGTATCAGCGCCTTTCGGAGCGGGTGAACCACGACCTGGACATGATGGAGGAGATGGGCTACTGCTCCGGCATTGAGAACTACTCCCGCTATCTGGACCGCCGCTCTCCCGGGGAGATGCCTTATACGCTATTGGACTATTTTCCCAAGGACTGGCTCATGCTGATAGACGAAAGCCACATCAGCGTTCCCCAGCTTGGCGGCATGAGCAGGGGGGACGCCGCCAGGAAGGACACCCTGGTGCGCTTCGGTTTCAGGCTTCCCGCCGCCAAGGACAACCGGCCTTTGCGTTTCGAGGAGATCGAGAGCAAGCTTAACCAGGTGGTCTTCGTTTCCGCCACTCCCGGAGATTACGAGCTGAAGCTTTCCGCGAAGGAAGCCCGGGAGAAAAAAGTCCGCTTCACCATGCCTGTGGAGCAGGTCATCAGGCCCACGGGTCTGCTTGATCCTCTTTTGGAAGTAAGGCCCTCCAAGACCCAGGTCACCGACGTGATGAAGGAGATCAGGAAAAGGGTCGAGCTTCATGAGCGCACCCTCATCACGGTGCTCACGAAGCGCATGGCCGAGGAGCTGACGGAATACCTTGCGGAAGAAGGCATCCTGGTCACTTATCTCCACAGCGACATCGACACCATGGAGCGCATGGACGTCATCAACAGCCTCAGGACCGGGGAAGTGGACGTCCTCGTGGGCATCAATCTCCTGAGGGAGGGGCTGGATCTTCCGGAGGTGACCCTGGTGGCCATTTTCGACGCGGATCAGGAAGGCTTTTTAAGATCCTCGCGCTCCCTTATCCAGACCATCGGCCGCGCCGCCCGCAACATCAAGGGCAAAGTGATCCTCTACGCGGACTCCGTGACGGAAGCCATGCGGACCGCCATCGACGAGACGGAACGCCGGCGGGGGATCCAGGAAAAATACAATGCGGAAAACGGCATTGTTCCCCGCACGGTCTGGAAAGAGATCGACGCGCCCTTGAGGGACATGGTGGAAGCCGACTACATAGACCCCCAGAAGGACGCCATCGAGAACATGCTCAGGGACCGTCGTCACGGAAGCGCGAAAGAGAAAGGCAAGGGGAAAAGCCGCCGCGCCCGCCTGGCCTCCAAAGCGGGAAGAAAGAAGATGCTGAACAAAATAAAAGGGCTTTCTCCGCAGGACTCTGAGGAGGAAAAGGAAGAAATTTGAACAACGGAAAAAGGAAGGTTGCATGGTAAGAAAAGAAGATTATTCCCCGGTTGGGAAAGAGGAGTATAAAGGAAGGATCGCGAAAGCGGCCGCTTTGCTAAGAGAAAAAGGGCTTTCCGGACTCGTGGCGGCAGGTGTGTCGAACCAGTATTATTTCTGCGGGGTCAAGGGCGGCTACAGCGACCGGCTGTACGCCACGGTGATCGCCTCGGACGGTTCTGTTTTCCATGTCTGCCCAAGCTTCGAGGAAGC
This sequence comes from bacterium, assembly GCA_017557885.1. GTDB lineage: Bacteria > Auribacterota > UBA3054 > UBA3054 > UBA3054 > UBA3054. The sequence continues at coordinate 7,951 of JAFYXV010000008.1, read as the reverse complement.
CCGGATGCGGGAATCCTGGGGAGCGGACGCCGAGGTCATTCCCTGGCAGGAGGACGAGGACCCCATCCTGAAGATAGCCGAAAGGCTCTCGGGGCTTGAAGGCCCGGTGGGGCTTGAGGACACGCTGCCGCTTTGGTATTTCAGCGCTTTCAAAATGCGCTGCCCGCAGGGCGCCGTTGACGCCACCGACGTAATGAGAAGGTGTCGGGCGATCAAAAGTCCGAAGGAGTTTGAGCTTCTGGAAGGATCAAACCTGATTATCGGCGAGGCGGTCAGGGAAGCCTTCGCCTCGGCCCGGGAGGGCATGACCAATCTGGAAATGTCGGAATTGGTGAAAGAGGCCTGCCTGGAAAGGGGCGTCCGGGGCATGGGATTCGTGCTGTTCGGCGAAGCGGCCGCTTTTCCCCACGGCACCAAGTATCCCCAGAAACTGAAAAAAGGAGATCTGATGCTTTGCGACGCGGGCTGCGACCTCCACGGCTACATAAGCGACATCACCCGCAGCGCGGTCTTCGGCAAGCCCAATCCCCGGCAGAAGGAAGTCTGGGAGATCCTGAGGGAGGCTCAGGACGCGGCCTTGTCGGCCGCCAAAGCCGGAAACTTCCTGGGGGCGCCGGACATTGCGGCCCGGAAAGTCATAGGCGCTCACGGCTACGGTAACGACTACGAGACCTTCACCCACCGCCTGGGCCACGGCATCGGATTGGACGGCCACGAATGGCCTTACCTCTGCCGGGGCCAGAACATCGTCCTGGAGGAGAACATGACCTTCTCAAACGAGCCGGGAATCTATATCCCCGGGGAAATAGGCATGCGGCTGGAGGATTGCATGCGCATTACCAAAAACGGAGGCGTGTTTTTCGCCAAAAGGCAAAAGAGCTTGGAGAAAATATAAATGATAGACAGCCATGCTCACATTCAGTTCGACGTTTATGATGAGGACCGGGAGGAAATGCTGGAGCGCGCCTGGGCGGCCGGACTGGAAAAGATCATCGTCATAGGCGGCGAGAAGGAGCGCAACATTGAGACGCTTGCCATGGCGGAGAAAAACGAACGTCTGGCGGCGGTCATAGGCTTCCATCCCCTGAACGCCGGAGATTATTCGAAGGAAGAGGAGGGGATCCTGAAAGCCCAGCTGAGCGGAAAAAAAGCCGTCGCCGTGGGCGAGATCGGCCTCGACTACCACAACAACGTCTATCCCAAGGAACTTCAGTTCGAAGTATTCGCCGCCCAGCTTTCCCTGGCGAAGGAATTCGATCTTCCCATAGTTGTCCACTCCCGGGACGCCATGGAGGACACCCTGGCCATACTGAAAGATTTTCCCGGCCTCCGCGGCCAGATCCACTGCTTTTCATATGACGCGGCCGCGGCGGAGCGCTTTTTGGAAATGGGTTTCCACGTTTCTTTCTGCGGCCCCATCACCTTCAAGAACGGCCAGCTTCAGAGAAGCGCCTCCCAGGTCGTGCCGCTGGAGAGGCTTCTGGTCGAGACGGACTGCCCCTATATGGCTCCGGAACCCTACAGAGGGCGGCGCAACGAGCCGAGTTTCGTCGTGGAGATCGCCAAGGCCCACGCCAGGCTCCGCAACCTCTCTTACGAGGAGCTGGACTATGCCGTGACGGAGAATACGAAAAGGCTCTTTATGTTATAATTTCTAGAACTGACAGTTTTCCCTTTATGGCAGATAATTTCTTCAAAAAACCCTTCATGCGTTTCAAGGTCATCCCCAGATTGGCCTACTATCTGACGCTTCTGAACATGAAGACCTGCCGCATCAAATACCACAACGAGGAAAACTACAAGCTTTATCTGGAGAGGGAGAACAAAGGGGAGAACATAATTTTCGGCTCCTGGCACGGCAGGGGAATGCTTCTGCCCGCCATCTACCGCTTCCGCTTCGGCTACGACAAACTTTCCATGATGGTCTCCCAGAGCAAGGACGGGGACATCCTGGCCAGCTATTTCAACCTTCTCAACGTGGAGTGCGTCCGCGGCTCCGCCCACAAAGGCGGCGTGGGGGCTTTGAAAAACCTTCTTAAGATAACCCGCTCCGGCAGGGACACCGCCATGGCCCTGGACGGTTCCCGCGGGCCCAGGCAGAGGATCGAGCCCGGCATGGTCCTCATTTCTCAGCGGACCGGGATACCGATCCTGCCTCTCGGGCTTTCCGCGAAGTTTTCCTTCCGCGCCAATTCCTGGGACCGCTGCATGATTATTTTTCCCTTCGCCACCATCCACGTGGTCTTCGGGACGCCCTTCGTGGTGCCCACTGACGCGGAGGACCTGACGCCTTACTGCGAGAAGCTTCAGGCGGCCATGGACGAGATCACCCTTCAGGGCGACCGGCTGGCCGGCATCAAGCCAGACGGCAAGGGGCCGGAAAGAAATTAAAGGAGAACAAAATGAGTTTTCGCGACGGAATAAAGATATTCGGAACATTGGTGGTCGTAGCCATCGTTGTTTGGGCGGTGGCGCTCGGCTTAAAGAACAGGGAGAAGCCGATACCTTATGAGCCGCGGCCGGCGAGGCGGGAAGTGACGGAAAGGAAACCCAGGACCAGGAAGCGTCCGCAGGTCAACCTGGTCCAGGAGACTTCCCAGACCAACGCGGCGGCGGAGGAGACCATCTCCATGCGGGAATTAAAGCACGAGCGGGCGGTCATGTTCGTGCCGGAGGGCGACCCCATACCGGGTTTCGACACCAAGGGCTTGGTGGAGGACACCCTGGCGGCTTTCCGTTCCGGCGCTGACAAGGAAAAGAAAATGAAACTGATGTACGACATCGCCGTGATAGGGGACAAAATGGTGATGCCCGCCATCCTGGCGGCCCTGGATGACAAGGATCCCGACATAAGGACCCTGGCGGTGGAGGCCATGAAGGCCATCGACGATCCGGCCATCACGGAGGGCGTGGAGAAGGCCCTGAAAGACTCTGATCCCGACCTCAGGGAGGAAGCCCTGGAGTGCGTCGCCACGCTGACTCCGGAGCCCGGGCTCAACGAGATCATCATGCAGGCCCTGAACGATCCGGAGGAAAGCGTGAGGGAAAACGCCCTGGATATGCTCACCATGCTGGTTGACGACTGCATGATGCCTTCTTTGGACTATGCCCTGAAAAACGGCGACGCCGACACCCAGGAGACAGCCCTTTCGCTTCTGGAGCAGCTGCACGGCGGCGGAAGCCACAACGCGCTGCAGCCTATCATCGAACAGGGGCTTCTGAGCGAATTCAACGAAGTCAGGCAGATGGCGGTCTCCATACTTCAGACCCAGACGGGCCAGGAACTCACCACCTATGAGCAGTGGGTGAAGTGGTATGAAGAAAACCGCCAGTGATGAAAAACACGCGGAGCGCTTTCAAAAACTGCTTCTCCGGGAAAACGAACTTTTGAAAAAATATCCTATGGTGGCCGGCGTGGACGAGGCTGGACGGGGGCCGCTGGCCGGCCCGGTGGTCTGCGCCGCCGCAATGCGAAGCGCCGCGCCTTTCCGGGAGGAGGACCTTCCCTGGCTTATGGCGATCTACGATTCCAAGCAATTGACGGAGCGCCAGAGGGAGGAGGTCTTCGTTCATCTGATGAGCCCGGAGAGCCCTCTTTCCGTTTCCGTCGCGAAGGCGGAGGCGGAGGAGATCGACGAGACCAATATTTTGAAAGCCACCCACAGGGCCATGAAGAGCGCCGTGGACGGTTTGCCTGAGAAGCCCGGCTTCGTCCTGGTGGACGGGACGGCGATACCGGACCTGGACATTCCGCAGGAAAAAATAATCAAGGGGGACAGTCTTTGCTTATGCATCGCGGCGGCTTCTATCGCCGCGAAGGTAACCAGGGACCATATCATGCTGGAACTTGACAAAGAGTTTCCGGAATATGGTTTCGCAAAACACAAGGGATATGGGACTGCCTTCCATCTTCAGGCTTTGCGCCGGCACGGCCGTTCGAGTGTTCACCGCCGCACGTTCTATGTTGAGGGCCTTGATCCCAAGCGGGAACGAGGCGCAGAAAAGAGGACGGCTGGGGGAGGACCTGACGGCCGCGGAACTGGAAAAGAGGGGCTATCGGATAATAGCCCGCAATTATCGCTTTTCGAGGAATGAGATAGACCTGGTGGCCGCCAAGGGCGCCGTGGTGCTTTTCGTGGAGGTCAAGACCAGGAGCGCCGGGAATTTTTATCCGCTCCGCTCCCTCGGTTTTCCGCAGCAGAAAAGGATCAGGGCGGCGTCGCTGGCTTTCCTGAGGGAAAGAGGCCTGAGAGGACGCAGGATCGGATACGTTTTCTCCCTGGTCATGCTAGATGAAAAACAGCGGGCGACCATTCACCTCCGGCGGTTCCGGACTCCCTGGGGCGGCTCCCGGCGGCGTTTTTAAAAATCCGCCGAAGCGTTTCCTGAGTTTTGGATTTGCTATAATGAAACCATGAGAATAATCATTACCAACGACGACGGCATCAAGGCCCCGGGCCTTGCGGCCTTGGCCGCGGAACTAGTGCCTTTCGCGGAGGTGACCGTCCTGGCTCCGGAAAGGGAGCGCAGCGCCATAAGCCACGCCATCACCCTAAGGGAGCCTATTATTCTTAAAAAACAGGAAATGCCGGGAGGCGTGAAAGCCTACGCGGCTTCCGGCACGCCCGCGGACTGCATGAAGGTGGCTCTGCTGTCCTTCTGCGACATGCCCGACGTCGCTCTGGTTGGTCTCAACGCCGGCACCAACCTCAGCACGGACATCGTTTACTCCGGGACCGTGGCGGCCGCCAGCGAAGCCTGCATGCTGGGCGTTCCGGCCCTGGCCCTTTCCCTGGACGCCTCAGAGGACGGGGAATTCCGTTTCGACACCGGAGCCCGGGCGGCCAGGGAGATCATTGAGAAGCTTGATTTTTCCAAGGCTCCCGAGGGACTCTTCCTGAACGTGAACATTCCAGGCGTGCCCTGGGAGGAAGTCAAGGGATACCGTCTGACGAAGCTTGGCAAGACGAAATTCCACGAACGCTACATCCACCGCGTCGATCCCTCCGGCAACGATTATTTCTGGATCAGCGGAGTCCTTCTGCCGGACGATGAAGATCCCGCTTCGGATTATCTTTCCCTGAAACAAAATTTCATTTCCGTAACCCCCATCATGGGCAACTTTGCAAGCCCTCTCAAAGAGGAGGAAGCGAAGGAGTGGCTCCGGGGCCTTTTTGAAGAATAGCCTTTTATGAAAAAGCCGTTCCTTACAGCCCTTTTCGCGGCATTAATGCTCACCGCCTGTTTCGATTACCGCGAAAGCTGGGTCTATGGAAGAGACGGCTCCGCCACCGTTCATATCGTCTGCGCTCTCAGCCCTGAATTTCTGGCGAAGGAGCCCGGGCTGACTCTGGAGAAGGAAAAGTTCCTTCTGGAGCCTTTCTGGAAGACCAACGCGGCGTGCTTCTCCAAACTGGAGGTCCTGCGCTGCTCCCAAATAGTCAGCAACGCCCATCTGGCCCTGGACATCAGGCTCCGGGGCAAGCTGGAAGACCTGTCTGACCTGCCTTTTTTCAAACAGCGCACCATTACGTTCAAAAATGAAAAAAGCGGCCTGACGGTCTGTCACCGCATGGACCTCGGCAGCTTCGCCGCCGCGCTTCCCTGCGACGGCACCGTGGTCATAAGCCACACTTTCCCCGGCGGCATCAAGAAGGCCAACGCACCCTTCAGCGGCCGGAAGCTCAGGGAAACAAAAAAGCTCAGCGAACTGGCGGAGGGGAAAAACGTTTTGCTTTACGCCCAGTGCGATTATCCCGAACGCTGGCCCTGGAAGGAGACGCTTTATGTGGCGCTTTGCTTTTTCCTCTTCTTCCTTTTCGCCTGGCATTCCCGCAACATGAGAAGACGGCGTCCCAGGGACCCCGCTCCCGTTCCAGGCGACATCCACAGCCTGCCGGATCTTCTGAGCCGCTCCGCTTCATTCTTCTCCACTCTGCCCGCGGTGAGGGACATCGGCCAGAGAGGCTCCAGCGAACTTAGTTTCCACACGCTTCATGCCAACGCCAACCGGCTCTCGCACTTTTTGATCTCCCAAAATCTTCACCAAAGGGACAGAGTGGCCCTTTTGGTGGCCAACGGGCGCTGGCGGCACATTGCCGTGATGGGCGTCCTGGGGGCCGGCGGGGTGGCGCTGCCCCTGGACGCCGGAAAAAGCCCGGAGGAGCTGGCGGAGCTTATAAAAAAGCACAACGTTTCCTTCCTGATCCTTTCGGAATCCTACCAGACGCTGGGCTCGGAGATGCTTCTGCTGAGCCTGCCGCTGAAATGCGTCCTCTGGCTCCGGGGCGACCTGGGCAAGAACATTCTGCCGGAGTGCCTTTTGACGCAGCCCACTTCGCCGCCTTTGAAGGGACTAACCAGGGAAGATCCCGCCCTGCTTCTGGCCAACGGCGCCAACGAAGTGATGCTGAGCCACGGGGAGATACTCTCCCAGGTCTTCTCCGCCGCGCAAACAATGGATCTCAACGCCCAGGACGTCCTTCTGACCACCTACGGTCCCGTTTCCATAGAATCGCTTTCCTTCTCGGTCTTTCTGCCGCTGGCCACCGCATCCTGCGTGGTCAATACGGAAGAGGAGAGCCTGGAGGAGTATTTCTCCGCGTTGGAAAAGGCTTTCGTGACGGTTTTGCTGACGGACGACAGGACCGCCCTGGGGCTCACCTCCCGCTTCAGGAAACTTCTCTTCAGGGAAAAGGACTACCCGTCCCGCCGGAAGGCCGCGACTCTGATGAAGACTTTGCTTTTGCCTCACGTTTTCCTTCTGCGCTCCCTTAAGGAAAGGCTGGGCTTCCGGCTGCGCCGGGCTTACATTTTGAACGAGATCTACGACAAGCGGTATTATTACTACGCTCCGATGTACGGAGTCGAGATCATGACCGGCTTCGCCCTGGAGGAGGCGGCGGGCATCGTTCTCCTGTCCACCCCCTTGAGGAGAGCCTACGGAGCCTCCGGAGCCCCCTTGGGCGGGATCCAGGTGAAAGTAACCGGCGAAGACGGGAAAGCCCTTGAAAAAGGCCGCAGGGGGCTTCTGGCCCTGCGGGGGGCGGCAGTCATAAAACGCTATTGGAAAATCAGCGACGCGAACCGCTCCCGCTTTGAGAACGGCTGGCTGATAACGGATATTTACGCCAGGGAGAACAAGGACGGAACCATAACTTTGGGAGGAAAAGAAAATGCCTGATCCAACCGCCGCGGTCATCATAATAGGGGACGAGATACTTTCCGGCCGCACCCGCGACATAAACGCCAACTTCATTGCAGCCAGGCTGCACCAGCGCGGCATAGCCTTGAAAAGGATCATAACGGTGCCGGACGAGATGGACGTGATCGTCGGGACCGTCAGGGAATATTGCGAAAAATACGACGTCGTCTTTTCCTGCGGCGGGATAGGCGCCACCAGCGACGACCTTACCCGCGACGCCATGGCGCTGGCCTTTGGCCGCGGAATGGAGAGGAACAGGGAGGCGGAAGCGATGCTCTGCGCCTATTACCGGGAAAGGATAAACGACCTGAGGCTGCGCATGGCTGACCTGCCGGAAGGGTGCGAGCTGATCGAAAACGAGCTTTCCGGCGCCCCGGGCTTCATCATCGAAAACATTTACGTTTTCCCGGGCGTTCCGAAGCTTATGCAGCAGATGTTCCTGTCGATCGAGGAAAGGCTTCCCCAGGGCCGGATAGTGACTGAGGAGGTGGCTTCCCCCATAGGTGAGACGCTTTTCGCGGATCTAATGGAGGAGGCTCTCAGGCGCTATCCCGACGTTAAGATCGGCTCTTATCCGGAACTGGACGAAGAGAGCGGGAAATGGCGCTGCCGCCTGACCTTCACCTCCTCCAGTTCGGAGGCCATAGCTCCCTCGAAGAATTTCCTTATGACGGAGATCGAAAAAAGGGCGGAGGAAGCCCTCAAATAGTTTTTAGTTTCCGGCGAAAGAAAAACGCGCGGTCCTTC
>JAFYXV010000007.1 GCA_017557885.1 bacterium | reverse complement strand
CGCCGTCGCCGCCGCGGACGACAAAAAACGGCAGCCCGTCCGGCGCCTCTTCGCTGCGGTAGCGGGACCCGTACAGGCGGCGCGGCAATTCCTCGAAGATCCCGCGCGTCGCGGGTGCGAGCGAAAGTTCCTCAATGTTTTTTCTCATAGGACCACACGATCAAATACGAAAGAAAGAGTGCTGCGAGGAAGACGGGCGTCGCGACGGCGAGCGGCCGCCAGTTGAAAACCTTTACCGCGATGTTGTAGCTCATGATTACGATGAACGGCAGCGCCGCCAGCGAAAAGACGGTCTTGACTTCCTTCATGCGCAGGGTGCGGCAGAAGTTGAGCAAGTAGGCCCAGAGAAGCGTGGCGAGCCCCCAGAACGGCGAGACGAGTCCGGAGGCGAGATAGACGAGCAGCGACATGACCACGCGGCCCGAGCCTCCCATCAAGCCGAACAACCTCATCGGCAGGCAGACGAGCACGAAGGATATCGCGAGGCAAATTATCTGCCTTGTGATCGCGGCGATGTCGGGGTGAGCGTTTTTGATGAGGATGATCATCACGCCGATTGGGATCACCAGATTGTCGGCCCCGCCAAGCGAAACAGCTTCGAATAGCGTCACGAGGACGGCTATGAGCAGCGACAAAACGGTCGCATCCCAACTGGCCATGTCGAGACCGAGCAGCAGAATGTGATGAACGATGGCGTAGGTCACGAGGAAAAAGAAGGCCGAGCCTTCGAGCGAACGGTAGTCATTGCCGCCGACGCGGTAGCGCAGCCGGCCGTAGCGCTCCCCCACCAGCGCCGCCGCCGTGTCCGAAAGCGCCAGAACAAGCACCGAAATTTCAAAGAAGGTAAAATTCCCGCGCCATATGGCGAGCAGATAGCACAAATAGAGCGCGACCGGATGGAGCGCCCCGCCGTAGGTCTTGCGGGAAACGTCGTCGACGGCGTGAAGGCTTCCCTTGTGTTCCAGCCAGAGTATGAGCGCGGTGAAGCCGCCGCAAACGGCGAGGACGGACCAGTGCGTCGTAAAGACCACCGGGAACAACAGCGCCGAACAGCAGCCGCCGACATGGAGCAGCTTGCGCGACTGCTCGGGAGAAAGGATCTCCCGGCGGCGCAGCAGCTCCCCTATCGCGAAAACGGCAAGCGTCAGGGCGGTGATCAGCGCGACTCCCAGGGTTTCATGAAGAAAGCGCGTCCACATGATAGGCTCCGTAAAAGAAAGCGCGGTTTCGCGCGAAAAGCCGGGCGGCAAGCGCGGCGCGGGGCTCGAGGTCGGGAACCGCCTCAGTCAAGTCGCGCGGAAGCAGCATGTTGTAATAGGCGAAGACCGCGCCCGGCGACGCAAGAGAGCGCAGCGTCCGCGCGGTCGCTTCGAAAACGTCGCGGCCCATGTATTCGAATATGTCGGAAAGGTTGAAGAAGTCGAACCCGCCTTCCCCGCCGACGAGTTCGTCGGGCGTCGCCTTAACGAAGCGTATGCGGTCCAGACTTTCTCTTATGCGCCCGTAGTTCCCGGGAAGGACATAATCCGGCAGAACAGGAGAGAAAGACCCCGTCAGCACGTAGCGCAGGTAGGGGTTGTCCTCCGTGGTCAGGTCCTTCATCGCCCGTTCCGCGCGCCCCCAGATCTCCTTTGAGATGACGATCTTGTCGACGTAGCGGAAAAATTCCGGATCGCGGCCGAGCCGCCCCATCACGAAGCGGTTGAAGAACAGCTTGAAGAGCAGCCTGTAGCGGAGGTTCGCCCAGACTTTGTCAAAAAATTCCGCCCTGCCTTCGGGCGTCCGCGGCGTGAAAACTTCAGCAACTTTGCGCTTCGAATGCGCGAACGGCAGCACCCTGTGCGAAAAGATCCGGAAATAAGATTCGAATTTTCCGCAGTCGACGACGCCGGCCGCGATCGGGCCGGGCCGAGCGTCGCAGAGCGCCGCGGCGGAAGGCGGCATCAACGGACGCAACTTGTCCCGGTACGCCGCGAGGCGCTCTTCCTTAGGCATAGCGGCAAAGCCGAGGAAAGCGATCAATTCTTCGTATGAAAGCGCGCAGATAGCCGCCTTCTTCAGCTCACACAAGGCGAGCTGGACGGGGTTAAGGTCGAAGGCCGTGACGGATCTTGCGCCGCCCGCCAGCAGCATGAAAGAGTTGTCGCCGGCGGAGGCGATGGAAAGGCACTTCGCCCCTTCCGGCATGGCGCCGAGCAGCAGGAGGGGATCCTCCCAACAGTTGGAGTAGCGCACAAAATCAAATTTTGCCCGCCGGTCGATTGTCTTGGTTTTCGTCATGCGCCGCCTTTTGCGATGAGGCGGACCGTTCCGGCCGCGCCGTCGAGTTCAATTTCGTCGCCCGTGGCGACGGCGGAAAGGAGGCCCTTCACGCCGACTACGCAGGGGATGCCCAGTTCCCGGGTGAGGATCGCCGCGTGGGAGAGAACGCTCCCCCGCTCGACCAGCACGCCTTTCACCAACGGGAAGAGCGGCCCCCAGCCGGGGTCGGTGCGCTCCGCAACAAGAATTCTTCCCGCAGTGTCGCCGGCGCAGGAGAGGTCGCGGATGACCGTGGCTTTTCCGCGGACGACGCCGCGGCAGCAGCCGAGTCCCTTAAGCGTTCCGTCCGGTTCGGTAGCGACATCCGGTCCTGAGGGCGTTTCATCCCGAGGAACGATGACGCCGCCGCGCGTCTCGAAACGCTCAGGCAGCGCGGGTTCTTTTTCGTACTTCGCGTACAGCGCCTTTCTTCCGACGACCAATTCGCGGAAAGTTCCGGGGTCTGCACAGCCGCCCGCGAAGCCCAGCACCTCGGGCATCTCCAGGTAAAAGATGTCCCGCGGCGCGTCTAGGAAGCCCGCCCCGTGCAGGCGCGCCCCGAAGGCCAGCATGATCCGCCGGATGACGGCAAAAAGGCGCGTCCGCTCGAAGCGCAGGTTTTCGCGGTTGGAGACGTAGCGCCTTGCGCGGCTGCGGAGCAGCTTGAAAAGGAAGCGGCGCAGAGGATGCCCGTTCAGCGCCGAGAGGTCTGGCTCCTTGGGAAGCGCCGGTTCGGGCAGCGGCGCAGCCGCATAGCCGCGCAGGATCGCGACGAGCGGCTCGGGATCCATGTCGTAGGTGACAGTCTCGAGCTTCAGTTCTCCCATGCAGCGTCCGCCGAATTTTTTCAGGTAGGCCGCCCACTCCGATACGAAAGCGGGATGTTTGGGAATCTCCGCGGTAAAAGCCGCGGCGTCGCCGGAAGCGAGAGCTTCTTTCAACTCGGCGTCGCCGCGGACCAGTTCCGCCAGCGCGGCCAGCCGCCTCATCGGCTCGGCGGAAACGATGTCGCCGACGCCGACCAAAATGTCGTTCTGCATGGAGCCGCCGGCATCCACACCCCATTTCACAAGGCTTTTCTTAAGCGAACCGTAGGCGACCATCGCGAAGAAATCGTTCACGAGAGGCGTCCGCCAGCCCGCGACAAACTCGCGCTGAAGGTCGTCGTAAAGCGCGGCGAGCTCCGCGCAGGAAAGTTCCCGAAAATCGCGTTCTTCCAGCGGCGTCACGACTTCGTCGAAGCGGCGTATGAAAGCCTTCACGCGGCTATCCAACGTCAGAGCCTGACAGGCGACGCCTATAAGGGTGGAGCAGACGCGCAGCCACTCGGGCCGGCGCGAGGGACGGATCGAGGGCTTTTCCCTGAGGGGCTCCTTGACGCCCATCATCGTCTCCATGAAGCCAGCGTTGACGCGGTAGCCCGGGAGCATCATCAGGACCCTGTACCAGTTCCTCAGGTTGTAGTAGAAGCGGCCTTTCCAGTGCCCGAGCATTTCAAAGGCGTCCGGGTTGGCGTCAACGAGCGCGCGCTCCACGCCGAGCGCGAAGCAGAACTGGCGGTAAACCGCCGAATACACTGTGCGCGCGAAGGAAAAAGTCAGGGGCAGCGTGACGCCGGGATAGCTTTCGACAATGTTGGAATTGTCCCAGAGGACGGACTCCTCGTCCGGGTCGGGAAGTTTGGAAAGCGTCGTGATGGGGCGCGTCTGTAATATCCACAGTTTTCCGTCCGCGGTCAGCGCCCATTCCACGTCCTGGGGACGGCTGAAGGCGCGCGAGATCTTCCGCGCCGCTTCGGCGATGCGCCGCGCTTCTTCGTCCGACAAAACCGATTTGTCCCTTTCCTCCGGGGAAAGTTCGGAGACCGTTGTGCCGCCGCCAGGGGCGAAACGCACGGCGTGGATCTTTTCCGAAAGCACCGCCTCGATTATTCCGTCCTTTTCGACATAAGTGTCAGCCTCCGCCAGTTCGGAGACGAGCCCCTCGCCCAGGCCGCGCACCGCGGAGACGGTCACGGCCTTGCGCGAACCCGTTTTGAAATCGAGTGCGAAGGCGACACCGGATTTTTCCGCCGCCGCCATTTCCTGGACGATGACCGACATTCTGAGCGCCTCGGCGGCGACGCCGTTCTCGCGGCAGTAGGCCAGGACCGCGTCGGAGCCAACCGAGGCCCGCACTTGGGCCACAGCTTCGGCCAGTTTGGCGCGCGGCACGGCCAGCAACGTATCAAACTGCCCCGCGAAGGAAGCTATAGCCCCATCCTCCGCGGAGGCCGACGACCTGACGGCGAAAAAATCGCCGGAGAGCCCGGCCGCGGCGAGACGAGCCGCCAGCGCCGCTTCGTTCGCCGCTTCGTCTGGACCTATGACGAGCCATTCCGGAACCGGGAAGCCGAGTGCTTTCAGGCGCCTGAGATTGTCAGCTTTGCCGCCGCTCATAGCGCTCCCCATTTCAGGATGGCGGGAATGAGCCCGACGAAAACGTACATGAGAACCGTCCAGATGCCGGAAGCGTTTTCAATGCCGCGTCCGGTCCCCTTGCCGCGGAGGAAGGCGAGCGCCGGCGCCGCGCAGAAAACAAAAGCCAAGGTGAGCAGTATTCCGCCCCTGACAAAGTAGCCGCGCAGCGCGCAGGCCGCAAGCGAAAACAGCCAGGTCAGCGCCAGCACGCCGAGCCAGATCCAGGCGGCCCGGAAACGCCCCCAGAGCGCGGAGTAAGTTTCGACGCCCTCCTCTTCGTCCTCGGGCAGGCGGATCTTACGGCCGATCTCGATCACGCAGCCGTTCGTGAAAGTCAGCGCGAGAAAAAGCAGCATCCCTCTCGGCAGAGCCGCCCCGGCGACGATCCAGTCGAGGCCGGAAGTGTAAAAATCGATGAGCGGCATCACCACCATGTGGGTGAGCATATAGACGACGGGATGGCGACGGAGCCAGGCCGGCACGAAAAATTCACGCCACATGAGAAGGATGTAGGCCAACGAAAGCGCCAGCGGGGCCAGAAGCTTAGGAGCGACCGCGGCGTTGACGATGATGACAAAAGCGATGATAAAGATAATCAGCGCGCGGATTTCACCGAAGGAGACGAGACCGCGCGGCACGGCGCGGTAAGGCCGCCACTTTGCGTCGTCCGCCGCATCCTTGAATTCGTCGAAAAGCCTAAGCAGGAAGAAAAGGCCGAAGGAAGTCGCGACGCCGGCCGCCATCGTCCAGCCGTTGGGAAAGCCCAATCGTCCGCCTGACAAAAGCGAATAACCGACGGCTGAGAAGGTAAAGGCCGCCACAAGCGGCAAATATTGTGCGAATGGGAAACGCTCGCCCTGATAGATCCAGAAGCGGACGGGCAGCGCCCTGGCGTTGTCCCGCTTGTTCACAGGTCTGTCCTTTTCATTCATATGAATTTCCTTCCTGCTGTTGCATTTTATATTTTACCAAAACAACAACCCAGGCTCCCCGTTTTGACATTTGGTCGTTTTCGGCCAAAGTTTCGCCGGGGAGCCGTTTTGCAATTCCACAGGGGTTTTGATAAACTTTTAGACCTGAATTAAGGAGAGATGCCGGAGTGGTCGATCGGTCCGGTTTCGAAAACCGGTGTACGCATTAGCGTACCGTGGGTTCGAATCCCACTCTCTCCGCCACTAACAAAAAGGAGTCAAAAATGGGCGGTTTTTTCGGCGTTGCCTCCAAAAGCGAGTGCAAGCTTGACGTTTTCTTCGGCACGGACTACCATTCCCACCTTGGGACCAGACGCGCAGGCATGGCCTTCGTCGCCAAGGACGGCAGTTTAAGCAGGATCATCCACGACATCAGCAACTCTCCCTTCCGCTCGCGCTTCGAGGAAAAACTCGAATCCTTCTCCGGAAACATGGGCATGGGCGTCATCTCTGACTTTGACGCGCAGCCTTTGATAATAAGATCCCACCTGGGCGAATACGCCATCGTCACCGTCGGCATCATAAACAACACCAAGGACCTCATTGAGGAAGTCTGCCAGCGTCACGCCGTGCATTTTTCCGAGACCTCCCTGGGCGAAATAAACATGACCGAACTGGCGGCCGTCCTTATCAACGAAGGCGAAAACTTCGTGGACGGCATCCAGAATCTCTACAAAAGGATCGACGGCTCCTGCTCGCTCATGCTCTTGACCAAAGACGGCCTCTACGCCGCCAGGGACTATCACGGCAGAACGCCAGTTATTCTTGGTGAAAAGGACGGCGCCCGCGCCATCACCATGGAATCCACCGCCTTCCTTAATCTCGGCTACTCGACCGTCCGCGAACTGGGGCCCGGCGAAATAGTGAAGCTGACTCCCGAGGGCACGGAGCAGATCCTCGCCCCTTGCGGCAAGAGGAAGATCTGCGCCTTCTTCTGGGTCTATTACGGCTTCCCCGCCTCCACCTACGAAGGCTTGAACGTCGAGAAATTCCGCTACGCCGCCGGCCAGAAACTGGCTGAGAACGACACGGTGGAAATAGACCTGGCGGCCGGCGTCCCCGACTCCGGCACAGGCTACGCCATAGGATATTCCAACACGCGCCACGTCCCCTTCGGACGTCCCTTCACGAAATATACGCCCACCTGGGCCAGAAGCTTCATGCCCACTACCCAGAGCGTCAGGGAAGTCATCGCCAGGATGAAGATACTTGTGGTCAAGCCGCTCCTGGACCAGAAGCGCGTTTTGTTCACGGAAGACTCCATCGTGAGAGGCACCCAGCTCAGGGACATCGTCTCCAGAGTCTTCTCCGCCGGCGCCAAGGAAATGCACTTCCGCTCGGCCTGCCCGCCGTACCTTTTCACCTGCAGATATCTGAACTTCTCCAGATCCGGCAGCAACGTCCTCTCCCTGGCCGCCCGCAGAGCCATCAACCATCTGGAAGGCTTCTCAGAGACCGTTCCGGAAGAATACCTGAAGTACGGTTCGGAAAAATATCTCGCGATGGTGGATCACATCAGAAGAGAATTCTCGATGACCACCTTGCGTTACCAGAACCTGGACGACATGCTGGACGCCATCGGGCTTCCCAAGGACGAAGTCTGCACCTTCTGCTGGACAGGCAAGGAATAATCAGAGCGGCGGAAAAGTTTCGCTCTACGGTTCAGGCCAGAACTTGGTCCTGCGGTTTATAACTTTCGTGCAAAGGGAAGAGTGCTTGATGCGGGCGTTTTCTCCGCTGACGCTGACGTTGTCGATGAATATGCCGGCGTAATCGGGGTTGGCCTCGAAAATGAAAGTTTTGACGCAGCCCGGAGGCATTTCTCCCCCTTTCATGGAAAAGGTTTTGGTGCCGGGATCGGAAGTCAGTGAGATCCCTATGGGGAGAGTGTTTTTCACGACCACGTTCCTGGCCGTGCCGGAACCGGAATTCTTGACCCTGATGGCATAATTGAAATGTTCCCCCACATGGATGCGCGTCGGACCCTTCACATCCAGCTCCAGCATGGCTTTGCTGGCGTCTTTGGAATAGGGGCTTTGATATTGCGATTGAGCGGGTTTTTCAAAGGTTTCTTTTATCCTGAACAAGACCCGCCTGGTTTTTCCGCTGTCATTGGCCGAAGCGCTCGGCTTGGGCGGCTGCTTCTCCGCGGACTGAAAATTGCCGACCTGCGGCTGAGTCTGCTTTTCAACGTATCCGGTTTCTTTATATTGCGGTTGCGTTTGATTTTCGGTAAAGAAAGTTTCTTTGCGCTGATTTTGCGATTCTTTTTCCGCCGCCAAAATTTCCTTGCGCTGATTTTCGGCTTCTTTGATCTGCGCCCGCGCTTTTTCCCTCTCCTCGCGTTCCAATTGCTCCAGCTGCGCAAGCTTTGCCTTAGCTTCGGCCTCCCCCAGCTGATCCGCTTTCTTATACCAGATCTTGGCGGCGCTATGATCTGCCGGAACGCCCCAGCCGTTGCAATAAATGTCGCCCAGTATCGTTTGCGCCGCGGGATAATCCGCTTCCGCCGCTTTGGATATCCAGGCGAACGCCTGAAGATAATCCCTGTTCGTTCCTCTGCCGAACAAATAATCTATGCCAAGATTGACCCAGGCGTCTCCATACCCCCTGTCGGCGGCGATCTTAAAACACTTGAAAGACGTGTCGTAATTTTGAGAAACGCCGTACCCGTTCTCATAAATCAGTCCCAGTTTGTAGAACGCTTCGGGATCTTCTTTTGAGGCCGCCTGCCGATACCATTCGAAAGCGCGGTCATAATCTTTCTGATCATAATAAAAGTTGCCCATGAACGTCATGGCGGCGGTTCGTCCCAGCTGCGCCGCGAAAGCCAGATACAGCAAAGCCGTATCGTCGTCTTCCGGCTTCCCGCCGATCCCGCGCAAATAGTAACTGCCTAGCTTTTCAATGGCCTCGGCGTCGAATTTTTGCGCGGCCAGATCAAGCCAGCAGGCGGCGGAAACAAAATCTTCATCATCGTCGTAGATCCTCCCCAGCCTTGACTGGGCGGGAGCATGACCCATTTGCGCCGACCTTTTATAATGCTCAAGGGCAATGTCGTGATTCTTCGGAACTCCATAGCCGTGGTCGTACAGGACGCCCAGCGCGAAGACCGCTTCCGAATCGTTTGACCTTGCGGCTTTTTCATACCAGGGGAAGGCTTCGGAGGGCAGATTGTCGTTCAGGTAATAAGACCCCAGAGCTTTCATGCAAAACGCTTCGCCTTTCTCGGCGCCGGCTTTAAAACTCTTGAACGCCTCTTTCATGTTCTTCGCGACGCCCAGGCCGCAATAGAGACAAAAGCCCTCCATATAAAGCGCTTTCAAGCATCCCTTCTTAACCGCCTCTTCAATCTTCGCGAATCCGAGGGATGGGTCTTTCGCAGTTCCAATCCCATAGAGATAGCAAATTCCCAAATCGAGCGCGGCGCCCGGCGATCCTCCGGCGTAAGCTTCTTTCAAAAAGCTGAAAGTGTCTGCTGAGAAATCATCCAAGACGGGCTGATTCTTTTGATTCAGCAATATCCTGAAGGTGACGTCGCACCAAAGTTCAAGAGCGTCCTTATCGCCGTTTCGCGCCGAATACAGCAGCAGGTCGGCTCCTTTTTTTAGGTCGCCCGCGTCAATTGCCTTTTCGGCGACCTTATTAATGCTCCTGAAATCCTTTTCGCCGATCTGGCCGAATTCGGTCTCCGTCAGATCCTTCCAATTCAGATTGTCAGCCCTGACGCAATACCGTTTCTGTCCGGTTTCAAAGTGCGAGGCTTTCAGAAGCCTGTTTTCGGTCTCGCTGATCCTGTTCATAGGAGAAACCACGCCCAGGACGAGATTCGTTCCCTTCAGGACAACAGGTCCTCCGCTGCAGCCGGAGTGGAAGGAAGCGTCGATCTCCATGCTGGCCGCTCCCGGCGCTTTGATCTTTCCTTCGCGTTTGTCCACAAAGCCGTCCCTGCAGGGATCCACGCAGCATATGATATCCTGCCCGGCGGCCGGCTCGCTCGAGGCGGCGCGCAAAGGAAGACAGTTTATATCCTTTCCGGAAGCCTCGATCTCGATGGCGGCCAGGTCGCGGTCTTTCGCGACAAAAACTCTCTTAACTTTTAATTCCTTTCCCTCGGCGTCCTTTATGGTCAGCACTGGCTGATCGTTGACTGTATGCCAGCAAGTCAACACGTAGATCTTCCCGTCGCGGGACGTCGCGAAGCCTGTCCCATCCGAGTCGATAGTCTTGACGGCGCAGCAGGCCTGCGCAGGATCGGCTTGGTTGAACTTTGCGATCGCCTCGGCTTTCGAAACATCAGGTTTTTCGCTTTCTGCAGAAGCGGCCCCGGCTGTTTCCTCCTTCTCTTCAGAGGCAGGAGTTTCCTCCTTTTTTTCCTCGGTTATCGATTTGATTACTATTAATTCTTCGGCGGCGGAGCCTTCGTCGCCGGTATTTTCAACCGAGAAATCTTCGGCCTCGTCAAGAATATTTAAAGAGGCGTTTCCTTCGCCAAAGAGATCGTCGGCTGCCTGCGCCGTTTCACCGGCGGCCTGAGCGAGCTTCTGACCGCTTGCCGAAGAGCCGGCGGAAAAAACGTCCTTTTTATCCAGCCAAAGCATGATCGCCGCCACGCTGAGAGCGGTCGCCGCCATCAGAAGGATAACGGTGGTGATTGGAACGCCTGATCTTTTAGTGTTGTCCGTCATTTATTTAATGTTCTAATGCAATATTTTTACAAGGGGTAGTAATTATAGTATTTATTCGTCAGGAATAAAAGCGAAGCCGGCTCTTCCGCCGATCCCTCAAAAAATTGACAGCGGCCGGCGATCCGCCGGTTTAATGTCATAAAATAGCGACATTTAGCCCTTGAATCGGGCTTGATAATACTCTATAATTTTTGATAGTTTAATCAAAATCAGGGAGGAATCATTATGTCCGCTGCCAAAAAAGCCAAAGGCGTTGTTTCTAATTTGACCATGTTTCTATTGATCATAATCACCGCTCTTTCCGTAGCGGTGGTCATGCTTTATCTCCAGAATCAGAATATTTCCAAGCCAGCCGCTGCGGAAACGTCCGGCGAGCCAGCCGCTCTAGAAAGCGTTGAGAGCGCCGAGCCGGCGGAGACCGCAGCAGACATCGCCGCCGATCAGAGCGAGGCAGCGGCGGAAGAAACCGTCGAAAACGCCCCTGAGGAAAACGCGGAAACGACCCCTGGCGACGAGCAGGCCGAGGCTGAGCCTCAGGAGGCCGTCGATCCCATCAAGAGCTGCGTTACCATCAACGGCGTTTCCGGAACGGGCTCAGGTTTCTTTTGCATCATTGATGATGAACTCTACATTGTAACCTGCGCCCACGTCGTCTATGAAGAACCGACGCTTATCATAAAAGATCTGGAAGGCCATTCCTTGAAAGTTCAGGAAGTTTTGACAGCCAAGGACAGGGACCTGGCCTTAATAAAGATCGAGAAGCCTGATTTCAATATATATCCCCTTCCCTATCACAAAAACGTCACCTCCCTCACCAAGCTTCCGGAAGTCGTCTGCTACGGCGACAGCGAAGGAGTGGGCGTCATAGTGAAATGCGAAGGCAAAATGCTCGGCATAGGTTCGTTTAACATTGAGACCGACACACCCTTCGTAAGCGGCAACAGCGGCGGTCCCGTCCTCCTTAAAGAAACAAATCTGGTCATAGCGGTGGCGGCCTGCCTCACCCGCCGCAGCGAGGGCGACAAATGGGCCAAGGGCACCCGATTCGAGAACGAGACCAGAAGGTTTTCGGTCCGCTTCGACAATTTGAAGATCGCCGACCTGGAAAAGACGGACTGGGGAAAGATCGATCCAACTGATCTGAAAGCCCTCGACAAAGAGGCCGAGAAAGCTTTGGAAGACGGCGATCTTCTGACCGCCTACGCCCTTCTTTACTACACCGCCAGCCAAAAAGACACCTGGGCGCTCAACAAATGGTGCGAGATTCTGCTGGCCGACCTTGTGAAAAAAGCCAGCAATACGGAACAGCAGAAAGAGCTGGAAGCTGACATGGCCAAAAATTTCAAGACCTTCAAGAAAGCCGCTGACAACAAAGTCCCCGGCGGCTTAATGTGCGTCGGCCTTTATTATCTTTACGGGCTGGGCGTTCCGGTAAACAGCGAAGAGGGTTTCCGTCTGGTCAAGGAAGCTGCCGGCATGGGCTATGATTTCGCGCTGTTCTGCGAAGGTTATTGCTACGCCGCCGGAATCGGCACGGATCAAGATCTGGAAAAAGCTTTTCTGTGTTATAAAAAAGCGGCTGAGCAAGGCAAGCCGATGGCTTTGAACGCGCTTGGCGACTGCTACCACTACGGCTTGGGCACCACGCAAAACGACGCTTTGGCCAAGGAATGTTTCCAAAAAGCCGCCGATCAGAACGACGCAGAGGGGCAGTGGAACATGGGATTTTGCTACGAATACGGCATCGCTGTCACAGCCGATATGGAAAAAGCTTTCTCCTATTACCGCAAATCCGCCGAGCAGGATTATGTTCTCTCCTGCGTCAAGCTTGGGGACATTTATTATGGCAAGGAAGATTACAAAAGCGCCGCTGCTTTGTATCTGAAAGCCGCAAAGCAGAAAGATCCAGAGGCCATTTACAAAATGTCACGGCTTTACAAATATGGACTGGGAGGCCTGCCCAAAGATAACCAGACGGAAATTGAACTTGTGAAACAAGCCGCGGATATGGAAAACATCGACGCCATGGTGGCCATGGGTGATTTTTACAGATTCGGTTACTATGCGATCCAGAAAAACCCGGCGGAAGCGGCCATCTGGTTCTTAAAAGCCGCCCAGAAAGGCAGCGCGGAAGCCAAAAACTACCTTGGAGTTATGTACGAAAACGGGGAGTGCGGCGAGAGCAACAATACCCAAGCTTTCCTGTTTTATAAAGAAGCCGCCGAATCAGGCAACGAAGCAGCCTGGTACAATGTCGGATTGTGTTACCTTAACGGCAAGGGCACAGAACGAAACCTGACCCAGGGCGTCTATTGGATCGCCAAAGCCGCCAACGCAGGGTATGCTTCCGCACAGGTGAGATACGCCCAGTGCTACTACAACGGTTTAGGCGTCCCAATGAATTATAATTCCGCTTTTTACTGGTATGAAAAAGCCGCCAGGGAAGGCGAAGACATAACCGCCATGGGTTCCGTGGGCGCCATGTACGAAAACGGCTGGGGCGTCCCAAGGGCCGATTATCAAAAAGCCGCCGAATGGTATGCCAAAGCGGTGCAGAAAGGAGACCCGAACTCCGCCTATCTCCTGGGAAATCTTTACTATTATGGAAAAGGCGTAAAAAGAGATTACAGCTATGCTAAAAGGCTCTTCCAATACGCCTGGGAAGAGGGCAAGAACGAGAACGCGCGCAAAATGATGCTGCAGTGCCCGTAAGCGCGCTTTCTTCGGCACAAGAATTGGAAACCGTTTCCTCAATAGGCGAAGGCATTCTTCCCTTTTATTATTTTGTCCGGCAAAAGGAATAAATATAATGTCCCAAATATCTCAAACCGTCTTTTTCCTAGGCTTGCTGATGTTTGCCGTCTCTCCCCTTATGGCCGCCGACAGTGCGGAAAGCCGTTATGCCAGCCCGCTGGAACGGCACATGGCCAATGATGAGGAGAGGATCAGAACGGAGGAACTGAAGCGGCAGCCAAACCAAAACATGACAGTAAGCGCGCCCCAAAGGAATCTGACAGCCGCCGCATCGCCAGCGCCGGCCGCCTCTGCGCAAACGCAGCCGCAAACTCAGGCGAAAATCGAAAAAACCGAGGAAGAAAAAAGCGATTCGTTTTGGGATTACCAGCCAGACAACATTGTGGACGGGCTGGTTTTTTTCGCAATTTGCGTCGCCGCCGCTCCCTTCGTATTCATATACACCCTGTGCGATCCGGATACTTACAAAAACGATTCCGACAAATCGGAGTCAGGCGATGAAAACAAGACGAAGTGAAAGTTCAGCCGCCGATAAAAAAAAGAGCCGCTGAAAAGCGGCTCTTCTTCCTTCAGTTCCGGCTGAAGAAAGCGCAGGTCTTTATTAGCCCTTCCTCGAAGGAAAACTTCGGTTCGTAGCCCAGAAGCTTTCTGGCTTTCGTTATGTCCGCGCTGGAGTGCATGACGTCCCCTACCCTTGGCGGCGCCATGATGGGCTTCAGGTCAGACCCCATCACGCGGTTGATGGCGGCGTGAAGCTCCAGAAGGCTCACGGTCTGGCCGCAGGCGATGTTGAAGACTTCCCCCGAGATGCCGGGGATCGTGGCGGCCAGAAGGTTCGCCTCCACGTTGTTTTTCACATAGGTGAAATCTCTGGTCTGCTCTCCGTTGCCGTAAATAGTGGCCCGGCGTTTTTCCTTGGCCGCGGAGCAGAAAAGCGGAATGACCGCGGAATAAAGGGAATTGGGATCCTGGCGTTCCCCGAAAACGTTGAAGTATCTGAGGACGACCGTTTCCAAACCGTAGATGGCCGCGAAGGAGCGGCAGTAGTACTCGCCGGCCAATTTGGTAACGGCATAAGGGGAAATGGGGTCCGGCAGCTCTTGCTCGCTCTTTTTCGGCGTGTTGGAATTGCCGTAGGCCGAGGAGGAGCCGGCATAGACCAGTCTCTTCACTTTGTTTTCGGCGGCTCTTCTCAAAACGTTCAGAGTCCCGCCCACGTTGACCTCCGTGCTTTCCTCGGGATTCTCCACGGAGCGCGGCACGGAGGCGATGGCGGCGTGATGCAGCACGTAGTCCGCGCCTTTAGTTATTTTCTCCATTAAAGACTTGTCCCGAATGTCTCCTTCATAAAACTCGATCTCGTTTATGAAGGACGCCATGTTCTCCTCTTTGCCGGAGAAAAAATTGTCTATCACGCGGACTTTTTCCCCGCGCTTCACAAGCTCTTCCGCCAGGTGCGAGCCGATGAAGCCCGCGCCTCCTGTTACCAGATATGTCGCCATTTTTATGCCAAAAGATTAACGAACCATTCCGGAGGCCTCACCGGCCTCAACTGTTTGTAGTCAAGGCAGACGTGGACGGTGTAGCCGTCCACCAGCAGGGTCTCCCCTCTTTTCACCTCGCATCTTACGCGCAATTTGAGCCCTTCGAAGGCTTCCACCCAGGCCCTGACGGTCAGAAGATCGTCGTAGCGGGCCGGCGCGTGGTAGTTGCAATGGGCTTCCAGAACGGGAAGCCCGATGCCTCTGCTTTCCATTTCCTTGTAAGTCAGGCCCAGGGAGCGCATGAGCTCGTTGCGGCCTCTCTCGAAGAAAACGAAATAATTGGCGTAATAGACCACGCCCATCTGATCGGTGTCAGCATACGGGACGCGGTATTCCAACGTGCACTCTTTCATCAGAAGGGAGGATCGTCGTAGGTGTTATTGCCGCCGGGATTAGTGTCGAAGCCGCCGCTCTGGCTCTCGCTGCGGCCCGAGCCGCCGAAGCCGCCCTGGGAACCGCCGAAACCGCTCTGAGAACCGCCGAAGCCGCCCTGGGAACCGCCGAAGCCGCCCTGGGAAGCCTGGCCGCCCTGACCCTGACGGTCGCTCTGGCAGACATATACGATATAGTCCGGATCGCTGCTGTTCTGATGATAGTTGTTGCTGAAAATAAGGATCCTCAAGGATTGAATCGAGCCGGAAAGGTAATCTTTGCCCTTGCGGTCGCGGTTGCGCCAAAGGCCGGTGATCCTCAGGCCGTTCCTCTGCTGGGGCTCTTCCTTCGGGGCCTGGCTCTCTTCGCCGGGATTGTCCTGCCTTTCCAGCTGCACGAGAGTCAGATAATAGTCCGGCTCCCTTTCGCCTTTTTTGAAATTGTTGCAGACGACGTTGACCTTAACGCGCCCGGACAAAGTTCCGGTGAGCATCATAACGCCGTTCATGTCTTTTTCTTCCCAGAGTCCCATCACCCTGATAAGCTGTCCGCGGTTGCTTTGCGGTCCGTTGAAAAAATCTGCCATAATAGCTCCTGATTTTATTTGTACTACTGTTCGGTAGGTTGTTTACTCAATGTTCAGCTCCACCGCCTGCTCGTCGCAGTCCGGGAATTTCGGACAGTTGATGCAGACGCTCCAGATCTTGTGAGGCAGCAGCTCCTTGTTGATCTTTTTGAAACCGCATTTCAAAAAGAACTCCGGAACATAGGTCAGGGCGAACATCCTTTTCAAGCCAAGCGCCCTGGCGTCCTTTATGCAGGCTTCCACCAGCATTCTGCCGATCCCCATGTCCTTGTGGCCCTCAGCCACCGTAAGGGAGCGGATCTCGCCCAGGTCCTCCCAGACGATGTTCAGCGCCACGCAGCCGATTATTTCGCCCGTTTCCTTGTCTATCGCCACGGTAAAATCGTGGACATGCTCATAGAGGTCCGAGAGAGCCCTGGGGAGGAGTTTGAATTCCGCCGCCTCGCTCATGATAAGCTCGTAAACTTTGTGCATCATGCCCAAAGTCGGCTCTACAAGTTCATATTTCATTTCACCATTTCTCCTACGGTGTGAGGCTGGGAGAATCCGCGCCAAGTTGGAAGGATCGCTTCCTCTCCCAATTTGATTCTTTGCAATATCGATTCCGCCAGAAGATCAGACCAGGTCTCCTTCGCCTCCGGCGATCCGGTGTGGAAGGAGACGGAATTTATCAGCCTTCCGTCCTCCAGGACTGTCGGGCCGGCGGGAAGGTTGAGGTTCAGCCCGATCCCGGCTATGAAAGCGCCGCCGTGCTCCTCTATGAGGATCCCGGCTGTTTTCGCCCCGTCGATAAGAACGTCGTTGGGCCAGACCAGATTCGGCCGCAGCCCTTTTTCCGCCAGGGCTTCCGCCACCGAGAGCCCGACCGTCAGGGAAAGCAGGCCTGGCGCCTTCACGTCGCAAGCGTTCATCACCACGGAGAGAAAAAGATTCCCCTCATAGGATTCCCAGTTTTTTCCGTACTGTCCCCTGCCCTTGAGCTGACGGTCGGCGAAAAGATAAAAAGGAATTTTTTCGCCTTTGTCTATGAGGGCCCTCGCTTCGTCCATGGTGGACGCGCATTCGGTGACGTGGAAAGAATTCATGCGTCCAGCCCCAGATCGACAGCGGTCGCGCTGTGGGTTATGGCGCCGATGCTGATGCGCTGCACTCCGCATCTGGCGATCTCGTAAAGATTGTCAAGCGTCACGCCGCCCGTCGCTTCCAAAACGACTTTGCCCTCAAGGGCTTCCGCGATCCTTTTCATTTCTTCCGCGGGAATGTTGTCCAGCATCAGGATGTCCGGCTTAAGGGCGGACAGTTCCAGCGCCTGGTCGTAATTCTCAGCCTCAACGGCGACGGGAACGCCGGGATGCTCCCGCCTGGCTTTTTCAAAGAGTTCAGCGTAAGAGAGCCCGGAATAAGCCAGGTGATTGTCTTTCAGCATTATCATGTCGGAGAGATCGAGACGGTGGTTCGCGCCGCCGCCGCAGCGCACGGCGTATTTGTCCAGCAGCCGGAATCCCGGCAAGGTCTTCCTGGTGTCCACGATCTTGACGAGGCCTTCGGAGGCCGCAACGTATCTTGCGGTCAGCGTCGCCACTCCGCACATTCTCTGCAGCAGATTCAGGACGGTCCTCTCGCAGCTGAGAATCGGCGCGACGGGACCGGAGACGACGGCCAGGGTTTCCCCTTTGGCCGCGCGGTCGCCGTCCGTTTTGAGCAGTTCGGCCTCCACGCCGCCCTCCAGGAACTTAAAGCCGAAGGAAACCGCCTCCAGCCCGGAAACGACTATATCCTGCCTTGTCCTCAGGAAGAAGCGCCCCGCTTTTTCTTTGGGGCAGCTTATCCCGGAGGTAAGGTCGCGGTCGGCCTTGTCTTCGTAAAAAGACCTGGCTAAAAGCGCTTGGGCGCACAGACGTTCCCTGGGAGAAAAATGCATTATTTCGCTTCCGTAAGTTCTTTGATCCTGTTCGCGATATTCGCGTCGGCGTTGATCCTCAAAGGCTCGAAGGCGGGATCCTGAAGCAGGCGCTTCCTGGTCGCGCCCTTGTCGGCCTTGACCGCCGCCTCCACATAATTCATGGCCTCTTTGTGACGGCCGGTCATGATGAAGGAGGCGGCCATCTGAAGATTGAACTCCGCTTTTTTCTGGTCGGTGAGATCGGCCATCTCCAAACCTCTGTTGTAGGCGACAGCCATCTCCATATAGCGTTTCTGCTTCTGGAAACTCTTGCCGATCCTGTCGAACATTTCGGGATCGTTGACGTCGTCCCTGGCAAGAAGCGCGGAGTAGATCAGCTGCGGGAAAGAAGTGTCCTTGGCTTTTTCCCACTTGGCGGCGATGTCAAGATAATATTTCCAGTCGATGGGGCCCGGCGCTCTCAGTTCCTCTTTCAGCTGGTCGTGAAGCTGTTTGTTCTGCACTTCCATCGAAAGGTAATGGACATACTGCGCCATGGAGGCGTTCATGGGGTCCTTCGCAAGGTATTCCTTGATGACGTTCAGGCCCTCCGTTTCCTTACCGGTCCTGGCCAGCAGCGAAGAGAGGCGCATGTAGGCTTCCGCGGACATGTCGTTGAGCCAGATGGCGTCCCTGTAGGCCAGTTCCGCTTCCTTGTTCATCTTGTGGTATTCGTAAAGTCCGCCGATGGCGGTGCGGCATTTGGCGAAGGATTTCCTGGCCGCCAGGTCCTCGAAAAACTCGCCGGCCTTGACGTCCACCTTGCCCTTGCGGCCGTTCGTTATATCCTCAAAATAAAGCGTGCCGCCGTCCTTGAAGACCGTCTTCAGGTTCTTCCAGTACGCCGTGTCCGCAGCGACTATTTCCGGCGTGATATCGACCTTGCGGTCGCACAGCTCCATTATGATGCCGGCTGGCTTGAGATAAGGATACATCCACTCGATGGTGTAGCTCTCCTCCAGGAAGAAGGGGTGCTTCTTGATATTCCTGTCGTAGATCATCCTGGTCAGAATGGAGTTGAGGCGCATGACGCCTTCGATGCCGCGGATGCTGATCTTGCCGCCTTCCAGGCTGACTTCCTCGCCTATGGGTTCTCCCCTCTTGGCTCTTCTCTCCACGTCCTGGTAGTAAAGCTCGAAGGAGTGCTGGAAATCGTAATCCGAGGGAATGTAGATGGTGTCCACGCCTTTCTTGTGGTCCTCCCTGGAGGCGTTCAAAAGCTTCAGCAGGGCTCTCACCCAGCCCCAGACGACCTGAGGCTCGCAGTAGCGGTCTCTCAGGACCGTCATGTAGGAATCGTCCGCCAGGCCGTTCTGGGTTATGAGCCAGCAGTCTTCCCTGAAGCGGTCCACGTTGATCATGTACATGGGCACGAAACGTCCGGGGTCGGTGCCGCCGTAATAGATCGTGTTCGGCTTGCAGATCTTCATGATCTCTTCGCCGTAAATATAGCCGAAATTCTTATAGCGCTGGTTGTTCTCGCCCCAGTTTTCCGTGGCGGTAATGAAAGGCGTCAGGAAACACAAAAGCGCGATGAGGATGGCGCACAAGCCCATCTTCCCGGGCACAGTCACGCTCAGGAGAATGAAAATTCCGATCAGGGCAAAAACGGCGCCGTAGCAGACGCCCACCGCCACGGAAGCGCCTCCCAGATTGTGCAGCGCCGCGCTGATCAGGAAATTGTTGAAAGTTCCCGGATGAGCCGCTTCAACGGGAACCGCGAAAGCGAAAAACAAGCCGTAGGCCAGGAAGGCCGAACCGACCGCCAGAGCCAGGGTGCGCCACTTGTCCCCCACGTTCTTCGCCATGGGAAGCAGCACGGCGGTGATGGTGATCATACCGGTGCCGACCAGAACCGCCAAAGCGGCGTGGGACATGATGAAAAAGACGCGGTTAATGTACTGGCTGGTGACGTCCAGCTTAGGGTTCATCAGATAGCACATGCCGATGCCGCAGCACAAAAGCGTGATCAGAAGGAAAATAAGCCAGTTCCTAAGCTTCTCCTTCTTGGCCACCACCAGAATGGTCACCAGACACAGGAAAGCGAAGATAAGCGTCATTGGATACTGGTCCCAGGTGTCCTTCAGATAGAACCAGCACTGCAGCATAAAAGTCTTGATGCCTCTGGAGAAGGACAGCTGCTCATACTGGCCGCGGCAGATGGCGTGCCACAAGCCCTGGGTGGTGCGGGGGCGCCCCCAGTTCAGCTGAGGGTTGGTGGCGGAGGCGATGGGCAGCCAAAAATACATGCACAAGCCCAGGAAAAATGAGCCCAGAAGTTTTCCCCACTCGTCGTATTCGAAGAACTTTTTGTTGATGACGTCGGAAATGATCCAATAGGCAACGAAGGGCAGAATGAACATCAGGAAAAAGTTGCCTCTCCCCAAAATATCGTCGAAGGAGAAGGGCGTCAGCCTGACCAGCGTATCGTTGTAAGTGATCTTGTTGAAGACCACCCAGGAAAATAGGAGCAGGAAAACCGCGTTCAGGCAGAGGGTCAGATATTCCGCCCCAGACCGCTTGGCGCAGTAAGCCGCCCAGGCCATGCCGCCTATCATGACGAAAACGGTGTAGTGGTTGGTGTTGGCGAAACCGAAAACAAAAGCCATGGCGTAAAGGATGCCCCGCTTTTCCGGATTGAACATCAGGATGAAGGAAAGCAGCATCAGCAAGACCATGAAGAAGGCGTTCAGGGAATAGACTTCCGTGATGGTGCACTGGGACCAGGTCCCCGGCGTCAAGGCGAAAAGAACGCCCGCGGCGATGCCGCAGAGAGAGTTGACGAATCTTGGAAGCGTCAGTCCGAAGCGCTCCAGGGAGGGAATGATGTGCATCTTGTGCAGCTCGTCGTCCTCATCGTCGAAAAAGAGCTCGCCCGCCTTAGTAATGATCAGAGTGATCATGCCGGCGGCCAGAGCGCCCGTGAAAGCGGACCAGAGATTCACCCTGTAGGCGATGTCGTGACCGATCGGCAAAGAGGAGAAGATCTTGGACATGATGGTCCAGAAAGGATATCCCGGCGGGTGCGGGACGCCAAGACGGTAGGCCGCGGTTATGAGTTCGCCGGAGTCCTCCAATCCCACGGTGGGCTGGAGAGTGTAGATATAAACGGAAAGCGAAACGGCGTAACTTAGCACCGCGGAGATCCAGTTGACGGGAGAAAACCAATAAAACCAGGAAACGGAAGAGGAGTTCTTCTTGGAACTGTCTTCCGCCGCCGCAGTGACGGTGTTGGTCGCGCCGGGCATGTCTTCCTGAGTAAACTTACGGGCCATATTGCTCCTTATACTAAATTTGATTATTAATATTTCATTATACAAGGATTAAGGCTTCAAGTCAACGAGAACAGACCCCGGGATGAATTGCGCTCCGGGACAGCGCGGCCTCCCTGTGCGCAAGCTCTCCGGCGCTTTTGCAGGCTTCATTTTTAAGCCTTGGAAAAATGTTATAATTAAAAATACTGATTATTATTTTATGGAAAATAAGAATTTGACATACGCGGTCCTCGGAACCGGCGCTCTGGGCGGCTACTACGGCGGAATGCTCGCTCGCGGCGGCAGGCGCGTCTGCTTCCAGGTCAGGACGGGCTTTGAGGAAGTCAAAAGGCAGGGACTCACGATCGAGTCCTGCAACGGCGACTTTGCGCTGCCAGATGCTGAAGTTTACGCCAAGACGGGCGACATGCCGAAAGCGGACGTCGTGCTTGTCTGCCTGAAGACTACCGCCAACCATCTGTTGCCTGAAATGCTGAAGCCCATCCTCAAGGAAAAAACGCTCGTCATCCTTGTCCAGAACGGGCTGCTTTTCGAGGAAGAGCTAAGCGCGGATCTGCCGGGCGTTCCAATCGCCGGAGCTTCGGCCTTCATCTGCTCCTTTAAGGTCGCTCCCGGGCACATCAAGCACTGCGACTTCGGGCACATCAGCTTCGCCCTGCTAAAAAAGAGCAAAGCGGCCTGCGAGCTGCTTGAAAAGGTCAGAGACGATTTCATCGCCTGCGGCGTGGAGGCTTCCGTTGAAGATGACCTCCCGACGCTGCGCTGGAGGAAATTAGTCTGGAACATCCCCTACAACGGCATGACCGTAGTCATGGACACCTCCACGGACAAGCTAATGCAGGATCCGGAGACCAGAAAACTCATAAAAGACCTGATGCTGGAAACGCAGCAGGGCGCGCTGGCCTGCGGCGTAAAGATTGAAAACGAGTTCATTGAGAAAATGCTTACCTACACCGACTCTATGGTCCCCTACGCGCCGAGCATGAAACTAGACTACGACGCCAAAAGGCCGATGGAAGTGAAAGGCATATATTCCAATCCCCTGAAAGCCGCACTTCTAAAGGGCGCGGACCTAAAAAAGATCAGAATGCTGGAGCAGCAGCTTTACTTTAAACAAAACGAATATTTGAAAAAATTATGAACCCTGTCATCACCGCTCTTGACGTCAGTGACCGCGAAACAATGCGCTCGCTAATTAAACAGCTGGCCCCCTTCGGAGGCATCTTTAAACTCGGCCTGGAAATGTTCGTGGGCTTCGGCCCGGAGATCGTCCGGGAACTGATCGCGGGCGGCGGCAAAGTCATGCTGGACCTTAAGCTGCACGACATCCCCAACACCGTCAGGAAAGCCGCCAAGAACGCCGGCACTCTTGGAGCGGAGCTTCTTACCGTCCACGCCTCCGGCGGAAGCGCCATGCTGAAAGCCGCCGTGGAAGGCGTAAAGGAAGCCGGCTCCCGGACGAAAGTCCTGGCGGTGACTGTCCTGACCTCCATCGACGAGGAAACTTTGCAGAACGAACTGGGCGTCGGGAAAAGCGTTATAGAACAGGTGAAAAGCCTGGCCCTGCTGGCCCGTGAAAGCGGCGTGGACGGCGTGGTCTGCTCGCCGAAAGAAATAAAAGCCATCCGGGAATGCTGCGGGCCGGACTTTCTTATCGTCACCCCGGGCATCCGTCCGAAAGGCTCGGCTGTGGGCGATCAGAAAAGGATCAAAACCCCCAGCGAAGCGATAAATGACGGCGCCAGCTACATCGTGGTGGGGCGTCCCATTACCGAAGCGGCTTCCCCCGCCTCCGCCATGCAGGATATTTTAAACGAGATTGAGAACGCGAAATAATGGAAGAAAACAATTTTCAAGACGCGCCTGATTTCAGCGCGATGCACGCCCGCAACCGCCGCTGCAAAGCCATAACCGTCATCGCCCTCATCGCGGCGGCGCTGGCGGCGCTGGCCCTCTACTACTATCCCCTTCTGAGGACCTACCAGAGCTGGAACAGCCAGCACGGCTACAACTCCAACGGCCTCATCATCTTTTTAGGCAGCGCCTATCTTTTGTTCGCGGCCAGGAAAGTCATGAAAAAAGCCCAAAAGCGAATCTGCTACCTGGGCCTGGTGTTCCTGGTTTTCGGCCTGACCTGCACCCTGGGGCTCAAAAGAGCGGATTTCAACGCCGCCCAGACGGTCTTCTGCCTTTTCTGCTTCTGGTCCACCCTGCTTTATCTGGGCGGCTGGCAGATGGCCAAAGCCGCCATATTCCCTTTGTTCATCATGCTCTTTTCCGTGCAGTGGGGATTGGGCAGCAGCATCATCTCCACCCATCTGAGGATCCTTTCCACCGACCTGGCCTGCCGCTTCATCAATTTCACAGGCTCCCTCTGGGGCATCCAGGTTATGCGCCAGGGCACCAACGTCTCTTTGGTAAACGTTCCCGATGTGCAGTTCGACGTGGCGGCGCCCTGCAGCGGCCTCCAGTCCCTTATAATGACCAGCGTCCTGTGCCTGGTGATGGCTTATTTCTACTTGAAGACCTGGTGGAAGCGAGTCGTCATGGTGCTTTTGATCGCCCCCATCGCGGTCCTGAACAACTCCCTGAGGATCGTCTTGATCGCCTACTGCGGCTCCTTCTTCACCTATCTTGAGCACACCCTTCATCTCTCGGAAGGCTGGGGCCGCAAGGTGGCCTTCGGAGCCTTCCACGAATATCCCGGAGTGGTCGTCTATACCCTGGGCTTCGTCATGATCTTCGTCGCCTGCGCCATACTTGAGAGACTGCCCGGAATAGAAAGGGAGCTGGCCGCCCAGCGCAAAGCGAAAAAGCAATCGGAGAAAGAAGCCAAGGAAAGAGGCGAGACTCTCCCCAAGGAGGAGGACGTCAGGGAAGACTGCGACGAAGGTCAGGCCTCTCCCTACTACGCCAAAGTTTACGTGCACGCCCTCGTGGTCTTCGCGCTCGTCTTCCTGGCCTACATCCTGGCTGGCAAAGTCAAGGAGAACATCCGCTACACCCCCGGGCTCGCTTACGCGACGACTCCTTATATGGTGACCGGCGAGGGCATCTCAGTCAGGATGCTTCCCATCATCACAAACATTCCCCTGAGAACTGAGACCAGGGTGGGCGTCCCGGTCCCGGTCTCCGAATTGGAACTGAAGGAACTGCCCGAGGACACGGTCTATTTCCGTTCCTATTATCTTCCCAAGGAGCTCTACGCCTCCTACGAGAAGACCGTGGAAAAACTCTTTTCCCCGAAATCAAGCGACGAGGAACGCTACAAAGCCATCGGCGAGATCTCTCCCGAAGTGCCTTTCGACGGGCTCGGCGCCACCCAGCTTGTGGCGAGCGCCTCCTTCTGGCGTTCCAACCTGGTGGCCAAGACCAAAAGCGCCCAGACCGGCGAGGAAAAAATGCACGTCTTCCAGACCGCTCAGCTGCTGCGCCATTTTGCCCTCATCCAGACGATCCAGATCCACCGTCATCCGGAAGCCGTCATGCTGGCCATAGTCCAGAACGACAAGGACCACCATTCCATCCACGCCCCGGAAGCCTGCTTCCCCAGCCAGGGCTGGACTATCGACGAGCCGGTGGATTTCCCGCTGACCCTGGGAAGCTCCTCCTTCGACGCCGCCAGGATGGACGTGAGTTTCATCCAGGCCAACATCAGGGAGACCATCATCTACTGGTACCAGTGCGACCACAAACTGCACAAAACTTCCCCCATCCTTTACGCCACCAGGCGCTACATGTGGCTGCCCTTCAAGACCACCTTCGACCTGGTCTTCAAGGGTCTGGGAGACCGCTGGGCCTTCGTTCGCTTCTCAGACCCCATCACTGAAAACGAAAGCTACGACAAAGGCGCCGAACGCATCCAGGCGCTTATAAACGAACTGGAACCGTATCTCACCTACGAGAAATAAATTTTTCGCCTATGAACAAGCTCAATCAATTTAAAGGCACCCGCCTGACCATGGTCATCATGATCTCCATCGGCCTCTCTATTTTCCTGTGGGCCCGCTACAAGGTCAGCGGATCCGAAGAGTTCCAGATGGACGCGGAAGTGGTCTGCAACGTCAGCGACCCGGAAAAATTCACGGCCTTCACCTGCCTCACAAACACCACCGAGGAGATCAACCAGGTGAAACTGACAGTGCGCTGCGCCAAAATAGACCGCGCCAAAGTTCGTCCCGGCGACTTCGCCCTTTACCTGGATTTCACCGCCGAGAAAGAGCAGAACGTCATCCCCTCCCTGGAACTAAAGCCCTCCATGGCCCAATACATGGGGCCCTCCGCGGACAAGGACAAATTCACCGTGATGGACGTGTATCCCAGGCGTCTCAGGGCGGTAGTGGACACCATAGGAGACCGCAGCCTGCCCATCCGGGTGGACATCAAGGGCACGCCCGGGGAAGGCTACGCCATAACCCAGACCAACGTCTCCCCTTCTTTTATAACCGTGAAAGGCCCGGAGGAACTGCTTAGCAAAATGGAAAGCCTATCCACGGAAACACTCAGCGTGGAAGGCGTCAACAAGGATCTGGACACTCTCTGCTCCGTGGTCGTGCCGGAAAAGCTGAACGCCCACACCAGGCACGTGACGGTAAAGCTTGAGATAAGCCACGAGCCGAAGGTCGTCAGTCTTGAGAAAATTGCCATCGCCCGTTTCGGAACGCCCCAGGGCGACAAGGAAGTCACCTTTCAGCCCGCCACCGTGGATCTTATCATGGAAGTCCCGGTGGAGGACGCTGAGGCTTTCGATCCCAAATCCATCAGCCCCTATGTGGACGTCAACAACCTGGCCCCCGCCGACTATACCCTGCCGGTGAAAGTCCTGCCGCCGAAGGTGGGAAACGTGAAAAAGATCATCCCTTCGGAAATTGAAGTGAGCATCCAGCAAAAGCCGAAAGTCCCCAAGGCTCCCAAGCCGGCGGCCCCTTCCAAACCGGAAGTTTCCTCCAAGGCGGATTGACTTATCAAGGGCCTTTTGATAGTATAACTGAACAATTCCTTAAAAAAAGGCGGTGTAGCCAAGTGGCTAAGGCAAAGGTTTGCAAAACCTTCATTCATCGGTTCGATTCCGATCGCCGCCTCCAATTTTTTTCTTAAAATGCCGAAGTGGCGGAATTGGTAGACGCCAGGGATTTAAAATCCCTTGTGCTTTTGCACGTGCCGGTTCGAGTCCGGCCCTCGGCACTCTTCTCCCGAGGTAGCAATTGACAAACAGTTTTTCTCGCTTGCGTAAAAAACGCAGATGCATGCCTGACGGTCTCTGGACGAAATGCGAAGGTTGCGGGGAGATAATTTATTGCAAAAAACTTAGCGAAGCCCTTCAGGTCTGCCCCAAATGCGGCCATCATTACAAGCTTCCCGTGCGCGACCGCATCGGCATGCTCACCGACGAGGATTCCTTCGTCGAGATAGACGAGAATCTCGTCTCCGCCGATCCCCTGGAATTCAACGACGGCACTCCCTACCCTGAAAAGCAGGAGGCCGCCAGGACGAAGACCGGCGAAAACGAAGCCGTCATATACGGCGTCGGCAGGATCGACGGCCGCGAGATCGTCCTGGCCGTCATGAACTTCGATTTCATGGGCGGCTCCATAGGCTCCGCCGTGGGCGAAAAAATAACCAGGGCGGCGGAGCTGGCTTTGGAGAAAAAGATCCCGCTGGTGGTGGTCACCGCCTCCGGCGGCGTAAGAATGCACGAAGGAATAGTCGGGCTCATGCAGATGGCCAAGACCGCCGCCGCGGTCGGTAAGCTGAAAAACGCCGGCGTCCCCTATGTCGTCATACTGACCAACCCCACCTACGGCGGCACCACCGCCAGTTTCGCCACCTTAGGCGACCTTATCATAGCCGAACCGAAAGCCATGATCGGATTCGCCGGCGCCAGAGTCATCAAGCAGACGACTCACCAGGACCTGCCGGAGGGGTTCCAGACCGCCGAGTTCCTTTTGCAGCACGGCCAGATAGACATCATCTCTCCCCGTCCGGAACTGAAAGAAACGCTTTCCAAGTGCCTGAGCTACTTATGTTCACAGGAATCGTAGAGACTATAGGGCAGGTCACTGAACTGAAAAGAGCGGGCCGCGTCCTTGAGCTCACCGTAAGCGCGCCTCAAATTGCCCCCACTCTGAATTTGGGCGACAGCGTGGCCATAGACGGCGTCTGCACCACCGTCACTGAAAGAAGCGACGCTTCCTTCACCGTCCAGCTTCAGGAGGAGACCATAAAGCGCACCTTCGCCTCCTCCTACCGTTACGGAAGCAAGGTCAACCTTGAAAGAGCCGTAACTCCTGCGACAAGGATGGGCGGACATTTCGTGCAGGGCCATATCGACTGCTGCGTCCCTGTGCGCTCTTTTCACTACGAGGGTGATGACATGGTGCTTCGCTTCCAGATCCCCCCTGAATTGAGCCCCTACTGCGTTGAAAAGGGCTTCATAGCGGTCAACGGCATCAGCCTGACGATAGCGAGCGTCGTTCCTGAGATATCGCTGCACATTATCCCGGCCACCTTAAACAATACGACACTTAAAGATATCCGCGTCGGCTCTCCCCTCAACATCGAGACCGACATTTTAGGCAAATACGTCCGGGCCGCTTTAAAGAAGTGAGGAAGGCATGACGGATCTTCGCCATTACCACGTCTGCTATTTTCTTTGGATCCCGGCCATTCTGCTGGGCATTGCGGGCGTTCTGGCTATCTACAGCGCCTCTTCCGGCTACCATTCCGATTATGTTTCCCGCCAGCTTATGTGGCTCGCCCTGGGCGTGGTCTTTGCCATCGGCATCTCTCTTGTTCCCTACCTTTTCTTCCACCATTACGCCACCATCATCTACGGCTTCTCCCTGCTTACGCTTCTGGCGGTCTTGATAATCGGACAGGAACGCAACGGCGCCAAAGCCTGGCTGGGCTTCGGCTCCTTCGGCATCCAGCCCTCGGAATTCACCAAGATCGCCGTCATTTTTCTTTTCGGAAGATATTTCTCCGATTTTGAGGAGCACCGTTACAGTTGGAAATATTACCTGATGTCCTTCGGCATCCTGGCGATCCCCATGGCTCTCATTCTTCTCCAGCCCGACCTGGGGACCATGCTGACTTTTTTCCCGGTGGTGATCGCCATGTTCCTTGTGACGGGCACGAAACTTTCCCTCCTACTGACTACCTTTCTCGGCGTAGTGGCGGCTTTCCCGCCCGTCTGGATGTTCCTTCTGAAAAATTATCAGAAGCAGCGCTTCTTATTGACCTGGCATCCGGAAAGGGACCCCTGGGGCTACGGCTATCACGCCCTGATGTCGAAATTGACCCTCGGCAGCGGAATGCTCTTCGGCAGAGGCTACGGGGAATCCCGCATGAGCAAGCTAAATTTCCTTCCCGAGCGTCATACGGATTTCATCTTCTCAGTCTTCGGCGAGGAGTGGGGCTTCATCGGCTCCGTACTTTTACTATGCCTTTACTTTTTCCTGATCCTGGCGGCCCTCAGGATCGCCCGCGGCGCCCGTGACCTTTTCGGCGTCACGGTTGCGACGGGCATCGCCGTCCTTATCGCCACCCACGTCATCATGAACGTGGGCATGTGCACCGGCATGATGCCGGTCATCGGCGTTCCCCTTCCCCTCTTTTCCTACGGCGGCTCCTCTCTTCTCTGCACCATGATCTCCCTGGGCGTTCTCCAAAGCATCTACGCCGACAGCACGAAATAAGCTGTTTTTTTAATTTCTGACAGGAAACGTTCTTTCTGCTAAAATAGAAAAGCCATAAACATCAACCCTTTCGGAGGGCTTATGCGAAAACTTTTACTATTTCAAATCATTTTTCTCTTTTCCCTCGCGGTCTGCGCCGACAACCGTCCGGAAACTCCGGAGGGTATTGGCACCCCTGAAAAGCCTTTTCTCATCAGCAAGATCGAGCATCTGGTCTGGCTGAGCGAAAACCTGGTCCAAAACCGCGGAAAGCATTTTCTCATGACCGCCGACATAGACGCCTCCGAGACAAGATCCTGGGACAACGGCAAAGGCTTTCTTCCCATCGGATGGACGCAAACGCGAAATAACATTAATAACGCGAACGTTTATCAAGCACACGCCTTCATAGGCCATTTCGACGGCGGCGGGCACACGATCTCAAACCTTTACATAGACAGGAAAGATCTCTGCGCCACGCTTTTCTCCAAAATAGGCTCCGCTGATCTCATAAGCTATGTTCTCGTGACCAACAGATTCAATCAGGAATTGTCCGACGCCATGGTCCGCCTTGAAAAGCCGACGACGGTTAAAAATCTGGCCCTCGTTAATTTTTCCTTCGACGGAAAGAGTTCCGCCGCCGGTCTTGCCGCTTCCGTAAGCGAATGCAGAATAGAGAACGTGTATTTGTCGGGAAGGTTGGAAAGCGAAGGCGTCGCCTCCGGCTATGCCAGTTTGGGCAAGAACTCCGTCTTTTTAAACTGCGAGACTGACATTGAATTCAAAAACCGCTACTGTCAGGCCGCCGGTTTCATAATGAAAGCCGACAACGTGTTTTTCAAGAATTGCCGCTGCCTGGGAGAATTCAAAGACAACTACGCTCCCGTCCAAAGCAACGGAATGGCTGCGGGCGGCAACGGCGTCCTCAGGAGAGTCGGCGATCCCAGGAAGATCGGGCCGACGGATATTTACTGCGTGTCAAGCGGAACAGCTTATCTGGACAGATGCCTGATCCTGACAAAAATGAACGGTTACAAAAACTGGGATATGATGCACATTTTCGGAGATTCCAAAAATATCATAAATTCTTTTTACAGCAAGGACAACCTTAGGGACGACCCGAAGTATCACTCGGGAACCTCCAACAGCAGGCTTATGACAAAGCAGAATTACCGCGATTGGGATTTCGACAATATTTGGGAAATAGAGGAAGGCAAAAGTTTCCCGAAACTCAGGAGCATCGAAAAAATGCTGTCAGGCTCATGGAATAAGTGATGCGCGGCAGATTCTGCAAAACTTCTAAAACGATCAAATTAAAAAGCAGGCTCGTATGAGCCTGCTTTTTCCTTTGCAAAAACTTTTGAGTCTTTACTGGACTTCCACCATGTCGATGACAAGAGTGCCGTTCTCGTGACGGACAGAAGGAACCGCCGGCTGCTCGTTCTGAGCGGCGGCTTCCGCCGTTTCTTCGATCTGAGCGGGTTCCGGAGCGGATTCCTGCTCTTCCTTGACGGTCGTGCAGCCGAAGACCAAAGCCGCGGCGGCTGCGAGAAGCAAAAGATTCAGGGCTTTCATTTTTCACCTCTTGGGGGTTTTTAGGGATGCCCCGTCGCGGGGCATCCCTAAATTATGGAATTCAAGCAAACATTTTTGATCAAACGATTATTTGCATTTGCCGCATTTGCACTTCTTGGCGGCCCTTTCTTCCTCGATGGCGGCCTGAGCGGCGGCCAAGCGGGCGATAGGAACGCGGAAGGGGCTGCAGCTGACGTAGTCGAGACCGTTGAAGTAGCAGAACTTCACGCTTTCGGCGTCGCCGCCGTGCTCGCCGCAGATACCGACTTCCAAATTGGGGCGCGTGTCGCGGCCCAACATGGTGCCGATCTGAACGAGCTGGCCGATGCCGTCCTGGTCCAGGGTCTGGAACGGGTCGGCGGGCAGGATCTTCTTATCCAGATAGTCGCCCATGAAGGCGCCGATGTCGTCTCTGGAGAAGCCGAAGCCCATCTGGGTCATGTCGTTGGTGCCGAAAGAGAAGAATTCGGCCACTTCAGCCATTTCGTCGGCCAGCAGAGCGGCTCTCGGAATTTCGATCATCGTGCCGAACATATAGGAGAGCTTCTTGTCGCCGGTGGCCTTCTTGACTTCCTCGAAGACCTCGTCGCAAAGCTTCTTCTGGAACTTCAGTTCGTTGACGGAGCAGGTCACGGGGACCATGATCTCGGGTTTCGGATTGAAGCCTTCCTTGTGAAGTTCAGCGGTGGCTTCGAAGATGGCCTTGAACTGCATCTTACTTACTTCCGGATAAGTGACGCCCAGTCGGACGCCGCGGTGACCCATCATGGGGTTGACCTCGTGGAGGCCTTCGCCGCGCTCGCGGACTTCCTTGACGTCGATCTTCAGGGCCTTGGCCAGCTCTTTCTGCTTGGCCTCGTCCTGCGGGACGAATTCATGCAGAGGCGGATCCAGCAGACGGAAGACGACCGGTTTGCCGTTCATGACTTTCAGGGTGTCCTTGACACTGGCTTTGACGTAAACGCCCAGCTTGGCAAGGATCGCTTCTCTTTCCTTGACGCCCTTGGCCAGGATCATCTGGCGGAGCAGGAATAAGGGTTTCTCGGAGTTCTTGCCGTAGAACATGTGCTCGGTTCTGAAAAGGCCGATGCCTTCGGCGCCGAACTTCAGGGCCTGGAGAGCGTCGGCGGGGTTGTCGGCGTTGGTCCTGATCTTCATCTTGCGGTTCTTGTCAACCAGCTTCATGAACTTCTGGAGAGAAGGATTCTCGGAAGCGTCCATGGTCTTGACTTCAGTGCCGTAAACATAGCCCTTGGAGCCGTTCAAGCTGATGACGTCGCCTTCCTTGAAGGTCTTGCCGGCGACTTTCATGGTCTTGGCGGAGGTGTTGACATCAATGTCGGAGCAGCCGACGATGCAGCACTTGCCCCAGCCGCGGGCCACCAGAGCGGCGTGGGATGTCATGCCGCCGCGGCCGGTAAGGATACCGGCGGCCACGCGCATGCCTTCGACGTCCTCGGGGTTCGTCTCTTCACGGACGAGGATGACGGGCTGCTTGGGGTTCTTCTTGACGGCTTCGCAAGCGGCTTCAGCCGTGAAGTAGATCTTGCCGACGGCGCCGCCGGGACCGGCGGGCAGGCCTTTGGCGATGACGGTCGCCTTCTTTTCTTCGGCAGGATTCAGAATGGGGTGCAGAAGTTCATCGAGCTGGGAGGGTTTCAAACGCATGACGGCTTCTTTCTCGTCGATCAGTTTTTCTTTAACCATATCGATGGCCATGTTGAGAGCGGCCATACCGGTGCGTTTGCCGACGCGGCACTGGAGCATCCAGAGCTGCTTGTCTTCGATGGTGAATTCGATGTCCTGCATATCATGATAGTGCTTCTCGAGCTTCTTCTGGATGCCGTCGAGCTGTTTGTAAACGGCCGGCATGGCTTCCTCGAGGGACTTCATGTGCTTGTTCTGTTCGTTCTTGGTGGCCTTGTTCAGGGGGTTCGGGGTGCGGATGCCCGCGACCACGTCTTCGCCCTGGGCGTTTATGAGCCATTCACCGTAGAACTTGTGTTCGCCGGTGGCCGGATTGCGGGAGAAAGCGACGCCGGTGGCGGAAGTTTCGCCCATGTTGCCGAAGACCATGGCCTGCACGTTGACGGCGGTGCCCCAATCGTCGGGGATGCCTTCAATGCGGCGGTAAGCGATGGCGCGTTTGCCGTTCCAGGATTTGAAGACGGCGCCGATGCCGCCCCAGAGCTGAGCTTCCGCGGTGTCGGGGAACTCTTTGCCCAGGACTTTTTTGATCTTGGCTTTATATTCTTTGCAGAGGTACTGCAGATCTTCAGAGGTCAGATCCGTGTCGCTCTTGTAGCCTTTCTTGGCTTTCAGGGCGTCCATGATGCCTTCCAGCTGGCGGCGGATGCCTTCGCCGTCGGCGGGCTCGATGCCCTCGGCCTTTTCCATGACGACGTCAGCGTACATGGTGATCAGGCGGCGGTAGGCGTCGTAAACGAAACGCTCGTTGGTCTTGGCGATGAGGCCGGGGATCGTCTCGGTGCAGAGACCGACGTTAAGGACGGTCTCCATCATGCCGGGCATGGACTGGCGGGCGCCGGAACGGCAGGAAACGAGAAGAGGATTCTTCTTGTCGCCGAACTTCTTGCCCATGACTTTTTCCATCTTGGCAACGGCGTCTTTGACCTGAGCGGCCAGGCAGGAGGGGTACTTGCCCTTGTTTTCAAAATAAGCGGTGCAGCATTCAGTGGTGACAGTGAAACCGCCGGGAACGGGCAGGCCGATGGAGCACATTTCAGCAAGGTTCGCGCCTTTGCCGCCGAGGAGGTTCTTCATGTCTTTGTTACCTTCCGCCTTGCCGGCGCCGAAAGTATAGACGTACTTCGGGCACTTCTTAGCGGAAGCAGCTTTTTTGGTGGTAGCCATAATTTTCCTTTGTAAAGGTTAACTTAAGGTTGATTGATAAAAAAATATTATTAAGAGATGATACCAAAAAACCGGGTTTAAAACAATCGTGGAAACCAAACCGTCCGCTTTATCAGGAAACAGATTTTTGATAACATTAGTAAGAATCCAACCAAAGGATATTTCCTATGAAAAAAGTCTTTTTGCTTCTCGTTCTTATGTCCTTTTCATCCGCGCTGCTGGCCGATCTTGACGATTTCGCCGATTACCTGGAATTCTCAAAGTGCAAGCAGACGATCAATCTTAAGGCTGACGTCTCCGGCAAAGTCTGGAAAGCCATAAGCGAAGGCGACAACTTTTACCTTTATGTCAGCGAGGTCGGACCCATCCTCGACGCCGTCTGGCACGGGAATAAGATCACCAAGAAGGGCGACGATTTCCAGGTGACCTACACCCCGAAGAACGGGAAACTCATCTACAAGCTGAACGGACCCAAGACCGGCTTCGCCTTCACTTGCGACTCCCTTCAGGACGAGTATGTCGTCGATCCTGAGAAAGAGACCGTCTCCATGAGCGGAACAGTCTCCTACGGCCCGCCCGAAGATGCCGACCTTTACAATTTCAAGGCCTCATACAATGACATCAACGTCCATTCCTTCCCGCTGACCAAAAAAGGCAAGAACTACGTCTACAAGGGCGAGATGGATTTCAACACCTTCAGTATCAAGGTGAACGCCAAGGGCAGGGCAAACGTGAAGATCACCGGACTGTGTCCCCTGAAGCTTTTCTGCCAGGTCTTCTACGAAGAAGATTTTCGGTGATCCTTACAGCGAGCGCAGCAAAGCGATCTCGCGGCCGTAGCCCTCGAGATCCTGGGGCGTCTCCAAAAAGAAAGGCAGCTCTTTAAGAGCCGGATGATTTACTACCGTTCGGAATGTTTCCATTCCCAGCGTTCCCTCGCCTATCGGGGCGTGGCGGTCCTTGTGCGAGCCAAGAGGGTTCTTGCTGTCGTTGATGTGAATTGCGCGAAGCCTTTCCAAGCCGATGACGGAATCAAAATGTTTCAGTACTCCGTCAAGATCATTAATGATGTCGTAGCCGGCGTCGCTTATATGACAGGTGTCCAGGCAGACGCCCAGTTTTTCCTTAACGCTGACCGAGTCGATTATCGCCCGCAATTCCTCGAAGCGCGAACCAACTTCGCTGCCTTTGCCCGCCATGGTCTCAAGCATGACAAAAGTCGCTTGCTCGGGCTTCAGGATCTTGTTCAGGAATTCCGCTATCAGTTCGATGCCTTTCTCTATCCCCTGCCCCACGTGGCTGCCGGGATGGAAGACGTATAAACTTCCTGGAACGCCCTCCAGTCTTTCCATATCGTCCGCCATGACGCGGAAAGCAAAATCCCTGACGGCGGGATCCGCCGAACAGGGATTCAGGGTGTAGGGAGCGTGGGCCAATATAGCTTCGATCCCGGCTTCTTTCCTGGCGTTGACAAA
The DNA here is from genome assembly GCA_017557885.1 of bacterium. Lineage (GTDB taxonomy): Bacteria > Auribacterota > UBA3054 > UBA3054 > UBA3054 > UBA3054. The sequence continues at coordinate 390,152 of JAFYXV010000007.1, read as the reverse complement.
ATTCCTCTCATCCATAAGGTCCCTGGCTTTGGCGCTTCCGCCCCGAGGATTCCTGGTGAAAAACTGGAAGGTGGAGGCCTTGATGGAGACCGCGTCCCCAAGCATGGCCATGTACCCTCCGGCGGAGGAAAGATGACAGCCTATCTTAAGCATTACATGACGGGGTCTAATTTGACGATGGTGTCGACGCTCTGGCCGTTTCTCAAGACCGTCACGGTCACGGTCTTGCCGCTGTAGCGGGTGATGGCGTCGCGGAAGATCTGCAGACTCGCCATCTGCTGGCCGTTGACATAGGTGATGATGTCGCCCACTCTCACGTCGCCCTTGAAGCCGGCGCCGTTGGGAAGGATGGCCGTCACCAGAATGCCGTTCACGCCGTATCTGGTCGCTTCCTCATCGGTAAGGCTGCGGCATTCGCCGCCTAATCTCGGAGTGTATTCGCTTTTCTGCCAGAAGATGGCGCGGTATTCGTAAAGATCGACCTTGTGCGATTCTTTCTCGTGCAGGGTGCTGACCTTCTTGACAGTATAGGTGACGATGTCGGCTTTGACTTCCACAGCCTTTTCATAAAGCTCGCTGAGATTGTCTTTCATGAAGCTCTTGTCATGCGTGAAGGCGGCGTGTCCTATTGGGTCGTAGCCTTTGCCGGTGTAAATGCGGTACAGAAGCTGTTCCGAAGAGTCCTCGCAGTCTATGAGCTCGGGATGGTCGACGGTGCTGCCGACGTGGGTGGGGCTGTTCTGGGAACGGTAATAGTTGTCGTTGTAAGGGTTGTAGGAGCAGGCGGAGACTAAGATCGCCGCGCAGATCAGAAGTAGGTATTTTTTCACGAATTTATGATTGGGAGTTGATTAATTGATTCAAAGTTTCTTGAAGGCTTTCCTGACGTTCTTTATACTCTTTTTGGCGCACTCCAAAGTCGTCTTGCCTTCGCTGGGTTCGTCCTGTTCAACGATTATCCACTTGGAGCCGCTCTCCTTGGCGGCCTTGAGCATATCCACAAGATCAAGCTTGCCGTCGCCCACGGGACGGTACTCGAAAGTCTCGCTCTTATCCCCGCCCTTGTCAACCTTTCCTATAAGGGCGTACATATTGCCGCCAGGAGTTCCCACGTAATCCTTGAAGTGCACCACCGGGCAGAGGCCCTTGTGCTCCTTTAAGAACACGCTGGGATCGGTTCCGGCCACGTGGCACCAGCAGGTGTCCAGTTCGGACTTCAGCACGTCCTTTCCGCAGTCGTCCAGAAGCGTGTCGATGAGATCCTTGCCTTTGTAATTTTCAAACTCGAAATCATGGCTGTGGTACAAAAGCTGGAGGCCTTCTTTCCGGCAGGCTTCAGCGATCTTCCTGAGATCGTCCAGATAGAAATTGTATCCCGGGGCGGCCGGCAGATCCATCTTGCGGTCGGCCCAAGGGAGCGCGATGTATTTGCAGCCCAAGGAAGCGTAAAGCTTCGCCTGGCCTTCAGGGTCCTTTATCAATTCGTCCCTGCCCACGTGGGCGGAGATGATCCTGAGCCCGTATTTGTCGCAGAGTTTCTTGAACTCTTCCGGAGTGTACTGGTAGAAGCCGGCCAGTTCCACGCCGTCGTAGCCGTCTTCTCCAAGGGCTTTCAGGACGCCTTCCAGGTCTTTTTCACAGTCCCCTCTCAGAGAATAGAGCTGGATGCCGACTTTGAAGGGAGCTTGAGAAGCGGTGGGGGCGCTTTCGCCCTTCGGGGCGCTCTTGCAGGCGGTCAAAGCGAAGGCCGCCAGCGCAAAAAGAAAAAGTTTTTTCATAGTAAGTCTAATATGTAATTGGTTATCCTAATATGATACCAAAAAAGCGCTCGGATCTTTTGAAAAAGGCATAAAAAAAAGACCTCCCTATCCGGGAGGTCGATTCTCAAGATCAGAAGTTGACTTTGATGTCGCCGCTGATCACAATAGTATCGTTATTCATAAGTCTTGTCCCCTTTTCCTTCTTTTGACCGTTTTTCGGCCCCGGTCACTTTTCATTCCGTTTTGCGGAAACTCCCCGACCGCGCAGCCTACTTGGATCAGCCAAAGGACTGGACTAAAAAGATCCAAAAGGATCCTCCATTTATATCTTGCTTTCGCCGCAAATGGCAACCCACGGCTCGTTGTTAACTGACACATCACCTCCTTTTTTGCCTAAATATAGAGCTGCCTTGGCGCATTGTTCTTTCAAATATCCGCCCAAACTTTTAGATCACAGTTTGAGCGTCCATATAATACTCTAAAATATCTTCTTTTGTCAAGGGGGCTTACCCAAGAAAACGGGCCAGGCTTTCCCCCAGCCTTATCTTGCTTCCTTGTTCCGCTTCTTCGCACAGCGCGAAGCGGCCCTTTTCAAAAGCGATGACAACCGTGGAGCCGAACTCGAAGGCCGCGATCTCGGTTCCTCTTTTGGCTTCGAAAGGCTCTCCTTCTTCGAACTTCGTCGTGATGGCGCCTACGTTCAAAGCGCCGACCGCAGCCATGAGAAAGCGCCCCTTTCCGGTGTCGAACTCCATCACTTCCCGCTGGTTGGTCACGAAGACGTCGGGATGCTTTTTCACATAACTGGGGAAAACAGGCTTCTTGGCGCCGAGTTCAAGTTTCGAGTATATGAGTTTGGCGTCCGCCGGGGCGTAGATGCGGTGGAAGTCTGCGGGCGAAAGATACAGAACGGCGTAGAGACCGCCCTCGTATGGGGAGCAGTCGATCTTCGCCAAATCTGTCAGCCTGCAGGACTCCCCTTTCACGACCATGAATTCATCCGCGCTGACGTTCCCGATTTGGGAAACGAGAGATTCCGTGGGCGTCAGAAGTTTGTCAAGGTCGGGATCGGTCGGCCGCGCCTCTGGTTTCGGCTCCCTCAGGAAAAAGTCCAGGAGCGTCGGGAAGCCGTCCTCCGGAACGACAGCCAGAGATTCGTCGATGGCGTAAGCGCGTTTGAAACGCCTGATGAGAAAAGGCCATTTCCTGGTAGCGAACCAGCGGAAAAGTTTTCCGCAGAGTTTGGAGGGAATTATGGAAGCAAGGAAAACTTTCACAGTCAGCTCCTCCGGTCAAACTCTTCCTGGTCGTAATAAACCTTCACCAGGCACAAGCCCTGGGGCGGAGCAACCTCGGTCTTTCTGACGCCTGATCTTCCGCTCATAAGGCCTTCGGTCTCATTTGGCTTTACCCGGCCTTCGCCCACGGCCAGCAAAAGCCCCGCCATGGAGCGGACCTGCTTGTACATGAAACCCTTGCCCCAAATGTCGATGGTCAGCTTGTCGCCTTCCCGGGCCACTTCAACGGCGGTCACCTTGCGCACCGTGGCTTCCTCTGGCTTACCGGACTTAACCTGAAGCCCCTTGTATTCCTTTTCCCCGATAAAAAAAGCGGCCGCTTCCCGCATGGCGTCCATATCGAGGTTCCGGCGCAGCAGAAGATGGAAGTTCCTGGTCATGACGTCGTCCGCCTCGCCTGTCCAGACGGTGTAGCGGTAATGTTTGCCGCAGGAACTGAAGGTGCTGTGGAAATCCTTGTCAACGGCTTCTATCTTGGAGACGGTGACGTCGTCTGGAGTATAAGTGTTGAGCGCCCTCAGAAGTTTTTCAGGCGGGATGTCTTTTGCGGTGGAAAAATTCACGGTCTGCCCAAGAGCGTGGACGCCGGAATCCGTGCGGCTGGCCGCCGTTATCGTCACGTTTTCCCTTAAAAGTCTTTTCAAAGCCGCCTCCAGTTCTCCCTGTACGGTCCTCACTCCCGGCTGGATCTGCCAGCCGCAGAACCTGGTCCCGTCGTAGCCCACCGTCAGCTTCCAATATTTAAGCTCCGCCTCAGCAACCGCGGCCGCGGCCGGCTCCTCCGGTTCGTCCGAAACATAGTATTCGGCTTCCTTTTTGCTATCCGGGGCCAGAGGTTCGTAAAACCTGAGCGTTACGAAAGACAGGAAGGGGCAGGCGTACAAAAGGAAAACGATCAGGAAAAAAACGAAGCCCAATCCCAGCAGGACAATGGAGAATGTGCCTACCATACCCGCGCGGTACCACTCTGCGCGGGAGTTGATGAGGTAAATGAAGGGAAAAAGCAAAACAGAGGGGACGGCTACGCAAAACAGAGCGACGCAAACAATACCTGAAAGATAAACAAGGTAGCACTTCAGAGTGAAAAAAAGATGCGCGAAAGGCCTCCTGAAGTAGTGCGCGAGGTAAGAAAGCAAAAGCTTCAGGTCGCTTAAAAAACCTTTCTCCTCGATCTCCCAGGAATAGGCAAGGTAAAAGGCCAGGGGATGCATCAGGAAAAAGAATACGAAAAAGGCAATAGCAACGTAGGACAACACCCAGGTAAGCATAGTCCCGCCGATGACGACCGTCATGCCGCCGGAAACGAAGTGCACGATCAGAAGGGCCGGAAGGATCAGAAAGACCCAGATCAGGAAGAACGGCGCGTGCTTAACGAGCGCGGAGAAAAAGAGATTCGGGAAATGTTCCGCAACCTTTTTCTCCCTCAGCATGGCGCAAAAGAAAGCTGTGTGAAGGGGCCACCTGAGGAAGGGCAGGGAGGCGCTGAGCGCCGTGGAAAAGAGCGCCGTCAGAGGCAGCCCGATGGCGTGCCTCAGGAAAACGCTTTTGAATTCCGAAAAGATCTTTTTCATTTCTGCAGTTCTTCAAGAGTTTTGACGCTCTTTTCGGCGCACTCCAAGGCGGAGAGCCCCGTCGACGGCTCGTCCTGCTCCACCACGATCCATTCGGCGCCGCAGTTGGCTGAGGCCACCAGAAGTTCGCCGACGTCCTGGCAGCCCATGCCCAGCGGCGCGAAGGCGAAATTATTCTCTTCCCTGCTGCCCGTGTAATCCTTGAAATGGACCAGGGGCACTTTGCCTTTATGGTCGCGCAGGAACTGGGCGGGTTCGAAACCGCCGACCTTGCACCAGCAGAGGTCCAGTTCCAGTTTGATGACTTCGGGCCCAAGGTCGAAAAGAATGTTGTCCAGAAGCGTCTGCCCCTCGTGCAGTTTCAGTTCATGGTCGTGGTTGTGATAAAGGAGGCTGATGCCCCGGACCTTCAGGGAACGGGCGATCTTTTTAGTGCTCTCTAAAAACTCCGGATATTTTTCTCCCCCGGGAAGCTCATCGAAACCGGACCAGGGATAAGCGACATATTCGCAGCCCAGGGCCTCGTAGATCTCCGCGCTTCTCAGGGGATCCTTTATAAGCTCGGCGCGGTCCACGTGGGCGGAAATGATCTTCAAATTGAGATCCTTGGTTATGGCGTTGAGATCGGCAATGTTCATCCCGTTGAAACCCGCCAGCTCAACGCCGTCGTACCCCATTTTCTTCACGGCTTTCAAAACGCCGGGAAAATCCTTTTGGCAATCCTCTCTCACGGAATAAAGCTGCAGCGCGACGGGTAATCTCTTCATTTCTTCTCCTTAAGCTAAATGTAGTTTCTTTCAAATTCATGCATGAAATCAACGAGCGCCTTCACGCCTTCAACGGGCATGGCGTTGTAGATGCTGGCCCTTATCCCTCCGACGGACCAGTGGCCCTTCAGGTTCGTAAGCCCCCTCTTCTCAGCCTCGGAAACAAACAGGGGCTCCAGATCCCGGTTGCGGAGTCTGAAGGGTACGTTCATGAAGGAGCGGTCCCGGGGCGAGACTTTGTTCAGATAAAGCGCGGACTCGTCTATGGCGTTGTAAAGAAGCTTGGCTTTCTCTTTGTTGAGCTCCTCCATAGCCGCAAGCCCGCCCTTTTCCTCCAGCCACCGGAAGACCAGATTGGCGATGTAAACGGCGAAGGTCGGCGGCGTGTTGTAAAGGGAGCCGTGCTCGTAATAAGTCCTGTATCTCAGCATCAGAGGAACGCTGTCTGGCAGATCTTCGGGGATCAGCGCCTTTTTCATTATGACAAGGCACAAGCCCGCCGGACCGATGTTCTTCTGGGCTCCGGCGTATATGAGCCCGTATTTCGTCACGTCGAAGGGTGCGGAAAGGATGCAGGAGGACATGTCGGAAACCAAAGGCTTCCCGCCGGTCTCCGGTATCTTGAAGAATCTTGTGCCGTAAAGCGTGTTGTTGTCGCAGATGTGCACGAAATCAGCGTCGTTGGGGATCTCCGAGGGATCGATCTTCGGAATATACTCGAAATTGCGGTCGGCGCTGCCGGCGAACGCCTCTCCCCTCCCCTGGATTTTGGCGGCCTCGAAGGCCTTGGCGGCCCAGCGCCCGGTGATGACATAGGCGCCTTTCCCGAGGTTCATGGGAACCATTGGGAACTGCAGGCTGGCTCCTCCCTGAAGGAAAAGCACGCAGTAATCGTCAGGGATGGAGGCAAGGCGGCGCACCCGCTCCTCGGCCTCGGACAGAATGTCCTTGAAAGCGTCCGAGCGGTGGCTCAATTCCATCACGGACATGCCGCTGGAAGCGTAATCTGTCAGTTCGCTTTGGGCTTTCAGAAGCACTTCCTCCGGCAGCATGGCCGGACCGGCGCAAAAATTATATGCTCTCGCCATTAAAAACAGACCTTTTCATTAATTTATTTTATGGTATAATAAATTTAATGACAAATCAAGAAAAGAATAATGTTAAACCAAAAGGAAAACTTTGCACAAGCTGCCCAAGATACACCAGGGGACGGCATGGGAAATTAAAGACACCGATTCAATAATCACTAAACATCTTTCCGAGGTATACCCCGCTGCGTTCGCAAAAGTAATGTGCAACCGCGGCTTGTACGAAGTTTCAGCAGTCGAGGACTTCCTTCACTGCTCGCTTTCCAATCTGCCGCAGCGCAAAATAGAGGACCCGATCCTCTGCAACGCCGCCGACCGCATACTCTCGGCTATAAAAAAAGGCGAAAAGATCATCGTCTATGGTGACTATGATGTGGACGGCGTCACCTCCACGGCCCTTGTGACTGAAGTTATCCGCGACCTTGGCGGAGAAGTGGATTATTTTATCCCGAAACGCCTGTCGGACGGCTACGGATTAAGCCAGAAAAGCGCCGAGGATCTGGCCTCCCGGGGCTACAAACTTCTCATAACGGTGGACTGCGGCATAAACGCCATCGAGGAAGTCGAGACCCTGAAGAGAAACCATGTGGACGTCATCATAACGGACCATCACGAACCGAAGTTCGACCCCCAGGCTGATCTCTTCATGATCAACGGCATGAAAGCCTTCCTTCTGCCCGCCGCCTATTCCGTCATAAACCCAAAGATCGAGCTGGGCTCCGGAACGACGGAGGACATCGGCTACTACAACCTGGCCGGCGTGGGAGTCGCTTTCATGCTCTGCTGGTGCCTCATTAAAAGAGCCGGAGAAAGCAACATCAAAAGAGCCGCAAACATAAGGCTGAAGGAATACCTGGACCTCGTGGCCCTCGGGACCATCGCGGACGTCGTTCCCCTTTACGGCCAGAACCGCGTTTTCGTGAAATTCGGCCTGGCAGCCCTCAGGGACACAGCAAGGCCCGGCCTCAAGAAGCTGATGGAGAAGACCCGCTCCCTGAACTGCGACGTCAAGGACGTGACCTTCTCCCTGGCTCCCCGCCTGAACGCTCCGGGACGCGTCAACGACGCTTCCAGCGCCGTGGAGCTGATGCTCACGAAAGACGCCGCCATGGGCGAGGTTTTGGTGGACGAACTGGAGGAAGCCAACAAAGAGCGCCAGAAGATCGAAAAAGAAACCTTCCGCAAAGCCCAGGCCGCGTTTGAGAAAACGCTTCCCCTTGAGATCGCCAACCTTTCCAAAACTCCCGGCAGCCTGCCCCTCATCTACCCCGAAGGGCCCCATGTCATCGTCGTGGCCGGAGAGAACTGGAATCCCGGCGTCATCGGCATCGTGGCTTCCAGAATGGTCGAGCGCTACGGGCTTCCCACCGTCATCATCGCCATTCAGGGCGGCGTGGGAAAAGGCTCCTGCCGCAGCTGCGGCAGCTTCCACATGTTCGACGCCCTCAGGCGCTGCGGAGATCTCCTGGAGGCTTACGGCGGCCACCGCATCGCCGCCGGACTTTCCGTCAAAACGGAAAACATCGACAAACTCAGGGAGGAGCTGAACAAACTGGCGCTGGAATGCCACACCGGCGAACCGCCCCAAATAAAGCTTGAAATAGACGCCGAGGTCAAACTGGACGACCTCAACGAGGAACTCGTCGAACTTCTGAAAATGTGCGAGCCCCACGGCGCCGGCAATCCCGAGCCGATGTTCCTTGTCAAGGGCGTCAGGCTGGCGGACGAGCCCCAGATCATTAAAAGCAAACATCTGAAGTTCACCGTGGCCCAGGACGGCGTCTATCGCCAGGTCTTCGCTTTCAACTGGAGCGACAGGCTGTACGAAATAGAATCACTGCCGAAATTCGACATGGTGGTTTATCCTTACATAAACGAATACCGCAACAGCAAGACCATCGAACTGCAGCTAATAGACATCAAGCCCTGCGAGGAGGATCTATGACCGGACCCAAGACCCTTATTTTACTGCTGCTCTGCGCCGCCGCCCTGTTTTTCAACTGCGGCTGCATCTACAAGCATCCGCCCACCGGCAACACTTACTTTTTCAGCACGGAGTACAACGATTTCACCGTGGAGGAAAGTCTGGCCATCAGCCCCAGCAACTACGTGGGCTTCTGCTTCCTGCCTATGAAGGAAAGCGACGACAGGGGCGTCTCCGACCTCATCCAGGGCATGACGAGCAAATACCTCACCGACCACGGCTACGTCCTGGTCACCCAGGAAGACCTCAAGGAGGACACCTCCCTCATAGACTATACTTTCCTGGTGGGCTTTGAATACAAGGAGAGCCTGCTTTATGAGCGCTATGATCTCTCCATTTACCTCTACAACGCGGACAGGAAGGACGATTATCAGAACCATCTCTTTTGGAGCTTCAGCTGCCAGAGGGACGCCTTCCCCATTTCCCGCGCCAATCTGGAGCCTGTCTATCAGGATCTCTTCACCCAGGAGCCGGCCAACTGGGGCGAATACGCTACGATCTTCCCGAAAAGAAGCGTGCCTAATTCCATCTTCAACGAGTTCAACGAGCGCCTGAATTCCGCCAGGAACCGCCGGCTCGGTTTGAAAACAGGAAATTGATTTATAGTAAAATAAGCTTGAAAAACATTTAGCGAAACGAACCGAAAAACGAAAAAAAATATGTGGGACTATAGCGACAAAGTGATGGATTATTTCCGCAACCCCCGCAACATGGGTGAGCTCTCCGACGCCAACGGCATCGGGAAAGTCGGCTCGATGGCCTGCGGCGACGTCATGTATCTCTATCTTAAAATAGATCCTGAAACAGAAGTCATAGAGAAAGCCACCTTCAAGACCTTCGGCTGCGCCAGCGCCATCGCCTCAGCCAGTATCCTGACGGAAATGGTCATCGGCAAGACCATCGACGAGGCTTTGAAAATAACCAACAAGGACATCGTGGAGGAACTGGGCGGACTGCCCCAGGCCAAGTTCCACTGCTCCGTCATGGGCAGCGAAGCCCTGGAAGCCGCCATCAACGACTACCGCGGCATCAAGCCCGAGGAAAAGGAAGAATTGGAAGGCAAGCTCGTCTGCAAATGCTTTGCCGTAACGGATAAGCTCATCGAGAAAGTCGTCAGGGAAAACCATCTCACGACCGTTGAGGAAGTGACAGCCTACACCAAGGCCGGCGGCGCCTGCGGAAGCTGCAAAGAAGAGATCAAAGAGATCATAGACCGCGTGAACAGTCACCCCTGCTGCCAACAATAATGTTCGTTTACCTTGACAACAACGCCACCACAGGCGTGGCGAAAGAAGTGCTGGAAACCATGCTCCCCTTTTTGCAGGAGGAGTACGGCAATCCTTCCAGTATGTACGAGTTTGCCAGAAAACCGATAAAGGCCGTAGAGAAGGCCAGACGTCAGGTCGCTGAATTCCTGGGCGCCGCCTACGAGGACGAGATCATCTTCACAAGCTGCGGCTCGGAATCCGACAGCACCGCCATCCTGGGCTCCCTGCAGGCCCAAACTCCCCCCTCGCAGGGCGGCATGAATGAAGTTATAGTCTCCGACGTGGAACACCCCGCCGTTTTCAATCTGAGAAAGCATCTGGAAAGGATGGGATATACGGTCAGAGTCCTGCCGGTCAACAAAAGCGGCCTGGTGGAAGCCGAATCGCTGAACAAAATAATCAGCGAAAAGACCGCCCTTGTCAGCGTCATGTACGCCAACAACGAGACGGGCTGCATAATGCCGATCGCCGAACTGACTGAGATCGCTCATAAGCATGGCGCTCTCATGCACACCGACGCGGTCCAGGCCGCCGGCAAAATTAAACTCGACGTCCAGAATATCAACGTCGATATGCTCGGCATTTCCGGCCACAAGATCCATGCGCCCAAAGGCGTCGGAGCCTTGTACCTTAAGAGAGGCACATCCTTCCGCCCCTTCCTGGCGGGAGGACACCAGGAGCGCGGCCGCAGGGCCGGCACCGAAAACGTCGCCTCCATCGCGGGGCTTGGCAAAGCCTGCGAAATGGCAAGCCAATCCCTGGAATACGAACAGACTGAGATCAGAAGGCTGAGAGACAAACTGGAAGCAGGCCTTCTGACTATCCCCTACTCCTACCTCAACGGCGACAAGGAAAAACGCACGCCCAACACCACCAACATTTCCTTCGAGTTCATCGAGGGCGAAGCGATCCTTCTTTCCATGAGCGACAAGGGCATCTGCGCCTCCACGGGCTCCGCCTGCTCCAGCGAATCATTGGAGCCCTCCCACGTGCTCCTGGCCCAGGGGCTGCCCGCGAAACTGGCCCATTCCGCGGTGCGCTTCAGCCTGAGCCGCTACACCACAGAGGAGGAAATTAATTGGACGCTGAAAGCGATGCCGGAAATAATCGCGCGCATCCGCTCCATGTCCCCCTTCTGGAAAGGCTGAGTCCATCTAAAACTTTTAAAAAGAAAAACTCGCGGAAAGATCCGCGAGTTTTTTTATAATGGTCGGAGTGAGAAGATTCGAACTTCCGACTTCTACGTCCCGAACGTAGCGCTCTAGCCAGGCTGAGCTACACTCCGAAACCATTTTTGTAGCAAGGATTATACAATATCGCCTTCACGAATGCAAGTTTGAGAGGGAAAAATCCGGAAGGAAGGGAGCGGTCGCCGGCGAAAGCTCAAGGCTTCTCCAGGGTGTCCACCGGGACCTGAACTTCAATGAGACCGAGATTGATCTTCGCCTTTGTCCTGGTCTTGTCGAAGCGGGCGATCGTGCCCTTGGACTGCAGCTGGGGAACGAAGACCTCGTCCCCTTCCTTCAGTTTCGCCAGAAATTGTTTGCGGTTTACGTCGGCCCTTTTCCTTACGACAACAAGGGGAGCCGGTTTGGGCTTCTCCGGTTTCGGCGCGATCTCTTGCTTTTTGACCTTGCGTACGTCCGGAATAACAAAAGGCTTTTCTTCCAGATTAGCGAAGGGAACGTCGTAAAGCAGCCCCTCGACTTTCACCCTCGCCACCTTCTGCCTCTGGTTTATCTTCACGACTTCCCCGAAGGAACGCAGATTAGTTACATAGACCTTTTCGCCAACCGAAAGAGCCGCCAGAAAATCTTCATGATACTGTTCCCTGGGCGTTCCTTTGGCTATCTCCGAAACGCGCTTCTTGAATTTGCTTATGACGCTTTTCCAGGGTTCCGGCGCGTTTTCGCAGCCCTTGTGGAATTCCTCCGCCTCTTTCAGAATGTCGTCCATGATATAGGAGATCCTGGCTTCCGCTTCTTCTTTCAGATCCGCTTTTTCCTTCTCGGTGTCCCTGATGCTCTGGGTAAGTTTCAGCCGCAGTTTTTCGTTGCGCCTGCGGGCTTTCTCCGCCACGGATTTCACGTGCTGCACTTTGTTGATGAGATCGCTGGTGTCCTCCTTCTCCTCCTTCAAAAGCTCCTCCATGCGGTCGGTGACTTCCTTGGGAAGATCGTAGCGCCTGGCGATGGCCAGGGCGTTGCTGCTGCCCGGCTGCCCCAAAAGCAGGCGGTAAGTGGGAAGAAGCGTCCCCCTGTCGAACTCCATGGAGGCGTTCTCGACTTCCGGCGCCTGGTAAGCGTAAGCCTTCAGGGCGCCGAGATGCGTGGTGATGACGGTGCGCGCCTCCTTTTCCCTCAAAAGGTCAAGGATCGCCATGCCCAATGCCGCGCCCTCCGCCGGGTCGGTGCCGGTCCCCAGTTCGTCCAACAGGACCAGGCTTTTGCCGTCGGCTTTTTTCAAGATCTCGGCCAGATTGATCAGATGGGAGGAAAAAGTGCTGAGGCTTTGCTCTATGCTCTGCTCGTCGCCGATGTCCGCGAAGACCTGTCTGAAGACCGGCAGCCTTGTCTGATAACCCGCCGGCACCGGAATGCCGCTCTGGGCCATCAAAACAAGAAGTCCCAGAGTCTTCAGGACCACTGTCTTGCCGCCGGTGTTGGGGCCGGTGACCACCACGATGTTGAAATCCTCGCCCAACCTGATGGAAAGCGGCGTCAGTCTTCCGAGCGCCTCAGCGGGGCGGCAGCGGCTCTTCAAGGACAGGAAACGCGCCAGAAGCGGGTGTCTGGCCTCGTCCAACGCAAGAGTCCCGTCGGAGGTCAAAACGGGCTCTACGCACTCGTAGGCGCGCCCAAAGCGGGCCTTGGCCAGCGTCATGTCGATATAGGTCACCGCCTTGGCGGTCATAAGCGCGGAGAGCTGCCTGTCAGCCAGTTTGGAAGTCAAGCTCCAGAGGATCTTGGTAATTTCCCGCCGCTCGTCGTACCTGGTCTCCTCCAGCTCGTTGACAAGGCTGAAGACGGCCTGGGGCTCAAGGTAAACGGTCTGCCCGGTCTGGCTCTTGTCGTGGACTACGCCAGGGATCATGCGCCGCATGGAGGCTTTCAGAGCGATGACGGGGCGGTTGTTGCGTTCCAGGATGTTGCGGTTTTCCAAAGCATCCTTCAGGGAAGCGCTGTTCAATATCCGATTTATCCTTTCCTGAACGGTGTTCTGCAGCTTCCCGATCTTTTTCCTGATCTCTTTCAGTTCCGGAGTGGCGCCGTCCCTCACAAGATCGTCCGGGGAAATGACGTCCCTTATCGCGCGCACCACGTCGCTGAGATCAGCGATCTTCTCGCCCCAGGAAGCCATCAGGGGAACGATGTCCGCCATGGCCTTCAGCTGCGTTCTCAGGGAAAGCGCCGCCTCCAGCGCCGCGGCGATGTCGTTCAGATCCTCGGGCTCGAAGGGCACCCGGCGGGAGGTGATGCTTTCGAACCAGAAAGCCAGGTCTTTTATCTCCCCTATGACGGGCGCCGAACCGCGGTCAAGCAGGTCCCTGAACTCGGCGGTCTCCTTGAGATAGAGCTCTATCTTTTCCCTGTCCGTGCAAGGCCTGAGCGCCAGCAGGTATTTTTTCGCTCCTTCGGTGGAAGCGTACTCGGCCAAAACGTTGAGCAGTTCCTGATATTCCAGGACTTTCAGACTGTGCTCGGCAATTCTGCTTTCTTTAGTCCTGCCCATAGAGATCAAAGAGGGCTTTCCTGAAGACCCTGTTCCAGTCGTAATCGCTTCCCATTTCTTCCGCGTTTTTACGGAAAGCGCCGTAATTATCCGATATCATTTTTATGCCCTGCAGGAGCGACGCGCAGTCGGACTCCACTATGAGCCCCGCTCCCCTATCCTGAATTTCCCGCGCTACCAAAGGAACGTCGGTTATGAGGACGGGAAGGCCGCAGCCCAGATAGACCTTGGGTTTTCCGGGATCGGCGTTCCTGGTGAAGACGTCCCTGGATTTGTCGTAGAGCGCGATGCCAATAGCGCAGGAGCAAAGGATCTTCTCCAGCTCCTCATGGCTCTCCAGGAAGCCGGTGAAGGTCACGCGCTCCGAAATGCCAAGCTCGGAGCTCATCCTTTTTAACTTTTCCTCCTCGGGCCCGGTGCCCACGACGGTCAGGGATAATTCGGGAAGCGTTTTTAAAAGTTCCGGGAAAGCTTGCAAAACAAGGTCCACGCCGGAGTCCGCCTTAAGGTGTCCCATGAAGGCAAGGCTGAATTTGTTTTCCGGAAGGCGGCGCACGTTTTTCAGCTTTTCATAATGCGTTCCGTGAGGCACGGTCAAAGCGGGCGCGCATTTCTTTTTCAAGCCCGGCTCCGCCTCAACTCTCGCCTGCTGCATCCTCTCGGAAAGGTTCCAGATCCTGGAGACTCTTTTGCAAACGTAAGCGTCTACGGCGCGATATAGGGGCCGCAAATAGGTTGGCTGAGCCTGAGGCGCGTAGTCTATGGTGAAGAGAACCGTTTTGGGAATCTTCTCAAACAGGCCGGACAGAGTGTCGAAGGCTCCGTTGCCGACGTAAACGTCGCAGGAAAAACTTCGCTTCCGCAGAAGTTTCAGCGCTTTGGAAGTCAGGGAAAGCTCTCTAAAATGTCGATAGATCCTCGGCCCTTTGGGAGCGGGAAACTCCTCCTGCCAAAATTCGCCTTTTTGATAAACGCTCAGCTTAACGCTATCGCGCCTGGAGAATTCAAAAGGAATCTCAAGGAGCGCCGCCTCTTTACCATTCTCCGCCAGATACTGGAACAGTTCCTGACCGGGCCCGGTGGCAAAATAGTGTAAAGAGATGAAGACTCCCAATTACTCTTCCTTCTTTTCCAGCGAGATCAGTTCGATCCCACATTCCTCGGCGACCCTCAGGCTTTTCTCGTCCCGGTAGAATTCGCCGTAAAAGATTCTTTTTATGCCGCTGTTGGCGATGAGCTTGAAACAGTTCCAGCAGGGGCTGGCGGTGACGTAGATGTCGGCGCCGTCGATGCACACGCCGTTCCTGGCGGCCTGGATTATGGCGTTGGCCTCGGCGTGGACCGTGGCCACGCAGTGCCCGTCCACCATGTCGCAGCCCACGTCCGTGCAGTGGGGCATGTTCCTGATGCTGCCGTTGTAGCCGGTGGAGAGTATGCGGCGGTCCCTCACTATGACGGCGCCAACGCTTTTCCTGGGGCAGGTCGAGCGGGTGGCCACCTCTTTGGCGATGTTCATGAAATAAGTGTTCCAGTCAACGCGCTTGTCCATAATTTATTTCTTGGGATGCAGGTATTCGTGTTCTTTGAAAATATATTTGCCGTTCTTCATCACGAAGAAGGAGTTTGTCCCGATGTAGCGGCCCAAAACCATGTTGCAGTAAACGTTCATGGAATGGTAGGCGCCGTCCGCCACGCCGCGGACTTTGATCTCCCGCTTGGAGTCGTTGCGCCAGACTTTGACGGTCCAGGGTTTGTGCACATGGAAGACCGTCTGCTTTTTGTTCCACTCCCAGTTGCCCGTGTCGCGGTAGACCTGCTCGTTGTTAAGATAGACCTTGAAGTAGGTGTTGGTGGTGATGTCGTCGCGGTCCAAGGCGGTGGCGTAGTTGGCGTATATCGAATATTTTCCCTTTCCCAGGCCGCTTTTCACATAACGGAACTTCAGGATCCTGGTGAAGAGGTTCTTGTAATCGCTTTCCTTGATGATCGGCCAGGTCTGGGTGCCATAGACCGCGTTGAGGGTTGCTATTTCCCTGTCGCCGGGCACGCCCTTCCAGAGAAGAGTGTCTATGAAGACCTTGGTTCCAAGGTAAGGGTTCGTCGGATCGGCGTTGTTGACGCAGCGGGCGATGATCTTGTAATTGCCCACGTCGAAAAGATCTTCCGCCACGATCTCCTGGATGTTGGTCACGCCGTCGGAATAAGAACTCCAAAGAGGATTGTCGCTGGTAATGTCCTGGACGCCCCAGTCCGGACGGCGATTTCCCGAGTAGCAGTCCTTGGCGGCAATGGTGTTCTCCGGTTCGGAGATATTCTCCGGATGGCGCATGATAAGCTGCATTTCCGCGTCCCCGACCCACATCAGCCGGACGGCGTAATTGTAGGCGGAGGCAAAAACAATACCGGGTGTCAGAAACGTCAGTAGAAGAAATTTTTTCATTTATGCTTCTCCCTAATTGTCCCTATTCGTTGAAATTTGCCTTGAAGAGTTCCTCAAGCGCGTCCAAAAGATCCGAGGCGTCTTCGCCGTCGGCCCGGAACACAAGTTCCGTCCCCTGTCCGGCCGCCAGCATCATGAGTCCCATGATCGATTTGGCGTTTATCTCTTCTTCGTCGTCTGTTCTTCTTGCGGTGAGAGTCGCTTTGTATTGCGCGGCCAATTTCACTATCAAAGCGGCGGGCCGGGCGTGCAGTCCCTGGTAATTCTGGACTTCCAACGAACGTTCAAGGGCTGTGGATTCTTGCGGCATACTTTATCTTTGTTTCTGTTATTTAACGATCTTGTTGTTGTTTTCCGCGGCCTGGATCATGCTGTCGATAAGCTGGTCGTTGAAACGCTTGGCCACGTCGAAATCAAGCGATTTTAATTTGAAGGTCTGGGCGGCCGCCTCGATGAGAAGCGCCACGTCGCGGCCGGGCTTCACAGGGATCTGCATATGGGGAAGCGTCTGGCCGAGGATCTCCGTGGTGGATTCTTCCAGACCGGAACGGTCGATCTGATCCCGCTCCTCCCAGTTGAAAAGCGTCACAACCACGTCGATGCTCTTTTCCATTCTGATGCCCTTTACGCCGTAAAGGGACATGACGTTGACGATCCCGACGCCCCGGAGCTCCATGTGATGGCCGGTCTTTTCATTGACGGCCCCAACCAGTCCCTTTTCGGAGGATATCCTCAGTTTCACCACGTCGTCCGCCACGAAGATGTGGCCGCGGGAGACCAGTGAAAGGGCGCACTCCGATTTGCCGACTCCGGATTTGCCCATGATCAGGACGCCCACGCCGTAAACCTCCACCAGTTCCCCATGCACGATCGCCCTGGGCGAAAAGACCTCGTCAAGCCACTTGGAGACCTTGTTCATGAAAGGCATGGTGACGTCCGGGGTCGTCATGACGGGAACGCCGAACTTGTCCGAGAGTTCCAGAAGCACGGGCGGCGGCTCATAGCCCCTGGTCACGATAACGCAGGGAATGTGCATCTGGAGAAGCCTGCTGAGACGTTCTCTTTGGACTTCCTCCGGCTGCTTGCCCAGATAAACAACTTCCACAAGGCCCAGGACCTGAATGCGGTATTCCGCGAAGTCGTCGTAATAGCCGGTCAAAGCCATGCCTGGGCGGTTCAATTCGCTGGTCGTGATCTTCCTTTCCATGCCACGCTCGCCCGAGACCACCGTCAGGTGGTTTTGCGAGCCCAGGGCCTGGAAAAATTCGCCGACCTCTATTGATTCCAATTTACTAACACGCATATATTAAATTTTATCAAAATTCAGGGTAAAAAAAGCGGCCCGCTTCCTGCGGGCCGCGAAGGGTTGTTAAAATCTGTCGGGACGATATCTAAATGATCCTCAGGGCTCCGTGGAACGGATGGTGTCCTTTTCCTTGGCGGTCATTTTGCCTTTTATAGTCCTGGCCTGCTCGTTGATTTTGTCGCAGAGAGCGTCCAGGGTCGTCCTGAGGTCGGCGCCGCTGGCGTTGGCCTTGATGAAACTGCCGCGCCAGGAAAGGTCGGCCTGAGCCTCCAGGGTGTAATAATTGCCTTCATAGCCGGCCTGGACTTTGATGCTCTTTGTGATCGAAGCCACCGAGCGGAGAGCGGCGGGGATTTTGGTTTCGATGAATTCACGGTCGCGGGAATTAACACTGATGCCTTTGGATGTAACGACCACTTCCATATTGGAAACCTCCTTTGTATTTGTTAAGAATTGGGCGCATGCCGCGTCATCAGCAGTATTATAACAAATAATTCCGCAAGATGAAAGCGAAGCGGAGCATAAAGGAGCAAGCAAGCCTGCCGGACCGTTTTAAAAAGTTGCTATAATGTTTTGCATGCTGATACTTTTCAAAAGACTTTACCTTCTGAAGGAACTATTAAAAGCCTTCGCCTTCTCCCTGGGGCGCTACCCCGGCCTCCTTTTGGCCGGATTGCCCGGGGCAGTCCTGCTTTTTTTCTCCATCCGCTGCAACGACGCGCTTCTGAATTCGATTGGATCAAAGGCGGACAGCATACCTAGCTTCGCTCTTTTGGGCCTGGTCTTCCTCAACCTGGTCGAGATCCTGGCCGTCTCCCAGCAGTTCACGGTCTGGTCCAGGATAGCCGACGAGCGTTTCGATGAAGTTCCCCTGGGATATCTGGTCAGCCAAAGCCTGAAGCGCTTTTGGGAAATGGCCCTGCCCCTCCTGCCGGTCTGGATAGTCCTCCCCTATCTATTGCATTTTCTTCTGACTGTTTACGCCGGCCTTTTCAAACTGCTTTCCTTCGGCGGAACCGCCAACGCCTTGCTCTTCCTTTCGGCCTTCACCCTGATCATCTGGCCCTTCCTGGTGATCGTTTCCGCCAAGCTTGTCTTTCTGCCCACCATTTCCCTGGAAATGCCCAGGAAGAATTTTTTCAGCGGCATCGCGGCCTCCTGGAACTACGTGACGATCAGGATCCTGAAATACCACTGGAGCGCTTTTTTCATCCTGACTCTGCCCTTCATACTGGGGCTGATGCTTCCTTTCGCGCTCCTTCAGGACAGCGCTTTTCTTTTCATCCCGAGGGAACACGCCCTAAAGATCCAGTCCGCCGCCGTGGCCGTTCTCTGGCTGATAGGCCCGCTTTCCGTTTCCGCCGCCCAGCGGCTGAACATGATCCTTGTCAGGGAATTTGAAAAGGAAGTGCGGCGTCTGGCTGAAAAGCAGCGATAGCCCTTCAGTTTTTAGGGCCGCCTCTTCGTCTTTTCAAAATTTCCTTCCACTCCTTGATGCGGCGCAGCCTTTCTTTTATCCTGCCTTCCACGCCTTCTTCCGTGGGCGTGTAATAAACCGCGTCCTTGAGGGAATCCGGCAGGCACTGCAGATCCGCTATCTTGTTTTCCTCATAATGGGCCAGGCGATATCCCCTGCCGTAGCCCTCCTCCTTCATCAGCTTGGTCACCGCGTTGCGGATGGCCAGCGGCACAGGTTCGGCGTTCTTTTTCAAAGCGTCTTCCTTCGCCCTTTCGTAGGCGATGTAGGAAGAGTTCGATTTCGGCGCCATGGCAAGATAAATCACCGCCTCCGCCAGATGCACCGTGCACTCCGGCATGCCGATCATGTGGCAGGCCTGGAAAGCCGCCACCGCTATCTGCAGCGCCTGGGGATCGGCTAATCCGATATCCTCCGCCGCGAAGCGCGTCACTCTCCTGGCCACGTACAGTGGATCCTCGCCCCCCTCCAGCATTCTGGCCAGCCAATAGACCGCCGCGTCCGGATCGGAATTGCGCATGGATTTGTGCAGGGCGGAAATAATGTTGTAATGCTCTTCGCCGTTCTTGTCGTACAAAAGCGATTTCCTGGAGGTGCACTGCGCCACGATCTCGTCGTCCACGACTGTTTCGCCGTCCTTTTCCTCGCAGTTCAGGATAACCATCTCCAGCGTGGAGAGCGCCCCTCTGGCGTCGCCGTTCGCAAAGATCGCCAAACTTCTGAGCTGCTCGTCGGAGATAACGATCCGACGGTCTCCGAAGCCCCTGGGATCCCTGACCGCCCGGGAAAGCAAAGCGACAAGATCGTCCTCCGAAAGGCCCTTCAGAACAAAGACCTTGCAGCGGGACAAAAGCGCGCCGTTCACCTCGAAGGAGGGATTCTCCGTAGTGGCGCCGATCAATATGATGCTGCCCTTCTCCACGAAAGGCAGAAAAGCGTCCTGCTGAGCCTTGTTGAAACGGTGGATCTCGTCCACGAAAAGGATCGTCTTCATGCCGTAGGCGCGGTTCTCCTCCGCCTGGCTCATCACTTCCTTGATCTCCTTTATTCCGCTGGTGACCGCGGAAAAATTAATGAAGCGGGAATTGGTCTTGTTGGCGATGACGTTCGCCAGAGTCGTCTTCCCCACCCCCGGCGGACCCCAGAAGATCATGGAGGGAACGCTGTCCCGCTCGATGAGCCGGCGCAAAACTTTCCCCGGACCGATGAGATGATCCTGGCCGACCACCTCGTCCAGCGTAAGAGGCCGCAGCCGCTCCGCCAGCGGAGTGCTCTCGCTGATGTTCTCTTTTTCCAGCTGATCGAAAAGTCCAAATTCTTTGTTTTTCATACGTCACTTAACAGGGAAATCGAAATAAGTGTCCGGGTAGGGTTCGTTTTTCAGGGTGAAATGCCACCACTCGTTGTCAACGGGGGCGAAGCCTTGCTTTGCCATGACGCTTCTCAAAAACATGCGGTTGGCGTGCTGCTCCGACGTCACGCCCTTGAAATCAGGATGGGATTCCTTCCCGAAGAAATCGAAGGTGCCGCCCATGTCAAGATCGCGTCCGGAATCCATGTCGAAAAGCGTGAGGTCTATGGTGCTTCCCCTGGAGTGTCCCGATCTCTCCAAAACATAACCTTCGATTATGATCTGATCTTTGGTCAGGTCGGGATAGAAATACTTCTTCATCCTGAGGTCCTCCAGATCCTTCGACCAGCGCATAAAATGCTCCACCGCCCGCTGCGGTCGGTAGGCGTCGAAGATCTTCACCCTGTATCCGCATCTCAGGCATTCTTCGCAGACCTTCTTCAAAGCAGCCGCGGCGGGGATGGTCAGGTACGCCGCAGGCTTCTCATACCCTTCTATGCGGTCTCCGATGAAATTGAAGGTCGAGTAATAGCGCATATCCAGCATGACCTCCGGTATTCCTTCGGACAAAGAAACAAAATCCCAGGGTTGTTCCGAAACGACAGACATAGTTTCAATAAAAGGTAAAAAGATTATTTAATATATTTCATAACAATTCTAGCATATCGGCTATTGTTTCTCCTATGACCGCGCCCTCCGCTGATGCGAAAAAATTGTGACATTTGCATACGTGATCTTCTAAGCCGCTCTGGTAAAATTAAAACAACCATTAACCCAGGGAGACTTTATGTGCGAATTTTACGACGGCTGCGGGCACGGCGACGGTCCGCAAAAAAACGACGCCAGCTGTCTGGAATCCTTAGGATGCTGGGGAGTCGGCATTGTAGTTCTCACTGGACTCATAGCCTTTGGCAACGCAACAAAATTGCTGGAGACAGAATATTTTATTATCATTTCCTTGGTCATTGCCGCCGTGGCAGGATTAAGCTTCGCTTTCTCTATTTCAAAAAAGAAGAAATAAAGTCCTTTTTCATTTTGAGTTCCTGTGATAAAATAAAAGCGCTTCAATTATGCTATCAGCGCGGAGGGAATAAAAATGATCGATTACGGACTGAAGGGAAAAGTCGCTCTTATAACCGGAGCGAATAATCCTCAGGGCATCGGGGCGGCGACTGCCCTTGCTTTCGCCCGGGAAGGAGCGAAGGTGGTGTTGGTTTACAAGAAAATTACAAGGCCCTTTGACGAACTAAAAGCCGGCAGCAACGGAGCGGACAGATATTTTAAAGCGAACGCCGGAAACGCAAAGATCGTCGAAAGTAAGCTTAAAGAAATGAACGCCGAATTTCTCGTTTTGGAAAGCGACATAACCGACGAGGAAGCCGTAAAAAATATTTATGCCGCGGCCTCAGAACGCTTCGGAAGGATCGACGTTTTGGTAAACAACGCCGCGGATTGCGATATGGACGGACTTGACACGATAGAAAAGATCACCCGAAAGGTGATCGACGACACCTTCGCGGTCAACGTCCGGGGAAGCGTTCTGATGACCGCGGAATTCGTAAAGCGCCGGGTCGGCTGCGGCAGAATAATCTTTATCTCCACGGACGCGGCGCAAGTTTTCGCCGGGCAGATATCCTACGGCGCAAGCAAAGCAACATTGGAAGCGCTGACCCGCAGCATTGCCCTGGAAACGGCGAAATACGGGATCACGGTGAACTGCGTGGCGCCTGGCCCCACGCAGACAGGCTGGATCGACGCCGGCCTGGAGAAAGCAATCCTGCCTTTGATCCCCATGGGAAAACTGATCCAGCCGGAAGACATCGCCGAAACGATCTTGTTTTTAGCCGGCGAACAGGCGAAAATGCTTACGGGGCAGGTTATAAAAGTGTCCGGAGGACACGCGCTCTAAAGCGTGCGGAGATATTTTCTCGCGGCAAGGAAGGCCAGCATGCCGGAGCTGGCGGCGAAGACTATCTGTCTGACGGCGCCTTTTACCGCGTCGCCGGCCGCGAAAAGCCCCGGGACGGCCGTAGAGCCGTCTTTCTCGGTGACGACGGCTCCTTTATCGTCCAAAACGGGAAGGCCTGCGAGAGGGGCCGTTTCGGGATCATGCCCCACGGCGGTGAAAAGCGCGCTGACTGTTAATTCTTCCCGCTCTTTGGTGGAGAGATTTTCTATGGTCAGCCCTTCCAGTTTCTTCTCGCCTTTCAGAGCGCAGACCTGGGTATTCGCTTTGGGGACGATTTTATCTATCCCGTCCAGTTCTTTGGGAAGCGCGCCGTCTTTTGTGATGAAATAAACTTTTTCGCAGATGCCCGCGAGATATAAGGCTTCGGAAGCGGCGGTATTGTCCCCCGCCGCCACGGCGACAGGCTTATTCTTGAAAAAGTGTCCGTCGCAGGTGGCGCAGACGGAAACGCCCCGGCCGAAATAGCGGGGCTCTTCCTCCAAGCGGAGACGTTTGGCAAGGGCTCCTGCGGCGTAGATGACGGCTTTGGCTGAATAAGTGCTGAGGGTTCCTGTCAAGGTGAAGGAGCCGTCTGTTTCTTTTTTTATCTCCGTTATGGAATCGCTTTCGATTTTGGCGCCTAGATTTTTGGCCTGGTTCTCGAAATTCGCCACGAGCTCGGCGCCGGAGATGGTTTCCGGAAAGCCGGGATAGTTGGCTACCTTCGGCGCGGTGGCTGCCGCGCTGCCGGTGAAGCCGGAAATGACAAGGAAATCTATTCCGGAGTTGGCGGCGTAGATGGCGGCGGTCAAGCCGGCCGGTCCGGCGCCCACAATGACGAGATCGTAAGTTTTGTCAGTCATCGAATTTGATATTTTCCAGCAATATTTTTTTGGCTTCTTCAAGGGAGCATTTCATTCTGATGCCGGCGGCGGGCTTGTGTCCCCCGCCGCCCAATCTTTTCGCCACCGCGCTGACGTCGAAGCCGTTCTTGGATCTCAGGTTCACCCTGACGCTTTCCTTCGTTTCCGTCAGCATGATCGCCACCTCGGTGTTGATGAGGTTCCTTGCGTAGTTCACGAAAAGCTCCGTGTCGGCGTCGTTATGCTCGTCCTGCCATTCTTTCTTCAAAGACAGAATCGCGATCCTGTCTCTGTCGTAGAGTTCCAGTGAGGAGAGGGCTTTGGAAAGGGCCAAAATGTCGCCGGGAGTAAGGGAGCCGTAAACGTATTTGGCTATTTCGTTCGGCCGGGCGCCCAGATCCATCAATTCTCCCGCGGCCACAAAAGCGTCCCTTTCCGTGTTCTGATTGACGAAGCAATTCGTGTCGGTCATTATGCCGGCGTAAAGGGCGCCTGCCATTTTCGGCGTGATCGCGACCGCCATTTTTTGGAACACCTCTTTTACCAAAAGCGCGCAGGCGGACTTTCCGTCATCCCACAGAGCGTAAGAAAATTCAGAGTGCTCGCCGGGATGATGATCTATGGCTAAGATCGGGCTCTTCAGCCGCGCGGGATCGCCGATGTCCAATCTCTTCAGCTGCGGCGTGTCCAGGGCGACGACAAGGTCGCATTCCGGTATCTCGGCGTTTTTCTCGAGTTCGTCGCCAAGGAAGCGATACTTCAGGGGCAGCGGCTTCCTCAGATATACGCTCGCCTTCTTTCCTTTGGAAACAAGCCCCGCTTTCATAGCGTAGAGCGAACCGAGGCAGTCGCCGTCGGGATCGGTGTGGCCTATCAGAAGAATTTCTTCGGCTGAATCAAGAAGCGCAGCCGCTTTGTCCGCACCGATCTTTTCCATTATTCCTCCTCGTCCTCTGGAGGCGGTATGGGGCCGTTCTTCTCTATGAGGGCGTCAACTTTGAGGGCTTCCTTCAAGTCTTCGTCGATGGCGAATTCCAGATTCGGCACGATCCTCAGATCGACTTTGCGGCCGAGTATGAAACGGATCCTGGGCGTGTCCTCTTTCAGCTTGGCAAGGGCTTCCTTTTCTTTGCTCTCGTCTCCCAGCACGGTGAGATAGATCCTGCAGAATCTCAGGTCGCGGGAAGTCTCGGCGCGGGAGATCGTCATCCAGGGCGCCTTGCGGTCGCGGTAGCGGTCCTGGATGATCTCCGACATTGCCCTTTTCAGGAGCTCGTTTATCTTCAGCGTTCTAGCGACAGCCATATCATTCCGCCAGTCCGTCCTGGACCATCTTGTAAGCGTGAAGCTTGTCGCCTTCCGCGAAATCGTTGAAGCCGTTCAATACAATGCCGCAATCGTATCCGGAGCGGATCTCCTTGACATCGTCTTTTAAATGTTTCAGAGTCTGGATCTCGCCGTCAAAGAGAAGATTCTTGCCTCTCATCACTCTCACCTTGTCGGTGCGGTGTATTTCGCCGCTGACGACGTGGGAGCCGGCCACCACGGTGCCGGAGATCGTGAAGAGCTGCCTGACTTCCGCGATGCCCGTCTCTTCCTCGTGGAAGGTGGGCTCCAGAAGGCCAAGGAGCGCTTTCTGGATCTGTTCCGTGGCGTGGTATATGACGTCGTAGCGCCTGATCTCAACGCTCTTGGATTTGGCCAGGGCGCGGGTGGATTCCGTCACGGAAGTCTTGAAGGCAATGATGATGCCTTTGCTGGCGGAGGCCAGGTTGACGTCGTTTTCCGAAACGTCGCCCACGGCGTAGTGAAGGATCTTTACTTTCACCTCGTCGGTGGAAAGTTTTTCAAGAGCCGCTTTCACAGCTTCCGTGGTGCCCTTGGTGTCGCCTTTGACGATAAGCGGAAGCTCTTTCACGGAGGAGCCATTTTCGTTTATCGTGTTCAGGAAGTTTTCCAAGGTCGCCCCGGCTTTCTTCTCCATGGATAGAACGCGCTCCTCTTCGCGGCGCTTGTCCGTCAGGTCTTTGGCCAGTTTCTCGCTGGCGGCGACTCTGAATTTGGCGCCGGGCTGGGGAACTTCCGTGAATCCCAGGATCTGGACAGGCTGGCTGGGACCGGCAACTTTTATGTTTTCGCCCTTGTAGTTCATCATGGCGCGGGCCTTGCAGTAGCAGGTCTCGCAGACGATGGGGTCGCCGACTTTCAGTTTGCCTTTCTGGACCAGCAGCGTGACGCTGGTGCCGCGGCCGGGGTTCAGTTCCGATTCCAGGACCACGCCTTCCGCGGGGCCTTCGGCCCTGGCTGTAATGGACATCATGGAAGCCTGGAGGCTGATCGCCTCAAGCAGTTTGTCAAGGCCCTCCTTGGTATGGGCGGAAACTTTGACGCACAAAACGTCGCCGCCCCATTCCTCCACCAGGATGTTGTTTTCGGAAAGCTGCCTGATGACTCTGTCGGGGTTGGCGCCGGGAAGGTCTATTTTGTTGATGGCCACGATGATCGCGACGTTGGCCGCCCGGGCGTGGTTGATGGCTTCCAGAGTCTGGGGCATGATGCCGTCGTCGGCGGCCACCACCAATATGGCGATGTCGGTGGCTTTGGCGCCGCGGGCGCGCATGGTGGTGAAAGCCTCGTGGCCCGGAGTGTCTATGATGGTTATGTGGCCCTGGCTGGTGTCCACTTCGTAAGCGCCGATGTGCTGGGTAATGCCGCCGGATTCGCCCTGGGCGACTTTGCTCTGACGGATGGCGTCGATAAGGGAAGTTTTGCCGTGGTCAACGTGTCCCATGAAGACTACCACAGGGGCTCTGGGGACTTCTTCCGCGGTCAGCTCTTCCTCGAAGCCTTCCTCGCTGAAGGTCTCGGCCTCGAGGTTCTCCTCTTTGCTCTTGACCTGGACGCTGACGCCCAGCGCTTCGGCCGCGATCTCTACGTGCGTCTGGTCGAGGATGCTGTTGATGGTCAGCATCTCGCCCATTTTGAAGAAGACCGTGATGATCTCGCCGACCTTGACGCCGATCTCCTGGGAGAAATCCCTGATGTTGATCGGCACGGAAACCTTGATGTCGCCTTTGACGATGTCGGCCTTGGTGGGCTGGGACTGGGTCTGCTGCTTTTTGCTCTTGCTGCGGCGGATCCTGTATTCGCCTTCCTCTCCCGCCCTCTCGTCGGCGTTCTGCCGGCGCAGGGAAGCCTGGGAGGAAATGCGGGGCCTGTTCATCATTTCTTCTTTGGAGGCCCTGTCCCTGTCTTTATCCTTGTCCTTGCCCTTGTCTTTTTTGCCGCGGCGGTTGTCGCCTTTGCGGTTGGCGTCGCCCATGGGGGCGGCGGGCTCTTTGGAGGCGTCCTTGCCGGCGGGCTTGCGTTCGCCGGGGCGGCTCTCGGTCTTCTGGGAGGATTTCTTCTTGCCCAGTTCGGGAGGACGCCAGCCTTTCAGACGGTCGAGGGGAACCGTTTCCGTAGCGCGGGGAAGATTGTTTTCCTGCTGGGCCACGTAAGTCTCCACAGAGACCGTGGAGACAGGTTTCACCACGTCGCCTGGTTTCTTCTCTTCCGGCTTGGCGGCCTGAGGCTTCTCTTCTTTCTCCGGCTTGGGAGCTTCCTTTGCTTCGGGAGCCTCTTCCTTGCCCGCCGGCTTAGTTTCAGTTTCAGCGGAGGCCGGTTCCGCGGTCTTCGCCTCTTCTTTAGGCTGTGCGGGCGCTTCTTTTTCTTCGGAAGCGGGCTCGGCGGTTTCGGGCTCCTTAGTCTCGACGGTTTCGGTCTCGACAGTTTCCTTGACCTGGGGCTTGGCCTCTTCGACTTCCTTGGGAGTTTCGGAAGGGGCCGCGGTTTCCTCGGGTTCTTCTTCCTTGACGGCGACCGGCGTTGGCGTCGGGCGGGCGAAGGAAACTTTTTTTATCTTGGCGACCTTGACGCGGGAGTCGGAGGCATTGTCGAGGTTTATTATCCTGGTGTCTTCCTCCCCTTTGGTTTCCGCGTCCTGGGAAGCGCCTTTCTGACGCTCTTCCTCTTCCTGCTGGCGCAGCTTTTCCTGCTCCGCCTTGGCCTGCTTTTCTTTATTGCGGGATTTGGAAGTTATGGGCTGCGCTTTGGCAGCCGGCGCCTCGTCTTTTTTCGCTTTGGAGGAATCCGTCGCAGACTTTTCTTTAGCCGTCTTTTTGACCGCGGGCTTTTTCTCCGCGGGTTTTTCTTCCGTTTCTTCTTTCTTGGCGGTCTTGGCGGCCGTCTTCGTTTTGGAGGAGCTGGCGGCCGCCTTTTTCACGGCGGCGGGCTTCTCCTCCGCTTCCTTTGCGGAAGTTTCGGCGGCAGCCGCTTCCGCCTTCTTGGCGGCGGCTTTGGCCAGGGCCGTCTTGTTCTTCTCCTGGTTCTTTTTTCTGGTGTCCATGCAGACTTGCAGATCGTTCCTCAGCTTGATCAAACAGCTGTCAGGAACAGCGTCGCCAGGCGCAGCCGCTTTTACTCCGTACCCTTTCAGAATATCTCTGATGTACTTTCGCAAAGCGCTTCTGTCATTCTCGTTGTTGTGGCACTTATACGCGCCTTCAAAAATAACGTATAGGTCGTTCAATTTCATGTGATATCACCTTCCTGATGCGTGCCAAATTAATCCGCTCCGTTCCCTCTAGTCCTTCCGGCAAACAAATTATTCCTGCTCTTCCTGATCCTGGGCGGTTTCGACGGACTCGCGGTCTTCCCCTTCTTCTTCCTCCTCTGCGGCAGCCTTCAATTCCAGATCTCTCGTTTGGGTGATGACCCTGAAGGGATGTCCGATAAGCTTCGATATCATACGGACGTTCTGCCCCTTTATGCCCATTGTGGCGACGTATTGGTCATCGGGGACGACGGCCACTACCATGGAGTTTTCGTCATCCTCGTCGCCGCAGTAGAACTTCAGAAGTTCCGTGGGTTCCAGGGCGTTCTTCACGAGGGTTTCCAGATCGTCGCTCCATCTTACGATGTCAACTTTCTCATTGTTTATTTCCTGCACGACGGATTTGACCCTGGCGCCCCTGACGCCCACGCAGGCGCCCACGCAGTCCACTTTGGGATCGTGGCTCAGGACGGCGATCTTGCTGCGGCTTCCGGCCACCCTGGCCACCGCCTTGATCTCAACGATGCCGTCGTAGATCTCGGGGACCTCGATCTCGAAGAGACGCCTTATCATGGCCGGCACGGCCCGGGAGAGGATGACCCTGGGGCCCTTGCGGTCGTCTTCTTCCTTCACGTCGCAGACCACGGCTTTCACACGTTCGCCGGCTTTGAAATGCTCCCTGGGAAGCTGCTCCTTGCGGGGCATGGTGGCTTCCGTGCGCTCCAGTTCGACGATATACGAGCCGTGCTCGATCCTCAAGATCGTCCCGGGCACCAGGTCGCCGATCTTGTCCCTGTATTCGTTCAGGATCATGTTCTTCTTGGCTTCCTTGATCTTCTGGGAGGTGATCTGCTTGATGGTCTGCACGTCTATGCGGCCGAAGGTCTCGTCGTAATTGTAAGTCTGGGTGATCTGGTCGCCTTCCTCAAGATCGGTGTCGGGATAATAGCGCTTGGCTTCCTGGATCGTCATGGGGTTCTCGAGCCTCTCCTCTTCGGGAATGTCGGCTTCAAAGCCTTCCTCGCTGCGAAGCCTGGCGATGTAATCGTCCGGGCACACCGTGATGGTGCTTTCCATGGTGATGTTGCCTTCCTCGTCGATCCTCACTTTGATCGGAGGAAGATTTTCCTTCTTGCGGGCGACCGCCTCTATGCTTTTTTCAAGGATATCGGTAATTGTTCCGGCGTCAAGTCCGTTTTCCTTTTCAAGGACCTTGATCAGGGCTAAGATCTCCTTCATAATTTTTCCTGTGCCTCTCTTTTTGGGTTTCATAAAACAAAAAAAGCGGATGAGCCCACCCGCTTCTTTGCTTTAAAGAAGTTTCTAAACGTATGAGTATAATACCAAAAGAGGGTTTTAAAATCAAGATGGAAGGCGCGCAAGCCTCAAAGCCGGGGAAATCCTTTCGCCGCAAGGTCAAAGGGCCTCCGAAAAATATGGAAAGGAAATCAGGAAAGCGAGGCAAGGGCGGCGGTGGTGAAAGAGGCCAGAACCGCCGCCAAAAGCGCCCTCATGAGAAGCTTGGAAAAGTCTTCCAGTTTTTCGCTTTCCAGCAAAGGAGAGACGAGGCCGAAGAGGATCGAAACCGTTCCGAAATTCGCGAAACCGCAGCAGGCGAAGGTGGCGATCCTTATAGTTTTCGGGGAAAGCGAACCTGCGATCTTAAGGAGCTCCTGATACGCGACGATCTCGTTCAAAACGACTTTGCAGCCCAGCACGTAGCCTATTTCCCCGCATTCGGAAGACGGAACGCCCATCAGGAAAGCGAAAGGCAAGCCCAGGTATCCGAAAAGGCCCTGGAGCGATATTTCCGGATAATTCGGGAAAAAGGCCTTGGGAGAAACGAGCAGCCTGTTTATGAAATAAATGGCCGCCGAGATCGCAATGAGCATGGCGATGACGCTTACGGCCAATTTGAGGCCCGTCAAGGCCCCTTTCGCGAAAGACTCGGCAATTCCCCTGCCCGCGAGAAGATCGGCCTTTATTTCGCCTTCCTCGCGGCTTTCCTCCTCGTCCGGGCAGAGCAAGACGGCATAGATCACCGCCGAGGGAGCCGACATGAAACTGGCCAGGACAAGGTCTCCCGAGGAGATGCCCATGCTTGAAAGCAGCGGCATCAGGGCGAAAGAGATGGTGGCAAGCGAAGAGACCAAAAGGATCATGAGCGTTCGCCTGCTCATTTTTGGAATGTAAGGCGTCAGGATGCTTACGGTGACGCCGACTCCGAAAAAGATGGAGCAGGCGGCGGCGAAAGCGGCCGCACCCTCTATTTCAAAAAGCTTCCTGAAGACTTTGGCTATGCAGGAAATGACTTTCTGCGGTATCCCGAAATAGTACAAGACCCCCATGAACGCCGAGATCATTATGATCGTGCAGAGACAGTTCAGGGCGAAGTACATCCTGATGTCGACGCTGCCGAAAACGCTCCTTCCGCCCGCCGCCGCCGATTCTCCCAAAAGTTGGAAAAATTTACCCGTCAGGCGGTAGGCCGCTCCCTCGGGCTTCAGAAGAAAAAGGAAGGCGGCCTGTAAAAGCAGACCGCCCGCCACTATTCTCCAGGGCCATTTTCTGAAAGCGGATCTTCCTCTCAGAAGAGTGGCCAGGAGAACAAAGGTTATGACGCCTAAAAAGCCCATGTCATCTGGTCAGGAGATAGGCCAGCATGTTGATGAACATCTTGTGGGCGTTGTCGATGTGGGGAATGGAGTTGACGTTGACGCAGACGCCGGCGTTGTACCTGGCCAGGTTGCCTTCGTAGCACCAGCCCGGAACGTTGGCGGCCCAGCCGCGCTTGATCTCCGTGAAGCCGTTTATCACCACCGGCCACATCATTTCGCCGTAGTCGTTCAGGTTGTAGATGACCGCGATGCGGTCGTCCACCTCGATCACTTCCAGGGGCTCCTTCCAGTAGTTCATGCCCTCGGGCACTTCCTTGAAGATCGTGAAGGCCTCGTAAATGGGATGCTTCATGTCTATGGCGTGCAGCGGGAAGTTGGGCATGACGCGGTTCATCTCGCGGCGGAAAGCCATGTCGAAACGGGACCTTCTGCCGGGGAGGGCGCTGTTGGCGATGATGGCGCCGCCCTGCAGGATGTAAGCCCTCAGGTTCTCAACTTCCGCTTCCGTCAGGACGAAATTGTCATGCCCGGTGAAGTAAACAAAGGGGCTCTCGTGGATCTCCTTGGAGTCCGCCCTCACCACCGTCACGGTGTCCTGGTTGACGCGGATGTTGGTCCTCTTCCTTATTTCGCCAATAAGGTTCGGGATAGTGCCGTGGGCTCCGTCCACGCCCTTGTCGTTCTTGACGAGCTCGCAATACCAGTCGCCGCCTTCATACTGCACCACGACGAATTTCTCGATGACCGCCTCCACGGTGCTGCCATGTCCTGCCACACCGTATTTCTTGCGGTAATCGGAATTCATCTTCTGCCTGACGCCGCGGCCGACTTCCTTGGCTGTGTCGAACTCGATCTTGGTCTTCTTCATGATGACCTGGGTCTTGGGCAAAAGCTTGGAGGTGATGTCCTTCTTGACCATCATGCGGTCGTTTATGTCAGGCATGTTCTCCGTCCTGGGGGGCGGCGGCGCCATGGTGACCGGGATGTCCTTGGGCTGGACCACCGGCTTCGGCGGTTCGATCTGCCTTTCCTCCTGCTTCTTGAAGAATGTCTTGATGGTCTCCTTGGCCGTTTCCGACTGGGAAACGATGATGAAGGCGAAGGCCACGAACATGATGGCGTGCAGCACCACCGTGATGGTTATGGATTCGGCGTGCTGCAGAGCCAGATAGTTCTTCTTCAGAAACTCTTTAAAACTAAATTTCATAATCAGTCAATATAGATCGTAGGATCCGAAGGGAATGTTATCT
Source organism: bacterium (assembly GCA_017557885.1). Classification (GTDB taxonomy): domain Bacteria; phylum Auribacterota; class UBA3054; order UBA3054; family UBA3054; genus UBA3054. The sequence goes on along the minus strand of JAFYXV010000007.1, from coordinate 358,837 downwards.
GATCGATGCCAGCATAGGCGCAGGCGTTCAAAACCGCCACGATCCTCTGATGCTGGGTGTCTCTCTGACCGCGTATGACCACGGACTGGTTTGGATAAGCCTGCTTGAGCTCATAAAGAATGTTCTTCAGTTCAGGCATGTCCACGCTGTCCGGGCTGTCCACGTACTGTCCGTTCCAATAAACTTCTCCGTTGTCATAGATGTCTATGACCACTTCCTCCGCCAGATCCACGGCCTGGGCCTCGGTGGCCTGCTGGTCCACGGGGATGGCGACTTTCAGCTGGGATTCCTCCTGCTGGATGTTGGTGGCCACGAGGAAGAAGATGAGAAGCTGGAAGACCACGTCCGACATGGAGGAAATATCCATGTCGCGGACATCATTATCTGGTTCGCTCTTGAATTTCATAATTCCTCAATTATCACCTTGGTCTTCTTGGTAAACGGCAAACGAGACGTTCCAAAGTCCCGCTTCAGCGCAGGCGGCCATGAGCCGCATGGTCCTTCCGAAGAGGCATTTCTTGTCGCCCCTTATGATGACGCGGCGCTCGCGGCTGGGATCTGCGTCGATCTCAGTCTGCAGCGCCTTGGTCAGCTGCTCCATGCTGAAGACCTCGCCGCCGACTTTGATGTTGCCTTTGGCCGTGACGTTCAGCGTGATCTCGTCCACGCCCTCCGCCTGCACTACGCTGGCGGAATCCGCAATCGGCAGCGTCACTTCCGTTTCCACCTCCATGTTCTTGTACTGCGAAGAAACAATGAAGAAAATGAGAAGCAGAAAGACGATGTCGATAAGCGATGTCGTCTGCATCGGCACATCTTCGATGTTAAATTTTCTGAATTTCATATGACCGGTCTTACTCCGTTCATTAAAGCGTTAAGCTAAAAATGCCAAAACTTAGAACTGCTCGATGAGCTCGCCGATCTCGTCTTCCACGGCCACCATGGTCTCGGTGATGCGGTTGCGGAAGAAGAAGAAAGCCGCCAGGGCGGGAATGGCCACGACCAGGCCGCCGGCGGTGGTGATAAGAGCTTCGGAAATGTTGTTGGCCAGAGCGGAGGCTTTGCCCACGCCGGAAGCGCCGATGTTGCTAAAGGCTTTGATCATACCGGAGACCGTGCCCAGAAGACCAAGCATCGGTGAGATGGTGGCGACGGTGTTCAGATAAGCGACTCTCGCCCTCAGATCGTTGGCGAGACGGCCGCCGTATTCCACCACGGCTTCCTGCATGCCGATGGGGCCTTTGCCTTTCTTCTCGGCGGTGATGGCGTGTCCGACCACCACGGTCAGCGCGCAGGGATGCTCCTGGCAGTACTTGTCGCATTCGTCAACTTTGTCTTTCTTGAAGTTTTCCCTCAGATACTTGACGGTCTCATCCGGCATGAGTTTTTTCTTGCGGATGACAAGGATGGCGTCGATGATCAGATAGACCATATAGAAGGAAAGAAGGACGATGGGGTACATGAAGGCGCCGCCCTTTACGAAGATAAGGTCGATGAGGTTGACGCTTTCCGCAGCGGCTTCCTCCGCGCCTTCGGCGTTCTCGGCCACTTCATCGGCGAAGGCCATCAAAGGGGCCAGGAAAACGGTCAGGAAGGCCGCCAGGCGTAACAAACTGAAATTCTTTTTGGACATGGTTTTCTCCTTTTTGATTGAAGGGATTGTTATTGATTGTTTTTATTTTCGAATTAAAATTTATTTCTTGAGTTCCTTGACCTTGGCCTGGGCCTTGTCCTTGTAGGGGCAGTCCTTGTTCTCGGCCATCTGCTCGTAATAGAAGAGGGCGTTCTTATATTGACCCATGGCTTCGTAAGCCGAGCCGCAGCCCCAGAGGGCTTCCGTCTCAAGGTCGGGGATGTCGCCGTAAAGGACCACCACGGAGGCGAAGTTTTCCAGGGCCTTCCAGTTGTCCCCCGCTTCCAGCTGAAGCTTGGCCAGAGCCAGGTGCATCCTGGCGTTGGCGGCTTCGGAGCCGCTGTTCTTTTCCAGGATCTCGCTGTAGGTCTTGATGAGCTCTTCCTTGCTCATGGAGTCCGACCTGAGATCGAGGTTCATGACGTCTATTTCTCCCTTGTAAGCGCCCTTGGGGAAGAGTTTGAAATACTCGTCGAAGATCTGGATGGCCTCGTCTTTCTTCTTGTCGTTGACCGCGACGAGGGCTTTGCCGTAAAGGGCCATTTCGTTCCATCTGACCGGCATTCCCTGGAAGCGCTTGCCCCAGGCGGCGGATATGGTCTTGATCTTGGCGAAGTCTTTTTTCTTAAGGGCGGTCTGATAGTCCGTGAAATCGCCGGGCTCGTTGATCTTGGTCTGCTTGAAGGAGACCTTGTCGTCATCGTAGGAGAAAGTTCCCTTGGACGTGGAGATCTCCACCTGGCCCTTGGCGTTGCGGGAAATGGTGCCTTTGTAACGGGCGCCGTTGTTGAGGACCAGCTCGTCGCCGTAAGACAGCGATATGCTCAGAACTGCAAGCAAAACCGTAAGTTTTTGGATCTTCATATATCTTTCCTTAAAATTTATTCAGCGTCGTTGGGGTAGCGGGCCTTGAACTGGGTCTTGGCCTCCTCCTGCTCGTTCTTAAGTCCCAGCTTGCCGTAGCAGGCTATGAGCCCCTTGTAGGCGGGCACCGCGTATTCCGGCATCTTGCCGTAAAGCACAGTCACGCGCTTGTAGAACTGGGCGGCCTCCTTGGTCTTGCCGGCGGCCTGGCAGGCCTGGGCGCGCATCAATACCGCCGCAGCGGACTGTTTGGAAGAGGGCCTCAGGGAGAGGGCTTCCTGGCAATATTTGTCAACGGTGGCCGCGTCCTTCGTTTCCAGGGCGCACTGGGAGCGGTTCAGGAGCGCGTTGATCCTGATCTGGGCGTTGGGCACCACGTAGTTCTGCAGCAGTTCGTCGTAATAAGGAACGGCTTCGTCGTGCTCGCCGGAAAGATAGGCCGCCTCGGCGCGCTGGTAAAGCGCCTCGTCCACGTTCTCGCCGCATTCCCTGGTAAGTTCCAGCGCTTCGTCGGCGGTCTGGGCGGCTTTCTTGTAAGCGCCCGCCAGGTTCTCGGCGCCGGCTTTCATGGCCAGGGCGTAGCCCTTCTGGGCCTCGTTCATCTTGAAAGAGTCAAGCTTCGCCAAAGCCTCGTCGGTCTTCTCCCTGTCCCCCGCTCTCAGGGGAATGGAGAGAAGCGCGATCCTGGAGGCGGCGTCTTTCTTTTCGGAAAGCTCTTTCTGCCAGTCCTCCGTGGAGTACTGCTGGCTGACCAAAACTTCGCCGACTCTCACCAGGGCAAGAGCGCCGTAGCCGGTGTCGGGATATTTGGCGTAGGCTTCCTTGAATGCCTCCACCGCCTCGAAATATTTGTTGCCCAAAACCTTGTTCTCGCCCACTTCGTAGGCGGATTCCGGAGCGTAGCCGTGGTCGGGATATTCTTTGACGAGCCTGGCGCTGTATTCCGCGGCGTCGGCGTACTTGCGGTCGGACTTGGCGAAATAAGCCATCCAGTAAAGGGCGTCGCCGGCCTCCGGAGAGGTTGGGTAATCCTTCAGGATGACTTCCAAATTTTCTTTCATGCCGACCATGTCGTTGGCGTAGTAGGAGCAGAAAGCCTTCTGCAGGACGGCCAGGGGCTTGGATTTTTGGGCGGCCTCTTTGTCCAGGGCCACGACGCGGTCGAAGGTCTCCTTGGCTTTGTCGTATTGCTTCTGGTTCATGTAAACGCCGCCCAAAGTCATCAGGATATCCGCCTGAAGATCGCTGTCTTCGAATTCCTTGAGCATGTTTTCAAGAACTTCCACGCCCTTCTCGTAGTTGCCCTGCTTGCAGCACATGTCGGCCTGGAGGTAGAGGGACTGCTCCCTCAGCCTGGGAAGCGTGACGGTGGCGCAGAGTTCCTCGGCTTTCTCGAAATTCTTCTGTTCCGCCTCGTAGGTGGCGTAGGCCAGCGTGATCTCCTGGGCGTATTCCTCAAGCTTGTATTCCTTGGCGAATTCCGAGAAATCCGCCACGGTCTTTTCCAGGAAATTGAGGGCGTCCTGATAGCGTTTCTGCTCGATGTAGCCCTCCGTGAGCCTCAGGTAGCTCTGGGGGACCAGGGTGCTCTCCGGGAATTTCTCCGCGAACTGCTTCAGGGTGTCCTCCGCCTCCTTGTATTCCTGGGCGCCCAGAAGAGCGGAACCAAGGGTGAAGTACATGTTCTCGGCGATCTCGCCTTCCTTGTATTCCTCAAGGCCGGCCTTCAGGTTCCTGACGGCTTCCTTGTACTGGTTGGTCTCCATGAGGGCCTGGGCCAGGGCCAGTCTTACCGGCGCGGCGATCTCGTTGCCCGGATGTTCCTTTATGAAGTCCACGTAAGCTTGTTCGGCGCGCTTGAAGTCGCCGGCGGAAATGTCGCTCTGCACGGCGCGGAACCAGGCCTGGGTGGAAAACTCCACTTCGGGGTAGAGGCGCATGATGCCGTCGAAGCCGATCCTGGCTTCCAGGAAGTGGCCGAGCTGCTCGTAGGTCTGGGCGATCTCCCAGAGGATGCCGGCGTTCTGGGCCCTGTCGTCGGGTTTCTTGCCCGGCGTCTTGATCCGGCGGTAAACGTTGATGGCGCCCACATAGTTGCTGCAGCCGCGGTAGATCTCGCCCAGCTTGTAGAAGGTGGCGATGCGCACGTCCTTGTTGTTGGTGGTCTTCAAAATGTTGCGCATCATTTTTTCCGCTTCCTCGGACTGGCCGTTCCTGACGTAGATCTCAGCCAGGACGTAGGAGGAGGGAATGAAAAGCTCGTTGTTGGGGTTCTTGGTGAAGTCCGCGATCTGCTTCTTGGCGTCGTCGTAGCGGCCCTTCTTCACAAGCACCTTGGCGTACTCAAGGTAAGCCGAGTTTCTGGCCGGGCTCTTGGGAACTTCCCTCAGGAACTTCTGTATGAGCTGCAGCGCCTCGTCGTATTTGCCCTGGGCCACCAGGACGTGGGCCTTGGCGACCTTGGCTTCGTCCACGCGCTGGATGGTGTCGGCGTATTTGCCGTAGCGCTGGGAGAGCTTGTCGAGAGTCTTGTTGGCGTCCTCGTAGCGGCCGACCTCCACATACGCCATGGCCAGCTGGTAGAGCACCTCCATGTTGGCCGGGTGGAAGGGATAATTCTTCTCCGCGTTCTCGAGAAGGGGTATGGCGGAAGACAGCGATTTGTCAGCCATCTTGAGGGCTTTGTTGACCGCTTCCTCCGACTGCGCGGAAGGCGCCGCCTGCAGGGCGGAGCAAAGGAAAACAAGAACGGCTAAAAGCGAAAGCAGTTTCGTGATCTTCATAGATATTCCTTAACTGATTATTAAAGATATTATACCTTTTTGACTATCGGCTGTCAAACCGAACAGAGCGCTCAAATTGCATTCCCCTGCTTTTTCTGATAGAATTTTTTTCAGTATCGCTAAACCAATAATCCAAGGTTTGAAATGCTCTACGCACTTATCTGCATGGGAGGCTTGGGCCTCCTTTTCGGCATCGGGCTCGCCATAGCTTCGAAGATCTTCGCCGTAAAGACCGACCCCAGGGTGGACGCCATATTGGAAGTCCTTCCGAACGCCAACTGCGGCGGCTGCGGCTTCGCCGGCTGCTCGGCCTACGCCTCCGCCGTGGCGGAGGGCAAAGCAGAATTCGACCACTGCGCGCCCGGCGGCAAAGAGGTCGCGGCGAAGATAGCCGCCATCATGGGCCAGGAACTGGGCGATTTTGAAAAATCCATCGCCTACATACGCTGCCAGGGCCACTCTTCCCTCCAGACCGACTACAACGGCCCCAAGACCTGCGCCCAGGCCGCCATCCCGGCCATGGGTCCCTTCGACTGCAAGTTCTCCTGCCTGAAACTGGGCGACTGCGTTTCCGCCTGCCAGTTCGGCGCCATTTCCATAAAGCCCGGCGAGATCCCCGTCATCGACCCCGAGATCTGCGGCGGCTGCGGCAGCTGCATGAGAGCCTGCCCCAAGAAAGTCATAGCGATCGGCCCGGTCTCCCGCTCCATAAAGGTGGCCTGCGCTTCCCAGGACAAGCCCGTTGTCAAGAGAAAATTCTGCCAGACCGCCTGCATCGGCTGCCAGAAGTGCGTTAAGAACTGCCCTGCGGAAGCCATATCGATGGACGGACTGGTGGCGGTGATAGACAAGAAGAAATGCACGATGTGCGGAACTTGCGTGGCCAACTGCCCCACCGGCGCCATCGTGAACACCATGCCTTCCGAGACGCCAGCCTCGGCCTAAAGGCAAAGCGGAGCGCGCTTTCTTAAAAGGAGCGCGCTCTTTTTTTATTTTAAATTTAAAAATCAAGCGACCAAAAGCATGCCCCAGACTCTCACTCCCGTTAAAAAGACCATAGTTGGCGTGCAGTTCCTTTTCGTGGCTTTCGGCGCCACAGTAACCATGCCGCTGCTCCTCGGCATAGACCCCTCCACCGCCCTTCTCACCGCGGGTGTCGGCACACTGATCTTCCATCTCGTGACGAAAGGGAAAGTGCCCATTTATCTCGGCAGCAATTTCGCCTTTCTGATGCCGATAGCGCTGGTCGCGGAAGATTGGGGAATGCCAGGGGTAATGACAGGGCTGGCGGGCGTTGCGCTCGTCTATTTTTTCATTTCCGCTCTCGTCCGTTGGAAAGGGATCGCAATTCTCGATCGGCTTTTCCCGCCCGTGGTCATTGGGCCGACCATTATGCTGATCGGGCTTTCGCTTTGCCCCTCGGCTGTCGACATGGCGAAGAACGATTGGCTTTTGGCGATCATAGCACTTGCCGCAGCCATAGCCGTCCTGGCCTGGGGCAAGGGGCTTCTCGGGCTTTTGCCAATAATCGCGGGCATCGCCGTCGCCTACCTCGTCGCCGCCTGTATGGGCAAAGTAAATTTCTCCCCTATCGCTGACGCTCCCTGGTTCATGCTGCCGAAAAACATCACTCATCCGCAAATGCCGGCGATAGCCTGGCAGCCGTTGGTCGTAATGATGCCGATCGCCCTGGTATCCATAATAGAGCATGTCGGCGACGTCTATGTCATAAGCCAGGTGGCGGAAAAAGATTTTGTCCGCGAACCCGGACTGCACCGCACCATCCTTGGCGACGGGCTGGCCGTGCTCTTCGGTTCTTTGATCGGCGGCCCTCCGGTCACAACTTACAGCGAAGTGACGGGCGCCATACAGATCACCCGCGTGACCGATCCTGCGGTCTTGCGCATCACCGCCATCGCCGCGATACTCCTCTCAATAAGCGGCAAGATGAACGCCTTTTTGCGATTCATCCCCAAGGGCATCCTGGGCGGCATAATGCTGCTTTTATTCGGCACCATCGCCTCTGTCGGCGTACAGAGCATGATCCGTCACAAGGTAGATTTTTCAAAGTCGCGCAACACAATAATAGTTTCGCTGATGCTGGCTCTGGGGATAGGCGGCGTGGTCTTAACAGCCGGGAAATTCACGCTGAGCTCAATTGGACTTTGCGCGCTCACAGGCATAGCGCTGAATCTCATCCTGCCGAAGCAGGAGGAAGGAACGCCGAAAGCAAAGGAAAGCGCGGAGCAAGGGGAATGAAAACGCCGCCGGTGATCTGAAATAGGCGCAAAAAAAAGCGGACTTCCATAAGTCCGCTTTTTTCTTTCCGGGAAAACTTATTTCACCAAGCCTTCCAGCTCTCCCCTTTTCCTGCGTTTCGCCAAAAGTTTCTCCGTGTGGGCGGCGATCTTCTTTTCCTTCAGGAAGAGCTTCGCGAGGAACTTCTTGTCCCGCTCCTCCAGTTTTTCGCGCCGGACATAAGCAAGATAAAGGCTGAGCATGTCCGTTCTGGTTATCAGGCCGTCATGGAGGAAAGGCAGCGCCGAGAAATAAAGCGCCGTCATGTCTTTCAGGGACCAGCGGTTCAAAAGTTTGGCGCCCTTGCACAATCTCTGCAGATCGAGAAGGTGAAGTTTGTATTCGCCCTTAAGATCCCCCACCACGTAGAAATGGCCGAGGTAAAAATCCTTGTGAGTGTAGCCCGCGGCATGCAGCTTCCTGGCGATGGCGGCGATCCTCTTGCCAAGCTCTCTCTTTTCCCTGAGGTCGAGCCGCAGTCCGGAGCGCAGGTGATCCTCCACGGTGCGGCCGGGCGGCAGCGCCTCCGTCAAAAGGAAGGAACTTTTTTCCCTCCAGCCTTTGTACTTTTCGCCGAAGGCTCTGAAGGGCGTGTTGGGAATGCCCAGGGAGTCCGCTGTCTGCATGGCCTTCCACTCCAGCCTCCCGTTGCTCATTCTCCTATGGTGGCGCCAGTATTCCAGCAGGGCGTCTTTGAGCTTCATGCCGTAGTGGCGCTTGAGATAGTAAGTCTTGCCGCCGAAATAAGTCTTCACCACCGTGCGTCCTTTCTTCCTGGTGACGTTCTCGTCGGATTTGATCGAGAACAGTTCCTTGAAAGTCTGCGGCACGCAGAATTTCATTTCCGAATAATTCGCCACGTTGAAGAAAACGTCGTTGACCTTCTGATACTGGCCGTAGCCTTTCCTCAGACAGATGCTGTTGATCTTCTCAAGCCTTCCCTTCTCCCCGGCGTCCAAAGGCCTTCTTCCCGCGCCCGGGAAGCTGGAGCGCCGGCAGTAGTTGACGTACATTCTGAACCTTTCCTGAAGCGTCCAGTATTCCCAGAAAAGATAGCGGTTCAGGAACGCCAGGTCGGGAACGATATAACGGGCGTACAGTTTGGGGAAGCGCCTGAGCAGGGAAAGTCCCATGTCGTTCAGGCAATAGGCCTTCTCCACGTCGATCAGAGTCACGCCCCACTGAAGGTTCTCGGGATCGAAAAATATGTGCTTGCCGAAAAGCTGAAGCTTGAAGATGCCGTGGCGGTGGGCCCTGCGCAGCATGCCGGCCAAGCTCTTGGAAAGGCTTCTTACTATTTTTTGGCGTTCCTCTTTTTCCAGGTAAGGCGCCACGTAGGTCTGCCAATAGTCCAGCGGCATGTGGGAATCCAGGTTGGCGGTCATAAGGTAGCCGCACCAGTAGCCCTTCCACTGCGCCTCGCAATAACCCAGTATCTTGGGGATCTTAAGTCCACGCCTGCTCATGCGGCGCATGTTGATGAATTCCCTTCTCAGCTCTTTCATGCCCTTTCCGTAGGCGCGCTTCAGATACACTTTGCCCGAGGGGCAGATCGAGCGGAAGCCCGCTTCCATCTGCAGGGAGTCTATTCTTCTTATGTTGCCTTTCTTTTCATGCACCCGCATGACCATGACTTCCGGAACTTCCTGGCCGTGGCTGCGCTTTTCCTGGACCTCCTCGAAGGTCATGACGTGGGTGAAGGTCTTGTAGCCGTTCCTGATGAGATAGGCCCTGACGCCGGGAGAGAAATAGCGGTACATGACCTCGGGCACGAATCCCCTGCCCATGAGGAAGTGCAGGAAGAACTGCCGGATCGTCTGCAAAACGAAGATCAAGCCGAAGACCACCAGCCAGCTGAGCATCACCCATTTTATGAGGATGTTCATCTTTTTCTGGTATTCCAGCTTCAGGGCGCCTTCGCAGATCACAAGGGGCAGATCGTTGGTGCCGTGCAGTTCGCTCAGCTTGAGGGCAGATTCCGCGCGCTTGCCTTCGCCGCCGTCTATCCTCACCACCGCCCAGAATCCGTTGGAGCGGGGCAGGAGATAATTGTGCAGAAGGTTCGTGAGCCCCAGTTCCCGCCAGCGGTTGAACTGTTCGGATATAGTCAGCGGCGGCTGCAGGGCGAAACCGGTGGAGGCCAGGCGTCCCTGGCTGACTCTGAAGAGCCGGCGGTCCAGCCCCTGGGCGGGGGCTTCGTCCCTTAAAGACGCCGTGTAAATTTCCTCGTCCGCCGCGTCCTTCAAAAGTTCGTAGCGGTTGGTACGCTCGAAGGGATCCACGGCCAGGAAAAGCAGATCCTTGTAATCCGCGATGATCTTTTCTTCCTTGGCTTTCTGCAGCACCGGCTCCTTCTCCCGCCACCATTCCCAGGCCGTCTCCTCGGAATCCACCGCCTCCAGCCAGAAGAATTCGTGCCTGGGGCGCTTCAGATCGTTGGTGGTGAACTGAATGAAAGCGGAGTCGTCGAAAGAGAGGTTGTTGCTGTTAATGAAGCGCGCCTTCGTCTCGTCCGAAGCCGGGGAAAGCAATACTCTCTTGACGGATCTCAAATAGGCTTCCCTGGCCTCCTTGCCGAAGTTCTTCAGGTAATCGCTGAATTCTTCGTCGCTCTGGTAAACGTAGGCGCGGTCTTTGGTGAAATACTCCTTCAGGTCGCCGGGGTTTTCGGATTTGCGCCAGCCGTGCAGCTGGGGCATGAGCTGCTGGTAAGCCCTGAAGGGATCGGCCATCCTAAAATAGCGCAGCTTCTTGGCCAGATGGCGCTCCGAGCGGTCCAGCTGGCGGTAGTAATACCCCAGGATCAGAAAGGCCGCCAATCCTACGCTAAGCCAGAATATGTAGATAAGCCTGTTGCGCATTGATTATTTTCCGACGCAGAATTCTCCGAAAACAATGTCCAGTATCTCGTTGGGCGTCACTCTGCCCGTCACTTCCCAGATCTTTTCCAAGCCCGTTTCCAGATCGCTGGCCACGAGTTCGCTGAAGGCTCCTTTCTCAAGGCCGGAGCAGACTTTTTTCAAACTGGCGAGCGCTTCTTTCAAAAGCTTTTCGTGCCGGGCCTTCAGAAGGATGAGATCCTCGTGGTCTTTCAATAATTCCTCCGCCTGCTCTTTCAGAAAGGCTCTTATCAATTCCGCCCCTTCCCCGCTAAGGGAAGAGCAGGACAGGAAGCCTTCCTGCGCGGATCCAAGATCGCTCTTGCTGACCAAAGCCAAAACTGGCTTTTTGGCGCGCCAGCAATTAAGTTCTTCCTTTTCCTTCGCGCTGATCTTCTTCTGTCCGTCAAAGAGCCAGATCACGGCGTCGGAATCCTCCAGGATCTTTTCGGCTTTCGCCACGCCCAGGGCTTCTATTTTTCCCTTGGCTTCCCGCAAGCCCGCGGTGTCGTATATTATTATGTTCAAGCCGGCGATCTCCAGCTCCCCCTGCAATACGTCCCTGGTGGTTCCTGGGACCTTGGTGACCAAAGCCCTTTCCTCTTTCAGAAGGAAATTGAAAAGGCTCGATTTCCCGGCGTTGGGGCGGCCGGCTATGGCGACGCGGAGTCCGTCTTTCACCTTGGCGGAAGTCTTGGAATCCTTCAGGATCCCCTTCAGTATTTCGATCGCCTTCTTCGATTCCGAGAGCCATTTCCCCCTGTCTTCTATGATGTCCTCCGGGAATTCGATGGCGCCCTGCATATGCGCGAAGACTTTGTTCAGGCTTTCCGCCAGCGGCTCCAGTTTGCGCCTCAATTCTCCGTCCTGCAGCCTGAAGGCCGCTCCGGCGTAAGCAACTGAGTTCGCCCTGATGAGCTCGTCCACGCCTTCGCATTGCGTCAGGTCCATCTTTCCCATGAGGAAAGCCCGGCGGGTAAACTCACCCGGCTTTGCGGGAGACGCTCCCGATTTCAGGACGGAATTGAGCACTTCCTCCAGTATCAGAGGATTGCCGTGGCAGAAAAGCTCCGCGTAGTCTTCCCCGGTGTAGCTCTTGGGCCCCTTGGCGAAGAAGGCCAGGCCGCTGTCGATGGTTTCCCCGGAGGCGCTTGTGAAAGATCCGAAGCGCAGCCGGAAGCTGCCGAATTTTTCCGATTTCATCCCCTTCCTGGCGCGAAAAACTTTGTCCAGGACCTCTTTCGTCTGAGGTCCGCTTATCCTGAGGACGCCGATGGCGCCTCTTCCGCGGGCTGTGGCGATAGCCGCTATGGTCTCAAAGTCTTCCCGCATGAGGGACGATCAATCTTTTTTGTACTGAAGGTAAGTAGTCTGAGCCATGGTCAGCAGCTGGTTCACGAACCAGTAGAGCACCAGGCCGCTGGGCATATTGTAAAACAAGACCGTGAAGATGACCGGCATGATATACATCATCTTCTGCTGGTTCGCGTCTCCCATCTTGGGAGTGAGGAGCTGCTGGGCGACCATGCCCAATCCCATGGCGATGGCCAGAGGATGGATGGGGAAACCGAAAATGGCGCCCACCTTGTCAGGCATGGAAAGGTCCGCGATCCACAAGAAGGGCGTCTTGTGCAGTTCGATGGCGTTTGACAAAGCCTGGTACAGCGCCACGAAAATGGGCAGCTGGATGAGCATGGGCAGGCAGCCGCCCATGGGGTTGTAGCCGTACTTCCTGTAGAGAAGCATCATCTCTTCCTGCTGCTTCTTGGGATCGTCCTTGTATTTTTCCTGGATGGCCTTGATCTCGGGCTGCAGTTTCTGCATCTTCTTCATGGCCATGGTGCTCTTGGTGGTCAGGGGCCACAAAAGAAGCTTGATGATGACGGTCAGGATTATGATGGATATGCCGTAACTTCCCACGTAGCGGTAAGTGAGCTTGAGCCCGTACTGCATGAGCCAGGTGGCGATGACGGAGTACCAGCCCAGATCGATGATCTTGACGTAATCTTCTCCGCAGACCATCTGCTTATCCAGGCCTTTCAGCCTTTCGTACTGCTTGGGACCGGTGTAGAGCGTCCCCTGCCACTGATAAGCTTCTCCCGGCTTCAGTTCCGGCACGGGATAGGTCAGCACTCCGGAGAGCCAGCCGGCTTTCTTGTCGCTGCGGAAGCCCGTCTCGATTCTGACGGCCTGGTGCTTGGAGCTGAGGGCGTGCACGAAATAGCGGTTGGCCACGGAGGCCCACACGATGCCGCCCTCCAAAGTTTTGCTTTCCTTCCCGGGATTGAAGCGCTTGATCTTCTCCTTGCCGTTCTCGTTGACGTAGCTGACCGTCAGGCTTCTGACCGGCGGACGCTCCTTCGCTTCGTTCAGTTTGTCGATGGTTCCCAGCCAGATCTTCAGATCCTGCGCGGGAAGGGCGTTTTCACCCTTGTTGATCAGCGCAATGCTGACCGAGGTCAGGTAATTGCTCACTGACAGTTCGTAAGTCTTCAAGACCTCCAGACCGTTGCTCCACTTTCCCGAAAAGCACAAGGTGTTGCGGGCGGCGCTTGGAGCGTAGGAGAACGCAAGATCTCTTCCGGACTGTTCGCCGTAACTGCAGATCCTCAGCGGCAGCTCGTATTCCGAGCTGTGACCGGTGATGGTAACATACCTTTCCTTGATGACGTCGCTGGGGAAAAGCTCGACCTTCGTGATGTCGCCAAGATCTTCTCCGTAGGTGCAGCACAACAGATCGTTGGAGACAGCGGGATGGCTCAGCCCGGATATCATCGCGATATTGGGCTCGGCGCTGTAGAAGCCGGCGGGCGTCGCGGCGGTCTGGGTGCTTTGCGTCTGAGCCGCTGGGCGGACCGGGGCCTCCTGTTTCTTTTTCATCTGCGTGAAAAACATAACGAAGACCAGGCCCAGCAGAGCCACGCCTATCAGTTTATCTCTATCCATATAATATCGATCGTATTTTTAAGGGACGGGATCATCCCCGCCTGGATTAAATGGGTTGCAGCGCAGTATTCTCCATACGCTGAGCAAGGTCCCCTTCAGGAAACCGTGTTTCCTAAGGGCCTCCAGAGCGTATTGGGAGCATGTCGGCCTAAAACGGCAGCAGGGCGGAAACAATGGCGAGATGCACGCACGGTAAAAACGCACGAGAGCCATCCCTCCTTTGGCGGCCAGCGAGGGCGGCCTGACAGCTTCCTCTTCGCATGACGGCGAGAGGATCTCCGCCTGGGCGCACACCGCAAGCCACTCTTCGATTAGTTTTTCCCAAGGCAGATCCATGAGGCCACGTTTGGCCACCACCACGCCGTTGAAAGGAAGATAAGCCGCTTGATGAAGCCTTACGACTTCTCTCAGCCTTCTTTTCACCCGGTTGCGCATGTAGGCTTTGGGGTAGTCCTTTTTCCTGGCCACCACCGCGACCTTCCAGCTGACGCAGCCTTCCCTTTCGTAAGCCATGTAAAGGTGGCGGGCTTTCGAAAAGCGCCCTTTTGTAAAGAGCCTATCGAAAGTCTTCTGGCCTTTCAGCTTCTTTTCCCTGGGAAAAGAAAACGACGGTTTGACTACCGTCGTTTCGCACTTGTTTCCGCTCTTCAAGCCTTTAGGCGGACAGACGGACGCGGCCGTGGGCTCTGCGTCTGGCAATTACGGCGCGGCCACCTCTGGTGCTCATGCGAGCGCGGAAGCCATGCGTTCTTTTGTGACGCAGCGTATGGGGCTGGAACGTTCTTTTCATTTTTGTCCTCCTTTTTTAATTAGTTTTCATTATTGAGTAGGAGGATTATATTAAATTGCCTTCCAAAAAGCAAGCCGAAAGCCAAACTCCAAAAGTAAAATTGCAACGCGGACTTGGCCTAAATGCCTTGAAATTAAAACGAAATTGTTTATAAAACTTATCGCCATCCTGCCAAAACTGTCATATCATATGCCTTAACTTACTTATCCGCAACAATTAAAATCAATGTAAAAAAGCGCGTCAAAACCGTTCTCCCATCTCTCGCCGCACCCCGAAAGTCACGCAAGACGAAAAAAAATAAGCCCCGCCTAAGCGGGGCTTATTTCAGCGATCAAACTATCAAAGCAGCTGTTAGCTCCTCTTGCGAAGGATTGCCAAGCCAGCCAGCGCCAGAAGGCCCAAGAAAGCCGGTTCCGGAGCGGCGTATTCGATCTTCAAGTATTTTATACCGGCGAAGCGGCCGCCGAAATTATCCCAGCCCTGGACCTGAATACCAGCGGAATCCGGAGCGCCGGGCATAGTGGTGTCGAAATATCCGCACCATCTTAAGCCCTGCCTCTTGGTAACGTCTTTGGCATTGTTCAGGACAGCGCTTTCAAGATAGGCGCCGCCTTCCCCGTCATAAGCGACCGTCACCATGAAGTCGATCCAGTCGCTATAGGGACCGTTCTCCATGCCGTCGTAGCGGGGAGTCGTGTCGTTGCTGCCCCAGGTGGCGAACCAGCGGTTGGCGGAGTGGAAGCCGTAGGAAGCGACGGGCGAGTCTTCTTTAAAGAAGATATTCCAGCAACCGTTGTCCGGGCATAAGAAAGAGCTCGTGAGACGCAGTTTTCCGCCCTCGACGGGCACGCAGGAATCCGGCAGCATCACTTTGACGCCGTCTTTGGGATAGCCAGCAGGCTTGTTCATCCACACTTTGGCGCAGATATATCCGTTGGTCTCAATGATAAGATCAGAATACGCGGCATCGTTGCCGATCCTCTGATATTCAGCGTTCTGCGCGGTCAGGGACTGGCCCAGCGCATAGCTCTGGAAGTCGTCCTCGAAGACCGTCACCCAGGGGATGTCTTCCTTTTCATAGGTGATGGAGAGGTCGTCCAGGAAATAACCGTTTCTGGTGGTGTTGTAGCCGTTGCCGACAGCGGTGAATTCCACATAGGCCGGACGTTCGGTGCCGAATTCATAGAGCTGGCAGACCTTGTCGCCGGTAAACTCGAAGCCGGCATTGTCGGTGATATTGTAGTGAAGGAGCGTGCCGGTATGGCAATCCACGACCAGCGTGAAGTCGCACCAAGTGTTCCAGAGCACAGAGTCATCCGGGTTGTACTTAATCTTGTCGGCGCTGGCAGAGGGCCAGCGAGGATCACCGTAGTTCGCGGCACCATTGTTGACGCCTTCCCTGCGGTTGTCAGTGTAGCAGTAGGTCTGGTAGTCGGATGAACGGAAACAGAAACGCATCATGGGCTTGTCGGCGGCCGTGGCCAGTCTCAATTCACCATAGCCTGTGCCGCCGCTCGGAACGTTGACTCTGCCGATGATTATGATGACGCCGTCCACGCCGCTCGCATAGTCGAAGGAGCCCCAGTTTAAAGGCACTCTGACGCCGCGGTCCTTGCCGGGGCTTGAAATGCCAGCAGGACTTTCGAACTTGCAGACGTGCAGCACCTGCGAACCGTCCTTGTCAATGATCTCGACTTCGCCGGCAGCCGGGGCTTCAGTGGTCGTGCCAACAGTGGACCGCATGAGTTCGGTGTTGCCCTGGCCGAGCCAGTCGCCGGTGTTGTAGCTTTCAAAGTCGTCCTGGAAAAGGACCTGCGTTGAAGCGAAAGCGGCGCCCGTCAAAATAAGCGCCAATACAAAAAGTTGTTTCTTCATGTTGTTAGTTGTAAGGTTGGGAGGTTTAAAGATTGAATTTCAATGGTGACAATATTTTAGCAAAACCTTCCCAAAAAATAAAAACATAAAAAAACAAGCCCCCCGCAGGGAGGCTTGTCTTTGAGTTAACATTCAAAAATTACGCAGCTTAACGTTTTCTTAAGAACGCCAATCCAAAAAGCGCCAGAAGGCCTAAGAAGACCGGCTCCGGGACCTGCACTTCGTACTTCACGTCTTTGAGGAGCAAAAAGCGCGCATCGCCGGTCTCGTTGGGCTTGGCCTCCAGCTGGATGCCGGCATAGTTGGGATAACCTATTGTAACATCTGGGTAGTACTTGTCGAAGCCCATGCCGTTGTCGTAGTGATCCACCACCAGCATATGATTGGCCACGCCGTAAATATGAGTCTTGCCCTCCTCGTCGTTGAAGAGTTCTATGACGAACTTCTTCCAGGCGTTGTGATCCTGCAGCGTCATGCAGTCGTATTTTGAGCCGTTGACATAGAGGTAATAGCGGTGGGAGTATCTCTCCTCGGCTTTGCTTCTGCCGTAATACATGGTCTGCCTGTCGTCCTCATTGAAAACGGAGAAGCCTATGCCGCCGTCTTTATAGTAAGCCTTCAGGCTCATTCTCAGTTTGGCGTTCGGATAGTCGAACATATCCCTGGGCACCGACAGAGCTATGCCGGCCTTCGGGGTTGCTTCCGTAGCGTTGTTGACGGCGAAATAAACAGCGTTGGATTCAAAGCTGACGCCTTCGTAATGATCGATGATGGTCGCCTCAAGATTGGGGGCGTTGTCCCCCGTCTGGATGAATTCCGGATTGACGTTGAAAAGCGACTGCCCGGGCTGGTACGCTGAGAAATCATCCTCGAAGAACGTCTCCCAATTCTCCTCTTCCTCGTCCACAACGTAAGAGACTTTCAAATTTGAGAAATAGGAGGCCTCCCTGGCTTCGTTGTTTTTCGCCCAGGAAGTGAAGCATATATAGGTGGGCCTGTAGCCCTGGTAGGTCAGGGCGTTGCAGCGTCCGGTGTAGATGTCGAAGTAGCTCTGATCATCGGACCAGACCGTGAAATAGGCCAGGTCGCAGACGGAGAGATCCAGGCACAATTCGAAGTTGTACCAGTTCCCGTCCGCGGGTATGCCGCTAAATTTCGCCAGATTCCAGCCAAGGTCGTCGCTGGAGACGAAGAAGCGCTCGTCGCCCTTGTTGACAGCGTCGCTGACCACTTCGTTCAGGTTGTAGCCATAGTGCGCCAGATAGGCCTTGTTATTGATGTCAGGTCCGCCGTTCAGACCGAATCTGGCCATGCAGGCGCCGTTGACGTTGGCGATCCTCAGTTCCGTAAAAGCCGCCGCTTTGACGCGGCCCTCGATCTTCAGAAAGCCCTTGGAGGCGTCGTATTCCGTTTCGCCCCAGGTCAGCTTCGTCCTGACGCCGCGGCAGCCCTTGCTGTCCTCGCCGATAGACTTGCGGCAAACTTTCAGAAGTTTGTTTCCACTCTCCGCATCCTCCACGATCGCGAGCTCGTCGCCGAAAGGCTCGTCGCCTGTAGAGGGCGCGCAGTTAGCGGTCATCTTGTCGATCACATAACCGCTGAAGGGATCTTCCAGACCGCAAAGCAAGTTGTCCGTCTCGAATTCATTGAAAAGTCCTTCCCATAGGACCGTCGTTTCCGCGGAAGCTAAAAACGCTGAAAAGCAGAAGACAAAAAGCAATAACAGAAGTTTCTTTTTCATAAGTGTTCCTTAAAAAACGGGACGCCAGTATTTGACGTCCCGTTTATATTAAACCAGATCAGGCTTTCAGCCTTATCTCATCTTGCGAACGAAAGCAAGGCCAAGAAGCAGAGCCAGGGCGATGAAGCCCGGTTCCGGAGCCTGGTATTCGATCTTCAGATAGTTCAGCAGAGCGTAGCGGCCGGGATTAGGCTGATCATAGTCGCTGCCCCAGGCCTGGACCTGAACGCCGGCGTATGTCACGTCATCATCAAGATTGATATCATAAACCTTGCTGAAATTGAAGGCTTCGTTCTCATGATCGATCACAGCCTTAGCGGAGCCGGTGTATTCCACATAAGGATTGCCTTCCTCATCGTTGGCGATCACCATAACGGTATTGACCCAGCACGGGCAGATGTATTTCGGTGTGGCGGCCTGGTAAGCTTGTCCGTTGACATCCAAAACAGAGCAATAAGCGCCGTAATAACCGAAACTGGCTTTCACGTTGGCGGAAGAATCATAGACCGCAGCGCCCCAGATGCCGTTGTCGGGACGATACACTCTACTGGTGATGCGGACCTTGGCGTTCGGCTTGCCGGTGAATTCAGCGGGCAGCGGGACGCCGGCGCCGGTTCTGGGATAACCGCCGTTTTCATTGTGCAAGGTTATGTAAGCGCACTGACCGAAAGGCAGGCTCATATCTCTGAAGGTATCGACGATGGTGGCTTCCACGTTCGGGGTCACATTGACTTCGCCCACCGGGGTGTAGCCGTTGTCAAAGAGGGATTCGCCGGCGCCGTAAGACTGGAAATCATCCTCGAAAGTGGTCGTCCAGTTGTCGTCATCCTCAACGTAAGAGACCTGAACATCATCCCAGTAACCGCCATCGCGGGCGGCTTCATAGCCGTTGCACTCAGCGGTGAAAGAAACGAAAGTCGGGACATAGCCGCCGTAGCGCAAAGCATTCGCCGTCCTGGTTTCTTCGTAAGTATCGCTGTTGTCATCAGTCCAATACCTGTAAGTCACGAGGCCTTTAGCGGCGCCGACCACGATCTCAAAGTTGTACCAGGTGTCCACAGACTGGATCTTGGTTGCCCAAAGACGAACGCCATAATTGTCTTTGTACTCGAAATTCGGATCATCCTGGTTGACACCGTAGAGAGGTTTAGTGCGGTCAAAGTGATGAATATAGCTGTTTTTGAAGTCCTTGGGCCACGGACACCATCTGAACATAGTGGCGCTGTTAACATTGCCTAAACGCAGTTCCAAATAACCGTCGCCCATTGAATAAACGCGACCGGTCATCTTGATACAGCCGATCAGGGGGTTGTAAGTAGTGTCGCCCCAGTTAAGCCTGATGTTAATGCCTTTGTCGCCGCCGCTGCCGCCGGTCCTCTTAACTTTCAGAACTTTGGACTCTTCAAATGTAGTGATGGTATAATCGCCGGCATCAGGAGCAACGCCGCTGCATCTGTCGCCGTTGTTCATAACGGTGACCTGATTGCCGTAAGCGTCAGTCTGGCCGATGATCTCGCCTTCAGCGAAGGATTCGAAATCGCTTTCCCAAAGAACGGTCTCAAAAGAGAAAGCGAAGCTGGCGGCATAAAGCACCGCCGCGATTAAGAGAAGTTTTTTCATGAACACACCTCTGTTGGTTAAAAATATTATTCGCAGTATTATATGAAATCAGGACTCCAATTTCAACTTCTTAAAACAATTCCGGCGTCTGCCAGCGCATCTTATTGTTTCGCAATTAGTTAATTTCAGATATTTTCAGCGGCAAAAGCCGTCAAAAATGCCTTTCGAGCCCTTTCCCTGTTTCATTTTGAAATTACTTTATGCTACAATAATGGATAGTGTGTTCGAAAATCTTCCTTTGCTAACCATTTAACCAACCGATAAACCCATGAAGAAATTATTCCTGCTTTCCCTTTTTGTCGCTCCGGCTATGCTTTTCGCCGCTGTGACGCAGACCGTCCTCTTTGAGAACGATTTCGACAGTTACGTCCCCGGCAACTTCTACGGACAGGACGCCGACTTCCAGATCATGTATTCCGATGTGAACTGCACCAACGAAGCGCCGAGAGACGGCGAAGTCACCATCGTTTACGACGAGGAACGCGCCTCCAACGTTCTCTATGTTAAAAGAACCAAAACTACTGAAGATTCATACGGCAAAGACCGCGGCCTCAGGATCCCGCTCAATTGGCAGGGTGTCGATTACAATGGCGGCGAAAACGCCAACATGCTGATCACCGGCAAACTCAAAGTCCCCGCTGGAGGCGACGGCTACGCCGAGCTTCGTCTCGCCAACTCCGCTGACAAATGGATGATGCGCTTCTCCCCTTATGGCAAAGATGGCGGATACAAGACTTACTTCTACAATTTCAACGACAACCGCACCGTCAACTCCGGCGCCGCCAATGCCAACGAACCGCGTTTTCAGACGAAGACCGACAGAACCTCGTATGATGATGCCGTCAAATTTGACACATGGTGCGACTTCGCGATATTCATTGACTGTGAGAACGGCTTCTTAAGATCTTTCGAGATTACCGACAACGACACCTTCAACTTCGCCAGCGACTACGCCACTATACTTAAATTTTTCCGCTCCGCCCCCTCCTTCTTTGAGTTCACGGCGGTCGGCAACGGCTGGAACGCCGAAAGATCCGGCGCTTACTTCGACGATCTGAAAGTGACCTTCATTCAGAAAGAGCGCATTCCCTGGGTAACGGTCTTTGAGGACGATTTCTCAAGCTACAACGCCGGCGAATCCCTCACCGCGGCCAACCCGGCCTACAAGAGGATCGGCAGCGAGGAAACTTTCACCGATGAAATCGTAAGCGAAGAAATTGGCACCTACGCCAAACTCTGGATCAACAAGCCTACCGGCTCTCCCATAGACGGTGTCTATTACGACATCCCGGAGGCCTGCGTCCCCGCCGACGGCACCAAGCTGAGACTTACCATAAGAACCATCGTGAAGGACAACGGCACCTATTTTGCTTTTCTCAATAACGGCACGCCCGAGGCCTCCTACGGCTACCACAGCGCCAATGCCTGGTTCGCGACCTGGACGGAAGGCGCCTACGTCTCTCCCCGCTACAGCGGCCGCGAAAGAAACATTTACGGCTCATCTTACTTTGTGACCGCCAAAGTCACCGTGGCCAACGATGCCGACGGCGCCTATTTGGAATCTTGTAACATCGGCACTTCTCAGTCCGGCTACACCGATTACGTCTGGGGCTGTCCCTGGAGCACCTACTACGACACCCACTTGGCGAAAAACCCGAATCAGGCCGCCTTGGCCATTCAAGGCTGGCCCAACAGCGACGTGCGCTGGACCGGCCTCGATTATTTCAAGGTCGAGTACGCCGCACCGGAACCGGGCATGATCGCTTTGCTCGCACTCTTCGGCCTCGCTTTCCTCCGCAGAAAGTAAGCGGCTAAAAAGCAGAATGAAACAAAAAACGCCGAGTGAAAGCTCGGCGTTTTTTTATGATTGGTGCATAAGAAAGATCACATCCACTTTTCCAGTTTGCGGAGGCTCGGGGCTTTTCTGCCCGACTTCATCTCCCAGATGTTCTCGAAGTCCCAGCCCTTGAAGGTCTCTTTCTTGCGCATGTTCTCGTTACTGACGATGCCTTTGGTGGGCTCCTTGGAGACGCCGAAGTTGTCGGCGCTGCAGTAGCAGTTTTCTTCGTTTTCAAACATAGGCACGACTTTTTCGCTGCGCCGGCTGCCCTGCAGCTTCATATTGCTGTAACAGTTCTCAAAAAGGCCCCTTCCGTTTCCCAATCCTGTCATGGTCCAAATGTGATGTCCGTTGAAGGACCACCCGCCCTGCTTGCTTCTCACTTCCCCTATGTGCTTAGGGTCAATGGAACTTTCCGGCAATTTAAATTTGCCGCTGCTGTAGCAATTGCAATAATAGGATTGGTCGGCGCTCGCCGTGAATCCCGCCACGCCGCAAAAACGATTCTCGTAATTTATGTTCGAGGCGCATTCGGAAAAGTAACTTCTCAATGAAAAAGTGGTAAGTCCTGAAATGGCTTTGTTGGCCGTGATGGTCCCGGAGACATAGCAGCCGGAGACCTGGCAGTCCGTTAATTTGCCGGCCAAGCCCGCTCCGTAGATCCCGATGGTAAAATCGACGTTGAGCAGCGCCAGGTCTTTTATGACGTAAACATTATCCCGATTCATAAGGCTTTGGGCTTGCTCGCGGGTAAATTTGCCTAAGACCTGGGTGCCGGAAGGGGGCGGCATCCAGTCCGCTCCGACCTTGCCGAAGAAGGACGCGTAGTCCTCTTCCGGGCGCCTGATGTAAAGGTTCGAGATGGAATGCCCTCCCCCGTCGAAATGTCCCAGGAAGGGAGGATAATTTTTGCCTTTTTCCCGAAAACGCTTGTTGGAAGGCGTTTCCATGCCGATGGGGATGAAGCCCTTGCCGTTGTTCCAGCTCTTCGTTTCGGAAGCGTCCAGGTCGCAGGTCAGCTTGTAATATTTGCGGTAGGAATTCTCCACCGTCTCCTGCATCCAGACCAGATGCTCCATCTTGCTGATAAGGTAGGGAGAATCCTTCGTGCCGTTCCCCGGAGGGGTGATGGGCTCGTTCTTGGCCAGAAGCGGCAGCGCGGCCGAGAAAACAGCCAAGAAAATGATGAGATTGTTTTTCATAAGAACTCCTTGGAAGGCCTTGCCTTCCGGCGGGATATTAAAGTAGTTTTATTATAGCAAAAAGCGGCGTTCCGGCAAATAGTGGGAAGCGTGTTTCTCCCCCTTCCGCCGCGTCTGCCAAGATCAATTTGAATTCCCGCCGACTCTGTTCAGCCTTCGGGTCAAAAATGATAGAATAAATAAGAATATTGATTAATAATCGGGACGCCCCCGAACACAAAAAAGTAAGGAGCACTATGAAGATCCAACTTTTAGTCGTCGTTATGTGCCTGGCGGCCCTTTCCGCCCTGGCGAACAAATTCGACGTGCATGTCCAATTTGAAAGCGAGTTTTACGGCACCAACTATGTCACGGACGTCGAACCGGGCAAGCCTTTTTCCGTCACGCTCAAAAGGGATTCCTCCAAAAGGATCAGCCGCTTTTTGGTCACCCGCCAGCCGGAGCAGTTCAAGCGCTACTCCAAAAACGCTTCCCTGATAGTAGGCGTGGACGAGTACAAAGACGAATACCTTCCGAAACTGACGACCTGCGAAGCCGACACGACCTTCATCAGAGGGGCGACCGACATTTTCTGCAACCACCAGGTGGTTTTGAAAAACGCCGACGCCACCAGGGACAGAATAGAAAACGAGATCAAGTCCGCCGCCGACAAGCTTGAGGCCGGCGACACCTTCTTCTACTACCATTCGTCCCGCGGCTACGACGAGATCCCGGGAGTTGCCTGCTACGACGGCTTCCTGTTCGTAGAAAATCTCGACACCCTTTTCCAGCATTTCAAGGACGGCGTTAAGATCATCGTCGTGCTGGACGCCGAGTACGCCTCCAAGATGACCGACATGTTCGCCGAGACCACCTGCGTCATGACCGGCAACAAGCCCGTAAAGAAAAAATGGAAAACCGAGCTGAGTCCCTTCACCTACGCCCTCAAAAGATGCGTGAGCGCTCAGACCGACGATAACAAAGACGGCCTCCTGTCATTTATGGAAATGTACCAAAGGGCCCACCAATACACAAGGAGCGTAAAACAGGACCAGGACGTGATCGTAAGGATCAACTGCGACATCGAGCAGGAGGTCTATTTCACCGACTACCAGGACCGAACCACCGACGGGTACGTCAGCGTTGACTACAACAGCGTCAGCGCCTACCTTGACTGCGTCAATTCCTACACCTTCGTCTACATCGAGGAAACGGGCAGCAGCCAGGACACCACCGTCGAGATCAAGAAGAGCGCTTACAAGAAAAACATCAAGAAAGGCGAAGCCAAGTTCACCATCGACTACACAGCGAAGACCTACTCCGTCTCGACCCCGGGATTTGAGATCAACGGCGCGAAGATCTTCATAGGCCCGGAATACAAGACAAGCAAAAGCGGCTCCCACAACTACGTGATCGAGGACTACTGGTTCAGGAAGATCGGCAGCTGCCAAATCAAGGAAGACTTGAAGAAAGGCGGCTACACTTGCAAGCTCAGCGTCAACTCCGCCGGGGCTCTCAACAACATCTTCCCCGAATCATCCAGCCCCTGCCCCGCCCGCATAGCCACAAGATATTTCATCGACAGCGTCCATACCCCCTCTGTCGTTTACAACGTCGTCTTTAAAGATGGCAAATCCTTAACCGCCACCTATAAGAAATGAAAAATCTTTTCGCCTTAGCAGTTCTCCTCCTTGCCCAGGCAGCGCTAGCCTACGAGATCGACTTCACTTTCGCCGGGGCCGAATACGGAACGAACTTCACCGCCGTGGTCTCTCCCGGAGAAGACTTCACCTACAATGGGAAACTGACCTTTGAGCAAAGTCTGACCAAGATGACGGTCTCCCGTCTGCCCGACCAGATCGCTCATGCCAACGCCGGGCTCTTTGTAGGACTATCCGAGTCGACTACGGATCTTCCACTCTATGATGAAATGTTCGCTGACGACGCCTACGTCATGGGCGAGTATGTCGCCGAGTACTTCCCTAATAGGGAAATTATGACAGACATAAAAGTCAAAAAAGACCGCATTCGGGAGATCTTCCAGGAATGCGCCGCCAATTACGAAAAGGGCGACACTTTCCTCTTCTATTACTCCGGCATAATCAATTCCGACGCGAGCATGGCCCTCTACGACGACAACTACACTTCCACTGAATTCGCCGAGGACCTCTCGCTCTTCAAGGACGGCGTCATAATCATCGTCGTGCTGGACGCCGACAATGCCCACCTGCTCGCCAACAAGGGGATCCAGAAAGACAACAAGAACTTCCTCATGATCGCCTCCGACAAAAACCTTCCCGCCAAGCATAAAAAATGGAGAAAGATCGTCGGCAAATGGCAGGAAGAAGTCAGCCCCTTCACAATGGGAATGTGGTTGTCGCGCGCCAATGTGACCGACCTGAACGAAGACGGACTCCTCTCCTGCGACGAATATTTCCTCAGGGCCAAGGCCTGGCTCGCTTCCAAAAAGCTTACCAACCAGCCGAGCATGAACAACCAGGAGCTCGCCTCCAAGATATACCTCTCCCCCGTCCCCTACGTTTCCAGCAACGGAAGAGTCTATGTCAATCACGAGGACGACACTTTCAAGTTCATGCTTCCCAACATCCAGAGCGACGCCATAGTCTACCTTGAGGAAGGCGAAACGAGGTCGGACTATGTCATCACTCCTCAGAAAGCCTCCCTGAACGCTAACTTAAAGGAAGCCGGCCCCAATTATCCCACCAAGCTCTCCCTCACTTTCAACGTTGAAGATATTCCGGAGATCGACTATTTATCCATTAACTTCGGGAACTACTTCATGCCCTTCGACACTTTCTTGAAAGAGACCGAGCGCAGCCTCACCATGGCCACGGTTGACTACGATTTCAATATCACGTCCAAGTTTAAATTCAGCATAAAAAAAGGATATTGCCAATGCAATATCAACCTCAAGAGCACGTCCAAGATAGCCAACGAACTCAAGTTCGAGGACGGCGAAGAGATCGTTCCCCTGATGATCAACTGCCGCGGAATGCTTTCAGGCGCCGGACTCTCATTCCTAAAGACCTACAAGCCCGGAAAGACTTTCTCCGCCAAACTTGACAAGAGGAGATAACTATGCATCGGCTCTCCGTACTTCTTCTGGCAGCCGCCTGCTTGACCGCAAGCGCCTATCAGATCCACGTAGAATATGAAAGCAAAGACTACGGCACGAACTTCTTCACCACCGTCCCCCCCGGCGAGGACTTCTACTATGTGAACCAGATCTCATCGGGCCAGGATGGCGTCAAGAACTTCAGGATCCACAGGATCTCCCCCCAGCAGTACGACAAGAACGTCGCCCTCATCGTAGGACAGGAAACAAGTGAAGGGTCTCAGCTCGCCTACCACGACATGGAGTGCATAGATAAGATCTGCAACACCATCTTCACCAAGTACTCCTTCTACGGCTCCCTGGCGACCAAGGACACCGTCCGAGGCTTCATAAAGGGCCAGGCCTCCCAGCTCGCCATCAAGGATACCCTCCTCTTCTACTTCACCGGCACGGTTAAAGACGGCGGACTGCTCCTCTATAACGACGAAGTCTACACCACGGACGAGTTCGTCTCGGACCTATCACTCTTCGACACCAACGTAAGGATCGTCGTCATAATAGACGCCGACAACGCCAGGGATTTCGTCCCTTACGTTCTTAAAAATGAACGCGTCTACATATACTGCGATAAGAACATTTCCAAGAAGTACAAGGAGCAGATGAGCCCCTTCACTCTCGCCCTCGACCGCTCCTTCGACAATGTCACCGACGGCGACGGCAACGGACTGCTTTCCTTCACGGAAATGTACTACCGCGCCAGGAATTACCTCATCGCCATCAAATCGAAGCTCTCGCCCTATTACGGATACGGCGAGATCTCTTCTCCCCTTTACTGGGCCCTGGCTCCCGAAGTCGGATGCGACGGCTGGATCCGGGTAAGTAAAAACGACTTCACCGCCTGGGTCCCCGCGGTGGACTCCGACCTGGAGCTTTACATAGAGGAAGGCAGCTGGAAAGGCACCTGGGATAATCTTCTCGAAGTCCGAAAAGGCTCCCTCCAGGCCAAACTGAAAGACGGCGGCCCCTCGTACCCCACCAAGTTCTCCCTTGAGGCCCTCTTCCCCTACTACGACTTCGTCTCCCCGGCCCTATACCTTGACCGGATCTGCATCCCCATAGGCAGAAAAATAAAGGAATCCAAGTCCTCCGTCACTTACACGATAGAGAATTACGAGTTCAAGACCGTCGGCAAACTCACCATAAACAAGAAGACCCTTGTTGGCAAACTCACCTTCAGCGAAAAGAGCTTCCTGGCCGACGCCTTCACCCTCGACTCCAGCCCCGAAGAGATCCAGGTATCCCTTAGGGACTTCTCTATCCTCTTCCACCCCATGGTCCCCTTCCAGAAGACCTACAAGCCCGGAAAGACCCTCACCGCCAAATTCCCCAGAAAAAAGTAAACCTCATTTCCGTCAGGGCCTTCCAAAAATGAAGTCCAAAATTCTCCTAACTCTTGCAACGCTCCTCATGATGACAACCCTGTCGTCATGCGTAACAGTTGAGTTTTACAATTATGACGAGAAGGGCAACATCATAAATGATGAAAAAGCCAAAGGAGAAGAAACGGTTAAACAGGCGATACCGGTGGCAGTGGCGGAAACCAATCAGGAAACAGACCGTGTTGACGAATCGGATCTTCCGAGTATTCATCCCTTCGCTTTCGCGCGCCCTTTGTCTTGGGTAGTCTTAGGTCCAATTGTTTCCTTCGTACCGGCACATGGAACATATCCTGTAGTAACCCCGGTCTTAATGATGACCCTGGGAGTTCCGACATTCCTTGGCCTGACTGTTTTTGATCTAGCGACTTTGGGATACTTTGAAAACCCAATCACTGTGAAGGAGCCGAACGAAGGATCGAAAGAGAAATCTGATAGCAGCGACAAACCTGACGAATCGACCTACGAATATAATTCTTTGTCAGACATGGTTGAAGAGAATCTGATGCAGACCATCCTTTTTCGTCCGGGCTATGAATATTAATTATTCTTTCTCTCTTCTATAACTTGAATCAAACTTGAGACTCACAAAACTTTTCCGCAAGTTTGATAAATTCTTCAGCTGTATCTATTATTTCTTCAGCCTCATTTTTCGTCGCAATATAGAAATCGTCATAATCGCTTGTATGTCTGATTTCCTCTGCTGCCACGATCCTGCTGCCTAGATCCTTAGGAAAAGCACCAGTTTTAACATACTCTTTGTTAAAATTTCCCAGAACATCTTTATGGCGTCTATAACTTTTTCCGTCCAGCGCAAAGATCGCGTTTATGGCGTGAAAAATAGCATAATACGCCCTGTTGTTAGCGCCTTTAAAAAGATTTTAAGACAACAACAATTTCGCCTCTGCCAAATTCTCTTTGGCAGTACTCATTCTATACAACATCAAATCTTTTCTGGAGCCACTATCACTATTTGGTTCCATACAGCCTTATTCCCTCATTCCTGATGTTGTTGTAAAAAGGATAATTGACGGCCCACTTGTTAAAGTGAGCCTCGTTTTTGGCTATAGGCTTTATGTCAACATCATTATCTATATTGAAATCATATGTATAATTCGAGAGAGTATGACGATAATCTTTTATCTTCATATCAGGAATATCAAGAAGAATCATAATATCAATATCAGAATCATCTCTATAGTCCCCTCTCGCATAGGAACCGTATAGGATGATCTGCTGAATATGTTCCTTGTAGATATTCTTTACTACATCCACATATTCATTTAATATTTTTTCTACTCTTTTTTCCATTTAATATGCCCAAAAAAGATTAAATCAATTATTCCGTTTTAATTATATCAAAAACCGGCACTATTATTAAGAAACGGGACATATTTAAAGGGCTTAAATGTGATTATTCCCCTGATAAGAACAAGGAATAGTATCACTTTTTGTCAAAACATCAAACTGGTTCTAGATATATGCTAAAATTATTAAAGTCAATATCTGAATAACAATCTTAAATAAAGATCAAATGAAAAAACTTTCAGCAATCGCGCTCTCAGTCGCTTTCGCGGCGAGCACTCTTCTCGCCTATCAGGTGACCTTCACCTACAACTCTATTGACGGCTACTCCACGAACTACACCGCCTCCGTTTCTCCCGGCGGATTCTTCGTCGGCGGCGGATCCGTTCCCTCCGGCAGGTTTATAAAAAATGCCTCTTGGGAAGGCAAGATCGCTCAATCAGACCGCCACAACATCTCCCTCTTCGTCGGCATCGACGAATATGATCCAGAATTCGATCCGGGATCCCTCGACACCTGCGTGAACGACTCCCAGGGCATGGCGGAAGGCTTTACTGGTCTGGGCTATTTCAACGCGAAAAACGCCACCATATTGAACAATGAAAACGCCACCAAGGACTCCATCAGGAAAAAGATCTCCGCAGCCTCCGAGTCTCTTAACCCTGGCGACATCTTCCTCTACTTCCATTCCAGCCACGGCGGAGACGATCCCTTCTGCCTTTGCGCCTACGATGAGGAATATTTCGCCACTGAGTTAGCCGAAGACCTCGCCAAATTCAAGGACGGCGTAATAATCATCGTCATCTTGGACTCCTGCTTCTCCGCCGGCATGATCCCACCCGAAGCCATGGCCGAAGCCATCCAAACAGAAATGGCGAATATCAAAGCCAAAAAATGCGGCATCTCCGCCGCCCAAGCCGCCGCCGACCTTAAGAACGACTCTCTCTTCATCACCGCCAGCCAAAGCGACGAATATTCCTACACCTCGGATTTCTACAGCCTTTTCACCTCGGGCTTGGTTTTTGCTTTCGATTCCCTCACCGATGAAGATCAAGACGGCCTCATTTCCTTCTCCGAGCTCTTCAACAGGGCTTACTCCTTCGTAGTCCCCATTGGCTGGCAGGAACCTTATATCAGCAACCCCTCTCTCGGCGACTCGCTCTTCGCTTCTCCGATCCCCCAGCCGGAATCCTACGGGTATCTGGAACTTGAAGACGGTTACTTCGGCTATTCTTTCTCGAACGTCAGCCAGGATCTTAACATAACGGTAAACGACGCCCCAATCGAAGAAAAACCGAATTATACCGTCACCAAGCAGTCCCTTAAAGTCAACTTCAAGCGCTATGAGTTTGATCCCCTGTTCCCCACTAAATTCGACCTTGCCTTTACGTACAAGTTCAAGCCCGGAATAAAAGCCAAAGTTGAAAACTTCAGCGCCACTTTATGGATCAACAAATATCCTGTCGTCTTAGGCCAGACCGGGCAGCCCTCCAAATCCAACAAGAACGGGACCACCAAGACCTATGAGATCATGGACTACAATTTCTTCTCCCTCGGCACTTTCCAGATAAAGGTCAACGAAAAGAAAGGGGAAGCCAAGTTCAGGCTGAAACTGAACGAGGTCCTCAATCTCTGGGAAGCCTTCACGCCTTTGGGAGAAGACAGGCAGCTCGTCGATCTGACGTTGATCAGCCACGGAGAAGTCATGAGCTTCCCCATCTCCGTTTCCAAAAAATACAAGGAAGGAAAATCCTTCTCCGCCACCCTTATCAAAAAATAAAACAAGAAAACAACTGCAAAAAGGAAGGCCTCCCGAAAGGAGGCCTTCTTTTTTTACACTTTCAAGAATATCTTACCTTTGTACAAAAGCCACAAGATCACCCAGCACAGCAGTGTGTAAGTGATCGCCAGGAACAGCTCTTCAAATCTTCCTAAAGCTCCCGCGACCGCACCGAAGAGGAATTTGTTCGTTCCGTGAAGATGCACCATTCTTTGCAGCATATAGATCGTTATGGCGTTCAAGCCGATCACCCTGAAAACGAAGAAAGGCTTAGCATATCCCAACACATCAGCGACATAATAAAAAAGCAGAAACATGCATGTGGAATATCCGCCCATCAAAAGCACGAAGGATGGCGACCACAGCTTCTTATTGATTGGGAACGCAAAAGCGACAAGCAATCCCAAAACGACCAACGCCGCGCCCATACCCAAAAGCAAAAGGCTTTTCCTCTTACCCGACCAGCGCTCACATCTAACGATATCCCCCACAAAAGTTCCCAGCAACGCTGTGCAGGCGGAAGGCACGACTCCCAAAAGCCCCTCCACGTCGAACACTCCCGGAGCCGGCACGAAAACACCCGGCAGCAGCAGCCTGTCGATATACCCGCACAGGTTCCCCTTCAAGCTCATGGGGTCTCCCAAGCCGAGCACGCCAGGCAGATATTTCATAGCGAAGAAATACCCGGCCAGCGCGCCAACAAAAACGCCAATACGTCCCTTGAGACCGACGAACATATAAACTATCGCCGCCAGCCCCCAGCCCAGGCCGATTCTTCCCAAGACGCTCGCATACCTAAGGTCGGAAAATCCGTCTTCCAACAGTCCGTTATAGACCATGCCCAAAAAGACCAGGACCAGAGCCCGCCGCACGATACGCAACACGATCCCAATCGTGCTTCTCCCCTTCTCCCTTGAGCTCGCCAAAGAAAAGGGAAAAGATAATCCCGCCAGAAACAAAAACGTCGGAAAGACCGTGTCGATAAATGTCAGCCCGTGCCAGGCCGGATGATGCATTTGCCTTGCCAGCCAATCCCAGCCCAACAATCCCGCCAGAGCGACGACAACATCCTCCAGACCCATGATCCAGATCATGTCGAAGCCCCTGGCGATATCCAGAGAGACCAGTCTCTTTTTCTCTTCGACCATGGATCTACTTCACGGTCTTCTTCGTGGCAACCGTTTTTTTCGCCCCAGCGCCCAAATTACGCGCTTTTGTCACCGTCACGGTCTTCTCATCGCCCTTTGAGGAAGAACGCCCTGGAAGCGTCAGCAGGAGCTTCAGGGGGCCGATATCCTTGGGCGTCCCCAACCCGCAGACCTTCCCGGCGGCGTTTTTTATCAAAACGACCGGCAAGACCTCTTCGAAAACCACCGCATGGAAAGCATACAGCCCCCTGTCGATCGCCATGGCCATGGCCTCGGGACGCATGCTCCATTCCCTGCCGCCGTAAGTTCCGCCTAAAAGCATCAGCTGATCGGGATCCTTGGCCTTCGGTCCGGCCAGTTCCACCCAGGAAACTTCAATATCTCTCATAGCTACCTCCTTGCTGCTAACGGAAATAATTATAAATCCAAAAACAATTGTTCCTGAGATTCCTGACTATTGCTCTTATCAAGTAAATTAGGGTTAGATAAAAGCAACTTTTTCAAATCATTTGTGTTGGAGATCTTTACAGCATTTTTGTAATTTACTATAAAGTCATTCCCATCATAGCAGCCTTTGTTCAAGTCGTCAGGATAATAACAGGCTACAGGTCTTTGATAACTACAAGACGCCTCAACCGTGTACATAGTGCCACTTTTTGTTCCGCACTCGACAACGAGAGTTACGTCAGAAAGAGCAGCCACAATAGCATCCCTTTCAACAAAGAAGGGCTTAAAAGAGAGAACATCCGGCTCGTATTCTGACACGATGCATCCGCCCGTTTCGATAATACTGGCAGCTAACTGTTTGTGCGCAGGGGGTGTAATAACATTAACACCGCTAGGTAGAACAGCGATGGTTGTCTTATTTTCTTTAACAGTTGTGTCATGTGCGATATAGTCGCATCCCTGAGCCAAACCACTAATTATAGTTCTGTCTGAAATTTCCAAAATCTTCTTAATCAACTTTTCTTCAACAGAAATGCTCCAACCAGAAGGATTCCTGGTTCCCACCACTGCAATGCTAGGATTATTTAAAACACCAGGATCTCCCTTGACATATAACACTAGCGGCCGTTTTTTACCCATGACGTTAAGCTTTTCAGGATATGCTTTGTCAAAAACTGTTATAACATTAATATCATAATAGTCTGTAATCTCGTTAAACAACAACTCCGCTTTTTTAGCCGCCTCTTCAATATTGTCTTGGGAAAGTTTGTGATCGTTTAAAGCAACCGCTTCTTTAAGAGAATCAATTCCATTGGCGTTTTTAAGCGCATCCCAGTGCTTAGTATAAATCGCGCTTTTCCCTACGCCATTTAGGCTCTTTAAAAATAGTATCTCCTTGAACTTTATCATCGATTAATCTCCAAAATCGTTTTAGCTATCGCCAATCTATAAATTTTCCCTTTTTGAACTCCATGTTCCACCAATATGTCTTGACAAACATCCATGCTTGTCCCTTTAGTCGTGATGTCATCCAGAATAAAGAAGCTAACACCATCTTCAGGCAAAACACTTTTGTTAAATTCAATTGCATTTTTGTTTTCAGCATAATCGGGCCTTCTACTCAAATGAGCTGTAGAAATGTCCGATGATCTGGTTAACAAACATCCGCAATTGATAATTTCTTTGTTACACATAAATAATTCTGACGTGATTTTTGTTTTATACCATTCAGAAATAATTTGTATTGAAGTTCCTATAGTCGATATCTTTCCAACTTTTGACGGAGGCACGGCAAGCAAAGCAATTTTAGTGTCAGAAATGTTCTTAGACATTTCCGATATCGCTGCCATTAATTCATATGTAAAATCAAAAACAGCAGGTTCTTTACCATCTTTATAGTCCCATGTCTTTTCAGTTACTTTGATCTCTTTTTCAGTATGATATTCAAAGTAACTTTTAGGAATATAGTCATAAAGATAGTAAATGCCACTTTCCGTGTGTTTCAGTTCACTCATATGTCTCGTTTATTTTACTTATGCTTCAATTTTTACTAGCGTTCAACAATACAAAATAGTTAAACTTATCGCTAACATAGTGGCTATCTTCCTAAGGCATTGCTTTTTCCATTTTTATCATTCATTTCTAAAAGCCCACAATTGAATTGTACTTAAAATAGTTTTTATAACTTGATATTATTCGTTTTTTCATGCTGCTCGAACTTGGCGCCGACGATGTGATGGTCGGATATTCCGGTGCCCGGGAAGATCTTGGTCTGGGGATCGTTGGGAAAATCTTTGTAGAGGATGTAGTCGAAGGTGGTGTCGGCATATTTTCCCCTGCCCGGATGGGTGACGCGGTCCTTGGGCTTGAGGTCTCTGAAGCAGCTGCGGTAGTGGGCGGCGTAGAGAGAGCGGAGGGTGTCCTCCTGCAGGAACTTCTTGTCGTCAACGTTGGTGTTGAAGTCGCCGGCGATGATCACGCGGACGATTCTGTTGGTGTGGCTGTCTTTAACTTCCTTTATTTTTCTTAGGAGCTGGCGAGAGGAAGTTTCCCTTTGCTGCTTTACCAGCGAGAACTCGTTTTCCGCGCCGTTCGCTTTCAGATGCAATCCGAAGCAGGCTATATACGCGTCCTTATAGTCAAGAAGCGCGTATGTGTAACCTCTGGGAGGCTTGATGCCGTCTTCGTTGCGCCATCTTTCATAGGAATGTTCCAGAACAGGGAGAGTGGTCAGGATGGCGATCTGCTGTTTGTCTTTTTGGTTTTTAGCGCGGTAGAAAGAACTGATGGAGGCGATCTTTAGCCTGGGGTTGTTAAGACGGCTTATAAGTTTGTTGCAGGTGGCGCTGCCGTTGATCTCCTGGAAGAAGAATATCTGCTCCGCCGAGGATGAGTTTTCCTGCAGGGTTTGGGCGGCGGCAGAGAGTTTCTCCCCCGCCGTTTTGATCCTTTCGTCGGCTTTGGCTTTGAATTCGTCGTCTTTTCCTGCGGGGAACCACTCCATGTTCCAGGTATAGCAGAAGAGCGCCGGAGAATCGGAGCTTTTGGGTTCCGCTTTTTCGTCGGCCCTGACGCAGCCGCACATTACCACTAAAATTAATAGCGGTAAACAGTAAGATTTGGCAAGGAAAGAAAGAAGTTTTTTCATGTTTCGTTCTTTGGGGCTAAGCGCGCTTGGCAATCTGCCTTCAGTTTGAAATATTGTACCATTTTTATCCGCTGTTTTTAAGCGGAAACTGTCACAAAAAACGCATATCCCCGCGACCATCAAAATGGAAGCGGCGGACAGCGTATGCCGTCCGCCGCTATAAGCGCGGCTTTTTTGCGGGCGTTAAATGCCGTTGTAGAACTCGTCCTTCTTGGGAAGGAGCCGCAGAAGCTTCAGGGCGTCCACGTCGTTCGGCGTCTTGAGATCGCAGATCTTCCCGTTTTTGTCCATAACGGGGATCAGGGGCAGTTCCTCGTTGAAGACCTTGATATAGAAGGTATAGACTTTGTTGGCGATGGCTGAGCCCACCGCCTCAAGGCTCATTTCCCACTTCTGGTCATTGTACACGCCTCCCAGCGCGACGATCCTGTTGGGATCTTCTTCGTGATAGTTCTCGCCCATCAGCTGGATCCATAAAACTTGGATGCTTTTCATTTTTTTATCCTCCGGTTGTTTGTTGTCGTTGTTTTCGGTTTCGCTTTGAAGGCGCTCGATCTCGCCTTCGGAAATGTTTTTCCTGACGCATACGTCGAAGGGCCAGGAATCTTTGCACCAAACGTCGAATTGCGTTGCGTCAACTTCTCCTCCGCCCTGGTACTCCAGCTGGGCGGGATCGTCTATCTCGAATCTGACCAGCACGGGCGCGGCTTTTTTCTTGTCGGCGAAGTCCTTCACAGTTTCAATGGCGGCCTTAGCCTCTCCCTGGGGATCATATCCCGGAAGCCGGAGATACTCCGCCGTCTTTATGAGTAAAAAGGTTTTCGCCGCCAGTTCTCCGCCGGCAAAAGAATTGAGGGCGTATTCGCAAGCCTTGTCCCTGGAATTCGTGGCGCACAGTTTCCTGAATATCAGAAAGCGACATCCGGCTATCCAGGCTCCCGTCACGTACAAGGCGCTGTAAAGCGGAAGAAGCTGCTCGCGATCCATTTCCTTGTGAAGCGACTTCACCTGCTTGTTGATGCCGTCTATTGAGTCGTATTGGCAAAATTCCCGTTCCTTGAATTTCGTGTAAACGTAGTCCATGGCGGTGTCAACGGCCTTAAAGTAGGCCTGGCGTTCTTCCTCGGACATACGAAGCAGACGTTCATCGGTTCCGTGATATAAAATTATTTTTTTCATAGTTGCTCTTTTTTTAAAGTTCCTGTAAAAATTCCGCCTGAGCTTTTTTCCATTTTTCCTCAGCCGCGGCTATCTCTGTCTTGTACTGCTCATAGCTGTTTTTATACTTTTCGCAAAGCGCTTTCTGTCTGTTGATCTCCGGAACGGGGATCTGCAGGTCAAGGAGGTCCTCCTTGCTGACGTTCATAACGAACAAACCGCGTTTTATGGACTGGAGCTGCCGCCTGCCGCAGGGCAGGTCGAAGTACAACTTCAGATACGAAACGACGAGCTTGTTATCCTTGAATTCGGACTTTATCCTTATGGCGCACAGGTTGGGCGAGGCAACGTAGCGGCTGTCGTCCTTGTCGAAGATCGCGAGCTTTATAGTCGTGCCCTTGATCGTTATCAGCAGGTCGTCTTTTCTTAAAACATGATCCTCCCAATGTCTCAGGTCAGCCTCGACGGCCTCTGTGATCTCGTTCACACAGCCGTCTTCGATGTCGGAGATGTTAACTATCTTCACGCGCGTTTTGTCTTCATCGTGCCCTTGTTTGAAAAGCCTCCCGCGAATGACGTCGGCCATTTCGCCAAGACGCTTTTTATTGCTGAAGAATTTTACATCATCTTCATTCAATCGGTTCAGCCACTTGTTGACGTTCCAGCCGTTGGAACGGTCGGAATTGACGATGAAATCGGCGTCCTTTTTGATCGTTGCCTCCTCTTTGACAAACAGCTCGCCGTTTTTATCGGCATAATTCCTGACCAGCAGATCCTTGCCTCCGAATTTGCCAGTTATAAACAGGCCGTATCTGGTCATGGAACGCATGCCCAGAAGCGAGGCGGGAATGGTGCTGATCTCTTTTAATATGCCGCCCTTGGCGAACTCTCCTCTGCCAAAGCCCGTTCTGCGGGACAGGAAGAAATGCATAGGCACGATCACCATGCCGGGCTTCTTTTGATCAGTGAGCAATGTTATCCAGCTGTAAAGATCGTTAAGGTCGAAACTGTACATAGTATCCTCGTCAATAAATTTATTGAAAGGCAGCAGCAGGACCGCATTGTGATCGTTAATAACGGATTTACTTATGCTGTCACAGTCATAGAAGCCTACGTTGTAAAATTCCAGGCCGGGGTGGTATTTTTTCAAGAGTTTAACGTAGATCTCAAAAACTATGTAGTTGTCCGTGGCAAGAGAGATCGTGGCGTTCCCGTCGAAACTCGTCAGAAAATCGAGAAGATTTGAGCCGTAGCACTCAATGTCGGTAAGCAGGATGCTTGCATCTCTTCCGTTGTTCTGCCGCATGACGGTCTTTCTGAACTTATCCAGCAGCGCCTTTCCAACCAGGACCGCTGAAGTAAGCGAAGAGATCAGGTCCATAATGTCTCTGTCGTCCAGCTCCGATATGACGTTATAGAGGTGCGTCGCTTCCTTGGCGTCAACGCACAGTTCACCCTTCGGATTGCCGTTTTTCATCATAAGATTGTAAACGGAATCCTCTTGGGCCTTGCCGCTGGATATTTGCTCTTTGGTCAGCCAGACCTTATAAACTATTTCAAGTTTTTCGGTGTTCCCGGCGTTCTTAAGACTTTTGATGTTTGAAAAAATGTTTTTAAATTGGTTTTGTTTTTTGTCGAAGCGAATCATATGACCTCCTTAGTATTGTGTTATTCGCTTAACTCGCCAAAGTATTATTAATACTTTTATAAGTATGTCACGAATATTCTATCAGAAAGATTTCATTACTGTCAAGAGGGGGGGGCGGTCAGGAGCCTTTCCAAAAGAAAGGCATCCCGGCCTCAAATCACCAGAAGATAAAGACTTAGTAGATCTTTCTCTCGATGTTTTTCAGGCTGTTGGCCAGGGAGCGGCGGTCAGAGGGCGTCTTAGACAGCGGGAAGGTTATGTTCCCGTAGCGGAGCTTCCAGTGATTCTTGCCGCTGACGGTCTCGATGCCCAGCTCTCTGAGCTTTGCGAGAACGTCGGTGTCCACGAACTTGTCGCAGTCCGTAACGAGCTTGTTGAAGAACTCCAGCCTGGACTTTATCTCCCCTGTCGAGGGATTGGCGGTCAGAAGGTCCGCCAGGATCTGCGTGCGCCTCTGCTGGTCGTTGTTGCGGCAGCTTTTGATCGCGTCGTTAAGGACCGCCAGGAGCAACTCCCGGGCCTCTCCGGGGAAAAGCTCTTCGGATTTGAAAGTGAGCGAAAGCGTTCCCTGGGGAACGGGCTCCGGTTCTGTTTGGGATTCCGGTTCGGGAGCCGCGGCTTCCGTCTCCTGTCTTTTCAGTTCGGAGGCGAGGCGGCGGTTCTCGTTTTTCAGCCTGGCGTTCTCCTTCTCCAGATCCAGGGCGCTGACGCTGAGGGCCTGGAGTTTCTGGATGGTGTCGTTGGCGACTTCCAGGTCGCTGGTGAGATCCTTTATCTTCTGCTCCTGCCGTCTGATCTTAAGCTCCAGATCAGAGAGCTGGCTGGAGAGTTCCGATATCTTGTATTCCTTCTCGTCCCCGGGAAGATCCTCTTCGTGGGGCGCGTAATGTTTGTCTGTATTCCTTTTCCCTCTCAGGAAATACTCCTCGGTGAACTCCTCCTCCTCGTCGGCAGGACGGCTTTTCGCCGCCGGCGCGGGTTTCGGAGGCTCCGGCTTCCTGATCATCGTCTTGTTCAGCTTGGAAAAATCATTAAGTGGTTTGCTCATTTTAGATCCTGTAAGTTTTGCTTAGTCTTCCTTGTCTGTCCATTCTATCAATTTTTCAGTCGCGTCGAAATCAAATTTGTTTGCGGCTTTTCTGTACCATTCCTTGGCCTTCCGGCGATTTTTTTCCACGAGTATCCCGTAGAAATAAAATTCGCCGATGAAGAACATGCAGTGGCTGTCCCCTTTTTCGGCTCCCTTCGTCGCGTAATCAAAAGCCAATTCCACATTCTGATGGATGCCTCTGCCCGCGGCGTAACAGTCGGCCAGTCTGCCGAAGGCTTCGGGATGGCCCTGGTCGGCGGACTTTCGGTACCACTCCACGGCCTTTTCCGGATCCGGATCTTCCGCCCTGCAAAGCAGACGGTCTCCCCACCTGAGCTGCGACTCGGCGTCGCCGTTCTGCGCGTTGAATTCCAACATGTTTACGATCTTTGCCATATTTTCCTCGTTTGGTTGAGTCCATTATACTGGATCATCATGTCCTTTAAAGAGCCTTGATGTCGAAATAACGCGACATAAAAAGAGTTGACTTTGGTGGATTTGATATAATTGCTTAAAATGACTAAAAGAGAGGCAAACCTTAAACCAGCAGCCGAAAAAGCCGGATACAAGACGGCTTGACTTAAAAAACGCTATGAAACTCCTGATCTCTGTTCTGGCAACGATTTTCGCCCTGGGCGTCCTGGGCGCCGAAAAACACAAAGTGTACGTCCATTACGGCGCCGATGCCGCCAACACGACCAATATGGTCTTCCAGGTCGCGGACGGGGCTAATTTCGCCTTCAGGGGCGTTCTGCCGGCAGGCTACGGGTTGTCCTGGTTCGATTACGCCGGCATTCCGAAACAGGTAAGCAATCACAAAAGCAGGATGCTCTTCGTGGGGATCAACGATTATCTCCCCTCCCGCGGACTGAATTCCCTGAAGTCTTGCCTTAACGACGCCGAGACGCTGGCCAATCTTTTGCTGGAAGGCGGATATTTCAAAGGCGAAGACGGCGTGCTTTTGGAAGACGCCAACGCCCTGACAAGCGTCATCAGGAATCAAGTAAGGGCCGCGGCCAATTCACTCTCTTCCGGCGACCTCTTCGTCTATTACCAGTCGAGCCACGGCGGCAACTCCCCCTACTCTCTGACCACCTACGACTCCCGCTACACCGCCTCCGAACTGGCCAGCGACCTTTCCTACTTTCAGGCCGGCGTCAAGATCGTCATAATACTGGACGCCTGCTATTCCGGCGCCATGATCCCCAGCGCCGCCCTGGCTCAGGCCGTAATAAGCGAGCTGGCGGAGATCAAAGCAAAGCAGTTCTCCGTCTCGGTCGCGCAGGCCGAAGCGGACATGAAGAACGACATGACCTTCCTTACCGCCTCCCGCGGAGACGAGGAATCCTACGGCGGCAAAACTCTGAGCGTCTTCACCAGCGGACTCTTTTTCGGCTGCGACGCCTACAGCGATCTGAACGGCGACGGCATGGTCTCCTTCGCGGAACTTTACGTCAGAGGCTTGGCTTTCCTGGACCACAATAACATAACGCGCCAGCACCCCTATATCAGCAATCCGGAGCTTGCCAACAACATCCAGGCCTTCCCCATTCCGCAGAAGAGCTGCTTCGGGCGACTGATGGAGCAAGACGGCTTCTGCTACTTCGTCGTCCCCTGCGTCAGGCAGGAACTCTATGTCGAGATCAACACGAGTCCCGCGCAGCCGTCCCCTCTTTCCGTACCCAAATTCAGCCTGAAGACCAATCTTAAAAAAGCCGCCGACCTGGAAGGACCGCTTCCCAGCACAATGGACATAACGCTAGCCATTACTGAGCCCAAAGCCAAAGGCGCGAAGCAGACCTTCGAGCCGGTCATCGGCGATTCCGCCATGATCTTAAACGGCGCGCTCATTCCCCTAAGTCAAAGCGGACAGACCATCAAAGCCAACAAGAAAGGGACATCTGCCTCCGTCTCGCTTCTGAATTATTATTTCGAGCCCGTGGGCAAATTCCAGTACAAATTCGACCAGAAGAAAAACAAATACACCTGCAAGATCAAATACAGCGACGAATGCTACCTGCACACCATGTTCAGCCTGGATAGCGGCACCCAAAACGTCAGCGTTATCCTAAGGGACGCCTCTACCGTCAGCGCAATGATGACCGCCGACACGGTCTATAAGGAAGGCAAAAGCTTCACCGCCAAGCTTGCCAAAACCAAGAAATAAAAAGCGCTTACTTTTTCAGGACATCCCAGTTCTGAACGACATTGGTGTTTACATTATCTTCTTCATTGTATTTAATGTAAACGATGCGTCCGTTGGCTAGAAGGACAGTAACGCCTTGTTTGTTTATACTACTGTATGGATGAAGATCAAGAAGCACGCTAGAAGACGCAATTGCACTTAAATATGCCCTAACCAAATCATAGTACTGCTCGCCCAGCAATGGATCGTCGCTTCCAGGCCGAGCCTTGGGATTGTAGTACCAGCCGATGTGGTCGGCGTCAAAATCGTCGATAGTCAGTTCATTTGAAAACTCTTCGTATTTTCTTCCCGTGGGCTGAAGCAGCGCTTTTAACCTTTTCGGTCTTGCCTTTCCCTTTTCAAACAAAGGATAAAGATCCCTTACGCCGTAGTTGTCAGGATCTATTACGGGATAAGCCCCGTATTCCTTTCGGTAATCGTCCAGATAACGGTACATGCTTCTAAGCATAGTGCGGGTTTTGATCTTGTCGAATTCCTCTTTGGCGAAATCATGCACTAACAAACTCAAAGGAAGCAAAAGAAGCAAAAAGGGCGGCAGAAAAGAACAGACCAGCGCCGCGATGAAGCAGCCCCTTGAAGAAGATCTCTCCGGCGTCTCTCCTCTGACAACGGCCAGACAAAATAAAAAGATCACATTCGCTATCGGGATCAGAATGATCAGATACCACCATCCCGAGCGTCCAAGATCGTGCAGCCTTCTGACTCCCACCGCCGCCATAGGAATTATCGTGCCGATCCAGAAGATCACAGTCAGCGCGGAAAAAACCTCGTCGTCAATGTCGAAAATATCGTCCGAATATTCCGCCAGAACACCCAGACCGATAAGCAAGACAATGCGGAAAAGCAAGAAGAATATAAACTCCTTCCTTTCCGCTTTGCCTCTGAAATTGAAGTAATTGACGAAACAGTTTTTTATTTCTTTCATAGCGCCGGTCTCGGGGCAGATAATCAAATGCCTTTTCTATTGTATAAAAAAACCATACCGGCGGGAGCCGGTATGGTTTTTAGCATTAGCTATCGCTTAATTGTTAGCGTCTGCGAAGGAACGCCACGAGAGCGATGAGGCCGAGAGCCAGGAAGCCCGGTTCAGGAACGCCCAGAACGTAAACGTTGGCGTAGCTGACGAAGCGGGGGCCGCTGCCGCTGGTCCACCAACCATGGTAGAAAGCGACTTTGTCAACGGAGCCAGAAATGTCGTCGGTGAAGCCGAAGGTGTGGTCCGGAGAGTTCTCAAAGTCATAGCCGCCGATGGCGCGGTAAGCGGAGCCCATGTTGCCGGTGTCGATACGGCCGACTCTGTAGAGCGTGCTGTCCTGATCGAAAATGAAGGAAGTCTTGCACCACTTGTCGATGGGGCCGTCGTTGCCGAACTGGATCTCTTTGCCTTCGCCATCAACTTTGAAACTGGTTTTCCAGTGCCAGTTGTCCCAGAAACGCCAGAAGGTCATGCCGCCGTTCCTGATGTCGCATCTCCACTGACCGTCGAAATAATGGGCAGCGGTTCCGATCTCAAAGACGTAAATGCAGCCTTCGTACTTCTCAGCTTCGATATCGTCAAAGCAGAAACCGGTGTCAGGAGTCTGGTCCAGGAAGAGGCAGGAAGTCTGTTCGGAGTTGAAAGTAAGATTGGTGATGTAGCAATTCTCGGCAGTGCCGAGCGCAGTCATCCATTCCGGAACAATGTCAAC
Source organism: bacterium (assembly GCA_017557885.1). Classification (GTDB taxonomy): domain Bacteria; phylum Auribacterota; class UBA3054; order UBA3054; family UBA3054; genus UBA3054. Next base: position 316,758 of record JAFYXV010000007.1, on the reverse strand, counting down.
CAGGAGCTGACCTTCGTCATAGTCGCCGAAATTGATGGAACGGACGAGCTTCTTGCTGAGCTCAACGTATTCGACCTTGACATCGTCGTAATAGACGCCGGGACGAGTGGTGTCGGCGCCGCCGGTGCCGTTGGCGAAAACGAGGTAAGCGAAGCCGTCGCAGCGCTTGATGACCAGCTGATAGGAAGCGGCGGACTGACGAACGCCGTCAATGTAGAAATCAACCAGGCCGGTGGCCAGTTCGACGGAGAAGAAAAATTCCTGCCAGGTGTCTTCCGTAACAGCGCCGGGATATTCCACCGTCTTGCCGCTTTGGGAATCGGGAGACAGATCGTAGCCGTTGTTCAGGAAGTTGAGCAGCGTGCCGTTGTTCTCGAAGTTGATGAGGGGGCGCTTGTTGTTGTCGCCGGTGTTGGTGGACTGGTAGTTGGCGTTCAGACGGAATTCGCCGTACATATGGCCGGCGACCTGGAAACGCTTGAAGGTGATGTTGAGGTAATTGCCCGGTTCGAGGACGATGCCGGAGCCGTCGATGGGGATCGCGATGCCCTGCTGGCCGGCGCCTTCAATCTGGGTGACTTTCAGAACTTTGTTGCCTTCAACAGTCTCGATGGTAGCGCCGTCAGCAGCGACTTCGCCCCACTGCGTGGCCGGGGAAACGACCATGCCAGCCTGACCGAGAGCAGCGCCTTCATTGCAACCTTCAAAATTCTGGTTGAGAAGCACAGTGGTAGAATCAGCCACCGCGGCGGCGGCGATCAAGACCACGCTGAGAGAAAGGAAGAATTTCTTCATGATTGTTTTTTTGGGTTATAGGTTAAATTATTCTTGATTTTCGTATGGGTATTATACTAAAGACTGTTTCCAGAAACAATAACTTGATGTTTTTTAGGAATAAAAAACCATACCGGCTTGCGCCGGTATGGTTTAGCTCAAATCTTCTTGTATAGACGGTCAGCGTCTGCGAAGGAACGCCACGAGAGCGATGAGGCCGAGAGCCAGGAAGCCCGGTTCGGGCACGCCCAGAACATAGACGTTGATGTGGCTGACACAAATATCTACATCACCATTCCACCAGCCGTGATAGAAGGCCACGGAGTTGACTGTTCCGGAAGCGTCGGCGTCCGTGTAACCAAAGGTGTGATCCGGAGAGTTGTAGAAATCGTAACCGCCGGTGGAGCGGTATCTGTGGCCCATGTTGCCGGTGTCGATACGGCCCGTCCTGTAAAGCGTGGAATCCTGATTGAAAACGAAAGTGTTAAGGCACCAATTGTTCATCGGGCCGTCGGGGCCGTACTGCTTCTCAGTATTGGCAGTGCCGTCAACAGTGAAAGCGGTCTTCCAGTGCCAGTTGTCCCAGAAACGCCAGAAGGTCCTGTCGGAGGCGTTTTTGATGTTGAAGCAAAAATAACCGTCCAAACTGTGGTAGGCATAACCGAATTCCACCGCATAGGTGCAGCCCTGGTAGTTGTCGGCGTCGATATCGACGACAAAACCGCTGGAAGCAGTTCTCGGGAGAAAAAGGCTGTTCTGCGTAGTGTTGAAAGCAATGTTGGTGATGTAACAGTCGCCGCCGCCCTGCTGCTGCGTCAACCAGCTGGGGGCGATCTGATTCAAACTTTTGCCCACGGCAAAATCGTCAAAATCAATGGTGCGGACCAGTTTTTTGGAGATCTCAAAGTACTCCACCTTGACGTCGTCGTAAAGAACGCCGGGACGGGTAGTAGAGGCTCCGCCGGTGCCGTTGGCGAAAATCAGATACTTGAAGCCGTCGCAGCGTCTGATGGACATCTGGTAAGTGCTGTTGACCTGACGCACGCCGTCGATGTAAAAATCGAGCAAGCCAGTGGCCAGATCGATCTCAAAAAGGAATTCCTGCCACGTCTCTTCCGTCACCGCGCCAGTATAGGAAGTGGTTTCGCCAGCTTGTTTGTCCGGAGAAAGATCATAACCCATGGCTAAGAAGTGAAGCGTCGTACCGTTGTTCTCAAAGTTCATGACCGGACAAGTGCTGCCGGTGGTGCTTATGTTCTCGTACTTGGCGAGGAGACGCATTTCACCGTAGTAGTGGCCGGTGTTCTGCCAGCGCTTGAAGCTGATTCTGAGATAATTGCCGGGAACCAGCTCGATCGCGGAGTCGTCTAAAGGAATGGCGATGCCTTCCTGGCCTCCTCCAACCTGGGTGACTTTCAGAACTTTGTTGCCGGCGAAATCTTCAATGGTGGCGCCGGCGGTAGCAACGCTGCCCCACTGGGTGTCCGTAGAAGCGACCATGCCTTTCTGGCCCAAAGCCGCGCCGAGAGCGCAATCTTCAAAATCCAGATCAAGAAGCGTCGTGGTAGTGTCAGCTACCGCAGCGACGGCTAAAAGCGCCACGGAGACTGCAAGGAAAATTTTTTTCATGATGGTTGTTAGTTATTGGTTGTTGGTTAAAATTGGTCTTCATTTTAGCACCGAGATTTTACTAAAAACAGTATCCGGAAACAATAACTTAATGTTTTTATAGCATAAAAAAACCATACCGGCTTGCGCCGGTATGGTTTATGGCTTTCATTGCCAGATGTTTAACGCTTAGCGCCTGCGCAGGAACGCGACGATGGCCAGAGCGATGAGACCCAGGAACGCCGGTTCAGGCACGCCGAAGACGTAAACGTTCAGGTGGCTGACGAAGCGAGGATCGCCGCCGGGCCACCAACCCTTGTAGTAAGCCACGGAATCAACGGGGCCTTTCTCGATGCCGTCGGTGTAATTGAAGGTGTGGTTCGGGGAATTCTCGAAGTCGTAGCCACCGATGGCGCGGACACAGTTGCCCTTGTTGCCGGTGTCGATGCGGCCGATTCTGTAGAGAGTGGAATCCTGGTTGAAGATGAAGGTGGATTCGCACCACTTGTCGATGGGGCCGTCGTTGCCGAACATGATCTCCTGATTGTTTTCAGAGCCGTCGATCTTGCAGCAGGTCTTCCAGTGCCAGTTGTCCCAGAAGCGCCAGAAGGTCATGTTGTTGCGCCTGACGTCGAAGCGCGCCCAGCCTTCGAAGCTATGGGCTGCGTTGCCGAGCTGCACGGCGTAGGTCTTGCCTTCGTAAGCGTCGCCGTCGTCAATGTCGGCAATGAAACCGGAGCTGTTGTTGTTAGGGATGAAGAGGCAGTTGACGGGACCGCCGTTGAATTCGACGTTGGTGATATAGGCGTCGTGGCTGACGTCGCGGAGCCATTCCGGAGCGATCTCTTCAAGAGACTGGCCTTCTTCGAACTCGCTGAAGTCTATGGAGCGGACGAGCTTCTTGTTGACCTGGACATACTCTACCTTCACGTCATCATAATAGACGCCCGGAGTGGAGGTTTCCGGATTGATGGCAGAAAGGCCCTGGAAGGTCCAGACGGATTTAACGCTAGTGAAAGGAAGTCCGGCGGGCGTCGTTTCCGCAAAGCCGGTACCGGCGACCATGAAGCGCGTGATATAGAAAGAATTGTTGAGGTCGGCGTCGTCCGTCCTCAAAGAGAGCTGGAACTGTCCGACCGCGCCGAGGTCAAGATCATCGTTGGCGCCGTCCTGCCAGTAGCACTTGAAGGTGTCGAGATTGAGAGGCAGAGCCAGGTATCCCTGGAAGCCGGCCGGCAGCGTAACGTAACCGGCGCCGTCGGCGGTAGTCACGGTGGGGATGCCTTTGTTCGTGTAATAAGTGACGGTGGCGCCTTCCTTCAGATCGAAGGACTGATGGCCCACCACCTGTTCCTCAAAGGCCACTCTGAAGCGGAAGGGCTGCGTCAATTTCGCGCCGTCAACAGCCACCACAAGGTCGCTGGCGCCAGACCAGTCGGTGTCGGCCTGGGGGTCGTTGCGGTAAGGCATGTCGCGGTCGAAGGAGCCGCCGGGAAGACCGGTCTGCTTCATCGTAAAGCTGAGGGCGTTGGCGGCGTTGCGCGTCCTGATATCGATGTCATAGTAATTGCCGACACCGTACCAGTCGTAGCCGAGCATGTTGCCGAAGGGCGTAAGAACGCCGTCGGGATAGACGGGATAAAGTCCTTCGAAGGCCCAGGCGGTTTTCACAGATGTGTAAGGAAGACCGGCGGGCGTCGCTTCGGCAAAGCTGGGGCCGGCGACCATGAAGCTTGTGATATAGAAAGAATTGTTGAGGTCAGCGTCGTCCGTTCTCAAAGAGAGCTGGAACTGTCCGACCGCGCCGAGATCAAGGTCTTCGTTGGCGCCGTCCTGCCAATAGCACTTGAAGGTGTCAAGATTGAGGGGCAGAGCCAGGTATCCCTGGAAGCCGGCCGGGAACGTAACGTAGCCGGCGCTGTCGGCGGTCGTCGCAGTGGCGACGCCTTCATTCGTGTAATAAGTGACAGCCGCGCCGTCCTTCAGATCGAAGGACTGATGGCCGACGACCTGTTCCTCGAAGGCCACTCTGAAGCGGAAGGGCTGCGTCAAATTGGAGCCGTCGATAGCCACGATAAGATCAGTGGCGCCGGTCCAGTCGGTGTCTCTCTTCGGGGCGTTGCGGTAAACAACGTCGCGGTCGAAGGAGCCGCCCGGCAGCCCGGCCTGCTTCATCGAAAAGCAGAGGGCGTTGGCAAAATTATGCGACTTGATGTTCATGTCGTAGTAATTGCCGAAGCCGTACCAGTCATAGCCCAAGAGGCCCGGGAAGGAGGTAAGGGCGCCGTTGGCGAAGACCAGATACTTGAAGCCGTCGCAGCGTCTGAGGAAGAGCTCCGCATTGTCGGACTGCTGACGCACGCCGTCAACGTAGAATTCCACCAGACCGGTGGCAAGCTCCATGGAGAGGAAATAATCCTGCCAAGCACCCTCTTCGATGCAATTCCTGAAGGAAGTCGTGATGCCGGAATCCCTGGTGTAATTAAGTTCCAGGCCCTGGTTCACGAAGTCCTGACCGTTTCCGGTGCTCTCGAAATTGACGACCGGGCGCTTGTAGTTGTTGCCGGTGTCAGTATCGGAATAGTTGGCCAAAACGCGGCATTCCGAAAGATCCTGGCCGGGGTTCTGACAACGTTTGAAGCTGACATTGAGGTAATTGCCGGGTTCCAGTTCGACTTCGGAATCGTCGATGGGAATGGCAATGCCCTGCTGCTGCTGGCAGTCGCCAACCTGGTTGATCTTAAGGACCTTGTTGCCTTCGACCGTTTCGATAGTCGCGCCGTCGGTGCTGACCGCTCCTTTCTGGGTAGCGGGCGAAGCGACCATGTCTTTCTGGCCGAGAGCCGCGCCTTCAGAGCAATCTTCAAAATCCAGATCGACAAGCGTTACAGTGCTGTCAGCCAGCGCAAAGGAGGCTAAGAGAATCAGTGAGAGAAAAAGATTAAATTTCTTCATGATTTGATCTTATTGTTGTGGGTTAATAGGTTTATTATTTTAGTGTTGAAATTTTTTATTCAGCCTTTGTTGAGCTGGGAACGTCCTTCACCTTGAGCCAGGACCTGTAGGCGGCGGGCGTCGTGGCGCCGTTGTATTTGCCGGCGCTGGCGAAGTCCACAAGCTGGACCGTTCCGCTTTCCGTCTCCACATCAAAGTTGATGTGGATCTTTTTGTCCGTGCGCTCGCTCTTACTAGCTTCCGTAATGGCGGAATAGCTGAGCTCCTTGGAGCTGTCGCCGCCCTCTATGGCGAAGAGGATGGGGCCGCGGAACACGGAGTAATAGCCGGCCTGGTCTTTTTTGCCCTTCAAAAATGTCCAGGGCATGTTGAAGACAATAATGATGGTGTCTTCGTTGCGGCAGTCAACGTCGAGGTAGGTTCCCGGAGTGAGGGTAACCGTGGAGCCGTCAGGCAAGGTCGCCGTGGAGCCTTCCGCCCATTTGGGGACGCGGAGGCTAAGCGGAAGTACGCCCTCGGATTCGTAGATGACAGTCAGGCTGACCTGGCCATCGGCGGGATAAGAGGTCTCCTGCTTCAGAATGACCTCGGCGCCGTTGAAGCTTGACCTGAGGAAGCAGGGGCCGTAGTAGTTGAGATACAGTCTCTCGCCGTCGGTGACGGAGGCCCATTCGGCGACCTGGCCGAGGCCTCTGGCGATGTTGGCCTGGCAGCAGTTCATATCAGGCGAACCGTTGTTATATTGGAAGGAGATGTCCTTCTGGGAGGGCACGCGCTTGCCGTCGTAGCCGTTCATGCCGTTGGCGGTGTTCATAGGCGTGTTGTAGGTGCAGTAGTGGCAGTCGTCCAGGAGGCTTCCCAATACGCCGTTGAAGTAAGAGCGCTCGATCTCGTCGATGAGAGCGACGCTGGGTGATTGCCTGTAGTACTCCGTCACGAAAGCCGTCCAGGCGATGGTGCAGCAGGTCTCTATAACGCCGTTCAGGTACGGGTCGCCCTGGGCGCCTTCGTTGGTGGTGAAGCCGCCGGTGTTGTGGATGTCGGTCTTCAGGATCGATTCATAGACGTTCTTCAATACCAGGAGATACTCCGCGTTGTGCGTTTCCTCATAGAGGATGCCCAGCGTCATGATCATGTGAAGTATCTCCCAGCGGTTGCAGTTGGAGGTGTAGAAATCCCTGCCGTTCTTGGCGCATTCGTACCAGCCGTTGTCTTCCTGGCAGTCCTCTTTGATAATGCGCTCCGCTTCGTCCAAGTATTTCTTGTCCTTGGTGACCTGGTACATCAGGGCGTAGCCGTGGGCGATGCCCCGGTTGGTCTCGAAGCCGCCGCCGACCAGATAGCTTCTTTCATGGAAGGTGTCGTAGATAAGGTCGATGGCTTTCTTGGCGACGTTGAAGGCCGTTTCGTTGCCGGTCATCTTGTACCATTCCAGAAGGCCCACGATGGCGTGATAGTGGTCCCAGAGGTCCCAGTTGTTGGCGTCGATGGCAAATCTGGCGCTGTCTCTGAAGACGCCAAGGTAGCCGTCTTCGCCCTGGGCGTCAGCCAGCGCGTTGATTATAGTGAAGGCCGCTTCCCTAAGGTCTTCCCTCTGGGCCACTCTGTAGTTGAAAGCCATGCCGGTCAAAAGCTTTCCTACGAACTCGCCGTACCAAATGACGATGCTGCTGGAGTAAGCGCTCTTGGGCCAGAGACCCTCGTAGGTCCAGATAGATTTGACAGACGCGAAAGGAAGGCCGGCGGGCGTAGTCTCGGCAAAAGACGGCCCGGCGACCAGGAACCTGCTGAGGTAAAGCGTATTGTTAAGGTCGTTGTTGCTGCCTCTCAAACTGAGCTGGAACTGACCTACTTTTCCAAGGTCCATCTGATTGTTGGCGTTCTCGGACCAGTAGCGCTGGAAAGTCGTCGTATTGAGAGGCAGAGCGAGATAGCCCTTCAAGCCGGCGGGCAGCGTCACGTAGCCGGAACCGTCGGCGGAAACGACTGCGGAAGTCATAACGCCGTCCACCGCGTGATAATATTTTACGGCGGCGCCGTTCTTCAGTTCGAAGGATTCCCTGCCCACGACCTGCTCTTCGAAAGCCACTCTCAGGCGGAAGGATTCCGTCATCTGCCCCGCGTCGATAGCGACAAGAAGGTCTGTGGCGCCCGTCCAGTCACTGTCAGCCTTAGGATCGTTGCCATAAAGAATATCACGGTCGAAGGTGCCGGAAGGCAGCCCAGTCTTGATCATGGTGAAGCTCAAAACGTTCGTATTGTTGAGGGGCTTCAGGTTGATGTCGTAATAGGTGTCCACGCCGAACCAGTCGCGGCCGAAAAGCGAATCCAGCGTCAAAACGCCGTTGGCCTTGGCGATGGCTTCTATAATATTGGGATTGTCGCCGTAGGCTTTGGTCTGCCAGACTTCGATGTTATTGTTGATTAATTCGCCCAGATATCCGGCGGGATCCAAGCAGTCGCAATTGGTGCGCATAGCCTTCTTCTCTTTTTCCTCAACGTCAACTTTAATGATCATGTTGTCGATCTTAACTTCTCCCAAGGAGGCATCGGGATTCCAGATCGTGACGAAACTGCCCGTTCCCTTCAGGGTACCGTTGGCGCCGTCCTTTTCAAGCGTCCCCTTCTCCGTAAGCTCAAAGACCGAATCGCCGTCGTCCACGGAACCGTAGAACTTGACGTCGAACCTGGGATCTTCAGTCTCGGACTGCACAGTGTAATTGATGATGACTTTTCCGCTGAAGGGCCAGTCCTGCTGGCACTTTATGGCCGTCACAGAACCCTCGGCGTAAGCATCCGCCACTGCAAACACCAAAAGAACGACGAGCAGGCTTTTAATTTTGCGACGCATAAGCAGAAGGCCCCCAAAAAGCATTAAGAAAAGAAAAGAAGGTTCGGGAAGGATCTCTATCAGGCGGCCGAACGTCACATAATCTTCGCCCGCCATGATGGTCTTTATTAAAACGTATTCCTGATCCGCGGTGAAATCCTCATACATAGGATCGGTGTAATCCCATTTGCAGGTCGTCTCCGATCCGTCAGGAGATTCGTTCTCATAGATAGCCGCCATAACGTTGGTGTCAACGGCGCCGACGACCGCGATGGAAAGGTAAGTCGCGTCCCAGGGAGCGGCCTCGCTGCGGCAGGACAATTCGTCCGTCGGCAGCAAAGTCACGACCGCCTCCTCGTCAATGACGGAGCCGTCGAAAGCAAAACCTTCGGACCACTTGCCGGACGCAAGCGCCGAAAGCGCGAAAAACGCCAGAAGAGCAAAGGAACCTAGTCTTTTCATGAGTCCTTAAATTTATGGATTAAATTGATTTTAAAAACCAGACCGAATTGTACTAAAACGACAAAAAAAAAAAAATGGCTTAATGTTTTTAGCGCATAAAAAAACCATACCGGCTTGCGCCGGTATGGTTTAGCTCAATGCCTGATATTCAGGGCGTTCAGCGTTTTCTAAGAAAAGCCGCGATGACCAGGGCAATAAAGCCCAGGAACGCAGGCTCCGGGATCGCGACGGTCTGCTCAAGACTAAGGTAACTGAGAAGGACGTAGCGTCCGTCAAAATTTTTCCAGCCCTGGACCTGTATGGCGATGTTGTCTGGAACGTCCGGAAGGTGCGTGTTGTAGTAGCTGGGCCAGTTGAAGCTCCAGCTGGTTGCGTCTTCCTCGTCGCTATGGAGATCGACGCGCTCAAGGTACGGTCCTTCCTCGTCGTAAGCCAGCGTTATGGCGGTGGTGATGTAGTGCCTGTAAACGTATCTTTCCGAGCCGTCGTAGCGCGGTTCGAACTCGTTGGTGCTCCAGGTCGTGAACCACTTGGTGGCGGAGTGGAAGCCGTAGGTCGCGACCGGCGTATCCCCTTTCCTGAACATGGTCCAGCAGCCGTTGTCGGGCACATAATAAGTGGCGGTCAGGCGCAGCTTCTGGCCGGGCTCAAAAACGGTGTTGGTCGGGAAATCCATGGCTATGCCGTCCTTGGGGAATTCGTTGTCGCCGGGCTTGCCCATGAAGAGGCGGGCGACGTAAATGCCCAATTCGTTGGTCTCGATATTGTCGGTGTACTGTTCCCAGCTGCCCAATCTCTTGTAGAGAGTTTGTTGTCCCGTCAGAGATTCTCCCGGTTCGTACTGTTGGAAGAAGTCTTCGTAAATGGTCTCCCATTCCTCTTCATCTGATTCGTATATGTAGAGCACCTGGAGATCGTCAAAATCAGCGCCGTCTCTTGCGGCATCGAAAGTGTTGCCAACGGCCGTGAATTCTACGTACTCAGGACGTTCATTCATGTAACGCAGATGGCAGATCCTGCGGCCGACATATTCGAATCCGCTGTCGTCAAGAGCTTTGATGTAGTAGGATTCGACCTGGGCCAGGTCGCAGTCTATTTCGATCTCAAAAAAGCACCAGGTGCTCATGACAACGGCGTTGGTGGTGTGATACCAGGTCCTGCCGGAATCCGAATTTTTCCAATACGTATTGCCAGCGTTGGCGGCTGAAGCGTTAAGAGTGGAGTTGTGGTTATAGAAGTAGGTCTTGTAGTCGGAGGAATGCGGAGTGAAGCGCAGTATGGGCTTGTCGTCCCTGGTGGTAAGCCTGATCTCGGCGTAGCCGTTGCCTTCCGGGATCCTGGTCTTGCCTGCGATCTTTATCTTGGCGTTTTTGCCCTGATTGTAATCAAGGCGTCCCCAATCGAGAGGGATCCTGACGCCGCGGTCCATTTTAGGGTATTCGACTCCGGCGGCGGTTTTCTTCCTGCCGAGATGAAGGATCCAGTTGTCGCCGTCGTTTGTTATGTCCACTTCGCCTTCCACCGGCTCTTCGCCTTCGCAGTTGACGCTGGAATGCATAACTTCCGTGTCGCCCTGACCGAGCCACTTTCCAAGGTTGTAAGATTCAAAATCGTCTTGCCAAAGGACGTGGGTTCCGGCGAAGATCGCGCCAGTTGCGATGAAAGCCAAAAGAATTAGTTTGCTGCGCATTGTGTTACCTCGCTTGTTTTGTTTCGTTTATCTTAACAAAAGGCAAACTGATTTGCAAATTTGCGAATTATTGCCGGCGCCTTCCTGACACTGCGAAAAGAACAAGGCAGAGGAGCGACGCGAAGGCCGGTTCCGGAACGGTGCGCTCAAGCTTCAGGCTGTGCAGATAAATGTAGCGGCCGTTGAAATTGTTCCAGCCCTGGAGCTGGATGGCAGCATTGTCCAGCTCGTCGCCCAGGCATTCCGGGTAATAATCGAGCCATTCCGTCGTTAAACGCGTTTTCGGAGCCTCGGGGGTAAGAAGATCCGTCCGGAGGAGATAATAGCCGTCTTCCTGGCGCAGGAGCGTTATAGAGGTGGTCATGTCGTTTTTATAGAAAGCCCTTTCGCAGCCGTCGTAGCGGGGCTCGAAATCATTGCCCCCGAAGGTGGCGAACCAGATGGTGGCGGAATGGATGCCGTAGGTCGCCAAGGGCACGTCTTTCAAACGGAACATATTCCAGTAACCGTTGTCGGGAACATAGGCCTTTACTGTCAGGCGGATCTTCTCCCCCACGTCGGGCAGATCTTCCTCAGGGATATTGAGGAATATGCCGTCTTTGGGAAAGAGGCCGTCGCCGGGTTGGCCCATGTAGAGGAGAGCGAATTTGGTTTCGCCCATGAATTCATTGGTGGCAATAAGATCGCTGAACTCCTGCCAGTCCCCCAGCCTTTGATAATTTTCGTTTGCTTCGGTCAGCGATTCGCCCAATTCATAAGACTGAAAATCGTCCTCGTAAAGCGTTTCCCACTCGTCAGGCGTTTCTGGCCAGCTGTAAGTGACCTCCAGGTCGTCAAAGGAGGCTCCGGTCCTGTTGAGATCAAAGCCGTTGCCGACGGCGGTGAATTCGACGTATTCAGGGCGTTCCAGCATGTTGGGAAGATGGCAGATCCTGATTCCGGTGAATTCAAAACCGTTGTTGTCAGTTATAGTGTAATAGTTGACCGTGGCGGTCCGGCAGTTGATCTCCAGTTCAAAGTCACACCAAACATCGTATTTGACAGCCGACTCCGTCGGATACCAGGTCCTGGGGTAGCTGCAGTTGGAAAAGACAGGATGGTTGGCGTTGGCCGCGCTGCCGTTGACGGAATGGTCGTGGTCGATGTTGTAGATGTAAGTCTTGTAATCGGAGGAATGCGGTGTAAAGCGAAGGATCGGCTCGTCGTCCTTCGTCACCAATCTGATCTCAGCGTAACCGCCGCCCTCGGGGATCTTAACTTTTCCCTTTATAAGGATCGTGCTCTCTGTTTCAGGGTCATAGGCTGTGCCGCCCCAATCTATTGGGACTCTGACGCCGCGGTCAAGCTCCGGTCTTGTCACTCCGGAAGGAGCCCATTTTTTGTTGAGTTTCAAAACTTTGTTTTTGCCGTCCTGGCTTATCATGACTTCGCCGGGGGCGGGCTTCTCGCCGATGCAGTTGACGGTTGACTGCATTACCTCCGCGTTTCCCTGACCGGCGAAGGATCCGGAAGTATAGGATTCAAAATCATCCTGCCATATCACCGCCGTGCCGGCGTTGGCCAAGGAGGCGGCCGCAAGGGCAGCCGCTAAAAGGAATGTTTTTTTCATTTTCCTCATTAAGTAAAAAAAAAGACGCGCACGAAGCGCGTCTTTTTATGATTAACGCATAGCTTACTCGGCCGTCTTTTCAGCGGCTTCTTCAGCGGGGGCTGCGTCCTTCGTTTCCTCGGGAGTCGCTTCCGCGGCGGCGGAGGATTCTTCGGCGGTCGCAGCGGCGGCTGCGGCTGCGGCGGCAGCTTCGTCAGCTTCCTGCTGAGCCATGGATCTCATGTTGCTCTCCGTCTGGCGAGCCGGGGCCGCCACCGTCTTGAAGACGGAGGATGTCCCCTGCTTGTAGAGGATGGTGGCCAAAAGGCACAGCACGATGAAGGAGACCGCCAGGACCATGGTGCTCTTGGTGAGCACGTCGCCTGAACGGTTGCCAAAGGTCGCTTCGCTCTCGAAAGCGTTGGTCAGGTTGTTGCCTTTGCCGGACTGCAGAAGAACTACGCCCACAAGGCAGACGCTGACGATCACTAAGAGGACCAGTACCAGAATATATAACATAAATTTCCTTTGAGTATAGAAGCCATTTGACATCAGCTTGACTGATGTCATGCTTCATGCAACCCCGCCAGGATTTGAACCTAGACCGAGAGTACCAAAAACTCTTGTGCTGCCATTACACCACGAGGTTATTTCTAATGCGATCTATTAGTCTCTTTCCTGCTGATCCCACTTCTGCCAGACGAAGTAAGGGATGGAGGTGACTTCGTAGGTGCTGTACATGTCGTCCACAGAGCCGAGGGTCGCGAAATCCAAGGTTCCGGCAACGGCGCGGACGCCGGTCAGGAAGATGCCTTTGAAGAAACCTTCGACGGGGCCGAGGTAAGCGTTGTTAGCGGATTCCGTATAGATGCAGCGGGGAAGTTCCAGCCAGCAAGTAGCAACATTGACCAAACCGCGGGTCATCTTGAAGCCCCATTTGGTGCCGAAAAGATCAGCGGTGTTGGCGGTGCGGGACATATTGGCCTCATCGCTCAAAGAGCTGACTTCAGCGGCTGTGACGGTACCTACCAAAAGAAGGGCCGCGATGGCTACTAACATGCTTTTTTTCATTTTTTACTCCTGGTTGAGTTTTAAGTGTTGATTAATACATTATAAACTTTTATCACATCGCCTGAGGCAGCATGATATCGATCTTGTGTTCCTCCACGCCGGAAAGCTCCGCCATGGTCTTGGTCGTCAAGCCTTTTTTCGCGTCCGAACGGGGGATGGATTTCAGGATTATGCGGACCTTGGGCGGCATGCCGTTTCTCTGGAAGGAGTCCCAGTTGCCGGCCACGAAGCGGCTGTTCTTGGTGCTCCAATAGAGGACGCGGAAACTTATTATGTCGAAGGCAAAGGGCTCGACTTCCTCGTTGTTGTCCATGTTGAACTCCGGCCAGTTCTTGGGGTCGTTGAAGTTCCACATGCCTTTGTCCTTCTGCATACGCATCAGTTCGTAGTCGGGCCACTGGGGCTGGTCGTCGATCTTGACCTGCTTCATGGCGTAAGCCAGTTCCTTCATGCCGCGCTCGGTGGTGCAGCCGAACCTGAGGACCGACTGGTCGGGGCTGAGCTGCTTGATCTGGAAATAGATCTGCTCGCCCACGGGGCGGTTGTTGTTGACCAGCGCCTGGGAAAGCTCCCTGTTAAGCTGGTCCATGACGGAACGGACGTTCTGGTTCATTTCCGCCCTCAGCTGCGTTTCCGTGACCGTGTCGAAAGTCGAGCGGAAGGCCACCATAAGGGAGGACATAAGGATCCCTAAGACGCCAAGAGAAACCAGAATTTCAATCAGCGTGAAACCCAGGGCTCTTTTATTTCTTCTTAGCGTTCTTTCCATAGTTTATGGCAGGATAGGGGTTATGCACGCGGAAGATCTGGCGCAGGATCGGTTTGTTGACCTGGTCTTCCTTGACAACGGAATGTTCCAACGGAATGAGCTCTTCCTTGATCTGGGAACGGTCGTAAACGTTCATTTCAATCTGGAAGAAAACGCCCTTGACGCCTTTCTCGCCGATCTTGGTGTCGCCTTCCCTGCCGATGTCATGGACAGTGTACTGCCAGAAATAGCGGGGGTTCTGTTCGAAGGGGTAAACCTCGGAGACGATCACGGGATGGGAGACGCGCTTGTTCTTGTCGTCCTCGGACATGTAGCGGGCGAAAGCGGTGTCGGCCTTCAGGTAATGCTGGGCGATCCTGGTGGCGTTGTCGCCGCGGCCCACAGGGCTTCCCAGTTCGTAGGTCAGCTCGCTGACTTTGGAACGCATCAGATTCGCCAGGACCGTATTGTCCCTGGCTTTCCGGAAGGATTCCATACCGGCCGGAAAGACCGCCATGATACTGCTCATGCCGATTGACAATATGGCCAGGGCGGCCATGATCTCGATCAAGCTGAAACCGTATGTCTTAATGTTTTTCATTAGTCAAGTCCTAAGGCCTCGAACGCGGCGTCTTCGTTATCCACCGACTTGTCTTCGGCGGCTGTCTGCTGTTTGGGCTTATTGTCTTCGGGGAAGATGCGGTTGATGGGCTTTACGCGCGCAATTCCGGCCGCTTTGTAGATCTGCACCGGGATCTCCCAGATCTCCTGGGGCTCCGTCTTGTCCTCTATAATAATAGGATTGTGGGAAGCGTAGATGATGCCGCCTTCCGGGGAGAACTCTATCTCGATGGGAGGATCGGCCTTGATGTTCAGGCGGTGATCCAGATAGTAGGGCCTGGTGTCGATCGTGAGGTCGTTCTCGTAATCGATAACGTTGTCGGCTCCGCTGTCGAAGGTCTGAAGCTTCCAGACTTTGCGGGTGGGCGTCACGGTCATGCGGATGGCGAACTTGCGCCTCTGCGTGATGGCCGAGGTCCTGGCGTAGAAGATACGGTCCTTAATTGCGTTGGCCGCGCTTTCGATGCGCATGTTGCGGCCGACCGCGGCGAAGCTGACCACGCCGATGGAGCTGATGGCGCCGATGATGCCGATCACCACCAGAAGTTCCATCAGCGTGAAACCGCTGTATCTAGGACGATTTTCGTTCATTGCGCTAAAAGTCTCTTTATTGTTTTACGGTCTGACGTCGTCTTTCAAGCCCTGGTCGTTGTTGCCGTCGGGGCCGCTGGACCACATGTCGAACTTATAGGGGTTGAGCTTCGGAGCCAGGATGTTGAAATTCAGAGGATTTCCCCAGGCGTCAGCCACGGCCTGGTTATTCTGGCGGTGATAGAAGGACTTGGGATCGGTGGTGTAATAGGGGCCCTTCCAGTTGGGGTTCTTGTAATATTTGTCGTCGCGTTTGTCCGGCTCATCCGTAAAGCCGGTCAGAGCGTTGGAGATCTCCTTGGCGTCGTCGGTCTGGGGATAAACGCCCATGTCGGTCTTGTAAGCTTCAAGCGCCATGGAAACATTCTGCATGATCGTGGCTGTCTGAGTTTTTTTGGCCTGTTTCTGGACCATGGAAGCGCCGGCGCCGCCCAGCGTGCTAAGAACGCCGATGATGGCGATGACGACCAGAAGTTCGATTAAGGTAAAACCTTGGATGCGTTTCATGCTTTACTCCTCAATTTATTGATTGATCATTCGATGACCCAGTTAATGATGTTGTCGCGGTTGAAGTCGGCGCCAAAATCAATGACTTCGTCTCTGCTGCCTTCCGTGGCCTTGTTGTCGGGGCCGCAGGAGTACAGAAGATACATATTTCCGTTGTAGGGGCACCTCGGGCATTCCCTCTGGTTTTCCCAGTAGCGGTAAGGAACGTCCCAGGGATCCATGAGTTTTCCGCCTCTGACGGGGAAGCTCTTGTCGATCATGATGTAGGGTTTTTTCCAGCGGGGATGGTTGGCGGGGATGTCGCCTTCGTCGCCGGTGTATTTGCCGTCGCCGTTAAGGTCGCCGGTCAGGCAGCCGACCATGATGGAGTTGTCGTTGGGATCGTTGCCGGTGGGCGGATAGCAGCCGAAGTCGTTCTTGTACTGACTGAGAGCCAACTCAAGGCGCTGGATGACAGCTTCCGCCGCCGAGGTCTTGATGCGGGCCTTGGCAACGGTGGCGACGCCTACGGAAAGCGTCGAAAGGATGCCGATAACGCTTATGACCACCAGAATTTCTATCAGGGTGAAACCCTTGCTGACACTGTATTTCATTTGGCACTCTCGTCTTTTTTTGTTATTGCTCGCTGCTGCTTTCAAAGGGAACCGCCTCTTCCGCGGGCTTTGATTCCTCAGGCAGCCCGGTTCGAGGTTCTATGTCCCCCATCTTTACGATCTCAGCGAGTATCTCGGCCAATTGTCCTATGGCTTCCGCCGGCACGATTATCGTGCGTTTCGTAAGGGAGTCCTTTTCGCTTATCTTCAGGAAACGGCCCCGCTTGTTCTCTTTGTAATCGACGTAGAAAAGCTTGCACTCGCAGAGGATCTTTTTCGTCAGGATCAGCTTTTCGCTGGGATTGTAGTTGTTTTGCTTGGGAAACATCATAACCTCGCTTCCCGCTGGAGGCTCGGCGTGACTTAGCGGTAAAGCTTCATCAGGCGGTGAGCGTTGCGGCGGGCGGCTTTCTGCTTGCGCAGTTTTTTCTCGCTGGGCTTCTCGTATTCTTTGTGCTGTTTCACGATCTTGAGAACGCCTTCGCGATCGACTTTCTTTTTCAGGCGACGGATCGCCTTGTCAACTGTTTCGTTTTTACGAACCGTAACTGTTAACACGTATTCCTCTCGGATATGAATGAATATACTGATTCCCTCTCCCATAAGCGCACTTCGCGCCTATGGTAGGGTAAAAATAATCGTTTAAAATTATAGTCAAACGACTTTTTATTGTCAAGGACGGAGGGAAACGGCCGCGATGCCCTTTTCGGGGCGTTGCGGGGCGCAGCCTGCATAGATGCCGCCCGACCGCCTCTCCCCTCCTTATTCAGCGTTTCACGGCCCTCCTGACCAGCTCCTCCACATAGCCGAAAAGGTAGCGCTGCATGATGCTGGTGGTCTCCAGGGGCAGCTTGTCCTTCATGGCGCTCTGCCAGATCTTGTGCATCTCCTTGGTGGCGGCTATGACTTTGTCCACGTGCATTATCTCCCGGCGGCGGGAGAACTGCTGGTCGATGTAGCGGTTGTAGAGGCGGTAGCGGGCGTAGAAATAGACAAGGTCGAGCATATCCCTCTGGATATGGGGCTTCAGGGCTTCCGCCATCTTCATGAGCTCCTTGGTGGCCTTGGGATAGTCGTCGGAGTCCGAAAGATGGAAATTTTCCATGTAGGAGGAGAACTCTTTGACTTTTTCGTTCTCGGACCCGAAGTAGAAGATCGGCCAGCCTTCCTTAAGGCTTTCCTCCGTGGAAGACTTGCGCCACAGAAGCGCCCCCGCCCTGTAAACGGCCTCCCAGGCCAGGACGATGGGCATGCGCATGGCGCCCTGCATAAGCTGCGGCGCCAGGGGCGTGTCGAGCCTCTGCCCGTTGTGGCTGCTGTAGGCCAGGACCACGCCGCCCTGCTCGTCCCTGTCCTGCTTGATACTCCAGAGGGCCTGGAGATGGGATTTCAGCCGGATGCTGACCTCCGTGGCGGGGAAAGAAAGCGCGTAATAAGTGTTCCAGACCGTTTGGCCGGCCTTCTTGAAACGGTCAGCGCTGTCAAGCTCGCGGTTGTCGCGCATCAAAACCGCGCCGCCCTTTGGCCATTTGTCCAAAAGGTCGCCGTTCAGGATGTCGGACCAGGTCGCCGGCAGCTTACCCTCCTCCTTGAGAACTTCGCAGAGTTCCAGCGCGTATTCCTCCTGATCTTTGCTCAGCTCCTGAGTGAAGGAGTTGTCCTCCTCCCGGCCGGCGAAATCAAGGAAGACGTACTGCCCGCTGTGGGCTTTGGCCAGATCCCGGCAGAGGCCTTTCATAAGGTCCCTGGCCTCCGGCAATTCCGTCCTGATCTTGGCCAAGCGGTCGTTTTTCACTTCCGGCAGATCGGAGATCCATATGTAGGGCTCCAGATCCCAGATGAAATTCACGCTCCGCAAGACCGGCAGAAGCGGAATAACGGATATGCCAAGCCTTCTGGCATATCCCACCATCCGGGAGACCTGCTCGATGCTGTAGCCGTAGAAAGCGGAGGCGTAGGGCAGCGAATAAGGGAACATGCCCCGGTAGTCGATGATGACGGCGTTGTATTTCAAGGCCGCCAGCTTGTCAAGAAGATTCCTGACGTATTCGATCTTGTAGTTATAGACCGAAAGGTCGAGATGAAAAGCTCTCAGCTGGCAGTCCGGCTCGTCCTCTATCTCCATGCAGCTGATCCTGTCGGTGGTCTCGTCCAGGATCTTCAGGAATGTCTGGAAGGCGCCGCAAAGGCCTTCGTGGCCGCCGGCCGAGACCAGCACGCCGTTTTCCGTCACCTTGATGGCGTAGGCGTTTTTCGCCATGTTGGGCACTTCGAAAAAGCGGATCTTGATCCCGTTGTCCTGAAGCACCTTTTCCGCCGTATGGGGGAAATCGTGCCAGGCGGCCGCGATCTCGGTGCGGAATCTTTCGCTCAGGGGCCTTTTGATGGAGTAGCTCTTGTCGCCGTAAACGATGCGTTTCGGCTCAGGGATTATTTTGTAATTTTTTGGCATTTTTCTTCTCGTTGTAATCGCTGCGCGCGCGTTTTAAAAGTTTGTTCCAATCCTTCGCCATGTCGGGATTGAGCGTAAGATAGGCCGCGTCTAAACGGGCTCTTCGCTTGTAAATGTCTTCTAAGGTCATGTATTGCTCCAAAACGTTCGGCTCAATATACGGACGCTTGAATTCTTCGAAGGTAAAGCGGTAGATCCTGTCGTAATACCACCAGCCGTTCTCCAGTTTCAGAAGCACGATGCGGCTCTTCTCCTCCTTGGGGAGATTATGGGCGGCGCAGCTGCTCAGATAATCATAGACGGCTCTTTCCAAAGACGTGATGAGAACGGGCTTTTTCTCCATCTGCCCGGATTTCATTCCGGCGTACCACTCGTTTACGAGACGGTAGGCGTAAAATTCAAGATTGGGATCTTTCAAAACATCCCCCACCGTGGGAGTATAGACCTTGGAGTTCTCGACAGTCCTGGCGATAAGGTTAGTGAAGACCGCGTCCTTGTAGCCAACGATCTTCAATCCCCTGTTGATCAGGTGATTCTCGTATTGTATGTGACGGTGCAGGTCGGTCCAGCGGAACAATTCGAGGGTAAGGTACATGACGTCCGCCAGATTGTTGATCTTCTCCGCGGAGCGGCACATCACCATGGCGTTCTTGTCGTCCGCGTCGGATCCGAAAGCCCGCATGTCGTGGTAAAAATACGGTTTGAAACCGTTCAAAGGCCTGTACATCAGGATCCACCAGACGTAGCTTCCCTGCTTTTTGATGCAGTCTTCCATGAAGGGCAGATAAATGGATTCCTTGAGCACCCAGTTCTTGGCGCTGGGCCTGAGGCTCTGCTCGTAGAGGCAGTTCTTGTGGATCCAGGAGTTCGGCTCGGCCTGGTAAATAATGATGTCGCCAGGTCTGTAGGCGGTCTCCAGATAATCGAAGACATAGCGCACGCCTTCCAGCTGCTCGTCGAAAAGCTTCTCGGATCCCGCATAGGCATACCCCTCGCGGCATATGAGGAGCGCGAAGCCGATCAGAGAGAAAGCCCGCCCCCAGGAGGCGATGAGTTCGCGCCTTTCCCGGCTTTTAAAAACAAGCCTTCCGAAAAGAAGCCAGGCCCATTCCGCCAAATAGCTCAAGGCCAAAGTCAGAAGGACCATGTCGATGAGCAGGACGAAGATGATGTACTTGTCCCGGAACTGTTCGTAAGTGAAGCGCTGCGTCACGATCCTAAGCAGGACGAAAGTGGAGACCTTGACAAAGAAACAATAGACCGCCGCCAGCCTTGCTTTGGTGAAAAGCAAAAGAACGAACGCCGCGATGGAAAGATACAAAACGACGTGGGCGAAGGGCGCGCCGACCCAAAGCCTTTCGCAGATGCCCCCTACCACCGAGAAGGAAAGCTCCGGGATCAGATGGGCGCTTCCGCGGCCGGTGGGGGTGTAGGGCTTGTCCGCGCCCGTCACCTGGAGGAACTGATAACAGTAGGTCAGGCAGGGCAGAACCAGCAGGATAAACTTCTGGTAAAAGACCTCGAAGTCCTCGCTGAGATGTTCCAAAGATCCTCTGAAGCCGATCTTTCCGAATTCCCTTCTCTTTTCCCAGGCCAGGAGAACAAGCGGAGAGAAAGCGTAAAGGCAGAGAAAAACATTTGAGAAAGCGAAGAGAATGTAAAAACCCTGGTGGGATCCCATGCCGCCGAGGGCCGCCAGCGCGTACAGGGCGTAATCCCTCAGGGAATCCCTGCCGCCGGGGGCCTTCTTGATTATGGAGACGGCTTCGATGAGAAGCCAGGTGGTGAAGAAGCAGACGAAGGAATAATAGCGCGCTTCCCTGGCATGGGTAAGCAGCAAAAAGGAGACCGTGCCGAAGGCGGCCAGCATCAGCCCGGTCCAGCAATCCCTGAGGCGCTTGCCCAGCAGGAAGAAAAGCGGCACCGTCAGCAGGCTGAAAACAGCCGAGGGGAGCCTGATCTGCCACTCCCGCAAAACGTCGGTCTTGCAGAAGAACGAGAAAAGATGCCCGTCGGCATAATAGATCAAGGCGTTGACGGGGGCGCGGCTGGTGATGTAAAACCGCCAGAGATGCCAGAGGGTCCAGTGCGATCTTTCCTCCGTCAGACATTCGTCGTAGGTCATGCCGCGCCAGGAAATGTGGTAGAAGCGCAGGTAGAAGGCGAAGGAAAAAAGCGCCAGGAGCAGCAAATAGGGCCAGGCTTTTTTCAGGATGGCGAAGAACTTCTTCATGCCCCGCTCCTCTTGAAGACCAATGCCAGGGCCCGGTAAAGGGAACCCAGGATAAGCGCGAAAAGCCAGAGCCAGGCGAACAGCCTAAGCACAAGGTAAGCGCTGTTGAGCCTCACCAAGCGCAGGCCCTTCAGCACTACGAGCTCCCGCTGCAGATTGATCCTGATGTTGCTGAATTCCCGGGTAAAGAAACGCAGGAAGGTGTCCCGGCCGTCCGGATAAATGTCGGCGCGGGCACCCAGGACATGATCGTTGAAGGAAGCCACGGTCATGCTGCCGGACATGGGGGCCTCAAGCTCCTCGGGAAGGATGTCCGGCTGGGGTTCGTTGCTCCAGATCAGCGCGTAAAAGGAAAGCGGCCGCAAGCCGAGAAGGAAGCGCGTGTCCGTAGTCTGCCTCATAGGCTCCCGGAAACCGAAGGTATAAATGGGAGTCATAAGGATCGTCAGGGCGACGACAGCCAGAATGAAAGCAGCCAGCTTGGAATAAAAATTCCGCTTGAAATAGACCTCGCAGAAACAGGCCGTCAGAAACAGGGAGAACCAAAAGGCCCAAAAGCAGGGCCAGAAGAACTGGGCCGCGCTGAGAAGGCCCTTCATCAGGCCCGAAGGCAGCTTGGCTTCCGTCAGGCGGACGCTCTCAATAAATGCCGCGCCTCCCCTGCCCTCGTGCCAGAAGCGCAATGAAATATCCTTGACAAAGCAGTGCGCCGTATCGAAAACATATTCCAGCGCTTCGCTCCCCTTTCCGAAGAAAGTCATAAGATTCTCCGTGCTGGAGTCGTCGTAGGAGGGCGCCTTGTAAAGGTCGGTGTAAACCAGTGCGTGGTCTTCGGGGTCCAGCGCCCGGCCTTTGACCTTGACAAAAGCGGCCGCAAAGGGCGCGCATTCCTCAACCGGGATCTTGACCACTTCGCCGCCCTGCCTGACCTCTTTCATTACCTCTTTCAACACAAGGTCCCGGCCTTTGGGACCGCCGATGGCGGAATAAAAAACGTTTGCGGGAGTGGCGGCTGCAATGAAGGCAATAACGCCGCAGGATAAGAAGGCCACCGCGAAACGCCAAAATCTACCAACCCTAAGGAAAAGCGCGAAAGCGAAGAAAAACACTATGCAGGCTATTACGAAATTGCGGACGAAAAGCAGCCCGTAGGGCCAGAAGCTTTTTATCTTCTCAACGATGTTCGTGGAAAAGAAAAAGAGCCTTTCCCCTTTCAGCGTCGTGGGCGCGACAAAGCTCACCCCCAGGTAATAGCGGCCGGGCCGGGGGACGATCCTGCTGAGCCTGCAAAAACGCCGCCTTTTGAAAGCGGTGTGCTCGATCTGGGTGCTTTTGGCGAAGGCCTTGTTGAAATGCGCGAAAGACGCGTCGTCGCTGAAAAGCGCGTCCTTCTCCTCCTCCGTCAGCAGCTCAAAGTTCATCTTGGGCAGTTTTTCCGCGTTGCCCTTCAGTTCTCCGTAGAAAGTTACGAACGCCTTCCCTTTCTTGGGAACGTCCAAAGGATAGAACTGATAAGTTGTCCGCCCTTTCGCGACGGCGGCCGGATCCCCGATTTCGGCTTTCCTGATGTCGGGGTAATCCGGCGCAAGCCTTTTCCCGGCCAGATAAGCGGCTTCAAGGAAAAGATAGGCTGCCAAAAGCAGCAAAGGGATCAGCAACTTGGGGCGAAGCATTCTTTACCAGCGGTTCCAGTGGATCTTTTCCTCTTTGAATTTGTCCTTGGGCTCTTCTTCCCCCGTGGGGTAGCCGATGGAGATCAGCGAAAGGACTTCGTATTCGTCGCCGTAGTTGAAAAGCTCTTTGTATTTCGCCAACCGGTCCGTCATGGGATATCCCGCGCACCAGACGGCTCCCAAGCCCATTGCTTCGGCGGCGATGAGAATGTTTTCCGTAGCGGCGGAGCAGTCCTGCTGCCAGAACTTCTCGTCCTTCTTGCCGAGGACAAGGATGGCCGCCTTGGCTTTTTTAAGCATCATCAGCCCAGGCATGTCGTTTATCGGCGCGACCTGCGTCATGTTGGTCACGATGATGAAGGACCAGGGCTGACGGTTCATGGCCGTGGGCGCCGCCATGCCGGCTTTTACGAGCGTCAAAAGCTTGTCGCTCTCGACTTCCTGCTCGGTGTAATGCCTGACGCTCTTCCTGGAGAAGACGACGTCCAGGGCGCCCTTAAAATCCGACTTCATCTCCGGGGCGGCGGTCTCGTATTCCGCGCCCTTCATATTGCGCTTTTCCTTGGCGTTCTGCATTTGCGTGACCAGGATGGCTACGCCGATGACAAGGATGGTCGTCAGAATAATGTTGGTTAGCCTGGATCTGTTCATTTAATTTTCTCCTTGAAGAAAGCCAGGGCCTCTTCCTTGGTTACTTCTCTCTGGGTGCTGTTCTTCATGTCCTTGAGATTCCAGACGCCCTTCGCCCTTTCGTCCCCTCCCCTTATGAGGACATAGGGAGACATCGAGGCGTTGGCCTGGCGGAACTGGGATTTGACGGAAGCCTTCTCAGGCAGCACAGCGACGGAAACGCCAAGCGTGCGCAGCGCGTCGGAGAGCACCAGGTTCTCCTCTATCGCCTCTTCGTCCATGGAGACCATGAAGAGATCCGTTGCGGGAACGCTCTCCTCTGCCTTCTTGATAGCGGCAAGCGCGATCATCAGCCTTTCCTCTCCGATGGCGAAGCCCACGGCGCCCGTGGGGCTGCCGCCCATGCTTTCGACGAGGTCGTTGTAGCGTCCGCCGCCGCCCAGGGCGTCCTGGGAGCCCAGGGAATTGTGCGTCACTTCGAAAATGGTGTGGGTGTAGTAGTCCAGTCCCCTCACCAGCTGGGGCTTCTCGACATAACTGATGCCCATGTCGTCCAGCGTTTTCAGAACGGTCTCGTAATGCAATTTCGCCTCGTCGGAAAGACAGTCCTTGATGCTGGGCAGATCGTTCTTGAAGATCTCCTGGCAAGAGGGAACCTTGCAGTCCAGAAGACGAAGAACGTTCCTTTCCAGCCGGCGCTGGCAGTCGGGGCAGAACTTGTCGAAGTTGGCTCTGGCTCTTTCCCTTAAGACGCCGCGGTATTTTTCCAGGCTCTCCTTGTCGCCGAGCGTGTTGATGTTCACGGAAACGCCTTTAAGCCCGAGCATTTCGAACAGTCTCACCATCATGGAGATCGTCTCGGCGTCCGCAAGCGGACTGTAGGTGCCGAACATCTCGACACCCAGCTGATGGAACTGGCGCTGGCGGCCGGCCTGGGGCCTTTCGTAACGGAACATGGGGCCCATGTAGTAGAACTTCCTGATCTTCTGGCCAAGGAGCTCGTGCTGCAGGGCCGCCCTGACGACGCAGGCCGTGCCTTCCGGGCGAAGCGTGACGCTTCTCCCCTTCCTGTCGCTGAAGGTGTACATCTCCTTTTCCACGATGTCGGTGTCTTCTCCGATGGAACGCATGAAAAGTTCGCTCTGCTCGATTATGGGCGTCCTGATGTTCTCGTAGCCGTAGCGTTCGAAGTGTTCCCTGACCTTGCGCTCCACTTCGTTCCAAAGGGAACTCTGAGGCGGGAGAATGTCGACTGTGCCCCTGAGGGATTGGATCTCGTTCATAAATTACCTTTCCAATTTTCCGCCATCCCTATTCGTTTGCCGATCGCGGGATGGCTGTATAAAAATATTTCAACCAGGCGCGAAACTTCCATGACGGCCAGGTTTTCCTCCGCCAAGCGCCTGAGGGCGGAGGCGAAAGCCAGATTGTCCGCGTGCCTCAGGGCGAAAGCGTCCGCCTCGGATTCGCATTTCCTTGAGAAGCCGTTTGTAACAGGCATAACGACAAGCTGCCAAAGGGAAAAGGCCGCCACGAAAACGGGAAGCGTTCCCGCCTCGTAAAAATCCAGGCCGAATTTTCCGCAATACCACCAAAGCACCTGCGAGATCAGAAAAAGCCCCAGCAATATCAAGGCCGTGTGCAAAGCCGCCAGTTTCCAGATGTGGCGCCCTTTGTAATGCCCGATCTCGTGGGCCATTATCGCCACGATCTCCTCGGGAGGATACTCGAGAAGCGCGTCGGAGAGCATCACCCTCCTGGTGGCGCCCAAGCCGCAGAGCATGGCGTTGGCCTTCTTGGTCTTCTCCGACATGTCGAGCCTGTACAGTCCTGTGATCTTGAGGCCCGCTTTGTCTATGAGCTTCAGGAGCTCCTCCTTGCAGGGATGCTCCTTCAGTTCCTCGCTCTTGTAGAAAAGCGGCAGGATCAGAACCGGGAAAAGCATTCCCAGAACGATCTGCAAAACTATCCAGCCGGCGCCGGCGGCCAGGAACCAAAGTTTCCCGAAATAGCGCATGGAAGCGTAGCAGAAAAGAAAAGCCGCCAGCAAAAGCAAAACGGAAAGCAAAGAGCTTTTCACGAAATCCAAGAGCCAGCCGAAAGCGGTCTGGTTCGTCAGGTCGAACTTCAATTCCACCCTGTAGTCCTTCAGGTATTCGTAAGGCAGGGAGAAAAGAAGATACGCGGCTTCGAAAATCAAAACGAAAAGCGCCGTGGAAAGCCAGAAGTTCGCTTTGCAAACATTTTGGACCCAGCCCCAGCAGCGCAGGGAAAGGCAGTTTCCGCCTCCGAAAAGCAGCAAGGCCAGAAAGAGAAGAAGGAAGATCTGATCGGATAGGAAAAAAATGTTCCTGATCCTTTCGTAGCGTTCCGCTTTGATTTTAAATTCTTCCGTCATTTATCGCTTTCAGGCCTTCTTGGCGGGCTTCTTCGCGGCTGTCTTCCTGGCCGCGGGCTTCTTGGCGGGAGTTTTTTCCGCGGCGGCCTTTTTCGCGGCCGGCTTTTTTGCCGCGGGTTTCCTGGCGGACGTTTCCCCGGCGTCCTCCTTTTTCGCCGCACCCTTTCTGCCGGCGGTCTTCCTGGCGCCGGCCTTGGCTCCTTTGCCTTTCCCGAAGCGGGAAGCCTGGGGCTTCTTCTCGATGAACATGCCCACCGCCCACTCGCTCTTCAATGTGACGGAGTCGTCGCCAAGAAGCGTGATCTGGCTCCTGGGGATCCAGGTGACCTGGCTGGCCCCGGTCTTCAGGCCGACGGCCTTCTTGTCCTTCTCGTCGATGATGCCAACGATGTTTATGACGCCGAATTCCTTGGTGTGCTGCTCCTCGTCAACAACGTATTTGATCTTCAGAGGACGCATGGCCATCTTCAGGTTGTGCTCGAGGATCTTGGAAGCGGTGTCGATGAAGCTGGAGATCTTCTCGGCGGAGAGACGCATTTCGTCGGTTATCGGCAGCCCGGTGTCCAATGAGAGCTTTTCAGCGTAAGCCAGCTGCTTTTCGCTGGGGGGCAGAACCAGCGCCGAGCCGCCTGCTTCCTTGGTCTCGTCGATCCACTTGGAAAGCTCCTTGGCGTTTACGAGGGCGCTTTCCGGGATCTCCTTCTTGCAGGCGGCGGCCAGCCTGGCGGCCATGTCCAGCTGCTTCATGGTGGGTTTGCTGACAGCGAACCCGGACTGGTTGGAATAGACTTCCTTGAGAGGCGTGAAGAGTTTTTCCATGACCGTCTGGTAATCCTTCTCCCCTTCCTCGATCTCGTCCAGATCCTTCTCCAGGTCCGCCGTGTAGTCGTAGTTCATGACCAGCGGGCGTTTTTCCTTGAGATAGTCGTAGAGCCTGAAGCCCCTTTCCGTGGGCTTGAACTCCCGCTTGGGCCTGAGCTCCTCCACATACTGCCTTTCCTGGATCTTGTCCACGATAGTGGCGTAGGTGGAGGGACGTCCGATGTTGAGCTTCTCCAGCTTCTCCACCAAAGAGCCGCTGTTGTAGCGGGGCGGCGGCTGCGTTTCCTTACGCTCGCAGTAGGCTTCCGTCATTTCCAGGCTGTCGTTCTCGCTGAGGGGCGGCAGCTGGGTGTCTTCGCTTTCGCCTTCGTCTTCGCTGAGGTCGTAGCCGTAAGCTTTCAGGAAGCCTTCGAATTTCAAAACTTTTCCCTCCGCTTCCATTTCCACGCCGTCGGAATCGATGAGCGCCTTGGTCTTGTCATAAACGGCGGGCTTCATCTGGGAGGCCAGCCAGCGCTTGTAGATAAGGCTGTAGATCTTGTAGCAGGGGTCGCTCAGGGAATCCTTGACGGATTCGGGAGTGATCTCCGGATGCGCCGGACGAATGGCCTCGTGGGCGTCCTGGGCGCCCTTGGAGCTCTTGTAGAAGCGGCGCTGGTAATACTGCTCGCCGTACATGCGTTCGATCTGTTTCTGGGCCATGTCCATGCCCTCTTTGGAGATCCTGGTGGAGTCCGTGCGCATATAAGTGATCAAAGCCACCTGGCGGCCTTTTATCTCCACGCCCTGGTAAAGGACCTGGGCCAGCTCCATGGCCGTCTTGGGATTGAAGTGGTAGGCCCGGAAAGCCGCTCTCTGGAAAGTGGAGGTGATAAAAGGCGGCATGGGGTTGCGGGAAACTTCAGATTTCTCCACCGCCTTGACGATGCTGCTTTTGGCGGCTTTGAGCTGTTCGTAGATCCTCTGAGCCTCCGCTTCGTCCTCCACCCGGCCCTGCTTCAGCTGGGCCGTGAAGATCTGGCCGCCCGCGGCGTAATCCGCCTTGATGAGCCAGTAGGGCGTAGGCTTGAAATTCTCGATCTCCCTTTCCCTTTCCACGATGAGTCCCAAAGCGGGGCTTTGGACGCGGCCTACGGAAAAGTTTTTCTCCCCCATGTAGTAGGAGGCTTCCGGGGAAAGCAGGTACCCGATCAGGCGGTCGATGGCTCTCCTGGCTTTCTGGGCGTCCACCCTTTTCAGGTTGATGGTGGTGGGATTGCCCAGGGCGTTGTTGATCTCGGAGGGCGTGATGGCGTTGAACATGATGCGGTGGATCCTTTTGCCATGGGGCAGAATACCGTAAACGTGCTCGGCAATGGCTTCCCCTTCCCTGTCGGGGTCGGTGGCCAGGAAAACTTCACCCGCTTCCTGAGCGGCTTTCTTAAGATCGCTTATGATATTGCTCTTCCCTTTGATGGGCTTCAGCGTCACTTTGAACCCTTCCTCCACGTCCACGCCCAGGCGGGATTTCGGCATTTCCATAATGTGCCCCACCGTCGCTTTGATGACGTACTTGTTCCCTACGATCTGATGGATAGTCTTGATCTTGGAAGGCGATTCCACGACGATAAGTCCGCGATTGGCCATAATTCTCCTTAAAATTTATTTTGCCTTTTTATTGTCTTTTCGATTTGCTCTGCCTCAGGATGGTCCTGAGCCATTCCGTCAAAGCCTGGTCGGAGGGCTCCTTGCCCAGGATCTCCTCCACCTTTTCCCTGGGGATGGCGGCCCTGGATTTGCCCTTGTGGCCGCCGGCGCTGCCCAAGTGCGACAGGCGCAGCCTGGCGATCTTGCCAACGTCCGCGCCGATGGCGCTCTCCCTCAGCACCACGTGCAGAGTGGGCCCGCACATGCCGCCCACGGCCACCCATTTCATGGAGGTGAACTGGGAGAGAAAGTCGGCGATGTGCACGCAGACGTCCGGGGAGGGCACTTTGGAAAAACAGACTACGGGGCAGAGCCCGCCGGTCTGGACCAGCTGCAGGGCTTCCGTGAAATAAGGCACGTAAGACCTGGGGATCTCCGCCAGCTCAAGGGAATGCAGCAGCGCCGTGTCCGTCCTGGGCTTCAGAAGCCCGAGGGCCGCCACGTCCTGGGGCGAAACGCCTCTCACAAGGTCGTCGGTGTCGGTGCTGAGGCCGTAGCACAGAGCTGTGGCCAGCTTTTTCCCCAAAGGCATCTGCGCCGTCACGAGATACTCCAGCAAGATGGTGGCGGTGGAGCCGTAGCGCGGCCGGATGTCGGAAAACTTGAAGGGATAATTCCCCTTCTTGGGATGATGGTCGATTATTATGTCGAAGGAAATGGGAAGGGGCGGCTTGAAGAAATCCGGCTGGGCGTCCACCAGCGCGAACTTGGTGTATTTCTCCCACTCCACTTCATGCTGGATCTGGAAGGGTATCTTCAGTTTGCGGGCGAAGATCTGGTTCTGCTGCCTCTTTATGTGCTCCAAGGATATGATGACGCACTCCCCCAGACGGCCCTTCAGGAGCTCCATAAGGGCCCAGGCGGAGGCAAGGGAGTCCGGATCGGGCTCGCCGTACATCAAGATGGCCAGCCTGTCGTCGTTTTTCAGAAGCGAGTAAAGCCGGGAGAGCTTTTCCGCGGTCCTCTCGCCGCGCAGCAGGTTGCTGAAGTGTGAATTACCATATTTCATTATTATTATTATTTTATGGAAATGAGCGCATAGTGTCAAGGGAAGAAAAAGGCGAAAAGCGCTCATACGCCGTAGGAAAAAACGAAAAAGAAAAAAGCGGCCCGAAGGACCGCTTTTAAGTTTTGGTAGCGGAGGAGGGAGTCGAACCCACGACACGCGGATTATGATTCCGCTGCTCTGACCAACTGAGCTACTCCGCCGAATATTTGGTGGCGGGGGCAGGACTTGAACCTGCGACCTTCAGGTTATGAGCCTGACGAGCTACCGGACTGCTCTACCCCGCGATCACTGCTAATCGAATTTAAAGATCAATTCGTTTGTCTTGCTTAATCCGAAGTTTTCCCTGGCGAACTTTTCAAGATAGAATTTGTTGTGCTTCAAAAGATGCAGTTCCTTTTTCAGCTCTTCGTTTTCTTTTCTCAAAGCGTTGGCCTCTTCGGTCTTCTGCTGCTCCTTTAGTTCAAGCTCCTTCAGCTCCAAACTGACGGGCTGGAAAGTTAGGATAGCGAAGACACCTAGTATGGTCAGGACTAAAAGTACTACGATAAATCGCATGTTTGCTTCCCAAATTAGGTTCACTTATGTTATCAAATAGGCTTTTCAAAATCAAGGGAGGGGGCCTCCTCCCTGGAAAAGCCTTGAGGGAAACGCTCAGGCATTAGAGCGCATCCCTCACGGCCAGCAGGAATTCCTCGGTGTTGAGAGGCGTCTTATCCTTCAGAGTGGAGACCAGGCAGAGATCCTTGGTCATCCTTCCGCTCTCTATAACGGCTATGGTCGCCTCCTCCAGTTTATTGGCGAACTTCACCAATTCTTCGTTGCGGTCCAGCTCTCCCCTCTTCCTCAAAGCCCCGCTCCAGGCGAAGATGGTCGCCACGGAATTGGTGGAAGTAGATTCGCCCTTGAGGTGCTTGTAATAGTGACGCTGCACCGTGCCGTGGGCCGCCTCGTATTCATAAGCGCCTTCCGGCGAGACCAGAACGGAGGTCATCATGGCCAGGCTTCCGAAGGCCGTGGCGATGAAATCAGAGAAAACGTCGCCGTCGTAGTTCTTGCAGCCCCAGATGTAGCCGCCCTCGGATCTCACGACGCGGGCCACCGCGTCGTCGATGAGCGTGTAGAAGTATTCTATTCCACTTTCCGCGAACTTCTCCTTGTAGCCCTCCTCCTCGAAGATCTCGCTGAAGATGTCCTTGAAGCGGTGGTCGTACTTTTTGGAGATAGTGTCCTTGGCGGCGAACCAGAGGTCCTCGCGTTTTTCCAGGGCAAAATTAAAGCAGGTCTTGGCGAAATTCCTGATGGAACGGTCCGTGTTGTGGACGCCCTGGATGATGCCCGGGCCGTCGAATTTATGGATGAGCTGCCTTCTTTCCTTGCCGTCCTTGCCTGTCACCACGAGCTCCGCCTTGTCGCCTTCCTCGGTTATCATCTCGCTGTTCTTATAGATGTCGCCGTAGGCGTGGCGGGCGATGGTGATGGGCTTTTTCCAGCTGGAAATATAGGGAACGACGCCTTTGACCAGTATGGGCGTCCTGAAGACCGTGCCGTCAAGGATGGCCCTGATGGTGCCGTTGGGCGACTTCCACATTTCCGTAAGGTTGTATTCCTGCACCCTGGCGGCGTTGGGAGTTATGGTGGCGCATTTGACCGCCACGCCGTATTTCTTGTTGGCCAAAGCCGCCGCCACGGTCACTTCGTCTTTGGTCTTCTCCCTGTTTTCCAACCCCAGGTCGTAATACTCCGTATTCAAATCGACGTAAGGGAGTATGAGGATGTCCTTGATGAGTTTCCAGATCACTCTGGTCATCTCGTCGCCGTCCATCTCCACCAGGGGAGTGGTCATCTTGATCTTAGTCATTTCGCTCCTTTTCAAAAAAAGCGACCGCCCGGTGGGGCGGCCGCTTTTTCATTGGCCGGATGGTGATTACACGCCGCCGACGCCTTTCAACATGGCGGTCATCGGCAAGAACATCGCGATAACGATGGTACCGACGATCAAGGCCAGGAAGACGATCAGCAACGGCTCGATGATGGAGGACAGGCTGTCCACCGCGGAGTCCACGTCGTCGTCGTAGGTGTCTGCGATACGGAGAAGCATGGGCGCCATCGTGCCGGTTTCTTCACCGACGCTCAGCATGCCCGTCACCATGCCGTCGAAGATGCCGGATTCGGCGAGCGGCTCGGTAACCGATCCGCCCTCCTTGATGGAGGCGTGCACGTTGTTGATGACTTTGGCGACCACCAGGTTGCCCACGGCGTCTTTAACGATGTCAAGAGCCTGCAGAATGGGCACGCCGGCGTTGAGAAGTGTGCCAAGGGTACGCGTGAAGCGGGCGATGATGGACTTTCTTATAAGAGTGCCGAATACGGGCGCCGAAATAAGGAAGCGGTCGATCATATACGCGCCGGCTTTGGAACGCTTGACGGCTTTCCAGATCGTGACAAGGCAGAAGATGACCGCCGCGGCGATGATCAGCTTGATGGGGCTGGTGAAGATGCTTACCACTCCGTGGGAGAGGTCGATCAAAGTCTGGGTGATCCAAGGCATCTTGTTGCCCTGCTGTTCGAACATGCCCTGGAATTTAGGAATGACGAAGACAAGCAAGAGCACGCAGACCAGCAAAGCGATGGTCAAAATGACGATAGGATAGGTCATGGCGCCTTTCACGCGCTTTTTCAACTTTTCGCTCTTTTCGCTGAAGTCCGCCAGACGGTTCAAAACGGTCTCGATGACGCCGCCGGCTTCGCCGGCTCTCACCATGTTGACGAACAGGGCGTCGAAGACTTTCGGGAACTTGGAAAGGGAGTCCGAGAAAGTTTTGCCGCTTTCCACGCCGGCCACGACTTCTTTCAGAACGGAGCCAAGCTGGGTTCCGGGGGGCTGCTGCTGTTGAAGCAGTCTGATACTTCTGACCAGCGGAAGGCCGGCGTCCAGAAGAGTGGCCAGCTGGCGCGTAAACAGAGCGATGTCAGCCACAGTGGCCTTTTTCAGGCCGCCGATGCGGATGTCGCCGAATTTACCTTTCTTTTTTGGAGCAGTGCTCATGATTTCCTCCGATTTATGAAATCAATATTAATTGTTTTTTTCTTTTTAACCGTGGGCGATGGTGCTGCGGCAGACTTCAGAGATCGTCGTGATGCCGCGCTTGATCTTCAATATGCCGTCCTCGCGCAAAGATCTCATGCCGTGTTCGCGGGCCTTGTCGCGCAATGCGGTGGCCGGCGCGCGGTCGTTGATCATGTCGCGCAGTTCGTCGTTTATCTCGAGCATCTCGTAGATGCCGGTACGGCCGCGGTAGCCAGAATTGTTGCAGTGCGGGCAGCCGGTGCCGTGGTAGAACGTAACGTCGCCGTAGGCGTCGGGGTGCTGGGGATCCAGGCGCTTCAGCTCTTCCGGCGTGGGCTTGTATTCCGTCTTGCAGAAGGGGCAGATCTTCCTGATGAGTCGCTGAGCCACCACGCACTGGAGGGTGGAGCCGATAAGGAAGGGCTCGGTGCCCATATCGATGAGACGGGTGATGGTGGTCGGCGCGTCGTTGGTGTGCAGCGTTGAAAGCACCAAGTGTCCCGTAAGGGACGCCTGAATAGCGATCTGGGTGGTCTCAAGGTCGCGGATCTCCCCCACCATGATTCGGTCGGGGTCCTGGCGCAGGATGGAACGAAGGGATCTGGCGTAAGTAAGGCCGACCGCTTCGTTGATAGGCACCTGCACGACGCCTTCCACGTCGTATTCCACCGGGTCTTCGGTGGTGATCACTTTCGATTCGATGTCGTTGATGCGGGCCAGGCAGGCGTAAAGCGTGGTGGTCTTGCCGCAGCCGGTAGGCCCGGTCACCAGCACGATGCCGTTCGGCCTCAAAACGATCTCCGTCAGTTTCTCGCGCACGTCGTCTTCAAGACCGAGGTTGTGCAGATCGAGTTTCACCGCTTCGCGGTCCAGGATTCGCACCACGACGGATTCGCCGAACATGGTGGGCAGCGTGGAAACGCGCAGGTCGATCTGGCGGCCGGCGATGCGGGCCGTGATACGGCCGTCCTGGGGAAGACGGCGCTCGGCGATCTTAAGGCCGGCCATAACTTTGATACGGGAGGCCAGGGCCGGAGCCAGCGTCTTGGGCGGCGGAACGAGTTCGTAAAGAGAGCCGTCCACGCGGTAGCGGATCTTGAAGACGTCTTCGAAAGGCTCGAAGTGCACGTCGGAAGCGCCGTCTTTCACCGCCTGGACCAGAATGAGTTCCAGAAGCTTGACCACAGGTCCGCTCTGATTCTGCGCGGAATTTTCGTCTTCCGCCAGTTCCTCGGGCCTCAGGGCCGCCAGGTCGTTGATCAGTTCGTCCAGGGATTCGGCTTTCTTTCTATAGTAGCCTTCCAGGACCGCTTCGATCTGGTCGTCGGTGGTCAGGGCGGGAGTCACGTCCACGCCCAGGTTGTAGCGCAGGGTATCGACGGCGGAAAGGTTTTCCAAGTCGGCCATCGCCACGCAGACAGAGCCGTTTTCCTCGCGTTTATAAGGTATGGCGCGGTAGAGTTCCGCGGAGGAAGGCGTGACGAGATCGAGGACGTCTTCCGGAATATGCTTGTAATCAAGGGAGACGAAGGGCATGCCGTAAGCCATGGAGACCGCTTCGTGGATCTGTTCCAAAGTCGCTATGTTCTTCTGGGAAAGAACGACTTCGATGGGAACGCCGTTGGCGGTCGCTTCCTGCATGGCCGCGGTGATCTGTTCCTGAGTCGCGGTGCCCTGATCTATTAAAGCTTGACCTAAAGTTTCAATATCAAATGCCATAAATCAATCTCCTAATTAGGCCTCGTCGACCGCGGTTATACGCAGGACTTCCTCCAGCGTGGTGATGCCGCGTTCGGCTTTCTTAAGACCGTCCTCGCGCAGCGTGGCCATGCCGTTTTTCCTGGCTTCGGCGCGGATGTCGTTGGCCGGCACGCACTCATAGACCAGACGGCGGATGGAGTCAGTCACGACCATGATCTCGAAGAGACCTTTACGTCCTTTGTAACCGGTGCCGTTGCAAACTTCACAGCCGGCGCCATGGATCCATTTGTGAGACTTGATGTATTCGTCGGAGAGGTGCATCACTTTGCAGACCTGGGGATCCGGAACGTACTCGCAGGCGCAGTTCTTGCAGACGGTACGGGCGAGACGCTGGGCCATGACGCCGATGACGGAAGTCGCCACCAGGAAGGGCTTCACGCCCATATCGATCAAACGGGTGATGGCGGAAGGCGCGTCGTTGGTGTGCAGCGTCGAGAACACCAGGTGTCCGGTCAGGGACGCCTGGGTGGCGATCTCGGCCGTCACTCTGTCTCGGATCTCGCCCACCATGATGATGTTCGGGGCCTGACGCAGAATGGAACGGAGGGCGTGGCTGAAGGTGAAGTTGATCTCGTCGTTCACCTGGACCTGGTTGATGCCGCCCAGCATGTATTCCACGGGGTCTTCCACGGTGATCAGCTTGACGTCCGGTTTATTGAGGAAGTTCAAGCAGCCGTAAAGCGTCGTGGTCTTGCCGGAACCTGTCGGGCCCGTGACCAGAAGAACGCCGTTAGGCATGCTGATCAGATGACGGAAGGTGTTCTCGTCCTCATCCAGGAAGCCCAGTTCGGAAAGGCCGAGCATCAGGGAGGATTTGTCCAGAATACGCATGACCACCGATTCGCCGTGCGTGCCGGGGAGGTTGGAGACGCGCAGGTCCAGCACCACCTTGTCGACTTTGAATTTAATACGGCCGTCCTGAGGGATCCTGCGTTCAGCCATGTTCATGCCGGACATGATTTTCAAACGCGACATGATGGGGCCCTGCAGCCTCTTGGGAGGCGATTCCATCTCTTTCAAAACGCCGTCGATGCGGTAGCGGATACGAATGCGCTTTTCAAGAGGCTCAATGTGAATATCGGAAGCGCGCATGCGGTAGGCCTGGGTGATGATGGCGGAGACGAAACGAATGATAGGCGCCTCGTCCTCGCCCTCGCCGCCGGAGATGTTGCCGATCCCTTTCAGCGCTTCGCTGTAGTCCCCTTCCTCAGCCTCACTGACAGCCGTTTCGAACTGCTGCCCGCGGTAGTAAAGGTCTATGGCATTCTGAATGTCGATGGGGCCGGCGATAGCGGTCTCGACGGAAATGCCCTGGGTCTGGGGGTTCTTGTTTAGTTCAACAGTCAGGTTGTCAACGACGTCAACGTCCATGGGGTTCACCATGCCGACGGTCAGAGTGTTGTTCTCCAGCTTAAAGGGCATGATGTGGTTGTTGCGGACGAATTCGCCGGGAACGCACTGGATCACTTCAGGAGGAATGGTGTGGTCGGCGAGGGCGACGGAAGGGACGGAAAGATAATCGACCAGGAAGGCCACCAAGTCCTCTTCCTTGATAACGCCGTCAAGGCACAGAAGCTCCAGCATGGTGGAGGCTCTGACGCCCAGATTGTCGCGACACTTATCAATGTTCTCCTGTTTTATTTTGCCTTGCTCAAGCAGAATATCCAGAATAAGATCTTCAGATGCCATAATTTTTTCAGGGGGATTAAAGAGTTAGGCCCCAGCGCCGGCTAAGCGGCGTTTGGGGCCCTTTCTCGCGCTCAGTTGACGCGACGTTTCTCAGAGATCTTGGCAGCTTTGCCGACTCTGCCGCGCAGGTAGTAGAGACGCGCGCGACGGACGGCGCCTTCTCTCACGACTTCCACACTCACCACGTTGGGGGAGTTGACGGGATAGACGCGCTCGACGCCCACGCCGAAAGAGATCTTGCGCACGGTGAAGGTCTCGCCGGCGCCGCTGCCCTGACGGGCTATGACGACGCCCTGGAAAACCTGAATGCGCTCTTTGTCGCCTTCACGGATCTTCTGGTTCACCTTGACGGTGTCGCCGACGCGGAAAGGCA
The DNA here is from genome assembly GCA_017557885.1 of bacterium. Taxonomy (GTDB): domain Bacteria; phylum Auribacterota; class UBA3054; order UBA3054; family UBA3054; genus UBA3054. The sequence goes on along the minus strand of JAFYXV010000007.1, from coordinate 280,927 downwards.
CGAGAGCTTCCGCTCTTTTCTGTCCTGGGATTTTTTCAATTAATTTACTCATAGTTTTCGTTTATGTTTTTTCTCTTTGGGAGAAAGTGTTAATTATCTTTCTTCTGATCCTGCATTTTTTCCAAAAGGTCCGGGCGTCGCTCCCTGGTAAGTTCCAGCTGCTTTTCCCTTCTCCATTTGGCGATGAGCTGATGATTGCCGCTTAAAAGCACCTCCGGGACTTTCTGCCCGCGGTATTCCTCCGGCCTGGTGTACTGGGGAAACTCCAGAAGCCCGTCGCAGAAGGAATCGTTCTCGGCGCTTTCCTGATTCCCGAGAGTCCCCGGGATCAGCCTGGTGACGGCGTCTATGATGACCATGGCGGCCACCGAGCCGTTGCTCAGGACGTAATCCCCTATCGAGATCTCCTCGTCCATGACGTCCCTCACTCTCTGGTCCACGCCTTCGTAATGACCGCAGAGGATCATGAGATGGTCGTGTTGCGAGAGCCTTAAAGCCGTCTGGTGGTCGAAGGGCCTGCCGCTGGGAGTCAGGAAGATCTTGTGAGCCTTCCAGAGGTCCAGATCGTCCAGGGCCTCGAAGATGGGGGCGGGCTTCAATAGCATTCCCGGTCCCCCGCCGTAGGGCGAATCATCAACCGTGCGATGGCGGTCGTGGGTGTATTCGCGGAAATCGTGAAGCCCCACTTCCAAAAGACCCGCTTCCATGGCCCTTCCGGCAATGTTCTCGCTGAGATACGCCTTCAGGGAATCCACGAAAAGAGTCAGCACATCGATTTTCATACAAAGATCAAAAACTTACACTGGGACAAAAAGTCCTTATTCCTTGGGCTCGGCCGCTTTCGCTTTCTTGGTGGCCTTGCTCGGGAATACGACGCCTTTGGACTTCAAAAGCGCAATGGCTTTCGGAGTCACCTGGGCGCCGACGTTCACCCAATACTGGGCGCGTTCAACGTTCAGCTGAACTTTCTCGTCGCCTTCTTTCCTGGGGTCGTAGGAGCCCAACGTTTCAAGGAAACGACCGTCCCTGGGGGAGCGCTCGTCGGCGGCGACGATACGGAAGGTGGCAAGATTGGTCGTGCCGGTTCTTCTTAATCTGATTTTAGTTGCCATATATTTTCACCTCGTTATTCGCTCAAAAGTTTCTTGAGATTGACAGCGCAGCGTTCCACGCCGACCACGGGTTCCTCGTAGCCCTTGTAGCAAACGCTGACGAAACCTTCGAAGGAAAGCTGACGCAGAAGGGCGATGACGCCGGACAGCGGGACGATGCCTTCGCCGGCCACGCAGTTTTCCAGCTTCTTGCCGGAAGGAGTAGCGACGGCGTTGGCGGAGCCTTCTTCCGCTTCCTTGACGTCGGTCGCCAGGACTTCGGCCACAAAGGGAGCCAGAGTCTTGAGCGCTTCCACGGGATCCTCGTCGTTCAGAGCGATCTCGGCCAGGTCAAGGCAGAGCTTGAAGGAGGGAGAATTCACTTCTTCGCAGACAGCCTTCAGATTGGCGGTCTTGCTGAGTTTGGGATTGTCGTTGGCCAGGCAAAGCGTCACATGCTTCATTTCGGCCAGGTCGAGGCAGTCCTTGATGGTCTTTACGAGAACGTCCTTGCGTTCTTCAAAAGTCGCTTCCTCTTCCGCCAGGCAGCCGTAAAGGGTAACGTTGCTGACGTTGGTAACGGAAGCCAAAAGGATCGCTTCCCTGACTTTGTTCATCATGCGCCATCTCTTGGTGTCGTCGGAGAAAGCCAGGTCGAAGCTTACGCCGTAGGCGAAGTAACGCTGCTTTTTCTCGCGCATACGGACCAGGTTGACTTTGATGTCGTCGCTGATGTCCTTGGGCCAGGGGCCTTTTGCGTTGATGATCTCCAGGCCTTCAAAACCGGCTCCGCCGGCGAATTCGATGATCTTCACCAAATTCATGCGGCCGCCTGAAATGGCCGCGTTGAAACTTGCGGTAGTTAATCCTAGTTTCATTGTTCCTCATTGGATAATCCGGTTGGATCGCGTCTCCCCAAAACCATTGGGGACCCGTGTGCTGACTCGCGCCGCCGGAGATATTTTTCCACGGTATAAAACTTATTAGAAATGATATAAAATAAGCCCCGAAAAGTCAATGAACGGGGCAAAAGAGGCCCTTTTAGGAGAGCTCAGGCTCCCCTTCTCCCCTTTTTCGCAAAAAGGCCGCCAGAACGTCGAGGAAAAGTAAAAACGCCCAAATCGCAATCGGGCCGAAATAGACCGCTCCCTCAGGGAGCTTTAAGAATACCACCGGCAGGATGCCCGCTGCCGTAAAAGCGATAAGATTTACGAGCCACAGGGGAAAGCCCCCGCGCATCAAGCGATGCGAATAATGGTCCTGTCCCCCTATCGTCGGATTCTGCCCTCTCAGCACCCTCAGAAGCATAACCGCGCAGGTGTCGTACAGAGGAAACGCAAGAAGAATAACAGCTGTAAATATTCCTGGAATAACATTCGCTATTTTATCCCATTGCATTGGCCCAATAACAAACAGAAAAATCAAAGCTGGAGCACAGGCCCCCAGAAAAAGGCTGCCGGCGTCGCCCAGATAAAGCACCGGTTTTGCTGGGAAATTCCAAACAAGGAAGCCCAGAACAGCGAAGGACAAAAGAAGGGGGACACAACTGCATTCGTCTGGCTTTTTCAATACGAAAAGCAAAGCGAAAGTAAGCCCAAGCACGGCAGAGGCGCAATGCCCGTCGGCATTATCGAGAAAATTGTAAGAATTGCTGAAAAAGAAAAGAGCTGTTACTAAAAAAAGATTTTGAACAACAATCTCTTTCACACCACAACAAGAAAATTCTGTTTCAAAAAGATTAAATAAAAAAAACTGAATAAAAATAATAATAAAATGCAAAGAAAGTTTTTGAAAAGGCTTAAAGTGAAAAATATCGTCAAGTGTTCCGAGAATAAAATAAGGAAAAACTGCTATGAAAAACCAAATAAAAAAGATCAGTAAGAAGCCAATGCCAACTAGTCCACGCAAATTGGATTTAATAAAAAGAACGATCAATCCTAAAAAGTAGCCAAGAAAGACACCGATTCCACCGGTAAGCGGCATGCTGCCGCCAGTTCGAGTCGGAGCAGATTTGCCGCGTTTAACAACAATGACCGCTAGCAGCCGGGAGACGAAGGCGCTTACAAAAAAGGCCGTCAGAATTGACGGCCATAAATCTTTTATCAGTTCTGTCATGCGAAGGCTTTTTCAGCTTTTTCCGCGAGTACTTTGGGAGGAAGGGAGCCGACGGAGATCTCTTTCAGCTCCCCACCTTTAAGGAATACCAAAGTCGGTATGCTCATGATTTCATAGCGTTCCGCGATCTCGGGCGCGTCGTCCACGTTGACGGTGCAGAATTTGATCTCGGGATGCTCCTTGGCGAAAGCTTCCACGATGGGCATGAAAGCCTTGCAGGGGCCGCACCAGGTGGCCCAGAAATCGATTATGACAGCGCCCTCAAAGTTCAGGGCTTCCGCTTCGAAATTATCGTTGGTAAGGGGTAATCCGCTCATTAGAATTCCTCCAATTCTTCCACGCAGTGTTCGATGTCCGAACCCGGGTTGCTCTTTAAAATGTAATGGCGCAGTCCCACGGCGGTCTGCTTGTCTATCTCCGGAGTGTAAGTGCCGTCGTGGTCGATGTCATCGAAAAGCTCGGCTTCGATCTTGGCGGTGTAAACGTAGGAGTCTATGCAGATCAGGTTGGAGAAACGCTTGTAATTCTCAAGCTTCATGCCCTTGACTTTAAGGATGTCGGAGGGCTCCTTGTAGGGCTTCAGGGTGGGCTTGCCGTTTTCGTCAAGACCTTCGCTGATGTTTTTGGCAAGCGTCATATTGATGCCCGGCATGGCCGCCAGAAGCTCCTTGGAAGCGGTGTTGAAATTCACGCGGCCCAGTACCGGAACAGGACTTATCATAATGTAGTTGAACCAGGCGTAGCCCGTGCGGAAAGGCTGGGGAATACGGCCCTTGGCGGCTTCCAGCATCTTGGTGTTGTCCACCACGTCGTGGGAAGTCAGGCGCATCTTGATGTCGCCGTTTCCGGAAATATTGTCCGGGGTGATGGTGCCGGCCAGGAAGCTGTCCTCCTTGGAGTATTTTTTGCGTTTGCAGAGGTTGTCCCACTTCCCTTCCGTGTAATTCCAGAGATCCACGTCCAGGGAAGAGTTGTAGTTTTCTTCCAGGAATTCCGTGGTGGAGATGGCGTCGTTGAGGCCGTAAACGTAGAGGTTGTAGGTGCCCTTGACGGGGATGGCGTCGTGCCATGTCCACTCGCCTTCCTGGTTGGCCTGTCTGGTGAAGCACAAAGGCGTCAGATAGCCGGGCCCGATGCAGAATTCGTCGCCCTTGTTAGGCTTGTTCAAAAGTCTCTTGGGCACCGAGCGCGGACTGTTCTTGTTGTCTTCGGTCACCAAGGTCAAGCTTTTGGCGTTGTTGCCGTGGATGGCGAAGGATTCGCCTCTCAAGGGGCCGGTCAGGTAACGCAGGGTGTGGCCCTTCCACTGGTCGATCTCCCATCTGGCGTCCTTGACGCCGACCATGGAGGCGTCGAAACGGCTGACTTCGTATTTGGCCGAATCCCAGCCTTTCATCTCCACGTTGCCGTCCACGGCGTTCAGCCTGAGGGAGCCGACGCAGAAATAGTCGGAAAGGTTCGCGATGTTGAGTTTGCCGGAAGCTTCTCCCCCGGCGGTGCCAAGGTTCTCAAAGTCCTTTGCGGTCCTGACATTGCCCATCTCAGCCACGCTGCCGAAGGGACCGTTCTTGATCCAGGTGGGCCTGTCTTTCTTGCCGCGCATGGCGGTGTTCAAGGCTAGGTTCTCGGTGCCGCCGATGGTGGGCGTGGCCCTTTTCACCCACTTGTAATGGGTGGGGTCCTCTTTTTCCGTGCTGTAGCCTTTTTCCTCAACTTCCACGGAGCCGTATTCCACGGTACGGGCCGTCACCTGGTTGTATTCGTTTTTCAGCGTCAGGGAGACGATGCCGCCGCGGGCCGGAAGACCGAGGAACATGACTTCGCAGTTCCTGACGGGAGGCTTGTTGACGGTGTAGCGGGCGTATTCGTTCCAGACCCTGATGCGGCGGCCTTTTTCATCTTCCCACCACATAAGGGGGAAGATCCTGCCGTGCCAGGAGCGGGGGTCGTTTTCCTCGCCTTCATAGACCAGCCTTATGGACTCGCCCTGGAAAAGCTTCTTGTCGAGGACCGTGTGTCCGGAGTCGATGTAGAAATAAAAGTCTGTCTGGTCGGAGTCAACTCTTTTTAGCTTGAAGGAGATGCCCCAGTGTTTGCTGTCCATCTCGAAGACCGGGATCTCTTCCGTGGCGGCGGAACCCCAGAGCTGGTCGCCGTTGCCGTAGCGCATGTCGAACAGCTCGGCGTCGTTGACGAGATAGAAGTGGCTTCTCGGCATCACCGCGGGGTTGTCGTCGATGATGCGGCCGCCGGACCTCTTGTCGTAATAAGTCGTTCTTTTGATGTTGCCGATCTCGGTGGCCATGGTACCGGTGTTGCAGACGACTTTCCAGTTGGCCAGGGAGACCGCGGTCTCGGAGGCGTTATACATCTCCACCACCTCGGGCGCTATGAGCCTGATGTAGCCCAGGGACTGGTATTGCTTGGTATCGTGCTTGACCTTTTCGCTGGATTTCACAATGACGTCCATCCAGCCCGTGGAGTCGATCTTCTGGGGCTTGCCGTCCTTGTATTCCCAGGCCTTCTCCTCTTCCAGGATAAGCTTGTTGCTGGAGGGCTTGCCAGTCACGCCAAGGGTGCGGCAGTTGTAGCCCTTGAAGGAGTCCACCGGGTCGTTTGTCACAAGAACTTTGTAATAGCGTCCGACGCCCTCGGGGCGGCGCACGGAATGATACCAGTTGACTCTGGGGAGAATGGCTGAGATGCCCTGGGACCAGGCCAGGAAAGTCACGGCCAGAGAAGCGCCGTTGGTGATCTCGTTCTCGGTGCAGAGGGAGGAGAGCAGCTTGCCGGAGTTGACTTCGTTGTTGTTGATCTTGATCTTGTGACCGGTGGAGCTGGTCACCTTGAACTGTCCGAGCTGCTTGCTGCCGCGCCAGCCCCAGAAGACGGCATACATGTTCTTGAACATGTCGTCCTCGAACTTCATGTGTCCGGACTGGGTCTTGCCGCGGCGCTCCATCATTTTGATCAGCTTCATGTAGGTGTCGCGGTAGCTTTGGCTGGGGTTGGATCCGCCCCAGGCGTCGCCGTCGCAGTTAAGGAAACGCGGGTTGGCGGAGGACTGGGCTTCGCCGGGGCCGTCCGGCATGGTGAAGGTGCCGGAGTGGACGTCTATGTGGCCTTCGGAGGTGTTGCCGGCCGAGACTATGAGTTTCCAGGTGCTGTTCATCCTCACGGAGTGGTGCCAGAACAGCTTGTGGTTGATGACCTTGTCGGTTATGCAGCAGTAGTACCACAGCGGGCAGTGCATAAGGCGGGTGTTGTCCTTGGAGGCGTACTGGTCGCGCCAATAGTTGGCGTGCACCCAGTCTCTCACCAGACCGTCGGTGGCCGAGGAGTCCCTCACCCAGAAGGTCATGGAGTCTTCGTTGGCCAAAACTTCGTTGAAACAAATGGCCTCGGCGCCGTAAATGTCGCTGCCCAAGGTCGTCATGACGTGGTTCTCGTCGCGGTAGTCGATCATGTTGGCCGCCAGCTGGTTTCTGGCGCGGGACTGGCCTTCCACGGGACGGCGCATGGTGTTCAGGCGGCGGCGCAGCTCGGCGCCGGTGATGCTGTTGATCTCGGAGGGGGCGTCGGTGGGCAGCGTCTTAGATCCGGGCATGTCCACGGAATGCAGCGTGGCCCTGCGGTAGAGTTCCCTGACGGCGTATTCCTGGCTCGCTTCGCTGAGCCTCTTGAAATTGTCGGACTGCAAAAGGAAGGGCATGACTTCCCTCAGAGTCGTGAAGGCTCTGTCGTCGCCCCTGGGGCGCGAAGCCAGATATTCTCCGGGGTCGTTCACGCCTTCGTCATATTCGTCGATGATGCCGTTGGCGTTGTTGTCCAGACCGTCCGTCATCAGAAGCGCGTTGTTGCGGTCGTCGTCGCCGCGGTCGCCGGGAACGCCGTCCTGGCCGTATTTATAGTTCAGGATGGTCTTGGCGGCCACGGGCGAAACGCCCAGGGCTTCCGTTATGGAGATCTCGCCGGTATCCCAGCCGGAGCCTTTGGATTTTTCGATCAGGTAAGCTTTGTTGATGTTCAGTTTCGCGGCCTCGTCCTCCACCTTCACGCGGTAGCGGCCGATGGCGTCGCCGTTTTCGTTCTTAACATAGACCCAGGGGCCGAAGCCGTCTTTCGTGGCCGGCTGCAGAGCCTTGGTCTGGGACAGCATTTCGCCGGGGCTTCCGGTGTCGGAGAGGGCGGCGGCCATAAGGGAGGATTTCACATGAGCGGCGCCGCTTTGGTAAAGCATCCTCAAAGCCAGTTCGGCCTGGGTCTGGCGGGACGCGCTTTCATCGATGGAGATGGAAACAGCAAAACTGCCGGCCAGCAAACTCAGGACCGTCAGAACAGTTAAGACGGCCAGAAGGGCTACGCCCCTCGGCCTGGCGAATGAAATGTCAAAAGCTCTTCTCATAGACGCACCGTTTCATCTTAAAATTTTCACTTTGCTATTCTATCAAAACCAATCTTGCTTTCGGAATGTCAAAAGGAAATATCCGTTTTTTGCTGAATTGCAACCAGCCGTAAGATCCCTAAAATATCTTGTTCTCCTTTTTTATCTCCACGCCGTCCAGCAAGATGGTGCAGGTGCAGGAACTGCAGAAAAAGCCCTGCCTGAATTGTCTCCCGCCTCTCCGGATGTTGCTCATTTCGTAACTGGAGGAACGGATGGTAAGATTGGTCTGGGGATCGGTCACTAAAAAGCGCTCGTCTTTGCGCTCGATCTCCCTGAACGATCTGGCGTCCGCCTGAGTGCTGTCGGAGATCCCGGCGATCTCCTCCATCATGAAACTGCATTTGACCTCGAATTCATACTCCCTGGTGATAGGCGGGGCGATATCGACATTCAAACTGACCACCACGGCTTTTTCCTCACTGGCCACGGATTCCAAAATTTCCTTGCTCATGGAAGCCTTCTGGTTGTGGGTGGAAAAATCCAAAACTTTCTCGCCGATAAAGGCGTCTATCTTGATCCTGCTCTCCAAAGGCAGCCTGTGCCGCCAAAGGCCCTTCTCCTCCTTCCTGGCCTGTTCCTCGTAGCTCTGATAACTTACCAAAGCGTCCTTTTTGCCGCTGGCCAAGCCCCTGAGGATCAGCTCCCTTGCCAGGGAGGAGCCGTTTGTCAGCGAGATGTCGCCCTGAAGATAAAGCAGGCCTTTCATTTCGCCTTTCTTTCTGGCGGAAGCCCTGAAAGCGCCAATGGCCTGAAGCTGGGCTTTTGAGAAATCCAAAGCTTCCTGGCCTATCTTGGCAAGCTCTTCCCGGCTTTTCGTGTCGTCCCAGATCTTGGGATCGTTCCTTTTGGGATCCGGGTAAGGGCAGTCCAGGTCGACCAGGCTGAAATACTGCGTTTCCACGTTGTCCCGCAGAAGCATGAAATCCGTTCCGCTGAAGACGTTCAGCACGCGGTAATAGGAAGGTTTCTTTTCCTGCTCCTGGGTCTTTTCGTTGAAATCATAATTGAAAAGCCCTTTGGAAGGGTGGCTTTCCTGATACTTGTACAAGACGAACATGCCGACGACGGCCAAAAACACTAGGAAGAAGAAAAATCTCATAACTCACCTTCTGGTCCTTCGTTTTTCGCATCCTTTTTCGGAAACCCCCGTTCCGTTTCCACGCCGATCGCCGCAAGCAAGCTTTCCGTTTCCAGAGCCTCCTCTTCCGTTCCCAGCGGCGCCAGGCTGACGCTCTGCCCGCGTCCTGCGGCTTCCCTCAGGAAATCGGCGTAATCGCTCTCCTCCGTTTGCCGGTAATCGATAATGTAAACCTTCGCCAGTTTCTCCCTCCCGAGCATTTCAGGAGCGATCTTCTCTTCGTAATAATACGGCTCCCGCAGCTCGTCCGCCGGGCCGAAGGAAGGCGCGGCGGAGGGCGAGGCGTCCACCATGAGCATGACCAGAGGCGCCCCGTAGCGGGCGGCCATGGCCGCGCCCCAGATCATGAAACGCTGGAAAGGAATGAAGGCCGCCACGAACATTCTCGGCAGCATGCACCCTCCCAGCAGCAGGGATACAAAAAGCGCGGACAGTTTAGCAATTCTGCTTTTCATATCTTTTACTCTCAAGATAATTCTCCAATATAAGCTGAGCCGCCACCTGGTCTTTCTTTTCCTTCCTGCGGTCCCTGCGGGCGTCGCCCTGGATCATGAAGCGCTCCGCCGCCACGGAAGTGAGGCGCTCGTCCCTCAGCAGGACCTCCACGGGATAATCAAGCTTCTGCTTAAGATACTCCCTCAGGAGCCTGGCGCATTCCTCCGAATCTTTGCTCTTTTCGCCGGGCTTTCCGTTCAGCAGGACGGGGTTCCCCAAGAGGACCGTTCCCACCCGGCGCTTTTCGTCCGGTTCCGTTGCGTATTTTAAAACAAGGTCCAGGATGATCCTGGCGTTGACCTTCGGGCTGCCGCCCTGGACCGTTGGCAAAGGCTGGGCCGTCAGACCCAAGGGGTCCGAGATAGCGAGCCCTGTTCTCACCGTGCCTATGTCAACTGCCAAAATGCGCATCAGCGGTACTTCTCGTCGAGGTCTCCCAAAATTTTCTTGACGTCCTGAACTTTGTCCCTGGCGCAGACCAGCGTCGCGTCCGCGGTCCTTATGACGACCACGTCTTTCAAACCGATTACGCCCACCAAGCCTTCGGCGTAGTTGCCGACAATGCAGTCGCTGGTCTCCAGAAGCTTCACCTCCCCTCTCAGGCGGTTGGATTTCTCATCCTCCGGCCAATGCTGGGAGGCGGAGGTCCAGCTGCCCACGTCGTTCCATTTGAAGGAAGCGGCGCAGACCGCCACGTTGGAGGCTTTCTCCATGACCGCGTTGTCGATGGAGATCTTGGGGACGCTGCGGTAGTAATTCTCTATGGCTTCCCTCTCCCCCGCCGTTCCGGCCTTCGCGATGATATCTTCCAGATCTTTCCAGGATTCCGGCATGAATTCCTCGAACGCTTTCAGGATATCCCTGGTCTGGAAAACGAACATGCCGGCGTTCCAGAAATAGCCGGGGGCCTTGTAAAGTTTCTCGGCCACTTCCAGCGGCGGTTTTTCCAGAAAATGGGATACCCGCCAGGCTTTGGTGCCGCCCGGATAAGCGATCTCAGTTTCGCCCTTGATGTAGCCGTAGCCCGTTTCAGGGTAACGGGGAACGACGCCCACGGTCACCAGGGCGTTCTCCTGCCTGGCCAGAGCGACGGCGTCCCTGATCGTCTCCACATAATCCTGGACGTCGGGGATGTAATGGTCGGAGGAGACCACCACCATGACGCTCCCGGGATCTTTTTTGTAGAGCAGCGCGGCTCCCAGCGCCACGCAGGGGGCGGTGTTGCGGCCGCAGGGCTCGGGGATCACGTTCCCGAAGGGCAGTTCCTTGATCTCCTTCCTGATCAGATCCGCCTGGGCGCCGGTGGTCACGATGTAAATGTTTTCCGGGGAGGCGATGGCCTGATGGCGGGAGACCGTCTTCCTGAGCATGGTCTCCTCTCCGGTAATGGCAAGGAGCTGTTTGGGACGCATGATCCTGGAGAGAGGCCAGAAGCGCTCCCCTATTCCGCCTGCCATGACGCAGACCGCGACCAAACTGTTCTTTGTTTCCGCCATAAAGATTTTATCCTTAATTAATTATACCGTAAAGAAGGTTAAAAGATCCGCCATTTGTTGTGGAACCAGATCCAGCCCGTGGGATAACGGCGCATGTGATATTCGAAGACCAGGGAAAGCTTCTGCACGCACTGGTCCACCAGCTCCTCGCTGGGCTTCTTGGGAAGAACGATCGGATCGTAAAAAAGCAAGCCGTATTTCCAGGGGGTTCTTTTCTTGCGCATCAAAAAAGCCGGCACCACCGGGCAGTCGCAAAGAGCCGCCACCCTGAAATGAATGTCGAAGGTGGTCGTCGGCTTGCCGTAGAAGGTGGTCGGCACTTTGTATTTCCTCTTGGCGTAAAGATCGGGAAGAACTCCCACCACTTTTCCGCTCTTCAAAGTCCTGATGATGCTTTTCGCGTCGCTGTAAAAGGAAAGGATGTTGTAGCGCTTCCTGAGCCAGGTGTAGATCCTGACGGCCAGCGGCGACGGGAAGGTGCGGGCGATCACGCCTCCGTCGAAGCCCTGGCGCGTATAGCAGAAATGCACCGGCATGACCTCGAAGCAATGATAGTGCGCCGTGGCCACGACGACGCCGTGGCCCGCCTCCATGCTTTTGCTGACAACCGACCAGTCGCTCCACTCCTCCACCGGATCGTACTTTCTGTAACGCCATTTGAAGACCCAGAGATAAAAGCAGTCCAGGACGCTGTAAGTAAGGTTCACCGCCACTTTTTTCGTCAGTGCGCGCGCCCTCTTCTCGTTCATCCTGTCCCCGTAGGCCCAAAAGAAATTCAAAAAGCACTTGCGCCTGATGACGAAATAAGTGATATGCAGCCCAATGAAACGTCCCAGCTTGTAGGTCCAGGCTCTGGGAATAAGGCCCAGGGGGAACATCAGGATGCCCAGGGCGCAGAAAAGGAGAGCGTACATCCCGTAGGCCGCGGAGCGGATCCTCGGATGTCTGCTCATGAAGCTGCGTTTTTTCTTCTTTTTTTCCTTTTCCATCTCAGAACTGTTCCTTTGAAGCTAGAGCGAACTGCCGCTGGCAAAGCTCCATGAAATTGCACTGCGCGCAGGTCTCCAGTCTGTCGGTCTGTTCGAATTCCTTCATGTTTAGGGGCTCGTTGAGAGCAATGTCCCTTCCCTTGAGCTTGTCGCTCATATCCTCCACATTTTCCCTGATGAAATCGAAGGCCTCGCGGGCGATGTCCTCGTCGTAGGGTACGGTTTTCCACGTGCCGTCCGGCAGATAAGCCAGGGCCAGCTCGATCATATCGGCGGGAACGTCGTGCTTCATCTGGGCCCAGATGCCGTAAACTCTCACCTGGTAGTCGTAATACTGCTGCGGCTTCCCGGTCTTCCAGTCGATGATCAAAAATGTGTCCTCGGTCTTTATGACGGAATCCGGCGCGGCGAAGATCTTGAGACCGCCAATGGCGAAACTGTCCGACTCGAAATCCCCCTGGCCTATGGGAACAAGCTCTCCCCTTTCAAGGTAAGGCCTTATTTTGGGGAGGATCATGCCGAAGAAATTCTCCAGGCAGACAGTCAGCCTCTCCTTGATGAAGGATCCCCAGGCCTGGCGGGATTCCTCGTCGTCCATCAAAAACTCCGAGTAATAGAGGTCCTTGATGCAGGTGTATTTCTTGGGATTCTTTTCCCACATTTTGGACTTGTGCTCGTACCAGGCTTTCACGAGATGATCCCTGGCGGTCTTGTAAGCCTCCTCGAAGGTCACCTCTTCCCCGGCTTTGATCCTGGCAAGGGCCTCTTTCACGGCCTTGTCGACGGCGAGCCCCACCAGGGCGTAACGGTTCTTCATTTGCTTCAGGCGGTAGGCGGTCTTGACCTTGTTTGGAGCAATTTCCTCCCAGCCGCCCCAGGAACCGTATCTTTGCCAATAATACTTTCGCGGGCAGGCCGAGAAATCCCGCGCCTGACTGAAAGACCAGCTGAACTCGTTCTTTAGATCGGCCATGCCCGCGAAATCAGATCACGCTTTGGGTTGAGGAAGCCTGACGGACTTCTTGAGGACCACGATGGAGTTGACGATGGAAAGGTTCGGAACGTAGATCCTTTCGCCGCCCGCCAAAAGCTTTGTGTAGCGGATGGTGATCTCTTCCACTTCGCCTTCCACGCCGGCCACGTTGATGACGTCGCCGATCACGAAGACTTCACCCACGATAAGCGTGATGCCGGCCATCAGGCTGGCGATGGAATCCTTCAACGCAATGCCGATGGAGATGCCGCCGACGCCCAGGCAAGCCAGCAGCGGAACGAAATCGACGCCGATGACGGTCATGCAGACCGTGATGAAGATCAGCCACATGAGAACGTGGAAGACCACCACGACCAAACTGATGACCGTGCGTTTGTGCGGCCTGAAGCTCGCAATGATGTTGCCGATCAAGGTAATGATCAGATTGATGATGATCGTCGCGAAGATCAAGCCCAGGATGAGAACGAGCATGTCCACCCAGCCGGGAGCGCCGGGGATGTCAACGAGGGCTCTCAGCTGAGCGCCAGCCGTCGTGAAGGTGTTGGTTTCCTGCATAATTTTTTCCTTTTATGTTGGTTAAAGATTCAAAAGCAATTCCGCGATCTGAACGGCGTTGAAAGCGGCGCCCTTCAGAAGCTGGTCGCCCGAAACAAGCATCGCTATTCCGTTGTCGAAGAGATAGTCCGTGCGGATCCTGCCGACGCGCACATCGTACTCTTCCGTGGATTCGATGGGCATCGGGAAGTGATTCCCTGCAACGTCGTCTATTACCTTGACGCCGGGAGCCGTGGAGAGAAGTTCACGGATCTCATCCGGCGTAGCCTTCTCCTTGAGCTCGCAGTGCAGCGCTTCAGTGTGCGCCCGGAAGACCGGGACTCTTACGCAGGTCGCGCTGATGGTGATGGAATCGTCGTGGAAGATCTTCCTGGTCTCCCTGATCATCTTCGCCTCTTCCTCGTTGAAGCCGTCCGGACCGATGGCCGAATTGTGCGAGAAGACGTTGAAGGCGATCTGGTGCGGGAATTTGTTCTTGACTATAGGTTCGCCCGCAAGATAAGCTTTCGTCTGCTCTCTCAATTCCTCGATGCCCCAGGCGCCGGCGCCGGAGACCGCCTGATAAGTGCAGCTGACGAATCTCTTCAGGCCGAATTTCTTGTAGATCGGGAACAAGGGAACGTTGGCGATGATCGTCGAGCAGTTCGGGTTCGCGATGATGCCCTTGTGCCACTTGATGTCCTCGGGATTCACTTCCGGAACGACCAGAGGAACGTTGGGATCCATTCTGAACGCGGAGGTATTGTCAACCACCACGGCGCCTCTCTCCACCGCCGCCGGAGAGAACTGCTTCGACAGCGTGCCGGAAGTGGAAGACAAAACGATGTCCACATCGTTGAAAGCTTCCGGGCGCAGCAATTCCACCGCGATCTCTTTCCCGCGGAAAACAAGCTTTCTTCCCACGGATCTCTCGGAAGCCAATAATTTCAAACTGGACACCGGAAAATTTCTCTTCTCCAGGGTCTTCAGCATTTCCGTACCAACGGCGCCGGTGGCGCCGGCTATGGCAACTCTTTTCATATGTCGATAACTCCTTTTTTTAGCTTAATCTCTTCAAAGCGGCTTCCGCGACCATGTCCCCCACTTCCGTAGTGGAGAAGCCCATTTGCCCCGCCGCCATGCTCTTCATCTTAGGCGTAGTGTCGCCGATCGCCTCGACGATCGCGTCGCCGACCTTTTCCTCTCCGAGGCTCTGCAGGAGCATCGCGCCGGACCAGATGGCCGCCAAGGGATTGATCTTGTTTTGGCCAGTCCACATGGGCGCCGTGCCGCCGATGGGCTCGAACATCGAAACGCCTTCCGGATTCAGGTTGCCGCCCGCCGCCACGCCCAGGCCGCCCTGGGTGATGGCCGCCAGGTCCGTGATGATGTCGCCGAACAGATTCGTCGTCACCACGACGTCGAACATTTCCGGCGTGGCCACCTGATACAGCGTGGTGGCGTCCACATGATAATACTCGCGCTTGATGTCGGGATACTCTTCACCTATCTCGGCGAAGGCCCTGTTCCACATGTCGAAAACGTAAGTCAGAACGTTGGACTTGCCGACCAGCGCCAGTTTGCTCTTGTCAGCTTTGCCGCGGGCCGCCTTGCCGTACTTGCGGGCATATTCAAACGCGTAGCGCAGGCAGCGGTCAACCTGCTTTCTGGAATACGCCATGACCTGCGTGGCGACTTCGTCCTTGGTGCCGACCATCATGGCGCCGCCCATGCCGGTATAAACGTCGCCGGAATTTTCACGAACCACCGTGTAATCGATGTCATCCGGACCTTTCCCCTTCAAGGGCGTCTCCACGCCCGGGAACAATCTGACCGGCCTCAAGTTGATATACTGGTCCAGCTCGAACCTGAGCTTCAAAAGAATGCCTTTCTCAAGAATGCCGGGCTTGATATCCGGATGCCCGATCGCGCCGAGATAAATGGCGTCGAAAGTCTTCAGTTCCTCAATGGCGCCCTCCGGCAGAGTCTCGCCGGTGCGCATGTACCTTTCGCCGCCGAAATCAAAATGCTTGAACTCAATGTCGCAGCCCAGACTGCCGCTGACAGCCTTGATGACCTTAAGCCCTTCGCCTATTACTTCCGGTCCGGTGCCGTCGCCGGGAATAACAGCCACTCGTTTAACTTCTTTCATTTCATTTCCTTATTTTTTTGATTAATATTTTATTTTAGCATAAGGAAACGAAAAATGGCACACGCCGGCCTCCCAGCCAGAAATCACCCCAACAAAAAACTCCCCCGGGATCTCTCCCGGGGAAGTTGATTGATCTCAAAATATTGCCTGAACTCTAATTATTATCTTGCCTGAATGGCAATGCGGAAACCGCAGTTTTGATTTTTGTCATTAGGCCTTCCGTTTGACCTCTGAGCTATACGGCAATTAGCGGCATTTTGTTGGGCGGAACCTCCGCGTTTCCTGCGGCTCTGGCCTTCGTTGCTTTCATCATAGGGCGGGCCGACCGGATCCAAATCATACGGCACAATATACGTTTTCGACCAGTCCAGGCACCATTCCATGGCATTGCCGAGCATATCATAAAGACCGATACCGTTGGGTTTTTTACGGCCGACCTCGTGGGAAGGATAAGTAGAAGATACTTTAGTGTTGTTTGCGTACCAGGCAACATTTTCAAGGTTATCGTCCGTATTCTTGGCATCTGCGGTCATGGTGAAAACGGAATCATCACTCCATCTGCTGCTGCCCACATAGCTTCCGTCGCCTTTATCGCGGCAGGCCATTTCCCACTGAGCCTCGGTGGGCAGATCAAAAATAATGCCGGCGCCGGTTGACTCACGAATTATTCCGAAGAAAGTGTAGTCGTCCACCCGGTAATCGGTTTGTTCGGGCCATGTAGCTCCCTCGTTTACTCCTCTGATATCAGAATATGAAACATAATCAACAGGCCTCGCCTCCTGCGTTTCGCCCTCGGCAAGATGGGAACGCCATCTTGAAGGATTCTCGCAGACAATGGTCTCGTACTGGTCCTGCGTTGTTTCAAAAACAGCAAGGTAAAAAGCCTTGGTAATGGTCACTGAATGCTCGGTTTCACTGTTGACAATGTGCCTTCCTCCGGTCTCATAATCTATAACACTTTTGTCCGTTGGTCTGCCAACTTCATTCACATCGCTTCCCATAGTGAAAGTGCCCGGTTCGACTCTTCTGAACCATATTTCGGAAGTCTTGCAATTTATGGACAAGAACCTGCCGCTTTCAGGATCTTCGGGATCGTAATTGGGATTTTCAGGACCGAGAGCGCTGTTAGTCATTTTATAGCTGGAGAGATCCAGTTTCAAATAGGTTGCCTCCCCGGTGACATCCACCGCCGCCACTTTCACCTGCATTGTGGAAGTGGACACTTCGGCGAGACTGCCTCCGGGAGTCCAAACGGCTTGCTTGCTGCCTTCCCCCAGCACGATGCCCGCCGCGCCGTCGCCGGTAATGGTGCCGTTGTCTTCAAGGTCGAAGGGTTCGCCATCATCATATTTGCCGGCAAAAGAAACCGTAAAGACAGGCGTGACCTTTTCAGTCGTTTTGGAAAGCGTGTAGTTGATGACGACCTTGTTGTTGAAGGGCAGAGCCTGGTAGCAGCTGACGGAAGTTACTTCCGCTGAGAAAGCGCTTACGGCCGTGACCGCCAAAAGGCCGACCAAAAGGCCTTTTATTCTTTTTCTCATGAAAAAAGCTCCCGCTAAAACCAAAAGCAAAGCGGCAGCCGGTTCCGGAACGATCGTGACGGAACGACACATCAGGATTTCTTCATAGTCGCTCAGAACGGATTCAAAGATGGTATAAGTGTCGTTCCTGGGGATATCGGCCGGATCCGTTCCAATATAGTCCCAATACGCGACGCCCTGGGATGGCGAAGCAGATTCCTGATAGTAGATCACGCCTCTCAAGGAATCATCTTCTTCGTTTATATAAAAAATTTCAATGGATTCAGGGTTGCCCTTGGCCCAGCCGCTGTTGTAAGGCAAGGGAGTGGCAGAATTGCTCTGGTAACCGCCCGCGGGATAAATGACTGTTGTTTCAGAGGGATCGACAGCCGCTCCGGAAAATTCAAAAGTGTCAGACCAAAGTTCAGCCGCTAAAGTCACGCCGCAGACCAGGAAGGCCAGGAAGAAAATTTTTCCGCGCATAATTTTTTCGGTTTATTGGTTAAAGTTGCGGCAACGTCTATAAAAAAGGCGCAGCGAATAAGCGTTATGATTATGTCATTGAATATTTTACAAGAGCAAGGGGGAAAAAAGCAAATCTACAAAAATCGCCGGCCTTCCAAGTCCTTCAAGCTTGGCATATTTCGATGCGCTTGATTTTACAAACTTTTGACTGTATCTATTCGAGGTTTACTTTGTACTCGAAATGTTGGAAATCAAGCGGATTTTCCCAGTCCCCTCCCCAAACGAAGCCGTTTTCCGTAAAAGCCTTGTAAACAACGTCGCCTTTTTTTATGCGCCGGGGATCCCTGTTGTCTCTTACCATGAAAGGTTTTCCTTCAATGGGTTCCACTTTTGAGATCACTCCGTCAATTAAGGAAACGCAGGGATTGTAAAGCGGATTTATATCGATGGCCAGCCCCAGGGAGTGCTTGGATAGTTTGTCGGAACCGGCTATTTTTCTGTAGCAGAAACAGGAAGTGTTGTTCGCCTTCATGCTGTTTGCGTCGTTGGCGCCGAAATCGTCGATGAGCTTTATTTTTTCTATCTGGTATTTTTGTTCGAAAAGCTTGCGGAAAATTTTCAAGACAGGCTTCGCTATCGCCTTGTTCACCACCATTTCGCCCGTGTACACCTTGCCGTCGAAACCGTAGTGCTTAAAAGTGAGATAAGTGAGCTGCTTAATGTCAAACTGGCAGCCCTTGGGAAAAGATTTGCCGAGCATCCTGTTGTAGACCTCGGTGGGCACGGGAGATATCATTTGGTAGGTGAAGAGATTGGTGGTCGCTTCGTTGGCCGGGACTTTTTTCGTCACCTGCTTTGTTTTCTCAAACTTCCGGTAATTGGGCCTGGGATACCTTACGGCCAGGGCGCAAAGCGGCGCCAAAAGCAGGGCGGCGAGCAGAAGAAGAAGGAATCTTTTCATAATTTTTTTAAGGTTAGGCCGGAGCCGCGGTGATATTTTTTCTTCCTTACTATCGCAACGGACACGATGAAGGCTGCGAAGAGCCCCAGGAGCGCCGCAAAGGCCTCCAGAGCCTCGTTTCGGGGAAAAAGGATATATCCAATGCCCGCTCCCAGAAGCAGGCCTAATAAAGGCGACAGGAGAAGAAGCGCGATGGCTTTTGTTTGGAAGCCGGGCTTTTTTAAAAGAGCGACGGAATCGTTGACTTTTATATCCTCGTCTTCGGGAATGTCCGCCTGGAGTTCCATCATGCCGTCTTCTTTGCTGACGGAACACTGGCCGCAGAATTCGCAGGCTTTGGTGCGGCTCAATCTTACCACGGCGCGGCCGTCGCTGCTGATCGAGACCACCGTTCCGGTTTCCTGGCGATAGATCTTGTCAGTTTCAAGGGGCGGTTCGCTCATTCTTCCTCGTCCAGGGCTTTTTTGTAGAGCTCTTTTCTGTTGTAGTCGGTAATAAGGGCCACGGCCTGTGCGGCCTGGGAGAGCGAAAGATCCGCTTTCTTTTTGAGAAGAAGAACTTTCCTGACGGCGTCGTCAATTGTAAGGGCTTGGGAGTTGTTTTCAACTTTCTCTTTCTTTCCGCCTTCTATTACAAGGACGCACTCCCCTTTTATCTCAGCTCTGGATTCAAGTTCAGTTAAGACTTCTTCCGCAGTACCCCTTACGCACTCTTCGTGGATCTTGGTCATTTCCCTGAGAAGAGAGACCTTTCTTTCCTTAAGATAGGGCTTGAGATCTTTTATGAGCTTAATTATTCTCAGGGGGCTTTCGAAAACGATCGCTGTTTCTTCGGCGTTTTCTATTTTTTTGAAAGCTTGCTCTCTTTCCTTGCCTTCCCTGGGGAGGAAACCTAGGAAAGTGTAAGTCTCCGTTGGCAATCCGGAGAGGACGAGAGCCGTTTCCACCGCGCAGGCGCCCGGTAGGCAGGTGTAGGGAATGTTTCTGTCGCGGAGGGTTTGCGTGAGATAGCTTCCGGCGTCAGAGACGCAGGGATAGCCGGCGTCTGAGACAAGGGCGATGTTCTGTCCCTTTGTAAGTTTTTCTATCAGCTGTTCGGTCGCCTCCCTTTCATTGTGCTGGTGGAAAGCGAAAAGAGGCTTCTGGATACCGAAGTGGCTGAGGAGCTGGATAGTGTGGCGGGTATCCTCCGCCGCGATGGCGTCGACTTCCTGGAAGATCCTCAGGGCTCTGGGAGTAAGGTCTTCAAGGTTGCCCAAGGGAGTCGCTACGATGTAAAGCATCAGAAATCTCCTATGGCTCTTATGCGTCCGCCGGTCTTGACAGGCGCCGCCGTTCCCTTGATCTTGGTCCTCAGAAGTTTTTCCGCCCTCAGGGAAAGGGCCCGCCTGTCGTCGTCCGGGAAAGTCTTCTCAAAGGTGTGGGTGCCGCCGTCGAAGGGGAAGGCGAAAGTTTCCAGGAGCTTGTCGCCCTGATAGAGAGTGTAAGTCTGCTTCAAAGGCTCCAGGGGTTTCCTGAGGGGCATTTCAAAATCCAGCCTGATGACCGTGCTGCTCTTGGAAGGCTGCCAGCTTATGCCCCTGCCCATGACGGCCAGCAATCCTTTCTCGCTGGTCTCGTAGCAAAGAAGCCCCTGGGCCTGGCGGGAAAAATCCTCCTCGAACTCATAAGCGTCCGCAAAGGCGACGCCCAGGTCCCTGGTCTCCGATTCAGGATGCCAGACCCGGCTGACTTCGAAGCACAAAAGGGCTTTGTCGGGGAGCCAGGGGAAGATGTTCAGCTTTATTTCCTGCCATTCGGGCTCGGTCAGAACGATGGTGTCCAAAAATTCCCCGGCGTAATAGAAAGTGACCGCCACGAAATCCGCTCTGGATACGTCCTCCCTGACCGCAGCCAGGCGAAGTTTCAAAACTCTTTTTCCTTTGGGGATCTCCAGGAGCATACCGCCCCGGGGCGCGCTCCAGCGGTATTCGAAAGCGTTGCCCTGCCAGCGCTCCTTGGCGTAAAGGCCGAAGTCGTTGGAAAGGGAAAAACGGTCCCGGCGCTCCTGCGCGCCCAGATCGCCGAAGACCGCGAAGGCGTAGATGGAATTCAAGACTAGCAGGAAAAGCCCGGCGGCGAAAAGATGCCTTAGCCTGAGAGGCTCGCTTCCCCCTTCGTCCTTCCCCGCAAGATAAAAAGAAAGCAGCAGCGCGACGAGGGCCGATATTTCGGGAGCGTTCAGATGCGTCCCGAAGAAAGAGATCGCAAGGAACGCCAGAAAGCAGATCCCCAGAACAGTCCGCTCCGAAAAAGGTTCTGAAACAGCCTTGGAAGGCGAGGCTTTTCTAAAGAGAAGGAAAAGCAGGAAGAGCCAGATCAAGGTTCCCAAAACGCCCAGCTCCACGCCCCAGGTCAGGTACTGGTTCCAGGGATTGTCGCTGGGAGTCTCCTCGCCCGCTTCCCTGTTGTAATTGACGACTTCAAGCGGAAAAGCGCCCACTCCGACTCCTTCCAGGGGATACTCCTTCCAGATACGCCAGGCCTGCTTCCACTGGATCTCCCGCCGGTCGAAGAAGGAAATGCCCTTTTCGCTTTTCCGGCGGTTGAGTTGGCGGGCGACCCTGGCGATCACCGGGTTTCCGGAATTGGGATCAAGCTTAAGAGCCGGCAGCGTGGCGGCGAATATCAAAAGCAAAACGAAGATCCCCAGGATCCCCAGCAGCTGCTTTTTCCCGAAGGCGCGTTTCTTTAAATACCTCGCGACAAACAAAAGGGCCGCGAGAAGCGCGCAGAGGAAAAGGAAGAGCAGCGAGGAGCGGGAGCCGGAATAGGTCATGGCCAGAAGCGCCGCCGCGGTAACGGGGAAGAAAAACAGCTTGTCCTTCCAGCTTCCCTTAAAGGCGAAGAAAAGAGCCGACGGCGTTACCAAAGCCAGGAAAAGTCCGAGGGCGTTGGGGTCGGACATGCCGCCGGAAACGCGGTTTTCGTTGAGCCAGCTCTGGTCGCCCCAGAAAGCGAAGGAACTGTTGACGAAATGCTGGTAAAAGGCAAACGCCAAGACCGGCAGAAGCCCTATAAGCGTGACTTTGAAAAGTTTCAGAACGTACGCCCCGCGCTCCTCCCGATCAATTTCCCCGAGTATGGAGGCGACAGCCCAGAAAAGGGCCGGCAGCGAAAGGAAAAGGCAGCCGTGCACTAAAGTGACCTTAAGCGCGTGGGAAGCCGTGACGCCGGAGGTGTTGATCACCCTGTCGTAAAAAAACGGCGTGGCAAAGCCCTTGATAAAGTTGCCGTAGCGAGCCGCGGTCCAAAAAGAGGAGGAAACGCCCACAAGGATAAGAAGCAGCAGGGGCAGTTTCAGATCGCTGTCAACCGGAGAACTCTTCCTTGTCACCAGCCTGTTGGCCCAGTATCCCAGGGAAAAAGACAGCGAAAGGAAAATGACAGGCTGGTGCGCGCCGATCTCCAGAAAACGTGAGAAGATCCCGCTCAGGGGCATGAGGAAGCAGAGCAGGAAGAGCGCCCTTTTTGGAATGAAATAGGCGAAAAGGAAAACGAAGGCCAGGACCGCCAGATAGGCGAAACAGTAGTTGACGTCCTTCGGAGCAAGGGAAAGCGCCGCCGGCCAAAGGCCGCAGAAAGAAACGAGGAAAAGAGCCAGAGCTCCGCAGCGCCGTAATTTCCCTATCATCTCAGATACCCCTGGCCACAAAGAAGAAAGTCTTGAAAATGATCACAACGTCCAGAAGCAGCGAGCGCTCCTGGAGATAATACATGTCGTAGTCGAGATTCTCGTGGATGGGAAGATTGCGCTCCGCGCTGATCTGCCAGAGGCCGGTGATGCCGGGCTTGACTTTCAGCCTGAGCCTCTGCCATTTGTCGTAGGTGTCCACTATGAAGGTCATCTCCGGCCTGGGGCCCACAAAGGACATGTCGCCCTTGAGAACATTGAGGATCTGGGGAAGTTCGTCCAGGCTGGTCAGCCTCAGGAAGTGCCCTACCCGGGTGATCCTGGAATCGCGGCCGTCCTTGGGCTTCAGTTCCGAACCGCTGGCCTCCGTCTTCATGGAGCGGAATTTGTACATGATGAACTTCTTTCCGTTCAGGCCTACGCGCTCCTGGGAAAAGAAGACCGGGCCTTTGCTGTCTAGTTTTATGGCTAAAGCGGTGAGAAGCATGACAGGCAGTCCGGGGATAAGGAGCAGAATGGAAAAGACTATGTCGAAAGCTCTCTTGACAAAATTGTAATACCAGGAGACCGTGAAATCATGGATGATGCTGAGAACATAAACGCCGGCTATCTCGTAGCCCCTTATGACCTGAGGGATGGTGTAAAGTCTGGGGGTAAAGTAAAAAGGCACCTTCAAAGAGTAACAGAGATCCATGACGGAAAAGATCTTTTCCGCCGGCGCTTCGCTCATGCAGAAGAAAACGGAAGTAATGTCCAGCTCTTTTATAAGGCGTTCGAGATCGTCGACTGTGCCCTCGACCTTCAGCTTGAAGCCGTTCTTCTCGACTTCTATCTCCGTGCCTTTCGGGATGTAGTCGTCAAGATAGCAGACGGGAAGATAATGGTGGGCGGTGTGGCGCAAAAGGCGGCGGGCCACCAGCTTCCCGTTGTTGCCGGCGCCCAGGATAAGGCAGTTCCTCACGAAGATGCCCCTCTTGTGCATCTTGCTGATCAGCCAGTTCATGAAGGCCCTGAAGCAGACGACCATTATGAAAGCGTAAGCGAAGGAATAGCAGAAGATGCGGCGGGAAAAAAGCTTGTCGGTGAATCCGCCTTCCGTTTTGTTCAGATAGATGTAATAAACGAAATAAAAGGCGCACGTCATGACGGCGGCGAAAACATACGACGAGATGATATGCTGATATTCCTTGACGTTAAGAATGCTGTTGTCGCCGCGGTAATATTTGCGCAGTACGTTGTAAGTGACAAGGATCAAGGAGAAGACTATCGCCAAAGTGAAGTAAAGCGTCTCCTTCGAGGGATTGTAATAGATGATCGACTTCATGTTGTCAGCCAGATACTGGTCTTTGAAGCCGAAGCCCATGTAGGTGTGGTAGCCGAAATAGAAAGCAATATGGACGATAACAATGTCAGCCGCCAACCTGAGAAGATAGAAAAGTTTCTCGATCTTAGTTCTCATAACTTATAATCAATGAAATGCAGGCTAGGTCGTTCATTATGTCTTTGGGAAGATTGCTGCCGCGGAACGCGATCATCTCATACATCAAAAGGGACAGTATCTTCCTTTGTTTTTCAACCGGTAATTCGGACAGGAAATTTTTCATCGCATAATAGCGGGGATTTCCGGGATAGACGCGCGCCGCGCGCATATCCCCTCTTTTCGCGGCCTCCGCGATGACGGGAAGGTCGCTCATAAGGTAAGTCAGCTTCGCGAAGATCCCCTCTTCGCTGCCGCTTGGATCGAAACGCAGGTTTCTCAGAGCGGAGAGCGTCCCCTCCATATCGCCGGACAAAAGGCAGTTTCTGAGCGCCCACTCGTCCTGGATATTGGAGTCGGCGCAGATCGCAATGACGTCCTCCTCGGTAATTTCTTCCCTTTCCCCCGTGTAGAGACTGACTTTCTCCATTTCAGCCGCGACTTTTCTGGTGTCAGATCCTACGATCTCGGAAAAAGCTCTTTCGCCCCCCGGCGTAAGAGTCTTGTTGAAATGCTTTTTCGCGTATTCGGTAAGATCGCGGATCGGCTCCGGTTCGCAGTCGATGATGGCGTTCAGCTTCATGAGAGTTTTCGTGAACTTCAGGCGCTTGTCC
This sequence comes from bacterium, assembly GCA_017557885.1. Taxonomy (GTDB): domain Bacteria; phylum Auribacterota; class UBA3054; order UBA3054; family UBA3054; genus UBA3054. The sequence goes on along the minus strand of JAFYXV010000007.1, from coordinate 256,767 downwards.
AAACTGGACATGCAAATGACAAGCAGCATGTTTTCACGCTTCTCTTCGTAAGTTTTTACGGCGTATTCCCCCAAAGCTTCCAAAGCCGCGGCGTCCAGCTCCTCCCCGTGGCGCACGATGACCAGCCGGAACCCGCCCATGAAGGGCAGGGTCTCCGCGGCGCCGATAATTTCGCCCGCGCCGTTGTGGTCTTTGTCAACGGTTATCACTTCCAGGGCGAAATCTTCCGTCCCGGCGGGAACGAGACGCGCGCGGAGCGTCTCAAGAAACTGCTCCGCGCGCGTGAAGTCCTCGCCCAGCAGCACGTAAAAGTTCCCGAAGTCAAGGGAGTCCAGCCGGGAAACAAAGTTTTCCGGAGTGATTCCTTCCTCGGTCTTGCTTTTGCGCACTGCCATCTTGTTTTACGCCTTCAGGATCATGTTCTTGGCGGCCGCCACTTCGTCCAGCCTCCCTATGGGAGTCTTCTCGGGAGCGCGGTGGCAGGCTTCCGGATCGGTTTCCGTGATCTTGGCGATCTCCTTCATGGATTCCACGAAGCCGTCCAGAACTTCCTTCGACTCGGTCTCGGTGGGCTCGATCATGATGGCTTCGTGAACTATGAGCGGGAAATAGACCGTCGGCGCGTGATAGCCCCTGTCAAGGAGCATCTTGGCGATATCGAGGGTGTTGACGCCGCTCTTTTCAAGCTGCCACTCGGAGGTGCAGACGCACTCGTGCATGCAGATCTGATCCTGGAAGGGGAACTTGAAAGTATCCTGCAGTCTGGCTTTCAGGTAGTTGGCGTTCAGGACCGCCATGCCGGAAGCTTCCCTGATGCCTTCGGCGCCCAGCTGCAGCATGTAGGCGTAGGCCTTCAGCATGACGCAGAAGTTGCCGAAGAAGGGCGCGATGTGTCCCATGCTCTTTGTGGAATCGGCCTTGCCCACTTCGAATTTGCCGTCCGCAGTCTTGGTAACGCGGGGCGTGGGCAGATAAGGCACCAGATTTTCCTTGACGCCAACCGCTCCGGCGCCGGGGCCGCCGCCGCCGTGGGGAGTCGAGAAGGTCTTGTGCATGTTGAGGTGCACCACGTCGAAGCCCAGGTCGCCGGGGCGGGCGTGACCCATGATGGCGTTCAGATTGGCGCCGTCATAGTACATGAGGCCGCCGGCCTTGTGGACCAGATCGCAGATCTCGCCGACGTTGCTGTCAAAAAGGCCCACCGTGTTGGGGGCGGTGAGCATCAAGCCCGCCACGTCGTCGCCCAGGGCCGCTTTCAAGGCTTCCAGATCAACCCAGCCCTTCCCGTCGGAGGGAATGGCGGTGATTTCGAAGCCGGCCATCATGGCGGAGGCGGGGTTGGTGCCGTGGGCGCTGTCGGGGATCAGCATGCGCCTTCTCTTCGCGTCGCCGTGATCCTTGTGATAGGCGGCGATGAGCATGACGCCGGTGAATTCGCCGTTGGCGCCCGCGAAGGGCTGCATGGTGACGGCCTTCATGCCGGTGATCTCGCAAAGCTTCTGCTCCGTTTCGTAAATGGTCTCCAGGGCGCCCTGCACGTTTTCAGGTCCGCCGGGGACCAAGGAGAGATAAGGATGCAGCGCGGTGAAGCCTTCCAGGCGGGAGATCTGCTCGTTGACCTTGGGATTGTACTTCATGGTGCAGGATCCCAGGGGGTAGAAATTCGTGTCCACGGAATAGTTCAGGCGGGAGAGGTTGGTGTAATGGCGCACCGCGTCCAGTTCGGAGACTTCCGGCAAGGGAGCCTTTTCCCCACGGCGACAGTTGGCCGGCACCAGCGTTTCGCAAGTCACTCCGCTCTTCGGGGGAATGACGCCGCGCCTTTTGGGCAGAGATTCTTCATAGATAAGTTTCATAATCAGTCCTCCTCCTTTAAAGCCGCTTCAAGTTTAGCCGCCAGAGCGTCGATCTCTTCGATGGTGCGCTTTTCGGTCAAAGCCACCAGAAGGGCGTTTTCCATACCCGGGAAGAATTCTCCCAGAGGAATGCCCGCGGCGATGCCGACCTTCAAAAGTTTCTCGCAAACCTTGGAGGCGGGCTTGGGCAGATCGATGGCGAATTCATTGAAAGAAGGAGAAGAGAAGGTGGCTTTCACGCCGGGAATGGCGGTCAGCTTCTTCAGGGCGTAGGCAGCGTTTTTGGCGCTTTCCTCAGCCGCTTCATAAAGTCCCTCTTTGCCCATCAAAGCCAGATGAATGGTGGCCATGATGGCGCAGAGGTTCTGGTTGGAGCAGATGTTGGAGGTGGCCTTCTCTCTTCTGATGTGCTGTTCCCTGGCCTGCAGAGTCAATACGAAGCCGCGGTTGCCGTTCTTGTCGTGCGTTTCGCCGCAGATCCTGCCCGGCATCTTGCGGGCCAGTTTCTTGGAGGTGGTCATGAAGCCCAGATAAGGGCCGCCGAAACCCAGGGGCAAACCTAAGCTCTGGGCGTCGCCCACCGCGATGTCGATCCCCATTTCACCCGGCGTCTTGAGGTAAGCCAGGGAAAGCGGATAGCAGATGAGGATGGAGAGGGCGCCGGCCTTGCGGGCCGCCTCGGCCGTCTCGGTGTAGTCGTCCACGCAGCCGAAGAAGCTGGGGTTCTGCAGAATGACCGCGGAAACCGTGTCGTCCAGCTGGGCGGCGATGGCTTCCTTGTCAGCCTTGCCGTCCTTGGGGGCCACTTCCACGAACTCGAAATTCATATTGGCCGCGTAGCTTTCCAGCATGTTGCGGTAAATGGGGTTCATGGCGCCGTCCACCAAAAAGCGGCGGCGGCCGTTCACTCTGAAGGACATGGCGGCCGCTTCAAAGACCGCGCTGCCTCCGTCGTAAACGGAAGCGTTGGAGACTTCCATGCCGGTGAGCCTGCACATGCCGCTCTGAAATTCGAACATGGTCTGCAGCGTTCCCTGGGCCACTTCGGGCTGATACGGGGTGTAGCAGGTGGTGAATTCCCCGCGGGAAGCGATGGCGTCCACCGCGGCGGGGATGAAATGATCGTAAAAACCTCCGCCCATGAAGCAGACCAGGTCGGAGGTGTTTTTCTTGGCGAGAGCGTGAAGCTTCTTGGAGACTTCATACTCCGAAATGCCGGCGGGAAGATCGAGTTTGGAGATCCTGAGTTTCTCAGGGATCGCGGAGTAAAGCTCTTCCACGCTGGAAACGCCTACCGCCGCGAGCATCTCGGAAAGGTCTTCGCTGCCGTGGGGAACAAAACCGTAATTTGACATATGCTTACTTCTCTTCCTTTAAGAAGGCCTCGTATTGTTCAGCGTTCATAAGGGTGTTGAGGTCGTCCACGACGATGTCCTTCAAGGTGCAGATCCAGCCTTCACCGTAGGGGTCGCTGTTGATGACGTCGGGGGAAGCGTCGAGGCTTTCGTTGACTTCGTCCACGGTCCCGGTGATGGGAGAGTAAACGTCGCTGGCGGCCTTGACGGATTCGATGGTGGCGATCTCGTTGCCTTTGCTGACTGTGGATTCGGCTTTGGGAAGCTCCACATAGGTAATGTCGCCTAATTCATGCTGGGCGAAATCGGTGATGCCGATGGTGGCTTTGCCGTCTTCGACTTTTACCCATTCATGGTCTTTGGTGTAAAAAAGTTCGCTGGGAACGCTCATGGTAACTCCTTAGATGAAGTTGGTTGGAAATTGATTATGTAAAATTATATTTCAAGCGAATTATAGCAAGTTTCATGCGTTAAAACAACGATTTTCAGGGCCTGGCCCGGAGGGACTTCAAGAGGCCGTCAAGCCACTCCCTGACAAGGGCGCTCTGGGCCGCGGCGTAATTGTCCAGACTGCCGCCCTCCAAAGGCAGGGCCTTGTCGAAGCGGCCGGAAGCGACGGCCTCTCCGCCTTTTTGGGGAAGCACTTCGTAGGAAAGCCTCAGGACCGCGAACCAATTCTGACCGCGCTTCACCTGCGTCATGGCCTCAAGATAAACCAGGACGGAATAGTCGTAGGCGATCCGGCTCTTCCATTCCGGGGGAAGGACCTTGCCGCAGCGCGGGGAAAGGTAACTCCGGATGCTGGAATTCAGGAGCGTGCCCGCCGATTCCGCCCACTCCGCGTTCGCCCTTTTCGTGAGCTCGTAAGGAGCCGGCGAAGCCACGATCGCCTTAGTCTTGTAGGCGTCCCTTACGCCGCAATTTTCAACAAGAACAGAAACGGGAAGCGATTCCTCGACCACCGTTTCCTCGAACTTGTCCAGTTCCAGGGTGTAAACGGTCGTTTTCGGCGCGCTGGAAGCGCAGCCCGTTAGAATAAGAAGCGCGCAAATGATCGGCCAATAATTATTCTTCATCGATCCAATCCTCCTTCTGGGGCTCTTTACCGTAAATGAGCATTGACGGTTGATCTTTAAGTTCGGAGACGAATTCCTCAACAAGCGTAGCGGAGCTGCTTATCTTCTCGAGGCTCTCCCTCAGAGGCTGCCTGCTCTCCCCTATCATTTCCTTCAGTTCGTCCAGACTTGTTCCGGTCTTTACCAAAATGTTGGAGATAAGCAATCTGTTCTCGCTCAGAAGACCGTCCGCAGTTTTGGAAGCGCTGCTCAGGTTTTTCAGAAGTTCCCTTGTCACTTCCCTGTTCTCCTCGACCATAGAATTCACGGAGGTCATCGTAGTGTTGAAGCCGGCTATCGCGCTGGAGATGCTCGCGCTGTTGGTGGCGATGAGGTTGTCCACTCTTACAAGAATGGATGAGATCATCATGGCGTTCTGGGAAGCGAAGAAAGCGTTGACATGCTCCAGAAGGACCGGCACCTGCTTCTGCACGATCTCGCTGACCGCCTGGGCGTTGGGCTGGCTGAACATGGCGGTCAGGTTCGTCGCCAGGGCCGGCGCCTGGGCGCCCAAATTGACGATGTTGCCGGCGAACTTCTGGAAGCCTGATTTCAGGCAGGCGATCTTGACGTCCGGATCGTTAGGCTCCAGAAGTTCGGCGCCCACGCTGCCGGGAGTGATCTGCACATACCTGGTGCCGGTGACGAAAGACTCCACTTCGATGGTCGCGATGGAGTCCGTCTTGACGGGAGTGTTCTTCACGACTTCCACTTCGATGAGGCCCATCTGGTTCTGAAGGTCGATGTTCATCTTGACAACTTTGCCGACCTTGATGCCGTGGAACCTGACCGAGGAGCCGGTGGAGAGACCGCCCAAACTTTCGGAAAACTCGATGTAATAATGGTCCTTTTGCTTCATCCACTGGGTGCCGACCAGAGAAAGGATTATGGCCGCCATCAGCAAGGCGCTGACGACAAGGAAGATTATGGCCTTCACTTTATCGGAACTGCTTATCGCCATTAAGGTTTCTCCTTTTCTTTAGCTTCGTGGTTTCTGAAAAATTCTATCGCCCTGATGTCGTTGCTGGCTTCCATTTCCGCGAGCGTTCCTCTCGTTATGATGTGTCCGTCGTAGAGCATGATGCCGCTGTCCGCGATCCTTCTTATGCTCGTCATATCGTGGGTGACGACCACCACGGTGATGTTCAATTCTTTTTTCAAGCGCAATATGATCTCGTCCAGCTCCGCCGCCATCACCGGATCCAGGCCGGTCGTGTGCTCGTCGAAGAACATCATCTCCGGATTCATGGAAAGCGCCCTGGCAATGGAAGCGCGCTTCTTCATGCCGCCGGACAATTGCGCCGGCAGAAGGTTCTTCGCGTGGAGAAGATCGACCAGGTTCAGGTTCCAGTCGACGATAGAATCGATAACGGAAGCCGGATAGGTCGTATATTCTTCCAAAGGAAGCGCCACGTTCTCCCCCAGCGTCATGGAGTTGAAGAGCGCGCCGCCCTGGAAGACCATGCCGATCCTTTTCCTCACGCCGTACAATTCGTCGTCGCTTAATCCGACGATATTCGTCCCGAAGATCCTGATGTCTCCGGAATCAGGTTTAATGAGCCCCAGAAGATTTCTGAGGATCGTCGTCTTTCCGCTGCCGCTGCCGCCCAAAATTACGAAGATGGACTTGGGCTTCACCTGGAAAGAAATGCCGTCCAGGATCACCCGGTCGTCGAAACTCAGCTTAAGATTGCTGACTTCGATTATGTTCTCGTTGTGTTCCATTCAGCGGTTGTAATAGAAAAGGATGGTGAAGAAAAGGTGCGCCAGCGCGATCCAGATGATCGTCACGACCACGCTCCTGGTGGTGGAGCTGCCGATGCCCTCGGCGCCGCCCTTGGTCGTCAGGCCGTGGAAGACCGCGATGTAAGCGATGATGACAGCGTCCGCCAGACTCTTGGCCAGACCGTTGAAAACGTCGCCCACGTGCATGCCGGAGACCGTCTGGTTGAAGTAGTCGTAGGTGGAAACGCCCAGCTGGTAATAGGAGAAAATATAGGAGCCGTAGATGCAGACGATGTTGGCGAAAAGCGTAAGGCAGGGCAGAATTATAAGCAGCGCCACGAATTTCGGCACCACCACGTATTTCGTGATGGAAATGCCCATGGCGCGCAAAGCGTCCATTTCCTCGCTCGTCACCATGGCGCCTATTTCCGCCGTGATGGCGGAACCGCAGCGGCCCGTGACCAGAAGCGAGGCGAGCAGAGGGCCTATCTCCCTCACCGTCACCATGCCGACGATCTTGGCGACCATCACGGCCGCCCCGAGCCTTTCAAGCTGCGCGCCTCCCTGCATGGCAAGGATGAGTCCCATGATGAAGGAGACCAAAAGCACGATGCCCACTGAGCGCATGCCGCAAGAAGTGATCTCGTAAAGCGTTCTGGAATAACGGAAGCCGTGGGGAATAAAGGGACCGCAGACCGTCCAGTAAACGATGTCCTGCATCAGCTTGAAGAGATAGACCAGCATTTTCAGGAAATTGTTAGTCCTGACGATCAGGCCGTAGATGCGGCGCTTGCCGGCCCTGGCCACCCTTGCGACCGTAATGGTGTCGCTGCGCTCTTTGTTGAATTTGATGAAGCGCATCGTCTCTTCGGGAATATCCTCGAAGATCCAATCGATCTTCTGTTTTTCAAGCTTCGTCAGAACGTCCGCCAGGATCGCGGACCTTGTGATAGGCCAGGTCTTAACGAATTTTCCGGAAAAGCAGACCGTAATGTTGCGGCGCTCCCTGTAAGCGCTGATTATCCTCTGGCACTCGGGATAATCGAAATCCGCCGTGAGGATCCAGGTGCTGACTTCTTTTTCAGGCACGGGACCCTCCTTTCAAAATTTGTTTCATCTCCGCCACGTCGTGGACTCTCAGCATGGCGGCGCCGTTCTCGACAGCCAGAAGATTGGCCTTTATGGTCCCCTCCAGCCCGGAATTCCCGGGGCCTTCAGGCGCGTCCGGATCCTTTCTGGTGAACCGTTTCCGGGAGGCGGCGCACATCACTAGATTGTCGGAGGAGATCTCCTTCAGGTCCATAAGGAGCTGCCAGTTGGACTGCGTAGTTTTGCCAAATCCCAGTCCCGGATCCCAGACTATCGAATCTCTGGGGACTCCCCAGGCGACCGCCTGGGAGGTTCGCTCCCTTAAAAATTTCTTGACTTCGCCGATGGAAACGTCCCTGTTTTCCCCGCTGGCCAGTTCCGCGGGAGCGTGCGTCAGTATAACCCCGGGAAGATAGCGGGCCGCCACTTCCTTCATCAACGGATCGCTCAGGGAAGAGACGTCGTTTATGATGTCGGCGCCGGCCTCCAGGGCCTCCTTGGCCACCGCGGCCCTTCTGGTGTCTATGGATATCGGAATGTCAGGAAAAGCGGCCCTGATGGCTTTGAGAGCCGGCAGGAGGCGGGCCAGTTCCTTTTCCTCGCTGACGAACGCGGCGCCCGGCCTGGTGGATTCCGCGCCCAGATCCAGGATGTCCGCGCCGTCCGCAACAAGCTGCTTGGCTCTTTTGAGGGCGCTGGAGCGGCCTTCGCAGCGGCTCTGGCTGTAAAAGGAATCCGGCGTCAGGTTAAGTATCCCGACGATCAGAGGGAAATCGAAACGCAATTTCCTGCCCTTTATTTGCCAGCGCCAGGCGTACATCAGCCCTTCCCTTCCTCGCCGGATCCCGCCGAAGGCTCCGCATCCCGGCTTTCCAACCCATCCTGGGAAGATTCGCTTTCCGCGTCAGCCTCAGGTTTTTCAGTTTTTGCTTCGGCCTTTTCTTCGGCCTTAAGGTCCCTTGCCAGTTCGCGCCCTTCCAGGATGTCCGTCACTTCGGAGCCATCCAGAGTCTCGTGGCGCAGAAGCGCCTCGGCAAGAATGTCAAGTTCTTTTCTTCGCTCGGTCAGGATCCGGAAAGCTTCCTTCCTGGCCTTTTCGATAACGGCGTTGATCTCGGAGTCGATAAGGTTGGCGGTCTCGTCGCTGTAGTCAACCTGGCGGCTGACTTCCCTGCCGAGGAAAAGCGTTTCCTCGCGCTGCCCGTACATTCTGGGGGCGAGCTTGTCGCTCATGCCCCACTCGCAGACCATGCGCCGGGCGATCTCCGTGGCGCGCCTGATGTCGTTGCTGGCGCCGGCGGTGATGTCGCCGAAGACGATCTCCTCCGCCACCCGGCCGGCGTACAGGGAAACGAGGATGTCCTCCAATTCCGCCTTGGACCTGTGCATGCGGTCTTTTTCCGGCAGAGAGAAAGTGGCGCCCAGGGCCTGGCCCCGGGGAATGATCGTCACTTTGTGGACCGGGTCGCCGTTTTTGGAGAGCGCCATCACGATGGCGTGCCCGCTCTCGTGCACCGCGGTGATCCTGCGGTCCTTTTCGTCGATGGTAAGGCTGCGGCGTTCACGGCCGAAGCAGACTTTGTCCCTGGCCGCCTCGAAATCCGCCATGCTCACGGTATCGTGATTCTGTCTGGCGGCCCAGATGGCCGCTTCGTTGACGATGTTCTCCAGTTCGGCGCCGGAAAGGCCCGGGGTTTCCCTGGCCACCTTGTTCAGGTCAACGTCGGGTCCCATTTTGATCTTCCTGGCGTGCACCTGCAGAATGGCTTCCCTGCCCTTCAAATCGGGGATGTCCAGCACCACCTGGCGGTCGAAGCGCCCGGGCCTGAGCAGAGCGGGATCCAAAACGTCGGGACGGTTGGTGGCGGCGATGACTATGACGCCGTCGTTTTCCTCGAAGCCGTCCATGCCCACCAGGAGCGCGTTCAAGGTCTGCTCCCTTTCGTCGTTGCCGTTGCCAAGACCGGAGCCTCTGTGGCGGCCCACCGCGTCTATCTCGTCGATGAAGATGATGCAGGGGGCGTTGCTGCGGCCGGTCTCAAAAAGGTCTCTCACTCTGGCGGCGCCCACGCCCACGAACATCTCCACGAAGTCGGAGCCGGTGATGGAGAAGAACGGAACTCCCGCCTCGCCGGCGATGGCTTTGGCTATCAAAGTCTTTCCCGTTCCCGGAGGACCGACAAGGATGACGCCCCTGGGGATGCGGGCGCCGATCTTGGTGAACTTGGAGGTGTCCTTGAGGTAGTCGATCAATTCCTTGGTCTCTTCCTTGGCTTCCTCGCAGCCCGCCACGTCGGCGAAGGTGATCTTCAGCTCGCCGGGATTGCTCTGCTTAGCCCGGCTGCGGCTGAAGTCCTGGGCCATGCCCATGTTGTTTCTCGACAATCTGTTGAAGAAAAAGTAGCCGAGGGCGAAAAGGACCACGATGGGCAGGATGAAAGATATCACGCCCCATTTGGGAGCTTCCTTCAGGGTGTACTCCACGCCTTTTTCACGCATCGCCTTGATGCGGTCGGCCTCCACCTCCGGATTTTTCGTGACCGTGGTCTTGAAGCGGACTTCCTTCGTCCCCTGGGGCAGATCCGCCAGCTGCTTTTTCACGCTCTCCGGCAGCTCCCCTATCTCGTTGAAGACCAGTTCGCCGGTGACGTTGACGCTGTCCTCCCTGGCCGTCACGCTTTTCACGCAGCCCAAGGAGATCATCTCGTCAAAATCGGAAGTGGAGAGATTCACGACTCCGCCCTGCCCCAGCGCGAAACGCTGGAGAAGAAGCATGGTCGCCACCAGAACGGCGATCCAAATAAGGGAAGGGCGCCAGGCGGAAAAGCCGCCGCCGGCTCTTTTTTTGCTGTTGTCTCCCATAGATTATTTGCTCAGAAGATCCAGCGCCATCTGATATTTCTTCCTGGTCTCTTCCACCACTTCGGGCGGGAGCGCCGGCGCCGGGGGCTCGTGGTTCCATTTGATCGCGTTCAGATAATCGCGGACATACTGCTTGTCGAAGCTGGGCTGAGCCTTGCCCGGGCAGTATTGGTCGGCGGGCCAGAAGCGGGAGGAGTCAGGCGTGAGAACTTCGTCGCAGAGGATGATCTGGCCGTCGCAGACGCCGAACTCGAATTTCGTGTCGGCTATGATGATGCCTTTCTCCCTGGCGTAGGCTCTGGCGCGGGAGTAGATGTACAAAGAAAGATCCCGGAGCTGGCTGGCGGATTCGAAGCCGACGATGTCGGCCATGCGGTCGAAGTCGATGTTCTCGTCGTGGCCGGCGTCCGCCTTGGTGGAAGGCGTGAAGATGGGCTCGGGCAGTTCGGAGCACTCCTGGAGCCCTTCCTGGATCTTCTTGCCGCAGACCGTTCCGAACTTCTTGTATTCCGCGAAAGCGCTGCCGGCAAGATAGCCTCTCACCACGCACTCCACCGGGAAGATCTGGGCCTTTTTCACGACCATGGCGCGGCCGTCCAGGTATTCCTTGTAGGGCTCAAGCTTCGGATACATCTTGCAAACGTCGCCGGAAACGAAGTGGTTCTTGACTTTGTCGCCGAAGAATGAGAACCAGAACGCGGAGAGGCCCGCCAAAACTTTGCCCTTGTCCGGAATGAGCGTGGGCAGTATGCTGTCGAAGGCCGAGATGCGGTCTGTCGCCACAAAAAGAAGATGCTCGCCCAGGTCATAGACTTCCCTGACTTTGCCGCTCTTCAGAAGAGGATATTCGTTGATCTTTACAGTTTCCATATGATTTTCCTTGATTTTTTTATTTACATTTTTTCCGGAGCGGAGATCCCGAGGATGTCGAGCCCGCATTTGATAGCGTTCCTAACGACTGACAAAAGAGCCAGCCTCGCCGTGCAGAGATCTTTGTCCTCGACAAGGATCTGGGCGGCGTTGTAGTAATGGTGGAAAGCCTCCGCCAGTTTTTCCAGATAGCCCGTGAGCCTGTGCGGCTCGCAGAGCTCCGCGGCCTTCTCCACCGTGTCCTTCATGGTGCCGAGAAGCTTGATGAGCTCCTGTTCGGAAGGATCGGTCAAAAGCTCCGCTTTGATCTCTTTTTGCGCAAGGGATTCCGCCGTCACCTCCGCCTTGCGGAAGATGGAGGCGATCCTGGCGTAAGCGTACTGAATGTAGAAGACCGGGTTGTCCGGCGACTGCTTTTTAGCCAGCGCCAGGTCAAATTCCAGGTGGCTTCCCAATCTTCTCATGACGAAGAAATATCTCACGGCGTCAACGCCCACGTCGTCCATCAGTTCGTCCAGGGTAACGTAGTTGGCTTTCCTGGTGGACATCTTGACAGCTTCGCCGTTAGAGAGCAAAGTCACGAACTGGTAGATCGCCACCGTCACCTTGTCCACGTCGTAGCCCAGGGCCTTCAGGCAGGACAAAACGTCCGGATACTGGGCGATGTGATCCGCGCCGAAAATGTCCACGATGCGGTCGAAGCCGCGCTCGAATTTGTCGCGGTGGTAAGCGATGTCCGGCAAACGGTAAGTCGGTTCTCCGCTGGACTTGACCAGCGCGCGGTCTTTCTCCGCTCCGAACTGGCTGGCTTTGTACCAGACGGCCCCGTCCTTTTCGTAGCTCAGGCCCTTCGCGGCGATAAGCTCCAGCGTCTCTTTGATGCGGCCGGAATCGTAGAGGCTGTGCTCGTTGAAATAAACGTCGTGGTTGACGCGCATCTTTTTCAGGCTGTCCTTGATCATAGCGAAGGTAGCCCTGACCGCGTATTCCTTGAAGGTCTTCAGTTCGTCGGTGTCTTTCAGGGAATCGCCGAAATCTTTCAGCACATCTTTTGCGATGTCCACGATGTATTCGCCCTGGTAGCCGTTCTCCTCAAGCTGTTCGTCGCTGCCAAGCAACTGGCGGTAGCGGCACCTGACGGAGCGGGCCAGCACGTTCATCTGGTTGCCGGCGTCGTTGAAGTAATATTCTTTCGTGACATTGTAGCCAACGGCCGCAAAGAGCCGCGAGATAACGTCGCCCACCGCGGCGTTGCGGCCGTGCCCAACCGTCAAAGGTCCGGTGGGATTGGCGGAGACGTACTCCACGTCCACGGTCTTTCCCCTGCCGATGTCGGAGAGGCCTATTTTCTCGCCGCTATTGAAGAGCGCCATGAAAGCGGAGCTCTTGGCGTTGCCCAAAAGCTTCACGTTGATGAAGCCCGGTCCGGCGGCCTCGAAGGAAAGGTCGCTTCCGCAGTTGGCGTTGCAATACTCGACTAACTTTCCGGCCAAAACCGCCGGAGCCTGCTTAAAAATCTTGCTTGATGTGAGCGCGGCGTTGGTGGCGAAGTTGCCGTGGGTCGTGTCCTTCGGGACCGTTATGACCACCGGCGGAAAACTCGCCTCCACGCCCTCGGCTTCGGCGACGCTCTTCAAGGCCCGCTCTAAAAGTTCTTTGATCTTATTCTGCATGATGTTCCTTATTTCAAACCGTGGCTGCCGGGTTTCACGGCCTGGGTGCCGGCCGCGCACAAGGGGCAGTTGGCGGGATCGTAAGTTTCCACGCTCAAAGTTTCCAGGGCGCGGTAGGGCGCGTCGAACTCGACTTTGCCTCCGCTTCTGTCGATGATGGAGGTGTAGCCGACCACGTTGGCGCCCTTAGCTCTCAGCATGGCGCCCACTTCCTTGGCGGAGCCGCCGGTGGTGCAGACGTCTTCGCAGATCAGCACGCGCTCGCCCTCTTTAACCGTAAATCCGCGCCTCAAGGTCATGGCGCCGTTTTCCCTTTCGGAGAAGATGGAGCGGCAGCCGATGGCCCTGGCCACTTCCTGGGCGATGATGACGCCGCCCATGGCCGGGCCGACCACCACGTCTATTTGCATATCGGAGAATTTCTTCGCGATGGCCGCTCCCAGTTCCTCGGCGATCTTGGGATACTGAAGGATCTTGGCGCACTGCAGGTAGCGGTTGCTGTGCAAGCCGGAGCTCAAGATGAAGTGGCCCTCGAGGAGCGCTTCGCATTTCAGAAAGGTGGCGATTACATCCATAGTTGTTCCTTAATCTCTTTTTGTGAAATTACATTTATATTTATTTTAGCCTTTTTGCATTTTTAATGTTGCGCAGCGCCTGGAGGAGGGCCGGGACGGCTTCCCGGGGCGAAACTTTCCTCAGGGCTTTTCCTTTGGCGAAGAGCAGGAAGCAGTCGCTGCCGCCCGCCAATCCGGCCTCCGCGGCCGCCGCCTCCCCGGGTCCGTTCACGGCGCAGCCCATGACCGCCACTTTGCACTGATAGTCCCTAAGCTCCGGATCCTTTGAGAGCGCCCGGCTGACTTCTCTGGAGATCTTTTCCACCTCGACCTTGGTGCGGCCGCAGGTCGGGCAGCTCACAACTTCCGGGCCGTAGGGCCGGAGTCCCAGGAACTGCAGGAGCTTCCTGCCGGCTTCCGCTTCCTTTTCCACCGGTCCCGTTATGGAGATCCTCAGGGTGTCGCCTATTCCTTTCAGAAGCAGGGCGCCCAAGCCGGCCCCGGACTTCAGAAGCGCGTCCTCCAGCCTTCCGGCCTCGGTAATGCCAAGGTGCAGGGGGAAGTCGCAGTTTTCATGCAGGAACTCGTAAGCCCGGACGGTCTCCGTTACGCTCGTCGCCTTGACGCTCAGAACGATGTCTTCAAAGCCGTATTTTTCCAGCGCCTTCGCCTCGGCGAGGGCGTGCCGCCCCATGGCGAGTCCAAGGGAGAGATGCCCGGCGAGGACTTTTTTTCTGACGTCTTCCCTCAGGCTTCCGGAATTTACGCCGATCCTGATGGGAACGCCCTTCTCCCCCGCCGCTTCCGCCACGAGCTTCACTCTTTTTTTGTCCCCGATGTTGCCGGGGTTTATTCTGAGCTTCGCTATTCCCGCTTCCAGCGCCGCCAGCGCCATGCGGTAGTCAAAGTGGATGTCCGCGATCAAGGGAACGGGAGACTTCGCCACGATCTCCGGCAGCGCTTTGGCGGCCGCCGCGTCGTTCACCGTCAGCCTCACCAGGTCGCAGCCCGCCTTCTCAAGCTTTCTGATCTGCCTGAGCGATGAAACAGTGTCGGAGGTGGGAACGTTCAGCATCGACTGGACGGGAATAACAGCGCCGCCGCCGATCGCGATATTTTTCACTTTAATAAGGCGCGTCATGTCAGAGTTCTCCGAAATGCTGCTGCAGAAGCGCCGCGCAGACCGGGGCCGCGGTCTCGGCGCGCAGAATGAAAGGATGGAAAGCGACCTTCTGCCAGCCGGCCTCCCGGGCTTCCTGCATTTCCCTGAGGGAATGTCCGCCCTCCGGACCGATCAAAAGCGCCGCACACTTGATTTCGCCCTTCAATTCCTTGAGAAGAACGCCGGAGCCGTCCGCCAGTATCTTCAGGCCGCTCTGCGCCGTATTTATTGCCTCCTCGAATCGCAGCGGCGCCTTCACCAAAGAAGGCACGCCGCCGCACTGGCAGGCCGCCTCGTCGCAGATCTTCTGCCAGCGGGCCAGCTTTTTCTTTTCGTCGCCCACCTTGGCCACGGTGAATTCCGTAATGACCGGCGTTATGGACCTCACGCCCACTTCCGTGCTCTTCTGCAATAAAAAAGCGAAGGCGCTGTCAGGCAGCAGCGCCGGGTAAAGGTCTATGGGCAGAACGCCCTTCACGTCTTCCAATATCTCCTTGCAGACCACCTGGGGATCCTCCGTTCCTCTTTCCACTATCTCCGCCAGGGCCCTGCGGCCCTCCGCAGTCTGGAGGATCACAAGATCTCCCCCGCCCTTGCGGCGCACCCGGAAAAGATGATGGGCCTGGGCTGGCAGAAGCTCAAGCGATCGTCCCGGTTCGGGGATCTCGGAAACCAAGAGTCTTATGAATGACATGAACGTTTATTTTTTGCCTAAGAATTTTTTGACTTTGCTCAGGAAATCGTCGGCGGCGGGATGGACTTTCTCGCCGCAGCTTTCCGCGAACTTAGAGAGCATTTCCTTTTGTTCCTTGCTGAGGTTGGTGGGCGTTTCGACTATCAGCCTGACGTAGTGGTCGCCCACGTAGCCGTTCAGGTCTTTTATGCCCTTTCCCTTCATGCGGAAGAGCCTGCCGCTCTGCGTTCCCGCGGGCACTTTCAAAGTCATCTGGCCCTGCACGGTCGGAACTTCCACTTCGCAGCCCAGGGCTGCTTTGGGGAAAGAGATCGGCACTTCGCAGATCACGTTGTTGCCTTCCCGCTGGAAGAGCTCGTGGGGCTTCACCTGGATCTCGATGAAAAGGTCGCCGGAGGGCCCGCCTTTTATGCCGGCCTCGCCCTGTCCTCTCATCTTGAGCCTGGAACCGTTGTCCACGCCGGCGGGGATCTTGATGGAAAGTTTTTTGCTCTGTTTCACTCTGCCTTCGCCGCGGCACTCGTGGCAGGGTTTCTCCGCCACTTTGCCAGATCCCGCGCAGTTGGGGCATGTCTGTTCCATGATGCCGAAGAAGCTCTGGATCCTGATCCTTCCCATGCCTTTGCACTTCGGGCAATTGACAGTCTTGGAACCGGGTTCGCTTCCGCTGCCGCCGCAGACGGGGCACGCCTCGGGCTTCGTAATGCTTATCACCTTCTCAGTGCCGTTGACAGCTTCCATGAAGGTCACGGTCACCCGCACCCTGAGGCTGGCGCCCTGGTTGCTGGCCCTGGCTTCGCCGCCGAAAAGGCCGCCGAAAAGGTCGCCGAGATTGCCGAAGATGTCGCCGAAGTCGGCGTCCTGGGCGTGCGAGAAATTCGACCACTGGAAGCCGCCGGGCCCGAACTGCTGCTTCATGCCTTCCGCGCCGAACTGGTCGTACTGCTGGCGCTTCTGAGGATCGCTCAGGACCTCGTAGGCCTCGGAAACTTTCTTGAACATCTCCTCGGCGTTCTTGTCGCCGGGGTTGCGGTCGGGATGGTATTTGAGGGCCATCTTGCGGTAGGCCTTCTTGATCTCCTCCTGGGAGGCGTTTTTGTCAACTTCAAGCAGTTTGTAATATTCGTCGTTCATCAATTATTCTCCCTTGATCTCTTCCGTCTCCGGGGCTTTCTCCTCGGGATTCTTCACCACCACGACTTTGGCCGGGCGCAGCAGATGATCCTTGAAGAAATAGCCCTGCTGGTTGACCGCCAGTACGGTCCCGTCCTCTTTGCCGGGGGCCGGGCACATGGTGAGGGCCTCGTGCACGTTGGGGTCGAATTTCTCGCCTTCGCAGTTCATAGCCTTCACTTCGTTCTTCTCCAGGACCTTCAGGAGCCCGTTCTTGATCATCACGAGCCCCTCCAGCAAACTCTCCTTGCTGGCGCCTTCCGCGTGGGAAACGGCCCTTTCGAAATTGTCCGCCACTTCCAGAAGATCTCTCAAGACCTTCTCCCCGTTGTAGCGCAGAAGTTCGCTGCGCTCCCTCAGGGCGCGCTTCTTGTAATTTTCGGCCTCCGCCAGGTCATACTTTCTCTGTTCCTGTGCTTCCTCAAGCTTCTTTTCCGTTTCGGCGAGTTTCTCTTTCGCCAAGGGCAGCTCCTTCAAATCTTCCTCATACTTGGAGCATTTGGCCCTTATCTCCTGCAGCTCTTTTTCCAAAATGCGGAGGCGGCGCTTCATGGCTTTGGGGGAAAGCGGCCTTCTGCGGAGATCCGGCCTGATTCCTTCCGGCGCTCCCGTCGGTTCGCTGTTCGCCAAGCTGTCTTCTGAAGCTATATCGTCTTCGTAAAATTCTTCGTAGTTCATTTTTGTCCCCTGTTTTTGGAAAAACATTTTTCTTTTATTTATGTTATCTAATGATTATATCAAATTTACCGGGCGTTCACACTTCGGCTTGCGGCCGGATTTTTTCGCAGTTTCAAACGTGATCGCGCCCCATTAAAAAAAGCGCGGGATCTCCGCGCTTTTTTTAATTGAGCTTAGCCTTGGGCTTACATCATGCCGCCCATGCCGCCCATGCCGGGATTGGGAGCCGCAGGCTCTTTTTCCGGCAGTTCGGTGATCATGCATTCCGTGGTCAGAAGCAGGCCGGAAACGGAGGCTGCGTTCTGCAGGGCGGAACGGGTGACCTTGGTCGGGTCGATGACGCCGGCGGCCACGAGGTCCTCGAACTTGTCGGTGGCCACATTGTAGCCGGCGGCTTCGCCGTTTTTGATCTTGGTGACCACCACGGAGCCTTCCACGCCGGCGTTCTCGCAGAGCGTGCGGGCCGGGGCTTCGACGGCTTCCTTGACGATGTCCACGCCCAGTTTCTCGTCGCCCTTGACTTTCAGGGCGTCCAGAGCGGGCAGGGTCTTCAGAAGGGCCACGCCGCCGCCGGGCACGATGCCTTCTTCCACGGCCGCCCTGGTGGCGTGCAGAGCGTCTTCCACTCTGGCTTTCTTCTCTTTCATCTCGGTCTCGGTGGCCGCGCCGACTTTGATGACCGCAACGCCGCCGGAGAGCTTGGCCAGGCGTTCCTGCAGTTTCTCTTTGTCGTAGTCGCTGGTGGATTTTTCGATCTCAGCCCTGATCTGCTCGACCCTGGCTTTGATGTCGGAGCCTTTGCCTTTGCCTTCTATGATGGTGGTGTTGTCCTTGTCGATGACGATGCGGCCGGCTTTGCCCAGAGCTTCCAGTTCCAGGTTCTCCAGCTTCAGGCCGAGATCTTCGCTGACGAAGGTGCCGCCGGTCAGGGCCGCGATGTCGGCCATCATGGCTTTGCGGCGATCGCCGAAGCCCGGAGCCTTGACGGCGCAGCAAGTGAAGGTGCCGCGGAGTTTGTTCAAGGTCAGGGTGGCCAGAGCCTCGCCTTCGATGTCCTCGGCGATGACCAGGAAGGGCTTGCCGGTCTGGACGATCTTCTGCAGTATGGGCAGCAGGTCGTTCATGGCGCTGATCTTCTTTTCATAGATCAAAACGTAGGGGTTCTCAAGGACGCACTCCATCTCATCGGGGTTGGTGATGAAATACGGGGAGAGGTAGCCTTTGTCGAACTGCATGCCTTCCACCACGTCCAGAGTGGTCTCGATGCCTTTGGCTTCCTCGACGGTGATGGTGCCGTCTTTGCCGACTTTCTGCATGGCGTCAGCGATGGTCTTGCCGATCTCGCCGTCGCCGTTGGCGGAAATGGTCGCGACCTGCTGGATCTCTTTCTCCTTGTCAACGGGCTTGGAGAAGGATCTCAGTTCGTCCACGATGGCGGCGACCGCCTTGTCGATGCCGCGCTTCACGCTGATGGCGTTGGCGCCGGCGGCCACGTACTTCAGGCCTTTCTTGTAGATGGCTTCCGCCAGAACGGTGGCGGTGGTGGTGCCGTCGCCGGCCACGTCAGAAGTCTTGGAAGCGACTTCTCTAACCATCTGCGCGCCCATGTTCTCGAACTTGTCTTCCAGTTCGATCTCTTTGGCGACGGAGACGCCGTCTTTGGTTATGGTCGGAGAACCGAATTTCTTGTCAAGGATGACGTTGCGGCCCTTGGGGCCCAGGGTGATCTTGACGGCCTTAGATAAGGTCTCGACGCCTTTTAAAATGGAGCGGCGGGCGTTCTCGTCGAATTGAAGCTGCTTTGCCATAATATATTTCTCCTTAAATTGCGTTTCAATTGTTAGTCGATGACCGCGATGATGTCTTCCTCGCGGAGAATGATGTATTTCTCATCGTTGTAAGTGATCTCGGTGCCGCCGTACTTGGTGATCAGGACATGATCGCCGACTTTGACTTCCAAGGGGATGCGCTTGCCTTCGTCCAGCTTGCCGGGACCCACGGCGATGACTTCCGCTTCCTGGGGTTTTTCCTTAGCGGATTCCGGGATGAAGATCCCGCCTTTCTGGGAAAGGGATTCCACTCGTTTCACCAAAACGTGATCGCTCAGAGGTTTGATCTTTTTCATAAAAAATCTCCTTATTTTTTATATTTTTAAAAGTTATTTTACTTCTTCAAAGTCCGCGTCCACCACGTCGTCGCCGCCTTTGGCGGAATCGTTGGAGGAGCCGGCGCTTTCCGGCTCGGGCTGAGCTTCGGCTGTGGTTCCCTGGCTCTCCCTGTACATGGCTTCCGCCAGTTTGTGGCTGGCCTGCTGCAGGGCCTCCATCTTGGCTTTGATGGCTTCGGCGTCGTCGCCGTCCTTGACGCTCTTCAATTCTTCCACGGCCTTTTCGATGGCTTCCTTGGAAGCGCTGTCGATCTTGTCGCCGTTCTCTTTCAGAGTCTTTTCGGTCTGATAGACGAAGTTGTCGGCCTGGTTCTTAAGATCTATGAGTTCGCGGCGCTTCTTGTCTTCGCTGGCATTGGCTTCCGCGTCTTTCACCATGCGGTCGATCTCCTCGTCGGAGAGGCCGCTGGACACAGCGATCTTGATCTTCTGTTCCTTGCCGGTGCCTTTGTCTTTAGCCGAGACGTGCACGATGCCGTTGGCGTCGATGTCGAAGGTCACTTCGATCTGCGGTACGCCGCGGGGCGCCGGAGGAATGCCCACCAGGTCGAATTTGCCCAGGACTCTGTTGTCCGCGGCCATTTCCCTTTCGCCCTGCAAGACCACGATGGAGACGGCCGGCTGGTCGTCAGCGGCAGTGGAGAAGATCTGGCTCTTCTTGCAAGGTATGGTGGTGTTCCTTTCTATAAGTCTCGTCATCACGCCGCCCAGAGTTTCGATGCCCAGGGAAAGCGGAGTGACGTCCAGCAAAAGAACGTCTTTCACGTCGCCCGCCAGCACAGCGCCCTGAATGGCGGCGCCGGTGGCCACGACTTCGTCGGGGTTCACGCCCTTGTGGGGCTCTTTTCCGAAGATGGCCTTGACCTTTTCCTGGACCGCCGGCATTCTCGTCATGCCGCCCACCAGGATCACTTCGTCGATGTCGCTGGCCTTGACGCCCGCGTCTTTCAGGGCGTTCCTGCAGGGGCCTTCCGTCCTATTGATAAGTTCGCCGCAGAGCTGTTCAAGTTTCGCTCTGGTCAAAGTCATCTGCAAGTGCTTCGGGCCGTCCTGGCCGGCCGTGATGAAGGGCAGGCTGATGTCGGTGCTCATGGAGGAAGAAAGTTCGCATTTGGCTTTCTCAGCGGCTTCTTTCAAGCGCTGCAGGGCCATCTTGTCGCTTCTCAATTCGATGCCGTTCTCTTTCTTGAATTCGTCGGCAATGTAATCGATGATGACCTGGTCGAAGTTGTCGCCGCCCAGGTGCGTGTCGCCGTTGGTACTCTTCACTTCGAAGACGCCGTCGCTGATCTCCAGAATGGAGATATCGAAGGTGCCGCCGCCCAAGTCATAGACAGCGATCTTTTCTTCTTTCTTATCCTTGCCCATGCCGTAGGCCAAACTGGCGGCCGTCGGCTCGTTGATGATACGCAGAACTTCCAGGCCCGCGATCTTGCCGGCGTCTTTGGTGGCCTGGCGCTGAGCGTCGTTGAAGTAAGCCGGGACCGTGATGACGGCCTGGGTCACTTCTTCGCCCAGATAGTCTTCCGCGGTCTGTTTCATCTTCTGAAGAATGACGGCGGAAATTTCCGGAGGAGTGTATTCCTTGCCCTGAAGCTTGACGGCCACGCCGCCGTTGTGATCGACGACATGGTAAGAGACCTGCTTTTCGTCAGCGGTCACTTCATTATATTTGCGGCCCATGAAACGCTTGATGGAGAAGACGGTGTTCTCAGGGTTGGTCACAGCCTGACGCTTGGCCACCGTGCCCACCAGCCTGTTGCCGTCCTTGTCGTAAGCGACGATAGAAGGGGTGGTGCGGCCGCCTTCACTGTTGGCGATAACTTTGGGTTCGTTGCCTTCCATGACGCAGACGCAGGAGTTGGTCGTGCCAAGGTCGATTCCGATGATTTTGTTCTTGCTCATAATATACCTCTCTATTGTTTAGATTACTGATTTAGGCGCTCAAATTAGAACGCACAGTTATTAAAGCAAGATATGTGCCATACAATAAAGGTTTAATCAGCAACGATTTAAGTTTAAGCCGGGGTCGGCAATCTGCGCCTTTTTGTCACAATACTGTCGTTAGCGGCGACAAACTGTCGCAAAAGCGGAAAGGAAAAGGCAAAAGACAGGGAGAGAGGCCCGGCGCAAAAGAAAGAAAAGTTCAACCTCTGGGAGGCTTTTTGCCAACCGCCAGTTCTTCCAGTTTCTTCTCGACGGAAAGATAATCGGCGGGAAGCGGCGCGCAAAGGTCCAAGGTGACGCCGTTCATCGGATGGGAGAATCTGAGCCTGAAGGCGTGGAGCATCTGGCGTTTGATGTCGCAGCGGCGGTTTAATTCGTTCCCGCTCCTGCCGTAGGTCTTGTCCCCCAGCACGGGATATCCCCAGTGGGCCATCTGGACTCTGATCTGATGGGTGCGGCCGGTCTCGATGAGAAGGCTCACTTCCGAGGCGGCGATGCCGAAGGCTTTGATGACTCTGCCCTTGGTCACGGCCAGCTTCCCTTTTTCGGGATTTTGGATGACCGCGATCTTCTTGCGGTCCGCGGTGCTGCGGGCCAGGTAATCCTCCAGTTCGAAGGGGCTCTGGGCGGGCAAGCCCTTGACCAGGGCCCGGTATTCTTTCACAAAGGAGCGCTCGCTGAACATCTCCAGCATTTTGAGGCGCACCGCTTCCGATTTGGCCACCATGATGAGCCCGCTGGTGTCCTTGTCGATGCGGTGGACTATGCCCGGGCGCTCCGGATCTCCCACGGAGGAAAGGAAGGGATAGTGGTGCAAAAGTATCTGCACCAAAGTGGCCTCTTTTTCCGTGCCGGCGCCGGGGTGCACCGTCAGTCCGGCGGGCTTGTTGACCACGAGAAGATCCTTGTCCTCGAAAACGATATTGAGTTCCCCTTTCACTGGTTCAAGGCTGGTGGGCGTCTCCTCCGGGGAGAAAAAGGCTACGGTCTCGCCGCCCGAGAGTCTGAAAGCGGGGCGGACCTTCTCGCCGTCCACGGAAAGGAAACCTTCTTTTATGAGCGCCGTGATGCGGGAGCGGGAAATGTCGGAGAGCCAGCCCGCTAAAAAAGCGTCCACTCTTATTTCGCCCTGAGATCCGTCGTAAACGATCTTACGCTTCGTTCCCTTCATCGTAGAGACCTTCCTCCACTAAAACGTCGTGGATCTTTTCAGTGGCTTCTTCCAAGCCTATGCCGTCCATGGCGGAGATGGGGATTATTTCCAATCCCTTGTATCTGCGCTTGAATTTAGCCAGGTTGCCCTTGGCCTCCGGCAGATCCATTTTGTTGGCCACCACGATCTTTCTTCTATTCGCAAGTTCTTCGGAATAGCTGGCCAGTTCGTTCAGAAGGACTTTGTAATCCTCCCTGGGGTCCCTTTGGTCCATGGCGCCCATGTCGATTATGATGAGCAGCGTGCGGCAGCGCTCCACGTGCTTTAAGAAGGCGTGGCCCAGCCCCACGTTGCGGTGGGCTCCCTCTATGAGCCCCGGGATGTCCGCGATGACGGCGCTCTTGAAATCCTTGAATTCCAAAATGCCCAGGATGGGCGCCAGCGTGGTGAAGGGATAGCTGGCTATGCGGGAGTGGACCTTGGTGGTGGCGGAGATGAAGGTGGATTTGCCGGCGTTGGGATATCCCACCAGCGCCACATCCGCCATGACCTTAAGTTCCAGAAGCAGCGTGCGGCTCTCCCCTTCCGTTCCGGGCGTCACGCGCCGGGGAGCCTGGTTGGTGCTGCTCTTGAAGCGGGCGTTGCCCAGTCCGCCCACGCCGCCCTTGGCCACCACCACTTCCTGGCCTTCCTTTGTAAGGTCGGCTATCAGAACTTCGCTCTCCCCGTCGAAGACCATGGTGCCCAGAGGCACTCTCAATACGACGTCCTCGCCGTCGGCGCCGTGCTTTTGGTTGCTGCTGCCGTGGGCGCCCCGGCCCGCTTTGTACTGCGGCTGGTAGATGTAGTCGCACAGGGTGGCCAGGTTTCTGTCGGCTCTTATTATGACGTCGCCGCCGTTGCCGCCGTCGCCGCCGTCAGGGCCGCCCTTGGGATTGTGCTTGGCCCTGAAGAAGCTGCAGCATCCGCGGCCTCCGTCGCCGGCGCTAACTGATATTTTCGCTTTGTCGATGAACATAGATTATCCTTTATTCCGCTTGCGACCAGGAAGGCTTGCCTTTCAAAGTTCTCACCATTTCCTGAAGGACGACGGCGCGGCGCAATTCCATGGGAACGTCAAGGTCTTTTTTGTTGAAGATCCTGCTGTAAGAGGAGGCGCCGATGCCCGCGAAGGAGAGTCCGGCGTTCTTTTTGCAGAAGTCGCAGTACTTTTTGTAACTTTCGTTTATTTCCGCTTCCGTAAGGCTGTCGCACTTTGCGACGCATTCCAGAAGCTTGTCGATCGCAAGACCTTTACCGCCGTAGGTCTGAAGTTCGGCGATGATCTCCTTCAACACGGCGTAGATGTGATGGGTCCTCAAGACGTTTATCCCCTTCCAGCCGGCGGAGAGCCAGGACAGGTTGGCGAAGGCGAATCTGTTCTCGTCAATTTCCACGCTGATGGTGAAGGCCCTGTAATAATCCATGGTGGTCTCCATCCAGCCGCCTCCGGGAATGGTTATCCCTTTTTCGGAAGAATAAAAGTAGAGGCCGGGATATTTAGTGTCTATCAGCGCGCCCTTTTGGCTCACGCTGGAGGGAGCCTTCATCAGCGTTCCCGTGAGCATAACGCGGCGGCCTTTTATTTTTCCCTGAACGTAGATCCTGGTGTTGGTGTAACTGTAGTAAGCGCCGCTCGTTTCATTGGGGGATATGATGTCGAAGTTGCGGGAATAGTCGCGGGTAAGCACGCCCTCGTCTGCCGAGAACATCCCGCCGTAGATCTTGCCGCCCCTGTCTGTCAGTTCCTTGGAAAAGCGGAGCGTGGAGTAAACGGCGTGATCGGGAAGAAGCGGAGCGCACAGTTCTTTCCTTTCTTCAAATTTGTTCGTCAGGACGCCCAATGCCATGGCGCCGAAGACGCCGTTGGAGCAGGGAAGCTCGAAGGCCAGATCAGCGTAGGCGTTGCTCAGGACGAAATCAACGAGCGGCTCCAGGGTTGAGGATCTGATCTCCGCTTCCGGATCTTCCGCCTTGGCGGAAAGATTGTCCAGCGGAGCGACGACCTCAACAGGAACGGTATGATATTTGAGTCCGCTCAGATCCACTGTCAGAGCGCTTATTATCTTCTCGCCGGCGGCGGAGTGAACGGAGTCGAGGCCCCAGATGGCGTTGGCGCTGCCGGTTCCCAAAATCAGGAAAGCCGTCAGGGCCGCGATGATATTTCTTTTCTTCTTCATGCTTAGATTTTACCAAAAAGCCGGCTCGTTTTTAATTTCGCTTCTGTTTTCATCGGCAAAGTTTAAGGCAACTTTTTCGCATGGCGAAATTAGGCGCGTTTAGATAAAATTTTTAAAACGCTGGGAAACCGTGTTCACAATTATTTTTTTCACTTTTGCAAGCCGCCAATCAACGGATCGATGAAAATGAAAACACACTGCCTTTTCCTTATCCTCGCCTTCTGCTTTTCCTTCTCCCTCTGCCGCGCCTTCGCCGAAGGATCCGGCGAGGACGGCAACCCCAGGGACATCGGCTGGGGCTACGGAATAGAGGAAGGCCACGAGGAGTGGGATCTGGGCGTTGTCTATCTGGAAAGAAGCCCCCGCTATCCCAACGAAATGCAAGCCGTCGGCAGTTCCAACCGTCCCAAGCCCGGCGACAAACTTACCTGGACCGCCCATCTTTACAAGAACGGCGGAGAGCTTCCTGACCTGAAGGATTTTTCCCTGCGCTGGGTGATGAACACAAAGGAGGCGGCCCGGACGGAAATAAAAAGCGATCCCCGGGAGAAGGATTTCTATCTTTCCAGTTTCGAATGGATCGTTCCCAAAGATTACCGCTACGATTACACCAAGCCTCTGACCAACACCTTGAGCGTCGCCATTATTCCGCCCAAGGGAATCGTTGACCGCAATCCCTCCAACGACTTTCTCCGCGTTTACCTGGACGCCCTGCCCATAAGCGTTCCCATTTACCGGGAAACTTTCGAGCGCTATACATCTCCAACTAAGCTCTCCTTCTTCGACCGCATGAACGACTGCGTTGAGTGGACCAACAAGCGCTTCGAGGCCGCCAAATATCCCATGTCCCCCTACGGCATCATCGACAGGCTCAGGATAGACAAGCTTTATTTCGTGGACAAGGAATTTCTCGAGACACGCTACACCGGCGACCCGGACGTGGCCACGACCGTCATCTTCAACGAGCAGGGACCGCTGGGCAATTACCGCGGCTACGACTGGTATTGGATCGGCCAGAACTTCTGGTGGAACGGGCACGGGATCTTTTCCAAAAGGGGCTACGGCGCCTTCTGCCATGAGTTCGGACACTCCCTGCAGATCCCGGACTCTTACATTTTCAACATCCGGAAAGAACTGAACGACGTGACCGGCGAGGACATTCCCTGCGCTTGGATGGACACAGAGGGCAAACGCTGCATGATGCGGGACAGCTATACGGACTACTCCCACTTCTCGGAACTCACGGCCTACGAGGCCAACCGCCAGGCCGGCGTCATCAGGAAGCAGCCCTCCGGGATCGTCACTTCCCGCGGCCGCACCTACCGGGGCTGGTTCCTGAGCGACCTGCCGGAAAAAGTTCTTTTCAAACTTTACTCGAAGAGCGGCCGGGAACTTCTGGGCGCGCCCGTTAAGATCTACCGCTGCGCCGAGCGCGGCTACATGATCGGCGTGACGAACATAGTCATGAAAGAGCTCCCCTATCCCAGCGGCGGCGTTTTGTTCGACCCTCAGTTCAGAAGAGAGAACGGAAAAAGGGGCGAGAACACCTTCTTCGTGACCGTGGGCGAAGGCGAGGGCAGGAAGTCCCTGGTCCTGGACCAGCTGCATTTCAATTATCTCTTCGCCAAAGGCCAAAGGAAACTGGCCTCCTTCAGTTTCACCAACGATTGCCGGGAAACTTCCCTGGCCTACGTCAAGTGCCGCGTAAGATCTCTTACCGCCGCCTGGACCGTTGTTTTGAGCGACAGCCTCGGCGCCTCCTTCAGGATCGCCAATTCTCTTCCGGAACTGAAAAAGAAAAGCTTCCTCCCCTTCTGCCCGTCTTTCCTGCATGAAACCAAGGAAGGCGAAACTGAGATCGTCTATTATCTGCAGGCCCGCTCGGCGGATTTCGTCCCCACTCCTATATACGAAGTCAGGGGCGATCTGACCGACAACAACAGAGGAAACATAAAGACGACTTTCCAAGAGATCGTGGAATGAACGAAAAAACGGCCCTTTGACCGCCCGTTGGGACAAAAATAGGCTATCATATAATAGACAGTCAAAATAAAGAACAAAAATCATAAAAAGCAAGTAGCAAAACAATGCGCGCCAAATTACTTTTCCTTTTAATTTCGCTCACGCTTTCTTTTCAGGCCCTGGCCGCCTGGGACCTGGGCATCGCCTGGATCGAACGGACCGAGAAGTATCCCAATCCCAAGGACGACGACAACGTCTTCAACAGGCCTGAGCCAGGCGACGTTGTCCATTGGACCGCCAACATCTATTCCAACAGTGAAGACACCCAGGGCGACGTCACCGCTTACCTAAAATGGTTCGTCAACACGAAGCTGGAGGCCACGCACACCCAGACTTTCAGCAAGGCCGTAGGCATCTATACCGACAGCTATACCTGGACTGTCCCTGAGAACTATACATACGACTTCACCAGACCGCTTACCAACAAGCTCTCCCTTGTCATGAGCTATCCGGGCTCCACCAGGGACAACAATACCTCGAACAACCAAAAAGAGATCTTTCTGGACGCCATGACCTTCTGCGTGAAGGTCTATACCAACACTTTCTGGAAATACACCGTAAAAGGCAATTCGCCAAAATCCTTCTACGACAACCTGGAGGACACCGTCAAATTCATGAACGGCAGGTATGACGCCATGTCGTATCCTCTGGCTCCCTACGGCATCATCGACCGCTACAGAGTCGATCACGTGGAATTGATGAACGTGGCGAAGGACCCCACCCGCTTCCAGGGCAACGAGAACTACTACACCACGATCTCCTACAGCGAAGGCGACGACTACGGCGGATACCTTGGCAACCCCTACGACTGGATCGGGCAGACTTTCCTTTGGAACGGCAACGGCGTCTTCTCCACCATGGGACACGGCGCCTTGTGCCACGAGACCGGACACTCCCTGTGTTTCCCGGACACCTACCGTTTCAATATGCCGGCCGCCAACAACAAAGTCTTCGGCGAAGCCTACACCTGCAATTGGGGCGACCCCAAGGGTAAGGAAGACATGATGCGCTACTGCTACAACGGCACAAAAGACGTCTTCACCGAACTTGAGTGCGCGACCATCAACTTGAAAGCCGGATCCCAGCGCCGCTATCCCCCGGAAATGCACAACGGCGTGAAGGGCTGGATGTTCGCCTGCCTTCCCACCAACATCTGCATCAAAATTTACGGCGAGAATAATCACGAACTCAATTCTGCTGAAGTATTGATCTACCGCGGAACGGGCAGCGCCTACGAACTGGCTTTCGGCAACACCAATCCGAGTTACACTCTGACTTACGATCAGGGCGCCAAGTTCAAACCCAATTACAGCTACGACAACAACAATCTTTACTTCAACAGCTTCATCTTCAAGCTTCCGGGCGACGACAATTCCAACTACAAGATCATCGACAGCCTGAGGCTGAATTACGAATATCTGAAAGGCCAGAAGGACGTCTGCTACTTCTCCTTCACAAACGCCAACTACAAAACCGCCGAACCGTCTTCCATCGTTATCAATGACGGCAGCGGCTCCACGTTCACCCTGAAGAACGAGCTGCACCTTACTTATCCCGCCAACGCTAAAAAGATCCGCTGGGCCTACAGTGAAGCGGCGCTTAGTAATGCTGAATGGCTGGACATCTCCGAAACCATGGAGATCGTCTTCGCCAAAAACGGCCGGCTCAACATCTATTTCCAGACGCTCTCCGAGGACTGCGTGCTCTCCGACGTTTACATAAGGGAAATTACCGTCACCACCAACTGGGACTTCGGATTGGCCTGGCTGGAACGCACGCCCAAATACGGCATCGGCAAATACGACATCGGCAGCACCTACCGTCCCAAGCCCGGCGACAACCTGACCTGGACCGCCAACATCTACTGCAACACTTCCCTTACCAACGATCCCATCGACGTCGTGGTTGACTGGTACGTCAACACGAAAAGAGAAGCCTCCCACACCAACAGCTTCAGGATCATCCGGGACCTTTATCAGGACGATTTCAAGTGGACCATGCCGGACTCTTACGTCTATGACTTCACCAAGCCCCTTACGAACATAATAAGGGCCGTCATAAGCTATCCGGAAGGATATGTTGACAACAACGTCAGCAACAACGTCCTCAATGTCTATATGGACGCCCTCACCTTCGGCGTGACCGTCGTCAACTCCACCTTCGACAAATACACCGCCTCCTCCCGGAAGTCGTTCTACGACTACATGAACGACACCATCAACTATATGAACGCCCAGTACGCCAGAGCCAAGTCCGTCCTGGCGCCCTACGGCATCATAGACCGCTACCGAGTCGATTACCTGAGGCGTCAGGATTCGCAGTACACCTCTATCAATCCTCCCGACAGCACCAACTGCACGACGCAGCTCTTCTTCAACGAGGGCGGCTCCATGGGCGCCTTTTACAACGCCCCCTACTATTGGATCGGCCAGACCTTCGCCTCCGGCATCTTCGACATGGCCGGCCACGGCGCTCTCTGCCACGAATCCGGCCACTCCCTGCAGCTGCCCGACACCTACCGCTTCGACCTTTCCGCGGAAAACAACAAGGTCAACGGCCAGGCCTGGGGCTGCAAATGGATGGATCCCCCCGGCATGCAGGACATCATGCGCTTCTGCTACGACGGCTGGGGCGACATCTTCTGCGGCGTGGGTCCCGCCGCCGCCAACCTTCAGGCCGGCGTTTACCGCCGCACGCCTCCCGAGATGTATTCCAACGAGTTCTGCAACTCCGTGGGCTGGATGTTCGAGTATCTGCCCACCTCTATCGTCGTGAGAGTCCACCACACGGACGGCCGCGAGCTCGACCAGCTCCCCATCCAGATCTACCGCGGCGGCGGCGAGGGCTACTACATGCAGTTCCCCAACACGCATTACGAATGGAGAAAGATCTACAATAAGGGCGGCATCCGCTTCGAACCCAATTGCCGCTACGACAACAGCAAAATCTTCGAGAACTGCTTCATGCTGAGCATGCGCTGCACCGGAACGCCCTTCGACATCCTGGACGTTTTGCGCCTCAACTATCTCTGCATGAGCCAAAATAGCACCAACACCATCCTTTTCGCCTACACTAACGATTTCGCCACTTCGGAAATAACCTCCTTCAAAATAAACGACGGCGCCGCGGAGACCTTCAACAGGAACGTCAGTCTGAGCATAGCCACCGACAACGCCACCAGGAAGGCCCGCGTCGCCTACAGCCTGGAGGAACTGGAGGAAACGGAATGGGAGGACAGCTACACCACAAAAGACATAACGCTTCCGGAGGAGGAAGGCAAATACACCCTCTACGCCCAGGTCCTTTCCAGATGCTTTGTCCCCTCGTATCCTGTCAAGGCGGAGATCACCCTGGTCCCGGAACCCTTCTCCTTGGTTTTGCTAATCATTCCGCTCCTGCTTCTGAGGAAGCGCCATTAAAGAGATCCAAAGAAAAAAGGACGGCCCGGAGCCGTCCTTTTTCGTTTACTTGAGGTTTATCCCCGCCCAGTGATCGCCCTGGACCAGCGGCCGGTCAAATTCCAAAACGACCTTCCCTTTCCCAAACGGTTTCTTGGTCTTCAAAACATAGCGGTGTTCGTCGCCGTGGACAAAATCCTTCTGGTATTCCAGCGGCTTGAAGGCAAGGCGCTTCTTCCCTTCCTTGGCAAAATAAACTTTCATCGGAACGGCATGGGCGGGCCCTTTTATGATGACGGTCAGCTCTTTCCTGTCCTTGAATTCCTCGGGCATATCGAAGGTCTTCCCGGTGATCGGCTCCTTGCTGTCGCTGAAGCCGAAGCCGGCGTACTGTTTTCCCCTGTCTGCCAAGAGCAGCTCATCAACTTTGGCGGCGGAATAGTCGTATTCCTTTTTGGCCAGATCCAAAGTTTCCCTGCAGGCGCCGCACCAGTCGGGATTAGTTTCCCTGTATCCTTCCTTTTCCTTCCCGGCATTCCAGAAAGCTTTCTCAATATCCCTAAGCTCCCACTGGATGTCGTCGTCCTTCATTCCGGCCGCCAGCCTTCTCAAATAGTGCTGCCACTCGCTGTTGTGATAAGCGATGATGCCGCTCCAGGCTCTCGTTGCGTAACCGTTCAAAAATCCTCCCCAGGCCGACAGAAGGTACTTCGCGTCGCTGGCGTAATATTTCTTCTCCTCCTCGGTAGTTCCCCACTCTCTCGCTCTGTCCGCCCAACGCGACAGCAGCAAATGCTCCCTGGTCGCCGCAAGTTTCTCCATCAAGGAAGCCAAATTATCAAGACGGTCAGCCGCACGGACTATGTCGTTCGTCAAACCGAAGAGATATGAGAAGTTCGCCTCGGCAATGATCCTGTCCGCCGCCACCATGGCATAGCGCATGGTGAACTCCACGCAGTCGTCAATATAAAGAGAGCTCTTGGCAAATTCATTTGAGCAGGACAAAAGATTAGGAACACCTTTCTCCCATTCGTTCTCGAAGCTGTTCCTGTACCAGGCCGCCAGATGCGGCGATCCCTGGAAGCGGTAATGCTCGCC
This sequence comes from bacterium, assembly GCA_017557885.1. Taxonomy (GTDB): domain Bacteria; phylum Auribacterota; class UBA3054; order UBA3054; family UBA3054; genus UBA3054. The sequence goes on along the minus strand of JAFYXV010000007.1, from coordinate 225,957 downwards.
TTTCCCTTTATAGAAACTCTTCAAAAAATGATCCCAGGCGTTTGAGACAGCGGGATTATACGCTCCGTAGCGCGCCTTGCAATACGAAGCGAGCCAATCACCTAGTTTTCCTTCTTTTTCCTGCCAGGCAGAATCACTCAAAAGCTCGAAGACCACTTCGTTGTTGTCCAGCGCTTCCGGCGTCAGACCTACGCCCACTTGTCTCCCCTTGTCCGGGTCCCCATCCTGATCGAACATCTTGGAATAGTTCTTCTGCAATTCGGCGTGCGGATCGTTGAATCCGCCGAAGGTATGCGCAATGCACCTCAGCCATTCGTGCCCGTAGAACCCGTCATGCTCCTTCCAGACTTGCATATTGTCGTTGGCAAGGTCGATTATGATTATGCCTCCCACGGGAACGTCCTTCAAAAACGACTGTACGGCCTCCCTTGTCCAGGTGTCTTTCTGGAAGAAGAACATCCAGCCCTGCATCACCCAGACCGCGTCGTCTATAGCGCTATGGATCGCCGCATAGCTTTCCCTGCCGTACCTCCTGAGGTCGTCCATCAGAGTCGTAGTCACCGGAATCTCCATCTCATTAAAACTGTCCGCCAGGAAATATTTCACCGGTCCGTACATGTTGGTGTAGGTCTGCATCCAAACTTTTGTCAGCTCCGTAAAAGTCTCAGTCCCCGGAGCGATCCACCAGGACTGGCACTCGCCCGGCAGCGCGCACCAATGCGCCCTAGGATGAAAATTCGTCTTGCCGTGGGCTTCGGCATACTCTTCCGGCACGAACCCCGCGAATCCCGGAACCACAGGCGTCATGCCGAATTCCCGCATCCTTGCCAATATCTTATCCTGAAGCGCTTTCGTCTCATCGATGAATTTGTCCGGGCATGGTCCGTTGTGCTTGTAGAGGTTGCCCATAATGAACCAGGGCAGATAGGCCGGCCCAGGGAAGTATTCCCTAAGCCCCGCTTCGCTCACACCCTGATCCCGCCAGACCCTCCTGGCCACCGCCTGGAATCCCACCATCGCGAGCGGCATATTGACGCCGTGCAGCGCCAGCCAGTCCAGCTCTTCCTCCCAGCGGTCCCACTTCCAATACGGCGCGGTGTAGCCGAAAGTGCAGACGTTGAAATGATGACGGAACTTGTGCGGCGTCCCCCCTGTTGTCAATTCCGCGTCAGGATAATTCTCGACCTTAGGATGCCTCTGCTGCCAGGTCACCATGACGCCTGCGACATCTTTCAGATATTCATAGCAGCCGCGTATGATCGCCAGGTCGTTTTCCCCTTTGACTGAGACTTTCCCCTCCTTAGCCTCATAGGAAAACGTATCGAAAAGATTCGTGTTCATTGAGGGGGCGTAGGAAAGCTCAAAGTGACTCGCGTCGCCGAACACTCTCTCCAAAACTCCGTACGCCGCTTCCGGTCTCTTTGCTTTCTCTTTTTCGCAACCACTCAAAGCCAAAAGCAAAACAGCCGACAATGCAAAAGCGAAACAACGTTTCATATCATTTCCTTATTGTTAAATTTTCAAAAGTATTTTAACAAATGGAAATACATGAAACAAACAATGCGCATAAGGAACCGAAAATCCCTATAAAAAAGAAACCGGCCGGAAGATCCGGCCGGCCATCAAAAAAACTGTCCGAAAAAATTACGCTCTCTTTCTAAGGAAGAAAAGTCCCGCCAAAGCCAGAAGACCAACGCAAGCCGGCTCAGGCAGCATCACTTCCACTTTGACGTCGTCAACGTACGCCACGGTTTTGTCGTCCGCCCAGGAGGTGTAGAACGCTATGCCGTCGGGAACGCCGGTCTCGCCGTATTCCATGTATTCATATCCGTATTCGTCTTCAAAGACGCAATCGCCAAGATAGAAAGAATCGACGACTCGGTCTATGGGATTCAGATAAAGACCGGCTTCATACCATTCGTTGGAATCCAGCGCGGGCTCGATATTTTTGAACATATATTTCGGAGCGTCGGCGCTAAACTGCGTACTGCCTAAGAACATGTTTATAATGTGACCCTGGCCTTCGAAGGGATAGAAGCGCAACAAACCGTTTTCGCTGGGTTTAAACTTGAAGCTGATATGCATGGGCAGCCCGTCGGGATTGTCGCATTCAAACTTGTACTCGGCATCGTAATCTCCGGTCTCGATTCCGTTGAAATTCAGGCTCTGCGTGCCGCTGCAGGCCGTGTCAGCCGTTACTTCGTGACGTCCTTGCCTGCCAGTCCAGCCGTTCTGCCATACGATCTCACCCAAAACGTACCCTTCCTCTTCCTCAAAGCCAATGCTCAGCACGGTCTCATATTCCTCGTTTTCCGCAAAAGCAAGAGCGGCCGCGAAAACAAAGCACAGCATAAAAAGCAACTTTTTCATTTTAGATCCTCATATTTTCTCTTTTAAAACTGCCGGCCGAGGTTACCCGGCCGACAATAAATTTTCATTCAGTGTCCGCAGCTAAGAATCTAACCTTACGAACGCTTGCGCAGAAAAAAGAAGCCCGCCAAAACCAAAAGCCCTAGGCAAGCCGGCTCCGGGATCAGTTCGATGGTGATGTCGTCAACACAAGCATCGGTGTTGTCGTTCCAGTTGGTTCTTATGGCAATTGATCCGATATCGCCGGCGGCGGCTTCATCGCAATACTCTCGAATCTCATCAAGAATTATGTCGTCGCCCAAGGTGAATTCTTCCAAAACTCTGTCGATGGGGTCGAAAAGCAGCGACACTTTATACCATTCGTCAACGCTCAGATTGGGATTGCCGCCGTTCCAGGTTCCGCCGGCGTCAACGTAGAGTTCACTAGTGTTGATATGCACCACGGCGATCCTGTGGCTGTCGCCGCCGACTTTGTCATAGATATACATTCTGACATATCTCTCGCCAGGTTTCAGCATGTACGTAAAGAGGATCTTGCCCTGATAAGGATTTTCGTATTCCACCGTCTTCTTGACGCCGGTGTCCCCGCCTTCCCTGGGTCCGAAAACGTAAAGAGACTGCTCGCCGCTGTAAGAAAAGACGTTTGTCACATCGTAAAGGTTCACAGTGTTATCGAAGAGTTCCGCCCAGTCATTCTGTTCGGTGATGGCTCCCAGGGTATAGCCTTCTTCTTCCTCAAATCCGCAGAAAAAGACCTGCTCCTCAGCGAAAGAGATAACAGAAGCCGCTAAAATTAGCAGCAAAAATAATTTCTTCATATTAACTCCAATTTGATCTTTTTATAAAAGCCGGCCGAGTATCCCCGGCCGGCATTAAAATCAATTTGCTTTATTCAATCAAGGCTCAAGCCTTATGAACGCTTGCGAAGCAGGAAGAGTCCCGCGAGAGCCAGCAGACCGATGCTCGCCGGTTCGGGGACCAAATCGACGCTGAGGTCGTCCATATAGGAATCTGTGGTGTAGAACCATTCGGACTTGATCCTGAGTTTGCCAAGATCACCGGAAGCATTCGCACAATAATCATGAGGATCGCTGGCGGAGATGATGGTGGTGTTGTCTATAACCAATTCTTTGAGCTTGTTGTTCTTGGGGTCAAGCCTCACCATGACAGGATACCACGTGGTAGTGTCAAGATTCATGTTATAGACCAAATAACCAGGAACATTTCCGTTTATTTCGCCGGTGCGCAGGAAAAGGTCGCAGATTGCTACGCCGCTTTTGTCCTGAAGCTCCACGGCCAGATAAGCGGTGGAAGGTCTCCACATGAAGGAAACAATGATGTCCGCCTGATAAGGATTGTCATATGTGAAAGTTTTAATGCAGCCAATGTCGCCCTGTCCGTTTTCATGGACCATCCTCAATGAATAATCTCCGCTGGCGGCGTCACTGTCTGTCACCGTCATTTGGTTCAGTTCGTTGAAAAGCAGCTGCCAGCCGACCTGATTGGCGATAGTGCCAACCACGAAGCCCTCATTAGCCTCAAAACTAGTTTCATAAATGTTCACCTTTTCAGCGAAGGCGACGCTGGTCAGGAGGACGAGCGTTAAAATTAAAGCTTTTTTCATGTTATTACCTGTTTGGTTAAAAGTTATTACTATTTTCGTTTTGATATTCTACCGAAGGTAAACAGAAAAAAACAAGTAATGCGTTTTTGGAACGCGATTTTCCTTCATAAAAGAAACCGGCTGGCAGAAGTCAGCCGGTTTCAACGATTTGCGATTTAAGGTCTGATCTTATCCGCGTTTGCGAAGCAAGAACAACCCAGCAAGAGCCAGCAAACCAATGCTCGCCGGTTCAGGAAGGGTCATTGTCGTGACGGTCAGGTCGTCTATATAGGAATGCGTGTTGGTGTCGGTCCATTCCGTCGCGATGACAAAGCCTCCCGGTTCGCCTTCGGACGCGGACTGGTTGTCATACATAGCCCTCGTCTCGACCAGGGCGTTGGTGGAATACGCCTCGAAGATCTGTATGGAATCGATGTAGTTGTCATATGGCTCGAAGCTTAGGCTCACCCTGTACCAGGCGGTGGTGTCAAGTTCATCGCTGAAGTTTATCGCATCATAAGGATTGTCAAGCGTCAACTGTTTGGAACTGATGGCGAATTTCTTGATCCGCTGATCTTTGAAGTCAGTAACATGGAAGCGCACTGGACCTTCGCTCGGCCTCATCATGAAGGATATGGTGACAGGCAGACAGTCAGGATTTTCATATTCGAACGTCGTCTTGCTGCCGCTGTTCTTGGTGTCGCCGGTGAAGACATAGACGGAATTAGCGCCGTTGAAAGCAAAAGCGTTGTCAACGACCCTGAAGTCGAAATTCTCATTGAAAGACGTCCAGCCGCACTGATCGTTCAACGCACCCAGCTCGTAGCCTTCGGCTTCCTCAAAGCCAGTGAAATAAACTGTCTGATAATTGTAGCCGTCGTCTTCAGCAAAGAGCGCGGCGGCAAATGAAAAGAGAAGCGCTAAAACTAAAAGGTTTTTCATTGTTTTTTCGGTTGTTGTTGATTATTTATTTTTCATTTTACTAAAGGGCGGCCGGAAAAAACAAGCAATGCGCTTTTGGAACGCGGTTTTCCTTCTCAAAAGAAACCGGCTGACAGAAGTCAGCCGGTTTCAAGGATTTGCCTTTCAGGCAAAGGTTATCCGCGCTTGCGGATCAAGAACAAGCCGGCAAGGGCCAGGAAGGCCAGGGCGGCCGGTTCGGGAACGACGGAGACTTTGACGTTGTCGAAGGTCAAATTGGCGCCGTAGGCCCCGCAAATGCAGAACAGGCTGACACCCACGCCGGCGTCGTCGGTGATCAGCTCATCGGACGCGAAAGTATTGTCGTCGATCGTGAATTCGGTCACATAGCCGTCAAGATAATCGATGACATAGGAAACATGCATCCATTCTCCGACATATTCCGTTTCGCAGAACGTCATATCGTAATCTTTGGCCGTAGCATAGACGATAGGAACACCGTCCACATTAGTGGTGCGGAGCATCAGCTCTTTCGAAGGGCTGTATTTGCTGTTCTGCTTAAGATAGAGTATGGTCTGGTCCGCCCATTCGGGATCTTCGAAGAGAGCGGGCGGAACGAAGACATCCATTTCGAACTTCACCAGCTGGTTGGCCGGCACTTCAAGGTCATGATAGTAACCGCCCCAGTTGCCGCCGTATTCCATATAGAGAGACTGCTGATCGTTGGTGGAGCAGATGTAGGCGATGTTTTCTCCGCCGTTATCGTCCACCCATTGATCCTGACCGGCAAAGGTGCCAAGCGTGAAGAAAGGCTCCTCAAAGTCGGCAAAGTAATAGACACTGCCGCAAACGAAGGAAGCTATGCTGGTGGCGCAGCCGGCTTCGCCGGCGTCGATCCTGATCCTGGTGCGGTAGAAGTTGTCTTCCAGGTCGGTCCTGTCGATGTTGATGACCAGATCGACGGAGTCCGTCACGGTGCCGGTGGGATTCGTGAGCGTCAGGGCGTCGTCCAGATCGAGGACTTCCGCGGTATAGTCGAAGCTGCCGGCGCCGCCGTTCCTAACGGGGATCGTGATGGTATCGCCAGTGCCGAAGGATTCGTATTTAATGGTGACAAGTTCGGGATCGGCTTCTCTGGGCACTCTTTCGATCTTCAGATTATCGACCGCCACGCGGCTGCCGTTGTCCTCGCCGTTCCAGGCGGAGTGTCCCCAGGAGTTGAAGAAGTTGCAGCCCTGGTTCATCAGGGGCCAATCCACAAAGTTGGTGACGTTCTCGCCCACGGCGAAGTAGAGAAGTTTCTGGCTCTGCAGATCCAGGCAGTATTCCACTTTGTTCCAGGTGTCGAAGGGAGAGAGCGGGAAATTCTTGACGCGCTTCTCCTGCTCGGAGCCGTCCTTGTTGCTTCTCTTGATCATATACATGCCGAGGCCGCCGTCATCGCCGTAGGTGGGCATGAACTGGCCTTCGAACTTTTCGTTCTTGCCGTTGTCCTTCATCAAAACGTAGGAGTCGTCGCAGTTGCTGTCGCTGGGCCAGTAGAGGTCGTAGCTGACTTTAACGATGAAGTTCTCGTACCAGGGCTTCGGCAGGTACATGCTGCAGGCGTAGCTGCCGCCGCAGCGGTGCATGAACATGCAGTTTCCGGAGCAATCGTAGGCGTTGGTGATGGAAACGTTGCCGACGTCAACCGTCCAGCCGCGCTGACCGACGATGTTGCCGGGCGTCATGTCGTCGAAGTTTTCCTCGAAGATGACGTTGCCGTTGGAGCACATGACGGAAACAACTTTCGTTCCGGCTTCGCCGCCGTCAACGGTCATGGTGCCGCGGTAGAAGCCTTCTTCCAGGCCTTCCCTGGCCTTCAGAGTCAGAGTGGCGGATTCGTTGAAGGAACCGGAATCCGGCGTGACGCTCAGCCAATCGCCGGAGGAGGTGACGGAATAGTTGATGGTGGTGGTGTCCGGGCCGGCGTTGTAGATCGTGAATTCCACGCTTTCGGTATCAAGGGGGATGAGCGAGTCTTCAGCGCAGGCAAGCAGCGGGTCGGCGGAACGGGGCGAATAGGAAACGTCCACATAGTCATAGTATGATCCCTCCGCTCCGTCCAAGGAAGTGTGCTGCAGGGAAAGGCGCAGTCTGGAGGGCTGTTCGCAGGTGCCGCTGGGCAGAATGCTGCATTCCTGTTCCTCACCGTTGCAGGTAACTTTCAAGACCTTCTGTTCGAAGGGATCCCAAACGAAGGAGATCTCATCGGGAGTGGTCGCATCGGTGTAGAGGTTAGTGAAAGTGACGCCGGAGGGATAACTCTCCAGCGTTCCGTTGCTGCGGTCGCCCTTCAGGTAGAAGTAGCGGTTCATGTCCTTGTCATAGATGGCGAAAAGGTCAATGCTGCTGGCCATGATAACTCTGGCGCTGACAGTGACCAGATTGGCCGCCGGATTGGGAGTGGTCAGGTCGATGGTGGGAGTCAAGACCATGACATATTCGGCGTGCCCTGTTGCGGAGGGCGAAAGGATCATGGCTTTGCCTTCGATATTGGGGGCGTTGTCAACGACGGTGGTGTTGCCGCTGTAGGTGCTGAAGATGCCCCAGCCTTCCTGTTCGGCCATCTGCGTTCCAACTTCGTAACTTTCGAAATCTTCCCTGTAGATCGTATCAGACCAGGCCAGATTGGAGGCAACGAAGGCGAGGAGCGCCAAAAGAATAAGGATTCGTTTCATAACTCGTTCCTTTGTTTGGTTATAGGTTGTTTATATTATTTTAGCAAAAAAACCAATTTGATTGATTTATTTAGTCAAACATGGACTTCAGCGGCCGGCCGCGCCAAGCCTGCGGGATCTTCAGACCCAAAGCGTAAGCCAGCGTGGCGCTAAGGTCGTACTGCATCGTCGGTTCGTCCAGAACGCAGCCCTTGCGGATATTTTTTCCGTAGAGGATGAAGGGTGTCTCGAGATGCAGCATCTTAAGTTCTCCGTGACCGTTTTCCGAGCCGCCGTGGTCGGAGGAGAAAACGAAGATCGTGTCGTCGAAGATGCCGGCGTCCTTGCAGGCCTGAAGGATGACGCCGACCATCCGGTCAACCCTTTCCAGACTTTCGTAATAGCTGGGCGTATCCCAGCCCTCATTATGCCCCACTTCGTCCGGGTCGCCGATGTAGATGGTGAAGAACGTCGGTTTCTTCTCCAGGATATACTTCACGGAGTTGTCCTGAATATATTTCTCCAGAGCGTTGAGGTCCGGCTCGCAGTACAGGTGATAGTTGATGACCTCCTCATCGATGAGCGGTCCGATGCCGTCCCAGTTATATACGCAGCCGGACTCAGAATCAGGACGCTGTTCACGAAGCAGCGTATAGACGGTCGGCGGCATTCCCCTGCCGTTGTCCAGGACAGGCGGGATCTCGGGTTTGGTGGAATTCCAATTCCCGTACCCGTGCTGCTCCGTGGGAAGACCGTTGAAGATCGTGGCCCAGTTGATGGCCGAAGACGACGGCATCACGGAGCGTTTTTCCAGGGTGTAGCTGCCCTGCTCCATCATCATCTTGAGGTTCGGCATCCTTGAGAGCAGCGCCGGATCCTTGAAGGCGGGCGTCGATACGCCGTCCACGCCGATGAAGATAACGTGCCCGGCCTTCGGACGCGTTTCATCGGTGCAGGCGCAGCAGAGCGCCAATGCCGCCAAGGCGATCAGGAAGAATTTTTTCATCTTCTTTTCAGAGTTACCGTGTAAGTTAATCGGTTTTCTCTATTTTAACAAAAAATCCAATCTAACTTAAATTTCACCTGCGCCTTATGGCGAACACAGCCGCAAGCGCAAGGATCATGAGCGCCGTCGGTTCGGGAACCACGCTTACCTTGACGTTGTCAACCTGGAGGCCGACTTCGCTGCCCACGCAGATATAAAAGGAGGTGCAGGGCACGTCGGAATCCCTGGTATAAACGTATTCCGGATACGTGGTGACGTCGCCGATAGAAAATTCCACCAGCGTGCCTTCCAGATAGTCTATGGTGTAGCTCAGATGCGTCCAGTCTTCGGGATAATCCGCCATGACCAGAGGATAGTCTTCATAGCCTACGGCGTCGCCAACCAAAATAGGCACTCCGTCCATCAGATCAGGTGCGATCCTGAGTTCGATGGAAGGATAGTACTGGCTGTTCTGCTTCAAGTGCAGTATGGGGTTGGTAAGCCTGTCCGGATCTTCAAAGATAGCGCTCGGAATGAACATGTCCATCTCGAATTTCACAAAGTTGTTCCTGGGAACCTCGAGGCTGTGGTAATAGCCTCCCCAGCCGCCGCCGGTCTCGATGCAGAGGCACTGCATTTCGTTGGTGGAAAGGACATAGGCGAGGTTCCAGTCGGGGTTGTCGTTGCTCCATTCGTCCTGGCCGGTGATGTCGCCGAGATGGAAGAAGGGCTCCTCAAAATCGGCGAAGTAATAGACGTTGCCGCAAACGAAGGAGACGATCGTCGTGCAGCAGCCGGCTTCCCCGGCGTCGATCCTCACTCTGGCGTGATAATAGTTTTCATCCAGCGCGCTCCTGTCGGGAGTGACGGTAATGGAGCCGACGTCCCTCACGGTGCCCGAGGGCCTGTTGATCTTCAAAGCATCGTCAATATCCAGGATCTCCGCGGTGTAATCGAAACTGCCGGAGCCGCCGTTCCTGAGCTCGATGGTGAAGAAACTTTCCACGCCGCCGTTTACGTATGACGGAGCGATAAGGGTGGCTTCCTGGGACCTGGGCACTCTCTCTATGGTAAGGTCGTCGATAGCGTGAAGCGCGGTGGGGCCTGTGGGATCCCAGTCGGCGTGTCCCCAGGAGCAGAAGTAATTGCAGGAGGGGTTGGGCAGAGACCAGTTCACGAAGTTCGTGACATAGCCGTCCCATCCGAAGCTAAGCAGTTTCTGAGTCTGCAGATCGAGGGTGTACTCGATTGGCACCCACTGGTCGTAGGGAGCGAGCGGGAAATCGCGGATGGATTTGGCGAGAGTGCTGCCGCCGCTCAGTTTGTTGATGGTTGAAAGCCTGAAGCCCTCGCCGCTTTCGTCGGGGACGTAGCCGGCCTCGAATTTCTCCGTAGTGCTTGAGTCTTTCTGCAAGGGGCAGACGCCGGTGGCGCCGCTCGTGCTGGGCCAGTAGAGCTTGTAGCTGACTTTGACTATTAAGTTCTCATACCAGGGCTCGGGCAGATACATGCTGCAGCCGTTGTTGCCGCCCGAGAGATAGGCGAACATGCATTTGCCAACGCTTTCATAGGCGTTGGTGATGACAACGTTGCCCACGTCTAAGGTCCAGCCTCTCTGGCCGACGATGGAGCCGTCGGCCATAGTGTCGAAGTCTTCTCTGAAAATGACATTGCCGCCCTGATACATGACGCTGACAACTTTTCTGCCGGCCACTCCGCCGTCTATCGTCATACTGCAGCGGCGGAAGGTGTCCTGATAGCCTTCCTTGGCGGAGAGCGTAAGGACCTGGCTGTCGCTGAAAGTGCCGCTGTCAGGCGTGACAGCAAGCCACTCGGCGTCGGATGTGACCGTGAAGGTGACGTCGCTTTCGCCGCCGTTCTTGACCGTGAACTGAGCGCTCGTTTTGTCAAGCGGAATCAGCACGTCGTCGTCGCAGATGATGGCCTGGCCGGCGGGGCGGTTAACCGTCTCGATCTTAACGTCGTCGAAATAGGAAGCGGTGCAGCCCTCCAGCATGGTTGACAGCTGCACGTAAAAATAGAGCCTGGTGGGCTGCACGCAGCTGCCGTTGGCCGCGATCGAGCATTGCTGCGTCACGCCGTTCAAGCTAACTTCCACAGCTTTGTTCTCGTTGAAGTCGTAAGTGATGGTCAGCACATTTGGAGTATGGCCGTCCTTGTAAAGATTATTGAAGGAAACGCCGCCGGGCACGCTGTACATTACGCCGGTATTGGCGCTGCAGCGAAGATAAAAATAAGGATTGCCCACGGAGTCATGCAAGGCGATCATATCGTTGTCGGTCGAGCAAGCGAAAGTAACTGAGATCTTCGTAAGCTCTTTCACGGGATCGTCCGGCACGTAATTGGCGCCGGGAAGCACGACCACCACGTCGCCGGGGTTGCCGTCCTCGGAGCGGCTCATTTCCATGCATTTGCCGCTGAAGCCAGAAATGCCGGAAACCACCAGTGAGTTGCCGGTGAAGGATCCGAGATAGGACCACTCGTCTTGTTCCGCCATTTGCGTTCCCAATTCGTAGCTCTCAAAGTCCTCTTCATAAAGCACCTTTTCGGCAGCCGGGACAGAAAGAGCGCAGAAAAGCAGGAGAAGGAGAAATTTTTTCATAAATGTACCTTTTATATTGATTATTATGGCTAATATTATAAAAAACAAGGCCTTGGAAATTAATACTTTTAAAAAACCAATATAATTATACATTAAATAACAAAAAGGCCCGGCTTTCGCCGGGCCTTTTTGGCTGAGAAGCAACGCTCTTTACTTGCGTCTCACAAGAGCCAGACCAAGGAGAGCAAGGAGTCCGAGGACAGCCGGTTCGGGAACCACGCTGACCTTGACGTTGTCCACCTGGAGATTGACCTGGGAGCCCACGCAGACACAGAACAAGGTGCAGGGCACGTCGGAGTCCCTGGTATAGACGTAATCCGGGTTCTCGGTAACGTCGCCGATACTGAATTCCACCAGCTGACCGTCAATGTAGTCAATGGTGTAACTGAGATGCGTCCATTCTCCGTCGTATTCCGCCATGACCAGAGGATAATCCTCGTAGCCCACAGCGTCGGCGACCAAAATAGGCACTCCGTCCATCACATCTGGGGCGACCCTGAGTTCGATGGAAGGCTGGTAAGTGCTATTCTGCTTCAAGTGCAGCATGGGGACGGTAAGCCTCTCGGGATCTTCGAAGATAGCGCCCGGAACGAAGAGGTCCATGTCGAAACGCATGAGGCTGTTCTTGGGAACATCAATTGCGTGGTAATAGCCGCCGTAGCCGCCGCCGGTCTCGATCAGGAGGCACTGCGTCGCGTTGGTGGTGAGGACGTAGGCGTTGTTGCCTTCGGGCCAGTCGTTTTCCCATTCGTCCTGGCCGGTTATGTCGCCTTCCTTGAAGAAGGGTTCCTCGAAATCGGCGAAGTAATAGACGTTGCCAACTACGAAGGCCACGACGGAGGTGGCGCAGCCGGCTTCCCCGCCGTCCACTTTCACTCTGGCGCGATAGAAGTTGTTTTCAAGCTTGCTTCTGTCCGGAGTTATGTTGAGGCTGACGGATTCTTTGACTTTGCCGGTGGGATTCTCGATCGTGAGGGCGTCGTCGAGGTCGATGACCTCGGCCGTGTAGTCGAAGCTGCCGGAACCGAGATTCTTGATGCCGATGGACAAGGTGGCGTTCGTGCCGCAGTTGACATACTGGTCCGCGGACAGTTTGGGAGCGGCCTCCCTGGGGATCCTTTCTATAACCAGGTCGTCCACGCCGTGCTTGGCGTTCTCGCCGGAAGGATCATAGTCGGCGTGTCCCCAGGAATTGAAGGAATGACAATCGGGGTTGGTGAGGGCCCAGTTGTTGAAGTTGGTGGTGTAGCCGTCCCAGCTGAAGCTGAGAAGCCTGTTGTCCTGGAGGTCCATGGTGTAGCTGATGTCCACCCAGGTGTCATAGGGAGCCAGGGGGAAGTTCTTGACAGACTTGTCAACGTTCTGGCCGCCGCTGTATTTCATGATGTACAAAAGCGAAAAGCCTTCGTCATCGGGCACGTAGCCGGCCTCGAATTTCTCGGTGGTTCCGGATTCCTTCTGCAGCGGGCAGACGCCGGAGGCGTCGCTGTCGCTGGGCCAGTAGAGCTTGTAGCTGACCTTGACGATCAGATTCTCGTACCAGGGCTTCGGCAGATACATGCTGCAGGCGTCGTTGCCGCCGGAGATGTAGTGGAACATGCACTTGCCGTCGCAATCATAGGCGTTGGTGACGACCACTTTGCCAACGTCCAGCGTCCAGCCTCTCTGGCCGACGATGGAGCCGTCTTCCATGTCGTTGAAGTTTTCCGCGAAAATAATGTTTCCGCCCTGATACATGACATCGACGACTTTCACGCCGGCGTCTCCGGCGTCAACGGTCATTTTGGTGCGGCGCCAGGTGTCCTGATAGCCTTCCTTGACACTGAGGGTAAGCTTTTCGGAAACGTTGAAGGAACCTTCCGAGGGAGTGACAGCGAGCCATTCGCCGTCAACGGCGACATGATAGTTGACCGTGCCGGTCTCGGGGCCGGCGTTGTAGAGATCAAAGGTCGTCTCGGTGGTGTCCAGCTGAATGAGAACGGAATTCACGCAGTTGAGCATCGGATCGTCGGAGCGGTTGACCGCCTTTACCTCAACAACGTCATAGCTGGTTTCCGCACCCTCCAGCTTGGAGGTAAGCTGAGTGGAGAGGCGCAGCCTGGTGGGTTGTCCTGAGCCGCCGGCGATATCGCATTCCACGGTCGTGCCGTTGCAGCTGGCGCCGACTATCTTGTTGTCAAGGGAGTCGTAAGTAAAGGAAATGGTGTTCAGCGTCTTGCCGTCCGTGCTCAGATTGTCAAATTCAATGCCGGCAGGATTGGAAGCAGCCGTTCCCGCGTCGCCGTTGCAAAGCAAATAGAACCAGCGGGTGCCGGCCATATCGTAAAAAGCGATAAGGTCCGTGGCGCTGCCGCAGGTGAACTTGCAGGTGATCTTGGCATACTGGGTGCCGGGGCTCGGCGGATTTAATTCAATGGCCGGAGTAAGCACCATGACATAAGCGTCGGAGCCGCCCTCGGACTGGGAGAGCACCATGCCTTTGCCTTCGAAGCCTTCCAGACCGCTCGTAACCGTGGTGTTGCCGGAATAAGTGCTGAAGAAAGCCCAGCCCGGCTGTTCTGCCATTTGGGTCCCGTCCTCATAACTGTCGAAATTTTCCAGATACATGGTGTTGGAGTCGCCTCTGGAAACGAAGTCGATGGCGGCGTTGCCGTAGATGGCGCCCTCATTGCCTTCCGCCAAAGTGGAGAGCTGGGTGGAAAGGCGCAGGAAACGCGGGGCGTCGCCGGAAGCGCAGGCCGATTCGCCTTCCCAGGTCTCGTCGTTCACCGTCACCTTGACCAGCTTATAGACGCCGTCGGAAAAACGCAGCGTGGCGGAGATCTCGTTCAGCGCGTCGGTCTTGACGTTCTCAAAGAGCTGGGAGGCGGGATCCGTGGCCAGCAAACCGGAGGTGTTGCAGTTGAAAAAGAAGAAGCGGTTGGTGCTCTGGCCGTAGAGGGCGAAGAGGTCAACGCCGCTGCCGGGGCAGACCGTGCCCTTGACGACCACATCGAAATTTTCCTGAACATAGCCGCTTTCCGCAAGCGTCGCCCAATCCGGGCCGATGACCGGCGTCAGGATCATGTTGTAATCTTCAGATCCGCCTTCGCTTTTCTGCAGCTGCAGGCACTTGGTGCCGAAAGCCTCGACGATGACCGGCGCGCCGGCGTAAGTCGAGAAGGTGGTGTAACCGAGATCCAGAAGATTGTCGCCAACATCGTAGCTGGAGTAATCGTCTCCCCAATACTGGAAGGAGTAGGCCGTCGAGGCCATGAAGACCGCCGCAAGAAGCGACAGACAGAGTAACCGTTTCATATACTCTCCTGATGGTTTGGTTAAATGAAAAAATATCTTTTGCCAAAAAAGGCCCGGCTTTCGCCGAGCCTTTTTTAGCGCTCTTTTATTTGCGTCTGATAAGAGCCAGACCAAGGAGTGCGAGCAAGCCGAGAACAGCCGGTTCAGGAACAACGCTCACTTTGACGTTGTCGAACTGGATGTTGCCAGCGTAGGTCACGCACAGGCAGAAGAGGTTGCAGCCGGCGCCCTTGTAGTTTTCATTTATGTAGGCATCCTGCGGATATTCAGAATTGTCGTCGATGGTGAATTCCGTGAGCAGGCCTTCCTTGTAGTCGATGACGTAGGAAACGTGCATCCAGTCTTCCGCGTATTCGGTCGTGCAGAACATGTAGTCGTTGGCATGGTCGAGACCGTAAACGATGGGAACGCCGTCCATGAAGTCGATGTCCAGCGTGATGTCCGCGGCGGACTGATACATGCTGTTCTGCTTGAAGTAAATGACTTCCCTGCCGATCAGGTCTTCTCTTTCGAAGATGGCGGGCGGGAGGAAGACGTCGCAGTCGAACCTGACCATGCTGTTTTCAGGAACATCCAGGGAGTGGTAATAGCCGCCGTAGCCGCCGCCGATCTCGATCATCACGGTCTGGTTGTCGTTGGTGCTGAGAATGTAGGCAACGTTGGCGCCGGGGTTGTTGTCGCCCCAGTCGTCCTGGCCGGCAAATTCGCCCAATGCGAAGAACGGTGCTTCGAAGTCGGCTGAGTAATAGACGCCGCCCACCACGAAGGAAACGATGGTGGTGGTGCATCCGGCTTCGCCGGCGTTGAACACTACTCTGGAGCGATAGTAGTTGTCACCCAAGCCTTCCCTATCCACGGTGAACGTCACTTCCTGACTATCCTCAACAGTGCCGCTGCTTGGGGAGACCGTGACGTTTTCGGCAAGATCGAGAACTTCAGCCGTGTAATCGAAGGATCCCTTGCCGCCGTTCAAGACATTGATCGCAGCGCTATCGTTAACGCCCACAGATGCAGACAGGGGAACGATCATCTTAGCGTCCGCTTCCTTTTCGACTCTTTCAACCCTGATATTGTCGATGGCATGATTGCACTCATAAACGCCGTTGGCGTTATCCCAGACGGCATAACCCCAGGAATTGTAGAAATGGGTGTCGGGCTGCTTGAGCTGCCAATTGGTGAAGTTCGTGACAACGCCGTCCCAGCCAAAACTGAGAAGCATGTTGGCCTGGAGGTCAATGGTATATTCCACCGTGACCCACTTGTCGTAGGGGGCGACGTGGAAATTCTTGACTCTCTTAGCGCCATTGTTTTTTTGAATGTTATACAGATAGAAACCTTCACCGCTTTCGTCTTTCGAAACATAGTTCTCAAACTTTTCGTGGCTGTTTTTCTGCAGCATGCAGACGTCGGTAGCCGTGCCGTCGGAGGGCCAGTACACGTCGAAGGACACTCTCACCACCAGGTCTTTATACCAACAAGGTTCCGGCAGATACATACTGCAGGCGTTGTTGCCGCCCGCGGCGTAAATGAACATGCATTTGCCGCTGCAGTCGTAGGCGTTTGAAACAACAACTTTGCCCAGATCGAGCGTCCAGCCTCTCTGGCCCACGATGTCGCCGTCTTCCATATCGTCGAATTTTTCTTCGAAGATGATGTTGCCTTTGGAGCACATGACGGAGACGACTCTCGGGTCGCCGGCGCCGCCGGAAATTGTCATGTTGCCGCGGTAGAAGCCGTCAGGCATGTCTTCCTTGGCCTTCAGGGTAAGAACGGTGGAGTCGGAGAAGGTGCCGCTGTCGGGGGTGACTTCCAGCCAGTCGGAATCGGTGGTAACGCTGAAGTTGATCTCGCCTTCAGAGGCGCCGTTGAAGAGCGTGAACTCCGCGCTGGTGGAATCCAGGGGAATGACCGCGTCGCTTTCGCAGAAGATGGTGGGCTCTTCGGCGCGGTTCACATTCTCGACCGTAAGATAGTCATAGTAGGAACCGGTAGCGCCTTCGACCTGATCGCCCAGATAAGTGGAAAGACGGAATCTCCAGGGCTGTTCAAAGGTGGTCTCCAGCATGATAGCGCATTCCTGAGTCTCGCCGTTGCAGGTCACAGACGTGATCTGGTTGTGGAGATGGTCAAAAATGAAAGAGATCTCGTTGGGAGTCTGACCGTCCGCATTGACGTTCTCAAAGCTGACGCCGCCCGGGGCGGAAGACATCGTGCCGTCATTGCCGTTGAGGGCAAGATAGAAGAAGCGGTTCATGTTCTTGTCATAGAGCGCGATAAGATCGGTGCCGGAACCGCAGATCATTTTCGTGGAGAACTTCGTGACCTTTTTATAAACGTTGTCGGGCGTGGTATCGAAGGTCGGAGTCAGGACCATGACGTACTGGTCGGAACCGCTCAGGGACTGGCTCAGTTCCATGGCCTTGGAGTCGATGTTGGGAGCGTTGTCAACGACCGTGGTGTTGCCGCTGTAATTGTTGAAGATCTCCCAGCCTTCCTGTTCGGCCATCTGGGTGCCCACTTCGTAGCTTTCAAAATCTTCCTGATAAACAGCGTCGGCGAAGACCGGAACGCAGACCAGGAGAAGCAAAGCTATAAGGATTCGTTTCATAAATATTCCTCGTTGATTTTTGGTTAATGGTTAAAGTCTTCTTTACGTTAATATGATATGAAATAGACCCCTATAAATAAATATCCTTAAAAAACAGTTTTTATTTATAAATTGAACACATATTTTTCCTTTTGTCATTTTGACAAAACGCCCTGCCGGTAAATTTATAAGTTTGGCAAACAGCGTGGTTTAATTTTTGGCATGCTTTTTGCATTATCCCTGGCATGCGTAAAACGATTTACATAATTATAGTTTTTCTGCTGGCGCTGAGCGCCTATTCGGAAGTTACATGGGAAGTCCTTCCGGAAAGCACCAACGTCGTCTCCCAAAAGAGCACGCAGCTGAAAATGACAGCCACCTGGACTGGCTTCGAGACCGTCTCCGTGCGCACTCCCCGCCTGAAGGAACTGAAGGGCGCGCTGGTGAATGACATCGTCAGTTACAACGAGTCGAAGCCCGGACCGGGCGGAACGCAGCACACCGCGACCTACGTTATCGACCTTCTTGTCACGAACGCTCCCGGCAGCGTCGTGGAGACCGGTCTCATCGAGGTCATGACCAGAGGATTGGAGGATCAGGAGTTCTCCTCCTCCACCGTCCCCGGCGTCGTCCTGAACGTCAAGCGCTCTTATCGCTTCCTGATCTTCGCCCTTGCAGGTTTGGGAGCGCTCCTTATCCTCCTGCTTTTTGTCATTTTGAAAAAAGCGCGGCCGAGATCCGCCGCGAAAGAAGAAGCCAGCCTGGAGGAAACTTTGTTAGGGGAGCTGGAGGAATGCAAAACGCTGAGAATGAAAGGCGAGATCGCCGCTTATTTTGAAAAATGCGAGGATATCCTGAGAAGATACCTCAGGTACAAGTACGCTCTTCCCGACCTGGACAGCGCGGACGAGAAAGAGGCCCTGGAAAAAAGCCTCGACCAAAGGATGCTGAGAGCCGCCAAAGAGCTCTGCTCGGTTTCCTTCAACGTCCGCTACGCCGGCTACCAGCCTTCCAGCCAGGAAGAGAAACGCATCTTCGACTTCATAAAAGAACTTTTATTACGTAACCGTCCCTGCCGCACCGACGAGCAGGATGAACTGTACATCAATTAGGAGCAACTATGACCGACGTCAAACAAATTCAGGAACAAGTCCAGAACGCAGGCTCGAAGTTTTCCGTGCTGCGCCAGGAGATCTCCAACACCATAGTGGGCCAGAGCTACATGATCGACCGCCTGCTCATCGGACTTTTGTCCAACGGGCACATTCTTTTGGAAGGCGTTCCCGGGCTCGCCAAAACTTTGTGCGTGACCACCCTGGCGAAAGCCGTGCAGGCGAATTTCAAAAGGATCCAGTTCACGCCGGACCTTCTGCCCGCCGACCTCATCGGCACCATGATCTACAATCCCAAGGAAGGCACCTTCACCACCAAGAAGGGCCCCATCTTCGCGAATCTGATCCTGGCGGATGAAATAAACCGCGCCCCGGCCAAAGTCCAGAGCGCATTATTGGAAGCCATGCAGGAACACCAGGTGACGATAGGCGACCAATCCTTCGCCCTGGACGAACCATTCCTGGTCCTGGCCACCCAGAACCCCATCGAGCAGGAGGGCACCTATCCCCTGCCGGAAGCCCAGGTGGACCGCTTCATGCTGAAACTGAAGATCACCTATCCTAACAAGAAAGAGGAAAAGGAGATCCAGAACCGCATGGCCTCGACTAACGTCAAAACGGAAGTCTCCCCCATCATCTCCCCCAGCGATATCATGGAAGCCAGGAAGATCGTGGACCAGATCTACATCGACGAGAAAGTCAAGGACTACATCCTGGACATCATCTTCGCCACCAGGGAGCCCGACACCTACAAGCTGCCCTTCAAGGATTACATCCAGTACGGCGCCTCCCCCCGCGCCACCATCGCCCTTACCATAGCCGCCAAAGCCCACGCTTTCCTGCAGGGCCGCGGGTTCGTCACGCCCCAGGACGTCAAGTCCATCGGCCCGGACGTCCTGAGGCACCGCGTAATAGCGAGCTACGAAGCCGAAGCGGACGGCAAGACTTCGGATGATCTGGTTCAAAGCATCTTCGACGAGATCCAGGTTCCCTGATCGATTTCTCTTTGAAAATTTTTAAGGAGAAAAAACAATGCTTAGCAAAGAACTGCTCCAGAAAGTCCGCCAGATCCAGATCCGGACCAGCCACCAGGTGACCGAGGTCATGGCCGGCGAATACAAGAGCGCCTTCAAGGGCCGCGGCATGGAGTTCGACGAAGTCAGGCTCTACCAGCCCGGCGACGACATCAGGACCATCGACTGGAACGTCACCGCGAGGACCGGCACGCCGTATGTCAAGCGCTTCGTGGAAGAGCGAGAACTCACTGTCATGCTGATGGTGGACGCCAGCTCCTCCGGCTCCTTCGGTTCGCAAAACAAGAGCAAGAACGAGATCGCCGCCGAGATCGCGGGACTGCTGGCCTACACCGCCATCAGAAGCAACGACAGGGTTGGGCTCATCATCTTCACGGACAAAATAGAGCTCTACATCCCCCCCAAGAAAGGCCATTCCCACGTGCTCAGAGTCATCCGGGAAGTGCTGGGCTTCAAGAAGGAGGAAAGGTCCTCCACCAACGTGGGCGCAGCCCTGGATTTCCTTGGGAAAGTCTGCCGCCGCAAGGCCGTGGTCTTTTTGATCTCCGACTTTCTCTGCGAAAACTTCGAGCTGCCCATAAAACTTGCTTCCCGCCGCCACGACCTCATCCCCGTTTCCGTCTCCGACCCCAGGGAAAACTCCCTGCCGCCGGTGGGACTGATAACCCTCGAGGACGCCGAGACCGGAGAAAGCATCACGGTGGACACCTACGATTCCAAAGTCCGCTCCACCCTGGAAAAACTCAGCAGCCTGAGATCCCAGGAAAGGGAGCACAACTTCACCCAGTCCGGCGTGGATTCCATGCGGGTCTCCACCGCCTCCAACTACTGCGACGAACTGGTGCGTTTCTTCAAACGCCGCGAAAAATCCATCTTCTAAGGATAAAGAAATGTCAAGCAAATTTTTCCAAACGCTGCAAGTCTTAAGTTTCATCCTGCTGCTTATCCTGACCGTCAAAGCCTTCCGGGGCCAAAAAGCCGACTGGACCGCCGAGGATCAGAGAGCCCTGGCCATCAACCTCAGGACGAAAGGACTGGACCTTCAGTCCGCCAGGGAGTTCCAGAGATACCTGGACAACTATCCCGTGCCCATGAAAGAAAGGGCGGGAGTGTGCGTGACAATAGGAAACATTTACTATGACAAGCTGGACTTCGCCAACGCCGTGGCCTACTACCTCAGGGCCGAGGCGCTGGACAAAAACTTCGCGGGCGACAAGGACGCGCCGAGAAAGATCGTGGACGCCCTCGCCAAGCTTGGCAAAAAAGAGGAGGCCGCCGCGGCCCGCCGCCGCTACACTTCCCTCTTTCCCGAACTGGCGAAAGAGGAAACCAAAAGCGTGAAAGCCGCGAAGCCCTCAGGCGAAAAGGAAGCGGCGGCCGCCCCTTCCAAGGGATCGGATGAATCGGCGAAGGATAGCGAAGCCGCTCCCGAAGCGAAGGGAAACGCGGAGGCCCCCGAAGAGAGCAAGTGAAGAAGTCAGAGAGGAAATTGAAAATGCGTTTCATAGTTTTATTTTTATTGTTAGCGCTTGCGGGCTGCCACAAAAAAAGCGCCGCCGCGCCGGCGGCCGTCAAAGACCCCGTAGCGGTCAGCGTGAGCGTTGACAACGCCAACAAGGTCCGGGTGGGCGACCTCATCCGCTACACCATCGAGGTCAACGCCCAGACCAACATCAGCGTCATAATGCCGCCCTTCGCGGACAATCTCTCCATGCTCAACCAGCTTCTGATCCACGACTGGGAGAACTGCCCGGACGAACAGCTGCCCGGCGGCCGAATATTGAAAAAACAGACTTACGAGCTTGAGACCTACCTGACCGGCGTCTATGAGATACCGCCCGCCAGGATCCAGTTCGCCATCAACGGCGTGACGAACTCCATCTACAGCTCGGCCCTCTGCGTGGAGATCGCCTCCCTTTCCAAGGAAGGCGAGATGACGGACGTCAAGGACGTGAAGGACGTGGTCGAATACCTGACGAAGGACAGGGACATGCTGAAGATCATCATAGTGCTGGGCTCCCTGGCCGCCGCTGGACTGGTCTTGCTCCTCTTCCTCAGGAAGAAAAAAGAAAAAGCCGCCCCGCCCCCCGTGCCGGCCCACGTCAAAGCCCTGGCGGCTTTGGAAGAGCTCAAAGCGTCCGATCTTCTGGAAAAGAATCTCTTCAAGGAATACTTCTCCGCCCTCTCGGATATCCTGAGGCGTTACATTGAAGACCGCTTCGATCTCCGCGCCCCGGAGCAGACCACGGAGGAATTCCTCAACATTTTGAGGCAGGATCCCCAGTTCTCCTACGAGCAGCGGGAAATGCTGAGAGGCTTCCTCAACGAGTGCGACATGATCAAGTTCGCCAAACAGGAAACTTCCCTGCAGGCCGCCCAGGAAGCCACGGAAAAGACCGAGGCTTTCATAGAGGCCACCATGGAAGTCCCTGACAGCGGCAACACCGAAAAAGAAGGAGGTCAAATATGATCTTTCGCGACCCCTATTGGCTTTTGCTGATCCTTCTTTGCCCCGTCGTCATCTACTTTTCCCTCACCTCAAGGGGCAAAGCCAGCTTAAAATATTCCGACATCACGCTCCTCAAAAGGATCAAGCCCACCCTGGCGGTGAGGCTCCGCCCCTTCCTGATCGTTTTGAAAGTGGCTGCGATCATTTTGCTGAGCATAGCCCTGGCCCGCCCCCAGAAAGGCAAGGAAGACACCAAGGTCACCACGGAAGGCATCGACATCATGCTGACCATCGACACCTCCGGCAGTATGGAGGCGGAAGACCTGGCCAAGGGCAGGAACCGTCTTGACGTAGTCAAGGAAGTGACCCAGGATTTCATCAAGCGCCGCCAGAGCGACCGCATAGGATTGGTGGTGTACGGCTCGGAAGCCTACACCCAATGTCCCCTGACCCTTGACTACGGCGCCCTCTCCCAATTCCTTGACAGCTGCAAGATCGGCATGGCGGACGGCAGAGCCACCGCCATCGGCGACGCCCTGGCCACGGCGCTCCTGAGGCTGAAGGATTCCACCGTCACAAACAAGGTTGTCATCCTTTTGACCGACGGCGTGAACAACGCCGGCAAGATAGCGCCCATGACCGCCGCCCAGACCGCCAAGGCGCTTGGAGTGAAAATTTACACCATCGGCGCCGGCACCAGAGGCAACGCCCCTGTCCCCACCTACGACTTCTTCGGCAAAAAAGTCCTGACCATGATGCCGGTGGAGATAGACGAGGAGCTCTTGAAAAACATAGCCACCACGACAGGCGGGCGCTACTTCAGAGCCACGGAAAAAGAATCCCTTGAAAACATCTACAAAGAGATAGATCAGCTCGAGAAGACCAAGACCGAATCCTTCACCTACATGGAATGGACGGAGCGCTTCCCCGCCCCCGTCTTTCTTGCCGGGATCCTTCTGATCCTGGAAGCGCTGCTGCTTGCCACCAGATTCCAGAAACTGCCTTGAGGATAAATTTATGTACTTTGAGAAACTTTACTATATTCACCTTCTCTGGATCGTAATCGCGATAGGAATTTTCCTCTTCTACAGGGAGTGGAAGAGGAAAAGGCTTCTGAGGCGCTTCGCTTCCGGAGAAATGCTCGACAAGCTGCTGACCAGGGGCGAGAACGGCAGAGCCTGGAAAATAACCCTCTTTCTCCTTGGCCTGGTGTTCCTGGTATTGGCTCTGATGGAGCCCAAGTGGGGCTACACCTGGGAAGAAATGAAAAGAGAAGGCCGCGATATCATAGTTGCGGTGGACGTCTCAAGAAGCATGCTGGCCAAGGACATCCCCCCCTCCAGGCTGGAGCGCGCCAAAAGAGCGATCCTCGATTTGATGCAGATCATACAGGGCGACAGACTGGGGCTGGTGGCCTTCGCCGGCAGCGCCTTCGTGCAGTGTCCCCTGACGCTTGACTACGGCACGGTCAAAATGTTCGTCTCCGACCTGGATCCCTCCCTCATTCCCAAGGGCGGCACGCAGATCGGCGAAGCCATCGCCAGAAGCGTGGAAGCCTTCGAGGGCAATGAGAAGAACACCCGCGCCCTGATCCTCATAACGGACGGCGAGAACCTCCAGGGAAACTTGGACAACGCCATCAAAATGGCCAAGGACAAAGGCGTGAAGATCTTCTGCATCGGCATCGGCACGCCATCCGGCAGCCCCATCCAGATAATCGACGAAAAGGGCCGCAAGAGCTATGTGACCGACAACGCCGGCAATCAGGTCCTCTCCAAACTGGACGAGGAGACCTTGAGGAAGATCGCCCTGGAAACTGGCGGCGCCTACGCCCAGGCCGTGGCCTCCGGAATGGAGCTTGACGCCATTTACACCAAAAGGATCGCCAACATGGACACGAAGGAGCTGGACAGCTCCAGGAAAAAACGCTACGAGCACCGCTTCCAGTGGCCTCTGGCGGCCGCCTTCCTCTGCTTCTTCCTTGGATCCGTTTTAAGCGAAGGCCAGAAAAGAAGCAATCTTGCAGGAGAAAACGCATGAAGATTTTTTATTGCCTTTTGACCATTTTACTGACAGTCCAGGTCTATGCGGCGGATGAAAACGTTCTGGCCCGCAAAATTTCCGAAGGCAACAAAAGCTACAAGAGCGGAAATTTTGAAGAAGCGGAACAGAAATACGCCGACGCCCAGGTGGACGCTCCGGACGATCCATATGTGAACTACAACGCCGGATTGGCCTGCTACCGCCTCCAGAAATACGAGGAAGCCGTCGCAGCCTTCCAGAGAGCCGCCTCCTACGCCGGCTCGCTCCTGGAAGCCAAGTGCCACTACAACATCGGCAACTGCCTCTTCCGCCAGGGCAAATTGAAAGAAGCCCTGGAAAGCTACAAGAAAGCCAACGAACTGGACCGGGACGACGAGGACACCAAGCTCAACATCGAATACCTGACCAGGCTCATGAAAGAAATGGCCAGCCAGCAGAAAGAGGAGCAGGAGAAAGACCCCCTGCAAAAACTTTTGAGAGAGCTGGAAGCCCTCATCAGAGCGCAGAACATCACGCTCGTAAAAACCGTCAAGGGAGCCGCCGCGACCAACCTTCCTCCCCTCTTCACGGAAGGATTGGTGACCAACCAGAACGCCCACTCCGCCAAAGCCGACTTCCTCATCACCGGCTTCCAGGCCCTCTTCACCAACCTTCCCCCGGAAAGGCTCAACGCCCCCTTGGGCGGCCCCGGGCAGGAAGGCTTGGAAAAGACGCCTGAGAACGAGGCCCTGCTGGAACTCTACAAAAGTTTCGCAACTTTAAGCCAGGGCATGAACCAGTGCTTCGCCGGCGGATCTCCTCAATTGGACGTCTTCCAGTCCCTCTCCAATTCTGTGGCGGAAGCCAGATCCGCAGCCGTGGGCATGGTCTCCCAGAACATCAGCCCCTACATCAACGATCTGGCCGGAAGAAGCGCGGAAGTCTTCAACAACTTCTACGATTTCACCCAGGACATCTCGCTTTTGGACGCCCCGGCCCTGAAGGAATGCGCCGACAAGTTCCAAGCCCTGGCCAACGAGATAGTGGACGCCCTCAACACCCGCAGCGGCAAAAAAGCCCAGGCGGAGGAAAGCGGCGAGAACATCTCCAGCAACGTGACTGCCGCCGCCACATTGGCCATGAAGATCACCAACGCGGTAGAATACCTTAAGGTTGGCTCAAAAGCCTCCAAAACCGGCGCTGAGGCCCTGAGAAGGGCGCTTGCGGAAGCTCCCACCAACCAGTTCGTCGCCCTGGACAACTTCATCAAAGCCCGCAAGGAATTTGAGGAAGACAACCAGGATAACAACGAAAAACAGGATCAGAATCAGCAGCAGCAGCAAAATCAGAACCAAAACCAGGACCAGGATCAGGACCAGCAGGATCAAAAAGATCAGCAGGACCAGCAGGATCAGCAGGACCAAAAAGATCAGCAGGGCCAGCAGAATCAGGATCAAAGCGGCCAGCAGGACCAGGACCAGGACCAGAATCAGAATCAAAACCAGGATCAGCAGCCCCAGGGCCAGGACGATCAGGAAATGAGCAAAGACCAGGCCGAGCAGCTGCTGAGAAGTTTTGAGGAAGACAACAGCAACAACGAAAAGAACCGCAGGAAAGCGCCCGGAGGAATTGTCCCTGTGGACAAAAACTGGTAAAATAGCGTTTCCATTTTTCGGAGTGGCATAAAATGAATTTGAAAAAAATATTAACGATCATCTGCCTTTCCGCCCTCTCCCTTGCGGCAGCGGGCGGACCGGACATCTCCGCCGGCGTCAGCCGCAAAACCATAAGCATGGACGAATCTGTGCGTTTTTCCATCAGGGTCTCGGACGCCAAGAACGTCTCCACCCCGGTTTTAGGCGAGATGGACGGCTTCCGGATCATGATGGGGCCCAGCCAGTCCAGCAACATCTCCATCATAAACGGCGTGAAGACTTCCTCCCAGGAGTTCATCTACGAGCTGCAGCCCCTTAAGACAGGGAAACTGACCATCGGGGAAGCCCAGATCACCGTTGACGGCAGCAAATACTACACCCGCAAGATAAGCATTGACGTTTCGGAAGCAAAGATCAGTTCCAAAGACTCCCCCTCCACCACGGAAGCGGGAGGCGAAATTTTCCTGGAATTATCCCCCAGCGCCACCAACGCTTTCCTGGGGGAGCAGATCTTCCTCACGATCACCCTTTACTACAAGGACGTCAATCTGGGCAACGCCGAGCAGCCCGTGCTGCAAGTCGACGGCTTCGACGTCCAGAACGTGGGGACATACCAGCAGGACCGCCAGCGCTACCGCAATCAGATCTACAACTATATCCGTTTCCAAAAATTGCTGATACCTTGGAAATCCGGGAAGCAGACGCTGAATTCCTCCATGATGATCAGCGTCAACATGCCCATCTCCTCCCGCAGCCGCTCCAGGGACCCCTTCGACGATCCCTTCAGCCTTTTCCAGCGCTACCGCACAGTGGACAAGAACATCGTGGCTGAGCCGCTTTCCATAAACGTCAGCGAGCTACCCAGCCAGGGCGGACAGAAAAACTTCAAAGGCGCCATCGGGCTTTTCGACCTTAAAGCCGAGATAACCCCCAAGAAAGTCAAGGAAGGCGAACCCGTCACCCTGAAGGCCACCTTGGCCGGCATCGGCAACATCGACCAGGCCGTCCTTGAAATGGGCACGACCAACGCCGCGGGCTTCACCACCTACGACCCGGTGGTGGAGAAAAAGACCTCCGTGGCGGACGGCGTCCTGAAGGGCTTCAAGAATTACAGCCAGATGTGGGTTCCTCTTTCCACGGATGTCAAAGAGATCCCCGCCCTGACCTTCTGCTACTTTGACGTAAACAAAAAGGACTACCAGACTCTCACTGTCGGCCCCTTCCCGCTGGAAGTCGAGAGATCCGCCCAGAGCCAGGCCGTCACCGTCAGCGAAGCCATTGCTCCCGTCAGATCCTCCTCCTCCCCCATCAAGATCCTTTCCCAGGATATCTTCGGGATCAAGCTCCAGCACGGCGGCGACGATCTCTCCGCTCCCATAGACTTAAAGTTAGCCCTGGCGCTCCTCGTTCTTCCTTTGCTGCTCTTCTTTTTCTGCGCCTTTATAGCCTACAGGAGAACCAAAACGGAAGATCCCGGTTTCAAGAGAAAAGCCCAAGCCGCCGGCAAAGCGGAGGCCGCCCTCAGGAAAGCCCGCAGATTAAAAGGCGATCCCAAGGCCAAGAAAGAATTCCTGACGCTTCTCAATTCCGCCCTGACGGAATACGCCGCGGACACCCTTAACGTTCCCGCGGCCTCCGTGGACGCCGCTTTCATAAAGGAAAATGTCAGCGACGAAAAACTGGCCCGGGAATATTCTGAATTCACGCAGGAACTGGAAATGGCCCGCTTCTCCGGCCTCGCCGAAAGCACCGGCGACAACGACGGACTGCTTGCCAAAGCCCACAAGATCCTGAAAGATCTCAGGAGGGAATTGAAATGAAAACAAGAATCATCTTAAGCTTAATGATAGCGGCCTTCTCCTGCTCCGCCTGGGCTCTTAATTTTGAAGCCGCCCGCAACTTCGTCCAGGGCAACGCCTCCTACACCAACAGGAACTATCAGGAGGCCGTGGAATTTTACACAAAAGCCCAGTCTGCCGGACTCTCCTCCCAGGAGCTCTTTTACGATCTTGGCAACGCCCACTACCGCTGCGGAAACCTTGGCTGCGCCATCGCCAACTACCGCCGGGCGGAATTACTTGACCCCAGGGATGCGGACTGCACCGCCAACCTTCTGAGAGCCCAGAGCCAGACCGAGGACAGCATCGCCAAAAAGGAAGTGCCCGACGCCCTGCGCTCCTTCTTCTTCCTTTATTTCTACCTGGGCCTTTACGAGCAGGCCAAGCTTGCCGCCGTCTTCTGGGCCGCGGGCTGGATCTTCCTGTCGCTTTTCATCCTTAAGCGCGCCTCGCTCTTCGGAAGGGTCTGCAAAAAGCTCGGCGTGACTTTCCTTGTCCTCTTCCTGCTCTTCTTCGCCTTCACGGCCTGCAAATACTACATCGCCTCCCACGAGGGCGTCGTGACAAGCGACACCGTGAGGATCCACGCCGGACCAGACGCCAGCTACACCGAGATCTTCATACTCCACAGCGGCGCGGAAGTCAAAATAAAAGACCGGGAAGGGGGCTGGACCAAGATCTCCGTCAGCCAAAGCGACGAGCAGGATCGCTCCGGCTGGCTGGAAAACGACCAGATCCAGTCCGTGCTCTGAGCCGTGAATGTAACGCCGCAGCAATATAAAAACCGTCGGATTATTCCGACGGTTTTTTTGCAATGTTTAAGGACAAAAGCTGGACTTTTGTTCTCAAATTCGTTTTACGCTTCGAAGCGCTGGCGGATCTCGGAAAGCTCAGGGAGCTTGCCGCCGAAAACATAGCGCAGGCTGTCCCCTATCCCCGCCCAATAAGCTTTTCTGAAACTTTTGGGGGCGCCGTAGCGCCGCATGTTGAAGAGATAGTAAACATGAAACAGCGGCTGGAAGAAAAGCATGAAGACGATAAGCTGCAGCAACGTTCCGTAACGTTTTACCAGAACGGCGCGGTTCCTTGCGAAGATGTAAGTCTGCAAGGGATTGGTGAGGCCCAGCCTTCTGGCGTCAGATCTTTTCACTTCCTGCAAGTGATCGGTCACGGCGGAGAGAAGAAATTCCGCGCGATAGCCATGCAGCGCCATCCGGCGGCAGTAGTCTTCGTCCGCCATGGTGGAGAAAAGCCGGTCGTCCATAAGGCCTGTCGCAAGGGCCGCTTCTTTTTTTATAAGCGTGGCGTTGGGGACTCTGTATGTCGGATATGTTTCCTGTTCTTTGGAGAAATTTTTATTTCTTAAAATATTCCTGCCGCTCCACAGCGAGGTCTCTCCCCCGCAGAAGCAGACGGTCTTGGGATCGTCGTAGGCGTTCATAAAGAGCGGAAGAACGATGCCGAGCTTTTCTTCTGAAAAAAGCTTGTCCATGAGTTTTTCCAGCATGTCGGGCGCGACTTCGTTGTCGTCGTCGAGAAGAAGAAGAGCATCCGTGGTGAAATTTTTGAGCGCCTGGTTGTGGCAGTAGGAAAGGCCGAAATTTTCTTTGTTCTCTACTACTTTGACCTGCGGGAACTCTTCCTTGAGCATTTCCAGAGTGCCGTCCGCAGAGGCGTTGTCGTAAACTCTCACTTCATCGGGGACGAGCGTTCCGCCGAAGATGGAAGCAAGGCATTCTTTCAGGATTTTCCGCCTGTTGTGGGTTATGACGGCAACTGTGACGCTGGGCATAAGATTCAGGGCATCTCGTTGTAGTGGATGTCAGCCCGGTTGCGCAGGAAAAGCAGCCAGTCGTCGCGGTTCTTGTCCAAGGCCTCCCTGGCCAGGTACTGCAGAAGCAGAAGTTTCGATTCCTCATAGGTGTTGGTGTGGGCTTCTTCCCTTCTGGTAACGTAAAGAAGATGCGCGCCGAGCGGCGAGACCACCACGTCGCTGACGTTGGAAACAGCCAGTTTGAAAGCCGCGTCATGGATCTTCTGGGGGACCGTCACGGTATCCGTTTCCATTATCATGCCAACCGCGCCGTCATGCTGGGAGGAACGGCAGGAGGAGTATTCCCTGGCGGCCTTGCCGAAACTTATGTACTTGTGGTCTATCTGGTCTTTTATGTAGCGCAGGTATTCGTCCGCGTAAACTTCCTTGGAGCCGTCCGGGAGCATTCTCTTGTCGAAGGAGACCTGGATGTGGGAGAGCCAGATCCTGGCAGGCACCACCAGGGCCTGCTTGACCTCCTCGTAGCATTTCTTCACGTCTTCCTCCGTGGGCTCCTTTATTCCCATGTCTTTGGTGAAGACTTTCATGGCCAGGATGTCTTCCCGGACGTTCTTCTCCAGCTCCTCCAGGGTCACGTAGCCTCTTTCCTGAAGGTAGTTGATGAAGTTGTCGCTGCCGCCCAGATCGTCGATCATTTTCGAGATGTGGGCTTTTATCTCCTCCTCGCTGACGGTCATGCTGCATTCTTTCAGGCGCTGCCTGACCAGCTCTTCGTTGATCATCTGCTCCAGTTTTTGCGTCCGCATCCTTTTCAGGAGATCGTAACCGACCGGCTCATGGTTCTTCTCGTACTCTTCGCCCCAGGTGGCGATGTACATCTCCAGCGTGTCGGACATCAGGGGGACGCCGTTGACGGTGGCCATGACACGGTTGGTCCGGCCTTCAGACGCGTCGTCAAGAAGCGCCGAGTCGTCGCAGCCCGAAAGGAGGGAAAGGATCAAGAGCGCCGCGCAAAGGAAGAAAACTTTCTTTACCATTGTTCCTCCTCCTCGCCGAAGCGGTCTTTGGGATGCGGCCGGGGCTCTTTTTTCCGGCGCCCAGATAGCGCCGCCTGCTTTTGCTTCTCCGCCTTTTCCGCCTTCATGGCGTGGTAGCGGCTGCGCCGGCGGGCGTGGCGGAAGACTTCCAGTTCTTCCGTATCTCTTTCTTCAGAGTCCATCAGTCTTCCGTAAACTGGCGTTTCAAGTTTTCCATGTCCCGCTTTTCCTTGTAGGGATCGGAGACCAGGTTAAGGAAGGTCTTGACTTTTTTGGCTTTCGGCTTGACGGTGACCATGGAACGCTGGGACCTGAGCCGCTTGTCGCCGTGCAAGGCTTCCAGGTAATAAACGCCGGGCTGCACGTGCTTGAAAATGTAGAAGCCTTCCTTGCTGTAAGTGTCGGCTTCCATGTGGATGAGCATGCCGTTGGACCTGGCGTCCCTCAGGATCACTCTGGCGTCCAGGTGGCGCAAGGGATTGCCGTCCATCAGAACATAGCCGTAAAGGTCTCTCCTGTCCCTGTCCACCGAGATCCTCACGCCCTCGTTGGTCAGCGTTATGGGGAAATAGTAGAAGCGGCCTTCGTTGATCCTTTCGTCGATGAAACGCTTGCGGCGCTCCAATACCATGGTGTAGCGGCCGGGAGTGAGGTCGCTGATGCGGAAGAGGCCGTTGGTGACCACCACGCCGCCCGCCTGGGCGCCCTCGGGGCTCATAAGGCGCAGGAAGACTCCCTTCTGGGCGTCCTCCCCGTCCACCGTCAGTTTGCCGTAAACCGTCATGGGCGTCACAAAGCGGATGTTGACGTCATAGCGGTAGCCGGGCTGAAGCACAAGGTTCGTGAAAAAGAACTGGTTCTTGAAGTGGGCGGTCAGAGTGTAATAATTGGAGGAGGTGACGTAATAAGCGTAGGTTCCCCTTCTGGTGGTCAGCATGGACTTCAAGTCCTCGCTGTCCTCGGCGCGGAAAAAGTGCGTCTTGACGTTGGCCATGGGCTCGCCCTTGTGGTTGACCACCTTGCCGGTCAGAAGGCCCGGGCCTGAGAAAGGCAGACCGGGGATCTTGTCCTGCTTTTCGCCGGTGGAGCCGATCATGCTGTCGATGAGGGCGTCGATTTCAGATTCGTTGGGATTTACGGTCTCCTTGTCGAAGGGGTCGTCCATGTCCTTCAGAACTTTTTCCAAAAGCATCAGATCCATGGAATCCTTCTTGACGTTTTGAACCTTGAACTCGGGATCAACCGCGTCAGCCAAGGCAAGTCCGCAGAAAAGGATCAGAAAGATCGATAAGTTTTTCCACATAATTGTTGCTTTTTATTTTTTGCGGGTGAACAAAAGTCCGCCCAGGATAAGGAGGGTGAGAAGGAAGGAAGGTTCGGGTATGGGGCCCTCGTCCATGCCGGAAATAGCCAGGGCGAAGGTCTGCGGGAAGGTCATCATGTTGTAGCCGTGCACGCTCACTTCAAGGTTGTCGCCGGCGTAGCAGTCGTCATCATGATAATATTCGCTGTTGTTGGTGGATTCGTTGTGGACCATCTGACCGCCGTTGAAATAAGTGTAAAGCCCGTCGAAGAACTGCAGGTCAAGGTCGTTGACAAGCTCCGTGCCGGCGCCGGGAGTGCCCGGAGCGTCCGTCCAGACCAGGTTGACTTTCACCGGACCCATCTCGTTTTTCTTAAAGACATAGGTCACTTTTTCATTCTGATTGCTGACGACGCCCTCCACAAAGATCACGGCGTTGCTCAGGCTCCTTTTCATGTCGATATGGCCGTAGCCGTTCACGCTGTTGGGATAATCGTCGGGGATCTCCACATAGCTGTCGTACTGGCCGTTCCCCATGCTCCTGGCGCCGTGGATAAGCGCCGCTTTTAAAAGCGCCGAAGAGGGCTTCTCGAAGCCCTTCTCCTTCAGATACTGGACCGTCATGGCAGCGGCGCCGGAAGTCAGCGGCGTGGCCATGGAAGTTCCGAACATGATTGTGTAATAGCTTCTCCTTTGAAGATACAACTCGTTCTCCGCATCGTCGCCGGATTCCGTGGAAACGATATAGGTTCCGGGAGCCACGATCTCGGGTTTGAAGCGCTCGTCGTTTGCTGGTCCGCGGCTGCTGAAATAAGCCATGCCCTGCTGGGTGCCGTTTGCGGGGGCAGCCACGGGATCGTCTTTGAAAGGCTTGGTTTTTACGCTGAAGGTCGTGCCGTAGGTTTCGGAGACTGCGGGACGGTAAGTTTCCGAAGCGCCCACGGTCAGAACGTTCTTGGCGACCGCCTGGGGGCTTATGGTGCAGTTGTTGGCGTAATCTATCTTCTCGTTGTTGTTGCCGGCGGCGAAAAGGACGAGCATGTCGGGATATTCGTTGCACACGGTGTCCAGCAATTCCGTATAATCGGTGTAGGCGCCGTATTCGTCGGGATTCATGCCGCCCCAGCTGTTGTTCATGACGCGTGCTCCCGAATCGTAAACCGACTGGAAGTCCTTTTCCGAGACCGTTACGACATCGCCTCTTCTGCTGACGCCGATGTTAACGATGTAAAGGTTGGCGTCAGGAGCAGTGCCGGCGTAAGTTCCGCCGTAGAATTTTCCGGTGCCGGTGGCTGAGCCGGCCACGTGGGTGCCGTGTCCATGAATGTCGTTCCAGGCGTCGCGGGTAACGTTGTATTCGGACACGATGCCGGAGATGCGCTTGCCCTGGAAATCAGGGTGCAGCTCGTTGTCATTGCCGCTTGTTTTTCCTCTGTCCAGGCCGGTGTCCGCTATGGCCACCGTCACGCCTTTTCCCGTATAGCCCAGGTCGTTGAGAGGCTCCACGCTCATCAAATCTTCGCTCTTGGCCACGTTGTTGAAGATCTGGCATTTCGGTTTGGGACCAATTCTCAGGATATCGCTTCTTTTCGCCAATCTTTCAACAAGAGAGGATGGGACCTTGGCTTCCACTATGGGAGGATTCTTTGAAAGCGTCACGATCTCCGTCGCGCCGTTTTCGGAAAGAAAAGCTTTAACGCTCTCGATCGCTTCCGTTGAAACGATTCGCAGAGAGATCTCCGAAGCGTCTTCCCCAAGGGCGGAAACTTTGTTTCGTAAAAAAGAGGCTGTCTTGTATTCCGGACGGTATTCCGTGGAGAAAAGTATCTTCTCGGTCTCGCAAAGTCTGCCCAAGGCCTCCTTGGTTCCCAGCATGATGTAAGCATTGGGCGGAAGATGCCCGATCACTTTCAGGCCCAGCGATTCCGCCGTTTTCAATTCCTGAGCGCTGAAATTCTTTTCAGGCTGCACGATGAACTGATATTCGCCCAGGGCCGTGGGTGCGCATTCAAAAACGGAAGCGGCTGCAGCGCTCGCCGCGGAGGGATCGATCGTGCACTCGCTGAGTTTAATGACGCCCGGGTTTGCGAAAACAGCCGCGGCAGCCATTGCGAAAAAGATAAGAGAAAGTTTTTTCATAGTAATTTATTTGGTTTTTCTGCCCAGAAGCAGAATGGTTAAAAATGCAAGCAAAGCAAAGGAGGGTTCGGGCACCAGTTCGTCCACGCCGGAAACCGCCAGGGCGAAGATCTGGGGGCCGCGCATAATGTTGGCGGCCTTGACGATCACCTCGATATTGTCGCAAAGCGGAAAATCCTCCACGCGGACTTTTTCCACGACGTTCAAGGTGTCGGTGCCGGATCTCAAGTTGTTGGGAAGGTAGGTGTTCTCGCCGGCGGTCACAACCAGGTCAAGGTCGTTGATAAGCGCTCTCTCCGCGCCCACGCTTCCCTGCTTGTCGGTCCAGCACAGAGTGACGCAAAGAGGTCCGGGGGTGGTCTTGTCGAAGGCGAAGGTGATCTCGTCGCCTGTGTTTTTAACGCTGTCCTCGATGGCGAAAAGCTGGCCTGAGCCGGGAGCGATGCTTTCCTTCAGGTCAACGTGGCCGAAGCCGTTCACGCAGTTCGGGCTGTAGGGAGGAATTTCATTGTTGGCCCTGTATTGCCCGGTGCCCATAGACCTTGTTCCGTTCAGGAGGACGGCCTTCACAAGCGACGCGGGAGGCTTTTCAAAGCCATTCTCCATAAGATACTGCCTGATGTCGGCGCAGGCGCCGGCGGCAAGCGGCGTGGACATGGAAGTGCCGGACATGTGGGTGTAGTAGCTCAGCCTTGTCCCGTTGTTCTTGGAGTCATAAAGCGATTCCGTGGATTTGACCTGGGTGCCGGGGGCGCAGACGTCGGGCTTGATGCGGCCGTCCTTGGCGGGACCCCTGCTGGAGTTCATCATCATCCCCTGCTGGACGCCGTTGGCGGGGTAAGCTATTTTGTCGTCGTAGAAGACGCTGCCGGGCTGCGCGCCAAAAATAGAATAAGTCGTCTCCACGTCCGGGCGATAGTTCTCGGAGGCGCCCACCGTGACGACGTTCTTGGCGATGGCGGCCGAACCGATGGTGCAGTTGTCCTCCGTTATGATGTCTTTGTTGTTGTTGCCGGCGGAGAAAAGCACCAGGTATTCCGGATATCTGCTGCAGATCTGGTCCCAGGCGCGGGAGCTGCTGTTGTATTCGCCGTCAGCGCCGGCTCCGTAGGAATTGCTCATGATACGGGCGCCGGCCTGATAAGCCGCCTTGACGTCCGTTTCATCGGGGGCCGCTATTCCGTTGCCGGCTCCGCCGCAGCAGATGAAGTAAACGTCGGCGTCCGGGGCCATGCCGGTCACGCCTTCCTCCACCGTTCCGTTTCCCAAGACCGAGCCGGCCACATGGGTGCCGTGCCCGTTCAGATCGCTCCAATCCGTCCTGGAGGTGTTGTAACTGCAGACAACGCCGGTGATCTTTTTCCCCTTGAAATCCGGATGGATGGTTTTGGAATCGCCGCTGTCAAACCCGGTGTCGGCGATGCACACAGTCACGCCTTTGCCGGTGTAGCCCATATTGTTGGCCGCCTCGACGTTCATCAATCCTTCTGTCTTGGCGACGTCGTTGTCGATCGTAAGCTCAGGCTCTTCCTCGACGTTCACCACGGCGCTAAGGCGGGTAAGCTTCGGAACCAGCTCTCTTTTGATGTCTGCCCGGATCATTCCGGCGGTCTCGCTGAAAAGCTCGCATCTGGTCGCACCGTTTTCCTTGAGGAACTTTTCCACTTCATGGTATTTTGAACTGGAAGCGAGAATTATGAAAGCGGAAAAAGAGGCGCTTTTCATGGACATGGCTTCGGCGGAGGCGCTGCTGGTCTTGTATTCCGGAAGATATTCCCCGGCGTAAAGGATCTCGAATCGCGCTTTCAGATCCTCCAGCTCCTCCATGGTCGCCAGCATGTGATAGGCGTTGGGCGGAAAAAAGTCCGTTACGACGATGCCCATGTCCTCCACGGCCTGCATTTCCTCAAAGCTGAAGTTTTTGGCGGGCTGGACAATGAACTGGTATTCGTTTTGAGTTGTGGGAGCGCATTTCATTTCAGACACGCTGAGTATGCCGGCGTTCCTGGCGTCGATGACGTTTTCCCTGAGCCTGATGGGACCGGGGTCTGCCACAACGGCGAGCGAGATCAGAAAAAGCGAGAGAAACAATGATTTTTTCATGATTTTATTTTCTTTTTTGGGCTAGCAAAAGGACGAAAAATAAAAATGCGAAAGCAAGGGATGGTTCCGGGGCCACGGCTGCGTCCATTCCGGAGACAACGAGGGAAAACGTTTGCGGGCCGTCCATGACGTTGTAGCCTTTGACTGTTACCTCTATGTTGCTGCCAGACGGGAATTCGCTTTCGCGGTAACGTTCGACATTATTAAGGGAGTCGCAGTGATCCGGAGAGCCGTCGCAGTAGAAAGTGTAATTTCCGCACTTTACGGCGATGTCAAGGTCGTTCACCAGTGCCTGCGCCGCGCCGACAGTACCGGGAGGATCGTTCCAGACCAGCGTGGCGGAAATTGGTCCGGCGTCGGCCTTACTGAAAACGTAAGTCTTTTCATCGTCGGTGTCGCTGATGCTTCCCTCGTAAAGGAAAAGATTGCCGTTTGAGGGAGAAAAACTTTCGGAAAGGTTCACGTGTCCGAAACCGTTGACGCAGTTCGGGCTCTCGTCGGGGATCTCCGTGTAGTCTTCATACTGCCCCGTCCCCATGGTCCTGGCGCCGTTAATAAGAAGCGCTTTCACAAGCGAGGAAGAGGGAGCGTTGAAACCTTCTTCCTTGAGGAACTGCACGGCGTCCGCCGCGGCGCCGGAAGTCAGCGGCGTCGCCATGGAGGTGCCGAACATGGTGGTGTAATAGCTGCTGCGGTTGCCGTTGTTGTTGCTGTCGTAAAGCGACTCCGTGGACCAGATGAACGTTCCCGGGGCCACGATGTCCGGTTTGGCGCGGCCGTCTTTTGCGGGGCCGCGGCTGCTGAAAAAGGCCATGCCCTGCTGCGTGCCGTCCTGGGGGCTTCCCGCCTGGTCGGTGTTGAAGGGAGCAGCCACATTGCTGAATAGTTGTCCGTAAGTAGCCGTGTATTCCGGGCGGTCGTTTTCCGAAGCGCCCACGGTTATGACGTTCTTGCAGGCCGCTTGAGTTGACAGAGTGCAATTGCCAGTCGTGTCGATCTTCTTGTTGTTGTTGCCGGCCGCGAAAAGGATCGTAAAGTCGGGATGATCATGACAGACAGAGTCATAAAACTCCGAATCCTGGGTGTAATCTCCGGAGATGGCGGGGGAATACGCGCCCCAGGAGTTGTTCATCACCCTGGCGCCGCTGTTGTAAGCGTTTTTTATATCGATTAATTCCGGAGGGAAAACGGAGCTGCCGTCGCCGCCGATGCAGATGAAATACAGATCCGCGTCCGGTGCGGTGCCGGCATACTGTCCGCCGGAATAGGCTCCGGTGCCGACGGCGGATCCCGCCACATGGGTACCGTGCCCGTGGAGATCGCTCCAGTCCGTCCTTCCCGAATTGGTGCTGGAGACAACGCCGGTGACGTTTTTGTCTTCGAAATCAGGGTGAATATCGTTCAGATCTCCGCTGTCCAATCCCGTGTCCGCCACGCAGACCTTCACGCCTTTCCCGGTGTATCCAGAAGTGTTCATCGCCGCGACGTTCATCATCGAAGCGGAGCGGGCCGCGTCGTTCATCAGCATGATCTCATGGACTTCGCTGATGTCCAGGACTTCCGAGCGGGCCGAGAGTTTTATTATCGTTTCGTGATTTAAGGATGCGCTTAAGGCGGGAGGATTTTCACGCAGGACGGACGCGTCACTGACGCTCAGACTCTGCAAATACTCCAGGATCTCCGGCGCCACGTCGATGTCCGTAAGACGGATTTGGACTTTTGTTTCCGGATCGGTCAGGGAGAAAAGCTTCGTGCCCGACACGCCGATCTTGAATTCCGGAAGATATTCGCAGCAATAGTTCAGAGGGAACATTTTTTCCAGGTCCGCCAGCTCCTTCTCTCCCGCCAGAATGATATAAGCGTCTGGAGGAATGAAGCCCAGGAAAACTATCCCCGCTTCCCTGATCATAGCCCGCTCCTCGTTTTTGAAAAGCGCTTTCGGCTGCACGATATACTGGCTGCGCCCTTTGGAATCGGGAGTCGAGGCGCTCTTTCCCAGGGCGGCCAGAACGGGCGCCTTGGGATCTATGACTTTTCCCCTGAGCCTGATGAGGCCCGGTTCGGCCAGAAGGGTCCCGGCCGCGAAAAGCGCTAATAGGGCAATGATCTTACGCATATATTTACCTTTAATGTAATGATTTATTGTAGCAAAAAGCCAAAAAAAGAAAAAGAGCGGAAAAACCGCTCTCAGTCCCGGGCTTTCCGCTCAAAGATCAGGAATTAAAATCCCCTGATCCAACTAATCTTTTTCAATAACAAGCTCCGCGTTCAGATCCTGCAATAGGATCTCCTGCTCCCGGTGCAGCCTTAAGAACGCGTAAGGCGAAGCGTTCGCTTTGATGATCTTGTTTTCGGAAATGTTGAAGCTCAAAGGCTCTTTCCCGAAATTAACGACAACGTAGTCAAGATAGTCGCCGTAGGAGATCTCGAAGACCAGGGCGTCCCCGGTCACCTCCAGCCGCATGAAGCTTTTTGTTTTAGGCGCCTCGCCATAGATCTCGTGCAGCGCCGCGAACCTGGTCTCCTTGACATTCTGGCGTCTGGCTATGAGAAGGGACTGGTCGGTTTTTCTGTAGTGGGTTATATCCCCCGTCTTCAAAAGCGCGCCGCCGGCGTTGGCGGTCATGACCCTGGTGTCGCTTTGCCCGAGCATTGTGGTCTTCGCTCCGTTGCCGAAATCGCAGGACCATTGGGCGGCCGCCAGCTGGGAGGAAACGTCCTCCAGAGTATGGTAGGCCTGCTCCCGCCAGGCGGAGCCGAGGAAGCTCTTGGCGATGTCTTTGATCTCATAGCTCATTTCCGGAGCGGTGGTCCCCTTGAGGACGAGAGGTCTGTCTTTCTCAGTCTCCATCACCCACTCCGCAATGAAAGGCTCCTTGGAGGCGAGGGAGAAAATGTCTATGCAATAGTCGTCGCACATGAAAAGAGTGCGCCGGTAAACGTCCATTTTTTCATAGGCCTGGCTGCCGTCGAGATCCAGGAAAGTCAGGCCCTGGCGGTTTTCGGCGCAGAGCACCCGGGCCGCCGCCGCCTTCTGCTTTTTGTGATCGATAGTAACCGTGGAGGAGGAGACGGTATGGGTGAAATATTCCCGGCCTATGAGGCTGCCGCCGTCCTGCTGGCTCTTTCTGCCCATCAGAGTCCGGCCGCCGCCGTTGTACAAAAGGCTCAGAAGATCGCCGTAGCGTCCGCCGCTCACGCTGATCAAGCGGAGGTAGCGGGCCTCTGGCCCTTTCTGGACGCGGGAGCGGGCCACCAGCCAGCCGGTGCCGGCCGGAGAAGTTATCAAAGGCTCGCCGGCGATCCTCGAGGCCTGGGCGGTCCTAGTGTAATAAAACGCCGCCAGGCAAGGGTCGACGTTGGCCGCTTTCTCAAGGTCGCTCAGGGCGACGTTGCAGCGGCAGGCCAGGATGAAAGCGGCGGCGGGAGAGAAAAGGGCGTCCTTTTCCCAGCCGCGTCCGGGCAGAACGTCCGAGCTGTCCTTCAGTTCCGCCAACTTCAGGGCCCAGGCTTTGATGACGAGATCCTCGCCTTTGGAAAATCTCGCCGCCATCTTGAAAAGATCGTCGGAACTTCCGGCGAAGACTTCCGCGGCCAGGCAGTAGTTCTCGAGCAGGGAATGGCTGACGCCGACTTCCATGGCGGTGGGCACCGCTTCTTTGTTGAGGGAGAGCAGAAATTTCTTCATGCCCAGCTTGCCCTGGGTGGAGACGTCCATCCTTCCGACGGCAACGCCGGCGAAGACTTTGTAGGCCGCGCCCAGCGCCTCCGCCGCCTTGTCGTCGACGTCGGGCTCCCGGCGGGAGGAAAGGGCAACCAGCCAATCGTCCGCCTCCCTTCTTTCAAGAGGCTCCAGCGAGGAGCGCAGCGCGGCGTGTATTTTGGAAAGCGTGGCGAAGCATCTGCGCTGGGGCATGAAGGCCGGATAGCCGCCCCTGAGCTCCCTGTAGCCCGTCACGGCTTCCCTGATCTTGTAAACGTCCTTGTTTTTCAGCCCGAGCAGCGTGCAGGCCCAGAGCGAAGCGATCTTTTTTTCGGTGAAAAGAACCGGCTCCACCCGCTTGTCAACGCCCTCCGTTCCGCCGTTGGCGACGCGCCGGATGGCGGACCAAAGATTGACGCGCTGGTCGTTGCCAAGCGCCACCGTCAGGTCCCGCACTCCCGTAAGGGAATATTTGCCATAGACAGGCCACAGGACCTCCTCCGCCTTCAGGGCTAAGCAGGAAACGGAAAGCAGGATCAAAAGGATCGGAAAAAATACAGGCCGGCTTTTCATTTCGTATCAGAGATATCCCAGATCCTTCAGTCTTTCCTGAAGTTTTTCCTCGTTTTCTTCCTCGCCCTTGGGGCACTCCCCGTAGGGCGCCTCCTGATAGCGTCTGACAGGATTGGCGTTCACGAATTCAGGATCCATTGCCTCCGTGAGCGGCTTGCCGTCCAGTTCGGAGGAAAGCGGAATGCCCATCAACGCCAGCATGGTGGGCGTCACGTCAATGATCTCCGCATCCAGGCAAAGGCCCTGTTTGATCTGAGGTCCCTGCAGCATGAAAACGCCGTACTGCCTGTGATCGCCGGAGCGGGGCTGACCGTGCTGGGTGCTGGGCATGATTACGCCGGCGGCGAAACCCTGGTTGAAGGAATAGCCGGGAGCCGGCTCCAGATAAAGGTCCGAGGCCGAGAGAACGTGCTCGCCCCGATAGGCGTCCTGGGGCTTGAAGACTCTCGTGATCACCTGCGTCCCGTCCTCGTCCTTCAGTTCCAGAAGCTCTCTTGCGATCCTGTCCTGCAGCTGCGCGTATTCTTCTTTCTTCACGACGCCGCAGAATTCCCTGCCCTCCAGGTTGAGCCGCAGGGAGCGGGCGGACATGGAGGAGAAATAAGCCTTCGTTTTGGCCCAGTCAACGGCGCTCAGAGCCGTGGCGGAACGCACAGTCTCGGCTCCCGCGCCGGCGGAATTGCTTTTCTCCAGCTGGGCGCGCCTGAGTTTCAGGTATACCCCCCACAAACCGATCTTGTCGAGGAAAGCGGCGGTCTTAAGTTTCCAGGCGGGAACGGTGCCTTCCTTTACGGCGTCCTTGCCTTCCTTAACGGCGAGATAGCCTTTTTCCCTGAGCCAGTTGTTGACGTAAATGTCCTTTTTGACTTCCCCGAAACCGTGGTCGGAAATGACCATCACGGCCGTTTGATCGTCCAGGGAATCCAGGAAGGGGCCTAAAAGTTTGTCCAGAAAAACAAAGTGGTCCCGAAAGAGCGTCGCGTAGGGCCCCTTTTTCTCCACCATGTTCTCCTTCCAGAAAAAATGGAAAAGCCTGTCCATCTCCACGAAGGCGAACATGGCGAAATGGGGCTTCAGTTCCGCGTAAAGCTCCGTGAAGACTTTGAACTGCTCTTCGCAATGGGCGTTCACCTGCTCGGTGAAAGCCTTGAAATTTCCCTCGTGAAGAAGCCTGGAGGGCAT
The DNA here is from genome assembly GCA_017557885.1 of bacterium. GTDB lineage: Bacteria > Auribacterota > UBA3054 > UBA3054 > UBA3054 > UBA3054. Next base: position 184,948 of record JAFYXV010000007.1, on the reverse strand, counting down.
GTCCACTTTGAAAGAGGGATGGCCTTTCAGGATCCTCTTTTTCAGTTCCGGAGGAAAAGTGTAAGCGCAGTCCCACTCGGGCGTGCCGAAGCCGGAGATCAGGTACCCGTTGACTTTTTCCGGAGGATAGGTATGGGGCACGTTCATGACCAGGACTCTTCCCCCTTCCTCGGAAACGTAATTCCAAATAGCCCGGCAGGCCCTGTCCTTCCTGTTGGTAAGGTGAAGGTCGTAATCCCTGCCGCTGTAGGAGAAGAAATCGAAAATATTGTGCTTGCCGGGATTGCGTCCGGTCACGGAGGAAGTCCAGCCCGGCGGCGTAAGCGGCGGGCAGGTGCTGTCCAAAGGCCCGTGCGCTCCGGAATAAAGGCGGCTGAAATTCGGCAATATTCCCTCTTTGATCAGAGGCTCCAGCACCGACCAGTCTGCGCCGTCCAAGCCAAGAATAAAAGTTTTTACGTTATTCATATTGATATTTATCTTAACAAAAACAGGGCCTTCAGGCAATACGCAGCCCGGATTTTCCCGGGTTCCGAAACCTCTTCCCACTTAGTCCCACATTTTTAGAAAAAACATCTTTACCCACAACTTATCCACAAGCAAAAGTCTAAATTTTCGCCTTCCAGATCGTCGGGAGCGTTTTTCTCACCCACTTTCATCTTACTATATAACATACTTATATTAAGTATTTTATTTTAGAAAGCCCCCTCTTTGTGAGGGGTGGTACGGGAGGGGGTCTTGACTTTGTGGGACAAAGTGGGATATAATATGTCGCGAACAAAAAATCGGAGTGTGTTTTTTAACAGATTGTGTGTGTTCAACCCATTTCCAAAATCAATTAACCAATGGCTAAAGAAAGGTACATAGGAACCGCCTCTTTGAAGGTCGACGCGAAAGGACGCATAGCCGTTCCGGCATTCTGCCGCGTGAACGACGCGAAGGTCTTTTTCGTCACCTACGGTCGCAAGAAATTTTTGCGTCTCTACGACTGGGAGGACTTCTCCAAGAGCCTTACGATGCTCGAGGAGCTTGACCCTTACGACGCCAAGACCGAGGAAATGAAGCGCGCTTTGCTGGGCGGCAGCAAACTCGAAATGGACTCCCATTCCAGACTCACGATCCCCAAGAATCTGAGAGACTGGGCCGGGCTGACAGGAGAAGTTGTTGTCGCTGGCGTCTCCTCTTATATGGAGATCTGGAACAGCGAAGCTTACGCGGCGGAATTTGCCGCCAACATCGCCAATCTCGGAAAGAACATGCAGGAAATCGCAGAAAGCAGAAAAGAACCGAGGTAAAAAATGGAACACATCCCCGTCATGCTTTCGGAAGTTTGCTCTTACATGCGGCTTGAAAGCGGCCAGCGCTGCCTGGACATGACGGTCGGATTGGCGGGTCACTCCGCAGCCATTTTGAAAGCTATCGCTCCTTCCGGTTTTCTTCTGGGCCTGGACCGCGACACGGAAACTCTGCCTCTGGCATACGAGAATCTCAAAGCAGTCGGCGGCGATTTTCTCCTGAGGCATTCCGACTACGCCAAGGTAAGAGAGGTTTGCGCCGAACTGGGTCTCAAAGACTTCAACGCCATACTCTGCGACTGCGGCGTCTCTTCCAAACAGCTGGACGATCCCGAGAGAGGCTTCGGCTTTGAGAGAGACTGCCCCCTGGATATGCGTCTCGACCGCAACGAACTCCTGAAGGCTTCAGATCTTTTGAACACCTGCCCGGAAAACGAGCTGGCCGACATTTTCTTCAATTTCGGCGACGAACGCTTTTCCAGGCCCATCGCCCGCGCAATAGCGGCCAGAAGGAAGACTCGCCCCTTCGCGACTTCGGAGGAGCTTGCCTCGCTGGTCTCCGGCGTTTACTACCGCTTCGGATTCCGGCGTTCCAAGGTCCACCCGGCCACAAGGGTCTTCCAGGCTCTGCGCATAGCCGTGAACCACGAACTCAAATCGCTGGAAGAAGGGCTGTGCGGAGCCGAGGAACTTCTGGCGCCGGGCGGACGTCTGGTGGTCATCAGCTTCCATTCCGGGGAGGACAGGATAGTGAAAAACCTTTTCCGGAATTTCAAGCAGGAAGGAAAAGGAACGATCATAACCAAGAAACCCCTGACTCCCGGAGAAAAGGAGATAGCGGAAAACCCAAGATCCCGCAGCGCCCTTTTAAGAGTTTTCGAGAAAACTGCCGACCAAGGAGACAAGAATGCCAAGAGTGATCTACAGTAAACAAAACGCGAAAAAGTCCGAAGGACCGAACATGAATTTCAAGATCTGCGCGATCTTCTGCGCGCTTCTCTTTCTCGTGGTCGTCTTCTGCCTCGGACTAATCAACGCGAGCAAAAAGAAAGCCGACGTCCAGTTCAGGATCGCCAACCTGGAATACGAGATCGTCAGTCTGCGCCGGGACAGGGACTTCACGAAATCCGAACTGGAAAAGGTCAGGGCCGTGGAGTATGTGGAGAAAGCGCTGCAGGAATACGGCATTCACCTGCGCAAAACGAAACTGAGCCGCATCGTTAATCTGCAGAAACCCAGCGGCATCGACCAGGAAAGGAACGAAGAACAGCAGCTGGCCCGCGGCGAAAATATCAGCGAGTCCGCCCAACGTTAAAGCGTACGTAATAAATAATGAGACCGGGATCGAAAAAAATACATTTTCTTATGGGAATCCTGACGCTGGCGCTGCTGGCGCTGCTGGGACGCGTATATTTCCTTCAGATGACGGACCAGACGGCATACAACGCCCGCAAGCTTGACCAGCTCAGGACCACGGTGAAAGTGGAAGCCAAGAGAGGCCAGATCTGCGACCGCCACGGCGCCATCCTGGCGCTTTCCACCACCTCCCCCACCCTCTGGTGCGACCCCGGCGTGGTCAAGGATCCCGTGAAAGAAGCCAGGCTTCTGGGCGAAATAATGGAGATGAGCGAAAGCGAGATCCGCGATCACCTGGCCGCCTCCAACCGCTACAACGTCATCGCCAAAGGCCTGATGGACACGGAGAGCCACAAGATCAGGACGCTTACCTCCCAGAAAAAACTTCCCGGCGTCTATATCAAATATGAAGAGAAACGCGTCTATCCCAAGAAGGAGCTCTTCGGCGTGCAGATAGGCTTCTGCGACAGCGAAGGCAGAGGCGCCTTCGGCGTCGAGAAAGGCGCCGACCATTATCTGGCCGGCATCGACGGCTGGAACACCTTCCTCCGGGACAACCGCCAGCGCCGTTTCTTCGACCTTAAGAGCGTCGATCTGATCCTTGATCCCATGGACGGCCAGAACATCTTCCTCACCATCGACGAAAAGCTCCAGCAGATCGCCCAGGAACAGCTGGCCAAAGCCGCGGAGGAATACACCCCCGCCAGGGCCGGCATCATCATGCTCGATCCCGCCACCGGCGACATCCTGGCCATGGCGTCCTGGCCTTTCTTCGATCCCAATTCCCGCAGCGATTACAAGGAAGGCATCTTCAACAATATTCTTTTGAGCGACCCCTTCGAGCCCGGCTCCATCATGAAGCCCATCTCCGGCTCCTTGGCCCTCACCGAGGGCGTGGTGAACCTCTCCACCCTCATCGACTGCAAAAACGGGCTTTGGATAACCGAGCACGGCAGGAAGATGCACGACGATCACAAGATGGGCACGGTGACCTTCAAGGAAGTAATCAAGTATTCCTCCAACATCGGCATCGGCCAGGTCTCCGAGATGCTTGGCAAGAAAAAACTGTACGAAGGCCTGAGAGCTTTCGGCTTCGGCTCCAAGAGCGACCTTAAGATCATGGAAGGCGAATCCGCCGGCAGCCTGAAGCCTGTTGAGAAATGGTCGGGCTACACCATCCAATCCGTCCCCATGGGGCAGGAGATCTCCGTCACCGCTCTTCAGATGGCCTCCGCCATCGGCACCATCGCCAACCGCGGCGTCAGGATGAAGCCGAGGCTCGTGAAAATGATCCACATGGCGGACGACACGATCTCCCCGGAAGCCAAGAATTTCAATTATTTCGAACCCATCGTGGCCCAATCCGGAGTTATCTCGGAAAAAGCCGCCCTGGACATGACTGACGCCATGGTGGCCGTCACCGACGACGACGGCACCGGACGACTGGTCGCGATCCCGGGATACAAAATAGCCGGCAAGACCGGCACGGCCCAGAAATACGACCCGGCCATCGGAACCTATTCCAAGAAGAACTACGTGGCCTCCTTCGCCGGATTCGTTCCCGCTTACAATCCCAGAATTGTCTGCGTGGTCGTCGTTGACAACCCGAGAAAATCAATCTACGGCGGAAAAGTTGCGGCGCCCATATTCAGGGAAGTCTGCAAAGCCGCCCTTGAGCACCTGCAGGTGCCGGCCGATTATGAGACTGAGGAGGAAAATCAAAGGGAGGATAAATATGCTGTTGAATGAACTTTTGGAAAACGTCCCCCACGCTCTGCTCCAGGGGAACGACAAGATCGAGATCTCCGGCCTTTCCCTGAACAGCCGTCAGGTCAAGCCCGGCTTTGTCTTCGTGGCCAAGAAAGGCGCGCTGTCAGACGGCGCCATCTATATATCCGACGCGGTGGAGAGAGGCGCCTCCGCCATTTTCGTCACCGAGCCTCCGAAATTAGTCCCGGACAACGTCGCCGTGGTGAAAATATCAGAGGACATAGACACTCTCTCGCTTCTGGCCCACCGCTTCTACGGACAGCCGAAGTGCAAACTCGTCGGCATCACCGGCACCAACGGCAAGACCACCTCCGCCTATGTCGTCAGGAATTTCTTGAGCGCCATGGGTCTCACGGTGGGCTTGATCGGCACCATCTCCTACGAAATAAAAGATCTTAAGAAACCCGCCTCCCGCACCACGCCGGACGTGTTCGAACTTTACGGACTGCTCTCCGTCATGGACAAAGCCGGCGCGGACGCCGTGGTCATGGAAGTTTCCAGCCATGCGGCTGTCCAGAAAAGAATAGGCGATTTGAAATTCGACGCCCTGGTCTTCACCAACCTCACCCAGGACCATCTGGACTACCACCACTCCATGGAGGAGTATTACCAGGCCAAGAGACGTTTCTTCGAGCACTGCAAGGAAGACGCCTCCTGCTTTGTCATGGTGGACGACGAATGGGGCGAAAGGCTCGCCAAAGAGCTTAAGGAAGAAGGAAAACGCGTGGTCACCATGACCACCTCCGGCAAAGAGGCGGAAATAAAAGCGGAAGATATCTCGGTCATGCGCGACGGTTCGGAATTCACCCTGAAGGGAGCCTTCGAAAAGGATCATCGCATAAAGATAAATTACCTCGGCCGCCACAACGTGGCCAACGTCATGGGCGCCCTGGCGGTGGCCTGTTCCTTCGGTCTTTCGGAGGAGAAGGCCCTCTCCCTCTGCCCCGCCCTGCCTCCCGTTCCGGGAAGGCTTGAATTTATGCCCAACAAACTGGGATTGGTCATCGTCATCGACTACGCCCACACGGACGACGCCATGCGCAACGTCATGAAATGCCTCAGGGAAATCACGGAGAACAGGCTCTGGATCGTCTTCGGCTGCGGCGGAGACCGGGACCGCACCAAGCGTCCCAGGATGGGCAAAGCCGCGGAGGAGATGGCGGACATGGTGGTCATCACCACCGACAACCCCCGCACTGAGGATCCGGAAGCCATCGTGGCCGACATCAGATCCGGCATGAGCGGCGAGAATTACAAAGTCATCCTCGACCGCAAGGAAGCCATTGCCTACGCCGTCAGCTCCGCCAGATCCGGGGACGTGGTGCTGATAGCCGGCAAAGGCCACGAGACCTACCAGGAGATCAACCGCGTGTTTTACGACTGTGACGAAAGAAGGATCACCAAAGAGATCATCGCGAAGATAGAAAATGCGTAAGTTCACTCACAAGGACATAGAGGAAGCGCTGGGCCAGGGCTTCGAATTTCAGGGTATCCCGCCGACGGAGGCCATGGAGGTGTGCGTTGACACAAGGATACTGAAAGAAGGAGATCTCTTCGTGGGCTTGAAGGGCGGCGACAAATTGGAAATAGCCGCCAAAGCCGCGGAGAAAGGCGCCAGGGCCTGCGTTCTGAGCTGCGAGTGCGGCCTCCTCCCCTGCTACAGGGTTGTGGACACCGTCAAGGCCCTCCAGGACCTGGCGGCTTACCAGAGAGCCAGGGTCCAGATACCCATGGTGGCGGTGACAGGCTCCTGCGGCAAGACCACCACCAAGAACATGCTGGGCTCCATCCTGGGGACACTTGGCGAGACATTGGTGACCAAAGGAAATCTGAACAACGAGATCGGGCTGCCTCTGACGCTCCTGCGCCTCGGCGAGGAATATTCCTGCGCCGTGGTGGAGATGGGCATGAACCACAAGGGCGAGATCCTGGCCTTGAGCCGCCTGGCCAGGCCGGAAGCCGCCGTCATCACCAACATCGGCAGCGCCCACATAGAGTTCCTTGGCTCCCGGGAAAACATCGCGGAAGCCAAGGGCGAGATCTTCCGGGGCGTGCCTCCCTGCGGCCGGGTGGCCCTGCCCTTCGAGTGCGATTTCTTTGAAAAGCTTTCCGGCATGGCGAAACATTTGGGCCTGGAAGTCATCAGCTTCGGAAAAGGCGGCGACGTGGAGTTCAGGATCACAAAAGAATCCGGCGAAGGCCTTAGGGGAGAATTGACAACTCCCGCAGGCAAAGCGGAAATGACCGTGCCGGTGCTGGGCGGCTACAACGCCCTCAACATTGCGGCGGCAGCCGCCGGTTCCCTCGCCCTCATCCCGGATATTCCTTTGGAAAATTTGAAAAAAGGCTTGGAGAGCGTGCAGGGAGAAAGGCTGCGCAACGAGATCCACAGGGCCCTGGGCGCGACCTTCATCCTTGACTGCTACAACGCCAATCCTGATTCTCTCTCCGCTTCCCTTGGCATGCTGAAGGATATGCCCTGCGAAGGAAGGAAGATCGCTTTCCTCGGAGACATGCTGGAAATAGGCGAAAAAGCCAGGGAAGCCCACTACGCCGCCGGCGAAAAAGCCGGCGAATTCCTGGACGCCCTCTTCGTCATAGGAGAGAACGCGGAGCATTATCTCGCGGGCGCCAAAGCCGCGGGCAAAGGCTGCTTCGTTGAGGTCTGCCAGATCGACGACGCCGCGGAAAAACTGGCGGAATACATAAAGAAAGACGACCTGGTGCTTTTCAAAGGCTCCCGGGCCAACAAACTGGAAGACTACTTTTTCGCATTGGAAAAATAAACGTGATGAACATAGACATTAAAAGCAGGAACGGAATGTGTGCGGTGATTGGCGGAACGCTTTTCCCTTCCCCATACACGAACACACACACCAAAGAGAGCGCCGTCTCTACATCCGCATTCCGGTTGCGGGCGGCGGTATTCTTTACCGCTGTCCGCAACGTCCTGCCGACAAATTTTAAAAATAACAGGGGGTAAAATGTTTTACTACATCTTTTTTGGCTGGCTTTCGGAAAGCGTTTCCGTCTTCCACGTCTTCAAGTACATCTCTGTCCGCTCCGCCGGCGCAGCCATAACTTCGCTTCTCATCAGCCTCATTCTGGCCCCGGTCATGATCCGCTGGCTCTACATGATGAAGATCGGCCAGGAGATCAGGCGCGACGAGTGTCCCCCGCTGCATCTTCTGCACAAGAACAAGGAAGGCGTTCCCACCATGGGCGGTCTTCTGATCATTCTGTCGGTCTGCGTCTCCACGCTTCTCTGGGCCCAGTTCTCCCTCTACACCTTCCTGGCGCTGGGCGTCTTTCTGTCGCTAGGCCTCCTGGGCTTTGCGGACGACTACACCAAGGTCAAGCAGAAAAACGCCGCCGGCATTTCCGGCAAGACCAAGCTGGTGGTCCAGTCCGCGGTGGCGCTCGCGGCCGCGCTGATACTGATATTCTTCAGCAAGGACTCTTTCCCCTTCTACGTGCCCTTCCTGAAAAACCCCGTTATTGAGAATCTCGGATATTACTACATCATCCTGGCCGTGCTTGTGATCGTCGGCACTTCCAACGCCGTCAACCTGACAGACGGACTTGACGGGCTTGCCATCGGCACGGTGACCATCGCCGCCATGAGCTACCTTATCCTGGCCTACTGCGCCGGCAACGTCACCATCGCCAACTATCTGAACATCTATTACGCCAGGGAGGCCGCGGAACTGACGGTCTTTTTGGCCGCCATCGGCGGCGCCGGTTTGGGCTTCCTCTGGTACAACGCCCATCCCGCCATGGTCTTCATGGGCGACACGGGCAGCCTGGCCCTGGGCGGCGCCATCGGCATCACGGCGCTTTTGGTCCGCAAGGAAGTGCTGCTTCTCATAATCGGTTTCATCTTCGTGATGGAAGCCTTCTCGGACATCCTTCAGGTGGCCTCTTTCAAAGTCCGCCACAAAAGGATCTTCCGCATGGCCCCCATACACCATCATTTCGAGATACAAGGATGGCCGGAGACAAGGGTGACCGCGCGTTTCCTGATCCTGGCCCTCATCTTCGCCATCATCGGCCTGGCAACCTTGAAACTTCAGTGACACTATGCGCGTAGCGATAATGGGATTAGCGAAAAGCGGCCTGGCCGCGGCAAACCTTGCTTTGAAGCTTGGTTTTGAAGTCAGCGTAAGCGACAACTGCCTCAGCCACGGGCGGACGGTGGAACCCTCCTCCGCCATGTTGGAAAAAGCAAAGCAGCTGCGCTCCCAGGGCGCCTATGTTGAGATAGGCCGCCATTCCAGGACTTTCCTGGAAGGAGCCGACATACTGGTTCTGAGCCCCGGCGTATCCGAGGACAACGAAGCTGTCCAGTGGGCCCAGGAAATGGGCATCGAAGCGGTGGGCGAAGTGGAGTTCGCCGTCAGATACTGCAAGGGCAGGATCGTCGCCATCACCGGCACCAACGGCAAGACCACCACGACGTCCCTTGTGTCTCACATCCTGGACGTTGCCAAGATCCCCCACGTCACCGCCGGCAACATCGGCGTGCCGCTGAGCGAATACGCCCTGGAGACCACCGACGAGCATATCCTGGTCCTTGAGATGAGCTCCTTCCAGCTGGAGACCATCAAGGAGTTCTCCCCCGCCGTTTCCGTTTGGCTCAACCTCACGCCGGACCATCTGGACCGTTACCAGAACATCGAAGCATACCGCTCCGCCAAGGAAAACATCTTCCGCCATCAGAAACCGGGCTCCACGGCCATCGTCTGGCACCAGGAAAAGAAAAACGAGCAGAACCTCATCTCCGCTTTCAAGCTCCGCCCCGTCTGGGTGGACGAGACCGGCGAAGACGAGGAGATAAAAGCTTCCGACCGCGCCGTTCTGAAGGACGGCCGCTTCACCCTCACGCTGGGCGGAGAGGAATGCTCCTGCGGCGCCCCCAAGGACATGCTCCTGAAGGGCCGGCACAACCACATCAACCTCCTTTGCGCCATGGCCGCTGCGAAAGTCCTGGGCGTCGATGAAAACACCATCAGGGAAGCCTGCATGACTTTCAAGGGCCTGAGCCACAGGATAGAGACCGTGGCCAGGATCAACGACACCGTTTTCGTGGACGACTCCAAGGGCACCAACCCGGAGGCCACGGTGGAAGCCGTCATGGCCTTCGAGTACCCGGAAGCCCTGATCCTGGGAGGCTACGACAAAGGCAGCGACTACGGAATGCTCATTCCCTACATGAAGGGCAAGGTTTCCCATGTCATCCTTTTGGGCGCCACCACAGAGAAATTCCAGATGATCTTCGGCGGCGAATTCCCCACCGTCCAGGCCAAGACCATGAAGGACGCCGTTCAGAAAGGATACGAACTTATGAAGGAGGGAGGCACCGTACTGCTCTCGCCGGCCTGCGCTTCCTTCGACATGTATAAAAATTACGAGGAAAGGGGCGACGACTTTGCGGAGCTGTCACGAAAACTTTCCCAAGACCTAACCAAGTGATTAACCAACCTCAAAAAGAGAGGAGAGCCATATGAACAAATCATTCCTTATCTTCCTGTTCACGGTCAGTCTCGTGGGCATAGCCTTCTTCGGGTGCGCCAAAAGCGAACCCCGCACCGACGTCACTCTGGAGCTGACTTCTCCGGACACCATCGAAGCCTTGGTTGAGAAAGACCTCAACACCATCGGCACGTCCTACCAGGACATCGACAGTTATCCCGAGTCCACTCCGGCCCAGGTCACCTACGTTGACAGCGTGGAGATGCAGAAGCCTTTGAGAGTGCAGAACGACGATTCGCTCTATCAGGACGAGGCGGGCATCAACGACCAGTATACCGTGCCCTCCGGCAACGTTTCCGTGTGGGGCCCCAACACCGACAAGACTCTGGAACCTTTGACGGACCGCGAGACCATTTCCGTTTTGCCTCCTCCCACCGGCGATACGAACGTTTCCTCCGGCGACGGCTTCTCGGGCGTCGGCACCGCTCCCGTAAGCCAGACCGAAACGAAGAGCACTCTGCAGCCCAAGCCCGCCACCGAGACCACCGTGGTGACCGCCCCCAACTCCGGCTATCTTTACCAGGGCAACTCCGGGACTTCCTCTTCCTCCGGATATGCTGAGACCAGCGTTGTGACGAGCGGCAACACCTACACCGTCCAGGCCGGCGACAACCTGATCAAGATCGCCAAAAAATACGGCCTCAAGGTCAGCGACATCTGCGAAGCCAACGGCATTTCCCGCACCTCTTTGCTGAAGGTCGGACAGGTCCTCAAGATCCCCGGAGCCGGCAGTTCCGAAACTTCCGCCGTCACCAGCGCTCCGGCGACCGCCCCTGTCTCCCCCAGCATATCTTCCGTAGTGACCGCGCCCGAGAGCGCCCCCCAGACCCAAAGCGCCCCCACCGGCGTCCAGTCCTACACCGTGCAGGCCGGCGACAGCTATTGGAAACTTGCCAGGCGTTTCAATTCCTCCGTGGAGGAACTGATGTCCATGAACAACGCCTCCAGCGACAAGCTGCAGATCGGCCAGGTTATCAAAGTCCCCGCCAGATAAAATCATTGCCGAAGGGCGAAAGTGAAAAAGCTTGACAACATACTTCCCTGGCTGTTTCTCTGCCTTGTGATAGCTCTCTGCTGCTTCGGAGCGCTGATGGTCTATTCCTCCAGCGTTTTCGTGGCCGAGCACAAGTACTCCGGAAACCAGTACTATTTCTTCAAGAAAGAGGTGATGTGGCTCGTCTTGGGCTTCGTCGCGATGTATGTCATGTACCGCGTCCGCCTGGAATGGGTCAGGCGCCTCGCTCCGCTGCTTTATCTTATCGCCCTTCTTTCCCTCATTCTGGTATTCTCCCCCCTGGGCGTCACGGTCAACGGCGCCAGGCGCTGGATCAACCTTGGCTTCATGCGTTTCCAGCCCACCGAAGCGCTGAAATTCAGCATGATATTGGTGCTGGCCTGGTGGTATGACCGTGAGACCAGGGAGGCCGGGACCTTCATCAAAGGCGCCTTGTGCCCCGCCGTCATCATGGGGATAGGCCTTGTCCTGGCATTGGCCGGCAAAGACCTCGGAACCCCCGCGCTGATCGCCCTGGTGGGAGGAGCCGTCTGCTTCCTGGCAGGCATGAAGATCCGCTACCTGCTCGTCGGCTTCCTGCTGTCCCTGATCCCGGCGTATTACTACATTTCCCATGAAGCCTACCGCGTCAAAAGGCTTCTGTCCTTCCTGAACCCCGCGGCCGATCCGCTGGGAACGGGATACCAGAACCTGCAGGCCCTGATGGCCATCTGCTCCGGCAAGCTGACCGGGCTCGGCATCGGCGAATCGCTCATGAAAATGGAGTACCTGCCAGAGGCTCACACCGACTTCATCTTCGCCGTCATCGGGGAAGAGCTGGGCTTCTGCGGCACCGCGGGAGTCATCTGCGCCTTCATCCTCCTCGTCCTTTTAATGTGGCGGATGATCTCCGGCATGACCGACAACTTCTGCCGGCTCACCGCCGCCGGCATCACGCTGGTCATAGGCTGCCAGGCTTTCATCAACATCGGCGTCGTAGCGGATATACTTCCCAACAAAGGCATGGGACTTCCCTTCATCAGCTACGGCGGATCCTCGCTGCTCTTCCTCTTGGGAGCCTGCGGCCTGTTCTTGAATATGGCCAAGAACGGACTGAAGCCGCAAACCCGCCATCACAGCGTAGTCAGCCGCACCCTCGCCAGATGAAAGAACTGAAAAGAATACTGGTGAGCGGAGGCGGGACCGGCGGACACATCATGCCGGCGGTGGCGCTGTGCGAGGAGATAAGGGAGACCTATCCCGAAGCGAAGATCTATTTCGCAGGAAGAAAGCGTTCCATGGAGGAGGAGATCGCCAAAAAATACGGCCTTGACTTTTATTCCGTGCCCTCGGCCCCCAGGGGCAGAGGCTTCAGGATGATCAGGAATCTATTCATAAACATCGCGGGCTTTTGCAAAAGTTTTCTTTTGCTTTTGTTTTTGAGGCCGAACGCCGTGGCGGTCTTCGGCGGATACACCAGCGGAGCGCTGCTCTGCTCTTCCGTCCTTCTGAGGAAAAACGCCGTCATCCACGAATCCAACGCCATTCCGGGCCGCGTCACCAGGACGATGGCCAAGCTGGGGGTCAGGGTGGCCTGCGGGCTTCCCTCCGAGCATCCCCTGATGAAAAAACTTAAAGCCTCCCTTAAAAAAGAAGACTCCTTCGCCGTCACGGGAAATCCCTTGAGGAAAGCCTTCCGCCTTCCTCCCGCGGACGTTTCGAAACAGCTTCCCGGCTTTTCGGAAAACGAACCCCTGCTTCTGATCTTCGGAGGCTCCCAGGGCGCCCACAGGATCAACCTTCTCTGCTCCGAGGCGCTGCCGAAACTGAAGAGCCGCTTCCCCAGGCTGCAGGTCGTCCATATCTGCGGCGGGAACGACCAGGTGCTGTTGCAGAACATCTACGCCGTCTCCGGACTGCGTTTCTGGATCTTCCCCTTCTTCGAGGAAATGGCTTCCCTGATGCGGGCGTCCACGCTCTGCGTCGCCCGCTCCGGCGCCCTCTCCATAACCGAGATCTGCGCCACCGGGCTGCCGGCCATCCTCATTCCCCTGCCAACGGCTGCGGACGACCACCAGATGGCCAACGCACGCGTCCTGGAAGAAGCGGGAGCCGCCCGGATATGCCGGGAAGCGGACCTCAACGCCGAAACGCTCAGGGAGGAGCTCACGAAACTTTTGGAAGACCGGATACTCCTCTCCGCCATGTCGGAGGCGGGACGGTCGCTGGCCAAAGGAAACGCCTCCAAAGAACTGCTTGATTTCATCATTGCGCAATGACAAACATAGAAGACGTTAAAAACTTAAGATTTTATTTCTGCGGCATCGGCGGCTGCGGCATGAACCCTCTGGCCCACTTCATGGCCAGGGCGGGCTACAAGGTCATCGGCAGCGACATCAAGGAGTCCGAGGAACTTGAGGACCTGAGAAAAGACGGCATAGAGTGCGCCGCCAGACAGGACGGCTCCCTGGTCGAGGGCTGCGACGTCTTCGTTTACAGCAGCGCCATCCACGAGGACAACCCCGACCTTCTGCAGGCCAAAAAGCTGGGGCTTTCCTTCCTGCACCGCTCGGAACTGCTGGCCCAGATCGCCAGGCGTTACAAGGCCGTCACGGTGGCGGGAGCCCACGGCAAGACCACCGTCTCCTCCCTGATCGCCTGCCTTCTGAAGGACGGAGGCCTTGATCCGAACGCCATCATAGGCGGATACGTTCCGGCCTTCCGGGGTAATTTCACGGTGGGCAAAGGAAATTATCTGGTGCTGGAGGCGGACGAGAGCGACGGCTCTTTCAAACGTTATTCTTCGGATATCGCGGTGCTTTTGAACGTGGACGCCGACCATCTTGACTACTACAAGGACATGAACGCCATCAAGGAAGCCTTCGCCGTCTATGTGGGAAACATCGTGAAAAACGGGACCCTCATATACAATGCGGAAGATCCTGTCTGCGCCGAGCTGGCGGCGGGCGCCAGGCCCGACGTCACAAAGATCAAGTGCGGCATAGGCGTGCTGGCTCAGGAAAACGCCGACTACGCCGGAACCGACATCCTTCTCTCCTCTCTTTCCTCCGCCTTTTCGCTGCTTTGCAAAAACGGCGGCGAGGAAAAGAGCCTGCCCTTCGTCTGCCCGCTTCCGGGACGCCACAACGTTTTCAACGCCGTCGTTTCCCTGGCTGCGGCCGCTTCCGCCGGAGTCGATCCCGAATTGCTGAGGGATTCTCTCGCCGTTTTCAAAAACGCCCACAGACGCTTCGAGCGCCTTGGCAAATGGCACGGTGCGGAAATAATCGACGACTACGCCCACCATCCCAGGGAAATAGAGGCGCTCCTTATTTCCGCCTCCCGTTTGGAGGGCGAGCTGACGGTGGTCTTTCAGCCCCACCGCTTTTCCCGCACGGAAAAGCTGCTTCCGGAATTCGCCCGCGTTCTTTCGAAAGCGCCCAACCTTATACTGACGGACGTTTACAGCGCCGGGGAAAGCAAAAACCTGATAGGAGGCAGAGAACTTTACGAAGCCGTCCTGAATATGGGCGGACAGGCGGAGTATGTCAACACGCCCGCCGAGATACCCGCGCTTCTTCTCAAGAGAAGCGCAAGCTGGAATTTCCCCCACACCCTGCTTTTTACTGGCGCCGGAGCTCTCTCCGGCCTGGCTCATGAGATGTTAAAAAACCAATAGAGGCAACATGTACGTACCGAAAAACCAAAAAGCGGCCCGCCGCCCGGAAGTCACGAAGGCCAGACTGAACGACTTCGCGAAGAGTTTCCTGAAATCTCTCGCCTATGTCGTGACCTTCTGCATCATCATCCTGGGCATAGGCCTTTTCATGCGCCGCATAATGTATTCCGAGGACTACAGGATCAAAAGCATCGAGATCAGGGGCAACAACAGCGTGGACGAAATGTCCATCACCAAAAGGGGCGGCCTGCACTCCAACATGTACTACTACACCGTGGACCTCAAGGAGATCAAAAGGAAAATAGAGACCCACCAGGACATCCGGGAGGCGGTGGTGGAGAAGCGCCTGAACGACAAGATCATCATCACCGTGAAGGAAAGGGAGCCCATAGCGATCCTGAAGACTGAAGACCAGAAGATCCTTCCCATAGACGAATCCGGCCACATCCTGAGCGAGCAGAAGCTTGAGAACCACTCCAACCTTCCGGTCGTCATAACAAAATACACTTTCAACGAACTCCGCTCCAGGACCAGGTGCGCCGATGAAAAAATACTGACGGCGATGAAATACCTCAAGCTCATCAAGCACGGGCCGGAAAGGACGTTCCTGACCGTCAAAAGCGTGGACGTCACCAAGGAAGACGCCATAATAATCAAGACCGCCTCCATCGACGAGATCTTCCTGGAGCAGGAATATTCCAAGGACGCGGTGGCCAAAGTGTTCGAAGTTATCAAAGCCCTCAGGGAGCAGGGCCGCAACGCTGTCAAGATCGACGCCCGCTACGAAGACGTGGCGGTAATCTGCAAATACATCTAAAAACATGGCAAAAGAAAAAATAATCTCAGCTATCGATCTGGGGACGCAGACAGTGAGGGCCGCCATCGGCCGGCTCGGCGAAAACGGCTCCCTGGAAGTCATCGGCTACGGCACCGCCTCCTCCCAGGGCATAATAAAAAGCCGGATAGAGGACCAGACCAAGGCTGCCGAAGCGATCAAGCAGGCCGTCCTGGCGGCGGAAAACGACGTTAAGAGCCGGATGGATTACACCATCAAGGGCGTCATAGTCAGCGTCGGAGGCGCCGGAATAACCAGCGACATCGAGACCATAACGGTGGACAACAACAACAAGGGAAGCATCGTTACGGAAAAGCTTCTCTCGGAGATCGATGAAAAATTTGAGAAGCGCTTCACCCACAAGGACAAGAGTCCCGTCCATGTTTACATAAAAGACTACTTCATCGACAGCGTCAGGAAACGCAGCATCGAAGACGTCCTGGGAAGCCAGGGCGAAAAAGTCAGCGCCCGCGGGCTCGGCATACTGCAGGAGAAAAAAGAGCTTGACAAGATCGCGGGAGTCCTTAATTCCAGCGGCCAGACGGTGGAATGCTACTGCTTCGACGCGGTGGCGGACGGCTGGGCTATCCTGACTCCGGAGCAGCGGCAGAAAGGCTCGCTTGTGATAAACGCCGGCGCCGGAAGCACCAGTTTCGCCTTCTGGAAAGACGGCATCGTTTATGAGACGGGCAACTTCCCCGTGGGCGGCGACCATGTCACCAACGACCTGGCTTTGGGCCTGGGCATTCCCTTCAACCTTGCGGAGGAAGTCAAGCAAAATTTCAGCAAGGACGCCCCGGAGATCAGAGTCTGCGGCAAGCTTTACAAGAACCGCTCGGTGGAGACCATAATCCAGAGCAGGACCGAGGAGACCGTCAAGTACATCTCGGACATGATAAAAGAGAAAGGCGTCCTGGTGCAGATCCAGAGCGGCGTTTTCCTGACCGGCAACGCCGCCCGCTCCACCTTTAACAATTACGTTCGCCGGGAATTCACCTCCGTGGAGATCAAGACTCCCTGCCCCATCGTGCCGAAGGAGCCCGCCGCCGACGGCGATGTGAAGGAGATAAAACTCTTCTCCCCGCACTACGGCAACAAGTTCCAAACCGATCCCGGATCCTCCACGGTCCTGGGAATGCTTGTTTACACCGCCCAGGAAGAGGCCTATTCCCCCAAACGCAAATCCAACGGATTATTCAATCTTTTCAGCCTTTTATGAAAAACAGAACCCCTTTGGTGAAAATCATCGGCGTCGGCGGCTGCGGCTGCAACACCATCTCCAGCATCGAGAAAAAATACGCCGGAACCTTGAACGAGAACTTTGAGTTTTACGGCGTGGACACCGACTTCATCAGCCTGAAGAACCAAAGCCTCCAAAACAAAGTGGAGATCGGCTCCACCGGCATCGGCACCGCCAAGGACCGCATGCTGGGCGCCCAGGCCGCCCAGGAGAGCGCGGACAAGCTCCGGGAGATATTGAAAGACGCGGACATCGTCATCCTGAGCGCAGGCTTGAGCGGCGGCACCGGCTCCGGCGCCACCGGCGTCATCGCCCACATGGCCGCTTCCGAGGGCGCGGTGGTCATCGCCTCCGTCACTCTCCCCTTCTACTATGACGACAACAAAAAGCAGGAATCCGCCCAGCAAGCCCTAAAGGGCATCAAGGAAGAGGTTCCCGTGGTCATGCCTGTCGCCAACGGCGAAGGCATAGAAAACGAGAACGTTTCCTTTTTGGAAGTTCTGCGGGCCACCGACAAGAATATCATCTGCCTTATCGAAATGATCAACATCGTGGTCAACCAGGCGGGCTATGAGAACCTGGACTTCAGCGAGTTCATGAAAGTCGCCTCCACCTCCGGGGACGCCATGATAGGCATCGGCGAAGCCACCGGCGAGCAGAGCCTCTCCCTGGCCATAAACATCGCCCGCGCCTCGAAAAGCTCAAGCCTGAGCCTGAAGGAGGCCGAAAAGGTCGCCCTTATCACCATGACCGCCCCGGACGTTTCCTACAAGCAGATCAAGGACGCCCGCATGACGCTGCAAAACGAGATCAGCCGCCAGACGGAGGTTTACAACGGCCTTTACGTCGACTCCAACCAGGAAGGCGCCAAAGTTCTCCTGTTCGCCACCGGCATAAACAGCCAGAAGAGCCTCCCCCACTCCACCATTGAGCCGACGGAAGCCGGGCCCATGCAGCAGTTCGACATGGATTTCTTCCAGGACGAAGGCTATTTCAAAGGGACCGACGCCACCTACATCGCCGGCATCAACTACGACAAGCCCACCTTTATAAGGCGCGGCGTCCAGATAGAGAAATAATATATTTCATTTCGTCAAAAAAGGCGCGCCTTGCGGCGCGCCTTTTTTGTTGCTGCTTTTTGAGATCTCTTATTTGTTCTCGAAAGCCTGCTTGAGGTCGGCGATGATATCGTTCACGTCCTCAAGACCGACGGACAGTCTGATAAGACCAACCGGGATGCCGGCCGCCTCGAGCTGCTCGTCCGTCAGCTGACGGTGCGTGTGGCTGGCGGGATGCAGAACGATCGTCCTGTTCTCGGCCACGTGCGTTTCCACGCCGATGAATTTGAAGCGGTCGATGAATTCCGCGGCTTCCTTACGTCCGCCCTTCACACAGAAGGCGATGACGCCGCTGCAGCCGTTTGGAAGATACTTCTTGGCCAGTTCGTAGTCCGGGCTGCTCTTCAATCCGGGATAGTTGATCCATTCCACTTCCGGCCTGGATTCGAGGAATTCCGCGACCTTCTGGCCGTTCTCACTGTGCCTGGGCATACGGAGATGCAGCGTCTCGAGGCCGTGGTTGAGCAAGAAGGCGTTCATCGGACCCTGCTGGGCGCCGATGTCTCTCATGAGCTGAGCCACAAGTTTCACGAGGTAGGCCTTCTTGCCGAAAGCCTTTGTGTAAGTGAGGCCGTGGTAACTATCGTCCGGGGTAGTGAGGCCGGGGAACTTCTCCGCGTGCTTGTCCCAGTCGAAATTGCCGGAATCGACGATGACGCCGCCGGTCACGCTGGCGTGACCGTCAAGGTACTTCGTGGTGGAATGGATAACGATGTCGCAGCCGAATTCTATGGGGCGGCAGTTGATGGGCGTCGGGAAGGTGTTGTCCACGATCAAAGGCACGCCGTGCTTGTGGGCTACGCGGGCGAATTTCTCGATATCCAGGACTTTCACGTTGGGGTTCGTCAAAGTTTCGCCAAAAACGCACTTGGTATTCGGACGGAAATATTTGTCCAGCTCTTCCTCGGGAAGATCCTGATCGACGAGTTCCACCTCGATGCCAAGTTTCTTCATGGTGACCACGAAAAGGTTCAGCGTTCCGCCGTAGATGGAAGCGGAAGAGATGACGTGGTCGCCGGCGGAAGCGATATTGAAAATGGAGAAGAAGCTGGCGGCCTGGCCGGAAGCGGTCAGAACGCCGCCGATGCCGCCCTCAAGGTCGGCGATCTTGCAGGCCACGACGTCGTCGGTCGGGTTCTGCAGCCTGGTGTAGAAGTAGCCGGCGGCTTCCAGGTCAAACAGCTTGCCCATCTCTTCGCTGGTGGCGTAGCGCCAGGTCGTGCTCTGAAAAATAGGCAGAGCCCTGGGGCCGCCGTTGACGGGCTGCCAGCCGCCTTGCGTGCAGATGGTGGCGAGGCTGTGTTCCTTGTTGGAGAGATGTTTGTACCCGCCGCCCAGGCAGGTGATGTCGAACTTTGGATTCAGAAGGGGGTTTTCATTGTCGTTCATGGCGTACCTCTTAAGTTGAAAGTTATATCGTATATTATTAGGCAAACAAAAAGCCGCACAAGTTTTTGTCCCACCAAAGCAGGCAAAAGCTTGTGCGGCTCATAAGAGTGTTTATATAGGAGATCAGGCTTTCTCGGCCTGGATCTTGTTGGCGCGTTTCGCTAAACGGGAGATGCGACGGCTGGCGGCCTTGCGATGAATGACGCCCAGCTGGGAAGCTTTGGCAACCGTTGAGATAGCGTTGCGGAGATCTTTCTCGAGATCCTGGCTCTCGGGAGAGACTTTCTTGGACATGGTCTTCACGCGGGACTTGACCTGCGTGTTGCGTTCCTGACGTACGGCGGCCTGCTTGAGGCTTTTGACGCGATGCTGATGTGAAGGCATAAATGAACTTGGTTTTAAATTAGATTGATACGGTTAATTTCAAAATGTGCCGACTATATTATCACAAGCGTTGGCAAAAATCAAGAGCGCTCCCCTGCCCGCCCGATTCCGGGCGGGCAGGTCAGCTCAGTAATTTAGAAGAGGCCCTGTTCGAGCATGGCGGTGGCGACCTTTTTGAAACCGGCGATATTGGCGCCGGCCACCAGGTCGTAACCTAAGCCGTACTCTTCCGCGGCTTCGGCGGAAGCGTCGTGGATGTTCTTCATCATCTGTGCAAGCTTCTCATCCACCTCCTCGGCGGTCCAATTGAGGCGCTCGCTGTTCTGGGACATCTCCAGGGCGGAAACGCCCACGCCGCCGGCGTTGGCGGCCTTGGAGGGAGCGACGATGATGCCGGCTTCTTTTCTCAGGTAATTGAGGGCTTCGTTGGTGGTGGGCATGTTGGAAACTTCGATGTAGTACTTCGTGCCGTTGGCGACGATCTGCTTGGCTTCCTTAACGTCCACTTCGTTCTGGGTGGCGGCGGGCATGACGATGTCGCCCTTGACGCTCCAGGGTTTCTCGCCGGGGAAATATTTGGCGCCGAACTTGTCGGCGTACTTCTTGATGTTCTTGTCGTTGGCGGCGCGCATCTCGAGGAGGTAGTCGATCTTCTCGGGAGTGTTGACGCCCGCTTCGTCCAGGATATAGCCGGCGCTGCCGGAAATGGTGATGACCTTGGCGCCCAGTTCGGCGGCCTTCTTGCAGATGCCCCAGGTCACGTTGCCGTAGCCGGAACTGACGATGGTCTTGCCTTTAAGGGAGTCGTTCTCGTGCTTCAAAACTTCGTTGAGGTAATAGATGGCGCCGTAGCCGGTGGCTTCCGGACGAATGAGGGAGCCGCCGTAGGTGAGGCCCTTGCCCGTCAGAACGCCGTTCTCAAAGACGCCTTTCAGCCTGCGGTACTGGCCGTAAAGGAAACCGATCTCGCGGCCGCCTACGCCGATGTCGCCGGCGGGAACGTCAACGTCCGGACCGATGTAGCGGTAAAGGGCCGTCATGAAGCTCTGGCAGAAACGCATGACTTCCGCGTCGGATCTTCCCTTGGGATCGAAGTCGGAGCCGCCCTTGGCGCCGCCGATGGGCTGGCCGGTCAGGGCGTTCTTGAAAGTCTGTTCAAACCCCAGGAAACGGATGATGCCGGGATAGACGGAAGGATGGAAGCGCAAGCCGCCCTTGTAGGGGCCGATGGCGCCGTTGAACTGGCAGCGGTAGCCGGTGTTGGTGTGGACTTTGCCGTTGTCGTCCGTCCAGACGACGCGGAAAGTGAACATCCTTTCGGGCTCCACCATCCTGCCTAAGATGTCAGCCTGCTCGTAAGCGGGGGTAGAGGCGATGACGGGATCAAGGGAAGTTAAGACTTCTTCCACGGTCTGGCAGAATTCCGGCTGATGCGGATATTTTGCCTTGACTTTTTCGATGACGCTTTGAACGTAGGCGTTCATTTTTTTGTCTCCTTTAATAGTTTTATTTTTGTTTGCTGATTAAATATTTTATCAAAGTGAAAATATCATTTCAATGGGTTAATACTATTCCCCGTTCCGACGGGAAGCCCGGAGAGAGTTGGCAAAAGTTTGGGATAATAGTATAATTCAAAAGATTATTTAAAAACCTAGAAGCACCATGACTAAATTCGAACCAAGCGAGTGGCTTAACACTTTCTGCGGCGACTATCGCCTCAACATCCTTTTGGGCCAGGGCCGGGCCGGCGGCGTGTTCATCGCCGAAAACATCAAGACAAAAGAACTGGCGGCCGTCAAGATCTACTCTCCCGGACGCTATGCCGACGCCGCCAAAGCGATAGCCAGGGAAAGGGAAAGGCTCAACCATCCCTCCATCGTGGCCCAGCTCGCCAGCGGCACCGTGGGCGCCGGCTATTTCTACACCGTTCAGGAATACGCGGCTTACAAACAAGTGGGCGGCTGCAACGGCTCCGACTGCCTGAACCTGGAGGAGTATCTCAACAAGGCTCCCGGACTTCTGGACCAGGACACCGTGGCTGATTTTCTTACCCAGCTTACGGACGCCCTGAGCTACGCCCACAGCAACGCGAGGCTCCCCTACGGCGGGCTTAATCCCCACGGCATCATGGTCACGGAAAATTCCGGCAGCCTCTCGGGCCGCCCAAGGCTGCGCCTGACTGACATCGGGCTCCCCGCCATCAGGACTCCCAACGACCCGGACGACGCCTACGTCTCCCAGGAGGAGATCCAGGGGAGCGCCACAGAGCAGAGCGACATCTTCGCCATGGGCGCCATCGCTCATCTCATGCTGACAGGCGCGCCGCCCCACGGGGAGATCGCTTCTTTCTCCGCCCTGCGCTCCGACGTGGCTCCCGGCTGGGAAGGCCTTATCCTGAGATCTCTTTCCTACTCACTGGACAAACGCTACGCGAACTACCAGGAATTCCTGCACGCCATCACCCATGTGGACGACATTCCGCCGGTGGTGAGGGAAGAGTCCTCCAACAACATCTGGTTCTATCTCTCCTGCGTTATCTGCGTGCTTCTGGTCCTGGGCTTCGCTTTCAAGGACCCCCTGCGGGACAAATTCCCCTTCCTGGAAAAGATCTTCCCCTACGACATCATAAAGCCGCTGCCCAGCGACGAGGGCAAGAAAAAGCCGGCGGAGGAAAAGAAGCAGGAGAACAAAGCTCCCGAAGCCAAAAAGGAAAACAAGCCGGCGGAAAAAACCGCTCAGAATGATTTCTCCGACCTCGGCTCCATCACCATCGTGGACGTCCCCGCCGCCACCAACGCTCCCGCCCAGCCCGCTCAGGAGATCCTGACCGCCAACGGCACCGCGCTCTCCGGCGTGGAGGAAAAGTTGGCGGCGGAAAAAGCGGAAGCCGAGAAAGCCGCCAAAGAAGCGGCGGAAAAGGCCGCGGCGGAAAAAGCGGCCGCTGAGAAAGCCCTGAAAGAGCAGGTTGAAAAACTGGCTGCGGAAAAGGCCGCGGCGGAAAAAGCCGCCAGGGAACAGGCCGAGAAGCTAGCCGCCGAAGAGGCCGCGGCAAAAAAAGCCGCCGGGGAAGAAGCGGAGAAACTGGCCGCCCAGGCGAAGGAAAAAGTAAATGACCTGGCCGCCAAAATAGACGAAGCCGTGCTCGGAAAGGCCGAGGAAGCGCCGGCGGAATACACCGTCAAGAAAGGCGACTCCCTCTGGGCCATCGCCAGGAACTACAAGCTCAAGGTCGAGGATATAAAGAAATGGAACGACATGAGCGACAGCAGCCTCAAGCCCGGCATGGTCTTGAAATTAAAGGAGCCGGCGGCAAGCGCCGAGCAAGCTCAGCCGGAGCAAACCAAAACGGCGGAAACAACCGATAAGCCGGAAGCCCAGGGCGACGGGACCTACACCGTAGTGAACGGCGACACCTACTACAGCCTCGGGAAAAAGTTCGGTCTCAGCGCGGACAAGCTTAAGGAATTGAACGACGGCCAGGAACTGAAAGCCGGCCAAGTGATCAAAGTGCGCGAGTAATGAATGAGCCCCTTAACGCCAAGGAAAGGATAGAGTCCCTGCGCGCCCAATTGAGGCGCCACGACAGGCTCTACTACGTCGAGAACTCGCCGGAAATTACCGACCAGAACTACGACCGCCTGATGGCGGAGCTGATTGAACTGGAAAAACAGTTCCCCGAATTCGATTCCCCTGACTCCCCTACCAAAAGAGTCGGCAGCGAGCTTGCCGGCGAATTCAGAACTGTCAAGCATGAAGTCCCCATGCTCTCCATCGGCAACACCTATTCCTACGCCGACATGCGGGAATACGACGAAAGGATGAAAAGAGAACTGGGGCTTAATGTCAGCTACAGCGCGGAATTGAAATACGACGGACTCGCCGTTTCCTTAACTTACATTGACGGAAGTTTCGTCCTCGGCGCCACCAGGGGCGACGGTGAAAAGGGCGACGATATCACCGCCAACTTAAGGACCATCAAAAACATTCCCCTCTTTCTGGAAAACGCGCCCAAGGGAACGTTCCACGTGAGAGGCGAAGTCCTGCTTCCTTTAAAAGAATTGGAGCGCCTGAACAAGGAGCGCGAAGAAAATGGCGAATCCCTTTTTGCCAACGCCAGGAACGCCGCGGCGGGAAGCTTGAAGCAGCACGATCCCGCCGTCACCGCCTCTAGAAAGCTCACCTTCGTAGCCTACGCTTCCGCCTCCTTCCCCGCCTTCGACGACCTGGAACTTTTGACCGCCTATAAAAAGCTCGGGCTGCCGGCGGCCTCCCCCTGCAAGATCTGCAAAAACATTGAGGAAGCCATCGCTTTCTGCGAAGAGTGGAAGGAAAAGCGTTTCACTCTCCCCTTCGCCACCGACGGGATCGTCATAAAAATAAACAGTTTCGCCCTGCGCGATAAACTCGGCGCCACCGCCAAATCCCCGCGCTGGGCCATCGCCTACAAGTTCCCGGCGGAAAGCGCCGAGACGAAACTCTTAAGCGTTTCTCTGCAGGTCGGCAGGACCGGCGCCATCACGCCCGTCGCCAACCTTGAGCCGGTGCGTCTGGCCGGCACGAAAGTGTCGAGGGCCACGCTCCACAACTTTGACGAAGTGGAAAGGCTCGACATCCGGGTCGGCGACACGGTCCTGGTCGAGAAAGCCGGCGAAATAATCCCCGACATCGTGGGCGTTCTGAAGGATAAGCGCGACGGCTCCGAACAAAAGATAAGCGTTCCCAGCAAATGCCCTGTCTGCGGAAGCGAGGTTTACACCGATCCCGAAATGGCCGCCATCACTTGCAGCAACGTCAGTTGCCCGGCGGTCCTGAAACGCGTCATCGCCCACTTCGCCTCCAGGGGCGCCATGGACATCACAGGGCTCGGCCCGGCGGTCATCGACGAACTGGTGGATAAAAAGATCGTCTCCGACTACGGCGACCTCTACGCCATCAAGGGCGCGAATTGGCTGGCTTTCTCCAAAATAGGAGACAAGTCCGCGGCCAACTTGGACCACGCCCTGGAAATGAGTAAGAAGCGCCCCTACGACCGTCTTCTCAACGCATTGGGGATCCCCGGCGTCGGCAGCGCCACCGCCAGAACTTTGGCGAAGCACTTCCCCACCATCGATAAACTGGCGGCGGCAACGCTCCCTGAACTGACGGCAATAGACGGCATCGGCGAAACCAACGGCATCGGAATCATGAGCTTCTTTTCCAACGCAAGGAACAGGGAGGCGATTGAAAAACTGCGCGCCGCCGGCGTCTGCATGGAATACAGGGAAGTTGAGGACGTCCCGAAAATTCTGGATGGTAAAATATTCGTCATAACCGGCGCCATCCCAGGCGTCAGCCGGCTGGAAGCCGCCGCCACGATCCTAAAATACGGCGGCACGGTCAGCGAGTCTGTTTCCAAGCAAACCTCTTTCCTCGTGACGGAGGACGTTTCCGCCCGCAGCTCGAAGATCGACAAAGCGCTGGAACTGGGGACGAAAATAATCTCCTGGAAAGAACTGGCACTTATGTGCGGCTTCGAGCCTCCCGAACCGGAACCGGAAAGACAATTCAGCCTTTTCGACGACCTGAGTTCCAGCAAAGAGGAAGAGCTGGCGAAAAGAAAAACGAGAAACGCCGCGGAAAAGAACGAGAAAGCGGAAACTAAAAACGACAATAATAACGAAGAGACGCAGGGCGATCTCTTCTCGGACCTTTTTTAACAATAAATAAAATTTTAAAAACCATGCCTTACACCTGCGATGTTTTCGTAATGGGCGCCGGACCCGGCGGGTATCCGGCCGCCATCAGAGCCGCCCAGCGCGGTCTTAATGTAGTGATAGCCGAAAGGACCGCCGTGGGCGGCACCTGCCTCAACTGGGGCTGCATTCCCACCAAGGCTCTGGTCGCCTCCGCGGAAGCTTTCCACACCGTCAAGAACGCCGCCGCCTTCGGCGTCTCAAATCCTGAAGGCGCTGCCATAGATTACGCCAAAGCCATTGAAAGAAAGGACGGCGTGGTCAAGAAACTGACCGGCGGCATCGCCCAGCTATTGAAGGCTCACGGCGTCACGACCGTTATGGGCAAGGCGCGCTTCGTCGATCAGAACCACGCGGAAGTGGAGACCGAAAACGGCATCGAAACTGTAGAATTCAAAAACTGCATCATCGCCACCGGCAGCGAATCCGCGCGTCCCCGCTTCATTCCCTTCGACGATGAAAGAATAGTGGAGAGCAAGACCTTCCTCGCGCAAACCACCCTCCCCTCCTCCATCATAATAATCGGCGGCGGCGTGGTGGGCTGCGAATTCGCCGGCATCTTAGCGGAATGCGGCACGAAAGTCACGATCGTGGAAATGCTGGACCGCCTTTTGCCCTTGGAAGATCCCGAGATCTCCAAGCACATCCTGAGAGCCTTCAAGAAGCGCGGCATAAATGTCATGCTGGGCGTCGGCATCTCCGACATTGCGCTAACCGAGACCGGCGTCACCGGCAAGGTTGGCGAAACGACCGTTGAAGCGGAAAAAATGCTGGTGGCCATAGGCAGAAGCATGAACACTGCCGACATCGGCCTCGACAGGATCGGCATTGAAACGGAACGCGGCTTCATCGCGGTGAACGACAAGATGCAAACGAAAGTTCCCAACATTTACGCCATCGGCGACATCACCGGCAAGATCCTTTTGGCCCACGTAGCGACCGCCCAGGGCATCGTGGCCGCGGAAAACTGCGCCGGCGCTGACGAAACCATGGATTACCGCGTGGTGCCCTCTTGCATCTTCACCGTGCCGGAAATAGCCTCCGTTGGCCTCTCCGAACCGAAAGCCGTTGAAGCAGGACACGAAGTCACGATCGCCCAGTTCCCCATCGGCGCCTTGGGCAAGGCGCTCGCCATGGGCGAAATCGAAGGCTTCTTCCGACTCATTTCGGACGCCAAGACCGACGAGCTCTTGGGCGCCCAAATTATGGGCGCGCACGCCTCCGACATCATAGCGGAACTGGCGCTCGCCATCTCGCAAAAGATGACCGCCAAACAATTAGGCGACGTCATCCACGCCCACCCCTCACTCGCGGAGGGCGTCATGGAAGCGGCCCACGCCATCCACAAGCTCTGCGTGCACCAGGCTCCGCCCAGAAAGTAAAAATCAAAGACAAAAAAAAGAGCCCGCGATTTCTCTCGCGGGCTCTTTTTTTAGCAAATCGCCAGGTTCATTTCTTTTTTACGACGTAGCCGCCCGGTTTCATTTCCAGCCCCAGCTCATCGAGGGCGTTCTGACCGGCGGGATGGAAGGTGTAGAAATAGACCAGCTCGCGCCTGTTTATGTTGCCGGCGTCGATGCCCGCCTCCGGGATGCCCCAGAACCACGACACAGGCCAGGTGATCCAATTTATGAATCCGTAGAGGTAATGGTCGGAATCGGCTCCGTCGCCGCAGGCCAGATAGAAGTTGCCGCAGCCTGGAAGAAAATTCAGGAAAGCAGCCGCCGCGGGGCTGGCGGGTTTTTCCCAGGGCCCGGCCGGCTTATCGATCGTAATGCCGTTTGCTTCCAAACTTTTGTAAGTCATTTTTTCCGAATAACGGAGCGACGAGCAGCCTTGCAGGAAAAAAAGGCCCAGCGCCAAAATGATTAGAAAGTATTTATTCATATGAGATCCCTGGTAATGGAGGAAAGGTTATGGTCTTTAATCGTTTTTCGTGAACCTGAAATAGCAGCCTATGTTGTATTGAGACTTCAAGGTCAGCTTGAACTTGTGGTTCTTCTTGCTGAGGGAGAACTTAAGAGCAACCTTGGCTCCCTCCACGATCGACGTATTGTCGCAGCAATACTGGTTGCCCTTGTCGATCAAATTGAAGCTCTGACCGCCGTACATATCCGGATGCGTGATCCAGCCGTGGTAGAAAGACACGGTGCTGTTGTTGAAGGGATCCTTGTCCTGGTTGTAAATATTGCTATTCTTGCCGGAGAACGTGTTCTCAACAAGCAGATTCTCGACAAACGCGGAGCCCTCGGAAAAAGTTCCCAGGTTGAAATATTTGTTGGCGTAAGTTGGGCCGATCTTGAAAGTCAGCGTGGTTTTTTTGCGCTTGAAATTCAAACTTACGTCATTTGCTTTCAAATAGGCGTCGGAGCCTTTGGGGATCAGGCAGAAATAGTCGGAAAATATGCTGCCTTTGCAGCTGATGAAAAATCTGTGCTGACCGTCGGCGTCGATCCTTCCCAGCGTCTCGTCCGTCACTACGCCGGACATCTTAAGCGTGCTCTCCGATCCCGACTGATCTATCTTGCAGCCCTTGTTTCCTCCTTTGACTTTGAAGACCATGCCGGTGCCGGCGGCCGGGAAAGCAAAAGGTCCGCCGCCTTCGTAGGGAGCGTAGCCGCCGGAGGTCCTGCTGTTGAAAATGTAGTATTCGCCCGGTTTCAGTTTTTTGCTCCAGCCGCGTCCGTTGATGTCAGATTCTATTGTGGCAAGGATCTTGGTGTGGCTGTAATCCTCGCTGATGGAAAACTGGTAGCCCGGGACCGGCAATCCGCTCTCCTCGTCCTGCACTTCTATCAAAAGTTTTCCATTGTAATTGATCATGGCGTCGGCGCAAAGCGCGCCAAAAGCTGCCAGAAGGAATGAAACCAAAAGCGTTTTCTTCATTTCTGCCGAAAGTTGTCTAAGGTTAAAACGAACTGTATATGACCTAATAATTTTAACCTTTCCCAATGTTTTATGCAATCGCTTCACCCTGCGTTGGAGGCGAAGGGCGCTCATTTCCACATCAAAGGGGAGCGTTATGGTATAATTTCATTTAAACTAACTTACAAATCAATTAAGGAACCAAATGGATTTTCCCCTTTCCAAAAGGCTTTCCATGCTGCCGCCGTATCTCTTCCAAGAGATCGACGCTCTGAAAAGCGAACTGAAGAAATCGGGCGCGGACGTCATCAATCTGGGCATCGGCGACCCTGACCTCCCCACTCCTCCGCACATCGTGGAAGCTTTAAGAAAAGCCGCCCTGAATCCCGCCAACCATCAGTACGACTTTGGCAACGGCAAACAGGCTCTGAGAGAAGCCTGCGCCGCTTATTATAAAACCCGTTTCGGCGTGACCGTTGATCCCAACACCGAGATCATACCGCTCCTTGGCTCCAAGGAAGGCATCGGGCATATCCACCTTGCGTTCGTCAACCCTGGCGAAGTGGTGCTCGTTCCGGAACCGGGATACCCGGTCTATCATTCCGGTACGCTTTTCGCTGACGCCGAGACTTACTATATGCCGCTTAAGGAAGAGAACGATTATCTTCCCGACCTTGACGCCATTCCGGAAGAAATTGCGCAGAGGGCGAAGATGATGTTCCTCTGCTACCCCAACAACCCCATAGCTGTCACCGCGCCGCTCTCCTTTTACAAGAAAGCCCTGGACTTCGCGAAGAAATACAACATCATCATCGCCCACGACGCGGCCTACGCCGACGTTTACTACGACGGCATCAAGCCCCATTCCTTCCTGGAAGTTGAGGGCGCCAAGGAATACTGCGTGGAGTACTACTCGCTTTCCAAGACCTACAATATGACGGGCTGGAGGGTGGCTTTCGCGGTGGGCAATCCGTCATTGGTGGCCGGGCTCTCCCGCATCAAGGGAAACCTCGACTCCGGCATCTTCGGCGCCGTCCAGGACGCCGCAGTGGAAGCTCTGACGGGCGACCAAAGTTGGCGCGAAGAGCTGCTTCGTACTTACCAGGAAAGAAGGGATGCGCTAGTCAATGGCCTGCAGGCCCTGGGCTGTCCCGTGAAGCCTAGTCAGGCGGCCTTTTACGTCTGGGCGCCCGTGCCTCAGGGCATGACGAGCAAGGAGACCGCCATGAAACTTCTTAAGGAAGCGGCGATGGTGGCCACTCCCGGCAACGGCTTCGGCCCCTCCGGCGAAGGCTATATCAGGATGACTCTGACCGCTCCCAAGGAAAGGCTCCTTGAAGCGGTGGAAAGGATCAAAAAGCTCAACATTTACAAATGACATTAAGCTATCTCAGTCTTGGGTCAAATCTGGGTGACAGACTTGGCAATCTTAAGAGCGCAGTGGCAAAGCTGCGCGAGAAGGTTGCTGTCACTTCGTTGTCTTCCGTCTGGGAGACCGCGCCCATAGACTGTACCGCCGGCAGCTCTCCTTTCCTCAACATGGTCGTCTCCTGCGAACATGAAATGAATGAGCGCGAACTGCTCGCTTTTACCCAGAGCATCGAAAAGGAACTGGGCAGACCGAATGAGCATGAAAAGAATTCTCCCAGGACTTGCGATATCGACATGCTGACTTTCAATGATGAGTGCGTGAACGAACCGGAACTCACGATCCCGCATCCCAGGATAAAAGAAAGGCTCTTCGTGCTTGCGCCCCTGAGGGAATTGCAGAAAGATGCTTTCCAATTCGGCAAGGAATACGCATCTCTTCTTGACGCTCAGGAAGTCAGGCTCTTCGCCCCCGCTTTTATTTTGCAACAAGCATAATTTAAACATATGGAAACAAAACTTCTTCGTCTTTCCTCATCGCCCCACATCAGGTCGGGAGACTCCATCCCGAAAGTCATGTGGACGGTCTTTTTCGCGCTGCTGCCGGCTTTGATCTGGAGCTACGTGATCTTCGGGCTCATGGCGGTCAAATTAACGATCGTCTGCGTTCTATTCGCCATGGTATGCGAGGCAATTTGCCTCAAGATCAGACATCAGCCAATCAGATCCTGCTGGGACGGCAGCGCGGCGCTGACCGGGCTCTTAGTCTCCTTCAACGTTCCGCCGACCATTCCCTTGTGGATGCCGATGCTCGGCACGGCGCTGGCTGTCATAATAGTCAAGCAGTGCTTCGGCGGATTGGGCTGCAACATTTTCAACCCGGCGTTGATCGGCCGCGCCTTCCTTTTGGCCTCTTTCCCGAAGCACATGACCAGCTGGACCCTGGGCACCCAATTCGGCAACCCCGTGGACGCCGTCTCCCAGGCGACTCCTTTGGGACTCTTAAAGGAAGGCGGCCAGGAGGCTCTTATGCAGGCTTTCGGTTCGAAGGGCAGCATGTACCTTGACCTCCTCTTCGGCTACGGCAGAGGCGCCATTGGCTGCGTGGGCGAGATATCCGCCGCGCTGCTGCTTCTGGGCGGCCTTTTCCTGCTCATAAGAGGCATCATAAGTTGGCACATCCCCGTAAGCTTCCTTGTGACGCTGGCCGTGGTCACTCTGATCTTCAAGGGCGATCCGCTTTTCGCGATCCTCTCGGGCGGCGCGATGCTGGGAGCCTGGTTCATGGCTACCGACATGGTCACTTCCCCGCTGACGCACAAAGGGCAACTGATCTTCGGATTTGGCTGCGGACTTTTGACTTTCATAATAAGACGCTGGGGCGGTTATCCGGAGGGCGTTTCCTACTCCATTCTGATCATGAACGCCACAGTGCCCTTGATCGACGGTCTTATTTCTAACAGAGTATTCGGGACGGGCAAGAAATGAAAACTATACTGCATTACGGCTTAGTCCTTCTCATCATTGCCGGCGTGGCCGGCGTAGGCTTGTCTCTGGTTGACAGGATCACCAAGGAGCCTATTCAAGCCGCCCAGTCGAAGAGACTCGAGGAAGGCCAGAAACTGGCTTTCCCCAGCGCCGCAGCTTTTGGCGAACTGAAAACGCTGGAAGCGGAAGGCAAGACTATTTCTTATTACGAAGTCTTCGACGAAAGCAAGAACGTGATCGGCTACGAACTTTTGTACCAGGTCGGCGGCTATCAGTCCCAGATCAAAGTTCTCTCCGGCATCGAGCCCGACGGCAAGGTCGTCGCCATCAGAGTGCTCGAGCAGGCGGAAACTCCGGGCTTAGGTGCGGAAGTGGACGCGCTTCCTTCCAACGACACCATATTTAGCGCCATCAAAGGACTCTTCTCCGCGAAGGAAGAAAAATCTGAGGAGAGCCAGATCCCCTGGTTCCAGGCGCAGTTCTCCGGCAAGACGCCCGAGGATCTCATTGTCGTGAAGACGAAAGATCCGAAGCACATCACCGCGCTTTCCGGCGCGACCATAACATCTACCGCCGTGACGAAGGCGGTCAAAGAACCCATCGAGCTTTTTCTGAAAGCGAAAAAGGAGGGAAAATAAATGAGTCTTTTTCGTGAATTCCTGAAAGGCATCTGGGAGAAAAACCCTGTACTGGTCCTTTCCTTGGGCTTGTGCCCGACTCTCGCAACCAGCGGAAGCATGCGCAACGCCGTGGGCATGGGGCTTTCCGTCATCGCAGTCCTGACCTTCTCCAACATCATCATTTCCCTTATAAAGGGCTTCGTGCCCTCCAAGATCAGGATCCCCTGCTACATCATCGTCATCGCTTTTTTGGTGACGGTAGTCGATATGCTGATCGCGGGCTTCGCGCCGGAACTTAGCAAGGCCATCGGACTCTTCATAAAATTGATCGTGGTGAACTGCATCATCCTTGGCCGTGCGGAAGCTTTCGCCGCCAAGAACAATCCCCTGAGAGCCGCCCTGGACGGCCTGGGCATGGGAATTGGCTTCCTTATCGCCATCTCCATCATCGCCACCATCAGGGAAGTTTTGGGCGCCAACAAATGGTTCGGTCTGACGGTCATTCCCGGCTGGGACCCCATCGGCATCATGATCCTCCCAGCCGGCGCGCTATTAACTTTCGGACTGGTCATGGCCGTGCGTAACGTCTTATCCCAGAGGAGAGCCAAATGAACCTTGCCACTGCCTTTTTAGTCATCATTTCGGTTGTTCTCGTCAACAACTTCATTTTCTCGCGCTTCCTTGGCTACTGCCCCTACATCGGCGTATCCACGGAAAAGAAGTCGGCCCTGGGCATGGGGCTCGCCGTCATCTTCGTCATGACGCTCGCCAGCGTCGTCTGCTGGCTCGTCTATCACTTCTTCCTCTATCCCTCCGAGAGCAATCTCTTCTACAAGATCTTCGGCGGGGAAAAAGGCGTTGAATCTTTCGACCTGCGCTACCTCATGACGCTGGTCTTCATCCTTGTCATCGCGGCTCTCGTGCAGTTCGTGGAGATGGTCATCCAGAAGATCGCCCCGCCCCTTTACGCGGCCTTGGGCATCTACCTTCCCCTTATCACGACGAACTGCGCCGTCCTTGGCGTTACGATCCTCAACATCGAAGGCGTGACCATCAACGGCACGGCCCTGGGCTACGGACACCCAATGAGCCTCCTCTTTGGCGTTTTACAGGGGTTTGGCGCCGGATGCGGCTTCCTACTCGCCCTAATGCTGATGGCGGGCATCAGGGAGCGTCTGGCGCTGGTTGACATTCCCAAGCCTTTCAGGGGAATGCCCATCGCCTTTTTGACCGCCGCGCTTTTGGCCATAGCCTTCATGGGCTTCGCCGGACTTGTTAAATAATTTTGATCGCACAAAAATGGAAAACGAAGAAAAGAAAAACAAAGAAGCCGCCGAAACTCCGAAGGAAGAAAAGGAGCAGCGCGTAACGACTTCCCATTCCCTCAAACTGGGAACGCAAAAACTTGATTACACCGCCACCGCCGGAACGCTCTTCCTTCGCGAACACAAGGACGAGAGCAAAATAAAAGCCCGCATCTTCTTCACCTATTACCAGAAGAGCGGCGTCAAAGATCTCAAGAAGCGCCCCGTTATCTTCATCTACAACGGCGGCCCCGGCAGTTCCTCCATCTGGCTGCACATGGGCGCCTTCGGACCCAGGCGCTGCAAAATGAACGCCGACGGCTCCGCTCCCAAACCGCCCTTTGAGATCGTGGACAACAAGGAAACTCTCCTTGACGTCGCCGACCTGGTCTTCGTCGATCCTGTCAGCACGGGCTTCTCCCGCGCCGAAGACCTCGAGCACGAAGACGAGTTCCACGGACTTGAAAAAGACATCGAGGCCATGGGCGACTTCATCATGCGTTTCTGCAGCCAGCAGGGCCGCTGGATGTCCCCGAAGTACCTTTTAGGCGAAAGCTACGGCACGACGCGCTCCGCAGGGCTTGCCGGATACCTGAACAACGAGCAGGGCATGTACCTGAACGGCATCATCCTCGTTTCCTCCATCCTTGATTTCGGCACCGCCAGATTTGACTTCGGCAACGACCTCCCCTACATCCTCTTTTTGCCCACCTACGCCGCCATCGCCCACTATCACAAGAAAGCCGGCGTTGGACAAAAGCAGGACGATTTCCTGGCGGAAGTGGAAAACTTCGCGGTCAACGAATACCTCCGCGCGCTCTTTTTAGGCACCGAACTTCCTGAAGATGAAAAGCAGGAAGTCGCGAAAAAACTCGCCGCCTACACCGGACTCACAGAGCAGTTCGTGCTTGACTGCAACCTGAAGCCCAGTATCTGGCGCTTCACCAAAAACCTCCTGAAAGAGGAAGGCTATTCCGTGGGCCGCTTCGACGGCAGAATAAAAGGCCGCGACGGCGAACGTGCTGGCGACCATCCCGAGACCGATCCCTCTCATTCCGCCACCGCCGGCGTTTTCACCACCTGTTTCAACGACTACGTCACCCAGGAGCTGGGCTACTCCTCCGAGAAGCTTTACCTGGTCCTGACGGGCCGCGCCCATCCCTGGAAATCCGACCACGACGGAAAATACGTCAACGTCAGCGACAGGCTGCGCCAGGCCATCTGCCGCAATACGGACCTGAAGGTCCTCATCGCCAACGGCTACTTTGACCTTGCCACGCCGTATTTTGCCACCTGGCACACGGTGAACCACATGCCCCTGACGCCGGACTTGAAGAAAAACATCACCCAGACCTACTATCAGGGCGGGCACATGATGTACACCATCGACAAGGAGCGCGCGAAATTGAAAAACGACATCGTCAGCTTCATAGCCAAGACGGCCGACAAAAAGTAATGTTCGCTTTCGGTTCAGCTGACACCGCTTTCGTTTCCCCGCGGCACGCCTTTTATCCGCACATGACGGTCTTCAAGAACGTCCTGGGCGACCTTATGCTGCGCGGCTATACGAGCGATGAGATAAAAGCGAGAACCGCGGAAATGGAAAGCTGGCCCTGGCTCTCCCCCATTTTTTACAAGGCCTGCCGGGAGCTAACGGAAGACGAGCTTTATCTCGCCGCCCTCGCCAGGGCCGCCGCCTCGCAAGCGCCGATCCTTTTGTGCGAGCTTCCGGAAAATCAGTCTGAAAAAATATCAGACGCCCTGGAACATTTGAAAACTCAGTTAACCGTAAGAATTGCGCCCCCCAACACAGGCACCGCATGGAGCAAATATTCAATATGAAGATCTCCAATTTTTGCATTTACGCGTCGCTTCTCGTCCTCTCGAACATCTTCATGACTTTCGCCTGGTACTATCACCTGAAAAACAGAGCCGACTCCCCCGTTATCCTCGCCATTCTGACAAGCTGGGTGATAGCCTTCTTCGAATACAGCATCATGATCCCGGCCAATCGCTTCGGCAACCAGTCCTTCACCCTCATGCAGATGAAGATCACCCAGGAGATCGTTACGCTCTCGGTCTTCGTGCCCTTCGCGATCTTCATCATGAAGGAGAAGGTCTCCTGGAACTTCCTCTACGCCGCCATCTGCATGGTGGCCGCCGCCTACTTCATTTTCAAATAAAGAACAAGAAAAAGAAGTTAGATAAAAGCTCCGCCGCAGGCGGAGCTTTTTTTACGCCTGGGGATCTTTGCCCGCAGAGGCGGAAATAAAAAGCGGACGAGTTGCCCCGTCCGCCCAAACATGTAGGAGAAGAATTTGATTGAAAAAATAATTTATTTGGATTTATAAACGTCCCTGGGCTGCTTATACCCGGGTTCGCAGTAGTTGTAAGCCATGATCTTTTTCCCGTCAACAGACAGTTGGCTGGTGTATTCCTCCGGCAGATCGGCCAAGCCTTCTTCGGAGACGATATAGGCGTCCACCTGGAAGAATTTCGGGAAATTCTGATGGAAGAAACCGAGGCGGGAGATCTTCTGGGTCTTGCGCAAATAATAAGTCCTGTCGTCGTCGGTCCTGTAATAGAAAGCGATGTAGTAGCTTCTGGGTTTGACGTCCTTGCCGTAGTTGTAGAAGACGTCGCCCTTGACCTGCTTTTTGCTGCTCTTCATGAACTTTATGTGGAAGATGGGGTCGTCGGACCTTTGCAGCGTGGCGTCCACGTAATCGGCGCCCTGGGTGATGTCCATGAATTCGCCGGAAATGAGGTCTAAGGAATTGGCGAAGCCTTTGAAGGTGTACTTCGGATACAGGAGACGCATCTCCTGGCGGTTCTTCCAGAATTTCACCTTGCCGGCCACTGGGTCCTTGTCCTGGCCGCCCAATATGGTGGTGTAACCGTCCTTTGCGACTATGACGGTGTAGGCCGCACCGTTGGCGGTCAGGTTATATGAGCCCGTGTATTTCTTGAAACCCGGTTTCTCCGCCATAACGGAAAGGGCGGAAAAAGCAAAAAGCGCGCACAATGTTATCCCGAAAAATCTCTTCATATCGTTTCTCATTTAGTTTTATATCCGTAGGTGCACATGGGGAACTGCTGCATCATATCGCGGAACAATTCGTCGTAGCGGTTGTGAACTTCCCTGGCCCACATGACTTCCCGCTCGTACATATATATGAAGCTGATACCCATGACCAGGGAATCGCGGAAATCCTCGGCTTCCCAGACTTTGGCGCCGGTGGAGGCGTCGTAAAAAGCCACTCTCGCCGTCACGCTGTTGTAGGAAAAAACCAGGCCGTAACGGCTGCACTGTTCCTTGACCTCGCCGTAGCAGACCAGATCGCAGCCCAGTATGCTCTTCATCTTTCCGGCATTGCTTTCGTCCAGTTCCCTTCTGGTGGCCTTGGCAAGACGGTTGTCGGTCTCGGCCATGGGCTGGACGTTCCAGTTCTTGTAGGAGACAAGATTCCCGAAGAAAGACCTTCTGGCATAGGTGTTGGCGTTCTTCGTTCCGCTGTTGTTGATGAAGGGCATGACAGCGATGGTGGTGTATTTCGGCTGGACAGCGAGACTGATCTGGTCCCGGGCGTTCATCACCACGCCCTCGTGGATGTTTTCGTAGGCGCCCTTGGCGCAGCCGAAGAGCATTATGGAAACAGCAGCCAGAAGTATGTATTTCACGCTTTTCATCAGAAAGAGAATCCTGTGCCGAGGGTTAAGCCGTCAAGCGGTCTCCAGTCTTTCGACTCGGAATCCTTGAAGATGGGCACGCCGTAGTTGACTCTGATGGGCATGCGCCACAGCTGCAGTATAAGGCTGCCGCCCACGCTGGCGTTGACTTCGCCCATGTTGTCGAATTTCTTCTTCTCCACCACATAGGAGCCGTCAACAGCGCGCAAGGCCTTGTAATAAGTTCTTTCTTTCCACCAGACGTTGCCGATGTCGGTCCAGACCGCGCCGTGGACGCTGATGTTCTCGTTGTAACGCCAGATCGGGAAGATGTATTCCGCGGACACCATGAATTTGAAGGTGCCGCCCATGGGGTTGTCGCCGGAGTAGTCCTTGGGTCCCACGAAGCCGTAGCGGAAGCCGCGCATCTCTTCGCTGCCTCCCATGAAGAAGCGGTCGAAGATCGGCGTGTTGGGAGAAGCAAAGCCGATAGATCCGCGCAGCAGCAAAACGTGCGATCCGCTGAAGACGTAATTGGGCTTCCTTTCGAAGAGTTCGAAGAGTTTGAAGTACTGGGAATGGGATGCTTCCACAAGACCGTAGATGGTGGAGCCGACGCCGACTCTGCCCTTCAGGATCGTGAGAGCGCCGGAAGTGGGCAGGAACAGGGCGTCCCTGGTATCCCTGGTCAGGGTGAGAGTCGGAGCAAGGACGGCGTAGCTGCCTTTCTCCTTCTTCAGATACTTGTCATAGCGCTCGTATTCAAGAGGCACCATGCGTTTCTGGACGCGGCCGTTGCGCTTGTTGACGTGACGTCTCTTCAGCCAGACCGTATCGTCGCCCACGATGGTGTCGCCGTAATCGAGGGATTTGTCCACGCCCACTCTGATATACTCGCCGGCCAGCGCGCCCTCGACTTTGATGACGCCGACGTATTTGCCGACCTTGGGTATCCAGGCCATGCTGATGGGAGTGGCGGCCCTAAGATCGCCGCCGATCCTCATGATCCTGAGGTCGGGGCCCAGGGCGTTGTTGTTTTTCCAATAAAGGTCGAAGCCCGCGGCCACCTTGCGGCCCTTAAGCTGCTCGTGCAGGAAATAGGGCTCGGTGAAACTCAATATAACGTCCTGACGATGGATGCCGAATTCGCCTTTCAAGCGGAAGTGCTGTCCCCCGCCGGTGAACCAGTTTTTGTAATTTTTCCAGTCGAAGTTAGGCTGCGTGATGGTTATGGTGCCGAAGAGCAGGTCCTGGCTGGAGAAGCCTACGCCGATACCCACCTGGCCGGTCAGTTTTTCCTTCACGTCCACATAGATGTCCTTCTTGCTGTGGTCCTGGGGATTGGGAGCCTCCACGATGTCCACTTTTTCGAAGTAGTCCATGTTCATCAGTCTTTGGCGGCTGGTGTCGATGCGGTAGTAATTGTAGCGGTCGCCCGGGAAGAAGGAAAGTTCGCGGCGGATGACCACGTCTTTCGTGCGCTCGTTGCCGGAAATATAGACGATGCCGATGTCAAAAAGGGAGGATTCATCCATCTCATAGAAGATATCGACCCTGACGCCGTCTTCTGGCTGGTCTTCCGCCAAAAGGACTTTGGAGGCGCAGACCGCGTCCGCATAGCCCAGGGAGCGGAAGTAATTCTTCAGGTTTTCGGTATCCCTTTCCACCGCCTGGGGGGTGTAGGGTTCGTCCCGGTGCACCTCGATCATGGAGATGATGTTGGTGGCGTACATTCCGGTCAGCTTGCCCTGCCTGACGGTGATGCCGTTCACGAAATAAGGACGGCCTTCGTCGATGGTTATGTCAAGGGCCAGACCGTCGCCTTTGGCGGTGGGATGCAGCTCGTAATCCACCTGGGCTTCCGGATAACCGATCTCCTGGTACATTTCCGTGATCTTCCAAATGTCGTCCCTGACCTGGTCTTCCTGATAAGTTCCGAAAAGGAACCAGAAGCGGGACTTGGTGCCGATAAGGAATTTGATTTTGGTGCTGCTGATGAGCGTATTGCCAGTGATGTTGACTTCCCTGATGTAGGACTCTTCGCCCTCGGAGATCAAAATAGTGACCGCCGCGTGAGTTCCGTCGGCAGTATCTTCCAGGCTGTAAGTGACGTCCGCCATGCCGTAGCCTTTGTCGGCGTAATATTTGCGGATCGCCTCCACGGAATCTTCAAGTTTTTCCAAGCTGACCGGCTCTCCGATGGTCAGCTGAACTTTGTCTAAAAGGTCTTTCTCCTTGATGTTTTCGTTGCCGGTGAAATCAAGTTTGTCCAAAACGGGCCGTTCTTTCACGGAATAAGTCAGAACGACTTCCCCGCCCGCTTCGCTGATATAGCTGGAAGCGCTTTCAAAATCGCCGGAAGAGAGTATCCTCTCGGTGTCGGCGGAGGCTTTTTCTTCGCTGTAGATCTCGTTGGGGTGAGTGCTTATGAGATCCCTGATGACCTCTTCGCTCACCCTGCGGTTGCCCGTTATGTCTATGCGGGAGATAACTGTCGTGCCTTCGGCGGCCATAAGGCTCATTGCGGCCGCGAAACCAAAAGCGGCCGTGAGCGCGATAATTCTCAAGCGCCCTCCGAAGGGATTTTGGTAGTTAAATTTTGATCTCATAATATCCTTTTAGTCGAAAGACAAAATTTCATATTAAATATCAATAGACATCCTAGCATAAAGGCACCCTCAAATCAAGGCTTATTAACAGGCTGGAAAGGGCTTTATCCACATTTTAACAACCTAAATTTAGCCTATAAAGAGGCTTACTAACAGTTATTCACAAGTTATCCACAATTTTCAATATGTGAGTATCAGGTGCATAACCCAAGGAAAACCTGTTCATTTCGCAAAAAATGAAACCGCGCTTAAAAAAAGAAAAAACAGAATAAGAGCGCGGGATTATAGATGCCTTGCAACGGAGCGAGAGCAGTATTCAGTTCTTGCTTTCCCGGCAGCGGGCGAAAAAGTCCTTCAGGAGTTTTTCGCATCCCTCTTCGGAAATGCCTTCCAGGACCTGCAGATCGGCTCCGAGGAAAGTGTGGGAAAGGTTGGCGTTGGAAAGCAGCGCTCCCCTATCCCAGTCCCGGGCGCCGAAAACTACGTTGGAGATCCTCGAGAGCAATATGGCGCCGGCGCACATGGGGCAGGGCTCCAAGGTCACGTAAAGCGTGCAGCCCCCGAGACGCCGTCCCAGTTTTTTCTGGGCCTCGGCGATGGCCAGAAGCTCCGCGTGGGCGGTGGCGTCTTTTTTTGTTTCGGTAAGGTTGTGGGCGCTGGCTATCACGGTCCCTTCCGCGTCTGCGATGACGCAGCCGACGGGGACTTCGCCCATAGCATCCGCTTCCTTGGCTTCCTTAATAGCCAGCAGCATGTAATCTTTGTGCTCCATAAAAACTATTTTACCAAATCCAAAAGTGAAAAATTTGATACAATATTTATTTGAAGATTATAATTCACACCAACACGAGGTCACTTATGAAAAAAGGAATCATTTTTCTCTTAGCGGCGCTGGCAGTATCCGCGGCTTATGTTTCTGCGGAGCCCAGCGTTTTCTTCAAAGAGGATTTTGAAAGTTACAGCTCCGGCGATTTTCTGCCGCAGTGCGAAGCGGCGAGCGTTTGGCAGACCAAATACCAGACGAACTTCCTCTACAAGGTCGAAGGCGACGTCATGGATTCCAGGTGTCTGACCGTGACGAAGAACGACGCCGACGGATTTAACTCCGGCAACTCCGGCGTCTGGATCCCCACCGGGGCCGATGAAACCATGTTCACCGAGACCGGCATTATGAGGATTCGTTTGAAACACCGCTCCCTTAGCAACATCAGCGGATTTATGTTCGGCAACGGGACCGCCAACGGCCGCGCCCTCTGGGCTTACCGCAACGGCGGCACTTTTTACATTATACAGCGCGAAGGGGACAAAGACATAATAAAGATGCAGTTCGGAGGCATCGGCGGAGACAAGGACAATGAGATGGAATTCAACATCCAGTACCCTTCCCGCCGACTCATCAACGTCATAGCCAACGGTATTACCAATGTTCCGGAAAATACTGTTACTCTT
Organism: bacterium; assembly: GCA_017557885.1. Taxonomy (GTDB): domain Bacteria; phylum Auribacterota; class UBA3054; order UBA3054; family UBA3054; genus UBA3054. Next base: position 144,252 of record JAFYXV010000007.1, on the reverse strand, counting down.
CCCAACTTCAGGATCACGCATATCGGCGCGGCGGTCTTCGCCGGCGGTTATGTGGCGCAGGGCAGCGGTTACGTCACCGCCGTGGACGACATCGAGGTCGCCTACGAGGCGCTGACCACGCCGGTTCCCTCCATGCCGACTGATCCCGTTTTAATAGGCCGCAACGTCGCCAGCCGCGAATTCGTCATTGCCAACAACGGCGGCGGCGAATTCAACTACACCGTTTCCGCCCTGGGCGATCCGGAGTGGCTCACCTTCGCGCCCACCGGAACCTGCAAGACCACCAAGAGCCATAAGGTCGTTTTCAACCGCAGCATCATGGGCGACGGTTTCTACCGCACGATCCTCACCTTCGACGCTTCTCCTTACGGCAAATTCGACATCCCGTTGAACATCAGATCCGGCCTGGTATTCTACTATGAAGATTTTGAGGCGCCGTACTTGCAGGAGGGCGAGCTTCACGGGCAGCAGGGCTGGTTCGGCAAAGAGGAGGGCAACGATTATTCTCCCGGCACGAACGAAGCGTATGTCAACACTCCCTCGGACCCCTGGGAAGGTCAGTGCGCGACCTTTGAAAAAGCCAGCGGCTGGGACGGTTATTGGTATCCCATCTGGACGCCTTCCAACCTCATCATCAAAGTCTCCTGCAAATTCCGCTGGGATTTTGAAAACGAAGCCGACCGCTTCTATTTCCGCTCCACCTATTGGGCCAATCCGGCGATCTTCGACCTCTGGTATCACGCCGAGGGCAACGACGTCAGGCTCTGGGCCTACAACGACACCTCAGGCTATCCCCTGGTCGGAGACTACGGTCTGCCCGGCAAGACCTGGCATGATTTCTCCTACACCATGGACTTCAGGATGCAGCAGCTCACGGAATTCACCTTCGGCGACTTCACCACCAACTTTACGGAAAAGCCTCTGAGAAAGAGGATGAATGACCGGGTGGTGCCCATGCACTACTTTGAAAAATTCGGTGTCAGCGGCGGCGGCGAAGATTCCAGAGTGGGCGTTTCCATCGACAATCTGCTCATCACGGAAGTCCAGCGTCCCAAGATCGCCATTCCTGTTTATGAGAAAGCCGTCTCTATGGGCGGATTGAGCGTTTACACCAATCTTTTGGAGAACGCCGGCGCCCAGAACTACAAGTTCAACATTGAAGTTCTCGATTACCCGGACAATTTGAAACTTTCGCGCGACAAAGGCACCATCGGCACCAAGGGCATGGTCATTTACAGGCTTGACCGCAAGGGCCTGAAGGACGGTTATTATACCGCCAGGCTCAAATACGAATACGAGGCCAGCAACGGCACCAACTCCGGCTCCTTCGTCCAGCTCGTGACCTTCGGCGTGGGCGGCTGGTACTACACGACGGAATTCGAGGGCGAGCTTTTCCACCTCGGCTCCATCAACAATCAGGAATGCTGGAAAGTTGAGAACTACTATGAAGTCGAGCCTTCTCTTAAGCTTTTAGACGGCATCCAGTGCCTCTACTTTGATCAGCAGAGCAAGGTCAAGGTCAGCGCCGGCGTCCCGGCCGGAAGCCACTATTCCTTCCGCTGCCTGGTCAACCTGCCGGACAACAACAACACGACATTCCTTAAGTTCTCGCAAAACACCGGCGACGGTTTCCTGCCTGTTTATCTCAGAAGAGACCGCGACACCAAGGAAATGGTCTTGTACTACTGCCCGTCAGGTGAAAGCACGCCTATTGAACTTATGAGAAACCACACCCTGGGCCAGTGGCAGACCTTCTCTTACAACATGGATCTCAACCCGGCTAATTCCTGCATAACTCAGATAGCCCTGGGAGAGTATGTGCATGACTGCTTCACTGGCGAGATCGTGCTCAACACCGAATTCGACGGTCAGCCTATAACCTCTTTCAGCATTGAAGCCGTGAACGACGGTCCGGAAGAGGAAAGAGACACCGGCGCCTATATCAAGAACGTGGTGGTCTGCGACCACACGCTCCCCGAGCCCGCTGTCTTCGGACTCCTTGCCCTGGCTTTGCTTCTGCTTAGCAGAAAAAAATAAGTTTTCATAGCTTGGGCTAAACTAAACGACACTCCCGGAACTTTTTTCCGGGAGTGTTTTTTTGTTGAAAAACACTGTCAGCGCATGGTTTCGCCCCTTCCCTTTTGAAAAAGGCTGGCCACTCAATATCTTGTTTCCAAAAGCCTCTTTTGATACAATATATTGAGTGTGTATTAGTGTAATCAAGAAGGGAGCATGGATAATTTCAGCGATATCGGGGTAAATTCCCCGGAACGCGACCTTTTTCAGGTCATGGCGCCGGAACCGCCTTTTCTGGATCTTTTGCCCAGCGGTCAGTGCGCCTTTTTAAGTTCGGAGCGGCGGTGGTATTACGCGACCATCCTCTACTTCCTCTTTCTGCGCCGCCAGGCCCATGAAGTGGAAAAATATCACAACGACATCTACGACGCCGTCCAGGTCCGGCTGGAAGAGGAAGGACCCTACAGCCAGCAAGCCTTCCGGGCCGACATGGAGCAGCTTCTCATATGGGGGAACGTGGAGCGCCGCATCGAGCCGAAACGGCTCCAGCACATCGCCGACCGCCGGGTGCAGAAATTTCTCTACCGGCTTTCCGACCACACCAGGGCGTTTCTTGAGAGCCTCTCGCTTCTCAAGTCGGTGGAAAGCCTGAACGCCGTCTCCCTGGACCAGGATCATCTCCTGGATCTGCAGGAACTGGTGGAGAAGATCGGGCTGTGCCTTGGCACCGGCGACAGGCTTAGCGAATCGGAACTCAGAAGGCTCGGCAGAAACATCGCCGAACTGGACAACCGCTGCCGCCTCATATCCAATGAGATCAGCGATTTCGGAGCGAAGATCGCGACCTTCAACATCGAGCCCTTCCAGCTGGAGACTCTGCCGGACATCATCGACAGGCTGGCCCGCTACGTGGACCAGTACCTCCAGCGCGTGGCCAACCTTACGCCGCCCGTTTACAGCGCCCTTTCCCGCTGGAATTCCCAGCAGGGGCTCGCCGTTCTGCGCAGAGCCAGGGAAGCCATGAAAGCGCATGCCGAAAACAATCCCTTGGCCGGCGCGCTGGCTGAACAGGACGATCCTGCGGAACAGATGCTGGCCAGGCTCATCCCCTTCTTCGCGCCGGAGGGCATCTTCCAGCTTCTCTGCGTCCGCGTCAACGAGCAGGTCAGGATCCTCATCAGCCGCATCAGGCAGTATCTCGACGACATCAGGCATCGCAACATCAGGATAAGAGTTTTGCGCCGCCGCGTCCACGAATGCATAACCGCGCCGGATTCCGCCTTCCCGGAGATCCGCTCCTTCATCAGGGAGCTGATGTCAACGGGCCAATTGGTCAACGACGCCGGCAACGGCACTCCCGACGACCGCGTTCCTCCTCCCAGGCCTAACTATTGGCGCCGCCGGGCCACCAGGCCGGCCTTCGTCAATTCCGCCATCATCGCCAAGACCGGCTCCGCCGAAGCTTCCAGGGAACTGGAGAAAGCCAAGGCGAGAAGGCTCAGGGATTTCATGCGGCTCAAAGCCTACGCCCACGGCCAGCGCGGCCCCGTTCATTTCTTCTCGCTGAAAGACATGGACGACATCAGGAACTATATGGACTCCGTCAAGTTTTACAAAATAGGAAGAAAGCACGGCATCCATCTGGGCTACTCCTTAAAGCAGCCTGACAAGAACGCTCCCCAGGCGGAATTCAAAAACATCAAGTGGTATTTCTCCTCACCGGACTACATAGTAGATTTCCAGGAAAACATAAAGTAAGCCTATGAACGAACAATATTTTGAAAAAGATCAGGAGAATTACTCCGATCAGATCGACCAGCTGAACATCCACAACGTCAGGGCGCTCCTTAACGTTCTGACCGAGTCGCCCTTCTTCTACCAGACCGACGATCCCGACCTCTTCGCCTACCTGAGGATCAACCAGGAGGCCATCGGGCATTTCTTCGTCCGCTACTTCGGCTGGGAGCTTTACGTTGACCGTCAGCTGGCCAGAGTCATCAAACCCCAGCTCTACAACAACGCCCTGAAGCCCTCCCAGCGTGATCTCTTCGACCTCACCAGGCGCGACGAGTGCTCGGTCTTCATGCTGCTTTTGGAATTTTACGAAAAGCTGCTCCGGGACTTCAATTCCAATTACGACGACGACAAGAGAATGCGCTTTCTGCTTTCCGACTTCGTGCAGTACTGCTTCAACCGCTTCAAGGAAGAGCTGGATGACACCGAGAGCAGCGAAAGAGCCATCGTGGAAGCCTGCCGCACCCTCTTCCCGAAACTGACGAAGTACCGCTTCCTGGAGCAGAAGGAAAAAGCCGAGGCGCAGAAAGACGAGCGGCTGCCGGAGGGCATGTTCGAGCAGGTAATGTACGAATTTCTCCCGGGCATCCACTGCTACCGTCCGGACGTTCTGACCTTCAGGGAGATCGCCCGCCTCTACGACAAAAACGCCCCTGGCCTCTCCGAGGAGGAGAAGCTCATGAAGGAAGAAGAAAAAGAACAGGAAAATTTTTAATCGCCCTTTTAAGGTGAATGATCATGGATAGAAATTACAGTTCGGAAAACGCCTTAAGTTTGCGCGCTCTGCGCCTCATAAACTTTCACAACTTCGCCGACGAGACCATCAGGATCCACGGAAGCCTTTTCCTGATGGGCAACAACGGCACCGGCAAGACCACCATCATAGACGCGGTGCAGTTGGCCCTGACCGGCGGACAGAGGCTGATGTTCAACGCCGCCACGGTAATAGGAGGCAGAGCGGAATCCGGACGCAACCTTTCCGGCGTCCTCCTTCAGCACAACTTTGAGACCGGCAAAGTCGGCCGCGCCGGCGGCGCCGTGGGCTATGTGGCGCTGGAACTTCTCGATCCCAAGACAAGCTCCCCCGTCACCATCGGCGTGGGCGCCTTCGCGGAAAACCTCGACCAGCGCCCGGAAATGTGGGGCTTCATCGTTGACGCTCCCCTCTCCGAGGTCCAGCTCACCGTTAGGGTGAACGACGTTTCCGAAGCCCCGCAATACCGTCCCGTGGACAAAAAGGAACTGCCGGGCCTCGTCGGCAAGACCAGAGTCTATGACATCGGTCGCTACCGCACCCAGATCGCCAACCGCTTCTTCGGCGGCCGCTCCAACTTCGAACGCGTGGCGGACCTTTTGAAAGCCAGCAAATCCTACAAGGACCTGGTCGTCAAGGCCCGCGATTTCGAAGGACTCTTCGCCGCCCTTCTCCCCGCCCCCGACCATCAGGTCTTTCAGGACATCGAGACCACGCTCCAGAACCTCGAGACCATCGAGAGCGACATCAAGGGGCTGAAAAGAGAAGCCGAGCTTCTGGACGAAGCCAACCAGACCGTGGACAAAATTGCCTCCTCCAAAGCCAGGATCGAGGAATGCCGCTATCTCAGATTGGTCAACTCCCTAAACTTTCTCTCTTCGGAACTGAAAAGCCAGGAGCGGGCCATCGCCGTCAACCGCCAGAATCAAATTGAAGCCAAAAACAAACTTGACGACCTGGTCCCGAAACTGGACCAGACCAGGGCGACCTTAGCGGAAGTCAGGACCGGCACCGGAGCCAAACTTTGGGAAGAAGCCGAAAGATTGGAAAAAGAGCTGGAAAAGATAAAGGAAGACAGCCTGACCTTCAAGGAAGAGACGGAAAAAGAGCTCAGCAAGCAGACCGCCCTGGAAAAAGACCACGCCAACGCCAACGCCGACGTGCTGGACGCCCTGCGCTCCCAGAACGCCTTCATAAAAACCATATCTCTTCCCATTTGCCCGGACAACGTCAAGGAATTCTACGATCATTTCTCCAAGACCGTCGCCTCCCTGAAAAAAGCCTACAAGAACGCTGAAGAATCCGGGAACTGCGACACCGAGGCTCTGGGCAGATCCCAGAAACTGGCCGTCAGGGCCGCTGACAGCCTCCTGCAGGCCTTAAGGGACGAGAAGCAGCTCCTTACCATCCGCTTGAACGATCTGGCCCGTGAAAGCGAGATAAAGGCCTCCGTGCCCATCATGGAAGTCATGCCCCGGATGATGGGCTACCGTGATTTCCTGGACAGCCTGAAAAGGGAAGGCCTGAAAGCCGAGCCGCTCTTCACGCTCCTTGATTTCGCCCCCCAGACCTCGCCGCAACTCATGAACCTCATCGAGTCCTTCCTGGGCGACGAATGGCTCGGCACCATAATCCCCGAGGAAGAGGACCAGGAGGCCGTCGTGAAACTGGCCGCCAAGGCCGCTCCCGGCATCAGGATCGCCGACGCCGCAGAACTCTCCAACACCAAAAAGATCAAAGTCAAGGAAAACTCCCTGGCCAAATACCTGAAGGCCGCCAGCCCAGTTGCCAAACAGTTCGTCGATCTCCAGCTGGGAGACATCCAGCTCTGCGACCTGGCCGCCACCCCCGACGGCAACTGGCTCTCCAGGGAAGGATTGGTCAAGAAAGACCTTGTTTTCTGCTATGTCAAGAGAGAAGCGGAAGGGCTCCTGGGCAAAGCCCGCCGCCAGGCCGCCCAGGAAAAACTCCTGACCGACCAGAAGATCAAAAGCAAAGAACTTCAAAACATTGCCGACGGGCTGAAGAAAAAACTCTCCTCCCTCGCGGAGACCATAGAGACCGTCTATAAGATCAAGATGCAGCTTGAGGAGAAAGTCTCCCCCTGGCTCATCGCCCACCGTCTCACCCAGAGAGCCGCCAGCGAAAAACTTCTTGCGGACATCAAGGAACGCGTGGAGAAAGCCCAGAGCCAGCAGCAGAGGTCCCAGCGTCAGATCACCAGGATCCAGAAGCAAATAAAAGAGCTCAGGGAAAACAAAGAGTTCCAGACCACCGGCGACATCCACAAACAGCTGGACATCCTGAAAAAACGCCTCAACGACGAGGAAAAGGAAAGAGAGCAGCTCCTGGAGACCATCGCCCGCTACAAGGAAAGAGTCTCCATACTGGAAAGCCAGAACGCCAAGACCAGACTGAGTTACAACGAAGCCGTAAACCAGGCGGCCGACAAGAAGAAGATCCTGGAAGACAGGCTCTCGGAGGAATACCCCGACCTGGAAAGCTATCTTAAAGAGACCTACGGCGCCGACACCGTCCAGGAAGGAAGATTGGCTGAGATAATCAAGATCCAGGAGCGCGTCATCAACCGCGAGATAGGCAGCCTCATAGGCTCCGAAGACGCCAGAGCCAAAGGCGGCCTCATCCATCACGAGCTTCTCTGGACAAAATACGCCTTCACCTACCGCGAAGACATCAACGACCTCATCGACCAGGACGGCAGAGACCTCAGGAGCATCACCGGCAAACTCAAAGAACAGCTCTCCCAGCTGGAAAACTCCGTCAACGACAACAGGAGAAAACTCCTTGAGAAGACCATCCTGGGCGACCTCTCCAACCAGTACACCCGAGACCTCTACCGTCTGAGGGAAAGCCTGGACGCCGTCAACCTCATGCTGGAGGGCTTAAGTTTCGGCCGTTCCCAGTACCGCTTCACCCAGAAGATCAAGAATGAATACCGCCAGGTTTACGGCATAGTGAGAAGAGCCGGCGACATCGACGAGGAATCCCAGCAGCAGCTCAAATCCTTCTTCGAGTCCAAACTAACCGAACTCAGGATCCAGCCCGACGGCTCTCTCCCCGCCTTCCTGGATTACCGCCATTGGTTCGACTATCAGCTCCACGTCAAAGTCGTCGGAACGGAAGGCGAAGGCATCGAGCTGACCAACGACATCCGCCGCCTCGGTTCCGGCGGCGAACAGGCCGTTCCGAACTACCTCTTGATCATGGCCATGAGCGCCCTCCTCTACAACCAGATCGGCGCCAAGGTCCGTTTCCTCCTCTTCGACGAAGCCTTCTACGGCATCGACGCGGAAAGAAGAGAAGAGCTCCTTCGCTTCGCCAACAGGCTGGGCCTCTCCCTGGTCATCGCCACTCCGGAAATGGACGGCGTCACGGAAGCCATGCGGGAATCCACCACGCTGCTTCTCGAAAAGAACGCCAACAACGAGATCTTCATCGGCAACTTCGTCTGGGAATCCCAGGAAGGCCAGCAAATGGACATCTTCAGCCAGAACGACGAAGAGGAAAGTTTCACTATCGGCGTGAAATCCGCTCCCAAAGAAGAGCCCGCACCCGAACCGGAAAAGCCTGCAGAACCCAAAGAAGAAGAGGAAAAGCCCGCTCCCAAACAGGCCAAAAAGCCCGCGCCGAAAACCAAAGCTCCCGCAAAAAAAGCGACCAAAAAAGCGGCGCCTAAATCGGTGAAAAAACCGGCCGCCAAAAAGCCCGCGCCGAAACCGAAAGCGAAAGCTAAACCCAAAGCCAAACCAAAAGGCAAAAAATAAGCATGGACCAAAAGACCGCGCAAACCCTCGTCAATAAAGCCATAGAAGCCCGGGAAAAGGCCTACGCCCCCTACTCCAAATTCAAAGTGGGCGCCGCCATCCTTACAAAGGACGGAACAATTTTTCCGGGCTGCAACATCGAGAACGCCTCCTACGGAGCCACCATCTGCGCGGAAAGAACGGCCGTCGCCAACATGGTCTCCTCAGGCCATACCGATCCCGTGGCCATAGCCATCTGCTACAACGAAACTGAATTCGCGCTTCCCTGCGGCATCTGTCGCCAGGTCCTCTCGGAATTCGCAAACGAAAAAGAAGACCTCATCGTCCTCATGGCCAAAACCGACGGCACCTACCAGGAAACCACCCTCTCAGCCCTTCTCCCCGGCGCCTTCAAACTTGCTGACGGTCAAAAATAATTTTTCTTTTAAATTGTCTTTTCCAGTTATCATTTTGCTGACGTCAGCAAAATGATAACAAAAAAAGCCGCGACCTTCTCGCTATCAAAAATAGTCATCAAGGTCGCGGCTTAAAACATTAACTCGCTTTCAGTCTGTGCGGCCGGCTTACGCCCTCGCCGCGCCGCGACTGAAAACGAGATTTAAATTATTGAACTAGGGCTATACGAAAGCCGAAGCTGAAGCCGCCGTTGACGGGGTTGCCGCCGTAGTCGGGGAGAATGTGGTCGTTGCGGTAAGCGGAGCGGCAGTAGTTGGCGTCGTCGCTCCAGCCCCCGCCCCGGAGAACACGGTAACTTCCACTGCTCGCACCTTTCGGATCGGTGGCGTTTCCGCCATACGACCCATACCAATCCAAGCACCATTCACAGACATTGCCGTGCATGTCATAGAGTCCCCAAGCGTTGGGAAGATATGAGCCAACTTTGGTGTGCTGGTAGGATCCTCTGTTGTATTTATATTTTCCAACTTCCACCATTTCATCGCACTTATACGCATCTGACAGATTCTTCCCGCTGTTAAGCGCTGTGGTAGTGCCTGCCCTGCAGGCATATTCCCACTGTGCTTCCGTAGGAAGGTCAAAAATATTACCGGCCTTTCTCCTCAGCTGACCCATGAAACTGTTTTTATTAACTTCATTGTTCTTGGGCCAGGTTGTCCCCCTTAGCATATTGTAGGAGACATCGTCAACCGGTCTAGCATCGCCCTTGTAATATGATGGATTAATGCCCATAATGTTTTCACACTGCTTCTGAGTCATTTCAAAGACGCCGATGTAATAAGCCTTAGTAAGCGTTACTTGATGCTGAGTTTCATCACTTCTTCTGCCTAATTCGTCTTCAGGACTGCCCATGGTGAATGTACCGGGCTCGATCCTTCTGAGCCATAATTCATCCGTGCGGCAGTTGTCATCCGTTATATCCGGAGCATCAGGCGAAACGCGCATCTTATTGCTCGTTGTGTCAAGAACAAGATAATTAGCCTGTTCCGTCACATCTTCGTATTCAACCCTTAATTTCACTTCGTTCATTATGTTGGTATAGGCGTTGTCAGGGATCCAAGTCAAATGATGCTTGCCAATTCCCGCCACTATTCCGCTGGCTCCATCATATTCAAGTTTGCCCATCTCCTCCAGCGGCTTTTCCGTGCCGTTTTTCATTTTTCCGTAAAACTTGGTTTGAAAAATTGGCAGGGTGTTTTCTGTCCCGGATTCAATCTCAAATTCAAAATTCTTTTGAATTTGGTTGTCCGGGCCAGAAAACACATTTTGAACTAGGGCTATACGAAAGCCGAGGCCGAGGTCGGTGTAGTTGCTGTAGAGGGGGTGGTAGTAGTTGCGGTTAGCGGAGCGGCAGCCGCTGGCGCCGTAGCTCCAGCTCCCGCCCCGGAGAACACGGTATGCTCCCCAGCTTAAGCCGCGCGGTTCCGTCACAGCATCACTTCCCAAATCATCCTGATAAAAATCAAGACACCATTCTATCACGTTGCCATGCATATCATAGAGCCCCCAAGCGTTTGGCAGATATGAGCCAACGGTTGTGTGCTGACTATATCCGCCTTTCCCATCGTAATGGTTGTATTGGTAACGAGCGACTTCTGCCATTTCTTTACACTCATACGCATCTGACAGATCCTTCCAGCTGTTCAAAGCCGTGGTCGTTCCTGCTCTGCAGGCGAACTCCCACTGCGCTTCGGTGGGCAGATCAAAGACTATTTGCGTTTTGGCGCGAAGTATGCCGAAAAAAGAAGCCTCATCAACATCGTAATTATACGGCCAGTTTGCGCCTTTGCCGCTTCCGCGGAGCATGTCGTATGAAACGTAATCCACCGGTCTCATATCACCCTTGTAATATGATGGATTGCTCCCCATAATCAGTTTATACTGTTTCTGGGTAACCTCAAAAATCCCGATGTAATAGGCGTTGGTAAGCGTTACCTTATGCTGAGTTTCGTCAGAAGATCGTCCTGTTTCGTTGCTTGGGCTGCCCATGGTAAATGTCCCCGGCTCGATCTTCCGCAAAACAAGTTTCGTAGTCTTGTGCTCATCCGTCCAGCCGCCTTCCGGAGCGTCATCAAGCCAACTGATGGGGTATTTTTCAGCGTTCTGTCCGCCGCTAAGATCAATAACAATATACTTTTTCTCCTTAAAAATAGCGAGAAGTTCTGTGTCGTGGGTCATTGTGAATATTAGCGGATTTTCATATGATATGTTTTCGTCCCACTCAAAACTATTGAAAAATTCCTCTCCGTTGACAGCAGTGACTATGATGTCGTCAGGGCCGACAAATTCATGACTGACAGATCCTTTTCCTGATACAGTAATATTAAGATTGTAATTCCCAAAGACTGCCTTTACAATAGTATCTTCTTCTAAGGCAATCGTTATTTCACTATCTGTGTATTTTTCACCATTTACAGTAAAGAAGCGAAACTTGTCTTTGTTTTCTGTAACCTTAACTTTTACTTTGTCTAGTCCTGTGAATTCAGCGCTAGCTGAGCCGTTGCCTACAACATTGAGTGAAAAATCGTAAGTTCCGAAAACTGCCTGGATTTCTGTGTTGTCAACAAGTTCAAGCTTCATGAAATCATTTGTAACTTTTGTGCCATTGTAAAAGTAATAGCGGAATTTGTACTTGTTCTTAACAACTCTAAACTCGACCTTGTCAGGTTCGTAATAACCAGAAGCTACATCGCCCTCGCCAACGATCACCAAGGAGTAATCGTATTTGTTCGTAAAGATGTTTTCACTTTCAAGAAGCACGGGATAAGCATTTTCGAGAGATAGCGCATATTTGGCTGTGACTTTTCCTTTTGAATCAACAGAAACTTTCGCTTGCAAATTGTTCTCATTGTAGGAGAGCTTATAATTCTTGCCTTTCTTTTGAAGAGTATAAGCTAGAGAGGCGAGATATCCCAAACGCTGTTCAGCGCACAGTTTGTCAAAGATAGTAAGCCTCTTGTTTTCAAGTTCAGCAAGTTCGGAAGCATCAATAGTACCCTTTGATTTTAAAACAGCTTTGCTAGGTTGTATTTTTTCTTCTCCTGTCACAAATGTGAAATAAGGCGTGACGTCTTTTTCCGTCCACTTAAATTTTCCATTTTTCGTGCTTATGGAAACGTTTTGAGTGGCTGTCTTAGTTCCAAAACCCGCTTTCGTTCTTGGGAGTAAGGTCGGAAACGTTAAATAACTGTCCAAGAAATTATAGATAGCCATGGCGTTTCCGGATGAAATGCTTTGCATAGCGGCGTCATTCAGCTGGCCACTCAAATTAAGCGTTGTTGATCCTTTTACAAAACCGCAAGCTCTCACGACTCTTTGCGTTGCTATAGAGCTGGCGAAAATATCCCCGGCCATAAGCATCATGACAATGATTAAAAAAAATGTATTTTTCATTTGCTTTCCCCCGGAAGGTTAAATTATGCCGCTTCATCAAGACCGAATAGCGTCTAAGTCATACGCTTGTCCGGTATTATTGCGTTTTGTAACATAAAATTTAACAAAAAAAAAAAAAAAAATACAAGGGGTAAGCGGAATCCCTTTGTTTATGCGGCTTCAGAGCATCTTAGAGAGGCGTTTGAAAGGTCGGCGACAAAATAAAGGAGTCTAAAAACAACACCATGTCTGCCAGCCTTTCAGGCGCATTCAAACTCGCTGACGGTCAAAAATAATTTTTGTGTCTAAAAGTGCTGCGATTAGATAACTAATTTATTTCCAATATGTTATTCAAAAAGATTTGGCAACAACTTGTTGCCAAATCTTTTTTTGTAACGCACTGACAGGAAGCATCTTACGTAAAAACGCTAGGTAAAACGATGGCGTTATTTGAGATTTGGCAACAGCTTGTTGCCAAATCTATATAGCGATCAGTTCATCTCAGGGATTGGAGGAAGGACTGGACTTGGGGGAGGTTTCTTGCGATCCAGTAAAGGATGGTGACGATCAGGATGGCGACGGGGATCGTGACGGAGCGGCGGGCTTTTTGTGAAAAAGCGAGGATCAGGAGCGTCGGGACCGCCAGGAAAAGAATCGGGTTGTAGCTGAAGGCCGCGATCATTTTTCCATGCACAAGGCAAAAAAGTGCGCGGGAGGTCCCGCAGCCGGGACATTCGAAGCCGGTAAGGGCGTGGAAGAAACAGCGGGGGAAAAACGGGAAGGTGGTCGGGTCAATTAAGGAGAAAAAGATGATCAGGGCCAGAACGACCAGGACGGCGACGATCCAATTTATTTTCGCTCGTCTTTCCATACGTGGCGGTAAAGTCTCGTCATGTGGTCGGAAGTGCTTTCCTTGACGAAAGTGTGGAATTCCCAGCCGTAGCGTTCGTAAAAAGAGGTGTGCTCGGTGGCGAGGTAGAGCGTATCGCAGCCTTTCGTCTGCATATCCCTGGCGATGTGGTTTAAAAGCACGCCTGCCAGGCCCTGCTTCCTGAAGGGCTCTTCCACGAACAGGGCGCAGAGGTTGGGCGCGAGATCCGGCCTCATGTGGAAGTCGTTGGGAATAATGCCGGCGCCGGCGATTATTTTTTTCGTTTCAGGATCCCTTATGACGTACCAGTAATTGTCCCTGGGTTCTTTCATGCTGGCAAGGTAGGCGCTTTTGGGAATGTGCCATTTGCCGCTGAACCAGGAGGCCGCTTCCTCCATTTCTTTGTCGCTTTGGGGAACAGTTTCGATAGGTCTTAATATTTTCGGGATCTTGAAGACGCCGGTTCTCCAGCCTTCGATGAGCGTCGATTTTTGCTCTATGGCGCCCAAATGCGTGAAAAGCAGGGAGAGCTTGGGATACTGCTCGTCCAGGATGCCGGCCAAAATCAGATGACCGCCCGGGGCTACAGCGGCCATTAGACGCTCTACGTTGCGTTCTAAGACGGCGCAGAGGATGTTGGCGATAACTATATCGTATTTTCTCTCAGGGGCGTAAAAAAAGAGGTCCTGCTGAAAAACGGATATTTTGTCTTTTACTTGGTTTTTTTCAGCATTCTCTTGGGCGGCCATGACCGCCTGAGGCTCGTTGTCGAAGGCGTCGATCTTTTTGATGCCGAGTTTCGCTCCGGCCACGGCTAAAATGCCCGTGCCGGTGCCGGCGTCCAGAAGGCTGGCGGGCTTGTTTTGGTTCGCGAGTTCCTCTAAGAATTCCAAACAAGCCTTGCTGGTGCCGTGGCTGCCGGTGCCGAAGGCCATGCCGGGATCGTTTATGAGGATGATGTCGTCAGGCTTGGGAGAGTACGTTTCCCAGGAAGGCACGATGACAAGATTCTTCCCTACTCTGCTGACATGGAAATTCTCTTTCCACTTCTCCGCCCAGTCTTCCTTTTTGACGGTCCTTCTGTCCAGGGAAAAATCGGCGGTCAAAAATTTCGCCGTCTCCAAAAGTTTTTCTTCGGCTTCTTTTGCTTCATCTTCGCTTTTCAAAAAAAGGCTGAAGACGGCCTTTTCGGAATCGGTGAGTTTTTCTACGGAAAAATCGGCTTCGGGATCGTCCCAAAGTTCGGCGAGCTGCTCGCAGACGATCGGTTCGGCGCTTAGGCGTAATTCGATGAGATCAGCCATTACTTCAGAAGAGAGGCGCCGAGTTCCGTCATTTTCTCGGCTTCGGGAAGAGTGGGCGCTTCCGCGTAGAAACGGCAGACCGGCTCGGTGCCGGAGAACCTGAGGAGCAGCCAGGAATCGTCCTCCAGTTCGAATTTGACGCCGTCGATGGTCTTGATGTTCACTACCTTGCGGCCCAGGATCTCAGAGGGAGGATTAGTCTCGAGTTTTTTCATGAAAGCGTCTTTCGCGTTCGGGTCGCACTCTTTGTCGATCCTGTGGTAGCGCAGCTTTCCGAATTCAGAGTCGATGTAATCCATGGCCTCGCCGGCATTATTGAAGCCCAGGCCTATGAGAGCCTCAGTGAAGAGAAGGCCGGACAATACGCCGTCTCTTTCGGGAATGTGCTTCTGGTAGCCGAGGCCTCCGCTCTCTTCGGTGCCCACCAGGGCGCTGCCGTCAAGAAGAAAGGGAACAATATATTTGAAGCCCACGGGCTTTTCTTCCAAGGGAATATTGTATTTCTCGCAGAAGCGGTCGATGGTCTTGGAGCAGGAGACGGTCTTGATCATCTTTCCCGACCACTTTTTGCACTTCATAAAATAAAGCGCGAGAAGCAGCGCGATCTTGGGAGTTATGATGTACTCTCCCCTGCTGTCAACGGCCGCCAGGCGGTCGGCGTCGCCGTCCGTGACTAAGCAGACGTCGAAGCCTTCTTCTTTGGTTTTTGCGATACTCTCCGCCATGTTCGGAGGAACAGGCTCGGGAGCGATATTTGGGAAGGCGGGATTGCGGTCTGATCTGATGGTGACGGCCTCGTGGCCGTACTTGTTGAGAATGTCCGCAATATAAGTTTTGCCAACGCCGTAAAGGGAATCCACGAGAACTTTCAGCTTTTTAGTTTTCAGAAGATCCTTGTCCAGGAAATTCTCCACCCATTCCAGATAGACTTTTTCCGGATCGCCCGCAAGGACCAGGCCCTTTTTCTCAGCTTCTTCTTTCGTTATCCTTTTGGGCGGGTTCTTCCCTACCTGGGCTTCGATGCCACGGGTGGTGGCGACGTCCGCGGAGCAGCCCGGGGGAAGCTTGATCTTGAAGCCGCTGTAGTTGGCGGGATTGTGGCTGGCGGTTATCATGACGCCGCCCGCCAGGTCAAAATGCTTTACGGCATAGGAAACAGCAGGCGTCGGCAAAGGCTTATTTGAAAGCATAACCTTAAAGCCGTTGCCCCAGAGGATCTCGGAAACGAGCGAGGCGAAGCGCTTGCCCAGGAAACGGTGGTCGTAGCCAACGACAAGAGAGGCTCCGGCTTTGCCTTCCGCTTTAAGATAATCGGCGTAAGCCTGAGCGGCCAGGGAAAGATTCTCAAAAGTGAAGGTGTCGGCGATGATACCGCGCCAGCCGTCGGTTCCGAATTTTATAATATGCTCAGCCATCTTATTTCTTTTCCATCGCGTAGAAAGCTTTTATTCTCTCCGCCATGTCTGCCTTTCCGAAAAGGTAGCTGCCGGCCACAAACACATTGGCGCCGGCCTTGAAGCAAAGGTCTTTCGTTTCGCCGTCCACGCCGCCGTCCACTTCCAGGGCGCAGTCAAGATTCTTCTTCTCTATCTCAGCTTTCAGCGTTTCAATTTTGGGAAGCATGTCGGCCATGAAGCTTTGTCCGCCGAAGCCGGGCTCTACGGTCATAACAAGGACGATATCGCAGAGCTCAAGGTACGGGAAGATCGCTTCCGCAGGAGTTTTCGGTTTTACGACTAATCCGACAGCGCAGCCGGAATTTTTAAGACCTGTCAGGGTGTCCGTAATCGTCTTCGCGTCCTTGAAGGCCGGGCTTTCTATGTGCATGGTGATGATGTCGGCGCCGGCTTCCCTGAACTTGGGAGCGTAGGTGACAGGATCGTCGATCATGAGGTGGACGTCGAAGATCATGTCGCTCTTGGGCCTGAGTTTTTTGACGACCGGATGCCCGAAAGTGAGGTTGGGAACGAAATGCGCGTCCATAATGTCCCAGTGAATGAGGTTCGCGCCGGCTGCTTTGGCCGTTTCTATTTCTTCCGCCCATTTGGAAAAGTCGCAGGACAGAAGCGAGGGCGAAACGCAAACGCCCCTCAGGGTCTCTTTCACTTCTTTTATAGTCTTCATATTAAAAATTATACTAGAAGCCCTTTCTAAATACAAAACCGGC
Source organism: bacterium (assembly GCA_017557885.1). Taxonomy (GTDB): domain Bacteria; phylum Auribacterota; class UBA3054; order UBA3054; family UBA3054; genus UBA3054. The sequence goes on along the minus strand of JAFYXV010000007.1, from coordinate 127,733 downwards.
GTCTCGGAGCACTACCAACCAAACCGGCTAAATGTTATAATTTCTCTAATATCTTTTCCTTGGAATTATGGAATCTGCTTCAGCTCAAAAGCAAAGCCCCAAACCGCAGCGCTTCTTTACAGACGGGAAACCGGTCACGGAAAGCGGCATCCGCCGCGCCCTCAATATGACCATCCTCTCCGGAGTCTTCAGTAACGTCTGGACAGCCATCACCGTCAATCTCCCCTACCAGATGTACCTGTCTGTCCTGCAGGCTTCCGGTAAACTGGTGGGTCTGGCCGGCACAATAACGAGCTTCACGATGATCCTGCAGCTGCCCGGCGCCTTCATTTCCGAGATGCTGAAGGAAAGGCGGCCTATGGTCATCTTCTTCGCTTTCATTCAGCGCTTCCTCTGGTTCATCCCGGCTTTCATGCCGCTCTTTTCCAAGGATTATAAGGTACTGGCTATTTCCCTTGTCGCCGTCTGCGTAGTAAGTATGGCGCTCGGCAACTTCATCACCGGCTCCTGGCTGGCCTGGATGACGGACCTCATCCCCAACGACAAGGCCGGCAATTACTGGGGCCGCCGCATGACCATCGTCATGACGGTCTATCTCGGCACGATCTTCCTTTCCGGTTACGCTCTGGACATACTGCCCGGACCGTGGAAGGATCTTCCGCTTTTAGGCTTCATGGTGGTTTTCTTCACGGCCGGCGTCTTCAGCATGATCGATATTTTCTATCAGACCAAGACGGCCGAAGTGACTCCCGAGCATCCCAACCGCGACAGGGGCATGCTTGAAAGAGCGATGATGCCTTTCAAGAGCAAAGATTTTCTCTTCCTTACTTTCGCCTACAGCGCCTGGTTCTTCCTGAACACCATCTTCGCCGCTTTCTCCTATATCTTCATCCGCCAGGAATACGGCATAAGCTACCATGTCATTTCCTTCATAGCCGGCGCCAATATTCTGGGCATCGTGGCCTTCAGCAGGATCAGCGGCTACATCATAGACAGATTGTCGGCCAGGAACTACGTGATCTTTTTGATCATCATAGAGCCCTTGGTCAACCTCTACTGGTTTTTCATCTATCCTGACAAAAGCTTCAGCTTTTCCCTGCCTTTTATCGAGCGCACCTTCACCGTTGCCCAGCCTGTTCTTGTCTTAATGATCGGGCAGTTCATGTTCGGCGCGCTGGCCAACGCCGTTTACATGGGACAGATGGCGCTCCTCGGGATTCACGCGCCCACTCACGACCGCTCAATCGCCATGGCGAGCCATAACTTCGTCGTGGGCATGATCTCGGCCTTGGGTCCTGTTCTAGCCGGTATTTTCATCGACCACTTCAAAGCGTATCACGCCGTCGTTCTGGGAGCTGACTGGCGTTACATGCAGCTTATTGCGGCCGGGCTTACGATCTTCGCCTGGGCCGCCGTCCTTCCCCTGTTCTTCAAGATCTCCATAATGGAGAACGAAATGCCCTTCAAGGATGCCGTCGGCCGCCTGGCCTTCTACAATCCTATCAGGATGGCGCGCTCCATGTACAACATCATCACCATCCAGAACTCCACGGACGCCGAAGCCAGGGCGGAAGCCGTGGAAGAACTTGGCGAAGAGAACGCCGCCATCGCGGTCAAGGACCTGGTTGAAAAAATGGGCGACCCCTCCTACGAAGTAAGGGAGGCCGCCGCCAAAGCGCTGGGCACCATCGGCAGCCCGGACGCCATCAAAGCCATTCTGGAACTTCTGAAGGACGAGGACACCGATCTGCCCATCACTTTGATCAGGGCTTTGAGGATGAACAACAGCAAGGAAGGGATCCCCATCATCACGGAAAAACTGGATTCCCAGAATCCCTTCGTGCAGCGCGAAGCCGCCAGGACTTTGGGCGTTTTGGGAGGCGTTTCCGCCGTGCCCAGACTTTGGGAACTATTGAAGACCACCAACAACGCCACCGTAGCCACCGCCGTCTCCGGCGCCCTGGCGAAGCTTGGCTGCGCCGACGCCCTGAAGGACATCTGGCCCCACTACAGGCAGACGGAAAACATGACCTTGAAAAAGGAAATGGCCCTGGCCATAAGCACCATTCTTGTTCCCGGCGGCGGCTTTTACGAGATCATGACCAAGGAGGACAAAGCCTTCGCCAGCCAGCCGGAAAAAATGATCTCCACTTTCTCCTGGAGCATCATGTGCATTGCCGAGCGCCTTTCCTCTTCCCAAACTCCCGGAAGGACGCACCACCAGAACGTTCTTCTCGCCAGCACGCAGAAAGAAAAAGCCAAGAAGATGCTCATGGCCTACGAGAGCAACCCGCCGCTGGCGGCCCTGCTGGCCTGGAACATAGGCAAAGACATCGGGTATTTGCGCTTCGGCTTCGCCTCGCCCCGCAATAGCATAACGGAAGCGGAATACCTGGAGAACCTCTACGATTGCGACGAGCGCTTCGGACTTGGGATGTGGTTCATGCAGCAGCTTAACGACGCCGCCAAAAATCTGGAGGAAGTCTCCTCCCTGGACATCCTCATCGTCATGCATTTCCTTAGCAGCTGGTGCCGGGAGGAAGCCACCAAGCCTTGATCAATTGTCCAAGACAAGATCGAAAGTTGCGGCGCCGGTCGTTTTCAAAAGCGTTTCCGGCGCCGTTATTATTTGGAAACCGATCTCGCCGGCGCTGAAACAGATCTTCTCCAATTGAAGCGCCGATTCGTCCAGAAAGACCGGGAACCTTTTTTTCATGCCGATGGGAGAGCAGCCGCCGTGGACGTAGCCCACTTCCTGAAAAAGCTCCCGGCTTTTCAGCATGGAAAGGCTCTTCTCCCCCGCCGCCTTGGCGGCCTTTTTAAGATCGAGTTCCTTGGGCCCCGGAATGACGAAAACAAAAATGCCCTTGGGATGTCCGTTGGTGGTGACCAGCGTCTTATAGACCATCTCGGCCGGGAAATCCAGGATAGCCGCGACTTCCACGGCGCTGGGAACTTCCTTATAAGAAAAGGAGCGCAGCTCAAAAGCTGCGCCTTCCTTTTCCAATATCCTCACCGCGTTGGTCTTGTGTGTTTTCACTTTTTCAGAAGCTCTTCGGCCATTTCTTTCAAAGCGCGGAAGTCAGTCTTGCCGGTGCCCTGCAGCGGGATCTTTTCGACTTTCAGGACCTGGCTGATTCTGGCCAGATTGGAGAAGCCGCCTTCTTTTAACGCATTGTTGACTTCCGTCCTGTCGATGTCCTGCGTCGTCAGCATGACGATGAAAGGCTTGCCGTCGCCTTCGAAATACTGCAAGGCAAGGCTCGGGCCCATGGCGTTGGAGGGCCACTTGGCTTCCAATATCTGCTCCAGGGCCGGCAGGCTGATCATTTCGCCGCCTATTTTCACGAAGCGTTTCAGGCGGCCGCTTATGACGATGACTCCCTCTTCCGTAAGGTAACCGATGTCGCCGGTGTTGTACCAGGTCAGACCGTCGAATTCCAGGAAGGGGCTCTTCAGAGATTTGTCAAGATAACCATGGAAAATGCTGGGGCCGCTAACACAGATGATGCCTTCCTGCATAGGCGGAAGTTTCTCGCCGGTCTCTAAGGAGACGATGGCGGCCTTCACGTGCCTGAAGGGCTTGCCTACGCCCACGGTCCTCTCGACTCTGTAATCGCCCACGGAAATGACCGGCGCGCATTCCGTCACGCCGTAGCCTTCCCTCAGGATGGCCTGGGGCGCGACCTTCTCATATCCTTCGAAAACTTCCTGGGGCGTTCTCTCGCCGCCCGCCACGACTTTCAGAACGTACTGCAGCTGCTCGGGCCTGGCCGCTTTCAGAATGCCTTTCAGGAAAGTGGGAGTGGCCGGCAGAATGGACATTCTCCAATCTTCCAGCATCTGGGCCAGATTCTTGTAGTCAAGAGGATTGGGATAGTGCACCGTTCTGACGCCCGCCACCATCGGCAGCACCACGGAAGTGGTAAGGCCGTAGGAATGGAAGGGCGGGAGAATGGAGAAAATGGAATCCTGGGAGTTGGCCAAGAGAGCCTCGGCCGCGTCGCCGCTGTTGATAAGAAGATTCTTGTGGGTAAGGGGAACGCCTTTGGGCAGGTTCTCGGAACCGGATGTGAAAAGGATCAGCGCGACATCGTCCTCTTTCGTGTCCTTCTGATTGTAGAGGGAAAGAATGGTGTTGATAGGCAGCAGACTCTTCACGAAAGCTTTCAGTTTGCCCCAGGGCGTGGCGCCCGCTTTCAAAATATCCTCAAGGAACAAAAGCTTGTCTTCAAAAAGATCCTTGGGCACGTTGTCCATGCGGCTCCAGACTTTCTTGGAAGTCAGAATGGTCGTCAGTTCCGCGCTCTTCAAAACGTGCTCCAGGCTCTTTCTGCCCAGCGTCCAGTTCAGGGGCACGGGCACTTTCTTCGCCATGATGCAGCCCACTAGAAGATGGTCGGTGGCCGCCAAGGAAGGCATAAAGATGCCGATCCTTTCCGCCTTGATGTTCTTGACGGAATCCGCGATGAGAAGCGTCACGACTCTCGACTTGGCGTAGTCCAGTTCGCCAAGGATGGCGTCGGCGTCGGAAATGTATTTGCTGCCCAACCGCGCGCATGCTTTCAGATAGGCTTCGGGGATCGTTGAGCCGTCGATGAACGGTTCCGGCCTATTTTCATTGGCGAACCATTTTTTTGAAGGCATGAAACGGAAGGATCTGTTGTCTTGTTCGTTGCTCATTTGCTTTGCTTGAGTTTTAACTTAAGTGAACGGTAGTCTGTTTTGCCGGTTCCAAGGAGCGGCATCTCAGGAATATTTATGACGGAAGAGATACGGGCCACATTGCCGATGCCGGCTTCTTTCAGCGCCTCGTTCGCGTCTTCCACTGTGAGGTTTTCCAATACGGAGAAAATTATGAGTTCCGGCCTCTCCCCTTCTATTTCGCGGCTTTCCACCGCGATCAGGGGACGCTCGTCACTACTTGGCCAGCGGTGGTTCAAAACGGCTTCCAGGGCCGGCAGGCTGATCATCTCGCCGCCTATTTTCACGAAGCGTTTTTCCCTGCCGGTAATGATCAACTGTCCGGCCTTGGTGAAATACCCCAGGTCGCCGGTGTTGTACCACTTCTCGTTGTCGCCGAGCGTAAGGAAAGGATCGGGCTTGCCTTCCAGGTACCCCTTGAAGACGCTCACACCTTTGACGACTATGAGCCCCTGGGTTTCCGCGGGCTTGTCTTCATGCGTTTCCAGATCCACGATCTTGACTTCCATTCCAGCTATCGGGCGCCCGACGCCCACCACTTCGTCCCCTGCCGTGGTGAGGCAGACCAGGGGCGAGCACTCCGTGATGCCGTAGCCTTCGATGACGTTGATCTGGGGCGTTCTCAGGGCGAAGAGGTCGAAGAGTTCCTTGGGCGTTTTCTCGCCGCCCACGCCGACTAATCTCACGGTCTTGAAGAGCTCCGGTTTCCCGGCTCTTATGATGCCCTTCATGAAGGTCGCCGTGCCGCCCATCACCGTGGCGCTCCATTTGCAAGTGCCGTAGGCCAATTTGCGGTAAGCGGTGGGATCGGGATAGTGCGCGATCCTGATGCCGCAGATGGTGGGCATCAAGGTCGTCATGGTAAGTCCGAAGGAGTGGAAGGGCGGCAGGAAAGAATACAATACGTCGCTCGCCACGATCTTCGCGTTCAAAAAGACGCCTTGAATATTGTTCAAGAGATTGCGGTTGCTTAAAGGCACGCCTTTGGGCACGTTCTCGGAGCCGCTGGTGAAGAGGATGACCGCGGTGTCGTCAGCCGCTTTGTTAAGAAGGCCCCAGGCTCTCAGCATCTTTTCAGCCGAATAGCCCTTCTGCCTCAGGGCTTTCAGTTTCAGGGAAAGTCCTATTCTCTTCTTCATGTCTTCCACCAAAACAAGCTTCTCTTCCAGAAGCTCCACGGGAAGATTCTCGACTTTATCGACGAAGGCCTCAGCGGAAAGAATGACTTCAAGATCGGAGGCCGCCACCACGTGTTTAAGATTCGCTTCGCCCAAGGTCCAGTTCAGCATGACGGGGATCTTGCCGGCCAGCATGGAGGCGTACAGAAGTATGTCGCAGAGCACGGTGGAGGGCAGCATAATGCCGATCCTGTCCCCCGGCATCTCCTTAATGAGCGAGGCAAAGACAACGACCGCCATCTTGAATTTTTCGTAGCTCAGTATGCCGAAGGTCTCGTCCGCCGCCATGGGGAGTTTTCCTCCCCTGTCCAGGGCTTTCAGGAACGCTTCTATGACCGTTTCGGCTTCCGGCAGTCCGCAGGGCCTTATTTCTCCCTTGCGCCATTCCTCGGGCGCCAGGGCCACCTGCTCCGGCAGCACCTGCTGGGAAGCGCTGGCGGCGAAATGCGCGACGGCGGCGATGTTGACGAGCTCCTGGGGAGCCACGTCCGTCACGCCGTAATTGTCCTGGAGCCAGCCCAAGACTTCCGCGGTCTCAAGGGAGTCCATGCCGAGGTCGTCCGTCAGACGGTCGCCGGGCGTGATCTCTTCCGGCGCCATTTTCTTCATCCTGGCTATTTCCGCGGTCACTTCCTTAAGTATCTTGGCGTTCAGGGTGCTTTCGTCAACTTTCTCCTTCTCCTTCACCTCCGCCATCACGGGCAGTTTCTTGCTCCAGAAATAGAAGGGATAAAGCTTGAGCTCTTCCCTGCCGAACTGGTCGTGCCACCCTTGCAGCCAGGCGTTCAATATCATCTTGTCCTGGCAGTTCCTGGGGAAGTCGCCGCCCGCCATCTCGATCTTTATTTCAATGGGCCGCTTGGGCACGAAGAAGATCAGATTGGCAAGCACGACCTTGACCCCGTGCCAGAGCTGGGCGAACAACTTTGGACGGCGGTTCTCGTAAACGTAGGAGAACGAGCTGCCCCAGAAGCCCGCGGCGTGCGACAGCACCACCGGGGCCTCGGGAACTTTGGAAAGGATATAGTGCAGACCCGACTTGGCGCCTATGACTTCATGATCCTGGCGCCAAAGCGCGCCGCCCGGATAAATGACGACGTTGTCGCCCTGCTTAAGAGCTTCGACCACGGCGTCCAGGGCTTTCTCTACTCTTCTCTTTTTCCAGGCGGAGACTGTTCCCTCGATGTCGGGCATCGGGATGGCGTCCAGTCTTCTGAAGAGCCACTGCAGGCCTTTCATATTGTAAAAGTCCTCGATGACCACAACTCTGGGATGCGCGGCGTTCCAGAAAGTCAGGACTTCCATGACAGGGTCCATTTCCGCGGGATGGTTCGGGAGAATGAGAGCGCCTTTCACGCTCTTGATGTTCTCCAAGCCTTCTATAGTTGCGCGGTACCTGAGCTTCATGAGAATTTTGGCGCCCAGGATCATCAGCGCCACGGAGGGATTGAGTTCCCTGGAACCGTACTTGAAGCCCACGATCAAGCTAAGAAGCACGATGACGGCGCAGCAGATCGCGAAGACCGTAAAGGACTGGTTGGGATCGATGACGTGCGCCACCTGCAGAAGGAAAAAGACCAGCGTTGATATCAAAGCCGAAAGCAAAGCCAAAAGCGCGCTCTGCAAGGAAGCGCCGATGCCCACGAAATTCCCCTTCTGGCTGATCTCAAGGAAAGTCGAGTCGTTGAGGTTGACCGCGGCCCCGAAGAAGATGCCCATCACTACCGTGCAGATCATGACCGAGGAAGTCGAGTGGCAGATTGAGGGAACCAGGAAAATAATGGACCCCATCAGGACCGTAAAGAGGCTTATGAAGATGAAGCGCGCCCTGTTCATTACGGGCGACACCAGAGTGCCAATTACAGCGCCTCCCGCGGCCGCTACGGGCAGGGTGGCGGCCTGCTGGATATTCGCATACCCGTTCATGGTAAGGTAGGCGTTCAGGGCCATCTGGACGGCGTTGGCGCAGCCCCACAAAGAGGCGCCGCAAATGAGAAGCGTCCAGTGCTTCGTAAATACGTCCTTGGTGCCTGACAGAATAGAGCGCTGCGTTTCACCGTAAGACGTCAGATCCTCGCCCTTGGGCAGGCAAGCAAGGGAAATAATGATCGTAACGATAGAGACGCCGCCCAGAATATAATGCCAGCTATTTGGGCAGTGCTGATACATCAGCGTTCCGCAGAAAGCCCCGGGCATGAGTCCGAAGATGAAGACCATGGACATCAGCCCGTTGACGGCCGCCATGGACATCTTAAGATTCTTCTGCACGAAAGGAATGGCGGACATCTTGCCGGCGCTGTAAAGCCCGAAGATGATGCCGATAATTGTAAGGCTCACCCAGAGAGCCGGAATGATCCCGAACTTCAGGCTTAGGAAGATCCCTATGAGCAGAAGCAGAACTCCCGCCATGGAAAGCGCCATCACGTAAGCCTTCTTCATCGCGGAGACCAGCGCTCCAGAGAAGAAGTAGATCAAAGCCGGGCCTACCGTCACGGTGGCCGCCACCGCCTGGGTGATCCAGGCGCGGTTATTCATGCCGTAGATGCCCGTCAGCTGTTCCATGACAAAATACTGCATCGCCCCCAGAACGAAGGAGGAGAGCAGCGTGGAAGTCAGCAGTGCCAGAAGGGAAAACATAGCGTCTTATTTTTCCACCATGGAGATAAGCGTGTCGGCCACGTACTGTTTCTGTTCCGTCGTGAGTTCCGCGTAGATAGGCAGAGCCAGCGTTTCGCTTGCGGCCTTTTCGGATTCCGGGAACGCACCCTTTTTATAACCGAGATACTTGAAACATTCCTGCATGTGCAATGAGACCGGATAATAGATGTCGCAGCCGATGCCGGCAGCCTTAAGTCCCGCTATCACTTCGTCCCTTCTGGGCACGCGCACGATGTACTGGTTGAAGATCATATAATTCCCGGCCATTTCCTTCGGCGTGATGATCTTTTCGCATTTCTCGAAAGCCTTGGTGTAGAAAGCCGCGTTAGCTCTGCGACCTTCATGCCAGTCGTTGAGATGGGGCAGCTTGACGCTCAAAACCACAGCCTGCAGGGCGTCCAGCCTGAAGTTGCCGCCGATGTACTGGTGGTAATATTTCGGATGCATGCCGTGCACTCTCATCTTCTCGAGTTTAGAAAAGAGTTCGTCGTCGTTGGTGGTCACCAGACCGCCGTCGCCCGCGCCGCCCAGGTTCTTCGAGGGGAAGAAGGAGAAGCAGCCCACGGTTCCCATGGTGCCGGCCTGCTCGCCCTTGTATTTCGCGCCGATGGCCTGGGCGCCGTCCTCGATGACAAAGAGCCCGTGCTTCTTGGCTATGGCGCGTATGGCGTCCATGTCGGCGCACTGGCCGTAGAGGTGGACCGGCAGAATGGCTTTGGTCTTCTCAGTCACCTTCGCTTCGATCTGATTGGCGTTGATATTGAAGGTGATGGGGTCGATGTCCACGAAGACCGGCGTGGCGCCCGTCCTGGCAATAGAGCCCGCGGTGGCGAAGAAGGTGTAGGGAGTCGTGATGACTTCGTCGCCCTCCCCTATTCCCAGCGCCATCAGCGCCAACAAAAGGGCGTCCGTTCCGGAGGAGACGCCCAGGGCGTGCTTGGCTCCGGTATATTTTTCCATGGCTTCCTCAAACTCTTTGACTTTGGGGCCCATGATGAAATACTGCGAATCAAAAACTTCCGAGACCGCTTTCATGGTCTCTTCCTTCAAAGGAGCGTACTGCGCTTTCAGATCCAAAAGAGGGACTTGCATTGTTTTTCCTTAGTTTATGTTTTTAATTTTTGTTTGCAAACATTTCTTTCGCTTTTTCGAGAGCAAGAGGTATTTTCGCGGCGTCCTTGCCGCCGGCCTGAGCCTGGTTGGGCTTGCCGCCGCCTCCGCCGCCCGTGATGGCCGCCATGGCTTTCACGATGTTGCCGGCATGCAGCCCGGCCTTCACGCCTTCTTCGGAGATCAAGACCGTGAACGCGCAGCGATCATTAGCCCTTACGGCTATGGCCACGGCGTAAGAGTTCTGCAGGTTCGCTTTCAGGGCATCGCAGAGGGCCTTCTGCCCTTCGCCGTCCAGTTCGCCGCAGTCGGCCGCGACCACCTTGAGGTCGCCGACCGTTTCAGCCTTCGCCGCCAATTCCTTCGCCAGCTCTTTCACTTGTCCGCCCTGCAGGGCTTTCAGTTTCTTCTGCAGTTCCTTTATCTCATCGCTCTGCTTTTCAAGGCGGGCCATCACTTCGTCCGGACGGGCGTGCAGGTAATTCGCGGCTTCCTTAAGCTGGGCGCGCTGAACAGTAACATCCTTGTATCCCGCCGCCGCCACGTGCGCTTCCACGCGGCGGATGCCCGCCGCCAGGGCGCTTTCCTCTACAATGTAAAAACCGCCAAGCTGTCCGGTGGACTTGGCGTGCGTGCCGCCGCAGAGTTCTAGGCTGAAGTCGCCAATTCTGAGCATGCGCACTTCGCTGCCGTATTTTTCCGAGAAGAGCATGGTGGCGCCCATGGCTTTCGCCTCGTCCACGTTAGTCACTTTCGTATCTACGGGAATATCCTGCCAGATGACTTCGTTCACCCTGGCTTCGATCTTTGACAATTCTTCTTCCGTTAGCGCTCTCGGGGAATGGAAGTCGAAGCGCATTCTCTCCGGGGAAACATAACTTCCCGCCTGAGTCGCGTGGCTTCCCACCACTTCCCTCAAAGCCGCATGGAAAAGGTGCGCTGCCGTATGATGGCGCCTGGTGGCCTCACGCTTTTCAAGATCGATAGCAAGCTCGACTTCGTCGCCGACCTTGACCGTTCCCGTAGTAACTTCCACGTTGTGGGCCGTCAGCTTGCGGGCCGGATGGATGGTTCCCGTAACGGTAGCCGCAAAACTAGATCCCGTGATCGTTCCAACGTCTCCTATCTGTCCGCCGCTCTCGGCGTAGAAAGGCGTTTCCTTAACGAAGATCTGGCCGACGTCGCCAGATGCCAATTCTTCGACTTTTCCTTCGCCCTTTTTCATCAGCGCCGTGACGACGCTCTTGCCGGTATTTTCCGAGTAACCGGTGAACACAGTGTCGCCCAAGGCGGCGTAGAGTTCCTCATAATCCGTCGTCAAAACTTTTCCGGACACGTTCCTGGCGGCCTTGGCTCTTTCGCGCTGCTTTTTTAGCTCGGCTTCAAAGCCTTCCTGATCGACAGTCAGGCCTTTTTCCGCGGCCATGTCCAAGGTTATGTCAAGCGGGAATCCGTAAGTGTCGTAGAGTCGGAAAGCGTCGGCGCCGGCAATTTTTCCATCTTTTGAGGACGCGGCGATCTCATAGAAGAGTTCCTCGCCCTTCGACAAGGTTTCGCAGAAGCGCACTTCCTCACCGTTGATAACTTCCTCGATGAATTTCTCCCTTTCTCTTATCAAGGGATAAACGCCGCCCATGGATTCCACGACCACCGGGACCAGGGAAGCCAAGAACGGCTTCGTTATGCCGATGGTCCTACCGTAGCGGGCCGCGCGGCGCAATATGCGGCGCAGAACGTATCCTCTGCCCTCGTTGGAGGGCATGGCGCCGTCCGCGATGGAGAACACCAGCGCCCTGATATGGTCCGCCACCACGCGGTGAGCCATGGAGCCATCAAAAGCTTCCTTCTCAGCGCCTTCCAAAACTTTCCCGGGAGGCGGGAACGGCACGTAGGCCTTGCCGCTAAGCTTCGCGATAGCGTCCAATAAGGGCATGAAGACATCCGTCTCGTAATTGGAGTATTTCTTCTGCACGACGGAGGTCAATCTCTCAAGCCCGGCGCCGGTATCGACGCAGGGGCGCGGCAGCTTCTCAAGGCTGCCGTCCGGCTGGCGGTTGAACTGCGTGAAGACCAGGTTCCAGAGCTCCATGCAGCGCTTGTCGTCGAAGGGCGCGGGTTCAGCGAAGCCGAAGTAAGCCGGCAGGTCGATGTGTATCTCGGAGCACGGTCCGCAGGGACCGGTGTCGCCCATTTCCCAGAAGTTGTCCTTCTTCCCCAACCGTACGATCCTGTCCGGGGAAACGTGCTCCTTCCAGATCTCGAAGGATTCGTCGTCGTCCAGATAGATTGTCACCCATAGGTACTCTTTGGGCAGACCCATTTCCTTGGTCAAGAATTCCCAAGCATAAGCGATGGCTTCTTTCTTAAAATACGCCCCGAAACTGAAGTTCCCCAGCATCTCGAAGAAGGTGTGGTGCCTGGGCGTTTTGCCTACGTTGTCGAGGTCGTTGTGCTTGCCGCCGGCACGGATGCTTTTCTGGCAGGAGGTGGCGCAGGGAGCGGGAGGCTGTTGGATCCCGATAAAGACGTTCTTAAACTGGTTCATCCCGGCGTTTGTGAACAAAAGCGTCGGGTCGTCCTGAGGTATGACAGGAGAGCTTTCAGCGGCGAGGTGGCCTTTGGAAACGAAATATTTCCTAAAGCGCTCGCGGATATCCAGGGAAGTTAGCATAGATTTCTTAATAAAAGAGTTAAATTATTTGTTTATTATAGCAAAAACGCCCCTCCAAAGGAATCACTGACTAACCTCTCTTTATAACCAAAGGCTCACTCCTCCTTTCTTGCTTTTAAAACTCCCTTTTAGTATTATTTCAAACGGTCGCCGAAGTGATGGAATTGGTAGACGTAGCGGATTCAAAATCCGCCGGGAGTGATCCCGTGGGAGTTCGATTCTCCCCTTCGGCACCACCCTTTAAAACAAAAACAGCGCCGCTCACGCGGCGCTTTTTGTTTTGCGCTCCCCTAAAACTTATTTCTGCCCTTCTCCCCCGCCTTCCTCGAACAACTTTGGAACTGTCTGCGCTGCGCCGACGGGATGGGGGTCTACGAAGACCAGACAACAGTTCTTATCCACCATATTGCCAACTTTTCTCATCTATCGTTTCTAAGCACACTTAGAAAAAGCGTTCGGTCATTTGTTGAACTTTCATTCGGCAATTTGTTGGATTTTCGTTCGGCAATTTGATGAAAATGGCCGCCAAATTTCGGTGCAAAACATAGCCAAAATATCTTCCAAAGCGCTTTTCAAATCTCACCGTTGAAATTTAAGTGGAAGAATTCAATAAACCTAATTGTTCTGCCGGCTCGCTCAATAACTCGTTTATAATTTGACCCATCTTCTTATTGTTTAATTGGGTATGGAATTTAACAACATAACCCTCTTTGGATAAATTATTAAAGAAGATCTTAGCACATTCAATTTTGGCTTTTTCAATACCCCTTAATTCACTTTTTCCCTCAACGTCTTTTGTCTCAATAACAACATTAAGTTCTTTTTCGCCAGACTTTCTTTTCACCACATACATAAAATCTGGACTGTACATCTCTCCTGTAATTGTTGGAATTGCAATACTGCTACGAGGAATTTTACCGTATACGACTACTTCTTCAATATCTGACATAATATTATCTTTTTCAAGATCGGAATCATAGGCAAAAGCATCGTATAAATATTTTTCGCATGGAATGCCAGGTATTATCCTTGTGCCAATTCGCCCTTGAGCAATTTCTTCTCTTGGGGTTCCATCGTTATATGACAAAGCAGTAGCTCTACGCAATGATCCGTTTTTGACATAATGAATACGCCCTTGTAAATTTTCTATTTTCCAATCCCTAAACTTTTCACAAAAGGTACCAGCTGATTTGTCGTTTATCTTTATTGGATCTATGGCACCATGCTTATCGCAATATTTAACAATTGAGGAATGAAGTGTCTTTATAGGGATATTGGTTACACGCGATATTTTTTTCAGGAAGTCGCCATATTTAATCGGTCGTTCTGCGGAATATTCAACTCCCGCTTCAGATACAACGCTCATTTGTGTGCCGTCACTTTGAATAATAGCCCTGCTACTAGCGATAGAAACTGTGGAAAAAACACCACCGTTTTCAAATATTGAAACAACAACATCCTCAATCTTTGAGTCCAAATCATTATCATAAAAAAGTAAATACCTTTGATTGATTCTTTCCCAAAATTCACGAATTTCAGCATAAACGTTCTTGCGAATCTTAATTGGCTTGAGACTTTCTTTGTTTCTATCTTTAACTTTTCCTACTCCGAGTCCTGATTTAAACAGTGGATATTCTTCAAAAAAGGCTGCCCTGTTTTCAAATACGATCTTGCGTTGCCAATCAATGTAGTTTTTGCTCATCAATTCAGTAAACAACACTCCAGCATCTATATTAAGTTTAGAAGCAACCTCCTTTATTCTTTCGTCAGTAATAATAATAGCCTGCGGAACTTCAGCATTAATTTGTTCAACTAAACGCTGGGCAAAATCCGCTTCGGTAAAATCGACTATATAATTTAATTGAAATTCTTCATTGGAAATACGATTCCCATTCTCGTCTACAGGAAGTCTTAAACCTCGTCCAACTTCTTGGAGTTTACTTATCTCACTACCACTAGATCTTAGTTTGGCAATAGTAAAAACGTTGGGGTTGTCCCAACCTTCCTTCAACGTCCATTTTGAGAAAAGGAAACGCAAAGTATTACACGAGCCATCTGGATTTTTAAAAGATAATAATTGCTTTTTCCCATTCAATATCACATCAACTTCTTTTGCTATTTCCTCGTCTGAATCACTATTGTCTTGAGAAAAGTAACCGGCATGGCAAGCAGAAATATTAGCTAATGAAGCTTCCAAAAAAGAACGATATTCCTCCTCGTGTTCATCCAGAGCAGCCAAAGTAATTTCAATACGCTCTTTCAGCAACTTCTCAAAAGCTTCTAGCAGGTAAGGTTTCTTACCATCTTCATCAGGTCGATAAGAAGAAATATCATCGATAAAAAATAGAGCAAGAGTTTTAATTTTAAAAGACCTTCCACTAAAATTTACTCTCTCTGTCTCAAAATGACGTTGAAGCGCTAGCTTAATCATCTGCTCCTGATAAGACGTCATATAAACGTCTACATCCATCTCCTCACCAACAACACGTTTTTCCCCGTTTGAAAATTCTACAGTATTACTAGAAATAGAGGCAACAGTTATACCTTCAAAAGCATTATTTATAATTGCAAGGGAATCACCAGGTCGCAGAATATAGTTTCGAGTGGCCTCTCCATCTTTCTTTTGCTGAACTGTAATAAATGTCCTATTTGTTATGTTTTGGATTTTAATCTTTTCTTTTTGCCCAGAAGGAGATTCAAAGTGCTCTTTGGCAACGCCTTTGATAAGTCTTTGGTTAAAAGATTTGCAAGCATTAAGATCATAAAGCAAATATTGATAATCTTTAACAGTTCTTCTGTTTCTACCCCTACCAATTGTCATTTCTGGAAATGTCGCACCATACCTAATAACTGCTTGGGGGTGAATTTCGTCCATAATTGTCTGGTATGCCCTTTGATCGCGAGAAAAGCGATGCGGTTCGTCAATAATTACAACTGGCCTCGTTGCTCTAAGTGCATCAAAAGGACGATAAAAACCTTCAACACCATAATCGTAATCATCACGCCAAAGTAATCCCGTATCTCGTCCACCTCGTTGAATATTGCTGGTAATCAACTGCATGTTTACCAATAACACATAAATTTTATTCGTATTTTGGCAACTACCTTTAATGAAGTCACTAACTACTCCAGGAAAATAACTACGACCTTTTTTCCTGTTTTTGGGAGCCTCAAGAACTCCTATTTCAATTTCTGCTCCGTATCCACAGACATCAGTAAAATGACGTCTTGAATATTCATCTTGCATAAACTGTGCTGTACCTGCTTTAATTGCAAGTGAAGGAACGGCAATTATAAACTTATTTAGTCCATAACGTTTGTGTAATTCGTATATCGTCTTAGTATATACATAGGTTTTGCCAGTACCTGTTTCCATCTTTATATCTAAATTCAAACAAGATCCAACCTCTGTAGACGTCCTAAATTCTAACGGTATTAGATTAGCATCTTGTAATCCTTTCAGATTATCATTAAAACGCTCATCAGATAAATTAATCTGAGGATTCTCATAAAACTGAACAGGGGGAGTTATATTAACTCCATCGAATGCATCGCAAACAGCATCGATTGCTTTCTGCTGATGTGGCAAATTTTGTTGGAGGATCAATTCCATTAAAATGCCTCCTTAATAACGAACATCGATATTAATTCGCAAATTTTTCTCCGTATCCTTGAGCCGTGCAAGATTAATTCTTAATGAATCCATTTCGCTCCACAAAAAACTATATCCGAATACAATCACATTTTCTGGATTAAATGTCCCATCAGTTTCATACTTCTCTGTAATAGTGGCAATCGCATTATCACTTAAACCCGGATTAATTAGATACAAATGCTTGTTCAAATAATAACCAGAATAACCAGCGAAATCGATTGTTTGCACTGGTGCCGTTAAGCCATAACCATCGCGAACTAACCAAGTATGTAAAACAGTGTTCACCCCAAACTGTTTCAAAATATCTTTGTCTATGGCAAATCCATGATCAGCTGGATCATATTTATCTAACTTATCCAAAGTATCGTCTGATGGCTCAGCAAGTGTAAAATGGCGAAAACCAAGATCAGCTTTGGTATCTGGATAATCTATCTTGTATTTTTCCGCCGCAAATTTAATTCTGTCTATGCCTATTTGATCAATAGTGTTATAGCCGGCCCGTTTGGCTTCACTACCAGACTTTACCATCTCAGGTAGTTGAATCAATATATAACGTTTTTTTGTTTTTTCGGCAATATTTGATTCCATAATTGATTGCGCTGTAGTTGAAGAACCAGAAAAGAAATCAAGCACAATATCGTCATCATTTGTAATAAATTCAATAATACGTTTAATTACATCATGAGGTTTAGGATTATCAAAAACATTTCTATTCCCGAACAATTCTCTTACAAGATTTGTAGTGCTTCTGTTGTCTTTATAAATAATGCTCTTAAGCTGTTCACGGGCTGTTTCAATTCGTTTTTTTATGTGTGGTTGCGTTGTCTCGTCTTCTCCCCAACACACATCCCCATTATTCTTAGCATCTTCAAAGGTGGTCTCAGGCCATCTCCAACCATTTTCTGGCCTAGGGCATGGCAAATTTGTTATTGGATGCAAAATATCATACATGTATCCACCTGGATGAGGGTTTGAAGGATTAGACGAACTACTATAGACTCCTCTCTCATCTACATTGTTATAATGTTCAACTTGGTCTAATTCTTCCTTGTTTTTTCTAATCCAACTACGTAATTTTTGCTGAATCTCCTCAGTATCTTGACATGTTGTCTTTAATCTTTCATACTCTTTTTGTATTTTAGCTGCAGCCTCGCTTTTCCTATACCAATAATCTAATGAATCCTTACATTTTGAATAGCAGAGCATATATTCATGCTCCATGTTAATTTGTGTTGGATTATTATCAGTTGCAGTTTTTATTACTAAGTCGCCAATATAATTGTTTTCTCCAAACACATCATCACATATCAGTTTTAAATTTGCAAATTCATTGTTATCTATCGAAATAAAAATAGCACCATTATCTTTCAAAAGGTCTCTTGCAACCAACAGTCTAGAATACATAAACAATAACCAAGCGGAATGAGAAGCACTACCACGTTTAGTTAAGTCAAGTATTCTCTTTGCTTCATCCATGCTAATACTTAATTTGTCTGCCAAATCCTCCGGAGTAAAATTAAATTTATCATTGTAAACAAATCCATCTGATCCTGTATTGTAAGGTGGATCAATATATATGCACTTTATTTTTTTAGAATAAGATTTTAGAAGATGCTTAAGGCCATCAAGGTTATCACCACTTATGTAAACATTTTGACTATTAATATTTTCTGGCTTGCTGTTGTGCTCTTCATCAGGGACGATTACGGTAGTTGTATCCAATGATGCTAATAAACGAGCATAGTTCTTGCCCAAGAATTTTAATTCGTATCCCTCTTTTGTGACAGCAACTTTATCAGATAAGTATTCTTTGAATCTTTCTATATCAAAACTTCCATCTTCCTTAAAGCAGGCTGGGAAGTTTTCCTTGAGGATTTCCATTTCTTTGGTATTAGGCCTGACTTCTTCGTTTGAGGCGATAATATCTTTAATCATTTCAAATCCTCCTGTTTGTTGCATGTGGGATTTATTTTTGGTAGTTAATCAGCTTTAGAAGCTAATTAACTACCTAATATGTTTTCTGGAATTTACCTGATCGTAAGGTTCGCTTTTGTTAGCGCTTCAAGGACCTTCTGGTGGGCCTTGTCAACTTCCTCTATGGTCAGCGTCCTGTCCTCGGCGCGGTAGATGGCGCGGAAGGTCAGGCTGCAGCTGCCCTCCTCCATCTTATCGTCGCGGTAGAGGTCAAGCACTTCGACGGAGGTTAAGAGACGGCCGCCGGCCTTCCTGATGATCTCGACGACGTCGCCGGCTGTCTTGTCGGAGCCGACCAAAACGGAAACGTCGCGTTCGGAGGCCGGGAACTTCGGCAGTTTCTTGTAAGTGTAGGCTTGGCGGGCGGTCTCGGTAATAACGTTCAGGTCGAGTTCGCAGACAAGAAGTCTGCCCTTAAGGTCGAGTTCCCTCACTACGCGTGGATCCATCTCGCCGATGAAGCCGAGCTGCTTCTTCTGGCCGCGGTAGAAAAGAGATATGTCGGCGCATCTTCCCGGATGCAGACCGGGAATAGTCGCGGCTTCGAAGGAAAGCGCCGGCAGTCCCAGACGCTTCGCAAGGATCTCCAGGACAGTCACACCGTCGGTGAAATCGACGCTTCTGGGTTTTTCAGACCAAGTCTTCTCCGTCGCTTCGCCCCAAAGAGCGAAGGAGAGTCTCTCAAGTTCCGTGAAGCTGCGGCCGTCGGGGGCGTTCAGGTACGCTCTGCCGATTTCGAAAAGCTTGACGCCCAGTTGTCCCCTGGCGGCGTTGGTCTGGCAGTTCTTGATAAGTCCGGGATACAGGATCGTCCTGACCTGGGACTGGTCGAGCGTGGCGGAATTGGAAAGATAGATGATGTCCTCTTCTTTTATTTCCGCGCCGGCGGCGTTCATAAGTTCCGCGGAGACCAAAGTCGGGTTAAGCACTTCCCTCAATCCTGCGCCGGAAAGAATATTCCTGACTTTTTCCCTGGTGATGAAGTTAGGCGGAACAGGTTTCTGGCTGTAGTAAGGAATGCTGTCGTCCAGAGGAATGGAATCATAGCCAAGCATCCTGGCCAGATCCTCGCTGAGATCCGGGCTGACATGTACGTCAACTCTGTATTCCGGAACAGTCACTTCCCTGATGTCTCCAGAATCCGGAGTAAGGACGTAGTTCAGGCCTTTCAGGATCCTCTCTATCTTTTCTTCCGGGATCTCCATGCCAAGTAGCGCCGAGCACTTCTTCAGGGAGACTTTTATGGGTTCGCCCTTCTCTTCACAGTTTACGTCCACCACGCCCGAGCGGGCCGTGGCGCCGGCATACAGAGTCATAAGTTCCACCGCACGCTTGCTGGCGTATTCGCAGGTGCCTCTTATGCATCTCTCAAAACGCCCGGAGGCCTCGGAGTGCAAGTTAAGTTTCCTGGCGGTGCGCCTGATATTGGGGCCGTAGAAATAAGCGCTCTCAAGCAGGATCGTCTTGGTATCGTTTTCGACGCCGGAATCCAATCCTCCCATCACGCCGCCTATAGCCAATCCGCGCTCGCCGTTTGTGATCATCAGCATTTCGCTATCTAATTCGCGTTTTTCTTCATCCAAGGTCACGAACACTTCGCCTTCCTTGGCTCTTCTGACGACGATCTTCTTGTTGCCGATCCTGTCATAGTCGAAGGTGTGCAAAGGCTGACCGGTCTCCAGCATAACGTAGTTCGATATGTCAACCACGTTGTTAATGGGGCGCATGCCGCAATGGAAAAGCCTGAACTGCATGAAGAGAGGCGAAGCGCAGATCTTCACGTTGTCGATTATCCTGGCGGTATAGCGCGGGCAAAGCGCCGTGTCTTCAACTTCGAGGCTGACGCCGTCGCCGGCTTTCAGTTCGCTCTCCTTATACTGCGGTTCCCTTGGCTGCCAATTCAGATACTTCTCGTCTTCTAAGGAAAGGTGCGCGGCGATCTCTCTGGCCACGCCGATATGGGAAAGCAGATCCGGCCTGTTGCCGGGGATGTCCAGATCATAGATCCAGTCTTCGCCTTTCAGCAAGGTTCCGAAGGGCGTTCCGGGAACGAGGCTGTCGTCCAAAAAGAGAAGCGATTCATGGTCGCCGGAAATGCCGAGTTCGTCCGCGGCGCAGCACATGCCGTAGGAATCCACGCCTCTCAGCTTCGAAGCCTTGATCTTGAAGTCGCCGAAATTCGCGCCGATCTTCGCGACAGGCACGGTGTCGCCGACTTTGATGCCGGGCGCTCCGCAGACGATCTGCAAGACTTCGCCGCCCACGTCCACTTTGCACACGTGCAGTTTATCCGCCTGGGGATGTTCCGCAACTTCCAGCAGACGACCTATGACGACGTTGTCATAGGACATCCCGACATGCTCCATACCGTCCACGGTCATGCCCTGGGAAGTAAAGATCTTGGACAATTCCTCCGGGCTATAGGGTATGTCGATAATTTCTTTCAGCCATTCGTAAGATATATACATGATTCACCTCTTTTACTTGTTTTCAGCGGCGGCTTTTTCCGCAGCCGCTTTCTCCGCCTTGGCTTTTTCAGCCTGCAGATGGGCCATCACAAGGCCCTTGCCGACGCGCATGCTCTGAAGCAGCGATCTTTGCGCTGGGCAGTTGTAAGCGCAGCTTCCGCATTCGATGCAGTCCCTGACGCGCAGGTCCATTAGAATGTCCACGCGTTTGGCGTTAGCGGCCTGGTCGAGCTGCGTGGGAGAGAGTCCCATCGGACAAACGGTCAGGCATTTTCCGCAGCGCAGACAAGGTCCCTGGTCGGCTTCTTCCGCCATAGCTTCCGACAAAGCCAGAATACCGGAAGTTCCCTTCGTCACCGGAATGTCGAGGTTGCCTGTTGCGAAACCCGTCATAGGCCCGCCCAAGACCAGTTTCGCCAGTTTTTCCGGAATAACGCCGGCCTGTTCCAAAACAAAACTCACTCTCGTGCCGATCTGCACGAGATAGTTGCCGGGCCGCGTCACAGCGTCGCCGCTTACCGTCAGCACTCTCTGCACCAAGGGCAGCCCGGTGTCGAAAGCGTCCACCAATGCGCAGGCCGTTCCGACGTTATAGACCGCCGCGCCCACCGCCGCCGGAAGAGCGCCCGAAGGCACTTCCTTACCTGTCAGAGCGTAGATAAGCTGTTTTTCGCCGCCCTGCGGATAACGCGTCCTAAGGGGCTGTACGAAAACGCCGGGATAGGCGCCGCCGCTCAATTCCTTTTCCAGGGCCGCTATGGCTTTCGGCTTGTTCTTCTCAACGCCGATTATGCATTTCTCAACGCCCATAGCCAGCTTGAAGAGCCAGGCCCCGCGCAGGACCTTGCCGGGGCTTTCCAGCATAAGCCTGTTGTCGCAGTTCAAAAACGGTTCGCATTCCGCAGCGTTGATCAAAACGACTTCTATCTTCTGGTCGGGAGGAGGACTCAGTTTAACGTGCGTCGGGAAGGTCGCGCCGCCCATACCGGCCAGACCCGCATCTTTCACGACTTTTTTCACCGCTTCGGCCGTCAGTTCCGTAACGCCTTCCCCGCTGAACGCCAAAGGATCCGTTTCGTCCGGCTTGATCTCGATGGCCGGGACAGTGCGTCCCAGGGCGTTGCCGGCCGTATCAACTTTAACGACCGTTCCGTTTACAGGGCTGTGCACCGGTGCGGAGACGAAGCCACCCGCCTCGCCTATCACCTGTCCCCTCGAAACATGGTCGCCCTTAATTACCACGGCCTTGCAGGGAGCACCGATATGCTGGGACAAAGGAACGAGCAAAGTTTCCGGCAGCGGCATAGCCGTTATCGGGAAATCGGCCGTCAGGGCCTTGAAATCAGGAGGATGCACTCCCCCTTTGAATTTGAAGACTTTCATAGCGGTAAATAATTTTGATTATTTATCTATTGTAGCAAAAGCCCCCGTTTTCCGCGATGCCCCAAACCACCAAAAACGAAAAAGCAATATGCAAAATATGCATATTGCTCTTTCAAATCAGTCTTCGTGTAATTTTATGCAAATATTGTGCTAGATATCGCACAGATTTGGAAAATCACTTGACTATTACAATGCGAAATCCGTGGCGGCTGTTAACGCTGTCCGGACGAGTTCTTTTGCGGGCAGCGCAACGGCAATTACGAGCAGGTTCGCTCCATGAACCTCCCCGAAGGATACGAGAATCTCCTGAATAAGGCCCCAAAGGATCTGTTTGGTCGCCGTCATATTGAGCGTGCCAATCCAAGCACCATTCAGCAATGTTGCCGTGAGCATCGTAGATTCCCCAAAAATTAGGCAAATAAGAGCCGACGATAGCATGAGCTATAAAATTGCCTTCATCGTCTTTATCTGTTCCGCCATTGCCGGAATAGCGCGCCAGTTCGGACAAATTGGTGCAAGCGCCTGTGTCGGTCAAATTCTTTCCGCTGTTTAAGGCCGTATTCGTGCCCCCTCTGCAAGCGTTCTCCCACTGCGCTTCGGTGGGAATGTCAAAAGTGTTTCCTGCTTTTTTCCTGATCAATCCTAAAAAACTGCCTTCATCAACATCTCTGTTAAGCGGCCATTGATTGCCTTTCTTCTTTCCTCTGACCGCATTATACGATACGGTATCCACAGGCCTGGTTTCTCCCAAATGCTGCGATGGATTATAGCCAGTTATTAATTCAAATTGTTTCTGGGTCATTTCGAATACGCCGACATAGTAGGCTTCAGTTAACTCTACCATATGAGACGCTTCGTCATCTGATTTCCCCAGTTCACCGGATGGACTTCCCATACAAAAAGAATTTGTCTCTATCCTTTTGAGCCAAAGCTCATTGGTTCTGCACTTGTCATCGTTAAGATCTGGCGCAACCTTTGATGTCCGCATCTTACAAGACGGAAGATCAAGGATCAGATAATCTGCTTCATCAGTTATCTCCTCGGCCTCAACGAGCAATTCGAGCTCGTCGATGAAATCCTGACAATTCTCATCATAAAGCAATGTGACTCTATGCGATCCACCGCCCACGACTATTCCTGAAGCCCCGTCGTTTTCAAGTTCCCCCAATTCCTCCAGCGGAATTTTTTGGCCGTCCCTGGACACGGCAAAAAACTTAATCTTAAAAACCGGCAGAGTATTTTCGGTCTCAGGCGACAAAACATACTCAAAATCGCGGGAACATTCATTTCTGATTAACGCGATGCGAAAGCCATAATTGTCGGGATCGAAATTAGAGGTGGATAAATGTGTGACATGATTGAGAGAACACATTTGAGCATCTTGATTCCATGCTCCGCCGCGAAGAATACGAAATTCTCCGCTTTCTGCTCCCCTAGGGTCTATAATGTAATTGTCATATTTCTCGTACCAGTCCAGGCACCACTCACACACATTGCCATGTATATCGTAAATACCCCAGGCGTTGGGCAGGTATGAACCCACAACGGTATGAGCCGCATAATCCTTGCCAATTTTAATTTCTCCTCCGTTGTCCACATAGCGACCGACTTCATCCATATTTGGACAATTATGTTGACTCGTAACGTCTTTGCCGCTATTCAAATCAGTTGTGGTTCCCGCTCTGCCTGCATATTCCCACTGGGTTTCTGTTGGAAGATCAAAAATCAAATCGTTTCCCGTCTTGCTGCGTAAGGCGTAAAAAAAGGTCGGCCCCTCCAAAGTTATTCTTTCCTCGCCTTTTTTTACGACATAGGTACAAGTCTCATCAACCTCGTATCCTTTGGGCCACAAGCTCCCTTTATCGAAGCCGCGAAGCATATCGTATGAAACTTTTTCAGCGGGTCTTGCCGCTCCAATATATCTCGAATGATTATAGCCGGTGATGGTTTTAAACTGCTTTTGCGTCGTTTCAAAAATGCCGATATAGAAAGCCTTTGATATTACTACGGTAAAATTATTCTTCATCTTGAAGGTTGCTGGTTCGATCCTTCTTAACCAAAGTTCCTTGGTTTTGCATTTGTTTTTTTGTATGTTCGGCGGTTCGTTCTGATAGCGCATTTTGTACTTTTTCAAATCGAGACAAAGATAAGCCGCTTCATCTGAAACATCCTCAACCTGTACGCTTATATCGATATTGCTGAGGTCGCCTTTTTTTCGATCCTTGGCGGCATCCCAAACAGTTACGTGCACACCTGCGCCTAAAATGATGCCGGTTTTTCCCGCACCGTCTATCGATTTTAGGGTAAAAGGCTTCTTGCCGTACAACTGGCCTCTAAACTTTACAGAGAAAACCGGAAGGGTATTCTTCAGATCATCTGCTTTTAATGCGTATGCTATCTCAATCTTACCGTCTTCCCTGACCCTAGAGAAAACATTGGTAACCTCAGCCGAGACGCAGTTTAACGTGGCAAGAGTAAGGGACAAGGAAACAAGAATAAATCTCATAAATATTTTGAAAGGATGATATTACGTTCTATATTTTATCATAATTTGCGAATCGCTTGTGAATAAATCCAACTTCTTTTCTTGAACAAAAAGCCTTAATCCGACTTGGGATCACCGTATTCCCTGATCATGGCTTCGATGGAAATCACCCATTGCCTGCCGTATTTGCAGGCATCGACGCCGTCCACAAGCTTGCCATAGGATATGGCTTTGCGGAGAGTGCTTTCGTTCAGGCCCCAAAGTTTTGTCGCCTCGGTGAAAGCGATCAAACCATCGAAAGGCGTCTTAACCGCTTTGCCATTTGCGAACAGTTCGTCGCAGGAAAGATCAACGTCGTCGTTCCAGATCACTCCACAGCCGCCGACATCGACTTCAACATCGTAAAACAAATCTTCTGATTCTTCCAAGGCTCTGAAAGCTTTCCATTTTTGGAAAAGCGGTTTAACATCGTAGATCTTTGTTACACCTTCAGTGAACTGAACTAAAAGGCGGAATTTAGGCAGCGCGCTGACTCCCTTGATTTTGTGAAACATATAATTCTCCTCTATTCTAGCGGGGCAAGTTTCTTAAACTTTTGAGTGTCCCACATTATTAAAAGTTCTTTTCTATAAAGTTGTTTGCGATTATATCACTAAATAGTGATTAGGTCAATAGCGCTTATTGGCTGTATCGTTCCTAGAATAGGAAAAAGCAAACAGGATTGCAATGTTTTTAAAAATGCTATTAAAAATTATAGCATTGTGTCTTAGATTTGAGACATTACCTATTTTGCATAGGTTTAATATGGGCAGACCATTTCCGCAAGCTCACGAAAAACCGACATTGTCAGCAGCTTATGAAAAATATCATAGGTAAGCAGCGCTATTTTCGTTCCGGCAATGAAAAAATATTGTTGTTCAAAACACGGTTGGTGGCAATAGCTTCTGGGATAGAATTTATGTCCGGCCATTTGTGCGTAACGGCCTCGTAGAGACTTTCAACCATCATTTTCCGGAATAACCGGGAAAAAGCAAAAGATCCTTGTAACAGGCAATGTCGAACAAAGGATCACCGCTGTTTTTGCTGTTTTAGCAAGCATATGTCCTCTTCTCCAAAACTTTCATGGCGGAAGATTTCCTTCCGCCATGAAATAATCTGGTCAATTCCTATTCTTAATTGGTTTCCGTCTTGAAATCAATGATCTGGCCGCCTTTGCCGCCCTTAGGCTTGGCGCTGACCTTTCCGACACGTTCAGCCACAACCTTGCCATTTTCAAGGTTGCCGCCTAAAGCCGCAATTTTCTTCACGGTTCCCAGCGTAGTTATCTTGCCGTTTTCGTCTCTCGTTCCGCAGAGGATATTGCCTTTGATGTCTCCGCCGATTATCGTTCCAACCGCCTTGCTTCCCTTGACGATATTGCCTTTTTCGCCTTTGACTTTGATAACCGCGTTGTCAGCGTCGAAAACTATGGCGAAATCTTTTCCTTCCTTGCCTAAATTTCCGCGATTAACAAGCAGCGCGCCGACCTTACCGGCCACCTGCATGCCTTCAAGGTCTCCCGTAACTTTGACCTTTTTGAGGCCGTGATCGGTTACGATATTTTTAACCTGGCATCTGTTGCCAAGCAGTCCGGAAATAGCAATAGTGTCTTTGTCGCTCCCGCCTTCGATCGTCACCACGCCGTTGTCAACGGTGCATTCCCCTGTGCCGTTATAATTGACGAGGAGTTTCGGATATATCTTCTCAACTTCCGCTTCCCTAAGATAAGGGAAGCCGTTTCCTTCGTCTATTGCCCAGACGTTCTCGAAGTCCCAGCCCTCGAAGGTCGCCTGGTGCTTCATCTCTTCTTCTGTCTTAGGAAGAGCGTATTTGTCTTCCTTCAATAACGTTGAGGCGTTGTAATAACAATTGTTTATTTCAGGTTCGCAATCGTATATTTTATGCAGAAAACTTGCACTCCCCCAGGATTTCGTGTTGCCTATTGTTCCTGTGGAATAGCAACGATTGATTGAGAAGTCAACCTGTTCTCCGTATCTAAGAGTGGTAATTGTGCCTATAAATCCAACTAGGCCACCATGTGGGGCCCTAATATCTACATCGGTATAACAGTCCTCAATAACTGTTTTCTTGCTTTTCTTCTCCAGTTGCAAAGCATTAATAAAACCAGCTGATGCTACTTCGCACTCAATGTCATCAATTTTAATTTTAGCTTTAACGCTTGTGTTTTTAATTACCACGGTTCCATAATTGCGCACAAAATTAATTAATCCCGCATAAGCGTTTTTTAGTTCAACATCAACCGAGCAATCGCTAATTTCAACATCAGAGCCGCACAATTGATCGACCAAAGCCGCATTAGCGTACATCGATGTTTCACGAATATGGCAATTTTTTATGTAACCGGATCCCATGCGACCTACCAATATCCCTTGACAACTTAGTATACGGCCATCAAACACTTTGTTTTTTGCATTTATAATGTTGATGTTTTTTAATTGAAAATTACCTACAGCAAAAAGCGCGTGAAAAGTACCCTGACAATAAATATAAAGATTTTCAATGTTAAAGCCTTGTCCGTCATAATTCAGTATCCAAGACCCGCGTTTCTCACCGTTAATATTGTTTGTCTCTATTTCAGGAAGAAACCAATTTTCTGTTTCCGACGCATCAATATCGTTTATCTGAACACAATAAACGGTCGTTCCGGCATCGATCTTATCTCTTTGGTGAGCGATCCAATTAAAATTTTGTATCTGCTTAAACAGATAAGGCGATTCCTTCGTCCCTTCCCCTTCCGGCTTAACGTCAGCATTTTGGGCAGACGAAGAAAAACTCATTGCCAAAGCGATTATAAATACAGCAAGTTTTTTCATAGTGGACTCCTTGAAGATCATTTGTCTTCAATGGCTTTGCAAATCGCTTCGGTAACGTCTTCTTCCGTTATTTCGTCTTTGTCGGAGAGAAAATAATACCAATAGCGATTTATGTTATTGTTTTCGGTGTAATAGCTTTCCGCCAGTTCATGCCAGGATGGCATGTTTTCCCTGGCAGACTTATACACCGCTAGTTTTCCATTGTTCAGGACTTCTAAAGCGTGGTTCCAGCCTTTTGCTTCCGGGAAAGCATATCTGTCTTTGTTCCCTTCCCACCAGGTCTGGAAATCTCCTTTGATGGAAAAACAGGAATATGTTCTGAAGACTTCAACCACCGTATCCAAGCTTTTGTCGTTTTTCAAGCTCTCGGCAAGATATGGAAAAACGTAGAAACCCAAGCAGGAAACATCGCCAATTAAACGTTCCTGAACATACTTTCTCGGTTCAGGTCTGGCGTTTTCTTCCTGCCAGCAATAATACCAGGACTGCCAGATACTAGGAAGATGTTTCCTGTCATATACCCACCAGAAATACTGAATCTCGTATTCGTTAAAATCTTTCCCTCTATATTTTTTCGTTAACCATGGGAAGGCTAGTTTGCCCATGCCGCTAAATCCGCAGTGAATTCCGCCCTGATCTCTAATCTGTTTATAGATTTCTTCCGAGAAAAAATTAGTGTAATATCCGCGTGTTTCAAAGAAAGTAACCGTTTTTTTCTCAGCTCCTTGTCCACTTTCTATAAAATCAAAAAGAAGCGGAATAGTTTCAGCCGGAGAAAGTTTTGCTAATTCATCTCCAGCTTTTATTCCTTCTATGAATTGATTTGTAACTGCCGGCGAGTATTTATCCCAGGAGAAATCTTCCTTTTCAAAGACAATGGCAGGTGTTTGTGCAACTTTTTCTAACAAAAGCACGTATTCATCCGGCGCTATGCCGAAAGCTAAAGAAGATAATAAAGCTATATATAAACATTTTTTCATATTCTGTCTCCGATATTTTTTATGGCAGTTCTTTCACATAAGTTTTTTGAATCGTTCTTGTTGCTTCCAATTGCTCTGCTCTGTGAATTATCTTTGGACGATTAAAAAAGCGACTAGTAAACATAGCCCAGGACGGATGGCAATTTATCGCCCAAGACGAGGGAACTTTTGTAGCTGCAAACTGACCGCTATAATAAAGTATATCGCTAAATGGAACGGACATTGAGTAATTGCAGTAGTTGTATGTCCAAAAATATTGCCTAGTGAAAAATGCCGTAGCATCGGAATCTTCAAAAACATGATTTTGGTTGCCAAACGTATCCATACTTATGCAGCGGCACAAGAAAGTATTGTATATCGAATCTTGCAAAACATAAACGTTTGTGCCATACGGCGAACTAGTCGTTGCGACAAATGGTTCTCCGTACTTTGTAAAATTGGGGTCAACCGCTTCAGCAAGCGAATTGCGGTCGTGTTCGTGAGTGCCGCCGCCCGGAGCAATCCTCCATTCGCACCCATCCAGTTCACAGCGATCCTCAAAATATATACGTTCAGCTTTGTTCGGCAATGCGCCATGAGTCAGCGCATACCCTTTGTAGCGCAACTTTGCAAATTGAACATCGTTGCAGTAGAACTCTACATATTCGTTTGTCGTTGTATCTGGCGAAACTATCCATTCAACATATAACCTGTTACCCGTTGAATTCGCATTGTTGTTAAACCAGGTCTTTATGTCACAAGTGGTTTCATAAACGCTGTTGGAATCGCAGCACAACGAACTTTTATTTTGAGTGAACCACAAGCGCATGGACTCGGGCGTCTTTATTTTAAAATTACATTGGCTAGTATTGAGAAGGTCATTGGTTATCCAAGCGTTAACGCAATAAAGATCATTGTCAGCACAACTCATTTCCGTAATTTGTTTACAATCCATGCCGTAATAGTTATTCAAATCTCCCGCATCCCTGTCATCATCGTCAATGTTCCAATGTATTGGAACCGCCGTATCGTTATTGTTATAAACGACGCCATTTAAACCTGTTCTTAGCGCTTGCAAAAATGGTTTTTGTACTTTTAGATTCCTTTCACACATAAGTCTATGGTCTGCACCGTTTGCGTCTTTATAATCAAAAACAGCCGTCATTGCCAAAATGCCTTCGTGAGTAGGAGCATTAAAATACAGATGTAATTGGTGCTCAGAATTGCTTTGGCTAAGAAGATCATCTCCATCCCATACCACAAAATCAAAATTAATTAATGTAAACGAACCATTAATGTAATAGTAAACCGAATATTCCAAATCTGGTTTCCCAACTGCTATTTTAGAAGGACCTGAAATCGTCATAAAATCTGGAACAACGGCTTTACCCGTTATAGAAAGCCAAGGCATTAAAAAAAGTAATAAACAACTTAAAGTATATTTTTTTATTTGTTTTATCATTAGTCGTCTCCTTATATTTAATGCCCAAGTTTTTTGAGCAAAAGCAGCAAAATCAGAGCAACCATTCCAAACGGTTCGGGAACTTCGCATCTTAAATACGGCATTCCTTCGTCTTCGTCAATATCCCATACATTTTCAAAATCCCAGTTTTCAAACGTTGCTTTCTGCTTCATTTCCTCGTCTGTCTTGGCCATTGCGTAATCATCCGATAAATTCATAGTCTCATCGTAATAGCAATGCTTGACATTAAGTGTATTAATCGAGGGCGCATCCGAAATAAAGGCTTTGCTATTAGCAGAGAGAGAGCCCTTTAGTGTGCCAGAGATATAACAACGTTCAATATTTACCGTCGAGTTTGTTGCAGCGCCTCCGACTGGGAAAAAAAGCTGTATCATTCCCGCAAACCAGCAAACATCTTCCGAACCCACCGATACTTCAAAATCAGAATAACAATCTTCTATGGTGACAGCAGCGTTTGAAAAAAGATAAACACAATAAATCAACCCAGCAATCGACGTATTAGTTGTTTCAATTTTTCCTTTAAAACAACTACTCTTGATTGAGCAAGGCCCAAATGAGGCAAAACGTTGAATCAACGCACCGCTTCCCTCTAAATTTTCAATATCCGCTTCTACAACACAGTCTTCGATTCTTACGTCACTTCCCGAAACAGTTGATACCAAAGCCGGGCTTCCGACAATAAGTCCTTTGATGCGGCAGTTCTCTAAGAAACCTTTTTTTTCGGGTGATGAATACAAAATTTCAGCAAGCGAACAGGTCTTTTTTCCTTCCGCACCCTGTATTCTGATATTCTTTAACTGAAAATACCCGGTTCCGAATAAAGCGGCTTTTTCTTCTGGCTCAAGACCGTAAATTGTATAGCACTGTCCATCATAAACAAAAAAATGTTTGTTAAACTCAATCGTTTGCCAAGCATAATCTCCGCCATCCTGCGTCGCGCTAGCGTCGATATTTTTGATTTGCTTGCAATAGACCGGAACTTCCGGATCCATTTCCAGAATGTTTTGCCTGAGCCAGAAGAAATTCTCCAAGCGGTCAAACAAATAGGGATTCTCCGCGGTGCCTTCGCCGGCAGGTTTAACAGATACATCTTCCGCAAAAATACAGAAAGACGCAATAAAACTAAGTAATAGTAAAGATTTTCTCATAGGCAACAACCCAGCAAGTCTTAGACTAAATAGGTACACTTTTTCTCTATTATATAATAAACTTTCTTAAAAAGCAAAATATATCAATCACTTAACGCTAATTATTTAGCGTTGGATTTGTCGATTTCGACTTTGACGCGGCTGATGCGTCTTGGCGTGGCGGAGATGACGGTGAATTTGACTTTGCCTTGCGTGTAAATTTCGCCGGATTCAGGGACTTTGGAAGCGAGCTTCATGATGAGGCCGCCTATGGTGTCGTAGCCTTTGCGGTCGAAAATGACGTTCAGGGCTTCGCCAACTTTTTCAGCGTCCGCCCTGCCGTCGCACTCAACGCTGCCGTCCGGATTCTTGTGCAGGACGTAACGGGGAGTCATGTCGAACATCGTGCCGACGATCTCCTCGGCGACGTCGATGGGAGTGACCATGCCTGTTACGGCGCCGAATTCATCCACGGCGAAGGCCAGTTTGGCGCCCTGTTTCCTAAGGTCCCTTATGATGGTGTCGGCGCTGAGGAGTTCCGGAACGAAGTTGATGTCCTTATACATGACTTCGGAAAGCGGCTTGAATTCGGCTTTGGGATCGAGCATGATGGCTTTCAAAGCCAGGCTCTTGTACATGACGCCTTCCACGTTCTCAGGACGTTCGTCATAGACCGGGAAGATGGCTTCGTTCTTGTCGGCGCTTAAATCGAGGAAGTCGCCGACCGTCATGGTGGCGGGGAAGCAATGCAGCTCGATGATGGGCGTCATGACGGAAGCGATGGTCTGCTGGGTAAGGTCCATGGCGCGCTTGATGAGAAGGCACTCCTCGTCGGTCAGGGCGCCCTCTTCCCTGCCCATGGAAGTCATAGCTTCCACTTCCTCCTTGGCGACGATCTGTCCGCCGCCTTTGCCGCCAAGAGGCTTGGCGATAAGGGAAGTTATCCAGTCAAGGACTATGAGCACGGGCTTTAAGATATTCCTGAAAAAGAGAAGCGCCGGCGCAGCTTTGAAAGAGAAGGAGGCCGGGTCGTTGAGTCCGATGGCCTTGGGCACGACTTCTCCGAAAACGAGCATGGCGGGCGTCGCGATCAGCGTAGTAAGGAGCGATGTGGAGATGCTCTCTGGTAGTTTCAGCGCGGTTCGCATGCTGTCCATCAAGGGCGTGAAGAGCGCCGAAGTCATAGTGTTGAACAAATTCGTGCCGAGGAGAATGCAGGAGAGCGTCAGGCTCATGGTGGTTATGAGCTTGTAAGTGGCGACCGCGCCTGTTTTCTTGCCGAGGCAGCTCTTGACGTAAGAGCGGTCAACGGAAAGCAGAGCGATCTCCGAACCGGCGCAGAAGAAGCAGCCCATAAGGCAGAAAATGACGGCTATTATAAGGACTGTCGTCACTGGGCGCCTCCGTTGTCTATAGGCCTTAACCTGACGGTCTCAAGCTTCAGGCCGCTGCGCTTAAGGATAGTGATCTTCAAGCCTTCGCTCTCAAAGGTGAAACCGACTTCCGGAATCTTGCCGGTCATGCGCATGATGTAGCCGGCTAACGTGGCGTCTAAGTCAGTCGGGAAAGAAAGAGAGCATTCCCAGTTGAGGTCCACGAGTTTGGCGGAAGCCGCGGAGATGATGTCCCCGTTCGGCCTGATGTGGATCTCTCTTTCTTTTAAGCCCATTATGCCGCCCAACATGGTGTCAACGGCTTCGTGGCGCTGGATGATGCCGTCCGTTCCGCCGTATTCGTCAAGGATGACGGCGATCATTTCCTTTTTGTCGCGCATCTCTTTGATGAGATCGTCAAGAAGCCTGGTGCCGGGACTCAAAAAAGGCGGATGGATGTAGTCGGCGGAATCGATGAGATCCTTTATGACGGCGTCCTTTTTGGCGGCGCGCCAGTTGTTGGTCAGGATCGGGATCTCCAATATCGCGACAATGCGGTCGATGCTGCCTCTGTAAACGGGAATAAAATACACGCCGCTGCGCTCAGCCAGAGCGACGGCTTGAAAAAGATTTTCCTCCTCGCTTATGGCTACCATCTCCGTCCTGGGAGTCCTGACGTCCACCGCTTTCATCGTTCGGAAGGCGCAGATGGCGTGGATCATGTCCGCTTCGTTCATTTCCAGCGCGCCCTTCTCCTTGCTAGTCATCAAAGCCGCCAGGTACGTTTCCCTGGTGAAACGGTCAGCCTTCTCAAGAGGAAGGCCCAGAAGCCTTAGGATGCCGTTGGAGACTATGCGCAGGGCGAAACGGAAAGGCGCCAAAACATAGCAGCAAAAACTAATTGGATAGACCGCGATCTTGGAAACGGTCATGTAGTTGCCAAGGCTTATGACCTTAGGCGTGATCTCGCCGAAAATGAGAAGCAAAATGGTCGCCACGACGACCGCTATGCCAAGTCCGCTCGGGCCGAAAAGATCAAGGAAGATCTTTGAAAGAAGGGCGGAGAGGATCGTGTTGACCAGAAGATTGCAGAGGAGAAGGGTGTTCAGGACGCGCCTTGGGTTGGAAAGGAGTTTCGCAATGGCGGCGCCGACTTTTCCTCCCTTCTCCCCCAGCATCTTCAATTGCACTCTGCTAAGGGTAAAGAAAGCCGTTTCGGAGCCCGAGAAGAACGCCGAAAGGATTATCAGGACAGCGATTGTCAGATAAATCTTTACCACTTAGAAAGAGCGCGTTTTTTTACTTGGCGAGAGAGCCCATGGGATCCCAAGGCTTCAGCTCAATGAGCTTCTGCTTGAGGACTTTTTTGAGTTTCTCGGACAGGTATTTCTTGTTGACGGCGACTTCGTAGGTGTATTCGCTGAACCATTCGTCAGTCATGGTCAGGAAGCCTTTGCCTTCGTTCTTGTCGCCCCAGCTGTTCTCGATGAGCCAGCGGACGGGTTTGCCCTTACTGTCAAGATCGACAGCCGTAAGCACCATGGCGTGGTTCATGCGACTCTCGTTGTAGTCGAGGCGCTGGGCCTTGTTCAATTTGCAGCCGGCGCCGCAGAGGAGATCCTCGTCGTACATCTTGAGGTCGAGTATGCCGAGGTTGCCGTCGAGCTGTTTGCCTACGTCGCAGCCGAACCAGACGACTTCGCCGCCCTTGATGGTCTTGATGGCGGCCTGCTTCATGACGTCTATTTCAACGTTGAGGTATCTGACGGGATGACCGCCCACCACGTTGCCGAGGAATTTCACGGTGTACATCTTCTCATAGGGTTTGTCCTTGGTCGGGGCGTTGATGAGGCAGATGTAGTCGTCGAGGTTGATGCCCACGAATTCTTTGTAGAACTGCTGCGGGGTCATTATACCTTTGCGATGGAATTTGCCTTTTTTATCGCGCCACTGCCACATGAATTCCGTGGGAGGAGTGCCCATATGGATGGTCAGGATGTTGTAGAACTGCTGGATCATTTCGCCTTTCTTGGCTCTCAAAGCGGCGACTTTCTCGCCTTTCTTGTAGGCTTCTCTAAGAGTGCAGGCGAATTCTTTAAGCTTGCTGGTGAGGATACCGTTCATGGAGCCGGTGGAGCTGCTGCTGAAGCTTTCGGGATAGACCGTCTTGGGAACGAGGCCGTATTTCTGAACAAGGTTGACCATCATGTCCCACTGGCCGCCGTCGCCCAGAGGATCGCCCAAAAGATGCTGGATAAGACGGCCGTCGGTCTCTTCGTCCAGAGTCTCAAGCACGGATTCCAGGAAGTAGTTGGCCTTTTCCAGCTTGTCCCAGAACATCGGGTAAGCCTGGGAGAACTCGAACTCGTCGATGTTCATCTTCTTGATGGCTTTCATCCTGAAAGTGTTCAGGGCGGAGAAGAGCCAGCAGCGTCCGCTGCCTTTCTGGTTCGTGATGGCGGGCGTCTTGATGTAGTCGGAGAAGACGCGGCTCGGGGTCTTGACGACGTCCCAGTTGGTGGTGGCGGCTCTCGGTCCGCTCTTCACTACGGCGTTCATCGCCAGTTTGTTCTTCGGGCATTTGGAAAAATCTTGGGCAAGCTTGCCAAGATATTCTTTGGTGAGGTCTTTGTTCATAATTCTCCTTAAAATTTATTTTGTTTTTTATTAATTTTCGTTTGACAAAAAAAGCGCTCTTTTAGTAGAATCTTTGGCGTTTTATGTGGGCGTTTAGCTCAGTTGGTTAGAGCGCTACCCTTACAAGGTAGAAGTCACTGGTTCGAGTCCAGTAACGCCCACCATTCATAATTCTTCCCTCTCCTTCATCACCCTGAGCTGCTGACTGGGATCGAGCCTGTCAAGGAAAAGAATCCCGTCCAGGTGATCCGTTTCGTGCTGCAAGACTACGCTCAGGACTCCGCCGTCGGATTCTATCACGACTTCCTCGCCTTTTTCATTGAGTCCTGTAGCTTTCACATGGGCGCTTCTCGTCACTTCGCCCCACAATCCCGGACAACTGAGGCAGCCTTCGTCGCCCCTGATTTCCCCGCTCAATTCCGAAAGCTCAGGATTGATGAGCACCATGGGATGTTTGCGTCTGGTGGTCCTGGGATCGAAGACGATGATCCTCAGGTCGCTCCCAATTTGAGGAGCGGCTAAGCCCACGCCGTTCTTGGCGTACATGGTCTCGATCATGTCGGCAACAAGCTTCTTGATGCGCGGCGTTACCTTGTCCACTTTCTTGCAGATGACTCTCAGGCGCTCGTCGCCTTCTTTCAGGATCTCAAGTTTCATAGGGAAGCGAAAATTTTAACTGTTGTTTTTTTCCTTGCGGACTCTGGAGGTGAAACCGTGGGCAGGCAGCTGCTCGTAGCGGGAAAAGACTTCCATAGTCTCGGACATTTTGCCGAAGGCCGCTTTATCGGCCTTCATGACGCTCATGCGCTTCAAAAACGTGGCGGTGGAAAGCCCGCTCATAAAAGCGGCCGCGGCGCCGGTGGGCAATACGTGGCTCGGCCCGAAGGCGAA
The DNA here is from genome assembly GCA_017557885.1 of bacterium. GTDB lineage: Bacteria > Auribacterota > UBA3054 > UBA3054 > UBA3054 > UBA3054. The sequence continues at coordinate 92,104 of JAFYXV010000007.1, read as the reverse complement.
ATCGCCCATGGGCACCGGCGTCCATTCGCCCAGGAAGACCGCGCCGGCGTTGGAGATCAAAGCAAGAACTTTGTCGTCGTCGGCAGTCATTATCTGAAGATGCTCGGGAGCGATCAGGTTGGAGATCCTGGCGGCTTCCTTGAGATCCTTCACGCAAAGGATATTCAATCGCTCCAAGCCGGCGGGCTCCACGGCGCCCTGAAGTTCCTTGGCGGTCAGGCTTCCGATCTCCTTCGCCACCGCTTCCGCGAATTTCTTCGAAGTCGTGATTATGTAAGTCGAGCTGCCGTGATGCTCGGCCTGGGAAAGAATATCCGCCGCCACGAAACGCGCGTTTGCGCTCTCGTCCGCGATGATAAGGCTTTCGCTCGGGCCGGCGATAAGATCGACGTTCACGCAACCGAAAAGCTGACGCTTCATTTCCGTCACGGCTGCGCTGCCGGGGCCGGCGATCACATCGACTTTTTCAATGGCCCTGGTTCCCAGACACATTGCCGCGACCAAAGAGGGGCCGTGCCCGCGGTAAAGTTCGTAGATGCCCAAAATTTTGCAGGCCGCCAGAATGCCGGGATTGACCTTGCCCTCCTCGCTGCAGGGAGTGGCCACGCAAATGCTTTTTACCCCCGCCACCTGGGCGGGAATAACGCTCATCAAAACGCTGGAGACAAGAGGCGCTGTGCCGGCCGGCACATAGATGCCGGCTCTTCTCACCGGGCGGTAGATCTCTCCGAAATTGCCTCCGAAGGGGCCCTCCGCTTTCCAGGGCGTCCGAAGCTGCTTCTCATGGAAAGATCTGATGCCCTCCGCGGAGTTTTTGATGGCCTTTTCCAATTCCGGCGGGCATTTGGCGTTCTCTATCTCGCGCTTGGAAACTTTCAGCTTGCTGGGGCTGAGTTCGCATTTGTCAAACTGCCTGGTGTAATCGCAGACCGCCGCATCCCCCCCTTTGGAGACGTTTTTTATAATGGAGCTGACGATCTCCACAAGCCTGGAGCTCGGCCGCTCGTTCCTGCGGCTCTTCAATACTTCTTCCAGAGCTTCTTTGCTTTCGATGATCTTCATTTGAGCTTAAATTAGAAAATTATTATCTGTCATTATATCAAAACATTATCACTGACGCCGCGTGTTTTTGGCGAAAGCGATCTCGTCCTCCCGCTTCTTGGCTTTTTCCTTCAGGGACTCGCTCTTGTCGTAAGTGTGCTTGCCTTCGCAGAGGGCCACGGCGACCTTGACCTTGCCTTTTTTCAAATACAATTTCAAGGGAATGAGCGTGAGCCCCTTGCATTCTATTTTTTTCGACAATCTCAAGATCTCCTGGCGGTGCAGGAGCAGTTTTCTCTTCCTTTCCGGATCGTGATTGAAGCGGTTGCCCTTGTCGTACTCGTTGATCTTGGCGCCGACAAGGTACATTTCCCCGTCGATGGGGCGGCAGTAAGCCTCCTGGATGTTGGCCTGGTGCGCTCTCAGGGATTTTATTTCCGTTCCCACCAGCGCCAAGCCCGCCTCCACCGTTTCAAGGATGTGGTAGTTGAATCTTGCCTTCCTGTTTTCCACGAGGACCGGGGAGGCGTTTTTTTCTTCTTTCTTACTCATTTTCTCCGCTGCGCCTCAAACTTAAAAATGCGGAGGCGAACTCCGTCGTGCGGTCTTCCAAGATGGCTTCCCGCATTTTCCGCATAAGATCCAGGTAAAAATAAAGGTTGTGGACCGTCAGGTAATGGCCGGCCAAAGATTCGCCCACGTTGAAAAGATGCCTCAGATATCCCCTTGTGAAGCGTTGGCAGACCGGGCAGGGACAGCCTTCCTCAAGAGGCCTTTCGTCTTTCGCGAAACGCCCGGCCTTGACCGGGACGTTGCCCCTGGATGTGAAAGCCGTGCCGTTCCTGGCGTTCCTGGTGGGCATGACGCAGTCGAACATGTCCACGCCGCGCATTACGCACATAACAAGATCCTCCGGCGTTCCCACGCCCATGAGATAGCGGGGCTTCTCGCTTGGCATATGCGAGGAGCAAAGCAGTTCGCACACTCTGTACATTTCCTCGGTCGGCTCCCCCACCGCCAGGCCGCCGATGGCGAAACCGGGAAAATCATAAGGAAGCAATCCTTCCAGGCAGCGGATTCTCTCGTCGTCCAGAACTCCTCCCTGCACTATGGCGAAAAGCTGCTGGCGCGGGACGGAATCGTCAAGGCCTTCCTCGTGAGGCAGAGCGTTGAAAGCCCTGTTGTCCTCATAGCAGATCTTAGCCCATCTTAAAGTCCGGTTGACGGCTTTCTCGATTGCCTTCCTTTCCGAGAGAGCCGGAGGACATTCGTCGAAGGCCATAGCGATATCCGAGCCCAGGGCCTGCTGCACGGCCATGGATTCCCTGGGGCCCAGAAACATCTTCTGACCGTCCACATGGCTCTTGAAAGTCACGCCCTCGTCCGTGATGTCCCGCAAAGCCGCAAGGCTGTAAACCTGGAAGCCGCCGCTGTCAGTCAGAATGGACCTTTTCCAGGAGATGAACTTGTGCAAGCCTCCCATGGAGGCGACAAGCTCCTTGCCCGGGCGGGTCATAAGATGGTAAGTGTTGCCCAGGATTATGTCGGCTCCCAAAGCCTCCAATTCGGAGTGAGGCATAGCCTTGACGCAGCCTCTCGTCCCCACCGGCATGAAGCGCGGCGTGGTGAAGGTCCCGTGGGCGGTCCTGACTATCCCGGCCCTGGCCAGAGAGCCGCTGTCCTTATGTTCCAACTTAAAATTCATATTATTTATTATACAAAAAACGGCCGCTGTTTCAGGGCCGTGAAACGAGATCATTTGTTCACCGTTTCTTTACAAGCTTTCCAAAGATTATCCAAAAATTTATCAACAGATCGGCGGCGGTTTTTTCAAAACTTACTGAAAACAAATCCACACCTTATCAACAGGATCTTAAGAGTTCCCGGCGAACCGTAACCGAGGAACAATCCCCTGCTTGTCAATCTAAAAGGGCCTCCATTTCACAATACGGCTCAACTTTGCTAGAATATGTAAAATATAACAAAAAAATTAAGAAGACCGTGGATACATCAAATCTTTCCAAAGAGGAACTGGAAGCTCGTTTCCGGGAGGAGATCCGCCACCACTATGACAAGAAGTACTCTTATCATATCAGGCGGGTGATCCTGACAATCGCCAAACTCGGCGTCAAGCACATAATGCTGCGCGGCATCGAGAACTTCAAGACCATTCCCAAGAACGTTCCGGTCATTATCAGCGCCACCCACAAGAGCCACTTGGATTATCTTCTCATCGACTGCGTGCTCTTGAAGGCCATCGAATATTACCCCTGCACCATCGCCGGGAAAAATCTCTTTCACGGATATTTCAAGACCATGCTGCCAAAAGTCAAGGGCATCTGCCTCGACAGGGAGCGCATCAAGGAAGAGAACCTCAGGAAAAAAGAAAACATCATTTATTTGAGGACCTTCTACGATTACCTGACGGAAGAGATCTTCGGCAAATCCGAAACGGTCCTGATCTATCCGGAAGCCGGGCGTTCCTACAACGGTGAAGTCGGTAAGCTGGCCCACGGCATCTTCGGCATGGCCAAGAGAGCCATCAACGAAGACGGCAAAATGGCCATCCTTCCCATGGGCATAACCTACGAGCGCGTCACGGAGGACGAGGTTTTCCATCAGCTGCAGGAAATAAAGGATAAGGAAGGAATGTCCAAGCGTTACCGCGCGAAGGATCTCAATTCCTTCAAGCTGCACGCCCTTCTGCAGGCCAGGGGAAGAGTTTTGTTCTCCTTCGGCGAACCGATCTACATAACGATGGAAGATCTCAGGCATCTGGACGAATTGGGAGAAAAAGTCAGGAACGCCATGATCAAAGAGACCGTCCTCACTCCAGTTTCCCTGGTCTGCCACGCCTTCGGCAAAGACACGAAGCTGAAACTCACGGAGCTTTACGCCCGCATGGATAAGGAAAAAGACCAGGCTTTGAAAAACGGCTACAAGATGATACCCGGCGTCGATCAGAACGCCAACGCGGGATATATCTGGAAACTGGCTAAGCCTCACCTGGCGATGCCCTGGAGACTGAGGAATATATTAAAGCGCAAGGGCGACGAGATCCAGATCGTCAAGCCCATCGTGGTGGAATATTACGCCAACTCCGTGAAGCACATGTTCGAATAAGCGCAGGTGCGCTTGATCTGCGAACAAAAAAGCGATGGCCAAAAGCCATCGCTTTTTTTCGTTCCAAATGCACGTTTTTCTTTGCTTCGCAAAAAGAAAAACGCTTAACTAACGTTTTAAGGAACTAGAAGGACGCGGAAGCCGATGCTGCCGATGCCGTCCGACGGGGCGTAGTAGTACCGGTTCGCCGAGCGGCAACCGGCCGCGTTCGCGTTGTAGCTGCCGCCGCGAAGGAGGCGATAACGACCTTCGGTATTGCCCTTCGGATCGGTGGCCGGATCGCTGCCCAGATCTGACTGGTACCAATCCAGGCACCACTCCAACACGTTTCCGTGCATATCATACAACCCCCAGGCGTTGGGAAGATACGAACCGACGGTGGTGTGAGCATATTCGCTATAGCCGCCTTTCCCGTCAGTATAATTGTAACAATAGCGCCCAAGCATGTTCATGTTGCTGTCGTCATATACACCGATAAGATTTGTTCCATTGTTCAACGCCGTGGTCGTGCCCGCCCTGCAGGCATATTCCCACTGCGCTTCCGTGGGCAGGTCGAAAGCCTGATTGGTCTTGGCGCGCAGAACGCCTAAGAAAGAATCTGAGTCAACGTCGCTGTTCGCTGGCCAACCGGAACCCTTGTCGCTTCCGCGAATCATATTGTATGAAACGTATTCCACAGGGCGTGCGTCTCCCTGATAATTCGCCGGATTGCCGCCTTTTATTAATTCATACTGTTTCTGCGTCGTTTCGAACACTCCGATGTAAAAATCCTTTGTCAAAATCACTTCGTGCTGGACTTCGTTATCGTATCTTCCCCGTTCGTCCTCAGGGCTGCCCATGGTGAACTTCCCTGCCTCGACCTTCCTAAGGACCAGCTTCGTGGTCTTGTATTCCTCTGTCCAGCCGCCTTCCGGAACATCGTCGAGATAGTTTATCGCAAAACTAGTTGCGTTGGTTCCGCCGGAAAGGTCTATTACCATGTAAGTGTTGCTGTCAGGGGGCGTCTTTTCTTTAGCTTCCACTTTCACCAGCATGTCGTCGCTGTGAGTCTCATAGAAGCTCTCGTCCGGCGTCCAGATTGTTTTGAATTCACCTGTGCCGGAAATTGTGCCATTTGCGCCGTCCCTAGTTATCGTGCCTTTTTCCGCAAGGTCAAAAGTCGTTTCGCCGTTGTCAAACGATCCATAAAACTTGACGTCGAAAACGGGCTCGGCGCTGTTGGAGGTCAGGGTGTAGTTAATAATGACGCTTCTGTCAAAAGGCCACATCTGCATACAATTGACGTTACTGACACAACTGTCCGCCTTGGCATTGAAAGAGCATATAGTAATGATTGCCAAAACCGCGATCAAACTTTTGGTCCGCTTGCGAAGAATTAGTGCTCCGATGAAAGCAATTAGCAATAAGCCCATTGGCTCGGGCAGGATCGTTACAGTTCTCTTTAGAACTTTCGAATCAGTATCGCTTGTCACCGTTTCGGTGAGAAGATAGGTGTCATCCGTCGGAAAATCCTTGAAATCTTCGTCTGTGTAATCCCAAGTTTCCGTTCCTTCCACGGCAGTCTCGGAATAATCAGCGAAAACGCTGGCCGATATTTCCGGGTTCGTAGTGTCTTCCACGTTTATGGTAAGAGACTTCGGTTCGCCTTCCGCGAGCGCGCTACTGTAGGCCAAGGGATCGGTCGGTTTCAAAATAATTGCTTCCTCCGTGATCTCACTTCCGTCGAAGCGGAAGCCGGACGACCAGCATTCGTCACAGAATGCCGAAATACAGACAAGCGCAGCTATACCAACAAGTATGGCATTTTTCATTTGGTTCCTCCCCAAGAGGCAATGATTGTTTTGAAGTTTTTATAATGCTATTGGCTAATAAATTGTAGCAAAAGCGAAGGTCGCGTACTACTCCGCGCAAAAGAAACGGGGAAGAAAAGGAAGACAAGTCATAAAACTAGGCTAGTATTGTTCAAATTCTTGATTTCAGACCAGCGATCTCTGCTGCGTCCAGTTTCGTGAAAGCAAAGCACTTTTTCCCCAGATCCTTTAACGACGCACCGATAAGAAAAAGTTCTTTATCGTCGATGATCAGAAAACGATCGTGAAATTTTGAACTAAAAGAAACGACTAAATTTCCATACTGCTCATTAAATTTATCGATGTCGCTTGCCGCTAGTTCATTACCGCGTTTAGATGTAACTATTCGAAGACTTACTCCCTTTCCCTTTTTAGCAAGCATTTCCAAAGAAGTTATGTCCACATAATTATCGATTAAAAGAATAGATCTTTTGGCAGACAAAATAAACTTAGTCAAAAACACATCGGCGTCGAAGACCTGCCCATCATAAAAAACGCCTTGCCTAGGAGGAAGCGAAGTCTTAACAAAGAAATCAATATTTTTCTGGAGTTCTTCTATTTGAACATCATGTTTAGATAATTTGTCTTCTACTTGTTCAAAACGCTTGTTTAAACTATATCCTTTGAGAAGATGCTCCCTTAAAACCTTAGTCGCCCACTTTCTAAATTGGGTGCCACGCAATGATTTTACTCTGTAACCAACAGATATTATGACATCTAAATTATAATAGTCAACTTGATATGTTTTACCATCTGATGCAGTGTAGGCAAATTTTGCCCAAACTGAATCCCTTACTAATTCACTTTCTTTAAATACATTGCGAATATGCTTCCCGATAACACTATTGTTACGTTGAAAAAGCTCTGCCATTTGATCAATAGAAAGCCAGACCGTCTCGTTTTCCATTCGAACGTCCAGCTTTATAGTTTCATCAGGCTGATAGATGATTATCTCGTTTTCCATATCGCAAACTCAAAAGAATGATTAACCAAGTTTACCAGATGATATGAAAACTTTTCCACGAAAACAAGATTCTTGAATTATTCTATCGATTTAAATAGCAAACAAAGAAAAAACGTCGCTATAAAAAACAACACGTTTCCTCAAATTCTTGATTTCAAGCCAGCGATCTCTGCTGCGTCCAGTTTCGTGAAAGCAAAGCATTTTTTACCTAGGTCCTTTATTGATGCACCAATAAGGAAAAGTTCTTTATCGTCGATGATCAGAAAACGATCGTGAAATTTTGAACAAAAGGATACAACCAAATCACCATATTGCTCATTAAACTTATCGATGTCACTTGACGCAAGTTCATTCCCGCGTTTAGATGTAACTATTCGAAGACTTACTCCCTTTCCCTTCTTCGCCAGCATTTCCAAAGTCGTAATGTCCACATAATTATCGATCAAAAGAATAGATCTTTTGGCAGACAAAATAAACTTAGTCAAAAACACATCGGCGTCGAAGACCTGCCCATCATAAAAAACGCCTTGCCTAGGAGGAAGTGAAGCCTTAACAAAGAACTCAATCTCTTTTTCTATTCTTGTTATTCTGTCATCATGTTCGTCAAATTTCTTTTCAGTTTTGGTTTCAAGCAGTTCGATTCTATGGTTTAATGCATATCCTTTTAAGAGATAATCTTTAAGAACTTGGGTAGCCCATTGGCGGAATTGAATACCCCTTATCGTGTTTACACGATATCCGACCGAAATAATAACATCAAGATTATAATACACCGTTTCATACAATCTTTTTCTTTTATTGGCTATATGTTCCAAAATGGAACATGTACTTTTTTTATCCAATTCTCCGCTTTTGTAAATGTTTGTCAGGTGTTTAGTTATTGCAGGTCTTTTTGTGCCAAACAATTCAGCGATTTGATTTTGTGTTAGCCAAACTGTTTCGTTCTTTACACGAACGTGCAGCTTTATAGTTTCATCAGGCTGATAGATGATTATCTCGTTTTCCATATCGCAAACTCAAAAGAATGATTAATCGAGTTTACCAGATGATATGAAAACTTTTCCACGAAAACAAGATTCTTGAATTATTCTATCGATTTAGATAGCAAACATAATCAATATCAAACAAAAAATAACCGCGGACTTTTCGCTATTAAATTTGATAGCGAAATAATCCGCGGCAAAAAGCAGGCAAAGAACAAGCGCGCCAGATGGCGCGCTTGCTTTTAGAATGGATTATTCTCGTTCAGCACAGGGCTGAAAGCGAGTATCTTTTTTATTGAACCAGGAAAACACGAAACCCGCCAAAGCCGTAGACTTCGCCGGGAGTGACTTCGCCACGGTCAGCGGAGCGGCAATCGCTGGCGCAGAAGTTCCAGCCGCCGCCGCGAAGGAGGCGATAACGACCTTCGGTATTGCCCTTCGGATCGGTGGCCGGATCGCTGCCCAGATCTGACTGGTACCAATCCAGGCACCACTCCAACACGTTTCCGTGCATATCATACAATCCCCAGGCGTTGGGAAGATACGAACCGACGGTAGTGTGTTCATCATATCCGCCCTTTTCGTCATTCATATTGCCATAGCAGCGACCGACCTCATTCATTTCATCACATTGATCCTCGTCTGACAAATTCTTTCCACTATTCAAGGCAGTGGTCGTGCCTGCCCTGCAGGCGTATTCCCATTGTGCTTCCGTGGGAAGATCGAATGATAAGCCGGTTTTGGAGCGAAGAATACCAAAGAACGATGTTGCGTCAACTTCGCTTTTTGCGGGCCAGTTCGTGCCTTTTTCCGCTCCGCGGATCATATCGTATGAAACGTATTCCACGGGGCGTGCGTCCCCCTGATAATACGCCGGATTGTTTCCCATTATCAGTTCATATTGTTTCTGCGTAACTTCAAACACGCCCGCGAAGAAAGGCTTGGTCAAAGTCACTTCATGCTGGACTTCGTCATTGTATCTTCCCAGTTCGTCCTTGGGGCTGCCCATGGTGAATTTGCCAGCATTGATCTTGCTCAACACCATCTTGGTGGTCTTGTACTCTTCCGTCCAGCCGCCTTCCGGAACCTCGTCGAGATAACTTATCGCAAAGCTTGCTGCGTTGGTTCCGCCGGAAAGATCAACGACCATGTAGGTGTTGGTGCCCGGCGGAGGCGCCGGCTCATTGGACCCTGTCAAGAAAACGCGGAAGCCGTCGGCATAGTCGGAGAAGCCGGGGCTGAGGGGGTAGCGGAAAGCAGAGCGGCAGCTGCTGGCGGAACTGCCATTGCACCCGCTCCGGATAACACGGTAATGTCCTTCTTCTCTGCCCTTCGGATCAGTGGCATCTCCGTCGTATGAGGCTTTCCAATCCAGACACCACTCATATACGTTTCCGTGCATATCATATAGTCCCCAAGCATTCGGAAAATAAGAGCCGACGGTAGTATGCTCGCTGTATCCGCCTTTGCCGTCTTCTTGATTGTAATAATAGCGGCCAACTTCCGCCATTTCATCGCACTCAAACTTTTCTGACAGATTCTTCCCGCTGTTCAAAGCAGTGGTCGTGCCCGCCCTGCAGGCGAACTCCCACTGGGCTTCCGTGGGAAGATCAAATTCCAAACCGGTCTTAGCACGCAAAATACCGAAGAAAGAGTCCTCGTCGACTTCATTGTTATCCGGCCAACCGGCGCCTTTTTCCTTTCCGCGGATCTTATTGTATGAAACGCATTCCACAGGGCGTGCGTTTCCCTGATAATTCGCCGGATTGTTTCCCGTTATTAGTTCATATTGCTTTTGGGTGACTTCGAACACACCCGCGAAGAAAGGCTTGGTCAAAGTCACTTCGTGCTGGACTTCATCATCGTCTCTTCCCAGTTCATCATCGGGGCTGCCCATAGTGAATTTGCCAGCATTGATCTTGCTAAGTACCAACTTTGTGGTCTTGTATTCCTCCGTCCAGCCGCCTTCCGGAACTTCATTGAGATAGCTTATCGGATAGCTTTCGGCGCTGGGGCCTCCCGAAAGATCGATGACCATGTACAATCTGTTTGTCACTACCGTAGGAGGATCTACAGGAGATTCTCCTGTGAACGCAGGAGAAGCCGCGTTGGGAAGAAGCTTGAATGTTGCTGTCGCTTTGCCTTTGGCATTGGCGGAAAACTTAACTTGCAGATCTGCGCCTTTATTCGCGTGCTTGAAGCCGTTGCCTGTCATCTCAGGAGTAAAGGTGTAGGCGGCGACGCTTCCCTGGCCTTTTTCGTAGGCCTGGATATCCAAAACAGTTGCCTTTTGCGTCTTGAAGTTGTCGATATCTTTCGTATCTATCGTTCCGGAAGATTTCAAAGCCGCTTTGTCGAGCTTTACAGTTTCAGCCCCTACTACAAAAGCAAAATTCGCGGTAACGTCTTTTTCCGTCCAACTGAATTTTCCGTTTTTCGATTTGACGGAGATCTTCTGACTACCGGTCTTTGTCCCGTAACCTTTCTTGCCTTCGGGAAGGAGTGTTGGAGCAGAAAGGTAACTGCCGAGATTGTTGCAGACAGAGACGCTCGTCGCCCCTTCGGCAAGCGCTTGCATAGCGGTTTCAGTCAGCGTTCCGCTCAGCTTAAGCGTAGTCTTGCCCTTAACGTATTTTTGGACGTTCGCAACTTCCTGGGTGACAGTGTCGGCTAATAACGTTTCAGCCATAAAGAAAATCACGGCACAGATTAACAAAATAGTTTTTTTCATTTGTTGATCCTCCTGAATTTATATCAAGACTTTGCTGGGGCAAAAGATTTTTAAAGGACAGTCGGCGCATTTGGGATTCCTGGCCTGGCATTTTGCGCGGCCGTGCGCTATAAGCTGGTGGCTGAAGTCTGTCCACTCTTCCCTGGGGACGATTTTAATCAGATCTTTTTCTATCTTTTCCGGTTCGGTGTTTTTGCTGAGGCCAAGGCGGTTTGAGAGTCTTGCCACGTGCGTATCGACTACTATGCCGTCGTTGATGCCGTAACCCGTCCCTAAGACGACGTTGGCGGTCTTCCTGGCCACGCCGGGAAGATTGGTAAGCTCTTCCATGGTTTTCGGCACGCGGCCCTTGTGTTCCTTTGCTATGATCTTCGAAGCGGCAATGATGTTTTTGGCTTTGTTCTTATAAAAGCCGCAGGAACGGATCAGTTTTTCAACGTCCTCCTGTTTGGCGTTTCCCAGATCTTTGGGCGTAGGGTAAGCTTTGAAAAGATTTGGCGTCGTCAGGTTTACTCGCTCGTCGGTGCATTGGGCGGAAAGGATCGTGGCGACCATGAGCTGCCAGACTCCTTTGTGTTTGAGGGAGCAGCCCGCTTTGGGATAAGCGGCTTTTACAGCTTTGATAACGCTCGCTTTTCTTTCCTTTTCCGTCATTTTATGAGCAGCGCTTCCTTGGCCAGGTCGGAAAGCGTCTTGTTTTCCAGTTTCGAGATCTTGATGAGAAGATCCTTCGCTCCCGCGGCGGAATCGTAACCGAGGCGGAAGATGGTGAATTGCGCAAGATTCATGTCTTTGTTGCGATTTGAGAAAAGCACCATGAGCTTGTCGAAAAGTCCTTCCCTGATCATGGAGTCCACCACGGCCTGCTTGGCGGAAAAGGATCTGCTGGCGAGAGATTTTTCATAGAAAGAGCCCTTTTCCTTGAGGGGGATGTTCAGGCGGGACATCAGAAGAATGAGATGCGCTTCGCCGGAAATGTACCTGATGTCGAACTCCGGCTCGCCTTTCAGATTGCCGGGAGCCTTGTCCGCAGTCTTGTTTTTCGTCTCCTTGTAGGCGGTCTTGTAAACCTCGAATTTTTCCTCGTCGGTCAGGTCAAGGTTATAAATGGCGCGAAAGACCGGTTTCTCCCAATAGCGGGATTCCTCGCGCCCGAGAAGAAGCTTCAGGAGCGGCAGGGCTTCCTTGGAATGGGAAAACTCCAGCATGGCGATGGCTTCCAGGATCCTTTGGTAATCCTCGAAGCGGATGCCCTGGCCGTTCAGATCCGGGCAGTTTTTCAAAATGAATTCCGAACCGCCGATGTATCTCTTCATCAAATACAGTTCCGTATCGCTGGAGACCATTTCAGTGCTGCCGGACAAGCTTGATATGCCTCTCTTCAGATATTTCAGAAGGCTTCCGTTCTTGGCTTGCGTCAACGCGATCCCCACCGGCCTGGAGATCTCGAAATAATCGTTGAACATTTTCTGCCCGGGAGCGTATTTTGATCCGATCCTGGCCAGGGCGTAGAGGACATAGGCTCTCGCGGTGTAGATGTCCTCCCTGGTGGTCCTGCTGACATAGGGGTTCGGTTTTTCCTGGCATTTCTCCCACATGAGGTTCAGCGCCATCACGCTGTCGTCGCAGGGAAACTTTCCCAGTTCGAAAGCCAGCCGCGGGAAATGCGTCGGCTCCGAGACCTCCACCACGTTGGTGGCAATCTCCTCAATGTGCTTCTTCTCAAAAGGCGTGATGGAAAAAGCGCTGAGGGCCGTAAGGACAAACAGCGGAAGAAAAATCAAACGTCTCATATCATATCCTCGCTTATGTTGTAGCGATGAAGTTTATTATACAGCGTGCGGCGCGACATTCCCAGCTCTTCCGCCGCCAGTCCGCGGTTGCCGCCGTATTTTTTCAAGGTCGCGATAATAAGGTTCTTCTCAGCCTGCTCCAGAACTGTCAGCTCCGCTTCCGGAGCCTCCGCTTTTCTCATGGCCGCGGGCAGCGATTCAACGGTCAGGTCGTCTCCCAGGGAAAGGATCACGGCGCGCTCGATAACGTTGGAAAGCTCCCTGACGTTGCCCGGCCAGTCGTAGGAAATAAGGGCGCTGAGAGCCTCCGGGGTGATCCGGGCCATGTTTTTTCGGTTCTTTTCGGAATGCCTGCGCATGAAGAAATCGGCCAGCGGCGGGATGTCTTCCTTGCGTTCCCTCAAAGGCGGGATGTGCATGGGAACGACGCTCAGACGATAGAAAAGATCCTCCCTGAACCTGCCCTCCTTTATGGCCTCCTTGAGATCCTTGTTGGTGGCCGAGATCACGCGGCAGTCGGATTGTATGGTCTGGGTGCCGCCCAAACGCTCGAAAGTCTTCTGCTGCAGGGCGCGCAATATTTTCGCCTGGGTCTCCAGGGCCATGTCCCCTATCTCGTCCAGGAAGATCGTGCCGCCGTCCGCCAGCTCGAAGCGGCCCTTCCTTTGGGCCACGGCTCCTGTGAAAGCGCCCTTCTCATGGCCGAAAAGTTCGGATTCCAAAAGCTGGTCATGAAGAGCCGCGCAGTTGACTTTTACAAAGGGCTTCTGGCTGCGGGCGCTGCGGGACTGAATAAAATTGGCAAGCACTTCCTTGCCAGTGCCGCTCTCGCCGGTAATAAGGACCGAAGCCTCGCTGGCGGCCACTTTCTCAGCCAGGGAAAAAAGGTCCTTCATGACCGCGCTTTCCGCCACGAAACTTTCCCTGGAAGATTCCTTTTCGCCGGCGTTCTCGCTTTTCCCCTGCTGGTCCAGTCCGCTCTTGATGGCCTTCTCAAGTTCGCCCATATCCAGCGGCTTAAGAATATAATCGTAAGCCCCGGCTTTCACTGTCTGCACCGCGTTCTCGATAGTGCCGAAGGCGGTCATTATGAGGATGGGAACTTTCTGATCAAAAGATCTAATTTCCCTGACCGCGGTAAGCCCGTCCATTTCCGGCATGCGCATGTCCATCAGGACAAGATCGGGGTGCTGCGTCTTAACGCAGCGCACAGCCTCCTTTCCGTTTGTCACTTCCATAACGGAATAGCCGGCGTGCTCCAGGTTGGCCCGGAGCATGTCGCGGTGGGCGCGGTCATCGTCCGCCACCAATATCCAGATCTCCTTGGTCTTTATCATTTTTTATTTTTATACAACTCCTGGCAAAAGTATCTCGAATATGGCTCCCCCGCCCGCGGCGTTGCGGGCGGAAATGGTTCCCTTGTGCTCAGTGACAGCCTTTTCCACGCTGGCCAATCCCAATCCCGATCCCTCGGCCTTAGAGGTGATGAAAGGATCGAAGATATGGTCCATTATCGCCGGATCTATGCCGGATCCCGAATCCTGGAAAGCGATGGAAAGCATGTCGCCGCTGCGGCGGCAGCGGATCCTCAATTCTCCTCCGTAGGGCATGGCGTCGTAGGCGTTGACGCAGAGGTTCAGGGCGGCGCGCATAAACACGGCCTCGTCCAGCATGACATCGGGCAGATCGCTCCCAAGGTCGACGATGAGGTCTATGCCCCTCGAGCGGGCGTCCGTGTCCTCCATAGCCGCCAATTGGTCGAGAAAATCCTTTATCTGGCAGCGCTGGAGATTAAGCGTGTCCGGCTTGGCGAAATTCAGTATCCCGGTGATGCGGTTGTTGAGGCGGTCTATTTCCCGAAGCATCACCGTAGTGTGCTTGGCGTAAACTTCGTCGCCGGTTTCGTCGGCGTGCTTTTTGAAAAGCTCTATGAAGCCCCTGATGGAGCTCAGGGGATTTCTCAGATCGTGGGCGATGGCCGCCGCCGCCCGGCCGATGGTCACCAAGCGGTCGTTGAAGATCTTTTCGTTCTGAAGTTTTTCATTCTCCTGCTCCGCTATCTCCAGGGAATGCTCCACGCTCCTCTTTTCCCTGGCGAAGCTGACGAAGAAGATCAGAAGGAAGGTGGCCACCGCAAAGACCGAGAGGAAGATGAGGCCGTGCACTCTCCTGGGGTTCACGAAGGCGGAATAGGTCTCCGTGGGAATGCCGATGATGACGAAGGGCAGGTCGTCGCTGGTCATGCGCAGCAGCTCGAGATGGCAGGAGCGGCCGGTCATGATGCGGCAGAAATGCCTGATATCGCCCCGGCGGCGGCTCAAAAGCTCATTCTGCCTTTCCTCCTCTTCGGAGGTGTTCTCCGCGTTGGAAAGGAGCGTGCCGTTGGGTCCCCTTCTCTGGGAAAGCGGGAAGACCGGAGTGCAGAAAAGCACGAAACGCTTGTCCTTGCTCGTAAAGTGGAAGGCCTTGAATCCGTTGGTGGGAAAACTCTTGTCCTTCAGTTCCTCAAGATAGCGCAGCGGAAGCTCCTTGGGACCTGCGTCGAAGATCTCCATGTTGGGCATCACGAAAGAGTAGATGCGGGCGGAGGAATTGCGGCAGACGTACATGGTGGCGTTGGTAAGACCCACCAGGTTCACGCTTCTTATTCTTCCCCGGTTGATCCAGCTGTGCAAACCGCTCAAAAGCGTGTTGCCTTCCCTTATGACGGTGACCCTGGCGTACTCGGTGAAGAGCGCGTGGTCGCGGTAAGAATAAGCCGCGGCGAAAGCCACGATGAAGACCGCCAGAAGGAGCGAGGAAAGGACGGGGAACCGTCTGAATGTCCGCTTGCTGCTCATATTCCTTAAAAACTAATCTTCCTTTACCGCCTCTTTTTCGGAAGGAGGATCGCTCTTCTCCTCCTCTTCGGCCTTCTTGGTTTCTTCTTCCATCTCGTCCAACGGACGCCCGTTGGAGCTGAAGCCGATGTTCCGCCTCATGAGTTCTTTTCTGGCCAAGGGAACATTGGTTATCCCGAGGGCTTCCAGAACGCGCCGCTCAAGGTAATTCAAATGGAAACGGAAATACCACTCGGTGTAGTCGTAAACGTTCGTCTCCCCTTCCACCACGTCGTAATAGTTGCTCAGGCAAAGCGTGGTGACTTTTTCAAAGGAGTTGCTGAGGGCGTCCAGCTCCGTCGTAACGATGGTGTTGGTGGTCACCACCCAGAAGTTGGTCCAGACCTTTTCCGCCTCAATGCTGAAATCGCCAATCTTGGCGACCTTCATCACAGGGATGGGGATCCAGCGGGCCACGCCGGGATCCATGCCCCGGGCGCTGATTATGAGGGAATAATGGCCTCCCACCTGCAGCCCGTCGATCTGGAAATATCCGTCCTTGTCCGCGTGAGTCTCCAGGTCCTTGGAGTGGACTTTGACTTTCGCGAAAGGAACGGGAACTTTGTATTTGTCGATGACGCGCCCCGTGATGGAGCCGTCCCAGTCGCCCCAGTACATCGCGCCTTCCCCGATGTAATCGTAGTTTTCAGGGTTGACGTGTTTTTCTTTTTTCTCAGTTTTCTCGGTTTTTTTGAAAGCTTCCAGTTCCTTGGCCACGTCAAGGATCCTGTTGCTGACCGCTCCTTCCGAAGACGTGGAGTCTTCCGCGTAAAGAGACAAAGTTCCGGCAAAGAGGAAAAAAGTTATGAAGAAAAACAATCTCACAGATACGCTTCCTTTAGTAGATAATTCTTGACGTAGTCGCCCACGGACTCTTCAAGCGTCATGAACTGATGCTTGCAGCCGGCCTTCCTTAATTTTGTCAGGTCCGCCTCGGTGAAATACTGATACTTGCCCTTCAGTATCTCGGGCATCTCGACGTACTCTATCTCGCCCTGCACGTTGAGGGCCTTGAACATCGCGCGGGCCACTTCGTTCCAGCTTTGGGCTTTCCCCGTGCCGATGTTGTAGATCCCGCCGACATTGGGATTCTTGTAGAAATACATGATGACTTCCACCACGTCTTTGACGTAAACGAAATCCCTCTTCTGCTCGCCGTCGGCATAGTCCTGGCGGTCTGAGGCGAAAAGGGAGATCTTCTTTTCATCCCTGGCTTTGGGGAAAGCCTTCAGGATCATGGAGCGCATGCTCTCCTTGTGGTATTCGTTGGGGCCGAAAACGTTGAAGAAGCGGAAGCCCGTCAGCTTGTTCTGGCATTTGTTTTTAATAAGCCATTCGTCGAAAAGCTGCTTGGAGTAGCCGTACATGTTGAGCGGCCTGAGCTTCGGCGTCAGGGCGTCGTCGTCGCTGTAGCCAAGGGAGCCGTCTCCGTAGGTGGCGGCGCTGCTGGCGTACCACATCTTCTTGCCGTTCTTCAGGCACCAGGCCGCCAGAGCCTTGGTGTAGTTCAGGTTGTTGGCCATCAGATAATCGGCGTTCTTTTCCGTGGTGCTGCTGCAGGCGCCAAGATGGATGATGGCGTCTATGTCCTTGTCAAGCTTGCCCTGGCAAAAAAGCGTCAGGAATTCCTGCTTTTGCAGATACATGTTGTAGCGCTTTCCCACAAGGTTCTTCCACTTTTCCGTGCTGGCAAGATTGTCCACCACGATGATGTCGTCGCGGCCCTCCTCGTTCAGTCTGGAAAGAAGACAGCTTCCTATGAAGCCCGCTCCGCCTGTCAAAACTAACATTATCTTTCTCCTTTATGTTTGGCTTTTAAAAACGGCTGATTGTCAATATCAAAGCGTACATGATGGGAGCCGTCAGAAGAAGGCTGTCCACCACGTCCAATACGCCGCCCATTCCGGGAATGTAACTTCCGGAATCCTTGATGCCGGAATCGCGTTTCCAGACCGATTCCACCAGGTCCCCCACGATACCCAGCAAGCTCAATATCAGCGACAGCACCACCGCGCCGACGATCCTGCCGAGATTCGCGTTGCTCATTATGTTGCCTCCCAACCTTGTCATGGCCTCGGAAACGCCGGGCAGATAAAGCGCGCCCAGAACGCCCACCGCAAGGGATAGCAAGAGGCCGCCGAAGACTCCCTCGATGCTCTTTTTGGGGCTTATGTCCGGAACGAACTTATGGTTCCCGAGAGGAGACTTGGCGAAAAGCGTCCCCACGCAGTAGGCGCCGATGTCAGCTCCCTTAACGATGAAGACGAAATAAGGCAGGAAAAAGCGGCCGTCCAGATTCGTGCATTTGAAACCTATGAGCGCCACGCCCAAAAGGAACGAGAAGCTCACAGGCACGTAAAGCAAAGTCAGAAAAGTCGCGGCGACCGAATCCAGGGCGCCTTTGATCCTGTTTACCATTAAAGGCAGAAGGAAAGTGCCAATGGAAACAAATATCAGGGCGAAAATAAGGACCACCCTGGCCCTTTGAGAGGAAGGATAGCGGAAGAAGATATAAGCTGACGCCGTCAAAAAGAAGGCGGAGAAAAAGCCCCACTTTTTGTATGGCTCGCTTTCCACTAAAATAGCGAACATCTCGCGTGTCGCCAAAAGGACGCAAAGCAGCGCCAGCACGGGCAGAAGCCAGAAAAGATAGGGCTTGTAGATCCCCCAGATGGCCAGGGAAAAAATCGCTATGAGCAAAAGGGCGCTGGGCAAACGATATTTCAGCATAAGGAAACCTCTCCAAAACGCCGGTCGCGTTTCTGGTAAGCGGCAACCGCCGCGATTATGTCTTCTGTTTCAAGATCGGGCCAAAATTTAGGCGTGACGTAAAGCTCGCTGTAGGAAAGCTGCCACAAAAGGAAATTGGAAAGCCTCATCTCGCCGCCGGTCCTGATCATCAGTTCCGGATCGGGAACGTCGGGCAGATAAAGGAAGCGGCTGAAAGTCTCCTCGTCCAGACTTTCAGGATCAAGCTCTCCGGCGGCGGAGCTGCGGGCGATCTTGGCGGCGGCCTTCACTATTTCCAGCCTGGAGCCGTAGTTCAAAGCCAAAATGAGATCAAGCTTTTTCCCGGGCAGCGTGTATTCGCAGGCCTTGTCAAGTTTTTCCAGAAGCGCTTCCGGAAGGGGCTTCCTCTCCCCCATGATCCTGAGCCTGATCCCCTTTTCCCTGAGCTCCTCCACGTTGGCGTCCAAAAAGCGGCTTAAGAGCGCCATCAAGCCCTCCACCTCCGCTTTGGGACGCTTCCAGTTTTCCGTGGAGAAAGTGTACAGAGTCAGATAGCGCACGCCCATGAGGTCGCAGGCTTTTAGGGCCCTGCGCACCGCTTCGGCGCCCGCTTCGTGCCCTTTGAGCCTCGTTGGCAGCGAATGGGCCTTGGCCCAGCGTCCGTTGCCGTCCATGATGATCGCCAGATGCTTGGGGATCCTAGTTTTGTCCAGATCTTCTACGGTCATTTTTTACCCGCTTTGGAAGTTTTCTTTGTGTCCTTGCTAATTCTTCCCGCCTTGGCGATCTTGCCCTTGGGGCCGGCGGGAAAGGCTATGGCGATAACTTCGTCCATGCTTTCCACTTTGTTTATCTTAAGGTCGGCGAGGACTTCCGGCGGAACGTCGTCAAGCTCCGCTTCCGAACGTCCGGGCATGATGATCTCCCGGACGCCGGCCCTGTGGGCCGCCAGCAGTTTCTCCTTCACGCCGCCGATGGGCAGGACCGCGCCAGCCAACGTGATCTCGCCGGTCATCGCCAGCTTTTCCTTGAGAGGAATTCCGGTGATAACGGAATACAAAGCGCAGGCCAGAGTTATGCCGGCGGAGGGACCGTCCTTGGGGATGGCGCCTTCGGGAACATGGATGTGGATATCGTGCTGAACGAAGAATTTCTCGTCCTTGGATTCCGCGGAAAGTTTCTTCTTAACGTAGGTGAGGGCCGCCCGGGCGGATTCCTGCATAACGTCCCCCAGCTGGCCGGTAAGGATCAGCTCGCCTTTGCCCTTCACCGTAAGCGCTTCGATCTTCAGAATGGCGCCGCCCACTTCCGTCCAGGCCAGGCCCACGGCCACGCCGGGAACAGGCTTGGGCAGCTCCAGATCCGGAAACTCCTTGGGAGTGCCTAAAAATTTGCGGATGTCCGACTCCTCCAGTTTCGTTCTGGGCTCGCCTCCGGATATGGCCTCCAGGGCAAGCTTGCGCATGACGCTGGCCAGAAGCCTCTCCAGCTGACGCACGCCGGACTCGCAGGTGTAGTCGCGGATGACGCGCAGAATGGCGGCGTCGCTGATCTCCGGAAGGGAGTTCAGGCCGTTGGCCTTCCTTTGCTTTTCCAGCAGATAGCCCCTGGCGATGGCCAGTTTCTCAAGTTCCGTATAGCTGGTGAGGGCGATCTTTTCCATCCTGTCCCTCAGGGTGGGATGGATGGCGTCCTCCACGTTGGCGGTGCAGATGAAGATGATCCTGGAAAGATCGAGATCCACTTCCAGGAAATGGTCGTTGAAAGCCTTGTTCTGCTCGGGGTCCAGGACTTCCAGAAGCGCCGCGGTGGGATCGCCGTGGTAGCTCATGGTCATCTTGTCTATTTCGTCAAGCAATATCACAGGGTTCATGGTGCCGGCTTTCTTAAGCGCCTGGACGATGCGCCCGGGCATGGAGCCTATGTAGGTCCTGCGGTGTCCCCTGATCTCGGCCTCGTCGGAGACGCCGCCCAAAGAGATCCTGACGAATCTCCTGCCCAGGGCTTCCGCCACTGATTTGGCCAAAGTGGTCTTGCCAACCCCCGGAGGTCCTGTCAAGCAAAGGACCGTGCTGTCGTCGCTCGCTTCCCTGCTCTTTTCGCGCTCCTTCAGGATCTTGACAGCCAGAAATTCCATGACGCGCTCCTTGGGCTCCTTGAGCCCGTGATGGGAGCGGTCCAAAACGGCCCTGGCTTCCTTGATGTCCTTCTTGTCCTCGGTGTATTGGCCCCAGGGAATGTCGAAGATCCAGTCCAGATAATTTCTCACCACGGTGGATTCCGGGCTGAAGGGAGCCATGTGGTCGAGCTTCTGCAGTTCTTTTTCCGCCGCCTCCCTGACGTTCCCGGGAAGCTTTGTCTTCGCAAAAAGGGAAGCGTAATCATCAGCCTCGCTGTAGGCTTTCTTGCCGAGCTCCTTCTCGATGGCCCTGATCTGTTCGTTCAGGAAATAGGATTTCTGCTGCTCGTCGATGCGGTGCCTGACTTCTCCAAGGATCTTGTGCTCAACGTTAAGGAGCTCTATCTCCCGGGAGAGGATCTCGCAGAGAAGCTTGTAGCCCGCTTTCATGGAATCGCATTCCAGAAGCTTCATCTTCTCCTCGTTCCTTATGAGGAGATTGCCGATGACCAGGTAAAAGAATTTCTTGCTGTCGTTCTCTTCCGACAGTGTGCGCACCAGCTCGTCGGAAAGCCGGGGGTTCTTGGAAACGTAATCTGAGAACAGCTGGAAAGCCGCCCGGCGGTAGCCGAGGCTTTCCGTGCCCAGCATGTCCGCCGCGGGCTCGTGCTTTTCAATGAGAGCCTGGTTGAAGGGGCGGTTGACCAATTTCACCATTCTTCCGCACTCGATGCCCTCCACCAGGATGCTGACAGTGTCGTCCTGGCGCAGGATCTGCAATATCCTGGCCACCGTGCCGATGGGGTAGAGATCCTTCTGCCTGGGCTCCTCGGTCTGCTCGCGGCGCTGGGTGCAGATGAAAATTATCTTGTCCTTTTCCTGCGCCATTTCCAAAGACCGGATGGAAGCCTGGCGGCCCACCAGAATGGGGCTGACCAGATAAGGGCAGGTCACAAGGTCCCTGACCGGTATCATGGGCAGAAGATTGGGAATGGGAACGTCTTCTTTTTTCAAAAACTGTGTTTTCTTTTTGTCCATAAAATTAAAGCGCTTCTCCTTTTTTCAGCTCCTCTGCGCTGATGACGTATTCCTGGGGCGAGGAGCTTTCGGGAAGATCGTAAATAAGCGATGTCATAAGATTCTCTATGATGGCGCGCAGACCTCTGGCGCCGGTCTTCTTCTCGATGGCCTTTTCCGCGATCCAATCCAGGGCGTCCGATGTAAAGGAAAGCT
Organism: bacterium; assembly: GCA_017557885.1. Taxonomy (GTDB): domain Bacteria; phylum Auribacterota; class UBA3054; order UBA3054; family UBA3054; genus UBA3054. Next base: position 70,658 of record JAFYXV010000007.1, on the reverse strand, counting down.
TCTTGCCGTTGATCTCGAAGAGCCTCTGGTACTGGCGCACGATGGCGTTCTTGGGTTCGGTCAGGATCCTGACGAGATCGTCTTTCCTGAGATCGTCAAGAGAGACGACGACTGGCAATCTGCCGATGAACTCCGGGATCATGCCGAAGGAAATGAGATCCTCCCCGGTCACGCGGGACAGCGTTTCGCCCGAAGAGAGAGAGGCGCTCTTGGAGTTGCCGAAACCCACCTTGCCTTTCCCGAGCCTCCGGGAGATCAGGGTGTCAAGACCGTTGAAAGCACCGCCGCAGATGAAGAGGATGTTGGTGGTGTCCACCTTTATGTATTCCTCCAGGGGATGTTTTCTTCCGCCTTTGGGGGGCACGTTGCAAACAGTCCCCTCGATGATCTTCAAAAGCGCCTGCTGCACGCCTTCGCCGGAAACGTCCCTGGTGATGGAAACGTTGTCGCCGGTCTTTCTGATCTTGTCGATCTCGTCGATATAGACTATCCCCCACTCCGCTCTGGCCACGTTGAAATCGGCGTTCTGCAAAAGCTGCAGTATGACGTTCTCCACGTCCTCGCCGACGTAGCCGGCCTGGGTGAGCGTGGTGGCGTCGGAGATGGCGAAGGGAACGTTCATCATCTTCGCCAGCGTCTTGGCCAGAAGCGTCTTGCCTGTGCCGGTGGGGCCGATGAGCAGCATGTTGCTCTTGTCAAGCTCCACGTCGGATTCGACGGGTTTCGGCAGATCTGTCATTTTTTTAGTCAGGGTGCCTTTCCCCTTGTTCTTCATGAAGGCTTGCAGCCTCAGATAATGGGTGAAGACGGCCACGGCGATGGACCTTTTGGCCCGGTCCTGCCCGATGACGTAATCGTCCAGGTACTTTTTGATCTCAGCGGGAGTCTTTAGGGAAACCTCTCCTCCGTCGAAGGAGGAGCCCTCATTGACGATGGAGGCGCAGGCTTTGGCGCAGGCGCCGCAGATGAAGACCTCGTCGTCGTAGATCCCGGAGATGACCGGGTTGTCCTTGGAAGCCTCGCGCCCGCAGAAAGAGCAGACGGGAGTCAGGCTAGATCTGCCTTTTTTCGGGCGATCGTTCATTTAACGTCTCCGGCTTTCTTCACCACAGAATCCACCAGCCCGTATTTGACGGCTTCCTCGGCGGACATGAAATTGTCCCTGTCCGTGTCGGCTGCCACTTGCTCCACGCTTTTTCCGCAGCATTCCGCCAAAATGGCGTTGAGCTTGTCCCTGGTGTTAAAAAATTCCTTGGCGTGCACGCTCACGTCCGGCGCGGAACCCTCGTAGCCGCCGATGACCTGATGGATCATGATGCGGGAATTCGGCAGGGCGAAACGCTTGCCTTTCGTTCCGGCGGCCAAAAGCAGCGATCCCATGCTGCAGGCCTGGCCTATGCAATAGGTCCTGATGTCGCAGGGGATGAAGCGCATGGTGTCCAATATGGCCAGCCCGGAAGAAACCGCGCCGCCGGGCGAATTGATATAAACGCTTATATCCTTGTCGGGATCCTGGGAAGCTAGATACAAAAGCTGCGCAACGACGATGTTCGCGACATCATCGTTTATCGGGGTGCCCAGAAAAATAATGCGGTCCATTAAAAGACGGGAATAAATGTCATAGGTCCTTTCGCCGCTGCCGTTGTTCTCTATAACCACCGGCGCATAAGAATTCTTCATGCTATACTCCTTAATTTATATGTTAAAGATATTGTTTATTATACCTTTTTTCCGTCATGCAGGCAACAGGGAAAAAGCGCAAAAAACAAGACATTTAGAAAAAGAAAAAAGCGCCCCTTCCGAGGCGCTTCCTTTCACCAGGTCTCCAGCTTCGACCTTAGCCAGCGTCCCTTGTGATAGACGTAGATGTAATCGTCGTCGAAAGCAAAGTTCCCTTCTTTCCCGGGAGAATCCATATGTTCGGGCACGGGAGCGCGGCTGATGAAGCCCGCTCCGCTGTCGTCGAAAAGCAGGTCTCTTTCCAGCCCTTTGAGCTCGTCGCCGTCATAGATCCGACGTTCTAGATAAAGGCCCCAGTCGCCGCGTCCGCCTATGGGCTTTGGCTGCTCTTTTTCAGCGTCCTCTTTCATCATCGGGCGCAGTTTCAGCATGCTGCGATATCCCTTTCTGGAAGTTGTGAAACTCACGCTGTCTTCGCCCTGGAGCTCTATTCCTCCGCCGGGAACGATCCTTATGGCTTTTTCCCAGCGGTTGGAAACTTCGTCTCCCCTGCCGACCTTCAGCTCGTTGCGCACCAAAAAGAGGGCGCTTTCGTTGTCCCCGGTCAGGTAGTGCCTGCCGTCGTAAAGATACTTCGGCCGGTTGAAGGCGATCTTCAGCTGTTCGCTGTAGTAGAGTTTCAGGCCCAAAAGAACGAGGGCAATAAGAACGAGGATGAAAACTATAACTTTTTTCATAGCCTATTTGAACTGTTTCGCCAGGTCAAGAAGATCCATCCAGGAAGAATGAAGGTGGATGGGAAGCTTGATATGACTGTTGTCGTTGGCCCCCTCAAGATCGAAGGTCACCTTCGTCACCTTGTTCTCGTAGGCCAGTTCCACAGAAGCTGTCTTATAAGGATACTTTTTCAAACGGGAAGCCAGGATGTTTGCCACGTCTTTCCCGTATCCGGCCTCCATACCCTGCAGGTATGTTTCGGCCTGCCCAAGCGTGAAGGTCCCCTGTTCGTTGGCGTACAGTTTCCCCTTCAGGGCCTTGACATATTTGCCAAAGATAGCCGTGTGCAGCTCCCCGCTTAGTCTTCCGTCCATACGGTTCTGCCTCAGGTCGAAAAGGTCGCAGAAGAGGCCGATGTCGATGTCCTGGCTTTTCAGGTCGAGCTCGATATAAGGCAGATAGGAATCCTGCCCCTGGACTTTCCTGGAGGAAATGTCCGCGCGTCCGGTAAATTGCCCCCGCATGGTGGAGAGATAAAGATTGCTCAAAACAAGACCGTTCTTCTTCAGGTAAGCAACCGCTTTCGATTCCTTGACGTTTATGGCGTGCGGCGCCAAATTTGTAAAGGAAATGGCGCTGCAGGAACAGTCGAACCCGCCCTTTATGGTATGAAAAAGCCAGGAGGCTTGGGAAGTGTAATTGGCCCTTTCCTTAAGGAAGTTCTCCGTCTTGAGGTCTGATCTCAAAGTCAAATTGGTGACTATGATCTTCCCCATCATAGCCTCCATATTTTTAACGCGCATGGCAAGCTTTGCGCTCACGTTGGTAAACGCCTGTGGAAGGTCTTTGGGATAAGCGTTCCTCAAGAGCTTCCAATCCACGCGCGAACTGAAATTCAGAGTCGACTTCACTTCGTCCATGGTAACGGTCTTGCGGTCCATCCCAGCCAGATCCAGGATGTCGCCGGTGCTTCTTCCCTTGCATTCCAATCTTACGATGTTACCGTCGAGTCCGCCGGTCAGGACAAGCCTGGCGTTCTCCCCGCCGTTAGGCAACAAAGTTTCGGAAACAGCCGTAGAAACAGAGCCCGTCAGAGAATAATGGCTGCCATCGTAAGCGTTGGCTAGATGACCGGACAGCGTAAGCGTCATTTTAGGCTCGTTCATACGGATTTTGACATCGTCAAAACTGACTGTGAATCGGAAGGGCGTCCTGATCAGTTCCTCATAATTTTTTGGAGAAGACTCCCCTTCTCCCTTCGCGCTGTCGGTCAGTTCAAAAACAGCGTTGGAAACATACGCCTCGATAAAGCAAGCCTGGGGATCCTTTTCCCTCATTCCTTTGAAGGAATTGATCGTCGCGCCTATGACCGCATGATCTGTGGAAAAATAAAAATCGTCTGTCGTGTAGCTGGCGTTTTTTACCCTGACGCCCGGCGGCCAAAGGTTAAGGGAAATATCCTCGATCGCAAGCCCCGGCACGTTTTTCAAAACGTACATGGGATTGTGGAAAAGGAAGTAAAGCCCGGCAGCCGCCAGCACGATAAGGAACAGAATAAATAAAAAGAATTTTTTCATCTTCAAAAATCAGGTAAGCGTTTTAGCTGCGCAGACAAAAAGATCAGGATGAGCCGCGTTTATTCTTGACGCGGCTTCCGCAGCCGAGGAGAGATCTTTGAAAAGGCCAAAGAAAGCGCTGCCGCTGCCGCTCATGGAAACGTAAGGCGTATAAGCTTCCAAAAGTTTCCTGATCGATACGATTTTGGGTTCAAGCTCAACGGCGGGAGCTTCCAATGCATTATAAAGAGAGGCGCCGACGTCCTCTATGCTTCCACTTTCATACGCTTTGAGGAAGGCCTTGCAATCAAGCTTTTCCCCCGCGCTTTCGTCAAATTTGCGATAAACAGCCGCAGTGGGCAGGCTCTCAGAAGGCTTAACGACCACAAGAGAAAATTCCCTTGGCTTGAGCTCCGTTATTAATTCCCCTCTTCCACGGCAAAGGGATGCCGGAGGTCCAAGGAAAAACGGCACGTCCGAACCTAAATAAAGCGCCAAATTAAGCAACTTTTCCCTCTTCAGACCAAGCTTCCAAAGGTCATTGAGGAAAACCAGCGTTCCGGCCGCATCGCTTGAACCGCCGCCGAGGCCTGCGCCGGTGGGTATTCTTTTTTTCAGCAGAATATCGGCGCCCAGTTCAGGTTTCCCGGCGCGGGCTTTCAGCAGACGGGCCGCCTTCAGGACAAGGTTGTCCTCCGGGTCTTCCGTGGGCTGGATGTCGCAGCGCAAAGTCAAACGTCCGTCACTTTTGGGATAGATCTCCAATTCGTCGCAAAGGCCTATTCTCTGCATCAAAGTGGACAGGGAATGGAAACCTCCGGGGAGAAGGCCTTCTATGCCTAGGAAAAGATTCAGTTTGGCGGGACAATGATAAGGCATAAAATAAGAGGAAGCCGCGTCTGAGGCGCGGCTTCGATTATCCTATACTAGCCTATAGGCAGGCGAACCAAAAACCGGCCGATTATTTGTTCTTCTGGCGGTTCTTGCGCAAGCGTTTTTTCCGCTTGTGCTTGTTCATTTTTGATTTGCGCATCTTGCGTCCACAAGGCATAGCAAAAACTCCTGTTAAGGTGAAAAATTAACAAATCAATTTAAGTTAGGGGCTATTATAGCATAATCGTCCCTAAAATCAAATGCGGACCGCCGCCTCATTTGTAATGGGGCTTGTACTCCCTGTTCCAATTGTATTTCCGCTGATGGTCGAACCAGATAAAGTCAACGTCGCTGTAGCCGTTGATGTTCATGAAGAAGCGCACGTTGTTGTAATCCTGCAGATACTGCTTGGCGATGCCCTGGAGATTGACCACGCCCTTGCGGCAGTTGACCTTGGCCTTGAAGCCCCCGGCCTTCAGGGAAAGCTGGCGGCAGTTTTTGGAAACCGACATGTTGTTCAGGAAAGTCAGGGTGTGCCAGCGCAGATTGTCGTTGCCGAATTCAAAGGAAGTGTAAACCGCGTTGGTCTTCGGCTGAATGACGGCCGCCAGATCGTCCGGATCGATCACGCACTTCATCTTCACGTAATAATTGCGGCTCTGGGAGGCGTTCACCACCTGCATGTTGAGGCTCTTATTGGCAGGCAGGTAGCCTAAAAGGATAATGCTTTCGGCCTCCAGATTGACCGGGTAGCGTTTGCTCTTCAACCCCGGCCAGTTGACGACGTCCACGTAAGTCTCCACGGCGTTTGTCTCGGCGTTGACGGCGTACAGGACGTAATTGCCTTCGTCCCTTAACGCGTCCGCCGTGATGGCCTGCATGCCCGAGATGGAGGAGTTGGCGTAATAGGGATCGTCCGTCGTAAGGCCCTTGCAGCCCCAGTCGGGCTGGGGATCGGCTTCCGGGAAATCCTGCACGTGGAAGGAACGGCAGCAGATGACCCTCTGGCTTTTGTTCGTGTCAGTCGCCTCATGGACTAGAGCCATATAGACGCCTCTGTGCAAAGGCATCTCAAGATGGTATTTTTTTGCCTGAGCTCCGAAAGCGCAGAAAAACGCCAGAAATATGAAATAAAATTTACGCATACTTAATTATAGCAATTTTTTGGTTCTTTTAGCCGCGTCGGCAAGCGTCGGCTCCTCGGGCCAGTTGTGCTTCGGATAGCGCCCCTTCAGTTCCTTCCTTATAAAGGGGTAGGAATTCTTCCAAAAGTTCGCAAGGTCGGAAGTGACCTGGACCGGGCGGCCGGCAGGATTCAGAAGCTCCACCCTCAAAACGATCCTGCCGCCGGCGATCGTCGGATTGTAATCCATGCCGTAGAAATCCTGCAGATAAGAGGAGAGCGTAGGATTCATCGGATCGCTATAGTCAACTTTGGCAGATCTGCCGGAGGGAAGAAGCAAGGTCTTTGGAAAAAGCTTTTCCATTTCCCGGCTTTTCGGGCCGAGCCTGCCTTTCAGGGCGTTCAGCAGGTCGATCTCTGAAGCTTGGGAAAAAGAATTGAGCCCCGACAGCGCAGGCAGCAGCCAATCCTTCGCGTCTTTTTCAAGCTGCCCTTTGTCAAAGGGCGGCCAGTCGGCTCCGAGTTTTTTGTGAGCGCACTCGGCCCTTTCCGCAAAGGCCTTGGCGGCGGGAGTCCATTTCAAAGGCCTCAGCTCTTCCTCCAGAAGTTTCTCAAGCAGAAGAGCGCTCTCCTCTTCGCTTCCAAAGTTTTTCTCCTCGCGCTTCAAAGTGATCTCGCCAAGTTTCGTCTCCTTCACAGTCAAAGCCTTGCGGCGTTTCTCTTCCCAGACCGTATTTTCCTCCGTTGAGAAAAAGGCGGCGAAATCCTCCGTAATGTCCTCCAGCGTCAGCTCCGCGGCGGAAAAGATCTTCGCGTTGCCGGTCCTCCCCTCCAGCGTGGCCGCGGCTATGTATTCGCAGTCCGCAAGGCCGCCTTCAAAAGTCAAAGCGCCGCCCTTGCCGTTCCGCAGCAAAAAGCTCCCGCTTCCCCTTCTAACAGCTATCCGATCGGGAAAAGCCCAGGAGACGAGTCTTCCGGCCGGGATCTCACGTTCGTCCTCGGAAGATATTTTCAAAAGTCTGAGGAGCCTTTCCGAAGAACGCTCTGCGCCTTGAGAGAGCTTTCCCATAAGCAGCGCCTCAAGGTCGCCTCTGACGCCGTCTCCGCTCTCCAATAAAGACGCAAGCCTGGCGGCTTTCCTGAGCGCTCCCTCTTCCCTGGCCCGAAGTATCATGCTGGCGAGGCGCGGGTGCAAAGGCAGCTCTTCCATACGCCGTCCTTTTTCAGTCACGCCGCCTTCCTTGCCAAGCGCTCCCAGGGAGATCAAAAGTTCCCTTGCCTGAAGCATCATTTCTTTTTTCGGAACGACAGGCCACTTCAGATTTTCGTAATTCTTTTCGCCCCAGACGGCCAGGGAAAGGCATACGGCGCTAAGGTCGGCGTGCGCGATCTCGGGCTCCGCCGAATCAGGCCTGGAATTCTCCGCGCCTTTTTCCCAAAGCCTTATGACGCGTCCCGGCCCGATTCGTCCGGCTCTGCCGGTCCTTTGGGTTATGGTTCCCAGATCGGACGCATGCGTTTCCAAACGCTCGAAAGCGGAGACGGGGTCGTAAACGGAATAGCGGCTCAAACCGCTGTCGACTACGTTGCGGACGCCCGGGACGGTAAGACTGCTCTCCGCTATGGCGCTGCTCAAAACAACTCTTCTTTTTTCACCCGGGAAAAGCACCAGATCCTGCTCCTCTTTGCTTAGCATGCCGTGCAAAGTCAGGACGGAAACATTGTTGAGTTCGCCCAGAAGTTTTTTCGTGTTCTCTATTTCAGCGATGCCCGGAAGAAAAACGAGTATGTCACCCTCCGCAGAACTGAGCAGCCGCTTCACGGCGCGGCATGCGGCTTCTTCCAGCCTCTCGCCGTAATTGGGCGGCAGATAACCTGTTTCGACAGGATACATTTTCCCGGGAATATCGAGCGCTTTGAAATTATCGCAGCGTTCCAAAAAGCCTGGATCAGGCGTGGCGGACATCAGAAGCAGCCTGAGATCCGGGCGCAGGTTTTCCTGGACTTCCAGGGTCAGGACAAAGCCAAGGTCGTTTTGCAAACTGCGTTCGTGGAACTCGTCGAAAATAACGACGGAATAGTCCTTGAGCTCGGGATCGTTCTGGATGATCCTCGTGAAAACGCCGTCTGTGACTATCTCTATCCTGGTGGCCTTGGAGACCTTCGTGTCAAGCTTCGTGCGATAGCCAACCGTGCCGCCAGGTTCCTCTCCCAGATGCTTTGACATGACGGCGCAGGCGGCGCGGGCAGCCAGCCTCCTGGGCTCCAGCATGATTATCTTTTTGGAAACGGAAGGCGAATTCAAAAGCGCGAGGGGAACGAGCGTGGTCTTGCCGACGCCGGGAGCGGCAATAAGAAGCGCATTGGAAGAGACGAGCGTTTCCGTCACCAAGCCAAGGTGCGGAAAGATTGGAAGAGCTTTAAGCTTTTCCGGCCACTTCATTCATTCCTTCTCCCTCTGCGCCAGGGAAAACTCGCAGCCGCAGTAATTCTGACGGTAGAGTCCGTATTCCTTGGACAACTCTACGCTGTGCTTATACCCGTCTTTCTTTTTGAAATCGAACTTCAGGAAATTGGGAAAAGCCTCCCCCACCTCGAAGAGCGTTTTGGAATTTTTGTAGGGGCTGACGGTAAGGGAAGTGGTGAAATCAAGTCCTCTTGAGGAAGCAAACTCATAAGCCCTTTTAAGGTTGAAGGCGAAGCAGAGGCGGCAGCGCTCCCCTCCTTCGGGATCAAGCTCGTGACCCTTTATGTGAGCAAGCCAGGCTTCGTGGTCCCAGCGGTCGCAAACGGCTTCCACACCCAGGATGCCGGCCAGCTTTTTCACGTTTTCCCAGCGTAGGAGAAATTCCTCGAAAGGGCTGATATTGGAGTTGGAATAGAATAAGACCGGCCTTTTGCCAGCGTCCGCCAGAACGTGGCAGCAATGGCTGGCGCAGGGCCCGCAGCAGGTATGCAGGACGCACTTATCCATTGTTCTTTTTGTTTTCTATCTCCACCATTTTCCAGCGGCACTTCTTGCCGTTGGTGGTCTTGGGAAGATCGTCCACGAACTCGACTATCCTGGGGTACATATACGGAGCCGTGTTCTTCCTAACGAAGCTCTGGATGTCTTTTTCCAGAAGGAAGGAAGGCTCGAATCCGGGACGGAGCTGCACGAAAGCCTTGACCACGAAGCCGCGCATCTTGTGCGGAACGCCTATAACGATGCTGTCTGCCACCGCCTCGTGCTGCTGCAGGGCCTTCTCGACCTCCGCCGGGCTGATCCTGTAGCCGGAGCTCTTGAATACGTCGTCGCTGCGGGAGACGAACCAGATGAAGCCGTCCTTGTCCTTGATGCCGAGGTCGCGGGTGTAGTACCAGCCGTGGTGGAAGACTTCCTTGTTCATCTCTTCCTCGTTAAGGTACCCGTGGAAAAGTCCGGGAGGCCACTTCCCTTCCATGCAGACGGCGATGTTGCCCTCCTTGTCTGGGCCAAGGCGGTTTCCTTCCTCGTCGACGATATCCACGTCCAGGCCGGGAATAGCTCTTCCCAAGGAGCCGATCTTGTGCTGTTCGCCCGGCAGATTTCCAAGCAGGATCGTGCTCTCAGTCTGGCCGTAGCCTTCGTAGATGTCAAGGCCGGAAAGCTCTTTCCACTTCAAAGCGTCGGGAATGCTCAAGGCCTCGCCGGCGGCGGTGCACACCTTAAGGGAGGAGATGTCGTATTTCTTCACGTCCTCGGCGATCAGCAGACGATAGACCGTGGGAGGCGCGCAGAAATTCGTGATATGGTATTTCTCGATATTGCGCAATATATCCTTGCCGTCGAAGTGGCCTTTGTACTCGTAAACGAAAATGCAGGAGCCGGCCATCCACTGGGCGATGAAAGCGCCCCAGCAGAGCTTGCCCCAACCAGTGTCCGTGATCGTCCACTGCAGCGATTCCGGCGTTTCCCTGTGCCAGAGCTCGCTGGTGGCCAGATGCGCCCAGGCGTAGAGATAATTGTGCCTCACCATCTTCGGCAAACCGGAAGTGCCGGAGGTGAAGTACATGATCATGGGGGAAAGAATGGTGGTGTCGGCGGGATCTTTAAAATCCTCCGAAGCGCTGGCGCAAAGCTCGCCCATGTTCCGCCACTTCTCGTTGCCGCCGTCGTAAGAGAGGAAAAGGTGCACGTAAGTAAGATCGTCGCTGGCTTCGTCGAAAACGCCCTTCAGAGAATCTTCCGTAATAATGGCCTTGATTGGCGTCATGCCGCTGCGGTAGCGGATGTCGTAAGGCGTAAGCTTAGACGAGACCGGAATGACGATGGCGCCGAGCTTCATGACGGCCAGGGCGCAGATCCACCATTCGGGCCTCCTGGTCATCATCAAAACGACGATGTCCTCCCTTTGCACGCCAAGATCCCTGAGAACGTTCGCCGCCTTGTTGGATTCCCTGGTGAAATCCGCGTAGGTAAAACGCTTTTCCTCGCCGTGCTCGTTCAGCCAGATCATGGCGAGCTTTTGGGGATCGGCCTTCCCCTCGGCGTCCACGACGTCAACGGCGAAATTGAAGGGCCACGCTGAAGAGGCCCTCCTGTATTTCTCTAAGAAATCGTAATACTTCATAACCTGATATTCCGGCGATAATAATACGTATTAATTCATTGTATTAAAAAACTATTAAAAAGTAAATAGTTTCCCTTTCATCATTCACAAGGTCAGGCCCTCCCGGGCTCCTTTTGCTATAATCAAGACGGATGTTAACTAAACAATCAAGGAGATCATTATGACTTTCACTGAAGCCGTCAAGCACGTTTGGGACAACTACTGGGTCCTGGAAGGCAGAGCCCGCCGCAGCGAATTCTGGTTCTTTGCGCTCCTCTGTTTCATTTGCTCCTGCATTCCCGTCGTCAACGTCATCGCCTGGTTCGTCTTTTTCATTCCCGGCATCACCGTAGCGGTGAGAAGGCTGCACGACACCGGCCGCACCGGCTGGTGGCTGCTGCTTGTCTTCCTTCCCTTCATCGGTCACATTATTCTTCTGATCTTCTACCTCATCGACAGCGATCCCGGAGCGAACGAATACGGCCCCAATCCCAAGGGCGGTTCCGATCCGGAAATCGTCTCCTGAGAGATCGGGGTCAGCAAGCGGCCGTTTATGCTATAATTTATAGATAATACCTATAAATTCAATCAAGACGGCTAATAGAAATGACTAAAAACGAGAAAGCCCCAAGCCTGCAGGAGATCATTTTCCGCTTGCAGGAATATTGGAGCAATTACGGATGCGTTATTGTCCAGCCCTACGACCACGAGGTGGGGGCCGGCACTTTCCATCCCTGCACATTCTTCGGCGTCCAGGGCCCGGAGCCCTGGAAGGTGGCTTACGTCCAGCCTTCCCGCCGCCCCACGGACGGCCGCTACGGCGACAACCCGAACCGCCTCTACCAGCACCATCAGTTCCAGGCGATCATAAAGCCCTCCCCTGTCAACGCCCAGGAAGTTTATCTTAAAAGTTTGGAAGCCATCGGCATCGATCCCAGGGTCCACGACCTCAGGTTCGAGGAAGACGACTGGGAATCACCCACTCTGGGCGCCACCGGCCTCGGCTGGCAGATCCTCTGCGACGGCACCGAGATCTCGCAGTTCACTTATTTCCAGCAGATGGCCGGCTTCGAGATGAAGCCCGTGACGCTGGAATTGACTTACGGCCTGGAAAGGATAGCCGCCTTCGTCCAGGGCAAAGACCATGTCATGGACATCGAATGGACGCCGGGCGTAACTTACCGCGACATGCGCAAAATGTTCGAATACGAGCTTTCCGACTACAGTTTCTCCCACGCCAGCGTGGAAAGGCACTGGCAGTTCTTCAAGCAGGCGGAAACCGAATGCAAGGAAACGCTTGAGGCGAAGATCCCCTACGCCGCCTACGAGTGGCTCATGAACTGCTCGCACTGGTTCAACGTGCTGGACGCCCGCGGCGCCATCAGCGTGACGCAGCGAACCGCCTTCATCGGCATGATCAGAAGCATGGCATTGAGCTGTGCCAAGTGCTACCGGATAGTGAAAGGCATCGACAAGGAGGAAAAATGAGCTTGCCATTCTTTTTAGAGATAGGGACTGAAGAGCTCCCCGCTTCCTACCTTCCCAATTACGCCCGCCAGATGAAAGAGGATCTTGAAAATTATTTCGCCTCCGCCATGCTGGAACACAAGGACGTCGTGTGCGCCTGGACTCCCAGACGGCTGGCTTTTTTCTGCCCTGAGCTTTCCGAAGTCCAATCCGTCAGGGAAAGCGACGTGAAAGGTCCTCCCGTTTCCGTTTCGTTCAAAGACGGAGCCCCCACCAAAGCCGCCGAGAATTTCGCCCTGAAAGTAGGCCTTCCCCTGGATAAAATAGGACGCGTTGAGGAGAACGGCAAAGAGTATCTTTTCGCACGCGTGAAAGAGGGCGGAAAGAAAACAAACGGGCTTCTGAAAGAAAAGATACCCGAACTCATCAAGGGATTGCGTTCCCCCAAATCCATGCGCTGGGACGTGAAGCCCACGACTTTCGCCCGCCCCATCCGCTCCCTTTGCTGCCTCTTCGGCGGCGAACTCATCGAATGCGACCTGGACGGCCTCAAGGCCTCGAGGGAAATAAAAGGGCACCGCTTCCTCGCCCCCGGTCCCTTCGAGCTTGAAAAAGCCGACTTTGAGGAATATTCCAAACTGCTCAAAGAACATTTCGTCATCCTCTCCTTTGAGGAGCGCAGGGCGATCATAAAAGAGCAGCTTCTAAAATTCGGCTGCATCGAGGACCGCCTTGACGAAGAGCTTATCGACATCTGCGCCAACCTTACGGAATACCCCAACTGCGTGAAAGGCAGCATCGCGCCCGAATACCTCGAGCTGCCGCCGGAAGTTCTCATAACGACTCTGAAAAAGCACCAGAAGAGTTTCCCCTGCTACGACTCCGAGGGCAGGCTTGAGGCTTCTTTCCTTTCCGTCACCAACAATGACCTGAAAGAGGAAGAGCTGATCAAGACGGGCTACGAACGCGTCATCTCCGCCAGGCTTTCCGACGCCCGCTTCTTCTTCAACGAAGACAAGGAAGTCACGCTTAAGGCAAGAAGAGAGAAACTGAAAAACGTGATCTTCCAGAAGGACATCGGCACCTACTACGCCAAAACGGAAAGAGTGGCCTGCATCGCCACCGCTCTCGGTGAGATGACCGGAAACCAGGAAGCCGCGGAGATCGCCAGTGAAGCCGCCCTTCTGTCCCGTTCCGATCTCACCACCGCCATGGTCTTCGAGTTCCCGGAACTGCAGGGCATCATGGGCCGGATCTACGCCGAGCGCGTTGACAAAGTAAGCGTTGCGCACGCCCTGGCCATCGAGGAGATGTACAAGCCCAGGAGCGCCGGCGACGACCTTCCCGAAACGCTTCCCGGCGCCATTTTATCTATCGCCGACAAGATCGACACCATCATCGGCTGCGTGACGGTAGGCCTGGCCCCCACCGGCTCCGCCGACCCCTATATGCTGCGCCGCCAGACCTTCGGGCTTCTGAAGACCATCATCGCCCACAAGCTGCGCTTCAAACTGAGCGATCTTGCCAAGGTCGCCGTTGAGCTTCTGGAAGCCGACAGCGACTGTTTCAAGAAAAATTTCGTCAGCATCATGGCCGAAAGGATGGGCATTTCCGCCGCCATCCAGGAAAACGAACTCTCCCTTATCGCCAACAGTTGGTTCGAGCCGCACTCCGACGCGCACAAGCTTGAAAAGCAGTTCACCTCCCTCTTCATGGGCCGCTTCGAGACGGTTTTGAAAGAGGAAGGCGTAAGCTACGACATCATCCAGGCGATCTTCGGTTCTCCCTGGCCCGGAATATACGTCGCCCGCAAAAAAGCCCTGGAGCTCCAGGAAATGAAGCAGGATGCCGAGTTCCTGACTCTCTGCAACATGCTGACGCGCTGCGTCAACATTATGAAGGACGAGAAGAAAGGCAAAGCGGCCGCGGAGGTCGATCCCTCGCTCTTAACCGAAGAGTCTGAAAAGGCTCTCTGGGCTGCCTGGGAAAGCGTCAAACCCGAAGCTCACAAGCTTCTTGAGAACTGCGAATTCGGCAAGGCCGTCAAACTGCTCGCGAGCAAAGTGGCCGGCCCCCTGGACGATTTCTTCACCAACGTGAGGATCTACGCCGACGACAAAGCGGTGGCCTCGAACAGGCTCGCCATTTTAAAGAGCGTCAGCGACACCATACAGACAAAGATCGCCGATCTTTCAAAAATAGTCACAGCATAAAATCTGCGCCAGTAGCCCAACTGGATAGAGCGTCGGCCTCCGGAGCCGAAGGCTGTGGGTTCGAATCCCGCCTGGCGCACCAATAAAATTAAATGAAGAGCCCCTTTTTACGATTTGCCAAACTGGCCCTGAGCTACAAATTCCAGCTGATGCTGGGAGTGGTCTGCATGATAGGCGTGAACCTCACGCAGTTCGCCAGCATCGGGACCATCGCGCCCTTCGCCGACCGCATCCTTCCTGCTTTGACCAGCAGCGAGCGGGAGGAAGTGCCGGAGTGGATGTGCAAGGTCTCCCATTACTGGTCCGCCAGGCCTCTCACCAACAACTACCTTTCCGCCAAGTTAAAACTTGACGAGAAGCTCAGTGAAGAGAACCGCAAAGGGGAAAACGCTTCCAAGGAAGACAAGTTCCTTATCAGGATCCCCGACTCCACCCGCCAGATCCTCCCCGCGTCCTGGATGGCGAAAATAGAGGAGATCGTGGCCAAGCTTAATTCCATAAATCCCACCAAGCTGGCCCGCATGCTCCTCGTCTTCATCTTCGTGATGATCCTCCTGAGAGTATTCTTCTCAGTTTCGCTGCACCTTGTGATGGAGGGCGTTTCGCAGTCGATGGTCTGCAAGCTGATGGACATGATGTACCGGAAACTCCAGGAACTGCCCATACGCTACTTCAACGTCAACAGAACCGGCGACCTCATTTCCCGCATCACCAACGACGTCAACGTCGTGCAGGCCACGCTCAGCGCGCGTCTGGCGGACTCCGTGGCGGAGATTTCCTCCCTGCCCTTCATCGTCTGCATGCTGCTGGCCCTGAACTGGAAAGTCTCCATCTTCTCCGCCATCTTCCTGCCCGTCATCATGGCCCCGATCATAATAATCGGCCAGAGGATCAGGAAGATCTCCAAAAAGACTCAGGAGAAGATCGCCGACATCGTCTCCATTCTCCAGGAGACCATCACCGGCGTCAGGATCGTCCGGGCTTTCAACACCGAAGATTACGAGATAAAACGCTTCGACCGTCAGCTCAGGAAGTATTATGAGCAAAGAATGGCCGGCATCAGAAACGACGTGATGGTCAGCCCGCTTACGGAGCTTGCGGGCATATTGTGCCTCATCGTGGTGGGCAGCCTGCTTCTCATTTCGGTCATGACCGGCGAGGCCACCTTCGGAACGATCATCGCCTACCTGACGATCCTTCTGCTTTCCATCAAGCCTTTCCGAAGCATCGGCAAGCTGAACAACGTCATCCAGCGTTCCAAGGCCGCCCTTCACCGCATATATGAAGTTTTGGACACCGTTCCGGAAATCATGGAATGCCCCGATCCCATCGACGCTCCTCCCATGACCAGCGAGCTTAAGTTCGACCATGTCAGTTTCTCCTACGATGAAGCGGAAGGGAAAGTCATAGACGATTTCAGCCTCACCATCAGGCCGGGGGAAATGATCGCCCTGGTGGGCCCCTCCGGCTCCGGCAAGACGACCATCGCGAACCTCATCCCCCGCTTTTACGACTGCACGGAAGGATCCGTAACGATAGACGGGATCGATGTGAAAAAGCTTTCCTTCGCCTCCCTGAGAGGACAGATGGGCATGGTAAGCCAGGACACTATCCTCTTCAACAACACCATCGCCGGCAACATCGCCTACGGTCTGAAAAAATATGACATGGTGGACGTCCAGGCTGCCGCCATGGCCGCCAACGCCCACGAATTCATCATGGAGATGCCGGAGGGCTACAATACGATCATCGGCGAGCACGGCGTCAGGCTCTCCGGCGGGCAACGCCAGAGACTGGCCATCGCCAGGGCCATCTTCAAGAACCCCTCCATCCTTATCCTTGACGAAGCCACCTCTGCCCTGGACACGGAAAGCGAACGTCTGGTGCAGGAGGCCATCGACAACCTGGTGGAAAACCGCACCGTCATCGCCATCGCCCACCGGCTCTCCACTATCCGCCACGCCGACAGGATCATCGTATTGAAAGACGGCAAGGTCCAGGAGATCGGCTCCCACGAAGAGCTCATCAAAAACGAGAACGGGATCTACTACAAGCTCTGCATGCTCCAGTCCAGCGACGAGGAGCAAGGATGACACAGGAGGGAGGACTGATGAAAAAAGCGCTCCTTTTCGCACTCCTGCTTTTTATCTGCCTGCCTCTTCTCGGCGAAGACGCCGACGACCTTTACGAAACGGAAGCCGAGACCGTAACCGAGGAAGAGAGCCTCACGCCCTACCAGAGGCTTCTGAAATACAGCGATGACATGAACTCCCATTACAACATGACCAACTATCTCAAGGAGGTCATAGTCATCATGCACCCCATACTGGCGGAAGCGGCCCTGGCGGATCTTTTCGTAAAGGAGCAGCCCGAAGCGAAAGACCGTTCCGCTTTCCTGAAAAAGTGGGCCGGGGAATACAAAACGCTCCTGACAAACGGCTACGGATTCCGTCTGATCTTCCAACTCAAGCACAATTTCCTCGATCAGCAGAACACCGTCACCATTCCCAAAAACATCGCCGATTACTTCACCCTGCTCAGCTCCAGCGGCGTAAGGGTCAAAGCCTGCCGGTGCGTCAGCGACCAGCCGCTTCCCAAGACGATCTCCTTCGAGTGCTCGGAAGTGAACGTGGATCTTTATTTCAACACCCGCGACGAAAAAGGCAGACCTCTGATCAACCCAAAGACGAAAGCCATAAGGCTGCAGTCGGCGGAAGTCAACGCGGATTTCGGCTCCTATAATTTCTCCTGGTGGCTTCCCTTCAAATATCCCATCAAACGCCCGGTCGAGATACAAAGGATCTGCGGTTCCAGGCCGTACATGACGTTCGTGGCGGCCCATCCGGAAGTCTTCAGCAAAGAGATAGTTTACGAAAACGCCTCCGGAAGCGCCGGGGCGAGCGCCTCCAAGATCGCCGCCGCCAAGATCGCGGAAGCGAAAGCCGCGCAAAACAAACCTGCGCGCAAACCGATCGTCGGAGAGGAGCGCAGCGCCCTCATTCGCCGGGCAGTCGGATTCTTCCTGGGCTTCGGGTTTGTCGCCCCCTGAGCGTCCCTTTAAAATAAAGCGCGCCGGCGAACTTTCGGCTGTCAGTCGATCAAGCCGATCGATCTTGCGATCGTGCGGGCGATCAAAAGGTGTCCGGTGGGATCCGGATGCACGCGATCCCAGCTCATGGAGACCGGATGGAAGAATTCGAAATACTTGTCGAAGGCTTCCTGCAGGTCAACAAAGGTCGCGCCGTTCTTATCGGCCACGGCTTTCATAGCGTCGTGGTACTTGTCGATCATGGCGCGGAAAGCGTCCTGCCTGTTCAATTCCATGAGATAGGGCGAAATAAAGTAAATCCCTTTCAGACCCTTCGTCATGTCGACCATTTTCTGAAGGTTCGCGGCGTACTCCTCGACGGAGATGAAGATCTCTTTTCTGTAAGGCTCGTCGAAATGGCGCCAGACGTCGTTTATGCCGATCTCTATGGCAAGGTAGTCGGGCTTAAGATCGATAACGTCGCTCTGCCAGCGGTCAAGCAGCGCCTGGGACGTGTCGCCGCTCGTGCAGACGTTCATAACTCTGATCCCGTATTCCGGAGCCTTGATCCTCAAGATGCTGTCTAGCACGCGGGGAAAGCCGGTGCCGAGCCCGGCGTGCAGCCCTTCCCCCACCGGCCGGGCGCGGCCGAAGTCGCCGATGGAATCGCCAATGATGAGAAACTTCGAATTCTTTTCCAATTTCATGTCAAATAACCTCCAGATGATCGGGATCAAGATTCTGTTTAAAGGGACTGTGGGGCTCAGTTTGATACCAGTAAGCCACCGAGGCTATGTCATCCTTCAGGGGAAGAAAACGGCCCTTATTTCGCCAGCCAAGGGCCTGCATGGTGACCTTCAGCTCCTCGTTGAAACGAATGGGGTCGCAAATATGCCAGCGGTACATCCCGAAGCGCAGGTTGGCTTTGGTGAAACCGTCCGGGCGGATGATCTGGGGAAGCCCGCAGTAGGGCGAACTGAACTCCTGGTAATTTTTGAAAGTGCTGTCCGTGAAACCCCAGGCGCCGCCGAAATAATCCTCCGTGCCCGTGGTGCAGATGGTCGGGAATTCCCTGTCGCCGTCCAGGAAGAATTTCACTTCCCCCTCTCCCCACCAGCCGTTGCTGTTGGGCTGCCAGGCGACGTAGGTCCCTACGTACTGTCCCCTGCCCTTGACGTCGTCAAGGATAACGTATTCCTCCTTTTCCCTTGTGGGATTCATCCTGCGCCACTGGGCGTGGAAATAAGCCCTGTCCTCCGGGATATCGGTCAGCACATAATTTATCTGATAAAAGAACTCCGGAGATTCCTCGGAAAGGTTCTCCAGGGTAATGAGGCATTTTTTCCTGAAAGGCATTTCCCAGTAGGAATTGAAGCCGCCGCTGGGATTGACAACGATCGGAACGGAATTGACATTGACCCTCTCCAGCCAGCCGTGGCAGAA
This sequence comes from bacterium, assembly GCA_017557885.1. GTDB lineage: Bacteria > Auribacterota > UBA3054 > UBA3054 > UBA3054 > UBA3054. The sequence goes on along the minus strand of JAFYXV010000007.1, from coordinate 51,987 downwards.
AAAGTCGCCTATGGGAACGCAGACGGAAGGCTCGTTTTCACCGTCCCAATAGATCCTCAGGATGTACTGGCGGTAAAACCTGTAGTCCAAAGTCATCCACATGTGCTTTATGGCGCCGGGGCCCTCTATCTCCGCCACTGTGAAAGTTGTGTGCGGAGCTATTCTGACGCAGGGGGAAACTTTCCAGCCCTGCCCCAGTTCTCTGGCGGCGTTCGCAAGGGCTCCCTCCGTCGCCATGGCGCCCTTTCCTTTCTCGCCTTTGAAATTCTCGGCGCTGATGGAGCGCGAGACTGCGTTCGAAAGCCTGGTCAGATCGCTCAGGCTGTTGCCGAGACCGTCGTAATCAAGTTTCATAAGATTTTTTTAAGTTAATCTTCCTTCCAGCAAACGATAAGCAGAAGCATGGCGCTTACGGTTATGCAGCAGTCGGCAATGTTGAAGGCCGGCCAATGATAGTTTTTCCAGTAAAGATCCAGGAAGTCCACCACCGCGTAATAGGGAGGCAGAAGCCTGTCGATCATGTTGCCGAAAGCGCCGCCCATAATGAGGCCGAGAGCAGCCACCGCCCATTTGCTCTTGGGGGCTTTGTTGCGCCAGAAGAGGGATACGATGAAAAGGATCACCACAAGCGCCAGAAAAGCGAGAATGTAGTGCCCGTAGTTGATGTTGTCCAGCATGCTGAAAGCGACTCCCGGATTCAATCGGAAAGTCAGGTTGAAGCACGGCAGGACCGGGATGACGGAGTCCTGGAGCACGAAACTGCGGATCGCGAACTTGCTGAGCTGGTCGATGATCGCGGCAGAAGCCGCCAGATAGAGCGGCGTGGATAATCTGTTCCAGCGTTCGCCCATTTATTTGTCCGCGCAGCTCAGGCAGAGCTCAGTTTCCGGAATGGCTTCCAGCCTGGCCTGGGGGATGGCTTTCCCGCACACGGAGCAGTATCCGTAAGTTCCGTCTTCAATGCGCTGCAGGGCGTCGTTGACCTGCTGCAGAAGTTTCTGCTGATTGCTGGCAAGCCCCAGCATCAGCTCCATGCCGGAGGCGTCGGAACCGATGTCGGCCATGTGGGTCTTGTATCCGGAAATGTCGCCGGAATAATCCTTCTGGGAATTCATGAAAGATTCCGATTCGAGTTTCTCCACGTTGCCGGTAAGGCGGGCGCGTTTCTTCAAAAGTTCTTTCTGCAGTTTCGCCAGAACTTCTTTTTTAAGTTTGCATTTCTTGACCATAATTTTCTTCTTAGTTTGCTTGTTTTTTCAAAACGGCGGCGCAGCGGGCGCAGACGTCCGGATGTTCGGGATCGGATCCGACTTCCTCGCTGCAGTTCCAGCAGCGGGCGCATTTCGGCTTGCCGGAGCGGAAAGCCGCCACAAGAAGCTTGTCAGCCTGGCGGCCCGCGTCAGGCTTAACTACGCGCGCTTCGGAAACGATGCAGAGCTTTGCCAGGTCTGCGGCGTATTCTTTCAAAAGGGCGAGCCATTCCGGATCGTCGCTCCAAACTTCCACTTCGGCTTCCTGGCCGGAGCCGATCTTTCCGTCCTGCCTCAGGGCTTCCAGTTCTCTCAGGACTTCGTCCCTGACGAACCAGAGTTTCTCAAACTGCTCCGCCAAAGCGGGGTTGAGATGAGATTTTTCCTCCGCGGGCCACTTGGAAAGATGGACCGTGGCCTCCCTGCCCTCCTCCTCGGTCAGATCCTGCTGCGCAAGGCACTCCCAGACTTCCTCGCTGGTGAAGACTAGGATGGGCGCCAGAAGTTTGGAAAGGACGACTGCGCAGCGCCTCAGCACCGTCTGGGCGCCGCGCCTTGTCTTGGAATCCTTTTCGTCGGCGTAAAGCGTATCCTTCAGGATGTCGCAGTAGCGCGCCGAAAGGTCCACGGAACAGAAGTTGTAAAGGGCGTGGAAGGCCCTGTGATACTCGTTCTTCTCGTAAGCTTCCGTGACCTGGCTCCTCAGGTTCTCCAGAGCGTGCAGCATATAGGCGTCAAGCCTGGAAAGTTCGGAGAAAGGCACGGCGTTCTCCGGCCTGAAGTCGGCAATGTTGCCCAGGATGTATTTGAAAGTGTTTCTGATCCTTCTGTAGGCGTCGCCGATCTGACGCAGGATGTTCTCGGAGATCATGACGTCCTGCATGTAGTTCGTGGAGCTGACCCAGAGACGCAGGATGTCGGCGCCCAGCTGATTGCACATCAGCTCCGGATCGGTGTAGTTGCCCTTGGATTTCGATTCCTTTTCGCCGGATTCGGTCAAGGTCCAGCCGTGGGTCACGACTTTCTTATAAGGCGCGCAGCCCATCAGTCCGATGCCCGTCAGGAGCGAAACCTGGAACCAGCCGCGGTGCTGGTCCGAGCCCTCCAGGTACATGTCGGCGGGATCGTAGAGATTTTCTCTTCTTCCGCAGACCGCCCGGTGGGAAAGGCCGGAATCGAACCAGACGTCCAGGATGTCCTTTTCCTTGCGGAAGTGCGTGCCGCCGCATTTCGGACAGACGGTGCCTTCGGGCAGAAGTTCCTCGGCTTCTTTGCTGAACCAAATGTCGGAAGTTTCCTTTTCCGCCATGTCGCCGACTTTCCTGATGATCGCGTCGTTCAGGATCTCCTGGCCGCAGTTCTCGCAGTAGAAGACCGGAATGGGCACGCCCCACATGCGCTGGCGGGACAGGCACCAGTCGGGCCTCAGTTCCAGCATGGCTTTGATGCGCTGCTTGCTGACTTCCGGCACCCATTTGACTTTTTCCACTTCCTCCAGGGCTTTTTTGCGCATGTCGTTTCTGTCCACGCCGATGAACCACTGGTCGGTGGCCCTGAAGATGACGGGCTTGTGGCAGCGCCAGCAGTGGGGATAGGAGTGGGTGGTCGGTTCCTGATGGATCAGGATGCCTTTCTTTATAAGATCCTCTATGATGACTTCGTTGGCTTTGAAAACGTGCATTCCCTGGTATTGGGGAACGTTGGCGTCGTAGAGACCTTTGCCGTTGACGGGCGAGAAAACTTCCAGGCCGTAGCGCAACCCTACGCCGTAGTCCTCCTGGCCGTGGCCGGGGGCGATGTGCACGACGCCGGTGCCGGTGTCAAGGGAGACGTAGTCGTCCATCACCACGGGAACGGTCAGCTGATCGAAGATGGGATGCTTGACCTTCAAGCCTTCCAGCTGCTCGCCCGGGAAAGTCGCGCTGACCGAAGGCTCCGGTTTTCCAAGCTTGGAAAAGAGCGGAGCGGCAAGGTCCACCGCCATGACGATGGGCTGGCCGTCCAATTCAACCACGCCGTAAGTGATGTCGGATTTCACGCAGACGGCCCTGTTCGAGGGAAGCGTCCAGGGGGTGGTGGTCCAGATCGCTATCGCCGCTTCCTTCGGCAATCCGGCCGGAAGTTCCTGACCTTCCGCCAGGGGGAACTTCACGTAGATGGAGGTGGAAGTGTCGTCCGCATACTCGATCTCAGATTCAGCCAAAGCGGTCTCGCAGTTTGTGCACCAGTGGATCGGTTTGCAGCCTTTGTAGATGTAGCCCTTGTCGTAAAGTTCTCCGAAGGCCCTTATGATGTCAGCCTCGTAGCGGGCGTCCATGGTGATGTAGGGATCGGCCCATTCGCCCAGAACGCCGAAGCGCTTGAACTGGGAGCGCTGGACGTCGATGTAGCTTTTGGCGTATTCCCTGGCCTGGCGGCGGAAATCCACCTGATCGACCTCGTCTTTCGTCTTGCCAAGTTTTTTCAGAAGAGCGTATTCGATGGGGAGTCCGTGGCAGTCCCATCCCGGCACGAAGGGGGCGTCGAAACCCTGCATGGTCAGATAGCGGACGGTGATGTCCTTCAGGATCTTGTTCATGGCGGTGCCGTTGTGGATCTTGCCGTTGGCGTACGGCGGGCCGTCGTGCAAAACATACTTTTGGGCGCCCTTTCTGGCTTTCCTTATTTGTCCGTAAAGATCTTCCCTCTCCCATTTCTCAAGTCTTTTGGGCTCCTGCTGGGGCAGATTGCCGCGCATGGGGAAATTGCCGGCTGGCAGATTCAAGGAGTCCTGGTACTTGTTCTTTTCTTCTTTGCTCATTTTCTCTTCTGATTTTATGGTTTTTGTATTCTGGTTGTTGGTTGGTTATTTCAAACTCACGTTAGCCTCGTAAACTTCCGAGCCGCGCATATATTTCACGGGGATCGTCTTGCTGGAGCCGTAGGCTTTGTTCATTGCGTAGGTGTACGTCGCCACGGAATCCACCTTCAGGCCGCCTATTTCCATAAGGACGTCGTTGGCCTGCAATCCGGCCAGTTCTCCGGGACCCAGTTTCTGGGTGTTGGTTATGAGCATTCCGTAGGAGGCTTTAAGATTCTTGTTGCGCTTCTGCATGATGGCGTCGACTTTGATGACGTACATGCCGCTGTTCATCATGCACTGGGAAGTGGTGCCCAGGGATCTTTCGTATTCCTCCGGGACCTCCGTCTCCGCGTCGTTCAGCGAGACCTTGGGCCCGCTGTCCTCCTGAGGCTTCTCTTCCTTTTGCGCCTCTTTCTTCCCGTTCTGCTCGCCCTCGGGAACTTCCTCGCCGGACGCGGCGACGTTCGCGTCGGCGCCGGAGGAAGGCAGATCGTACTGGAAGGAGAAGGGGCGGTTGAGGAATTCGCTGATGTCGCCGTAGCTTCTGAGCTTCAGGGTCTTGGTCTCCCCGTTCTCCTCGAAGGTCACCTTTTGGTTGGGGCCGTCGATGTAGGTGACCGTCGCTTCGGTCTCCGTTATCTTTTCGCCCTCCGCCACAGGGAAGGTGGAGCGGGTGGATTTGTTGTAAAAGAGCGCGAAATTCTTGTCGCCGAATTTTGAGATGCCGTTGAACTGGATGTGCTTTGTCCAGGAGGGCAGGTCGTCCTTGTTGTCGTTGGCGGAGGTGTATGACCTGTTGGGGCCGTTCCTGCGGGTGGCCGCATCCGCCACTTCCTTAGGCAGAGCGAAGATGTCGCTTTTCAATTCCGCGGTCAAAGAGTCGTAGTTCGGCGGATTCCAGTCCGGCAGATCCTTGTCTTCGCTGTCGTTGAAAACGAAGGATCTGACGGACATGTCCACCACCGCCTGGGGATTCGCGGGATCCTTGAGGTTGCTCTTTATTTTCATGGCGTCGAAACCCACCAGCTGCCCGGCGCTCTCGATGAGTCCCAGGGCCGCGTTCAAACTTTTCCAGTCGCACTTCACGTCCTTCAGGTTGTAGGAGAAGTCGCTGTACATGTCGTTTGTCTGGGGCTGCTTCACAGCCGTAGAGGTGATCGACGAGCCGTAGCGGGAATCCAGTTTTGAAAACTCCTCGCGCAGCGTCCTGGCCAGGTTGTCCGGCATCTTCTGGGCGGTTATGGTCTCGAGGGCGTTGGAGTAGCGCTCCGTAAGATTCTTGTAATCCTTGGCAAGGTTCGAGCCCTGGCTGATCTTCTTGTCAGCCGTGGCAATGTTCTTGTTCAGGTCGGCAAGCCGCTTGGAATTAGACTCCAGCCTCTCCGTTCCGGGAGAGATCAGCTGCGTCCACACCAGCAGAGCGACCACGACAGCGCCGCCTATTCCGACTGTCATCCATTCTCGATTGGTAAGCGCTCTCATTTTTCATCCTCCTTGACCGCTTCGTCGCCGTCGTCATTTTCTTCTTCGCCTTCGTCGCCGCCGTCGTCGAGTTCCTCAGCTTCGCCGATCCCTTTCTCCCACTCGGAATAAGCGGAGCCGCTGTCGGAGTCAGCCGTCTTAGTCTCGGCTTCCTCCCTGGCTTCATTCTGCCCGGCGAAGTATTCCTGCTTAGCCGTCTCTTCGGAAGCGTCCGCTTCGGAAGTTGATTTGTCTTCCTGGCCGGCGGCCTCCTCGGAGGAGAGCTTCTCCAGGTTTTCCTGCGCTTCCTTCTTCGCCTCCGCTTCAGTGGCGGCGACCGCAGCAGCGTTCTCAGATTCTTTCTTCTTGTCCATCAGCCTGGCCGAGCGGGCCGGCTTGGAGCCGGGCGCTGCGGTGGCGGCCTGAGCGCCGTCGGTCCCGGAGGACGCCGGCATCTCGACGACCCTGGATCTCGGGACCACGGGAGCCGAGGCGGGGTTCCCCATCCGGAAAGGCGTCCCCTGCTCAGGCATGGTCATGATATCCTCCGCCTTGGTTTCCTTCCCGGGAGTTTCCGGCTCGGCTTTGAGGGACTCTTCCTCGGGAGGCGCGGCCTTCTGCGTGTCCTCAGGCTTCTCCTCCGCGCTTTCCTCGCCGCCTCCCTGTGAGATCAGCGACCGCAGTTTTTCGTTGTATTTGTAATCCGGCAGGATGTCGCAGGTCAGCTTGAAATAATGCACCTGCAGGCCGTATTGCACCATGGTCTTCTCAGAAGGAACGATGACGTTCTCAAAGCGCAGCTGGCGCTGCATGTTTTCCTCAAAGATCAAATAATCGGAATTGCGGGAGTAGCCTTCCAATGTCATGGTGTTGTTCTTGTCCACTCCGATGGAGGTCACCCAGATGTTGCTGGTCATGCAGGAGGAGATGCCGGACAGAACGGAATTCCAGCTCGTCTTGCGGGAGATCACTCCTTCTATGTCGTTGACCGCCTTTTGCAATTGAGCGTTGCGTTTCTCCAGAAGATCGACTTTTTTCGTCTCCTGCAATTTCGAGCGCAGCTCCGCGTTTTTGGCGTCGACCTTGGCGTTGGAAATAAGCACCGCCGCTCCCAAAACGAGAAGGGCCAGCAAGGCCACAGCCGCCACGCCGACCGCCAGCTTGATGAACATTTTGCGGCGCATGGCCAAAAGCTGCAGCTTGACCACGTCCACGGGCAGAAGGTCGATGTATATGGACGCCTCCCCTATCTGGGCCAGAGCGGCGCCCAGGACCGCGCTGAAAGAGGGTCCGAAGACTTCCTTGCGCCTGACCTGTATAACGTCAAGGCCGTTGAGATAAAGGGGCGTCTCTATGCCGCAGGGAGCGGAAAGCACCCGGCAGATCTCTTCCCTTGCGGCTCCGCCGCCGGAGAAGCACACTCTGGCGACGTTGGAGCTTATGCCGCGGTTTTTAATAAAGCGCAAGGTGCTGTCGAGCTCCTTGCAGACACCTTCCATGGCGGCCAAAAGCTCGCCCGGATCGCTGAGGCAGGTCTCGTCCCATTTCTCTTTTTTGCGCTGCTCCGCCTCCTCGAAGGAAATGCCTTCCTTTTTGGCCAGGTAAGTCGTCAGGTCGTCTCCGCCCTTGTCGACGTTTCTGGTGAAGGCGAGCTCGCCTTCCGCGTTCACCAATATGAATTCCGTCCTGCGGGCTCCCATTTCGATAATGAGCGTGTCGCCGTCGGCCTTTTCTATCTTTCCGCTTCTGCTGAGATAATCGTAAAGATTGTAAATGGCGAAGGAGGAGACCTGGATGGCGGTCTGCTTCAAGCCCTTCTGGGAATGCAGATCCAGGAACTTGGGAATGAGGGCCTGCCTGACCGCCGCAAAGACGACTTTGGACATTACTGGGGGCTTCTCCGCCGGAGCTTCCCCTTCCTCAGGGGCCTCCTCGGCCTTAGGCGCCTCTATGGGCTTGAAATCAAAGGCCGTGATGGCGCGCTCCATGGCGAAGGGCAGGTGACTCTCCGCTTCGAAGACCAGCATCTGCTTTATTTGCTCACGGTCGGTGCTGGGCAGCTCGAGATGGCTTACGGTGACGAAATCCCTGGACATGACGGAAAGGACGCCGATGTCCTTGATCTTGTTGCGCTGCAGTATCTGGCGCACCGTGTCCTTCACCGCTTCCGGAGTGACGTCTCCCCGGGAGGAGGCGTAGGGAATGGGCATCTCGTCAAGGTACCTGGCTTCCACGCCGTTTTTGCGGCTGTGCAGTATCGCCAGCTTCACCGTGCGGGAACCGATGTCCAGAGCCACTGTCTTGTCGCCGCCGGACAATATGTTCGCAAAACTTTTTTTCTTTTGAGTCTGAGCCATAAAAGGTTTAAGACATGGGAATTTTACCGCCTCAAGACGGAAGGATTAAAGATCGGTCACTTGCCCCAGTCGGCTGTCTGCCCACCGGCCTTGCCGTCGGTCTCGTCCGTGGTGACGCCGGAGGAAGTGACGCGCACCGTGCCGTCGCTCTCGACTGTCACGACGTACTCGTTGCCCCAGGGATCCGGGCCGGGAGCGTCCTTCAGGAATTCCGGATAGAGATCGGAGAGGGCCGCGATGGGCTTGCCGTAGGTCAGCTGGTAAAGTTCCGCCTGGGTCTCGTATTCCTTGATCTCCATGATCGCTTTGGCCTTGCGGGCTTTTTCCGTGTTGCCCATCAGTTTTCCGCCCACTACTGAGCCGAGGATGCCGATGACGGCCACCACGACCATCATTTCCACCAGGGTGAAGCCGCGTTCCAGCATGCGGCGCTTTTTGTTTCTGCTTTCGTTGTTCATATGACCTCCGAATGTTTTTGAAAATTTTACACTTCTTCCGTGACGCTCAAGACTTCTTCCAGCGTGGTCACGCCGGCCAGGACTTTCTGCCAGCCGGAGTGCTGAAGAGTCACCATGCCTTCCTTGATCGCCTGCTTCTTGATCTCGTAGGACGCGGCCCGCTTCAGGGTGAGGGCTTTGATCTCCTCGGACATCTGCATGATCTCGAAAAGCGAGATCCTGCCTTTGAAACCGGAGTCGCGGCATTTCTCGCAGCCCTTGGCGCGGTAGATCTTGTATTTGCCCCTGGGCGCCACGTCCTCGGGAATGAAGAGCCTGTCCAAAGCGTCGGAAACGTCCTCCTCCACTTCCTCCCGGCAGTAGGGGCACAGGACTCTCACGAGGCGCTGGGCCAGCACTCCGATGACGGAAGAGGTGATGAGATAAGGCTCCACGCCCATGTCGATGAGACGTGTGATGGCGGAAGGCGCGTCGTTGGTGTGCAAGGTGGAGAAGACAAGGTGGCCGGTCAGGGACGCCTGCACGGCGGTCTCTGCGGTCTCCACGTCACGAATTTCACCGACCATCACGATGTCGGGGTCCTGACGCAGAATGGAGCGCAAGCCCTGGGCGAAAGTAAGGCCCACCTTGGCGTTCACGTGAATCTGGTTGATGCCTTTTATCTGGTATTCCACCGGGTCTTCGATGGTGATTATTTTGACGTCCGGCTTATTGAGAACTTTCAGCGAACTGTAAAGCGTGGTGGTTTTGCCGCTGCCGGTAGGTCCTGTCACCAGAACGATGCCGTGGGAGACCCTCAGCATGGAATCGTAGAGTTTCAGGTGATGCTCGTCAAATCCAAGTTCAGTGAGATCGAGCATCAGCCCGCTCTTGTCAAGAAGACGCATGACCACGTTCTCGCCCCAGACCGTCGGCATGATGGAGACACGGATGTCGATCTCCTTCGTGCCAAGTTTCATCTGGATGCGGCCGTCCTGGGTGGTGCGCCTTTCGGAAATGTCCAGGTCGGACATGATCTTGATACGGGAGAGAATGGCCGCGTGCAGATTAGGCGGAGGCGAACTCATCTCATGCAGAACGCCGTCGATTCTGTAGCGCACCAGAAGCTGGTTTTCGAAAGGCTCGATGTGGATATCCGAAGCTCTCATCTGAAGGGCGTTCCAGATGATGAGGTTCACCAGCTTGATGATGGGCGCCTCGTTGGCCACGTCCACGCCGTCCTGGTCTTCCCGGATGTTGCCGATGATCTCGAGATCGTCCTCCGTCAGGTCCTGGATGACTTTCTCCACCGACTGGGCGTTGCCGCTGTTGCAGCGTTCGATGGCCTCGGAGATCTCCTCTGGCGAGGCCTTCACGATCTCCAGTTCGCTGGAGATGACGCGTTTCAGCTCGTCCAGGGTCTCGATGTCATCGGGATCGGCCATGGCGACCTGGATGACGCCGGGCCTGGGCTCGCAGATCGGAATAAGCTGGTGCTTTTCCAAAAAAGCGTAAGGAAGCCTGTAAAAAAGCTGCTGATCGATCTTCGCCGTGGCGAGGTTGAAGCTTTCTTCGCTCATCTCATTATTTCCCGTTTGTTAAATTCATGATTTTCTCTTCCGTTCTCAACGCGTTTCCGGGGAAGGCCCCGCGCCGGGTCCGCCGCCGCTTCTTCCGCCGCCGCCTCTGCCACTGCCGCCAGACATGCCGCCGCCTCTGCCGCCGCTTCTTCCGCCGCCGCCGCTTCTTCCTCCGCCCCCGGGCTCTTCTTCAAATTCAGGCAGCTCCGGTTCCGGCGCGTTGCCGTTTCCGCTTCCTCCGGCGGCATCGCTGCCTTTGCCGTTCTTGACCTTCATGGTCGGAAGCATGACGGCGCTGGTGATAGGCTGGATCCTTTTGCCAAGATCGAGGAAAAGCGTTATGACGGCTTCAAAGGGCCTGGCGTTGTCCACTTCCGAAATGGAGGTGTCCCAGCCCCGGCTGACGTTGCCGTCCTCGTCGTAAAAGGAGATCTCCATGCCGCAAACGCCCTCCACCAGGGGAACGACCGAAACATCCTGCGCTCCCGCTCCGTCGTCGCTGGGCACGGAAAGGCACTTTTGCAGAACTGGGACGCCGTCCTCGCCGCGCGCTATTTCATACGAGACCCTGACCTCGCCGGCCAGCCAGCGGTCGTCCAGCTGCATGGGCGGGACCAGTGTCACCAGATCGACGCTGTCCATGGGATAGCCGTCCAGTTCGGAAGACAAGGAGACGAATTCATATTTTCCCGTGGTCGCGTACTCCATGTTGCTGAAGGCGGCGAGCATCTCGTCCATCGCCAGCCTGGCTCCATGGAAAAGCTGAGCCCTGTCGCGGCCGCCGGTGCAGACTTTACTTGAAATGGCCAGAGCCGACTGGATCATAGTCATGACCATGACCATGATCGACATCGTCAGAAGCAGTTCCAAAATAGTAAAGCCTTTATGTTTCATCTCAGAAAAGTTTATCCAGATCGGTTGGAGCGGTGTAAAGGAGCGTCTTCATGCCGGCTTCCCTGGCGAAAACGAGGTTTTCTTCCCAGTCGTCAATGTAGGTGCACTCCTCAGGCGGAACGTTCAGAAGCTCCGCGGCCTTCAGGAAGAATTCCTTGCTGTTCCTCAGGATCCCGAGTTTCCAGGAGCAGGCCCATTGCGTGAAGGGGGCGAAATCCTCCCGTTTCCTCAGGATCTCCTCCTGGGCTTCCGAAAGGTTGGCCGCCACGGCGCAGGTTTCCTTTTTGGAAAGTTCGGCGATCTTCGAGAGAGCCTCGGGGAAGTAGGCGTAGCCGGACTGCCAGATCTCCATGAACTGCCCCTCCTCCAGTTTCAGGCCTGTCTTGGCCTGCAGACGCAGGAAGAACTGCGTCATGGTCATGCGCCCGCTTTCCAGCAATTCCGTGTCGCGTTTGAACTCCGCCATGAATTCATCCTTCTTGGCGAAGATCAAAAGCGCCGTCAGCGGGTTCAGGGCCGAGGCCAGTTTTTTCATAGTGGCTTCCTGGTCGTAACTGAGGACCACATTGCCTAGATCGAAAAGAAACATGTCTTGCTCCGTGGAAATTTAATTATTCTTCTATATCTTTTTATTATACCTTTTTTGGGTTTTTAAAGAAACATAAAAAAAGAGCGCCCTAAAGGGCGCTCTTTTTGCCGGATATTTTGCGGTTCCTCAGGATCTCTTCTTCCAGAGAACTCCCGGGATCTTCTCGACAAGCCTTATAACGGGAGGAGCGAGGAAAGCTCTCACGAGAAGCACTATAACGATTCCCAAAGTCGCTCCCATTACGGTGTCGGACAAAAAGTGCTTCTCCATCAGCATCCTGTCGCTCATCATCCAAAGGACCGCGACGGCCCAAATCGGCCTCAGTTTCGGGAAAATAAACCAGAAGGCCGTCGCCATGGTCGCGATCTCCATGGAGTGTCCCGAAGGAAAACTCTTGAAAGCGTTCTTGGACTGCTCGAAGAAAAAGAAGCCATAGTAAGAGGGATCTTTGAAAAGCTGGTATGGCCTGGCGCGGTGGAAAAGCTCTTTCATAAAACTGGAAATTATCCCGCACACTCCCATGCACACCAGGAAAAAGCCCAGTTTCTCAAACCACTCCTTCACCGGTTTAACGAAAGTGAAGAAGAGGAAGAAGGCCGCCGCTGCCATCGTGACGTAGGGCTTTTTGCAAAGATAGGATATCTGGCCGATGAGCTTCGCTTTCTCCAGTTTGTCCTGGGGAAGCCTGTGCAGATAAAGCGCCAGGTCGCGGTCGCAGAAATGAATGGCCAGAAGCGTCAGAATGAGGCCGATCGCAAATACGGCAACGGCCGTCACGAGCGTCTTTTTGGAAAAATCGCTCATGCCAGCGGACAGCTTCGCGGCCTCTTTATCCTTGGGCTTTGGATTAGTTTTCTGCGGCTCGGCGGGGTTTCCGAAAGAGACCGTGTTGTTGCCTATGTTTTTCACCACCACGGAGCCGGATCCGATCATATCGTTGGCGCCGATACTGACAAGCGGCTTGACGACGCTGAGTGCTCCCACGGTGGTCAAAGGCCCTACCGTCACGGCCCCGGTTAAGACCGTGCCCGGGCAAACATGGGAAAAAGCGCCTACAACGCAGTCGTGGTCGATGCTGGCGTGAGTGTTCACTATGACGCAGTCCCCCACTTCCGCCCGCGGGCCTATGAAAGCGCCCGCCGCCACGAAAACGCCCTCGCCGAGCTTGGCCGATGGATCGACGAAAGCCGTGGGATGAACGACGGTCTTCAGCTTGAAGCCTTTTTCCTTCGCCAGCCTCGCGAGAACCAGCCTGGCCTCGCAGGAGCCGATGGCGATGTGGACAAGATCTGTTTGGGATCTGAAAGAATCAAGGTCCGAGATCTTGCCCAACACTTCCGCCTCCAGGATCTTCGTTCCCGGAGCAAGCGAATCGTCCAAAACGGCCGCCACTTCGCAGCCTGTTTGCTTCAGCGCGGATTCTACGATCGCGGCGTGTCCGCCGCCGCCTAATATGACGACGTAAGGAGGCACTTACTTTTTCAGCTCTTTTATGATGAGGGGAATGATCTCGAAGAGGTCGCCGCAGATCGCGTAGTTGGCGATCTTCATCATGGGGCATTCCGGATCCTTGTTGATGGCGACGATGACGTCGGAGCTCTGCATGCCCACAAGGTGCTGGATCTGGCCGGAGATGCCGCAGGCGATATAGACTTTCGGACAGACCGTTTTGCCCGTCTGCCCCACCTGGTGGGCGTAAGGTATCCAGCCGGCGTCCACGGCCGCCCTGCTGGCGCCCACAGCGCCTCCCAGGGCCTCCGCCAGTTCTTTCAGCAGGGCGAAATTCTCCGGGCCTTTCATGCCGCGGCCGCCGCTGACTATTATGTTGGCGTCGGTAAGCTTCACCTGTTCGCCGATGTTCTCGACCACTTCCAGAACTTTGCTTCTTAGGGAAAGGTCTTCCTTATTGAAGGCGACTTCTTCTGTTTCGCCGCTGCGGGAAGGATCCGGTTCCATTTCCGCAAAGACTTTGTGCCTCACCGTGGCCATCTGCGGCCTGGTGTTCTGGCAGCGGATACGAGCCATGATGTTGCCGCCGAAAGCGGGCCTGGTCTGGATGAGCAGCCCGGTCTCGGGATCGATGTGCAGCTGCGTGCAGTCCGCCGTAAGGCCGGTCTTCAGCATGACGGCCACCCTTGGCATCAGCGCGCGGCCGATGGTGGTGGCGCCGCAGAGGATTATTTCGGGCTTGCGTTCTTTCGCAAGGCGGTACAATACGTTGGAATAAGTGAGGTCGTCGAAATCCTTCAATTCAGGAGCGCAGACGGAAAGAACTTTGTCGGCGCCTTTCTGGATAAGTTCATTGCAGATAGAAGCGTTGCTGCCGTCATGCAGAACGACCGCCCAAACGGCGTTGGGTTTCTGGCCAGCCAGCTCCCTGGCTTTCGCCAGGAGCTCATAACTAACGCCTGCCACCTGGCCTTTCTTCTGTTCCGCGAAGACCCAGATGTCCTTGTAGCTAGTAAGGTCGTCCTTGGCTTCCATCTCCTCTTTCACGACGGTGATCGCTTCGCAGGGGCAGACGGTGGCGCATTTTCCGCAGAATTTGCATTTCGTTTCTTCCACAAAGGCGCAGTTGTCAACCAGACTTAAAGCGCCGAAAGGACACTGAGCAACGCACGCTCCGCATCCCACGCAGGTTTCTTTATTGATCTTTATCGGCATGATGACTCCTTACAAAAGCTGAGCTTCCTTTAACGAAGCGACCAAAGACTGCGCCTGCTCTTCAGGCGCTCCCTCGATCTTGACGCCGCCCGGGCGGGCTTCCGGCGAAAAGATCTCCACCACGTTGGTGGGAGAGCCTTTCAAGCCGAGGCGGGTGGTGTCCGCTTCGATGTCGGCGGCCGTCCAGACTTTGATCTCGGCTCTCTTGGCCGCCATTTTGCCTTTCAAACTGGCGATCCTGGGCTCGTTGATCTCTTTCACGACGGTGACGACGGCAGGAAGGGTGAGTTCCACCACGTCGTAGCCGTCTTCCGTCATGCGCTCCACTATCATCTTGCCGTCGGCGCATTCCCTTATCTTCCTCACGCAGGTGACCTGCGGGATGTCCAGGTTCACGGCGATGCCGGGGCCCACCTGGGCGGTGTCGCCGTCGATGGCCTGCTTGCCGCCTAAGATAAGGTCAAAGTCGCCGATCTTTTTGATGGTCTGGGAAAGCGCGTAGGAAGTGGCCAAGGTGTCGGAGCCCGCCACCGCCCTGTCGGACAAGAGGACGGCCTCGTCGGCGCCCAGGCTTATGGCTTCCCTAAGGACCGCTTCCGCCATGGGGGGGCCCATGCAGACGACGGTCACTTTGCCGCCGAATTTTTCTTTCAATCTGACGCCTTCCTCAAGGGCGTAGGCGTCCAGAGGATTCATCATGGACTCCACGCCTTCCCTGACGAGGGTCTTGGTTTCCGGATTGATGCGGACATTGGCCGCGTCCGGGACTTGCTTTATCGTTACGACGATGTTCATGGCAACCTTAAATTCTGATTATTTCTTGGCGGCCGCTTCCTTGATGAGGCACTGGCCGATAACTTCGCGCTGGATCTGGTTAGTTCCTTCGTAGATCTGGGTGATCTTGGCGTCGCGCATGCGTTTTTCCATCGGGTATTCCTTCATGTAGCCGTAGCCGCCGAAGACCTGGACAGCGTCGGTGGTCACCTGCATGGCCACGTCGGAGGCGTAGCACTTGGCGATGGCGGATTCCTTGGAGCAGTTGCGGTCGCCGGAGTCGATGGAGCGGGCCGTGGCGTAAACCATGGCGCGGGCGGTCTCGACTTTCATGGCCATGTCGGCCAACAAGAAGCGCAGGCCCTGATTGGAGATGACGGGCTTGCCGAACTGTTCCCTGGTCCTGGCGTAATCCACGGCGTCCTCAAGGGCGCCGGCGGCGATGCCAAGGGCCTGGGCGGCCACGCCGGGGCGGGACATGTCGAAGGTCTTCATAGCGGAAAGGAAGCCGTGTCCTTCCTTGCCGAGGATGGCGGAAGCGGGGATCTTGCAGTCTTCGAAGACCAGCTCGTAGGTGGAGGAGGCGCGGATGCCCATCTTGTTCTCCTTCTTGCCGAAACTGAAGCCGGGCGTGCCCTTGTCCACCAGGAAGGCCGTGGCGCCGCGGGCGCCGCGCGTCTTGTCGGTCATGGCGATGACGGTGTACATCTCGGCCACGTTGCCGTTGGTGATCCACTGCTTGGTGCCGTTCAGGATGTAGTAATCGCCCTCTTTTCTGGCGGTGGTCTGGATGCCGCCGGCGTTGGAGCCAGCGCAGGCTTCCGTCAGGGCGAAGGCCGCGAGCTTCTCGCCGGCGGCGATGGCCGGCAGGTATTTCTGCTTCTGTTCTTCATTGCCGAAAAGGATGAGGGGGATGGTTCCCAGGGCGGTCGCGGCCAGGCCCAGAGAGATGCCGCCGCAAACCTTGGAAAGCTCTTCCACGGCCACCACCAGATTCATGATGCCCATCTGTCCTTCCGGGCAGATGCCGCCGTAAGTTTCCGGGATATAGACGCCGCAAAGGCCGGCTTCCGCGATCTTCTCCTGGACGTCCCAGGCGAATTCGTTCCTTTCGTCATACTCGGCGGCCACCGGTTTGATGTACTTCTGGGCGACTTCGCGAGCCGTTTCCTTGATCATTTGTTCCGTTTCGGTCAAGAAGTAATTCATAAATGTTCCTTGAATTGTTTTTAGAGAACGGAAGAAGCCTTCCGCTCTGAATTTAAATTTATTATTTGTAATATTATATCAAAATCAGCCTTTCGAAAGTGCAAAGGGCGTTCTCTCCTAAAACCCCGGGATCTTGAACTCCGGGCCGTAGCGCAGGGCGATCCTGGTGTAGAGGTTTTCCAAATGCTCCCCGTCCAGTTTTTTCAGGTCGTACGCGCTCAATACTTTTTTCGCGATCTCCGTGCTGACCGAGAGTTCGTTCTTGTCCCTGCTGGGATTGGCCAGGAGAAGCAAAGGATGGCCGGACTGCTTTTCCCCGAACACTTCGCCGGGGCCCCGCTGCTCCATGTCCGCCTCCGCGATCTCGAAGCCGTCGTTTGTCCTTGCCATGACTTCCAGCCTTTGGTTTTCCGTCATGAGAAGCGGCTGGTAAAGCTCGTCTTCCTTTTCCAGGGGCGTGTTGTCAACCAGAACGCAGTAGGAGGCGTGCCTCCCTCTTCCTATGCGTCCCCTGAGCTGGTGCAGCTGCGCCAGGCCGAAGCGCTGGGCGTCCTCTATGACCATGACGCTGGCGTTGGGAACGTCCACCCCCACTTCGATGACGGTGGTGCACACCAGCACGTTGGTCCTGCCCTGGCGGAAAGACTCCATGGCCTCGTCCTTCTCCTCTTTCCCCAACCGGCCGTGCACAAGGCCGACCGACAGATCCGGGAAGACATTGTTTTTCAACTCCTCGTACATCTTCGCGGCGGCTTTGCTCTCAGCCTTCTCCTTTTCGTCTATCCTGGGGTAAACCACGTAGGCCTGCCTTCCCTCCTTCACTTCCCGGCGGATGAAATCCCAAACCTTCGAGAGCCTTTCCGGCTTGACCACGTAGGTCTTAATGGGCATCCTGCCCTCGGGCGGTTTCTTTATGACGGAAATGTCCATGTGCCCGTAAAGCGTCATGGCCAAACTTCTGGGAATGGGAGTGGCGGTCATGACCAGGGTGTCCGGGATCCTTTTGTTTTCCCTCAGCACCGCCCTCTGGGCCACGCCGAACTTATGCTGCTCGTCTATGACCAAAAGCCCCAGGTTTGGTATCTCGTCCTCCAGGAAGAGCAGGGAATGCGTTCCTATAAGTATGAATGGCTTCTCCTGTTCCATGCGTTCCTTTACGGCTTTCTTTTCTTTGGCTTTCATGCCGCCCAGGGACAAAAGAACGTCCACGCCCAACTTTTCGCACCATTTGCTTAAGGTCTGGAAATGCTGCCTGGCAAGGATCTCCGTAGGCGCCATCAGAACGGCGTTGTAGCCGCTCTCGACGGCCATGAGCATGGCGGTGGCGGCCACCACGGTCTTCCCGCAGCCCACGTCCCCCTGCAGCAGGCGGTGCATGGGATGATTGGAAAGCATGTCCTTCTTTATGTCCGTCAGAACGCTCAGCTGGCTTTCCGTAAGGGTGAAAGGCAGAATGTCCAGGAAGCGGCGGATCAAGCCTCCCGGCTCCAGGTGATGCGCCTCGTAGTTTTCCTTCTGAAGGATCCTGCGCGTCAAGAGTATCCCGAACTGCAGGACGAAAAATTCGTCGACAATGAGGCGGCGCCTGGCTTTCGCCAGCTCCTCGTCGCTTTTGGCGCCGGGGAAATGCAAGGTCCGCATCGCCTCGCCCGCATCCATGAGAGCGTATTCCCGCAGCATTTCCTGAGGAATATATTCCTTGAAATGCGGCAGCGCCTCCTCGACGATGGAAGAGATTAGCGAGCGCATGCCGTTCCTTGAGCTTTTTTCCGTAGAATGGTAAACGGGAAGCCTTTTGCCTTCGAAATCGTCGGGATGGAAATCATCCTCCAGGTAAATCACGTCCGGATTGGAAAACTGGATCCCGAACCCGCCGAAACGGGGTATGCCGTGAAAAAGCACCTTGCCGCCTTCCTTGAAGCGGTCTTTCATCCAGGGCTGGTTGAACCAGACGCCCTTGGCGTAGGAGCCGGCGTTCTCGATGGTGACCGTGGTGATCCGCTTGCGCTTCACGGGGCTCAATTCGGTCTTGACGTTCGTCACCCGCCCGTAGCAGACGGCTTCCCGGTCGGCCTGAAGCTGATCCGGCCGCAGGATCCTGCGGTAATCCTCATAGCGGAAAGGGAAAAACGTCAGGGCGTCCCAGAGAGAGCTGACGCCGCACCTCCCCAGGATGGCCGTTCTGCGTTCCGTGATGCCCTTCACGCAGGAAACGGGCCGCATGAGAAATTCGTAATCGCCGGTGGAAGACATTTAAAATTTTTATCAGCTGATCCTGACCTTGCGGCCTTCGACGCTGACGCGCCCCTCGGCCAGAAGGCCTATGACTTTGGGAAACCAGATGTGCTCCTGCTCCTGGATCCTCTCGTGGAGAGTCTGCGGCGTGTCGTCGTCCAAAACAGGCACCGCGGCCTGGGCGATGATGGGGCCGCTGTCCATGCCTGCGTCCACGAAGTGGATGGTGCAGCCCGCCAGCTTTGCGCCGTGGTCCAGGGCCTGCTTCCAGGACTCCAGTCCCGGGAAAGCCGGCAGCAGCGCCGGATGGATGTTCACCACCTTCATGGGGAAGGCTTCCAGAAGACCCTTCTTCACCATGCGCATGAAGCCCGCCAGGATCACGTAATCGACTTTGTTTTCCCTGAGGACTTTTATGTATTCTTCTTCCTGAGGCCCGTCCAGCTTCGTCTTGAAATCATCGGCGGGAAGATACATGGCCTTCAGCCCCAGCTTTTCGGCTTTTCCGAGGATCTTCGCGTCTTTTACGTCGCTGATGACAACGGCGATCTCAGCGCCTTTTATTTCGCCGCTTGCTATCTTTTTGGCGATCTCCTCAAAATTCGTGCCGGCGCCGGATCCCAATACGCCAAGTCTTATCATGATCTTTCTCCTTTAAAGGGCGCCCAGGTCGCTGAGCGTTTTTTTCAAAAGTTCTTCGGTTGCGGGGCCGATTGGAACCAAGGGCAGGCGCAGGTTGTTCCCGCATTTGCCAAGCATGGCGAGAGCCGCCTTCACCGGGCAGGGGTTCGTTTCCGCAAAAAGCGCGCGGCTAATGGGAAAGAGCATTTTGTGCAGCCTTCTCCCCTCCTCCATGTCGCCTCTCAAGGCGGCGGAGGTAAGCTTCGCCATAAGCTCCGGCACAACGTTGGCCACCACCGAAACAGCGCCCACCGCGCCGATGGCCATCAGGGGAAAATTCAGGGAGTCTTCCCCGGAAAGGACGTCCAGGTCGCAGAGCCGCATAATCTCGGAGGCTTGGTCAAGGCTGCCGGAGGCTTCCTTTATGCCCACGATATTGGGGATCTTGGCAAGTTCCGCCACCGTCTCGGGCTTGATATTGACTCCGGTCCTTCCCGGAACGTTGTAAATGACGATGGGAAGATTGGTGGCTTCCGCCAGGCTCTCGTAGTGCGCGATCATGCCGGATTGCGTCGGCTTGTTGTAGTAAGGCGTGATGACCAGCGCGCCGTCGGCGCCCACGCTTTCCGCGTGCTTGATGAGCCTCAGGGATTCCTCGGTGCAGTTGCTGCCGCAGCCCGCCAGGACCGGGATCCTTTTGTTGACCGCTTTCACCACGGTGGCGATGACTTCGTCATGCTCGTCGTGCGTCAATGTCGGGCTCTCGCCCGTAGTGGCGCAGGGCACGATTGCGTTGGTCCCCGAGGCGATGTGCCATTCGACCAACTCTCTCACCGCGCCGTGATCCACGGAACCGTTCTTCCTGAAAGGCGTCACCAACGCTACGATAGACCCTTTAAAAATGCTGCGCATTTTTTCTTGTTTCTCCTATATGTTTTTTGTTGTTTTGATTTTATTTGGCAAATTTATCCTGTTCGCTTTCCTTCAGTCCGCCCTGCCAGCCCATCTTCTTCCTCAGTTTCTGGGTGAAGGAGTGCTGGCGGGTGGTCAAAAATTTCACGCTCTTTTCAAGCGAGACCGACACCCGCTCGTTCATGCCCAAAGTCAGGACTACCCTGCCGTCGGCGGAAATGTGCACGTCCCTGCCTATGGTGGCGTTCTCTATTTCGATTGCGGTGCCTTTGGGGAAGATCATCGGCCTGTTCATGAGGGAATGGGGGCAGACCGGCGTAAGCAAAAATGCGTCCAGACCGGGATACATGACCGGGCCGCCTGCGGAAAGAGAATAGGCGGTGCTGCCGGTGGCGGTGCTTAAGATCAGGCCGTCCACCGCGTAGGTCGTCAGGTATTCCCCGTTGACCATGACGCGCATCTCCACCACCCTGGCGTCCAGGCCGCGGACAAAGGCCAGGTCGTTCAGGGCCCGCTCCTCCTTTACGATCCCTTCTTCCGTGGTGAAGCGGGCGGAGAGGGTGGCCCGCTCCTCGATGTCGAAGCGGCCCGAGAGAATATTGTCCAAGGCGCTGGGTATTTCCGAATACGGGATCTCCGCCAGGAAGCCGAAGGACTCGCCGGGGTTGATGCCCAATATGGGGATCCCCAGATCCGTCAGTTCCCGGACGGCGGAAAGGATCGTGCCGTCTCCGCCTATGACTATCAGCCACTGGGCGCGGGAGAGCATTTCCGAAAATGTCACGCCCTGGCCTGAAAGCCCGGCGCTGAGAGCGGAGGCGGATTCCGCCAGATAAGGCATCTTCCTCTTGTCCATTTCCGAAAGCAGATATTCCAGCGCTTTAGCGGCGTGCGGCTTGGTGGTGTTTATCACCACGCCGGCGGTCAGTTTTCCGAAATCCTTGCAAATCATCTTTATGTTTCCCTAAGTTTTGCCGCTAAAAGAAATTCATGGTTGCCCGCGGGCCCCACTATGGGGCTTTCGCACTCCCCTATTATCCCGAAGCCGGAGGAGGCCAGAAATTCCCTGATGTCCCGCACCGCCTCCAGTCTGGCCGCTTCATCCTTCACCACGCCGCCTTTGGAAAGTTTTTCCACACCCACCTCGAACTGAGGCTTCACCAAGACCACAAGGAAGCCGCCTTCCTTAAGGCAGCTCTTCATGGCCGGCACGATTAGTTTCAGCGAGATGAAGGAAACGTCCGCCACCGCCAGATCGACTTTTTCGCCCAGATCCTCCGGTTTCAGGAAGCGGGCGTTGGTCTTTTCCATGACGGTCACCCTTTCGTCGTGCCTTATCTTGTCGTGCAGCTGCCCGTAGCCGCAGTCCACGGCGAAGACATGCCTGGCGCCGCGCTGCAGCATAACGTCCGTAAAGCCGCCGGTGCTGGCGCCCACGTCAAGGCAGGTCAAGCCTTCCGGAGAAACGCCCGACATATCAAGTCCCGCGGCCAGTTTGTAGCCGCCTCTGCTGACATAGGGCATCTTCTCCCTGAGAGAGATCTTGAGCTCTTTTCCTTTGGCGAAAAGGAAAGCCTCGCCTCCCTCCTCCCGGTATTTCAGGAGGACGCCAAGTCCTGGTTTGACCGTGCGGGAATTATTGACCTCCACTTCGCCTGCCAGAAGCGCTCTCCTGGCCTGCTCCCGGGAAGCGAAATACCCCAGGGCCGTCAGAGCCTGATCTAATCTCAAACTTCCTTCCGCCATTTTATTCCCCGGGCAGCTTTGCTCCCGGGCGCAGGGTTTTAAGTTCCGTGAGATGCTTTTTGATCGCCTCTTCCACCATAGTCGCGACCTTCAGCGCGTTGCGGCCGTCCTCGCCGGTGACCTGCGGGGACTTCCCTAATTTCACGCAGTCAACGAAGCTTTGTATCTCGCTTTGCAGCGGCTGGTCGCCGGAGAAATTGATCTCCTCTTCCACGATCTGCCATTCTTTGCGGTGTTTCAATTTGGCTTTCTGCTCGACATAGTCGAGGGAAATGTAGGCGTCGTCCTGGAAGAAGCGGATCTTCCTCATCCTGTCGGCGCTGATCCTC
This sequence comes from bacterium, assembly GCA_017557885.1. Classification (GTDB taxonomy): domain Bacteria; phylum Auribacterota; class UBA3054; order UBA3054; family UBA3054; genus UBA3054. Next base: position 30,087 of record JAFYXV010000007.1, on the reverse strand, counting down.
GAAGTCGTGACGTTGGCCACGCAGCCGTTTGCAAAAGTCAATCTCGCGTTGGCGATGTCGCTGGTCTTAGTCAAGACAGGAACGCCCACCGCCTGGACGTCCACGACGTCGGATTTCACGAGGTGCAGAATAATGTCGATATCGTGGATCATGAGGTCGAAGACCACGCTCACTTCCGTCCCGCGGATGTTGAAGGGCGAAAGGCGGTGCACTTCGATGAAGATGGGATCTTTCAATATTTTCTGGATGCCGATGATGGCGGGATTGAACCTTTCCACATGCCCGACCTGCAATATGAGGTTTCTTTCCTTAGCCAGTTTCAAAAGTTCGTCGGCTTCCGCGACCGTCGTCGTGATGGGCTTTTCCAAAAGCACGTGCTTGCCGGCCAAAAGAAGCTTTTTCGTCACTTCGTAGTGCAAGGGCGTCGGGACGACCACGTGCGCCGCGTCGATCATTGGGATGACGTCCTCCACGTTCGTGAAATACGGAACTTTGTAAAGTTCGCCGGTCTCTTTGGCGGATTCAAATCTGGCATCCACCACCGCCGCGAGTTCGACATTAGGATTTTCGTTGACGATCCTGGCGTGGATCTTTCCAAGGTGCCCCACGCCTATGACTGCTGTTTTCATGTGTTATTTTTCTCCCAAGGAGCGATTCACTCCCAGAATAGTTATTCCGCATTTCATGGCCGCTTCCAAAGTTTTCTGCGGCTCCAGGAGGAAAGTTTTGCCGGCTTCCGCCGCCACGATCCTGGCGTTGGCCGCCTGCATGGACTCTATGGTGCCAGGCCCCAAACAGGGCACGTCGAACCTGAGGTCCTGATTGGGCTTGGCCATTTTCACGACCACGGCGTCTTTGGTGTATTCGCCGGCTCTCCTGATGCAGCGGTCGGTGCCTTCCATGGCTTCCACGCAGACCACCGCCTGGTTTTTGATGACCACGCTCTGACCTATGTCGTGTCCTCCGGAGACAAGCGCCAGTTTCACGCCCAGCGCTATGTCCTGCCATTGCAATTCATCGGGAGGCGCTCCGCAAAGGACGCCCTCCGGCAGAAGGATCTGGGGAAGGTAGTCGGTGGTTTTTTCTATCCTTATGCCTTCGCTTCCCAATTCATCGGAAATGGCGCCCAGCACGCTGTCCGCCCTCCTGTCCTTCACCTTCATGGCGAGCTTCATGAGCCGCCAGTCGAGCCTCAGATCGGCGATAGTCATTTTGGGCGCCACGTTGCCAAGCATCACGGCCTTCGCAATCTCCTGCCTGTGGAAGATTTTGATGAGCTTCCCCAGCTGCGTGACGGAGACCTCCTCGTAATGGTCGGAGAGAGCTTTGACCTCCTCGAGGACGTTGCAGTTTTTGATGCCGACCGTCACGATCCTTTTAAGGCCGTTCTTCTCCCTGGCGCGCAAAAATTCCAGCGGCAGCACTCCGCCGCCGGCTATGAGACCCATTGAATTTTCAGAATCCATTTTTACTTGATGTAAACTTTTTTCATGACCACGGGCTCCATGGGGCGGTCCTGAAGGTTGACCTTGACCTTGCTGATCTTCTCGACCACGTCGTAGCCCTTGGTGACTTTGCCGAAAGCGGTGTACTTGCCGTCCAGGTGGGGGCAATCGGCAACGCAGATGAAGAACTGGCTCCCCGCGCTGTCAGGATTGCTTGAACGCGCCATGGAGACTATGCCGGGCACATGCTTGGTATCGTTGAACTCCGCCTTGATGGTGTAGCCAGGGCCGCCCGTGCCTGTTCCGTTGGGGCAGCCGCCCTGGATCATGAAGCCGGCGATGACCCTGTGAAAAATAAGGCCGTCGTAAAAGCCCTTGTTGGCCAGGGTGATGAAATTTTTGCAAGTTTCGGGAGCCTTGTCCTTCAAAAACTCAAATTCCACCACGTCGCCGTTCTCAAACTCGATGACGGCCACGCTGCCGTCCTTATCCGCCGGCGTCTTGCCGCTGTTTACCGCGCCGCTCTTGCAGGCGGCGAGGGCTATAAGGACCACTCCGGTCAAAAGAAAAAGTTTGCGCATTGTTTATCTCCTTTGAAAAATTGATCTCACACTAATCTTCCTCCCAGTTCTTGGAAAGAAGTTTGGCGGCGTAGGAAAGCGCTTCCTTCTCGTTGCCGCCCAGCATCCTGGCCAGTTCGGCTTTGCGCGCTCCCTTCTCCAGCCTTTTTATCCCGACGAAGGAATCGTTTCTTTCCACGCTTTTCTCCACGCTGTACTGCACGTCTCCGCAGGCCGCTATGACGGGCATGTGGGTTATGACGAAGACCTGGTGCTCCTTTCCCAAAAGCCTCATCCTTTTCCCGATGGCTCCCGCCACCGTGGCGCTGATGCCGGAATCTATCTCGTCGAAGAAAAGGATCTGCACGGCGTTGCCGCCCAGGGAAAGGCATTTCAAAGCCAGGGTCAGGCGGGAAAGCTCGCCCCCGGAGGCGATCTTCTGCAAAGACATGAAGGGCTGGCCCACGTTGGCGATCATGAATTCCACGCTTTCGTTCCCGTTGCTCTGCGGCTCATCCTGCTTTTCCAGCTCCACCTTGAAACGCATCCCTCCCATGCCCAGCGGCGCGATCTCCGCTTCCACGGACTTTGAGAAAGGCAATGCGGCCTTGGCGCGGATCCGGGAAAGTTTGTCGGCTTTGTCCTTAAGCTCCTTCTGAATCTCCGACAGCTGTTTTTCCAGTTTTTCTTTCCGCTCGTCGAAGGAGCCGCCCTCGCTTAGACGCACTCTGATCTTTTCCGTTTCCTCCAGCACTTCCTTCACGCTGGCGCCGTATTTCTTTTTCAGGCTGCCTATGAGGGCCAGGCGTTCCTGCACCCGGTTGAGCTCTTCCGGATCGGCGTTCAATTTGTCGGAAGCCCGGGAGGCTTCCGTTTTCAGTTCTTCCAAAGAGCCGATGACGTTTAAGAATTCCTCTTCCCAACTTTCGGCGGGAGCGTATAGGCCGGCGAGCTGTTTTAGGGAGCGGTTCGTCTGCTTCAGGAGCGCAAAGGGGCTGCCCTCTTCGTCGCCGAGGCTTTCTTCCAGCGAGAAGAGAAGCTCCCGTATCTCCTCGGCGTGGGAAAGGCTCTTCTCCTGTTCCAGAAGCTCCTCTTCCTCGCCTTCCCTGAGCTGCGCCCGGGAGACCTCCTCTACTTGAAAGCGCCAGAGTTCTTCCAGGCGCAGAAGCTCCCGTTCCTTAGACCGGTGTTCTTCGAGCTCCTCTTTCAAAGCCTTGCTTTGGAAATAAAGCGCCGCTACCTCCCCGGCCAGGGAATCGGCGCCCGCGTAATGGTCGAAGGAAACGCGCTGCCAGTTTCTTTTAGTCAGGGACTGCTGGGCGTTTTGGGAATGGATGTCCACTGTCTCCGCCATCAGTTCCCCAAGCCTCTTCACGCTGATCATTTGGTCGGCGAAAAAAGCCGCGCCGCGGCCGTTGGAGCCGATCTCCCTTCTCACTATGAGCGGTTCCTCCAAAGAAACGTCGAAGCCGTCTTTTTTGAGGGCGTCGATCATGCCCTCGTCCCTGCCCCGCTCGAATTCGAACACGCCCTCGACGACAGCCTTGGGGGAGCCGTGCCTGATTTGGGAGACGTCGGCTCTTTCGCCCAAAAGCAGCTGAATGGAGCCCATGACGGTGGATTTTCCCGCGCCGGTCTCGCCGGTTATGGCGACGATACCCTTGGGGAACTCCACGTCAATAAGGCTGACCAGAGCCAGATCCTTGATGCGCAGTCGCGTCAGGTACATTTCCGCTGATCAGATGGAAAAATGAGGGGAACTTACTTGCTTTCCTCGGCCTTGGTGGCTTCTTCCACAACCTTCGCTTCCGCGGGAGTGTTGGGGATAAGGTCGTATTTCTCCACCGTGTCCATGGAATGCTTGACGTAATTGGAAAGCCAGGCGGAATGTTCGGGATAGAAATAGCCTAAGGTCAGGGTGTCGAAAATGCCCTCGAGCAAAAACGGCGGGGCAAGGAAAGCTCCGATGACCGTTCCGCAGGTCAGGCTGGCGGGAACCGTATAGGGAAGCGTCAGGGCTGAGCGCCAGTCGTCGTTGGCCACATCCACGTTGATAACGGTGGAGCCTATCCCGCAGATCAGGGGAAGGAAAACGGATTCGCAAATGGCCGCGGGACCGTAAACGAGATTCTGGCAGCTCCACTGGTTGGTGGAGGCGTTTTCTTCGGCCAAAACCGAACAGGCGATAAGAAGCGCCAGGGCGAAATGAAGAAGATTTTTCATGAGATATTCTCCTCTTGTTTTATGAATTTGATTATTTATTTATTATATCATAATCGCTCCGGCTTAAAACATTTAGGCTAAAATTCTTCCGAAGCCTCGCTTCCGACAAAGGGCGCGCGCTTTTCCCGTCGCCGCTGATCCTTGCATAAAAAACGCGGCCCGAGGCCGCGTTTTTTCATTCTTTTTCCTTCTTGCTTTTCAGATCCGGGAGCGCTTCCCGGATCGCCTGGGCCGCGTCCGCGCAGCCCACCAAGGTCATGCCGTTCCAAATCACCTCCGACTTGCCTTTTTCCCGGAAACTCTTTAGATTGTGGGCGGGCATGATGCAGCGCTTGAAGCCCAGCCTTATGGCTTCCATGACGCGCCTTTCCACCTGGCTCACGGCCCTCACTTCGCCGCCCAGGCCCACTTCCCCCATGATGACGGTGTCCTCCGCCACGCAGACGTCGAAATAAGAGGAGGCCACCGCCGCCAGAAGCGCCAGATCCATCCCGGGCTCGTCGATTTTCAAACCGCCGGCGATGTTGACGTACACGTCGGTGGCGCTGATGGGGATGCCGATCCTTTTTTCCAGGACCGCCAGAAGCAAAAGAAGCCTGTTGGGATCGCAGCCCAGGGCTTTCCTGGCCGGCGTCCCGTAGGGCGCCTTGGCACAGAGCGCCTGGACCTCCATCAATATCGGGCGGGTGCCTTCCAAGGAAGTGCCCACCGCCGAGCCGCTGTTCTTGGTCAGGCGCTGGGCTAAAAATATCGCGGAGGGATTCTTCACTTCCACCAGTCCCCTGCCGGTCATTTCAAAAACGCCTATCTCGTCGGTGGAGCCGTAGCGGTTTTTCACGCTGCGCAATATCCTGTAAATGTTATGCCTTTCCCCTTCAAAATACAAAACGGTGTCCACCAGGTGCTCCATAACGCGGGGGCCGGCTATGGCGCCGGATTTCGTCACATGCCCAACGATGATCACGATGATCATCTCCTGCTTGGCAAAGCGCACCAGTTCCGCGGCGCACTCCCTCACCTGGGCCACGGAGCCTGGAGCGCTGCTTATCTCCCCGTCGTACATGACCTGGATGGAGTCCACCAGAAGAACGGCGGGGCGGCGGTTCTTCGCCTCCTGCAAAAAGGCCGCCACGTTTGTTTCGGACATGATCCAGATGTTGGGATTGCTGATGCCGAGTCGGTCGGATCGCATTTTGGCCTGGGCTCTGGACTCTTCGCCGCTGACGTACAAAACTTCCGCTCCCGGCTTCGCCAGGGCCTGGGCGATCTGCAGAAGCAGCGTGGATTTGCCGATGCCGGGGTCGCCGCCAATGAGAAGGACCTGCCCCGCCACCAATCCGCCGCCGCATATGCGGTCGAATTCGCTGATGTCGGTCGGGAAGCGCTTCTCGCCGGCCGAGACGACGGACATCAGCGGCTCGGCGGGAGCGGAGGAAACGATGCCGGACTGTTCTTTTTTCTCTTCGTTGATCTCCTCCACCATGGTGTTCCATTCGCCGCAGCCCGGGCATTGCCCGAGCCATTTGGGGCTTTGGGCGCCGCATTCCTGGCAGACGTAGATCTTCTTTATCTTCGCCATAGGTCAGTCCGCCTCTTTTTCCGTTTTAGCCAAAGTGTGGTCCAGACGCTCTCCCAAGCGGTAGCTGTATTTCAGACATTCCTTGGAAAGGAAGGAGAGATTGTCCAAATATTCCTCGAAGGTGGCGCCGGTGGGCACGAAAAAGATCCTGGTCCGGGGAATGCTGTGCTCCGAGAGGGCTATGAAAGTCTCCCTCAGGTCTATCTCGTCTTCGATGTAGATCCTGAGCTCCACCTCTTTCCCGGCCTGAAGGTAGTTTTCAATGTTTGACTTCGGCCAGGACAGCCTGCCGAAGGAAGCGGCGCCCCTGCAGTTGAGGTCGAGGGAAAAGAGGTCCGCCTCCAGGTCAAGGTATTCGCCGCCGTCGCTTTCAACGACGACGTGGCGGTAAAGATCCCTGATCCCTTCCGTCAGGACCTTCAGCTCTTCTATCTGAGAGGACAGTTCGCCGGTCAGGACCACGTAGCGCATAACGCTTTTCTCGGCGGTCTTCAAAAGCTCGTCCACCTTCATTTCAAAGCCGCCGCTCTCTTTTTCGCCAAAGCAGAAAAAGAGCGCGGGCATTCCCAAAAGCGTGCCCTTGGTTATCAGTTCCTCTTTGATCTCGATCAGTTTCATACGCTCGCTCAAATAAAAAGTTTTTATTCTTGTCTAATTGTAGCAAAACCGCAAAGGCTGAATAAAAAAGGAAGGAGCCGCTCCCGGTTTCGCTAGATGATCAAGCCTGTTTCGGTTTTCCCTTGAAGACGCTTTTGGAACGGAAAATAAGAAAATGCTGGATGGCGAAGCTCAGGAAGAACAGCGTGCCTTCCACCAAGATCTTGGCGATGATGGGATGAATCCCGAAATGCTTGAGGCCCCTTATGCCGAAATAGGAGGCGGTGAAGAGGAAGATCGCCAGCAAAAAGAAGAGAAAGGACTGTCTCAGCCAGTGACCCTTGGATCCGAAGACGGCTTCCTTGTCCAGGACGAAATTCACGCTGCAGCTGATTATCCTGGCGGTAAGGAGGCTCCAGAGGATGGAGGTGCGCCCCAGGATCATCCTGTCCTGTCCCAGGGAAAGGATCATGACGGAAAAAATCAGGAAGTCTATGACGCTGCTTATGACGGAGGCGCCGATGAACTTGAAGAAGATGGCGTAGATCCGGATGGAGTCCTTGACGGGGTTGAAGTGGGAGCTGGGGTTGTTCTCTTCATAAACCGTGGTGATGGGGACCTGCTGGATCTTTCCCTGGCCGCAGCGGAAGAAACGCAGGAGCGCTTCCAGCTCGAATTCATAGCGGTCCGGCTTTATTTGAAGAGCCTCCTGCATGAAGTCCCGGGGATAAACTCTCAAACCCGTCTGGGTGTCCTTGAGAGCCGTGCCGGTGAAGAGTTTGAAAACTTTTTCCGTCAGGTTGTTTCCGAAGCGGCTGCGCCAGGGTATCTTCACCTCGAGCGTGCTAAAGTCCCGGACGCCCAGGACGTAGTCCGTTTGATGCTCAAGGAAAAACGCCAGGACTTTCCCGATGTCAACGGGAAGATGCTGGCCGTCCGCGTCCACCGTCACGGCGCCGAGAAGATCATTGCCTTCTTTTTCCAAAAGATAGCGGAAGGCGGTCTTCATGGAGGCGCCTTTGCCTTTGTTCTCCTGATGGCGCAGGAGCCGGCAGCCCTCGATTTTTTCGATCTCCGCGAAGGTCTCCTTCGTCCCCTCTTTCCTGGAGCCGTCGTCAACCACCACCACGCCTTTCAACTGGGATATTCTGACGACCTCCCTGACGAGTCCGGGAAGGGAAGGCAGCGGCTCGTAGGCCGGTATCACAGCGTAAAGCGACGGCATGCTTTATTTCTCCTTTTGCGCGCCGGAGGGCTCCGGCGTTTTTATGACCTCGTCCGCAGGATAGACCTGCACTCCGTGGAAATAGACTTTTCCGCGCTTTTTGCCCCTGCTGTGCTCGCAGCGCAGCGTCAGCGTCAGGTCGCAGTCGGCGTTGGGCGTTATTTTGGCGGAACCCCTCTGCCAGGCTCCCCTGGCGTTGCTGGAAAACTTGAGGTCTCCGCCGCGGCGGCCGCCGTCGTTATAGGAATAGCGGACGTTGGCAATGCGCTCCACAGGCCGGTTGTCGTCCATCAGGGCGTAGGCGCACACGACGTAGGGAACGCCTTTTTTTACTTTGACCGTCTGGGAGGCCGTGAGGACCACGTTGCTGGACTGAAGGAACATCAGAGTGGGGACTCCGCGTTTGTCGAAGCAGCTGAAATCGTTTCCGTCCACGCCGGCCCAGAAGCTCGTCCCCTGGGAAAAGTCTCCGTTCGCCACCAGGTTCGTCACCAGATTCCCCTCCTCGGCGCACAATTCCGACTTGGAAAAAGGCTTGGCGCGCTTAAGGGAGAGGTCGCGGACGTCCACGGGAGAATTTTTGCCCGCCACCAGCCTGAAGGAGCGTTTGTCGGCGTATTCGAAGATGGGGAAGCGGAACCGCACCGTCCGCCACTCGGAGTTGGTCACGGCTATGACGGCGTGGGTGTGGTTGTCCATGCGGAAGGTCAGGCGGCCGTTGGGATTCTTGGCCCTGGCCTCGAAGCTTGCTTCGCACACTTCGCTTGGCGCGAGCCCCGAAAGGAAGAACTGGCAGATCTCCCCTCCCGGGACTATGGCCATATAAGCCATCTCGCCTTCCTCTTCCGGCGTCACTATCTTGGCGTCGCTGGCCTTGGCGTACTGCCAGAAAGCCTGTCCCCTGGCGAAGCGGCCGTTGGAAAGAAGATTGGGGCGGTAGAAGAAAACGTAGAGGGCGTAGAGCGCCAGTATTCCCGCGATGAGAGCCAGAGCTTTTTTCATATCTTACCTCCAGCTCCAGGTGAATATGAGGCGCTGCAGGTATAAAAGTCCGCAGTAGGCGTGCAGCAGGAACAAGCCCGCGGTCAGGGCCGCCGGCCAGCTCATCTTCGGGAAATTGTCCTCCTCGGAGAAGAAATTCAGTAGCGAGGCCAGAAACAGCGCCGCCACGGCCACCGGGATCTGCCAGGTGAAGTTGAGATGCGTCCGGTGGACGGTGTCCTGGCTCAAGGTGTAGGCGATCACGAAGGAAATGAGCAAAGTCAGCCAGCCGAAGACCAGAAGTCCGTCTTTCTTCCTTTTGGAGACGAAAAAGGCGGCGGCGGGGAAAGCCAGGCCGCAGATCATCGTCAGGGGCTTGTAGAAGACAAGGTACCAAAAAGTCTGCCAGGAGCCCTTGATGGCGGCGAAGCTGCTTCCCAGAAGGCGCTCCGCCATCAGATTGAGATTGCGGTCGAAGTCGATGTGCAGAAGATGGCTCTGGATGGCGAAGGGCAGGGAGATCATGACGTTGTCCCTTACGCTCTTGGTCACGGACTTCAGATAGAAGATCCCTATAAGGACCGGGACCGCCACGAGGAGGGCGATCAGCAGACGCTTCAGGGTGAAGTTCAGTGAGAAATTACCCTCTTCGTCCGCCCTGAGGAAAGTGAGGGAAAGAAAGATCGCCGGAGCCCAGGCCAGGATATAGCTTGGTTTGGAGAACAAATTAAGGACCGCCAGGACCGCCAGGATCAGAAAATTTTTCAAAGACTTTTCCCTGACCGTCAGGCATCCGAAGTAAAAGAGCAGAAGCCCGAAGGGCATGACCGCCACCGTGGTGGGGTTGTGCCAGACGTTCATCCGCAGGACGTCCGCCTGCCAATATCCGGAGACCAGCTGCGGGAAAGCGATGATGTGACCGCCCAGGCAAAGCAAAACCACGGCGGCGCGCAAGACGAAAAGTTCCGATCTCTCCTCCTTTCCCTGCCTGGAGAAATAATCTATCGAGATGCTTCTCAATACGATATATTTCAAGGCCAGCATCAGGGAGAGGAAGCAGACGTAGCCCAGGGGGAAATTTTTCCGGGAAAAGAAACCGAGAACATACGACGCTATCCTTGTCATGGCGTCGTAGGACGGGCGGAACAATTCCGACTTGTCGAAGATGACGATGGTCATGGACCGCATGTGCCAGAACATGTCAACCTGGACGCGGTACATGGTATTGAAAATGAAAAGCCCGAAAAGAAAAAAGAGCAAAGCGATGACAACGTCGCTCCATTTCAGGCGGACTTTTTCATTACTGAAAAGATAACTTAACATATTTAACCATTATAGCAGTATCCGGCTTAAATTCCAAATTGAAAATACGCGGCGCAAAAAAACGCCGCCCCGCCGCGGCCCCCTGCGCCGTTTCCTTTGACTATGAAGCGGGCCCAAGGTGAAAAGTGCTATAATTAATAGATTAATGCAAATTTAAATTTTGAAAATGAACGTAACTGAAAAAATACTTTCCGAACATTTCGTCTCCGGCGAAAAAACGCCCGGCGCTCCCGTAGCGATAAAGATCGACCAGACTCTTACCCAGGACGCCACGGGCACCATGGCCTACCTGGAGTTCGAAGCGCTGGGCAAGGAGAAAGTCGAGACGGAGCTCTCCGTTTCCTACATCGACCACAACACGGCGCAGATGGGGCCCAACAACATGAACGACCACTTGTACCTGCGCTCCGTGACCGGCCGCTTCGGGATAAAATGCTCGCTTCCTGGCAACGGCATCTGCCACCAGGTCCATATGGAGCGCTTCGGCAAACCCGGGAAAACGCTGCTGGGCTCTGACTCCCACACCCCCACCGGCGGCGGCCTGGGCATGCTGGCCATGGGCGCCGGCGGCCTGGACGTGGCGCTGGCCATGGCGGGAAAGCCCTTCACCATCAAGTGGCCGAAGGTCATAGGCGTCAAGCTGACCGGCAGCCTGCCCGAGTGGGTGGCCGCCAAGGACGTTATCTTAAAGCTGCTCTCCATTCTCACCACCAAGGGCAACGTGGGCTGCGTGGTGGAATATTTCGGACCGGGCGTGGCCTCGCTTTCCGTTCCCCAGAGAGCCACCATCACCAACATGGGGGCCGAGCTGGGCGTGACCACCAGCCTTTTCCCCTCCGACGACAGGACCAAGGAATTCCTGGAGGCCCAGGGCAGAGGAAAGGATTTCAAAGAGCTTCTGCCCGACATGAACGCCTCCTACGACCGCGTCATAGAAATAGATCTCTCGACGCTGGAACCTTTGGCCGCCATGTCCCCTTCCCCGGACAACATCAAGAAGATCTCCGAAGTGGAAGGCACGAAAGTCCATCAGGTCATAATAGGCTCCTGCACCAACTCCTCCTACCGCGACCTGACGCTGGCCGCGGCGCTTTTGAGAGGACGCAGAGTCCATCCCGACGTTTCTTTTCTCGTGGCTCCCGGCAGCCGCCAGGTCCTGCAGATGATCGACCGGGACGGCTCCCTTTCCACTTTCATAACCGCCGGCGCCAGGATTCTGGAATCCGCCTGCGGTCCCTGCATCGGCCAGGGGCTCTCCCCCGCCGAAGGCACCGTCAGCGTCAGGACCTTCAACCGCAATTTCTCCGGGCGCACGGGAACCCCCAACGACACCGTCTTCCTGACGAGTCCCGAGACCGCCGTCATGGCGGCCATCTGCGGCGAGATCGTTGACCCCAGGAAGCAGGACGTCATCAAGTATCCTAAGGTCGAGGAGCCGGAGCGCTACGACGTGGACGACTGGCTCATCGTGCCGCCCCCCAGACGCAAGCCGGAAATATTCCGGGCCTCCACCATCGGGCGGCCTCCGGAGAACGAGCCGCTTCCGGAAAACATCAAAGGCGAGATCCTCATCAAGCTGGGCGACAAGATCACCACGGACCACATCATGCCCGCGGGCGCTTTCCTGAAGTTCCGCTCCAACATTCCGAAATACGCCGAATTTGTCTTCAACTGCTTCAGCGAGGAGGGCAAACCCACCTTCGCCCAAAGAGCCCTGAATGCCAAGGCGGAAGGCCGCCACGGCGTGATCTTGGCCGGGCTCTCCTACGGCCAGGGCAGCTCCAGGGAGCACGCCGCCATCTGCCCCATGTACCTGGGCGTGAAAGTCGTGATGGCGCTCTCCTTCGAAAGGATCCACACCGCCAATTTGATCAACTTCGGCATCCTGCCGCTGGTCATAGGAAGCCCGGAGGACAAGGAAAAACTTGAGAAAGCGGAAAGCCTGGAGATCAAAGGCCTCCCGGAACAGCTGAAAAAGTCCTCCGCCATAGAAGTCCTGACCGACAAAGGCGAAAAGATAACGCTCTCCCACGCCCTGACGGAAAGGGAGGTGGAGATCGTTTTGGCGGGCGGAATAATGAATCTTTTCAAAAAAACCGAACAATAAAAGAAAATTGCAAAGCATGTATCGCCTGAAAGTCCAATACGCATTCAGCGCGGCCCATAAGGTCACGCTGCCAGACGGGACGGTGGAACGTATCCACGGTCACAATTGGAAACTGGAAGCCGTCCTTGCCTCCGAAACGCTGGATCGTTTCGGCATGGTGGCGGACTTCGAGGCGGTGAAAAGCATGCTGAAAGACAAGATAGGAACGAAACTTGATCACGCGTTCCTTAACGAGACCGGCCTCTTTCCCGAGAACGCCGCCACCTGCGAAAACGTCGCCAAATGGATCTACGGCGCGCTGGCGGCGGAAGCGGGGAATTTGAGAGAAGGCCTCGTTTTGGAAAGCGTAACGCTTTGGGAGTCTCCCGGCTGCGGAGTCACCTATTCCGAATAAACATAGGCGAAAACTATGATCGACTACACCAAACCATCCCCCGGCATGAAGATCTCCGTCATCGGCGACGGAGCCTGGGGCACCGCCATCGCCCTGACGCTTTTGGAAAACGGCTACAAGGTCATGCTCTGGGGCGCTTTCCCGGAATACACCGAGGAAATGAAAAAAGAACGCATGAACTACAAATTCCTGCCCGGCATTCCCCTGCCGGAAAAACTGGAATTCACCAACAGCCTGGAAGAGGCTCTTAAAGACGCCCGCCTTCTGGTGATGGCCTCCCCTTCTCAGTTCATGCGCAGCGTCTCCCGTCAGCTGGGGGAAGCCATGAAGGAAGCGTATCCCATCGTCACGGTGGCCAAGGGCATCGAGACCGACGGCATATTCCTTAAACGCATGAGCGAGATCATCGAGGAGGAGACCAAGTGCAAGCACGTCTCCTGCCTCTCCGGTCCCAGCCACGCCGCCCAGGTGGCGCGTAAGATGCCCGCCGCCGTGACCGTGGCCTCCAAGATCCCGCAGCTGGCGGCCTTCGTGCAGCAGGTCTTCTCCAACGAGCATCTGAGGGTTTACACCAACAGCGACATCATCGGCGTGGAGCTCTGCGGAACTTTGAAGAACATCATCGCCATCGCCGCCGGCGCCGTGGACGGATTGGAATTCGGCACCAACACCAAGTCCGCCCTGGTCACCAGGGGCCTGGTGGAAATGATGCGCTTCGGCGTGGCCATGGGCGCCCAGGTGGAATCCTTCATCGGTTTGGCCGGCATCGGCGACCTCATGACCACCTGCAACATGGGCCGCAACTACACCTTCGGCATGAATCTGGTGAAGGGCATGAGCGTGGAGGAAGCGCTTAAGAGCTCCGCCGGCGTGGTGGAGGGCTACCGCAACGCCGAATGCGTTTACAAGCTGGCCAAGCGCTACAACATCAGCATGCCCCTGACGGAAGCCATCTACAGCGTCCTCTACGAAGGCAAAGACTTCCACGCCATCGTCCCGGAACTGATGACCAGAGACCTCAAATCCGAGAGCCACACCGGCAGCCCCATCCTGCGCTGGCTGAAACTCCAGGCTCTCCGCACCAGAATAACCCTGAAACTCAGCTGATAAAATGTCATTCGTCATAACCACCTACGTGCCCGACGGCATCGTCATGGCCGCCGACAGCCGCATGACCGCCCTCGCCCAGGGCACCGCTCCCGACGGCCAGGCTCTGCCTGACGTCAACATCGTCATTTCCGACCACTGCGACAAGATCTTCTTCCTGGAGAACCAGGGCATCGGCATCAGCGCCTTCGGAGATCCCATGCTGGGCGGCAAGCCCGTCAGCCACGCAATCAGGCTCTTCGAAGAGGAAGCCAACAATCCCGGCGACGGCATAATGGACGTGGTCAACAACCTCATGAGCTTCATGAGCTCCCGCTATCCCAACGCCAACACCTCCTTCCACGTGGCGGGCTACGCCATGGAGAACGGCGTCAGCGTTCCCCACGTTTACCACTGCCAGATCTCCCAGAACATAATAAAGAGATTGAATCTCAACGACCGCAACGGCGAAATAAACTACGGCACCTCCTGGGGAGGCCAGGGCGACGTCATGGCCCGCCTCATAAACGCCAGGGCTCTGATGCCCACCAACGGCCCCAAAAAAGACGACAAGATCCCCATGGCGGAGCTTCCCAATTTCCCCATCAGATGGGACATCATGCCCTTGATAGACGCCATCGATTTCACCGAGCTGGCTGTGGACATCACCATCCAGATGCAGCGCTTCCAAATGCGTCCCCAGGACGTGGGCGGAGCCATCGACATGCTCCTTCTGACGCCCAAGGGCGCTGATTGGCTCTACAAAAAGCAGTTCACCGCGCATGACCGCGATTAGAAATAAGCTTTCCTCCCTCAGGGAAGCCATTGCGAAGCTGGAGCCCTTAGCGTCCCCCTGCAGGCTCTGCCCCAGGCGCTGCGGCGCGAAAAGAGACAAGGGAGAGCTAGGAGTCTGCGAGTTGGACGACAAGCTGAAGGTCTTCTGCTGCAACCTCCACTTCGGAGAAGAGCCGCCGCTTTCCGGAACCGGGCTTAAGGAGGATCAAAAAGCCAAAGGCTCCGGCACGGTCTTTTTCTCCGGCTGCAATCTGCGCTGCGTCTTCTGCCAGAACTTCGCCTTCAGCCACATGGGCAACGGCAAACAGATGACTGAGGAGGAGCTCTCTGAAGAGATGCTGAAACTCCAGGAAAGGGGCGCCAAAAACATCAACTTCGTAACGCCGACTCCCCAGATACTCCCAGCCCTTAAAGCCCTCCTGCTCGCTTACGAAAAGGGCCTCCGCCTGCCCCTGCTTTACAACTGCGGAGGCTACGAGGACCTTGAAGTCCTTAAAGCCCTGGAGGGCGTGGTGGACATCTACCTTCCGGACGCCAAATACCAATCCGCCGCCCTTTCCAAAAAATATTCCAGCGCCGCGGACTATCCGGAAAAAAACATCGTCGCCTTAAAAGAGATGTGGCGGCAGATCAAAAAGTTTGAATTCGACGAGGAAGGCTACATGACAAGAGGCATGATCGTCAGGCACCTGGTGCTTCCCAACGCCCTGGGCAACAGCCTCGCCGTCATGGACAAATTAAAGGAAGTCTTCGCTGACAAGGAGGGAAAAGTCCCCTTCGGCCTAAGCCTGATGTGCCAGTACTTCCCGACCTTCAAAGCCAAATCCTATCCCGAATTAAAAGAGCGCCTCACTTTCGAGGAATACCTGAAAACTCTTGAAAAACTGGACGAAATGGACTTCGAGCTGGAGTTCGTCCAGCAGCACGACGACTGCGCAGAAGAGTGCTGATGCCAAAAATAAGTTAAAATAAAAACGAAGATATTTTAACCTGAGGAGGAATAATGCGACGCTGCCTTTTTGTTTCAACCATACTCTTCCTGGCTCCTTTTTTCTCCGCCTGCCAGCAGGAAACAAAAGTTTCCCAAGCAAAAGCGGAGCCTGCGGCCGAGACCGCCAAAACCCAGAAGATCCTGGTGGCCGTTTACTCCTGGAGCGGCAACACCCGCCATGCCGCGGAAATTATCGCCAAGACCGCCCGGGCCGAACTCTTCGAGATCGTTCCCAAGGAAGCCTATCCAGAGGATTACAAAGAGTGCATAAACAAAGCCAAGGAAGACATCGCCAACGGCGTCAAGCCTGAACTCACGAGCCTTCCGGAAAACATTGCAAGCTACGACATAATCTTCGTGGGCACCCCCAACTGGTGGAGCACCATCGCGCCGCCCGTAAAAACCTTCCTTGACTGCCTCAAGGATTACAAAGGGCTGGTGGTTCCCTTCGTGACCCACGGCAGCGGCGGACTGGCCAACTGCGAGAAAGACATCAGAAGCGCCGTTCCCAACGTCAAAGTCTCCACCGCCGGCTCCTGGCCCGGTCGTTCCATCGACAAAGCCGACGACGCCATCGCCGAGTGGACCAAAAGCGTCATAGGAAAATAAGAGATGTTCCCGGTCAACATACTCTCCGGTCTGGCGGCCCTCTACATCATAATAAGGGCAATACTGCAGATCCCCGCCGGCTGGCTCCTGAAGATCCCGCTCATTATCCTCGTCATGGCCGCGGCCATGAAATTCCAGCTAATCCACCTAATCGGCGGTCCTCAGTTCTTCGCGCCGAAAGTCCCGGGCCTTCTCACCGCCATAGCCGGAGTATTGTACATCTCCGTTTACATCCTCTTTTTCCTGCTCCTCATAAAAGATCTCATTTATCTCCCCTGCTTCCTTTTCGGAGCACGCTTCCCCCAGGGGTATCTCAACATGACCCTGACCGCGATCGCCCTCTCCATAGGCCTCCTGGGCCTTTACAACGCCCTCAAAGCGCCCAATGTTAAAGAATACCATGTCAAAATAAAAGGCCTTCCGGAGGAAGCCAAAGGCCTGCGGGCCGCCGTGGTGGCGGACATCCACGCCGACAAGATCACCAGAGAAAAGACAGTCCGCAAGATCGTTGACCTGACCCTGCAAGCCAAGCCCGATGTCATTTTGATCCCCGGCGACTTCGCGGACGGCGAAGCGGAGGAAATCGGAAAAGAGTTAACTCCCCTGAAAGATCTCCAGGCTCCCCTGGGCGTCTTCGCCGTTTCGGGAAACCACGAGTATTACAACGGCTGGCCTCAGTGGAAAAAATATCTCACTAGCCTCGGCCTACCCATCTTGGAAAACGAAAACAAAGAGATCAAA
The DNA here is from genome assembly GCA_017557885.1 of bacterium. Taxonomy (GTDB): domain Bacteria; phylum Auribacterota; class UBA3054; order UBA3054; family UBA3054; genus UBA3054. Next base: position 13,431 of record JAFYXV010000007.1, on the reverse strand, counting down.
GAGGGCCTCATCATCGCGGGCGTTCCCGACACCGCCGCAAACCACTTTCCCGGAACAAGCCCTGACCTTGACAAAGCCCTGGAAGGCACGGTTGGCAAATGCGTCATCCTGCTTGGCCACAAGCCCACCTGGCGTCCCTTAGCGAAAGAGAAAAACGTCGCCCTCACCGTCTCCGGCCACACCCACGGCGGCATGGTCTGGGGACTGCACAAAATCGTCGAGCGCTTCAACTGCGGCGCGGTCTCTGGCCTCTACTACAACGACGACGGCACCGCCATCTTCGTCACCAACGGCGCCAGCCTCTGGAACGGCTTCCCCACCAGGCTGGGCATCCCCGCGGAGATCCCCATCCTCATATTGGAATAAAATTGAAAATCAGCCGTTCTTAGGCGTGATTACTATCTGGCCGACCTTATTAGGAAATCCTAAAGAAGTTTCTCTACCTGGCAGTCCAGGAGGATCCGTTTCTCTTTTGAAAAGGATAACCCTATGGCGTAAATAGGTATATTTTTCCCCTCAGCCTTAGAAACATATGGCGCGGCATAACCTTTCTCTTTAATTTGAGCAATGGCGTTTTCGGCGCTGTCGTCCACCTTCAGTTCAAAAATAAAATAACCCAGAAGATGTTCGGCTATAACATCGGCGCGCCCTTGAGCTTGCTGAACTTCAGCGTAGCATTTAAATCCGCAGGCTTTAAGAGCCAAAAGAAGGCAGCGCTGGAAAGAGGCTTCCTGAACGTTCTCCTTAGCCCCGTAGATCATTTCCGCGTAATAAGAGGTCAAGCATTCCTTGAATTTATCAAAAGAATACGTTTTTAAGAAAACGCCTATGTCCAAAACAGCAGAAACATTTGTCCTGGACAAAGCGCCGGCAATAACTTGGAAAAGATCTTCCCTGACTTCCTCGTCAGGAACGCCCAAGGTATAAAGATTGCTCGTGCAATCGTAATCCTTTATGGTAAGGTAGCCGGTCTGATATAAAAGACCTTTTGGATTAATATTGCGCAATTCAGAGGCAGAAATATCGGAGGCTTTAACATTTTCTATCTTTTCGTAGTCAACTTCCGGCAGATCGTTTATTTTGATGTAATTCATCAAAGTGGACGGACGTCCCGTTTGAGTCCAAGTACCGTCGAAAATAGGACGTTTTTCATACAAGCATTTGGCTACGGAAATGGGATTGTAAACTTTTTCCTTGCTATCCGGAGAAAAGCGGTAGCCGTTGTACCAATAGCGGAACTCTTCCCTATACTCCTCATAGCTCTTGCCCATCTTCGCCGCATGATCCCTCATATGCTCATCGAAATACTTCTCCAGCTCCTCTTCCGTGTAGCCCAACATCGTGGCGTAATCAACGTTCGTGGAAAGATCCACTATGTTGTTCAGAGCGGAAAAAACCGACAGCTGGGCGAATTTCGACACGCCGGTGACCATTAGGAAACGAACGCAGTCGATGTTTGCTTTCAACTGAATATAAAACTGCGCCAGTTCATCCCTGATACTTTCCGCCAATTCCGGCTTATGAAGAGCGTGTCCTATGGGCGCGTCATACTCGTCAATAAGAACTACCACTCCCTGGGGGTATTTCTTCTTAAAAAATTTAAGAGCATCGGAAAAGTTTTTCCCAAACGAGTCGCCTCTGTTGTAAGAAAAACCGGCACGTTCAAGAAAATCCTCGACATTTTCCCTGAAGCTTTTTTCAAAACGTTCTCGGGAAATGCAATCCACTCCGCTGAAATCAAAATGTATGACTGGATACGTCTGCCAGTCATAGTTCAAGCTTTCGATAGCCAGCCCCTTGAAAAGTTCCCTCTCCCCTTTAAAAATACTTTTGAGGGTGCTGATCATCATGGATTTTCCAAAGCGCCTTGGACGGGAGATGAAAAACAAAGTGCCGCCGCTTGTTATCATTTTGTGAAAATAAGCGGTCTTGTCAACGTAGATGTCGTTTCCATTTATTAATTTGGAAAAAATATAGCTGTCAACATTTATGCTTTTCATAGTTCTCTCCCAATTTGCTTGGAAAACTAAAAAAGTTATTTTTCTGGAATTATTATACATAATTATGCGCCGCTTCCGCAACCGAAGGCACGCCTCCACTTATTTTAATAGAAAATGCGATCATATCATTGCCAACAGCAAAAAAGCCGATGCCGTAATCTAATTGGCCAAAGCACAAATACCATGCGAAAATGCCGCACCATCCGTCCTAAATATCACTAGTTATTTTTGTAGAACTAAAGACAGATTTAAGCCGTGAACAATTTATGTTTTTCCAATATTGCTTGTTTCAGATTTTTCGCACATTTCGCTCTTAGACAGTCTAAGTTTTGTCCGCACCACCCATTCCACCTGTGGCGGAAATTCCGCCGCAGTTTTCATATTTTGCGAAGAGCTCTCGGATACGATCCGACCTGATATTTATCCATAATATTTTTTGTTCAGCTTTTTCCAAGCTTTCTTTAGTTCAACAGTTTTCCGGCCTTTCTTAACTTCTTCTTCGGCTTCTAAAATAGCCTGGTCTATCCTGCTTATTCTAACAAGGCGGTCGTACAATTCAGCGCTCATGATGACAAGATCACTGTAACCGTTCTTCGTTACGAAAATAGGCTCTTTTTTGCTGTGCGCCATTTCTGATATTTCGCTGGTTTTTCTAAGATCCCTGATTGGTATGATCGTCGGCATATGATATAACCTCCTTTTATTCTTATGACATAATTATATCATAATTGAGTCACAACCAATTTCCGTTTATAACTAAATCTGATAACACTTTTTAATTTTTATCATATGCTATCAAAGCCGATCCAGATTCCAAAGGCTATTTCAAGATTCTATCTTTTTAGGTAGCGAACATCTAAAGCAAGAGGCGGCTTGTTTCCAAATCTTCTTGCGTATCTAATTGAAATATTGCGACTTGAAAAAAGAAAAACAGCAAATTCATATGACCTCAGAGATTTGGAAACAAGTTGTTTCCAAATCTTTTCTTGTAACGCATTGATATCGCAATGCTTAATCGAAAGTCAAGTTTGAAAAAGCATCTTCTAACCGAAGATTTGGAAACAAGTTGTTTCCAAATCTTTATTTGTAAGATATTGATTTTTCGCTGTTTAATAAAAAATATAGTTTTAGTAATCAGTTGCCAAACAGGAGATTTGGAAACAAGTTGTTTCCAAATTTGACTCGTGCGTTTTTGACAAACAAAAAGCTTGCGCGCAACTTTTTCCAGCTTTTGTCCGTTATATATATGAAGCATTCCAAATTTCATAATACTCAAACAAAACAAGGAGAAATATGAAGAAGCAATTTCAAAAAATATCCAGAAGCTACGCAGCCTGGATAAGCGATCTGAAAAAGCGTTATCGCGCCACTCAAGTCAAAGCCGCATTAGCAGTAAATTCTGCGCTGATTGAATTCTACTTTAACCTTGGTTAAGATATTTGTAAAAAATACAATGATCTTACAAAAACTGGACTATATGGTCAGAAATTTTTTGAGCAATTAAGCAATGATTTAATAAACGCAATTCCGGAATCAACAGGACTGTCTCCCAAAAACATTAGAAATTGCAAGTATTTTTACGAGCTATACTCCGATATTGAATCGAATCAACAATTAGTCGGACAATTAATAAAAATACCATGGGGTCACCATATCCAAATCATAAGTAAATGCAAAGGGGATCGTGAAAAAGCTTTGTTCTACGTTCAACGAACCATTGAAAACGGATGGAGCAGAAACGTTCTGCTTAACTGGCTTTCATCTAATCTCTATGAGCGAGAAAACACAAGTCAAACCAATTTTGCAATCACAATGCCTTCTAACGAATGTGATCTCGCAAAACAAATTGTGAAAGATCCGCAAATATTCGAAGTCTTTGGCCTTAAGGAAGAGCACGGAGAAAGAGAACTAAAAGCCGCGATAGTAGCAAACATAGAAAAAACACTTCTTTCTCTTGGGAATCTCGTTTCATTTGTTGGCAAAGAATATTCGGTAGAAATGGGAGGCGAAACAAAAAACATAGACCTTCTTTTTACATAATTCCTCTCCACCGATATTTGGTAATGGAGATTAAAACTTCCAAATATGAGCCTGCTGATCTTGGACAACTAAGCGGATATATGGTGATGGTTGAGGAGACACTCAACACGATTTCGGATAATCCGCCAGTAGGAATCCTTATATGTAAAGAACACAATCGTGTTTTAGCAAAATATCACCTAAAAAAACTCAATTTGCCAATGGGCATCAGCGATTATGAACTTAGAAAAATACTGCCGAGTGAGGAACAGCTTGCCAAATGTTATTTCGATGCGGAAAAACAGATTGGTTTACTAAAAAAAGAAAAACTCGACTAAACGCTGCGTGTGGTTATTGCAAACGCCTGTGTTTTCGAGCGCTCGCAAGCGCCGCTCGCCGGAGCCCCTGTAAAATCAAGTCGCCGCGGACACTTGTATTTTTTTTTTTTTTTTTGAATAAAATATATGTAACATATATGCAAGTTATTGCTCGCGAAAAACTTTCAAAATTTTTTAACTTAGCAGATGAATTAAAAACATGAAGAGTAAAATGAAAAAATGGTTGTTTTCTGTGGCGGTAGACGCCTTGTTGGTGGCGGGAAATGCCGCCGGCATTACCGTGCATGAAGCCCTAAGCAACGATTTTTGGGCATCACAAAGTCGTTATAATGTGGCGGAACTGAAAGCAACAACTCAGTGGAAAGATAAGGTAAAAAAAGATAAATATGGAAGGGCAAAAGACGGTTCGCGCACAAACAGTTATATACATATGGAATGGGGACAAGACGAGGAAGGAACATCTTGGAAAACCAAGCTTTGGAATAATAGCAGATACGATTATGAAACCTTTCAACAAGTCAATTTCAAACGAAAAGATACTTGTCGCACGAAATCATATAAAGAAAGAAACTTAGCTTCCGGCTATGAGAATGAAACACAGGATAATGGTTGTGCCACAGCACGTGATGGAATGGACAATGTTCAGTACAAGGTGACCCCCGTCGGAAAAGATGTGCGCCCGATGCGCCCCTTTGTCATGGATGATTGGTTCCCGGGTTCTATGAGAACAAGTAAGTATCGGAAAGCACGTTTTTTCGGGACGGAACACAATGCCGTCACCAACATTATCTCGGACAATGAGGCCTATATCACGGGCACCGTTTCTCAAACCGGACACATGGATGAATATTTTGAATATAAAGCGAATGCAGATACGTTTTGTTTACGCACATATACCCAACATATTACAACGGATGAAAATCATGTGTATGTTGAACAGGAAATAATCGAAAACGCACAAACAACGTTTGATAGAACGACAACCCAACAAACACAGTATGTAGCCACCTTTAAAAAAGGGCGTTGGAAGGGCTCTACGGAAACCAGTTCAAGCGTCTGGCAAAACGAGGCCATGCCGTGGCTTAGAGAGTTTTATCAAAATATGCGTTAACGCATCACTTTTTCGGTCCGATTTCCGTCTGTCCGCCCATATACGGCTGAAGGGCTTTCGGGATGAGAATGCGCCCGTCTTCCTGTAAATTGTTCTCTATAAACGCTATCAGCATGCGCGGTGTCGCTACCACCGTGTTGTTCAGCGTGTGCGGGAAGTACTTTTTGCCCTTGTCGTCTACGCGAATTTTCAGCCGGCGCGCCTGTGCGTCACCCATGTTGGAACACGAGCCCACTTCAAAATACTTCTTTTGACGCGGCGACCAGGCCTCTACATCACAGGATTTCACCTTTAAATCCGCTAAATCGCCCGAACAGCACTCCAGCGTGCGCACGGGAATGTCCAAGGATCTGAAAAAGTCCACCGTGTTCTGCCACATCTTGTCGTACCACTGCTTGCTTTCTTCCGGCTTGCAAACGACAATCATTTCTTGCTTTTCAAACTGATGAATGCGATATACACCGCGTTCTTCCAGTCCGTGCGCGCCTTTTTCCTTTCTGAAACACGGAGAATAACTCGTCAGGCAATAGGGGAGCTCTTGCGCCGGAATAATCTGGTCAATAAAGCGCCCGATCATGGAATGTTCGCTGGTGCCGATTAAATACAGGTCCTCACCTTCAATTTTGTACATCATCGTGTCTTTTTCGGCAAAACTCATCACGCCGTTCACGACTTGCCCGCGGATCATGAAAGGCGGTACAAAGTACTCAAAACCGCGCTCAATCATGAAATCACGCGCATAACTCAACACCGCAGAGTGCAAGCGCGCTATGGCTCCACGCAGATAATAAAAGCCGTTGATAAAGATAAAAGCTCTCGTTCTACAAAAAGTAATAGAACGCGGGATTTCATTTGCTTGCGAAACAAATTGTGCTAAATGGCAACAGTTTTAGCAAACTTTTTCCAACCGCTGGTTGGAAAAAGTTGGCGGAAATAATTGGCAATAAAGTTTTTAAGTGAAAAAAGCGTGCTGCCACTTGTTTTCTTTAAAAGTTCACCAGTTTCAAAATCTATTTTTATGTACTATCCTTCTTGATAGTACGTAAAAAAAGGGAGGCTTTTCGCCTCTCTTTTATTTTGGGTTTTGGTTCGGTTTTTTCTAGCTGGTGAACTCTTTGTGCACGCGCTTCAATTCTTCCGGGATGTTGATCTTCTGCGGGCACTTTTTCAGGCAGGCGCCGCATTCCACACAGGCGTCGGCGCGGGATTCCTTCGCGAGCTGGAAATATTCCCGCTGGGACATCCACTTAATGAGAGACGCGCGGTAGTTGTTGTACATCTTGAAGATGTCGGGAATGGCTACGCCGACCGGGCAGGGCGTGCAGTAGCGGCAGGTGGTGCAGGGGATCTTCCCCTCTTCCTTCATGAATTCCTTGACCTTGGCGAGGAGCTCTTTGCCTTCGTCGCCAAGGGGCTCTATGGGAGAGAAAGTCTTGAGGTTTTCTTCCACATGCTCCATATAGGTCATGCCGGAGAGAATGGTGAGCACGTTGGGCAGCGAGGCGATGAATTCGAAGGCCCACTGTGCGCCGGTAGTCCCGGGCCTGGCGTTGGTCAGCATTTGGAGCGTCTTGGGCTGAAGGTTGGCGAGTTCGCCGCCTTTGAGGGGCTCCATGACGATGACGGGAATGTTGTGGCTGGTCAGGATCTCGTACTGCTCTCTGGAATAGTCGTCCCAGTCGAAGTAGTTAAGCTGGATCTGGGCGAAGTCCCAGCCGCCCTCGTCGGCTATGACGGCCAGATCTTTGTTGTCGCCGTGAAAGGAGAAGCCCAGATATTTCACCTTGCCTTCCTTCTTCATCTGGCGGGCGTATTCCAGAGCGCCCAGGTCCCTGACGTTCGGCCAGGCGCCGCCGTTCAAAGAATGGAGGAGGTAGAAATCGAAATATTCCGCCTGGCAGCGATCCAGCTGTTCCTGGAAGATCCTCTTGGCGTCGTCCAAGCTTTTGACTTCCCAGACCGGCATCTTGTCAGCCAGGTTGTAGGATTCCCTGGGGTATTTTTTCAACGCTTCTCCGGCGAAGCGTTCCGACATGCCCTGGTGATAGACCCAGGCGGTGTCGTAGTAGTTGACGCCGCCCGCCATGGCTCTGTCGATAAGCTCCTGGGCTTTTTCCTTGTCAATTTCCGCCTGGTTCCTGCGGTCCTTAAGGGGAAGCCTCATTAAGCCGTAGCCCAAAAGGGAAACGCCTTGGGCGATGCTGCCCAGTTTGCGTTTCGTCATTTCGCCTTGTTTTTTCTCGTTGCTGCCTGCTTTCACGTCGGTGTTTTCCTTTCCTTCTTTGCAGCCGCCCAGGGCCGCCAGAGCGGCGATGGCCAGGGAGCCTTTGATGAAATCTCTTCTGTTCATGTTTTATCCTTTCAGTTCTTTATGAATGCGTTTGAGTTCCTTGGGAATGTCGATGCTCTGGGGACATTTTTTCAAACAGGCGCCGCATTCCACGCAGGCCGTGGCCATGGCGTCCTTGCCCAGGTTTTCATATTCTCTTACGGCGTCCCTCTTCCTCATCTTCGTCCTGTACTCGTTGTAGAGTTTGAAGATGTCGGGAATGGCGACGCCCGCCGGGCAGGGCGTGCAGTAGCGGCAGCCGGTGCAGGGCACCTTGCCGTCCTCCTTGTAGATTTGGAGAGCTTTCGCCAAGACTTGCTCCTCCTCCGGCGTTATGGGCTCGAAGGGCGAGAAGGTCGCGAGGTTCTCCTCAAGGTGCTCCATCTTCGTCATGCCGGAGAGGACCGTCAGGACGTTAGGCTTCGAGGCGATGAACCTGAAGGCCCACTGGGCCGGGGTGGAGCCGGGCTTGGCTTCTTCCAAGACTTCCACGGCGGCGGGCCTCAAGTTGTTGGCTAATTCCCCTCCTCTCAGAGGTTCCATGACGACCACCGGGATGCCTCTTTTGGTCGCCTCCTCATACTGCTCTTTGGAGAAATTATCCCAGTCGAAATAGTTGGCCTGGATCTGGACGAAGTCCCACTTGGTGTAGTCCAGGATCTTCGGAAAATCCTTGTTGTCTCCGTGAAAACTGAAGCCCAGGCGTTTTATCTTGCCTTTGCCCTTCAAAGTCATGGCGAAATCCACCGCGCCGTTCGCAAGCGTCTTTTCCCACAGCGGACCGTTCAGGTTGTGCAGAAGATAGAAGTCGAAGTAATCGACTTTGCATTTCTCCAACTGCTTATTGAAGATCTCTTCCGCCTGCTCGCCGCTTTCAAGTAAACGCATGGGAAGCTTGCTGGCAAGGTTATAGCTTTCTCTCGGATAACGCGAGAGCGCTTCGCCGGCAAAAACTTCAGAGAGACCGTCGTGGTAGAACCAGGCGGTGTCGAAATAGTTTATGCCGCCTTTAAGGGCTTTGTCGATAAGGGCGAAACCTTTCTCTTTGTCGATCTCCGGGCCTTGGCCCGTTTTCGGCATGCGCATGAGACCGTAGCCAAGGAGCGATATCTTGGCGCCTATTCCGGGAAATTCCCGATAGGTCATTGTCCCCTGCTTTTTGGAGGAGACTGTGGCTTCCTTCTTGCAGCCGCCCAGGGCGGTGAGCGCCGCGATGGCAGCGGCGGTCTTCAGGAATTCGCGTCTGTTCATAATGAGGCTCCTTGGTTCAGGTCTTCCAGGTAATATTGTATCTTAACGCCGGCCACGTGCATGGCGCCGGTGGGACAGACGTTCTGGCATTTGCCGCAGCCGAGGCACATTTCAGGTTCCAGTTTCGGCGTGCCGTTGGCTCTTAAGGTTATGGCTGAGGTCGGGCAGACTTTGGCACAACGGCCGCAGGCTCCCTCGCTTTGGAAGACGATGCATTTCTTGGCGTTGAAATTGGCCTTGCCTATGACGAAAGACTTCTTTCTCTCCGGGTCGATCTTTCTCAGCGCGCCAGTCGGGCAGATCGAGGAACAAAGGGCGCAGTCAAGGGAGCAGGCGCCTTTGCTGAAATCTAGGCGGGGAGAGCCGAAACCGGCCGGGCCTAGGCTTATGACTTTCTGAGGACATTTGGAGACGCACAGGCCGCAGGCGGTGCATTTGGCGAGGAAAGAGTTTTCCTCTATGGCGCCGGGCGGCCTTACAGGCAATTCTTTTTCCTCAGGAGCTTTCAAGCTTTTTTTCAGGAATATTTTTGAAAGGCCGCCGCCCGCCAATCCCGCCGCGGCGCCCACGGAAAGGGAAATAAGAAATTGTCTGCGCTCCATATCCGGCGCTTTTTCTTTTTCTGGCTTTTTCCAAAGGAAAGAAAAAGTCGGTCCGGTCTTTGGGCAGACCGTCAGGCAGTCCAGGCACATAACGCAGTATGCGTTGTTAACTTTGCTTTGCTTTTGGTCAATGCAGCCGGTCGGGCAGGCTCTCTCGCATTTGCCGCAATGCACGCATTCGTCAGGGATCGCAAGGCCGAAAGCCGATCTTCTGGCGGTTAGGCTGAGAAGTAATCCCACTGGGCATATGCTGGTGCAGAAGAGCCTCCCAAATAGAAATGTGACGATAAAAATAACGGCAAGGAAAACAATGCCGAACCAAAGAGGCGAAGTCAGCGAGCGACCGAAGAGCGAATAGGGATCGAGCAGGCGAAAAACGAAGGCCAGTCCGAAAGCCAAAAAGCCTAGAAATGCCCCAAGAATAAGGCCGCCGATAAAGGGATAGATCTTTTTCTTTCCCTTTTTGGAAAAGAGCGCGATGAAACTTAGGGCGGAGCCCAGGGGGCACATGAAGGAACAGAAAAGGCGGCCGAAGAGAAGCGTCAGAAGCGCTATGGTGAGGACTACCGCAAGAGCGCTCAGCCCGAAGGAAAAAAACGCCCGGAGAACAGCCGGCCCCAGCTGGCACATCGGAAGATCCTGCAGGAATTTGGCGGAACTTAAAAAGACCGCCGTCCCAAGGATGACCGTCAGGGCGGAAAGAAGGAGACGCGCCCCCCTCAGCAGCGAATAAAAAGCGTTAGTCTTCACATCTTTATTTTATAAAAACCAGCCTTTCCGGGCAAGGGCGCAAAGTAATTACTCCTTTGCGGCGGGCAATTTGCGCGGGGCGCCGGCTTTTTGCTAAAATATTTAATATGAACGCTGTTAAAATTACTATTATCACCTCAGTCGTGCTTCTGGGGTTACTGTGCGCCTGCCGCAAAAGTTCGGACGTCATGCTCTCCGCTCCCACGGAACCGCCCGAAGCGATCCTGAAACCCGCTCTTCTGACCGCCACCACCATCAGCCCGGCGGTGGAAAAACCCATCAACGTGCCCGACTCCAAGGAAGGGCCAACCGTTACGGTGGCTGAAGGCCAGAAGGATGCGCCCAAAAACGACAAGAAAGAAGATGACGACGTGCTGCGCCCAGCCACCGCCGGATTGAACGTCACCAAGGGCTCCGCCGTGGATACGAAAAATTATCTTCACAAGTGCGTCAGCGGCGACACCACGGAAAGCGTCGCGGCGGCCTACGGCGTGGAGGAAAAGGATATCTGCCTTCTGAACGGCATTCGCGCGGGCGCCACTCTCTCCTCCGGAAAAATCCTTCTTCTCAGGAAAGACACTTCCGAAATAAGCCAGGCTCCCGACGTCACGACCTACACCGTAGTCCCCGGGGACACCTTCTCCAAGATCGCCAGAACATTCAGCATCGCCCCCTCCGCTCTCATGAAAATGAACAGCACCAGCAACAGTTCGCTGCAGATAGGCGATGTCCTTTACGTACCGCATAAATAACCTTATACCGACCAACCATAAATTTTAAGGAAAACACTATGTGTCTCAAGACTCCCCTGTATGACGTTCACGTCGCCATGGGCGCCAAGATGGCTCCCTTCGGCGGATGGGACATGCCTATCCAGTACACCAGCATCGTGGAAGAGCATACGGCCTGCAGAACGAAAGCCGCCCTTTTTGACATCTGCCACATGGGCGAATTTTTCGTAACAGGCCCCAACGCGCTCTCAGATCTTAACAAGCTCTTCACCTGCGAGCTCTCCACGCTGGCCATCGGCCGCTGCCGCTACGGATTCCTTCTGAACGAACAGGGCGGGACTCAGGACGACCTCATCACCTACCGCCTCAGCGAGGAGAAATTCATGGTGGTGGTGAACGCCGGCACCAGGGAGAACGACGCCAAGTGGATCAGCGCGCATCTTTCCCCGGACACCAAGTTCGACGAAGCCTCCAGCCAGGTGGCGAAATTAGACCTCCAGGGCCCCGCTTCCGCGGAAGCCTTTCAGCCCATCTGCGAATACGATCTCAAGGAGATGAAATACTACACCTTCGTGGAAACGAAAGTATTGGGAAGCCGAGCCATCGTGAGCCGCACGGGCTACACCGGCGAATACGGCTTCGAGATCTACATCGACGTGGAAATGTGCAAACCCGTTTGGGACGCGCTGCTGGCCACCGGCATCCCGGTGCCCGCCGGCTTGGGCGCCAGGGACACCCTGAGGCTGGAATGCGGTCTCCCGCTCTACGGCCATGAGATGAACGACACCATGTCCCCCGTGGCCAGCGGCCTGACCTTCGCCATCGCCAAGGAAAAGGAATTCTATATCGGCAAAGACGTGGTCATGAAAGAGCTGGCGGAAGGCACCCCCAGGAAACTCGTGGGATTGCAGCTCGCCACCAAACAGAGCGGCCGCAACGGGCAAAACGTTTTGTGCGGCGACAAGGTCGTTGGCACCGTGACCAGCGGATCTTTGGCTCCCTCGCTCGGATACGCCGTAGCCTTCGCCTACGTTGACAAGGATTACTGCGAAATAGGCACGAAGCTCGCCATCGACAACGGCCGCAAACTTCTTGAAGCGGAAGTCGTCGCCACGCCCTTCTACAAGGACGGCACGGCCCGCCGCAAAACAACTGCCTAACTTTCTTTTTTGAAGGCAGAGTGCTCTCTGCCTTCTTTTTTTGCCTAAAAAAAATATGCGACCCCATCTGTTTTCCCTGCTCGGACTCCTTTTGGTCACGGCGGCGCTTTTTTACAGAGTGCTGCTGCCCCTCTCCCCTGTCGTCGCCAGCGACTCCCCTTACCACCAGATCGTAAGGAAAGCCCAGATCGCCGCCAAGCCCGGCGGTGTGATGTGGTCGGAGGACGGTTATCTCGGCAACGGCCACAGCGCCAACTATGAGCTATATTCGCCCATCAGGCGCTTCGTCCCTTTCAAGTACTACAACACCGTGCTCTTTCCCCTGTGCGTCTTCTTGGCGGGGCTGGGGCTTTACGCCTTCCTTTGCGTCATAGGCCTGAAGTCCAAGTCCGCCTTCGTGGGAGCCTTGGCGCTTATCCTGTCGGGACACTTCATAACCTGCGTTTTTTCCGGGCACGCCGGGACCTTCATGATGTGGGCGGTCTTCATGTGGGATCTCTTCGCCCTGACCTGCGCCGTAAAATTCCGCTCGATAATCGCCATGGTCTGGGCCGGCCTTTTGTCGGCTCTCGTTTTGCGCTACCAGTTCGACATCGGCTTCCTGCTTCTTATAATCCTCTTCTTCTGGTTCCTTGTTCTCTTATGGAAGGAAAAAGAAAAAAAGCAGTTCGGGAAGCTTTTTATCGGAACGATTTTGTCCCTTATCGTTTTCTGCGCCTTCGGCGCCCACGCCTTCTTCTATGTTCTGGGGATCTCCAACGATTCCGCCAGCAACGCCGCGGTGACTGAAAGCGCGAAGGAAAGCAAACTGGAAAAATGGGACTGGGCCACCCAATGGTCCTTCCCCATGAGCGAAACAAGCTCCCTTTTGTTCCCGGGGATCTACGGCTGGGGCAACCAGGACGCCGAGGCGCCCTACTACGGCGCAATCGGCCGCTCCCTGAAGTGGCCCCAGGGCGGCATCGAGAATTTCTCCATCAACACCCAGGGGGAAGGCGCCGCCATCCTTCTTCTGGCTCTGCTGGCGGTGTCGCTGCTCTTCTCTTCCTACAGGGAAAAGTGGTTCGTGATCTTCTGGCTTGCCGTGGCGATCGCGGGGCTCTTGTTCTCCTACGGCCGCTACTGCGACATATCGCCCGG
>JAFYXV010000013.1 GCA_017557885.1 bacterium | reverse complement strand
CGCATACGTCAGCGGCTTTGGTGTAGATGCCGCCGCCGACACGGGCGAAGAGGGCCTGGGTGGAAGCGCCCATGCCGAAGGTCAGCATGGTCGTGGTGATCTCGATGTATTTGTGAGCGTTGTCGGTGCCGGCGTGGACCAGGTCAAGGCCGCCGATGGAAAGACCGTTGGCCATGTTGGAAGCGGTGAAGACCAGCTTGTCAAGGATGATCCACCAAAGGGAGATGTCCAAAAGACCAAGGCCGACTACGCAAAGACCCATGACGGCGCCAGAACGGAAGGCGACCTGCAAGCCGCGGTTCAAACCTTCGGAAGCGCCCTGGGCGGTGCGGGAGCTGGCTTTCGTGGCCGTGTTCATGCCGATGTAGCCGCACAAACCGGAGAAGAAGCCGCCCGTTAAGAAAGCGATGGGAACAAACGGATTCTGGATCTTGAAGATAGCCAGGATCGTGAAGATGACAAAGAGGATGGCGAAGACCGCGCCCACCACCTTGTACTGGCGGTTGAGATAAGCCATAGCGCCTTCGCGAACGTATTTCGCGATCTCGATCATGCGGGGAGAGCCTTCCGGAGCCTTCACCATCAGCTTATAGCAGGTGAACGCCACCAAAAGAGCCAGAACAGCAGCAGCCACCGCGAAGAAGGGGGCGTACTGCAACGCGCTGCACTCGCCGGCGAAAGCCGGAGAGACGCAAGCCAAGGCCAAAGCGGCCAGGGAGAGTTTTTTCATAGCACCTAAGTATGAATGGGGTTAAAGGAAATTAACTAAAAAAATAGTATTAGATATTATACCAAACCCCGTTCCAAAATCAAAGCCGGTGGCAAAAAGCTGCTTGGCCCCCGGGCCGGAAGCAAAAAAGCCCCCGCGGCGCGGATCCCCGGCGGCCGGCCGCGGTCCCCGGAAAATTTACAGCCGAAACAAAACAAAAACACATGGACTGGCGCTCGTATTTTTGCTAACATTTTTACATAACAAGTTAAATAATTGCTTAATTTTCAAAATCAAGGAGCCAATATGTTAAGAACCGCCCTTTTCCTCGCCCTTTTGGGCGCCGCAACGCTTTTAGCCGATCCGCCCGCCCAGACCGCCCTCAGCGTCAAGGCCGGCCCGGAATTCGACATCGGCTTCGATGTCGGCGCCTGGAACAAGGCCAAATTCGTCTTCAAAAACTCCGGCCAGAAAGACTGGACCGTGGAGGAGATGGAAGCCCAGTGGATCGGCACGGAAAATTCCGAAGCCTGGACCGCCCCCGTCAACGTCACCGTCGCCCCCGGCAAAGAAGCCAAATGGCTGCACGACACTTATCTTCCCAAAGACATGTTCGAGAAAATGCCCGACGGCAAAGTCGTCATGAAAGGCAAATTCAGAGTCAAAAGGGAAGGCAAGGCGACATATCTGCCCTTCGAGCTCAAGACCAAGAGGGCCGTCCTCGAGGAGCCCCTGGCCGCCGTCACCGGACAGTACATCTATGTTTCCTTCCAGAAATCCCGCTTTGACGGCGGCCTCTGGCAAAGGGACATGCTGAAGTGGATGGACGAATGCTACGAATGTTACGTCGAACTGGTCGGCAGAAAGCCCTTCGACGGCAAAATAACCGGCATGAAAGAATCCCCCAACCGCTTCGCCTGGGCCTACGCCGGCAACCCCGTGACCTTGACCGGCCTCTACGTTCCCGACACCATCAGCGAATTCAAGCAGGGGCTTATGAGCTGGGGCTGGGCGCATGAAGTTGGCCACAACTTCGACTGCGACCTGACGGACTTCCTCCGCTGGGACCACGACAGCACGGAGTTCCAGGCCAACATCAAAGTCCTCTACGCCTTCGATCACATGCCCTCCAGGGAATATCTGAGCATCCGCTGGAGAGGCACCGACATCCTGCCCGTGGACAAAGACGAGCGCATTCCCATCACCAAACTGGGCGACCGCTTCTTCCTGCTCTACGGCGAAAAATACCTGGCCGACAAGACCAGATCCTGGAAAACGCTGGACAGCGACGAGCTCCAGTCCTTCTATCAGAGGATCGTGAGAGTTTACGGCTGGGATCCCATCAAGAAGTGGTACAGAATAATCGGCGCGGTCAAAGACAAAGGCCTGCCCGCCCCCGCGACCCCGGAAGAAAAAGTCAACTTCCAGTTCGCCGCTTTGAACAAAGCCGTCGGTCAGAACTTGATCAAGTACTATCAGCTCTGGCGCTTCCCCGTCACCGAGGAATCCCTCAAAGCCGCCGCGGACAAATACGGACTGTAATCAAACCGTAAGCACACTACAATGAAAAAACTCCTTTTCCTGCTTTTCGCCTCCCTTTCCGTTTTCGCCGCTCCGAATTTCGGTCCCGTCGTCAACGCCGCCCTGACTCCCGAGCGCGGCTGGATGAGCAACGGCTGGAACTGGGCGAAATACACCTTCCAGAATCCCTCCCCCGACAGTTACAAGGTAACGAAATTCGTGGCGCATTGGCGCGGCGACAACGACACTTGGGAGGAAAATCTGGACATCGCCCTGGAGCCTTCCTCGGAAGCCAGCTGGGGCCCCGCCATGTATTACCCAGATAGCGTCAGGACGCTCTCCCCTCAGGGCCCGGCCGTGGAGGGCGTGTTCACTCTCACCAAAGCAAACGGCGAGACGATCTCCCTTCCCTCCCTTTTGGAGGTCAAGACCGCGACCCTTGAAACGCCGCTGCAGGCCCTCACCGGGAACTACATGATAGTTTCCCTGCAGAAGAAAAACTGGACGGGCGAAAAGTGGGAAAAGGAAATGCTCGGCTGGATGGACGAAGCCTACGCCGCCATGATGGAGCTGACCGGACACCGCCCCTTCAAGGGCGCGCTTTCCAAGATCGAGGAGACTCCCAACGCCTACGCCTGGGCCTACGCCGGCAACCCCATAGTTTTGACCATGGACTTCGTTCCCCAGACGCTGGAAGAATTCAAGCAGGGCATCATGAGCTTCGGCTGGACCCACGAGATGGGCCACAACTTCGACGACGAGATCGGCGACTATTACATCTGGAGCGGCCCCTGCGCGGAATTCCACGCCAACTTCAAGCTTACCTACGCCTTCTCCCATATGCCCAGCGCCGACTATCTCGGCATCTATTGGAAGGGAACGGACTTTTTGCCGCTCTCCACCGAAAAAAGGATGCCCATAAAGAAGCTGGCCGACCGCTTCTTCCTCTGCTACGGCGACTCCTACCTCGGAAACAGCGAAAGGACCTACGACTCGCTTGACAGCGACGAGATCAACGGCTTTTTCCAG
Source organism: bacterium (assembly GCA_017557885.1). Taxonomy (GTDB): domain Bacteria; phylum Auribacterota; class UBA3054; order UBA3054; family UBA3054; genus UBA3054. The sequence goes on along the minus strand of JAFYXV010000013.1, from coordinate 46,251 downwards.
AAGATCGTCAGGGTTTACGGCTGGGACGCTATGAAAAAATGGTACCGCCTCTTCGTGGAACTGAATGAAAAAGGCGTTCCGAAAATCGAAAAAGAAGAGGCCCGTCTCCCGGTGGCCCTGGCCGCCCTGAACGTCGCCACCGGCCAGAACCTCATCAAGTATTATCAGCTCTGGCGCTTCCCGGTGACGGAGGAGCAACTGACCGAGATCGCTAAAAAATACGGCTGGCAATAAAACCCACGCCGGCTCTTTGACCGCCCCGATTTGTCCCCAAGGCACATCGGGGCGTTTTTTATGGCAAATGCTATAATTCTTTTTGTAAACAATCATTAAAGGAGTTTATTATGAGTGAAGAGCATGAACATGCGCACGATCACAACAGCCATCTTTTTGTGATGCTGATCTTCAATTTCGCCCAATTGGCCATGGTCAACCTTGGCAAGATCGCCAACCCCGAAACGCACGAAACGAAAGTCGATCTGCAGGGCGCCCGTTATTTCATCGATTCTCTCGTCATGCTGCGGGAAAAATCCAAGGGCAATTTCTCCAAAGAGGAATCCGACCTTCTTGACGACCAGATCGCCATGCTGCAGATGAACTACGCCGAGACCGCCGAGGACGCCAAAAAAGAGGAAAAGAAAGAAGATCCCTCCGAAACGCCCAAAAGCGAATAAAAAGGGAGGCAATATGAACAAGGCTCCTCTGCTCCTTAAGAACAAAGCGGCGCTGCGCAAATTCATAAAAAGCGCCAAAAAAGACGGCAAGACCATCGCCCTCGTTCCCACCATGGGCGCCCTGCACGCCGGCCACGCCTCGCTTATCAAAAAAGCCCGCCAACTGGCCGACGCCGTGGTGGTCTCGGTTTTCGTCAACCCCACCCAGTTCGGCCCCAACGAAGATTTCGCCAAATACCCCCGCACCTTAAAGGAAGATCTTCTGGTCTGCCAGGAAATGGGCGCCGACGCGGTCTTCGCCCCTCAGCCCAAGGAAATGTACTTTGACGATCGCTCCGCCTGGGTGAACGAGGAAGCACTCTCAAGATTTCTCTGCGGCGCCAGAAGAATAGGCCACTTCAAAGGCGTCTGCACCGTCGTCTCCAAACTCTTCAACCTTGTGCAGCCCGACTTCGCCTGCTTCGGCAAGAAGGACGCCCAGCAGCTTCTTATCCTTGAGCGCATGGTCAGGGACCTGGACTTCCCCATAAAGATCGTGGAATGCCCCCTCATCAGGGAAAAGAGCGGCCTGGCCCTGAGCTCCCGCAACAAATACCTGAGCCCCGAGGAAAAGAAAGAGGCCCTGGTGCTTTCCAGATCCCTCAAAGCCGCCAAAGACGCCGTGGCGAAAGGCAAAAGCGCCGCGGAAACGAAAAAGCTCATCGCCAAAATCATCGCGACATCTCCTCTGGCCAAAATAGATTACATCAGCGTTTGCGACCGGGAAACCCTTGAGGAAGTCAAAACCTTCAAGAAAGGCCAGAAGATCCTCGTCGCCCTGGCCGTCTATTTCGGCACCACAAGGCTCATAGACAACGTCTGGCTCACCACGCCCAAGAAATGACCGCCCCCGTTTTCATTATCCCCGGAGACGCCATCAAGGATCTCTACCCAAACGGCGCGCCCATGAGGGAAACAATGATCGCAGGACCAAGCGACAGCGAGGTCTTTTCTCCCGCCTTCATAAAAGCCCGCGCCGCCTACCACAACGAGAGCGAAGCGGAATACGCGGAAAAAGTCATAGGCGCGCTCCCACAAAAAGACAAGCTTCTCTCAGAAGAGCTGACGCTGGTTTTCGGTTTCGAGGCTTTCTGCCAAACGAACCTGCTTACCATTCTGGCTTACCTTGCGCAATTGGGCCGCGAGCTTCCCGTCACCATAAAGCTTATCGACGAATTCAAAAACAACCAGGAATTGCGCTCCTTTGCTTTTTCCGCCTTTCAAAACGCCAATCTCTGGTACCAAACGCTCCTCGTAGAGAAAAAAGCTTTCAAAAGCGATCCCTTGCTCTGGCCGGAAATGAAGAAAGCCGCCGCGCTTTTCCTCACCCTTCAGGAAGAGCAGAACGAGATCACCGATATCATCGACGAAAACTCCGCGCTTTCCGAAAACGCGCTGGTCAGACTGCTTTTAACCTGGGACAAAGACTACGGCCTTTCCGACGAGCTCTTTTTAGATCTGATCAGGAAACGCCGAACCGCAACCAAACAAGCCTAATTATGATCATCTACGTTGACGCTCATGCCAAGTCCGCCGGAAACGGCAGCAAAGAAGCTCCTTTTCAAAAGATCAACGAAGCCGCGCAAATTGCCAAGCCCGGCGATGAGGTAGTTGTCCTCCCAGGCCTTTACCGCGAATACGTCGATCCCAAGAACGCCGGAACCGAAGAGCAGCGGATAACGTATCGCAGCGCCGAACCCCTGGGCGCGGAAATAACCGGCGCCGAGCTTCTGACGAATTGGAAACTTTACAAAGGCACCGTCTGGACCGCGGAAGTCGATGATTCTATTTTCGGAGACTACGACCCTTACTCCACCTTCGTTTACGGCGACTGGTATTTTGCGGGCAGAACGAAGCACACCGGCTCGCTCTACATGAACGACCAGGCCTTCTACGAAGCGGGGAGCCTGGAGGAATGTTTGGAAGGCAAAAAAACCGATTATTCCTGGGATCCCGATAATTCCATTTACAAATGGTTCTTTGAAAAGAAGGACGGCAAGACCATATTCTTCGCCAATTTCCAAGGCAAGGATCCCAACAAAGAGAAAGTCGAGATCAACGTCCGCAGAAGATGCTTCTTCCCCTCCAAAACAGGCGTGGGCTTCATCACAGTCCAGGGCTTCAAGATCAACAAGGCCGCCACGACCTGGGCGCCGCCCGCCGCCTTCCAGGACGGCATGATAGGGCCGCATTGGTCCAAGGGCTGGATAATAGAGGACTGCGACATAAGCCTCTCTAAGTGCGCCGGCATCTGCGTAGGCAAATACTTAGATCCCGAAAACGAACATTTCTTCACATTTAAGCACGTAAAAAGCCCGACACAAATGGAGCGCGACGCGGTCTGCCGCGGACAGTACCACGGCTGGCTCAAGGAAAAAATCGGCTCGCACATCATTAGAAGAAACAACATCCACCATTGCGAACAGGGCGGCATCATAGGCCGCATGGGCGGCGTCTTCTCGCTTATCGAGGACAACCACATCCACCATATCAACAACATGATGGAATTGGGCGGCGCCGAAGTGGCCGGCATCAAGCTCCACGCCGCCATAGACGTCGTTATAAGGCGCAATCACATCCACCATTGCGTCATGGGCATCTGGACGGACTGGGAAGCCCAGGGCACCCGCATAACCCAGAATCTGCTGCACGACAACCACCGCCCGCCCTACGCGACATATCTTCCCGGCGGCATGGGCAGCCAGGATATCTTCGTGGAAGTCAGCCACGGCCCCACGCTCATAGACAACAACATTCTCCTATCCGACGTCTCCTTCCGTATGGCCACTGAAGGCTTCGCCCTTGTGCACAATATAATAACCGGCCCCATCGCCTCCATAGACGACGGCTGCGACGGCATGGTGGAAGGAAAACTCCGTCAACGCTACACGCCGTATCACATCCCGCACCGCACGGAAGTCATGGGCTTCATGACCATCCTTCACGGCGACGACAGGATAATGAACAATATTTTCATCAAAAGAGACAACTACAAATTCAAGACTGAGACCGGCACTTCCGTCTTCGATGAGTTCCCGACTTACGAGGAATGGATCGCCAACTTTGACATGGACAACGAAACACCCGATATGGAAGCCTTGGAAAAATTCCACTTCCGCTATCTCCCGGTCTGGTGTCAGGGCAACGTTTACTTGGGAGGCGCCAAGCCCTGGAAGAAAGAAAAAGATCCCTTCGTTGACGACAAAAGCAAGGTCTTCCTTGAACTGGAAGAAAAAGACGGAAAATACACCCTCAAGACCAACCTTTACGAGATCATCAAAAACCACCAGGTAAACATGATCTCAACGGAAACCTTGGGCAAAGCCTTCCAGCCCGACCAGCCCTTCGAGAACCCCGACGGCACGCCCATCGTTTTCGACACCGACTTCGACGGCAACAAACGCGAAGGTCAAATTCTCCCAGGCCCCTTCGCCGGCAAATTCTAAAAAAGAAAAGGCGGGAACAAGAGTTCCCGCCTTCCTTTTTATGCAATTTTATTTTCTTCTTGTTAAAAGCAAAGTCAGCAAAAGCAGGGCAACTATCCCGCATGGCTCGGGAAGCGTTGATACGAGATACGGCATACTCTTGCCTTCATCTATATCCCAGACATTTTCAAAATCCCAATTTTCAAAAGTGGCCAATTGTTTCATCTCTTCTTCTGTCTTGGGAAGCGCGTATTTGTCAGCTTTTTTTAACGTCGTGGAATTATAGTAGCAATCCTTTACCACCGGTTCGCATCCGTACACCACGGTCAGAAAACTAGCGCTGCCCCAAGGTCTTGTGTTGCTTATTGATCCCGTGGAATAACAGCGATTGATCTCAATGTCAACTGGTTCTCCATAATTCGCGTTGTTAATTATGCCTACAAATCCGGAAAGACCTAAATAAGAATTAGCGCATTTTATCTCGGCAGCAGAATAACAGTCTTCAATGACCACTTTGGCATGTTTTTCTTCCAACTGCAATCCTTTGACAAAGCCAGCTGAAATTACGTCTCCGCCAGATTCATCCCCGATCGTAATTTTTCCTTTGTAAGATGTGTTTCTAATTACTAGCGTTCCATAAACATGCGCTTGCTCTATTACCCCCGCCCAAGCGTTTGTTAAATCCGTCTCTACAGAACAATTGCTGATTTCAATACTTCCTCCCTGCGGAACGATTACTTCCTGGATCAAACCGGCCGTGGCGCGAAGATTTGTTCCGCTTATATGGCAATTATCTATATACCCGGCTCCCATGTTTCCTACCAAAATTCCCGTGCTTCCCCACGGCACCTTGCTTTTCACTCCGTTAATATTGATGTTTTTCAATTGGAAGCTGCCTAAGCAAAACAGCGCGCTGTAAAAACCTTTGGTTTGACTAATGCAAAGATTTTCTATTTTAAAACCTTGGCCGTCATAATTCAAAGTCCAGGCCCCTTTGTTTTCACCATTAATGTTGTTGGTTTCAATACCAGGGAAACTCTGCCATTCTTCCGTCTCCACCGCGTCAATATCGTTTTCCTGAACGCAATAAATTGTTGTTCCGGCATCGATCATGTCGCTTTGATGCGACAGCCACACAAAGTTTCCCATCTGCGTAATTTGATAAGGAGCTTTTTGCGTCCCTTCTCCTTTAGGCGCAACGGAAACGCCGTCGGCCAAAGCCAAGCAAACGCATGCCCAAATGCAAACAAACAGCAACGCTTTTTTCATAATATTCTCCTTGAAGATCATTTGTCTTCAATTGATTTGCAAATCGCTTCGGTAATGTCTTCTTCCGTTATTTCGTTTTTGTCGGAAAGAAAATAATACCAATACCGATTTATGTTCCCAGAGTAATAAGCCTCCGCCAGCTCGTGCCAAACAGGCATGTTTTCCATGGCGGATTTACTAACCATTAACTTTCCCCGGTTAAGAATCTCTAACGCATGTTCCCAGCCCTTTGCTTCCGGAAAAGAATATCTTTCGCTGTTTTCTTCCCACCATGTTAAAAAATCGCCCCTGATGGAAAAACAGGAATAAGACCTTAACTCATCAACTATATCTTCCAAACTTTTGTCATTTATCAAATTTTCCGCCAAGTAAGGAAAAAGATAAAAGCCCAGACACAACACGTCAGAAATCAAACGCTTCTGCACATATTTTCTCGGTTCTGGCTTAGCGTTTTCTTCCTGCCAGCACTGATACCAGTTTTGCCAAATGTTCTGAATGTGTTTTCTGTCATAGACCCACCAGAAGTATTGGATCTCGTATTCGTTGAAATCTTTGCCCCTGTGTTTTTTTGTTAACCATGGAAAAGCCAGATTTCCCAATCCGCTGTATCCGCAACTGATACCGTTTTGATTCCTTATTTGCTTATAAATTCTTTCAAAGAAATAATTTGTGTAATATCCGTATTGCTCCAAATATACCACAACTTTTTTATCAATGTTTTTGCCATTCTCTACAAAATCAAAAAGCAACGGTATCGATTCTGACGAAGGCACCTTATTAAGCTCTCCTTGTGCCTTAACGCCATCAAAAAACTGCTTTTCAATTTCCGCCGGATATTTGTCCCAAGAAAAATCCTCCTTGTCAAAAACGATGGCGGGAGTTTGCTCAGCCTTTTCTAACAAAAGCGCGTATTCATCAGAATCTATTCCAAGAGCAAGCAAAGACAATAAAATCATGTAAAAACTAAATAAATATCTTTTCATGTTTTTTCTCCAATTAATATTAAGGCAGATCTATAACATATGTGTCTAAAATGGCTCTGGTAGATTCGAGTTGATATGGATTGTGAACAATCTTTGGTTGATTGAAAAAGCGGCTTGTGAATATATCCCAGGAAGGTCTGCAATTTGTCAACCAATAAGACGGCACTCTAGTCGCAGCGAAAGGACCGCTGTAATAAACAATATCGCCAAGAGCGCCATGCAAATCTATGTCAAGATAATTGTATGTCCAAAAATTAAGTATGGTGAAAAAAGCTGTAACGTCAGCTTCTTCAAACAAATAGTTATGGTTGTTGAAAGTATCCATGCTCATACAGCGACATACAAAATTACTGTACGCCCCGTTCCGCAAAGTATAAATGTCCGGACACACAGGACTTGTTTTGGTTGCGACAAACGCTTCTCCATACCTTGTCCAGTGTGGGTCAACTGCTTCCGCGATAGAGTTGCGATCAGGAAGCCGCATGCTGCCTTGCTTGTTTATTCCCCATTCGCATCCGTCTAATTCACAAAACCCCTCGAAGAACGTTCTTTCTGATTTGGTTGGCATATTTATATACGCTGGGTTAGAAAGCGCATAACCCTTGTAACGCAATTTGGCAAATTGAACTCCGTTGCAGTAAAATTCAATATATTCGTTTGTTGTCGTGTTAGGCGGGACCACCCATTCAACATACAGTCTGTTTCCTGGTGAATTAGCATGTGTGTTGAACCAATCAACAATATTACAATTTGTCTCAAACACGCTGTTTGAATCGCAGCATAATGCGCTTTTATTTTGGGTATACCACAAACGCATTGAATCTGGCGTTTTGATTTTAAAGTTACATCCAGCGGTATCAAGATCAGAGTTCTCAATATATGCTTGTATGCTGTATAAATCATCATCATAGCCGTTTTCAGACAAAAATTCGTACTGCCTATAATCTTCTCCGTAACTAATATTAGGATGAACTACGCCAAACCCTGATCTGTCATCGTCATCTATATTCCAATGTATGGGTACAGCAGTGGCGTTGTTTTCATAAACAACACCGTTTAATCCTGTTCTGGCTGTAATTAAAACCGGCTTTTGGACTTCCACAAGCCTTTCTTCAAGCAAAAAAGGATATGTTACCGGATATGTGTTTGCCATATAAGTTAATCTAGCCGTCATGACCAAAAAGCATTCATTAGCCGGTGTGTCAAATGTCAGACCAAGATTTTGATAAGCGGGGCCATTATCTGCAATGCAAACGAGATAGGGGGGATAATCTAAGGTTGCATCAACCGAGAATCTACATTCACAAAACGTCCCGTTAACATAATAACTAATATTATATGTCGCATCTGGTTTTCCAACTGCTAAATACGAAGGTCCACAAATATTTAAAAAATGTATCTGAGAAGAAAACGTTGTTAAAGAAAACGTTCCTGCCAAAACCGCAATCAACAACCTTATGCGTGTCTTTTTATTTTCGTTAATCATGCATTTTTCCTCCTGGTTGTGTTAGCGTTCTCGTGATTTTAAAAAAGCCAGCAAAAGCAGAATCATCAGTCCTGTCGGTTCGGGAATCTCGCATCTTAAGAACGGCATTCCTTCGCCTTCGTCGATATCCCAAACGTTTTCAAAATCCCAATTTTTGAATGTCGCCTTTTGTTTCATTTCTTCTTCGGTTTTAAGCGTGGCATATTTATCTGTCAAATTCAGCGTTTCGCTATAAAAACAGTCTTTGACGTTTATTGTGTTGACGGTGTTTGTTAAGTTATAAATAAAGGCTTGGCCGTTTTCTAGTCTTTCGTCTGTTGACCCTGATACATAGCAACGCTCTATATTTAACGCAACATTTGTGTTGCGAAACATGATTACATCAAATATTAATCCTCCTACAGCGTACCGAGCTCCAGGATTGCTTTCTATATCAAAATTAAAATAACAATCTTCGATAGTGACTTCCGTATTGCCGATTATATCTAATGTTATACCATTAGCGAGCCCGCTTAAAAGAGCTGTGGAAGTTGTTGGCTTTATTTTTCCCTTAAAGCAAGTGTTTTTAATGATGTTTTTCTCAAAAAGCCTGCATTCAGATATTAATGCTCCGTTCTTTAATTCCTCTATATCAGCTTCCACGATGCAGCCGTTTATTACTATACCGCTTCCGAAAACCGTTGTCGCCAGCGCAGGCATTCCTACCAGCAGACCTTTTATGTGACAGTTTTCAAGATATCCGTTTTTGATGGACGATGAATATAAGCCCTTCGCCAAACCGCAAGTCTTTTTTCCTTCTGCACCGTGTATCCTGATATTTTTTAATTGAAGATAACCCTTTCCGAACAAAGCTCCTTGTTCCTCCGGCTCGAGACCATAGATTGTGTAACATTGCCCATCGTAAACGAAAAGGTGGTCTTTAAACTCTATCGTTTGCCAAGCGTAATCTCCTCCCTTCTGCGTCGCGCTTGCGTCGATGTCCTTTGTCTGCTTACAATAGACTGGGACATTAGGATCCATGTCCAGGATATTATCTCTGAGCCAGAAGAAGTTCTCCAAACGGTCAAACAAATAAGGGCTTTCCGCAGTGCCTTCCCCTGCGGGTTTTACCGATACGTCTTCCGCGCAAAGGCTGAAAGATATAAAAAGGCTAAACAGCAGCAATGTTTTTTTCATAACTCTTTCCTCAGATGATAAATATGGTCTAAATCTTTACTTAATTATATAAAATTTGTTTTTATAAATCAATAAAAAAATAAACAGCTTATTTCTTGGATTTAAATCCTGGCCTTTGCCAAAAAGGATTTCTTCCTGTGATGCCAGTTCAGTTCTTTTGCCAGAGGGAGTAGTAGCCGCCGTCGAAACTGTCTTGCTCGCCGGGGTAGGTGAGCTTTTCTTTGACAAGTGTCCAGGTTTTGTCTTGGCGGAGAAGATCTGCCGCTTCGCGCTCGGCTTCGGCAAAGGAGCAGACGGAATAGAGAAGATAGCCCTGGGGAGCGACAAGCTCTTTAGCGGAAGTTAGGATCTCTCTTTGCAGCGCGGCGTATTCAGCAAGCTGCTCTTTTTTGAAGCGCCAGCGGAGTTCGGGGTTGCGCTGGATGGTGCCCAGGCTGGAGCAGGGGGCGTCCAGGAGAACGAGGTCAAAAGATTCTGGAGGGAATGCTTGGCTGGCTTTCCGGGCGTCCAGCTGCTTTATCGTGATATTGGGAGCGTTTTCGTAGCCGAGGCGCGCGAAGTTTTCTTTTAATTGCGCGAGTCTGGTTTCGGAGAAATCGCAGGCGGTGAGTTTAATTTTGGCTCTGTCTAAAAGGGCGAGGCTTTTGCCGCCGGGTGCGGCGCAGAGATCAAGGACCGTGGCGCCGTCCTTTACGGGCGCGGCGTTGGCGACTTCCTGAGACCAGAGCTGCATGAAATAGATCTTTCCGCTTTTGAAGTCGTCGCTTTGCACGGCGGCTTTAACGTCAAGGCATTCCTCGCAGCTGCCGTTCCTTTTTCTCAGGAAGGCTTTGGGTTTGGCGTTGTCCCATTTGAGGATCTGTTCGGTTGTGGCTTCGTCTTTGGTTTCCTCTTTTATGAGGTCTATGAGTTCCTTGGGATGGGAGTAGCGCTCTTCAAGGGTCATTGGCTCTTTTTGCGGATCAAAGCCGGATTTCAGATCTCGGTCCAGGTTTCTTAAGACGGCGTTGACGAGATTGGAGAAAACGGGCTTTTTTTCTTTGCAAAGCTCCACGGCGTCGAAGACGACAGCATAATTTGGGATCTTTTCCAGAAAGAGTCTTTGGTAGAAGGAGAGGAGAAGGATGAGCTCGACGGGTAAGGGGAGGTTTTTGCCTTTGCGGGCGAGGTAGCGGCCAACAACTTTTTGCAGGAAAGTCTTTTCTTTCAGAACGCCGCGGCAGATGGTGTAGGCGAGATCGAGGTCTTTGGGATCCGGCAGGCCTTTCAGGTGCTGCTCAAGATGGCTTTCAGGGTCGCGGCTCCAAGTTATGAGCGCTTTCAGGGCCAGAGCCCTGGCGGGGGATGCTTTCGCCGCCATCAGATTCCCTCTGGCTTGTTTTCCAGAAAGACTTTTTCGCCCCGGAGGCCGGCGACGAAGGCTTCCGCCGTCTGGCGGGCACCGCCGGCGGGCTGAAGTTCCGTGATCTTGATGAAGCCGTCCCGGGCGGAGACGAAAAGCTCTTTTTTGGCGACGGTTATTTCTCCCGGGATGCCCAGGGGGCCGGGATCCGGGACCGGCCATTCGCTTTTCCAAAGTTTTATCTCCTTGCCTTTGCGCCAGGTCACGGCGCCGGGCCAGGGATTGCAGGCCCTTATGTGGTCGTGGATCATCTTGGCGCTCCAGGTCCAGTCAATGAAGCCGTCCTCGCGGCTCATCTTGGCGGCGTAGGTGGCTTTCGTTTCGTCCTGGGGAACGGCGGGGAGCCGTCCTTCCAGAAGCTGGGCGGCCACTCTGGTCAGGAGCGACGCTCCGATGGCCACAGAACGCTCCCACAGGGTCTCCGTGGTGTCTTTGGGGTTGATGGTGAATGGTGCCTCGGCTATGATGTCGCCGGCGTCTAATTTGGCCGCCAGATACTGAATAGAGACGCCCGTTGTGGTCCTGCCGTCATAGAGGGCTCTTTGCACAGGCGCGGCGCCCCGGTAGAGGGGGAGGAGCGAGAAATGGAGGTTGATGAAGCTTTCCGGAATGGAGAGCAGGTTTGGGGGAATGATCTTGCCGTAAGCCACGATTATGGCGACCTTGGGAGAAAGCTCCTCGAAAAGCGCATGTATTTCCTCGGTCTTCAGGCTTTCCGGCGTATAAACGGCGATGCCGGCTTCCTCCGCGGCTTGCTTGACGGGACTTTTGGTTACGATCCTGTGCCGGCCCACCGGACGGTCGGGCTGGGTAAGGACCGCTTTTACAGGACGGCCGTCCTTAATGAGCCTTTTGAGGCAGGCGGCCGCTATCTGGGGAGTGCCCAGAAAAATTATCCCGCTTTTTTCCTTCACTTTTTGATCTCTTCCAGTTCTTTTTTCAGTTCCGCCAGCTTTGCCATGATGCCGTCGGCAATGAGCTGGTAGCGCTCGCGTCCGGCAGGCAGCGTCTGCCAGTGTTCGTAGGGGATAAGATCGCCCACGATGGAATCAAGCTTGGCGAAATGATATTTCCCGCTCTTGGGCCAGGACTCGAAGGAGCCCTTGACGTAAACGGGCAGGATGTCCGCTTTGACTTTGTCTGCGAAGAAGCCGACGCCGGCCTGGCCTTCCTGAAGCTCGCCGTCCTCCGTCCTCGTCCCTTCCGGGAACAGGAGAACGTCGCGCCCCTGCTCTATGTACGCCTTGACCTGACGCAGGGTGGCCAGATCTAATTTTTCCCTGGAAATGGGCAGCGCGCCCACGGCGGTGATGAGCCAGGCAAAGGATCTGTTCTCAAAAAGCGACTGTCTGGCCAGGTACCAGATGCGGTGGAAAAAGATGATGCCGACGATCCCGGGATCCAGGAAGCTGGCGTGGTTGGCCACGATGAGCACTCCCTGCTTCCTGCCCTTCAAAGTTTTCTTCCTGTCGGTGCGGTGTATGCTGTACCTGTGACCGACTCCGAAGAGGAGCCAGAAACCGCACCAGCCGAAAAAGTAGATCACTCTGTAGAGAAGATCCGTTAAAACTTCTTTGGTTTTTTGCCACATAGCTTATTGAGGAATAAATTCTGTCTCTTTACCGTCTATCGTGAGGGTCGCTATTTCGTTGGCCTTGAGATTTGCCTTCTTGGAGCAGACCCTTAAGTAATTTTCCGTAAATCCCAGCCAGCCGGAAGGTCCTTGAGTTTCAAGGAGAACTTGGAAGCTTTGTCCCTGGAAAGGCGCCCGGCAGATCCTGGCCGCCTCTTCCGCCGCCTGGCGCAGCCTCTCTTCCCGTTCCTTTTTCACTTTTTCCGGAACGAAATCCGCTATCCTTTGGGCCGCCGCTGTTCCGGGCCTGGGGGAATAGGGGAAATAGTGGATCTTGCCGAAGGGGATCTTCTTTACGAAGGACAAGGTCTCCTGGAAATCCTCTTCCGTTTCGCCCGGGAAGCCCACGATGATGTCCGTGGAGAGCATCATAGAGGGGACTTCCTCCAGGAAGGCTTGCATGGCGTCCATGAGCTGGCCGCGGGAAAGCGGGCGGTTCATGAGCCTGAGTACCCGGTCGCTGCCGGACTGCAGGGGAATGTGCAGATGCGGCATGAGCCTTTTCTCCTCCCGCATCAGCTTCCTTAATTTCCCGCCGGCTCCCGTCACGTCCAGGGAGCTTATTCTCAAGCGGGGAATGGGGGTGTCCTTAAGCAGCGCGGCGCTAAGGTCGGCAATGTCTTTTTCGCCGTCCCGCCAGGAAGCCAAATGGATCCCGGAGAGCACGCATTCCTTGAGGCCGATGGCCGCCGCTTTCAAAACTCGCGCTTTGATCTCCTCATAAGGGGTGCTTTGCGGGTTCCCTCGTGCGAAGGGCACGATGCAGTAGGCGCAGTAGCGGTCGCAGCCGTCCTGGATCTTTACAAAGAGCCTGTTCCTTTCCAATTCCGGCTTAGCTTTCGCTTCGCCCTGTCTTTTCGCCAAGCGTTCCTTCAGCTCTTCCCTGCTTTTTATGACCGCGTCCGCCCGTTCCAGGGGCTCGTGCTTTTCCGCGACCCTGGCCCAGCAGCCGTAGATCCAAAGTTCCGCCCGGGGATTTTTGTTTTTCAATTGCCTTGCGGCCTTTCTCAAGTCGGCGTCCGCTTTCTTGGTCACCGTGCAGGCCGTCAGAAGAAAAAGATCCGCTTCTTCCGGCTTCCTGGCGATCTCCCAGCCCGCCGCGCAAAAAAGCTCCTCCGCTTCCTTCGTGTCGCAGTAGCTTATCTTGCAGCCCGTCGCGTGAGTAAAGACCTTCGGCATTTTACTTCGTCATCAGAAGTTCCGCGATCTCGGGACGGATGAATTCCTCCGGCATGGGCATGCCCTTCTGGCGCATTTCCCTGACTTCCGTGCAGGTAAGGCTGACATAATCGCCGCTGCTGTGGGGGCAGGTCTTGGCCGTGACCATGGCGTGGCACTTTTTGCAATAGACCACTCTGTCGAAGAACATGGGCTGGATGCCCAGTTCCGTAGGCCCGAAATTCCTGAAGATCCTGGTGGTGTCGATGGCGTTGTAGTAATCCTTCCAGCCGGCGTGGTCGTAGCCCACGATAAAATGCGAGCAGCCGTAATTCTTGTGCACGATGGCGTGAAGGACCGTCTCCCTGGGGCCGGCGAAGCGCTGGGTCATGGGGAAGACCGCCAGCTGCACCCGCTCCTCGGGAAGGTAATTCTCTATGAAAGTCTCGTAGCACTTCATCCTGAGCTCCGTGGGCACGGCGTTGGCGTGCGGCGTGGAGCGCAGAGGGTGCAGCAAAAGCCCGTCGCAAAGCTCCAGGGCCGTCTTGATCATGTATTCGTGGCTTCTAAGGATGGGATTGTGCGTCTGGAAGCCCACGATCCGGCTCCAGCCGTGTTCCTTGAAAATGCGCCTGGTCTGGGCCGGCGTCATGCGGTTGGTGTCGAAGAAGTCGTCCGCCGGACGGTTGATGACGTCGATGGGGCCGGCCAGCAAAACGTCGCCTCTCTCTTCCAAAAGATACTTGACGCTGGGGTGGTCCGGATTGGTGGTGCGGTAGATCTTCGCCAGCTCCAGATCCTTGTTGACTTTGAATTTTTCCGTGAGATGCAAGATGGCGAGCGTCAGGCCCGTCTTGTCCTTAAGGGCGATGTGACCGTAAACGTCGAACTCGTCGGCCCGGTCGGGATGGACGCCCAACACGATGGGGATGGGCCAGGGCAGGCCGGAGGGCAGACGCATCTTGTTGAGGACGCTGGTGTAGTCCTCGGAGCCCATGAAGCCCTCCAGGGGGCTGTAGGCGCCGTCCGCGATCATCATGACGTCGTAAACTTTTCTCTTATCCAGCGTGATGCTGGGTAAAGATTCCGCCTTTTCCTGCCAAAAATCTCTCTGCGCCCCGGTGAGGACGCGGTTTATCAATTCATTGCCGTGAGGCGCGATTTGGTAGTGCATAATGTTTTTCCTCGGCGTTTTTTGTTAATCGTTCTCAATGTAATGGCATCCGCTGCTCCTGGGATTCAGGATGGCGGAGTACAAGACCAGCATGGCGGACTGCAAACCGTTGCGCAGCCCGATGATCATGTCCGTCAGCGCTGCCCGGCGGTAAAAGGTTTCCGTCTCGTTCTGAAGTTCCCTCAGGATCAGTTTGGCGCGGTGAAGCCTTTTGGGGCTTCTCACCAGGCCCACGTAATTCCACATGGTCTGCCGGATGGTCATCCAGTCCTGCTTGATCATGGCGGTCTCCACGGACTCGTTCTCCTCTTTCCACTGGTTGATAATTGGGAAAGCCCACTCCTTCTGTTCCGCGACTCTTCTGGCGATGTCCTCGCCGGCGCAGGCGCCCCAGATGACCGCCTCCAGAAGCGAGGTGGAAGCCAGCCTGTTGGCGCCGTGGATGCCGGTGCAGCTGACTTCGCCCACCGCCCGCAGCCTGTCGATGCTGGAACGAGCTTTAAGGTCCACCAGCACGCCGCCGCAGGAGTAGTGGGCGGCCGGCACGATGGGGATTGGCTCCTTGGTTATGTCTATCCCGAACTGCAGGCAGTTCTGGTAGATGGTGGGGAAACGCTCCTTCAGCCACTCGCTATCCTTGAAGGAGATGTCCAGGTACATGCAGTTCTGCTGTTCTTTCAGCATCTCGTGATGGATGGCTCTGGCCACTATGTCCCTGGGGGCCAATGATCCCATGGCGTGGTAGTGCTCGGCGAAGGTGCGGCCGTGGCGGTCCTTCAATATAGCGCCCTCGCCCCTGAGGGACTCGGTGATCAGGAAATTCCTGGCGCCCTCAAGGTACAAGGTGGTGGGATGGAACTGCACGAACTCCATGTTGAGGAGCCTGGCGCCGGCGCGGTAGGCCATGGCGTAGCCGTCGCCCCGGGCGCTTTCGTTGTTGGTGGTGTGCAGATAAATGCGGCCCAATCCGCCGGTGGCCAAGACCGTTTCCTTGGCGTAGATCTCGACGATCTCATGGGGCTTGTTTAACAAAACGTAAGCCCCGAAACACTCCGTGGGGGTGTAAAGATCCTGAGGATCGATGGAATGGTGCGAGGTGGTCAAAAGATCGATGGCCGTGGCGTCTTCCAAAATAGTGATGTTGGGATGCTTTTTGGCGGTGTCGAAAAGACAGTGGGCGATGTCGTAGCCCGTTTTGTCCCGGCAGTGGGCGATCCTGGGCTCCCCGTGGCCGCCTTCCCTGGTCAGATCGTAGCCGTCCTTGCCTTCGTCGAACTTCACTCCGGAACGCTGGACCAGCCATTTGTCCACAAGCTCCGGGCCGACTTTCGTCATGTGATCCACGGCTTTCTGCCAGCAGCGTCCGCAGCCGGCGGTCTGGATGTCTTTGCCCAGTTCCTCCGGCGGAAGTTTTCCTTTGTAGATTATGCCGCCCTGGGCGCGCACCGTGGAGGTGTCCTCCACGCCTTCCTTGCGGGAAAGCATGATGACTTTGCAGCCGTTGTCGGCCGCCGCCAAAGCCGTCACCGCGCCGCCGACTCCGCAGCCGATGACGAGGACGTCCGTTTCGTAATTTTTTCCTTTCATATAATTAATTATAGCAGATCGCGCCAGATAATGGAGGAAGCTTTTTCCGGCCTAGATCCCGGCAAGAGAATCCTGCAGAGCCTCCAGGATCCCGGGCAGGTCTTTTGCGATTTCCCGCTCCGGGCTTAAGTGAATAAGCAGCGTCGGACGCTTCTCCTTCTTCCCGCTCTCATGGTGCAGCGAACGGTACAGCGATCCGTTGCAAAGAAAAAGCCCGGGATAGTAGGAGAGCTGGCAGGGGATGGCTTTTTTGCGCATTTCTTCCAAAAGCTTCTCCGTGTTCCAAACAGAAAAATACGCCGCCTTGCCTTCCTCCAGGATGACGTCCCGGCCGCACCTTTCGTTCCGGTTGTCCAGGATGTTCGTGCCCTGGGCGTTCAAGCCAAGCTTTTCTATCTTGTGCTCGCCGCCCCGGCCGTTGCCCAGAAACACCACGGCTCTCCAGTCTTCCTGAGCGATCGCTTCCGTCTCCCTGCGGTTTTCCTCCCAGCCGACCGTCAGGAGCCTGGCGGCGAAAGCGTCGTTTTTGTTTTCCTTGAGCCAAAAATACGCTTCCCTGGAACGGCAGACATCCTCGTCCCGGAAAACATCGAAACAGCCCAGCAGTATTTTTCCCTTCATCGCCAGACGACCTTCTTTATCTGGGGAAACTTGCCTGCAAGGACCTGCTCGACCTTCCTCCCGGCGGTCATCTTAAGCTCTTTGCGCCAAATCGTTCCTGTGACCTTGACGTAAAGAACGCCCTTGTTGAATTCCTCCGGCTCGGTGTGCTTGGCCAGCTCGTCGCCGACTGTTTCCTTCCAGCCGTTTTTGATCTTTATGAACGCTCCCTTCTCGTCGCCAAGAATGTCTTTCAGAAAATCCTCCACCAGCTCGTCGCTTTTTTTAAACGGGTTCTTTGTCATTTTTTGCAGCGGGAATGTTGCGTTTTTTCGTTAGAGAGAAGAAAACCGCCTTCCGGCGGTCTTCTTTCTTTTTTGATTCAGCTTTGCCAGAAAGATCAGAAGCGCATCGGCATTATGATGCTGATGAAATTCTCGTTGGTCTTGATGACAGTGGGGCTGATGGGATTGATGACGTCCATGGTGACTTCCGTTTCGTCAATGTTGCGGAAAACATCCATGAGATAAGCGGGGTTGAAGGAAATGTCCATGGGTTCTCCGGCGTATTCCGTTTCAAGTTCCGCACTGTTTTCGCCAATCTCGGCGGTCTGGGCGGAAACTTTCATCTTGCCGGAGGCAAGGCTCAGTTTCACCACGCCCTGCTTGTTCTTGTCGGTGACTACGGAGGCAAGCTCGACGGCGTTGGAGAAATCTCCGGAATTAAGCGTCAGGGAGAAACTCTTGTTTTTCGGCAGCACCTGTTTGTAATCGGGATAATGGCCGTCCATCAACCTGGCGACCAGCGTGTTTTTGCCCACGGTGATCTCGACCTGGGAGGAGGAGAAGCGGACAGTCACGGGATCGTCGCCGATGAGAAGCTGCTGCATCATGTTGATGGCTTTGGTAGGGATGATGATCTGGCTGACTTTTTCGCTCTTCACTTCAGGAAGAGAATATTTCGCCAGACGGCGTCCGTCCGTGGCCACCACGTCGAGCTGCTCGCCGAAACTGAAGCATATGCCGTTCAGGATGTATCTCTGCTCGTCATGAGACATGGCGTAGCCGGTGTAACGCAACATCTTCGAGAATTCCTTGACGGGGATCGTCACGGTCTCGCAGTCGCTCAAAACCGGGAAAGTCGGGAAATCAGCGGCCGCCATGCCTCTCAAATTACATTTGATCCTTTCGCCGGCGGTAATTTTGATCACGTTGTTGTCATCGACCTCAACGTTGATCTGGGCGACGTTTTTGATCTTGACCAAAGTGTCCCTCATATAGCGGACGGGAACGGTAGTTTCGCCGGGACTTTCCACCGTCGCTTCAATGGAAGTCTTGATGGTGATGTCCAGGTCCGTCCCAACCAGCTCGACGAAATTTTCGCCGGTCTTGATGAGAATGTTGGCCACGATCGGAAAAGCCGGTTTATTGGAGCAAACTGGCTGCAAAAGCTGCACGGCGTCGCGCAGGTCGGAAATAGCGCATGTAAATTTCATAAAGGGGAAAAGGTAAAAGGTTAAATTTTTATTATCCTATTCTAGCATATTTTCTTCTCCGCTGACAAGGAAGCTATGAAAAGACTGTTGATAAAAAGAGCGCTTTTGTTTTTGCACCTTCAATAACAAAAAATAATCTTTAAATATCTATATTTATTATTATCATTATGCTTGTTGAATTAAGTAGATAAAAATATAAGTTAGGTTTTTATAAATATTTATAACTTAAAAGGCGGTTGAAAAGCTGTGAATAGAAAAGTGAAAAAAGCAGGGGGTTTTCAACATGTGGAAAACTGAGGAAAATTCTTCGCATTTTATTCACAGCTTATCGCTATTTTTTTTACTTATTAGTAATTTGTGAGTAAGTTGTAGATAAAAGAAGAAGAGAAAAAAGGCATAAAAAAACGGCTCCTTTTTTCGGAGCCGTCTTTTAAGAAAAGTTAGTGGTCTATCTCTTCTCTTCTATTTTTTATGATGTACTTTTTCAGCGTGTCTATCTGGGAACTCAGATCGTCGTCGGTGTTTTTGCATTCTTCAATCTTGCGGCAGGCGTAGAGCACGGTGGTGTGGTCTTTGCCGCCGAAAGAAGCAGCAATCTCGTTAAGGGAGCTGTTGGTCATGGAGCGGCAGAGGAACATGGCTAGCTGTCTGGGCTTGGCGATATTTTTCGGACGCTTCTTGGAAGTAAGGTCAGCGATGCTGATGTCAAAATAAGCGGCCACGGCGCGCTTGATGACGTCCATGGAGATGTTCTGGTCGGAAGTGTATTCCTTCAGACATTCTTTGGCCAGCTTGATGGATATGGGCTGATTCTGAAGAGACGCGTAAATGCTGAGCCTGGTCAGAACGCCTTCTATTTCCCTGACGTGATTCTGAATCTTCTCGGCCAGGAAACGGCCCACGTCGTCGCCGATGTCGAAGCCGAGCGACAAGCACTTGTTTTTGATGATGGCGAGCCTGGTCTCAAAATCAGGCGGCTGAATGTCCGCCACCACGCCCCATTCGAAACGTGTGATAAGCCTTTCGGAAATATTCTTCAGATCTTTCGGAGACTTGTCGCAGGTCATGACGATCTGGCATTTGTTGGAATAGAGATACTCGAAAAGATTGAAGAATTCTTCCTGCGTCTTGTTCACTAGGGAAAGATGCTGGATATCGTCTATAAGAATGGCGTCGTAGTTGGAGCGGTATTTTTCCCTGAAATAATGGATGTTGTTCCTCAGGGAAAGAGAGGCCTGGAAATCGGAGCAGAAGTTCTCGCAGGTGATGTAGAGGATACGCTTGCTGTTGTCCCTTTCGTAGATCGCATGCCCGATGGCGTGCAGAAGGTGAGTTTTTCCAAGGCCGGAACCGCCGTAGATGAAAAGCGGATTGTAAGACGTTCCCGGATTGTGGGCGACATCGTAAGCGGCGGCGTGGGCGAACTGGTTGGAAGGGCCGATAATGAAATTTGAAAAAACGTAATTGGCGTTCAATTTCGGCGGTTCCTGGGCGCGCAGCGTTTTTGTTTCGGGAACAGGCAAAGCATCGGCCTCCTCCTCGAAAGCAGGCGGCTCATCTTCTATTTCCGGATCATCTTTCACGATGACCTGCAGAGTCACTTTTCTTTGGGCTTCCTTCGAGAGATTGCTCTCGATGACGGCTCCCAGATTCTTCTTCACATATTCCGCGGTCAGCGGATTGTTAGTACGAATTGAGAAAAGTCCATCTGTAAAAGACACAGGTTGCACAGAAGAGAAGAAAGCCGAGAATACCATCGGATCCGTTGTCTGGCGGACAAGGTCCAGGACTTTCTCCCACATTCTCTGATAGTCGTTCACAAAAAAACCTTACACGAATAAAGTTATAACGATCCCCCGAAGGGAAGCGATAATATCTGTTTTATGGTCACACACACCAAAGAGAGCACCATGCTCTTTCTGGGTCCTCTTTTGCTTTTTTCACAAAAAAGAACGGCACCACTTTATCAAAATCCTCCCCGTTTGTAAAGACGGTTTTTTGGAAAAGTTTCAAAAGGCTGTTAATATCTCAGCCGAAAGAAGACTCTTTCCTAGGGTTGATAAAAGGCACGGATAACACTCTACCAAACCGGACCGAGAAAAGCAAGAGAGGCGGAGAGCTAAAATATAAATATTTGCAAACCGCTAATTTGAGCAAAGCGAAAAAAGCGCCGAAAAAAGCGCCGGCCCAAGGCTGCCGGGCCCGTCCGGAAGGACTTTTGCGCCGCCTTCGAAAGCTTGGGCAAATGTCGGAAGAAGGAAGACATACATTATGTGGATAACTTGTTAGCAACCTGTTGATAAGAATGTGGAAAAAACCAATTATTCACTTTTGCCGGCCGCGGGAAGAAGGCGAAAACGAAACCGCGGAGCGCTCGGCTTTCAAAATTGGCGGAGCGCCCTTGAAAATGAAGCGAAAAGTTTGCGGAAAATCAAAGCCCGGGCGGGCTTTTTAACTCTGCTCGGATTTGCTACAATAAATAAGAAATTTAAGAAATAAAAAACAAGGACGACTATGCTTATAACTATTATCGTGCTGGCGGTCTTGGCCTTCTGGATCATCGCGACCTACAACGCTTTTATCCGCGGGGCAAACGAGATCAAAAACGCCTGGGGCCAGATCTCCGTGCAGCTTAAAAGGCGCCATGAACTGATCCCCAATCTGGTGGAGTGCGTCAAAGGCTACATGCAGTATGAGAAAGAGACGCTGGAAAAAGTCATAGAGGCGCGCAACCAGGCTTTGAACGCCAAGGATGTCCGCGATTCCGTCGCCGCGGAAAACAAACTGACAAGCTCGCTGCACGGGCTTCTGGCGGTGGTGGAAAGATACCCGGAACTGAAAGCCAACGCCAACATGCTCTCGCTGCAGGAAGAGCTGACGTCCACGGAAAACAAAGTGGCTTTCGCCAGACAGCATTACAACGACAGCATTCTTTCTTTCAACACCCGCTGCGAAAGTTTTCCCAGCGTGATCATCGCGAAGCTTTTTTCTTTCAAGCCCTACGAATGCTTCCAAGTTTCGGAAGCGGAGCAGGCCGCTCCGGAAGTGAAGTTCTGACACGGTGCTGTAAATGGCGGAAAGAAAAAGCATCCACGACTGCATCGCGGCCAACAAGCGGAAATCCGTTTTCTTCGTCGCGCTTCTGGCGATCCTACTGACGGCTTTCTGCCTGGCGCTTTCCGCATTCTTCCCTCCCGAGGAGCAGGGCTTCATAGTGTTCCTTTCCCTTATCTTCGTTGCGGTTTACATTCTCTTCGGATATTTCCAGGGAAGCGCGGCCATCATGGCTTTGAGCGGAGCCAAAGAGGCGGATCCCAGAGTTGAGAAACAGCTTTACAACGTGGTGGAAGAAATGACCATCGCCGGCGGACTCCCCATGCCTAAGGTTTACATCATGGAGGAAGCGGCGCCCAACGCCTTCGCCACCGGAAGGAATCCCAAGGACAGCGCGGTGGCGGTCACCAGAGGGCTTCTGCAAAAGCTGAACCGCGACGAGCTGCAGGGCGTCATCGCCCACGAGCTGTCCCACATCAGGCATTACGACATTCTTTTCTCCACCCTGGTCTGCGTTTTGGTGGGCGCGGTGGCCATGATCGCCCGCTTCGCCTGGCGCTTCATGATCTTCGGGGGAAGCAGAAAGTCCTCCTCCAGGAAGGGCGGTGGCCAGGGGCTCGTCATAATCCTGGCCCTGGCGCTGATGATCTTCGCGCCTATTCTTTCCACCATCGTGCAGCTGGCCATCTCCCGGGAAAGGGAGTATCTGGCGGACGCCGGCGCCGTCTCCCTCACCAGGAATCCCGAAGGCCTGGCCAGGGCTTTGGAAAAGATAGCCGGGGATCCCGGCGAGGTGAAAGGCGCCTCCGGCGCCACCAGGGCGCTTTATATCGCGGAGCCTTTCAAAAAATCCTTTTTCAGCGCCGATTCGCTTTTCTCCACCCATCCGCCTATCGAGAAAAGAGTGGCGCGGCTTCGCGCAATGAGCTAGAAAAGAAAAAAATAATAAAATATAAACAATAATAAAAAACCAAAAAGCAAGGAGAAAAAATTAAAAGACTATGAGCACGGTTAAGATCGGCGTCATCGGTTACGGCGGCATGGGCGGATACCATGTCAAACATATGGCCAAAAGCGGGATAATCGAAGCGAAGGGCATCTACGACATCGACCCCAAGAGCCAGAAGAGAGCAATTGAAAACGGACTGTACGTTTACAAGACTTACGAGGAAATGCTCTCGGATCCGGAATTGGAAGCGGTCCTTATCGCGACGCCCAACGACTGGCATCCCTTCTACGCCAAAGCCTGCGCCAAAGCGGGCAAGCACGTCATCTGCGAAAAGCCCGCCGCCATCAATCCCAGTCTTTTCGAGGACATGGCGGAGACCGCCGACGAATGCGGAACGCTTCTCATGGTGCATCAGAACAGGCGCTGGGACGAAGACTACCTGATCGTGAAAAACATTTACGAGAAGAATCTTTTGGGTCCCATCGGCCGCATAGAATCGAGAGTCCAGGGCGCCAACGGCGTGCCCGGCGGCTGGAGATGCGAGAAAATCAAAGGCGGCGGCATGATGCTGGACTGGGGCGTGCATATGATCGACCAAATCATGTTCATGATGAAGGAAAAGCTTCTGCACCTTTACTGCCAGTACTCTTACGAAGCGGGCTACGACTGCGACGACGCCTTCAAGCTCGAGATGGTTTTCAGCGGCAACAAATGCGTCGAAGTCGTCGTTGACACCAACTGCTTCACGCCGCTTCCCCGCTGGGTGGTCTACGGCCACGACGGCACGGCGGTAGTGGAGGACTGGGACCTTAACGGCAAGATGGTCAGGCCCATCTACACGGAAAAACCCAGGGAAATAACCGGCATCAAGGCCGGCAACGGCTTCACCAAGACGATGGCGTACCGTCCCCACGACACCGTGGAGACGCTGCCCTTAGAAATCGTGAAGCCCGAGCCCTTCGCTTTCTACAAGCATTTCATCAAGGCGATGAGAAAGGAAGAGGATCCTTATGTCAAGAACTGGGAAGTCCTGCGCGTACTTAAGATCATGACTGCGGCCGCCAAATCCGCCGCGGAAAACAAAGTGATCGAGATAGATTTTTAACACAAACTTTTCGGGGGAAATTATGAACATCACGGTCTGGTGCGAAAACTACAAGCAGATGCGCGAAGGCAGGGTAAAGGAAGCCTACCCCATCGGCATGGGCGAGACCATCGCCGCCTTTTTGGAAAAAGCCGGCAACAAAACGACGCTCGTTCTGCAAAATGAAGGCGACGACGGAAAGCAGCTGACGGACGAGATATTGGAATCCACCGACGTGCTCTTCTGGTGGGGGCATTGCTATCACGGCAACGTTAGCGACGAGCTCGTCAAAAAGATCGTGCGCCGCGTTTGGAAAGGCATGGGCGTCGTCTTTTTGCATTCCGCGCACCTTGCCAAGCCCTTCCGCGCTTTGGTGGGCGGCCCCTGCACGCTCAAATGGAGGGAAGTGGCCGAAAAGGAAAGACTCTGGTTCGTGGAGCCCAATCATCAGATCTTCGAAGGCCTGGAGGGCGAATACCTCGAGCTGCCGCATGAAGAAATGTACGGCGAACCTTTCGGCATCCCGC
Source organism: bacterium (assembly GCA_017557885.1). Taxonomy (GTDB): domain Bacteria; phylum Auribacterota; class UBA3054; order UBA3054; family UBA3054; genus UBA3054. Next base: position 22,536 of record JAFYXV010000013.1, on the reverse strand, counting down.
AGCCCGACAGGCTTCTCGGCATCGGCTGGTTCCAGGGAGGAGAAGTCTTTAGATCCATCGCTTTCTTCAAGCGCTACTACGGGAAGATCATTTACTTCCAGCCCGGACACGAGACTTATCCGATCTATCAGGATCCCAAGATCCAGAAACTTCTCTCTAACATCGCCGAATTCGTGAAGCCCGACAAGTGGCTTAGTGAGATCGATTGTCCCAACGTCAAGCCTCTGGAACCCATCGAAGAAAAGTAATCAAAAATAACATCCCAAACTTAAGGAGATAAAAATGAAAAAAGTTCGCATCGGCGTCATCGGCTGCGGCGGCATTGCCAACGGCAAGCACCTTCCGGCCCACAAGCACAACCCTGATTCTGAGTTGGTCGCTTTCTGCGACATCATCGTGGAAAGAGCGGAAAAGGCCGCCAAGGAATACGGCGTTCCCGGCGCAAAAGTTTACAAGGATTACAAGGAACTTCTGAAAGACAAGTCAATAGAAGCGGTCCTGGTCCTGACTCCGAACCTCGCCCACAGCTTCATTTCCGTGGACGCCATGAAAGCCGGCAAGCACGTCATGTGCGAAAAGCCCATGGCTATCAACAGCAAGGAAGCGAAGAAAATGCTGGACGCCGCCAAGAAATATAAACGCATCCTCACAATCGGCTATCAGAGCCGCTACACCCCTCAGGCCATCTTTTTGAAGAAGGAATGTGAGAAGGGCACCTTCGGCGACATCTACTACGCCAAGGCCCAGGCAATAAGGCGCAGAGCCGTCCCCACCTGGGGCGTCTTCCTTGATGAGAAGCAGCAGGGCGGCGGTCCCCTTATCGACATCGCCACGCATACTCTCGACCTGACGCTCTACATGCTGAACAACTACGAGCCCGCCTACGCCGTCGGCACGACGTACCACAAGCTCAACAAGCAGACCGACCAGGGCAACGCCTGGGGCGACTGGGATCCCAAAAAATTCACCGTGGAAGACAGCGCCTTCGGTTTCGTCGTCATGAGAAACGGCGCCACCATCATCGTGGAATCCAGCTGGGCTCTCAACACGCTCAATACCGGCGAAGCCTGTACGGAATTCAGCGGCACCCTAGCCGGCGCCGACATGAAGGACGGGCTTAGGATCAACGGCATCAAGAACAACGCCCGCTACGTCCTTAAACCCGACCTCAAAGCCAGCGGCGTCGCTTTCTACGACGGTCACTCCGAGACTTCCGAAGACAGGGAAGCCCGCGTCTTCACGCAGGCCGTCCTCGGCAAGGGCGAACTCGTTGTCAAGGCCGAGCAGGCCTATGTCGTCACGCAGATCCTGGAAGGCATCTACGAATCCGCCAAGACCGGCAAACCCTATTACTTCAAGAAGCAGAAAGCCACCAAGAAATAAGGAGACATTATGCAGCTTTGCGTATTCAGCCCCGCGTTGAGCGACATGAGCCTGGACGCCGCCCTTGCGTATCTGAAGGGATTGGGCGTCGAGGCCCTGGAGCTGGGCGTCGGAGGATACCCCGGCACGGCGCACGCGGACGCGAAGAAGCTCGTGAAAGACCCCAAGGCCAGGCAGGAACTCCTGGACACCTTCGAGAAGCACCAAATCAATTTGGTCGCGCTCTCCGTCCACGGCAACTGCGTGCACCCTAATCCCGAGATCGCCGCGAAATTCGAAGAGGATTACGAGGCGGCCTGCGAGCTCTGCGGGCAGCTTAACGTCGATCACCTGGTGACCTTCTCCGGCTGTCCCGGCGACGGCAAGGGCGACCAGCCCAACTGGGTGACCTGCACCTGGCCCACCGAGTATAGGAAAGTCCTGGACTACCAGTGGAACGAAGTTCTGATTCCGTACTGGCAGAAGGCCGCGAAGATCGCGGAAAACGGCGGTGTGAAATACGTCGCCCTTGAAATGCATCCGGGATTCTGCGTCTATAATCCCGACAGTCTGCTCCGCCTGAGAGCGGCCGTTGGCGACATAGTAGGCGCAAACCTTGATCCTTCGCACCTCATCTGGCAGGGCATGGACATCGTTTCCGTCATCCGCTACCTTGGCAAAGCGATCCACTTCTTCCATGCCAAGGACACCGAGATGCATCCGGAAGTCGCAAACAGAACCGGCGTATTGGAAACGAAGCCCTTCGACAAGGAAAGGGACCGCGCCTGGCTCTTCAGGACCGTCGGCCACGGCATGTCTGAGCAAAAGTGGAAGCAGATCTTCGGCGCCCTTAGAATGGAGGGCTACGACTACGCCCTTAGTATCGAGCACGAAGACAGTCTTATGACGCCCAGGGAAGGCTTGGAGAGCGCCATAGGTTTCCTCAAGAGGAACATGATCAGGCAAAAGATGGAGGGCGCGCTCTGGTGGAATTGATGGGCAAGACCATCAAATGCGCGGTCTTCGATCTTGACGGGACGCTTCTTGACACCCTAATGGATCTCCAGACCGCCGTCAATTTCGCCCTGAGCAAACATAATAGGCCTCCTATCACGCTCGGCGAGGCTCGGCGCTACGTTGGCAACGGCGTGGGAAAACTCGTGGAGCGTTCGCTCAAACTGGGCCTGAGCGATCCCGAATATTCGGAAATGCTGGCGGATATGCGCCGCTACTACGCGGCGCATACCGTCGTAAAGACCAGGCCCTATTCCGGGATCATAGAAGAGCTGAAAAAACTAAGGGACCTTGGCTTCAAGATCGCCATCGTTTCCAACAAACCCGAGCGTGCGGTCAGAAAACTGGCCAAGCGCTTTTTCCCCGCGCTTTGGGACGTCGCCTTGGGCGACAAGGAGGGGAGGAGTAGGAAGCCCGCTCCTGACGCGGTCTGGGAAGCCCTGAGATTGCTTGACGCCAAATCTGAGGAAGCGATCTACGTAGGAGACTCCGAAGTGGACATGCAGACCGCCAGGAACGCCGGTATCCCCGTGATGGCGGTCAAATGGGGCTTCCGGGACAAAAGCGACGTCGCGCCCTACAAGCCGGAACTCTACGCCGAAAAGCCCCGTGACATCGCGAAACTTCTGAAGCCTCGTCGGGCGAAACTGAAGATCGGCGTCTTCGGCGGCTCTTTCGACCCTGTCCACAAGACGCACCTAGCGATCGCCAGAAGGGCGAAAAAGCAATTGAAACTCGATCTTCTGCTTTTTGTGCCGGCCTACCAGGCGCCGCACAAAAAAGGCAGGATCTACGCTGACAACGAAGTCCGCTGCGAGCTAATAAACGCCGCGCTGAAAAAAGACCCCGCCTTCAGGTTGGAGCGCTGCGAACTAAAAAGAGGCGGCGTTTCCTACACCGTGGAAACGCTGCAAACGCTGAAAAAAAGATTCGCGCCCTGCGAGCTCTACTTCCTTTTGGGCTCCGACAATTACTTGGGTTTCAATACCTGGCGCGAACCCCAAAAAATAAAAAAACTGGCGAAGCTAGCCGTTTACCAGCGCAAGGGAGAAACGGCGAAGATAAAGCCGGGGGACCTTCTGATAAAAGGTCCCGCCACGGATGTTTCTTCCACGGCTTTGCGTCAAAAACTGAAAGAAGGTAAGATAGATAAGAAAGATATTATTTCCAGCGTTTGGAAACTGATCCAAGCGAAAAAACTTTATACAGGAAAATAACATGGCAAAAACCGCAAAGAACCCCAACCTCCCCGAGATCGTTTTCACCTACCGCAAGCTTTTGGAAGACAAGCAGGTCAGCGACATCAAGATCTATGATGTCAGAGGCTTCTCTCCCATCACGGACTTCTTCATCGTCGGTTCCGTCAGGAACGAAAGGCAGATGCAGGCGGCCGGCCAGAACCTTCTGAAAGAGCTGAAAAACATGGGCGTCAAGCCCTACAGCGCGGACGAAACGCTCTCCGGCAACAACTGGGTGGCGGTCGACCTTGTCGACGTTATAGTCCACCTCTTCACGGAAGAAGCCAGGGCGGAATACAACATCGAGGAGATCTGGGCCAACAGGGAAACCTTCTTCGAGGATCTGGTCCCGGCCAAGAAAGCCGCGCCCAAAAAGGACAAGGAACCCGAGGAAGAAAAGCCCGCCGCCAAAAAGCCCGGAAGAAAACCGGCCGCCAAGAAAGAAACCAAAAAGCCCGCCGCCAAAAAGACTATCAAAACGAAAAAGCAGTAATGGCTGATCCCAAATGCAGAGCGTTTGTCCTGACCGGTCCTTCCGGCGCGGGAAAATCCACCATCGTAGCCAAGCTGATGGCCAGGCACGATGATCTGCGCTTCTCCGTCTCCGCGACCACCAGAGCGCCGAGAGTCGGCGAAACGGAGGGCAAGGATTACTTTTTCCTGACAGTGGAAACCTTCCAGACCTGGCTAAAAGAAGACCGCTTTCTGGAGCACGCCACGGTGCACGGCAACTATTACGGAACGCCCAGGGAAGCGGTGGAAAAGCAGCTCAGCGAGGGCTACTACGTTCTGATGGACATCGACGTCCAGGGCGCCAGATCCGTGCATGAAAAAATGCCGGAAGCGCACCTTATCTTCATTATGCCGCCCTCCTTTGAAGAGCTGGAAAGAAGATTAAGAGGCCGCGCCACCGACAGCGAGGAAGTGATAGAAAGAAGATTGGCCAAAGCCAAGAGCGAGATGGCCGAGAGCGTCTGGTTCGACCACGTCGTCGTGAACGACGACGTCGACCGGGCCGCAAACGAACTTGAGGACCTCATCTACGGAGGAAACAAATGAAAGACATTCTTTTAGTCGTCACAGGATCCATAGCGGCCTACAAGGCCTGCGAATTCACGCGCCTTCTCGTAAAGGAAGGCTTCAACGTGCACGTCGCCATGACGAAAGCCGCGACGGAATTCGTCGGCGAAGTGACCTTTAGAACGCTCTCCAGGAATCCCGTCTATATCGATCAGTTCGCCCAGCCCGCGGACTGGCGCCCCGAGCACGTAGCTCTGGCCGAGCTTTGCGAAACGGTAATAGTGCTGCCGGCCTCCGCCGATTTCATCGCCAAGATGGCTTACGGTTTCGCTGACGACGGCCCCAGCTCCGTCATCCTCGCCCACAGAGGCAGGAAGATCGTGGCGCCCGCCATGAACGACGGCATGTGGGAAGCAAGCGCCACCAAGGAAAACATCCAAAAGCTGAAAGACAGGGGCGTCGAAGTCATCTATCCTACGGAAGGCGAACTGGCCTGCGGAAAGTGCGGCCTGGGTCGTCTCGCGCCTTTGGAAGAAATTATAAAAGCGCTGAAACAGTAATGAAATTAAGGTTTTTAGTCAGCGCTGGACCGACCAGGGAATACATCGACCCGGTGCGCTTCCTCTCCAACCCCAGCTCCGGAAAGATGGGCTTCGCAGTCGCCAAGGAAGCGGTAAAGCGGGGCTATGAGTGCGTTCTGGTCAGCGGGCCCGTGAATTTAAAACCGCCCAAGGGCTGCAAATTCATTCCCGTCGTCTCCGCCGAGGACATGTATGAGGCCATTGTGAAAGAATTCCCTAAATGCGACGTCCTCATCATGACCGCCGCCGTCAGCGATTTCAAGCCAGCGAAAAGACTGAAACAGAAAGAGCACAAGATCGCCGAGAAAGCGGTCCTGGAATTAGTCCGCACGAAAGACATCCTTAAAGGCGTCGCCAAAGAGAAGGGCAAGCGCTTCGTCATCGGTTTCGCCGCTGAGACAAACGACATCCTTGCTTCCGCTAAACGGAAAATGTTCGTGAAAGGCCTCGACATGATCGTAGCAAACGACGTTTCCAGATCCGACGCCGGTTTCGCCAGCGAAAAATTAAGGGCCGTCTTCCTTTTCCCCGACGGGAAAGAGGAGCGCTGCGGTCTTGTCAGCAAAGCGACCGTCGCCAAAAAACTCATAGAGGCAGCCGAATCCGCTTCTAAAAAGCAATGAGAAAAAACAAACTCTCCAGAGAGCAGAAATGGAAAAGACTTATTTCCGGTAACGACACCACCTGGCGCCGCTACATAGTCTGGCCCATCCTCATTGTCCTCGGCAAAATTTACGGCGGTATCGTCTCCCTTCGCAACGCCATGTACAAAAAGGGCTACTGCAAGCGCTACTGGCCCGGCTGCTACGTCATAAGCGTCGGCAACATCACCGTGGGCGGCACCGGCAAGACGCCCGTTGTCGCGCTGCTTTCCCAGGCGCTCTCCAAGGGCGGAAGAAAAGTCGCCATCGTGAGCCGTGGCTACAAATCCCATTCCCCAAGTTTGCGCTTCAGGCTTAAACACAAGGATTTCAGCAACAAGACCAAGGTCGTCTGCGACGGCAAGAATCTTCTGCTCTCCCCGAAGATCGCGGGCGACGAGCCCTACATGCTCGCCCAGGAGCTAAAAAACGTCGTGGTCGTGACCGATCCCGACAGAGTGCGGGGCGCCCGCTACGCCATGCGGGAATTCGGCGTGGACACCATCATCTTAGACGACGGCATGCAGCACTTGAGAATGCGCCGCCAGAAAGACATCGTTCTTGTTGACGCCAACTGTCCCTTCGGCTACGGTAGGATCCTGCCCGCCGGCCTCCTAAGGGAGCCCATAGAAGGCTTGGAAAGGGCCGACCACATCTTCATCACGAAATCCGAAAACTTAACGGAAGAGAAATACGAGGACCTCGTCGCCGACATCCGTCTTTACAATAAAAACGCCGACATCCTGACCTGCCAGTACGAGCCCGACAAACTAATCAGCGTCCACACCGACAAGGAATCTCCCGTCTCCCTTCTCAAGGACCTTCCCATCATGGTCGTGACCGGCATCGCCCAGCCCGAAGGTTTCGTCAATATCCTGGAAAAGAACGGCGCAAAGATAAACGCCAAGCGCTTCTTCGCCGATCACCACCGCTTCATGCGCTATGAGATAGAGAAGATCTACGAGACCGCCAAAAACTTCGACTGCCAGGCCATTCTCGTTACCGAAAAAGACGCCGTGCGCTTTTCAAAGCGCGCCGGATTAGAATTAAATCCCCCTCCCGTCTACTACCTCAAGGTCTCCCTCAACATCAAAACCGGCAAAGAAAACTTTGTCCACATGGTGGAAGAGATCTGCAGCCGATAGTGTTTTTATTTCTCAATTTTTATAAACGAATCCAGGCGCAATTCTCTCTTCAGCTCTTCTTCCGTAGGAAGGCAGGTCAAAAATTTTGACGCGAATATCTGGTTGTTATCTACGGGCAAGGTATATTTGACAACAGCGTCATTTTTTTCGGCGCACAGCACTATTCCGATGGGAGGATTGTCGCCCTCGTTCATCAATTCTCTTGTGTAGAAATTAACGTACATTTGCATTTGTCCTAAGTCTTGATGCGTGAGCTTGGTTGTTTTCAAGTCGATCAGGACAAAACATTTCAGGATATAGTTGTAAAACACCAGATCTATAAAGAAATCCTGTCCGTTCAGCGTAAAACGTTTTTGACGGGCGACAAGTGAAAAACCGCGTCCAAGCTCCAAAAGAAATTGCTGCAAATGGTCGATCAAGGCTTGTTCAATTTCCTCCTCATAAACTTTGGTGTCAGGCTTTATTTGTAAAAACTCCATGACATAAAGATTCTTGACGACTTTTTCATATTCCGGTTTTGGCTCGGTTCTTTGTATTTCAGCTCTAACGGCATCTTTGTCTTTGCTCGCGAGAAGCCGCTGATAATACATCGTGTTGATCTGCCGTTCCAACTGCCGAACGCTCCAGGCGGCCTTGACGCATTCCTCTGTGTAGAAATCACGAGCGGTTTTATCTGTGATCTTCATTAGCAAACGATAATGCGACCAACTGAGTTCAGCAAACAACTTATGTCGAAACTTAAAGCAACAATAAAATTGACGCATTGCTCGTAAATTTCGCACCGTATACCCTTTGCCGAACTCTGCGATTAACCTGTCAGAAAGATATTTTAGTATGTTTTGACCATATTCAGCTCTATCGTTTTCTCCGCATACTTTGTATATCTGTTCTCCTATTTCCCAATAAGCAGTAACCATAGCAGAATTAATAGCAGAATAAATTTTGTTTTGAGCGTTAATGACAAAGGATCTTATGGAAGTATAGATTGCCTCTGTAGTTTTGTCGTTGATTGGTTCTGTTGGTGATTTCATATGTGCGATACTCCTGTATGAGGGCTAAAAAACGATCATCTATCCCCATTGTATGAAATGCCAAAAAATATCAAGTCATCCATGTCGGTAATTTTGTGTAGGAAAAAAGAGACAAAGAAGCAAGAAAATTAAATTCGGCACACAGTGTGTGCCGAATTTGAAATAACTACATATCAATAAGTTAACGGTTTTGGCCTCTTTTGCTGAATTCGCGCCACACTGTGGGCCGAATTTGAAATGCCGTGTTTTCAATGTGTTAAGCACTTTTTGAATTCGGCACACACTGTGTGCCGAATTTGAAGTTGCGTGTAATCAAGAGTTTAACTGTTTTCGGCTTGCTTTGCTGAATTTGAGGCACACTGCGCCACGAATTTGAAACAGCGCAATAAATAAAAAACCGCCGGAGAAAATCTCCGGCGGAAAAAGATGGTACGCCCGAAGGGACTCGAACCCCTAACCTTCTGGTCCGTAGCCAAACGCTCTATCCAATTGAGCCACGGGCGCGTTTTTCAAAATCAAATTGTGCGAGATATGTTAGCACTTCTTAGTTTGAAAGTCAAACGGGGCGGTGCGGCGCGGTTTGATTTTTGGTAAAATACCTCATTATGAGGGCTATTTTACTTACACTTGCGATTATGTCAACTACGACTATCACGGCTGCCGCGGAGCCAATCGGCGACGAGTGGCAGAACAATCAGAAGCTTTCTTTTGGCAGAGAGCAGACACGGGCTTCTTTCGCGCCCTTTTCCACGCTTGAAAAGGCGCTTGAGATCCTGCCCAAATTTTCCGACAGAATGGTGTCGCTTAATTCCGAGACGGCCTGGCGCTTCAACTGGGCGAAGGATCCGGAGTCTAGGCCGGCGGATTTTTACAAGCCGGACTTTGACGTTTCCGGGTGGCCCGTTATCAAGGTGCCCTGCTCCTGGCAGGCTATGGGCGCCAACGGCAAAGGCGGCTGGGGAACGGCTCTGTACACGAACATACGCTATCCTTTCGCTGTCGACAGGCCGGGCGGATCAAGCGTCATGGGGGAACCGCCGAAGAATTACACCAACTATTCCGCGCGCAATCCTGTCGGCAGTTACCGCAGGGATTTCGAGCTTCCGGAGGGCTGGGAAGGAGACCGCGTCTTTTTGAAATTCGACGGCGTGGACAGTTTCTTCTATCTCTGGGTGAACGGACATTACGTCGGTTTCTCTAAAAACAGCCGCTCGCCCGCGGAATTCGAGGTGACGCAGTTCGTTAAACCCGGCTCCAATATGGTGGCGCTGGAAGTGTACCGCTATTCGGACGGCAGTTACCTCGAGGACCAGGACATGTTCAGGCTTTCGGGAGTTTTCCGCAACACCTGGCTGGTGCGCCGGCCGAAGGAAATGATCCGCGATTTCTTTGCCAAGGCCGCGCCGGTCAAAGAAGGTGATTTTAATGGCGATTGGCAATTGACGGTGGATTGCGAAGGAGACCTTGAGGTCTCTTTGTACACCTTCGACAACAAACAGATTTATTGCGGCAAAGAAAAGAGCTTTGTGGTGGAGAAGCCGCGGCTTTGGAGCGCGGAGGAACCCAACTGCTACAAAATTGTTTTGGGGAACGGATCCGAATTCGTATCAACGCTGTTCGGCTTCCGCGTGAGCGAGATCAAAGAGGGAAGATATTTCTTTAACGGAAAGAAAATAAAACTGAAGGGCGCAAACCGTCACGAGACGCATCCGATGTACGGGCACTATGTGCCGCCGGAAATGCTTGAATTCGACATCAGCGAACTGAAGGCGGCGAACTGCAACTGCGTGCGCAATTCCCACTATCCTCAGGACGACTACTGGTATTACCTCTGCGACACAAAGGGCATTTATCTTGTGGACGAATCCAACGTGGAATCCCACGGCTACGGCTACGGCGAAAACTCGCTCTCGCATTGCAAGGAATGGGAACTGGCGACAGTGGACCGCAATCTGGCCACGGTGGAAAGGAACAAAAACCATCCCTCCGTCATAGTTTGGAGTCTCGGCAACGAATCGGGCCCGGGCGAAAATTTCGCCGCGGCCGCGGCGGCCATAAAGAAACGCGACACCACGCGTCCCATCCACTACGAACGTGACTGGTCCTGCGCAGACCTTGAAAGCTGCATGTACCCGAGCGTCGAGTGGGTGCAAAAGAAAGCCTCAGACAAAGGCGCTAAGAAGCCTTTTTATATCTGCGAATACGCCCACAATCTGATGAACGCCATGGGCAACCTCAAGGACTACCAGGACGCCATAGAAAGCTCGGACGTTATCATGGGCGCGACGATCTGGGACTGGGTGGACCAGGGGTTGTATCTGGACAAGAACGGAAAACGCCTCATCGCTTTCGGCGGAGATTTCGGAGACCATCCCAACGACGGACAGTTCGTGATGGACGGCTGCGTTCTGTCCGACCGCACGCGGAAACCCTGCTGGTATGAGATCCGCCACGTTTTCCAAAATTTTGCGGCTTTCGCCACCAACGACCTCGGCTGCGTTGCGCTGAAAAACAAAAATTATTTCGTCGATTCGAAAGACGTGACCTGCGAATGGGTCGCTTTGCGAAACGGGAATAAGGAGGCGGAGGGAAGTTTCCCCTTTGAGGAACCGCTCGGCCCCGGCGAAACAAAGATCGTTAGGAGGCCGCCTGTTCTGGACGATCTTCTTTATGAGGGCGGCGAAGTCTCTTTGCGAATAAAATTCCTGAAGGGCGGGGATTGCATTGCTTCCGATCAGATCGATTATCCTGTGCGCAAATTTATTGGTCTGCCGAAATGCGAGGGCGCGCCTTCCTTTGAAAACACGCCGGAAGAATATGTATTCACCGCGCCGGGCGTTCGCTATGCGTTCAGCAAAAAAACCGGCGCGCTTACATCCGTCAAGACCGGCGAAAAATCAGACAGGGAATGGCTCAAGGCGCCCATGGCGCTGGACGTTTTCCGAGCTCCGAGCTCCAACGAAGTGTGGACCGGCGAGGACCTGGCGAAACTGGGTCTGATAGAGCCCAAGGCGGAACTGAAGGCAATTTCCGAGCCTGTTTCTGAAAAAGGCGGTCTTTCCTTCACCACGACGGTCTCTTGGAGAGGCAATCGCAGTTTGGAACTCAAAAACTACAGCAAGGTGAAAGCCAAACTCGTTGACCGCGGCGAAGCGGAAAACGATGTCGTTTTCGAAATTACGACCAAGTGGACGGTCCGGGGAGACGGCAGGCTGATTTGTGAAAGCGAGATCAAACCTTCCGGCGAGCGCGTTGAGCTCGCCAGAATCGGCTATCACTTCGTTTTGGACGCCGAGGATCCTGCGGTCGAATATTTCGGCGCGGGGCCTTTCGAGAATTACCGCGACAGAAAGTCGGGGGCGTTCCTCGGGCGCTATTCTGCGAAGGCAAAGGAATTTTATTTCCCCTACGGCCGCAACGAGGACAGCGGCAACCATGAGAACACGCGCAGCGTCGCTTTCAAAACGAATTTCGGCGCGCTTTCCTTCGTTCGCTTGTTTAAGCCGTTCGCGTTCTGCGTCAATCCCTATTCGCCACTGGAACTGATAGAATTCACCCATCCGCCGGAACTGCCGCCGTCCTCTAAAACCGAGTTCGGAATTTACGCCGAGACCAGGGGACTGGGAGGCGCAAGCTGCGGTCCTCCGCCTATTTCGCGTGACATTATCGACACGGCGCGCGGTTATTCGCTTTCCTTTGTGATCGAGCCCGAAAACTGATTCGCGCAACTTTTTCGTTTTCGCGACCGTTATATATATGAGGAATATATGTGCGGTCAGAAAATTAAAATCGCTGCCGAAACAGGCATCCTGTGGCTCTGTTTGGTCTTAGGATACTCCTCCGCGGGCGGAGAGCTTGACGAGCTTGATTCGGCGGGGCTGTTTCGTTTTACTTACGCTTCGCTGAAAAGAGGAGAGGCGACGAACGCCTTTTTTGCGGCGCGGACTTTTCTGGCGCGCTACGGGGAAGAGGAGGAGATGACGAACTATTTTCCCCGCATGACTTATTTCGGAGGATTGGCGGCCTACAGGATAAAGCGTTTCGAGGAAGCGTCCGATCTGTTTGCCAAGGCGGGGAAAGAGTATCCTGCCTTTTCGGAAGCAAAGAACGCGCGTTTCGGTTTCGGGATGGCGGAGATGGAGCTCGGGCATTATCTTATCGCGGCGGACGCTTTCCGAAATCTTTTGCAAGAAGGATTTGGCGACGCGGCGGAAGTGAAAGCGAATCTGGCGCTGTCCCTGACGAAAGCGGGGCGCTATGAAGAGGCGCTGCCCTATTGGGAGGAAGTGAAGGAGGTGAAAAAATTCCGGGCGCTTTCTTCGCTTAATCTTTCCTGGTGTTTGCTGGAAATCGGGAAGGCGGACGCGGCGCTTTCGTGGCTGCGGGAAGGCCTGGCGCTGAACAAAAAAGAGGATTCCGCGTCCTTAAGGAATTATCTGGCGCTGAGAATGGGGGACGTTCTTTATATGAGCAATAATTTTTCCGGCGCCCTTAGCGCTTACCGTCTGGCGGACAAAGCTTCCTGCGGCGAGGCGAGACTGGCGAGATTGGCCAGGGCCTGTTACGATGCCTGCTATTATCCGGAATGCGCGGTCTATTGTGAGGAAGGCATAAGGACAACCACCAACGATTTCGTGAAGGTTGGCTTGAAAAAGCTAGCCTGCTACGCCTGTCTGCAGGGAGGATACCTGGACCGTCTGGAAAGGGGCGTGGCGGAGCTTTTAAGGGAAAAGCTGAAAGAGGATGAACTGGAAGCGCTGGCGCTGCTGCCGGCCCAGGGCGCCCTGCGGGCCACAGAATACCAGAGGGCGCGGGATAGGTTTCTGGAGTTTGCCAAAAAATATCCTTCCTCCGAATTATTGGGGGAAGCGAAACTGTACGCGGCCTGCGCCCTGGGCTTCCTGGGCGAAGAGAAGGCGGCCCTCGCGGAAACGGAAGCCTGGCTCGCCGCTTTCGGGGAAGAGCATAAGCTGTCGGCAGAGGCAATGTATTGGAAGGGCATGCTGGCGTATTATCAGGTGCTGGACGAGGAAGCGCAAGCGACATTTTCCGCTTTCAAGCAAAAATATCCCAAGAATTCGCACCTGGCGGACGTGGAGTTCCGTTTGGCGGCCATTCTCTACCGCAGGGAGGACTATTTGGAGGCCCAGAAGGCCCTGAGAGCGGTTTTGGAGCGCTACCCCGAGTACGATAACCTAAAAGAGGTGAAGAACACCTTAGGGGACGCCCTGGGAGCCACAGGGGAGCTTACGGAAGCGCTGGCGGCTTACAGAGGGAATCTGCCGCAGGAAAAAGAGAAGCCGGACAATTTCGCCTGCTACGCGCTTCTGAAAGCGGCGGAAATTTACGAGGTATTAGGAAGGCCGAGGCTCGCTATGGAACTATTGGAGCCTTACCTGCTTGCGGAAGGGACGATAGGCTTCCGGGGCGAAGCCCTCAGCGCTTATCTTTGTTCTTGCCGGATCCTGGGAGAAAAGGAAAAAGCCAGGAGCGCGGCTTGGAAACTTTGGCTGAGGACCAAGGACGAGCTTGCGGAAGGCGAAGCGTTGGGGGCGCTGACGGCAGGCCTTCAGTTTGCGGAGGACGCCGGGGCGTATAAGGAAGCGCTTTTAAAAGAGGCGGCTCTGGAACTGGAAAAAGGCAAAACGGGAGCCTATGCCAAGATCTCCTTGTTTTTGAAAGACGACGCCGGGTTGGGAAAGCTGAAATATCAGACGCTGGGGCCGGAGGGCCTGAGGCGCCGGCTCATTCTGGCAAAGGAAAAGCAAGGAGGCGAAGCGGAAAAATTGGCGAAGTATCTGACGGAAGAATTCCCCAAGGATCCAGCCGCTTCCGAAGGCTGGCTCTGCCTGGCCGAACGTTGCGTGGAAAAGGCGCGCTACGCCGAGGCGGAGGCTTATCTTTTGGAAGGCGAGGAGTCCTACCAGCGTATAGAGGATCTTTACCGCAGGGACGAACTGCAGGGCAGATCATTCTTCAATCAAGGGAAGACGGAGGAGGCGCTGCAGAAGTTTCTGGCGCTTCTGGGGCAGAAGGGCCTTCCTCCGGAGAAAAAAGCCGCCTTGCTTCTGCTGGCGGGAGACTGCTATATCGCGGGAAAGAAATACGGCGAGGCGCTGGGCTACTACCAGCGGGTCTACGTCATGTACCAGGGGGAAAAGAAAGCGGTGAAAGAGGCCTATGAAAAGAGCCTTGTCTGTTTTCAGGCGCTGGGCAGGACGAACGATTGGGCCGCCACGGAAAAAGAAGCCAAGGAAAAGGGATATTTATGAGAAGACCGTACCTTTTGTTTTTGTCAGTTATGCTGCCTATCAGGCTGACGCTGCAGTCCGGGCAGAGTTTCAGCGGACGGCTTTTGGAACGCGAAGAGAACGCGATCGTTTACGAAAGGTACGCTAAAGACGGCTCCCTTATGAAGTGCCGCGCCAAAAAGGAGCAGGTGACGAAGCTGAGATTAAGCGATCCTGTGGAACTTACGGAATTGGCGGAAAAAAGCTACCGCCGGGGGCCGAAAATGAAGCGAGCGCTGGACCGGGGGAAAGAATTGTGGGAGCTCTACGCCTGGGGTTCTTACTGGCCCGGCGGGGCGGAGGCGCCGTATTTCGCCTACGGGAAATTGCTTTTCAACTGCGCCCGCTACCAGGAGGCCAAGCGCTATTTCGTTAAAAGCAAAGAAGAAGCGGCCGGGCTGTATCTGGGCATCTGCCATTGGAAGACCAAAGATCACAAAAAAGCCAGGGAAGTCTTGGAAAAGTTTGCTTGGGAAAAGGGAGAGGAAGAATCGGCGACGCTCTGGCACTACTATATGGGCCGCATCTTGTACCGGGAGGAGGATTTCAGGAACGCGCTCTTTTATCTTCTCCCTCCTCCTATGTTTTTCGCGCTGGAAAGGAAGGTCGATGCGGACTGCCTTTTTTTAGGGAGCGTCTGCGCCCTGAGAGCGGGGGATCAGGAAACGGCCTTCCGCTTGGCCGGGATACTGACCAACGAATATAGGGAAGTCGAATTCCGCCGGCACAGGAAGCTTATTTTGCGCTGGCTGGAAATTAAAGACCGCTATACCAAGACGCACCTGATAAACACCTACACCGAGGAGCTGCTGCCGTGAAGTTTTTGATCGTTTGTTTTGTTTTCGCCGCTCTTTCCGCATTCGGGGAAGAGGAATCGCTTAGCACCACCGCATTGGGGCTTTTCAAGACGGGCGGGCCTTTGATGTATCCCCTGGCCATTTGCTCCTGCGTGGTAGTCTGGCTCACGGTTTACAGTTTCTTCGAGACGCGCAAAGGAAAGTTTGTTCCCAAAGGACTTCCGGAGCGGTTGGAGGCCGCGCTCTATAAGAGGGACCTTAAAGCCGCGCTTGATCTTTTGGCGCTCAGCAAAAGCGTTCTGGCGCTGGTTTTGGCGCCGGGCATAGAAAAGCTGAAGTATCCCCTCGACAAGGAAGAGAGATCGCAGGCGGAAGAGGCGGTCTTGGAAAAATGGGAGGGCAAAAGCATCGCGATGCAGTTTTGGTTCAACCTGCTCTCCACCATCGCGGCGCTCTCCCCGATGCTGGGTCTGTTGGGGACGGTAAGCGGCATGATAAAAGCTTTTTCAAAGATCGGTTTGGGCGGCATGGGCAAGCCGGAGCTTTTGGCCGGCGACATCGGGGAAGCGCTGCTGACCACCGCCGCAGGACTTATAGTCGGCATTCCGGCCATGGTTTCCTTCTTTGTTTTGAAGAGCCGTTTCGACATCAGGGAGCGGGAGCTGCTGGCCCGCGTTACGGAACTTATCGACGTGTATGCGGGAGCGGGCTTGGCAAGGGAAAAAGTCAGGGTCAAGCTGGGCCTGGAGGAAGAAGAGGAAAAGGAAAAACCGAAAAGGAGGAGAAGTGCGGCCGCCAAGGAAAAAGAAAGCGGAGTGTGAGCTGGACATGGCGCCCATGATCGATATGGTCTTTCTGCTTCTCATCTTCTTCATGTGCAGCGCCACCATGCAGAACCTTTCCACGCCGGAAGAGCTGGAGCTTCCGGAAGTAAAGAACTTCGGGAAAAGGGAAGGCGAGGAAGCTTTCTGCGCGCTGACGATCCTAAGGGATGAGAGCTGTCTTGTCAACGGGAGAAAAGTCGAAATAGAGGAAGCAAAATCTGAGCTGGAAGCTTTCGCGAAGACGACGCCCAAGGGCACGGTGCTTTTAAGGATCGATCGAAGAAGCAAGAGCCAGGTCACGAAAAAATTCGTGAAGCTCTGCGCGGAAGCGGGCTTGGCGAAAATAATCTTTTCCGTCTATGAGGAGAGCTGATGAGGATCAATAAAAAAGAAACCGGCAAGATAAGCTTTCCTATTTCCTCCATGATAGACTGCACGTTTCTGCTTTTGATCTATTTCATGTCCGCCTGCTCTTTGAACAAAACAGAAGGGGACCTGGGGTTTTCGCTTCCGGGGGAAGGCCGGGCAGCGGAAGCGGTCGTCATGCCGGACGAGCAGGTCATAGAAGTTGACGAGGAGGGAGCGGTCGTTTTGAACGGACAGACGCTTGTCCCGGCCAAGAGCCGGGAACTCACAGAACTAGCAGAGACCCTAATGCGCTTCCAGGCGGCCTCCCGGGGCGCGAAGATCCCTGCTCTCATCTCCATTTCCGCCGCGGACGATGCGCTGCACGAAAGGATCGCGCTGGTCCTGGACTGCTGCCACAAGGCCGGGCTAACCAACGTGACTTTCAATTGCTCTGATGAAGATTGACTTTTCGCGCTACGGCAGCCTTATTGTGAGCGTAGGGCTTCATCTGGCCCTCTTTCTCGTGGCGGGAGGGATAGTGGTCTATCGGGCCGTGCGGCCGCCGAAGCCCTTTTTCACAGCCCAGGCGGTGGGGCCGAAACTGAAGGCCAGGGAGTTGAAGCACAGGCTGCTGTGCAAGAAGGCGGCCTCCTACGGGCAGAGCATGGCGAAGAATCTGAAGCTCGCCGCCAAGTGCGACGCGGGAAGCCTTGCGCTTCCGGTGCCGGAAATCGCCAAGCCGGATGTCAAAAGGGAAAGCGAAGGATTAAGCCTTAGCGACAGCTTCTCTTTTTCCCTGGGGAACAGCGGATTGGGAAAGGCACCGAAGGGCGGCGACGGCTGGGGAGAGATAGAGTTCCTGGGGCAGAGGATCGCGGCCCGGTCGATCGTCATCCTGGTGGACTCCTCCTCTTCTATCGTTCAGAAGGGCGTATTCGAAGCGGTCAGGAAAGAGGCGGAGAAAACAGTCGAGCTCTTCCACCCGGACACGCTCTTCAACGTCGTTTTGTTCACCGACGGCAAATTTCCTTTCAAAACGAACCTCTGCTTCGCCACCAAGAGCGCCAAAAGAGAATTGTCCGATTGGCTAGCAAAGGAGATGAAAGTCAATCGCGGCAACGACCCCGATACCAGCGGCTCAACTCCTATTAAAGCGCTGGAGTTCGCTCTGAATCTGAAGCCCGACGCGGTGGTCCTGATAAGCGACGATCCGCCGTACCTGCAGGGGGAAGACGAAATCGTCCACGAAAGAAGGATAATGGCCCTGATCGACGAAAGCCGAAGGGAGAAAGCCACGCAGATAAACGCCATCGCCTACAGGCCGGCTAGGGACGGGAGCGTAAAGAGAAGGGAAAAAGCGGAGAGGGGCTGCGCCTTTTTAAAAAGAGTGGCCTCCCACGGGAAAGGGGAATTCCGCGAAGTGGAATGAATCGGCGCCCAGAAAAAGTTGTTGGCAGCCGCTTTTATAACAAGCTTGTTTTCCGTTGTTTAATACAAAGTCCTTGCGACAAATCTGGAATTCAATTCCAGATTTGTCGAAAAGCGGATCGGCAGATTTCGAGCTGTGTTTGGCAAGTAGATGCCAAAAATGTGCAAGCGTTGTATGAAATTGGGGGTATTTTGTTCAGCGCTTGCAGAAAACAGGGGGGTGTCAGTATTTTTTGACGAGCGTCAGGATATTCATGTCGTTGCGGCGCTCGTAATGCACTTCGTCGCACATTTCCTTGACGAGGAAAACGCCCAGGCCGCCTATGGGGCGGTCTTCCGCGGCCTGCTCGATGTTGGGGTCTTCTTTTTGCAAAGGATCGTAAGGGAAGCCGCTGTCCGCGAAGGAAATGGTCGCCTTGTGGGCGTCGGCCTTTATGTTGATGGTGGCGGAGCCTTGTTTCCCCTCGTAGGCGTAGCTCGCGATGTTGACGAAGATCTCCTCCGCGGCCACGGCCAGCTGCGTTCTGGCGTCCTCCGGACAGCCGGCGGACAGGAGGTTGGTGTCCAGTTTATCCAAAACTTCCGGAAGTTTTTGCGTATCGGCGGCAAATTGCAGAGTCACGGCAACGTTCATAATAAAGTCCTTTTTATCCTAGATAGCGGAGGAATAGCATGGTTATGTCGTCGGATTGGGGCGCCCCGTCGACGTAGTTTTTCACGTCGTCCTTTATTTCGTTCAAAACGCAATCGGCCGGCGCGGAGCGCATGATGGGCCCGTCCATGAGAGAGATGAGCCTGTCGTCTCCGTAGAGGGCGTGCGTTTTGTTCATGGCTTCAGTGACGCCGTCGGTGTAGAGGAGCAGGCCGTCGCCTTTTTTCAAAAGCACGGTTTGCCTTTCGTAGGACACGCCGTCCATGCCGCCGATGACGAAGCCGTTGTCCACCGGGAGCCAGCTGGCGCCGCCGTCGCATTTCCTGAGGACGGGCGCGTTGTGGCCGGCGTTGACATAAACCACCAAACCGGTGTCCATGTTCAGAACGCCGGCGAAGACGGTCACGAACATGCAGGCGTCGTTGCCTTCGCAGACGCTGTCGTTCACTTCCGCGATGATCTGGTCGAGGGTCCGCCCCTTGTTGGCGAGCAGGCTGGATTTAAGCTGGGCCTTGGCTTTCATCATGAACATGGCGGCGGGAATGCCTTTGCCGGAGACGTCGGCTATGAGGAAGGCGAGGCGGGAGGAGTCCAACTGGAAGAAATCGTAAAAATCGCCGCCGACTTCCTTGGCGGGCTCCATGGAAGCGAAGATCTCATAGCGGGAGTCCGAGTGGAGCTGGGGCAGCGCGGAGGCCTGGACGGCCCGGGCGAAATCAAGCTCGCTGTTCAAGCGGGTCTTTTCCGCGGCGATGGCGCCTTTGAGGGCGTCCACCATGGTGTTGATGCCGTTGGAGAGATCGTCGAATTCCTGAGAGCCGCGTTCCTCGACTTTTTCCTCCAGGTTGCCCGCGGTGATCTTGCCGAGGGAAACGTTGATGCGGTCGATGCCGTCTATCACTATTTTTTGCACGAGCTTGGAAACAGCGACGAAGACCACCAGAATCATAAAGAGGCAGGTCGCGATCAGCAAAAGCACCATGCCGTTGCGTTTTTGCGTGATCTCGTATTTCGGCATGACGCCGATAAGCGTCAGCCCCGTGGTTTGCATGTACAGGCCGTAGAAGGAAATGCCTTCTATGGTCTCGTCAAAAGCGCCGTCCCCTTGCAGGAAAGCGGAGATGAGATCCTGCCTGAGGCCTATGGAAGTCAGGGTGCGGCCTTCGTAATCGGTCCTGGCGGCCCCGATGATCTTTTCCCCTTTGCAGATAAGGATTTCGCCGTTCGTTCCCACGCGCAGGCTGGGCGAGAGCTGGGCCAGGCGGCTGTTTTCCAGCGAATCTTCCAAAAAGTCCACGGAAGCGCCGAGCTGGACCAGGCCGGGCGCGTCTTTTCGGGAAGCGCCGCTGTACAAAAAAAGCTTGTGATCAATGCCCCTGGGCAGGGGAGGCTGGACCAATACGAAATCCTTTTTCTTCAGGCCTTCCAAAAAAGGCTCGGACTGGGCGTGCAGCCGCATGTTGAAGCCCAGGAATTTTTCCGGGCTGCCCAAAACGGGGTTCACCGCGGAGTTTTCAATAATGCCGTGCTCGTTGATGACGTGGATCTCGTCATAGCCGGTGTTTTCCCTTAATTCTTCCAGCAGGAAGCTGTTGGTGGCGTAGGCGGGGCAGCGTTCCAAAAAATAAGCCACCGTGCGCACGTCGCTGGCCACGGAGGCGTTGTAGACGTTAAGGATGGTGCGCGCGGCGTTTTCGCTGATGCGGATCTGTTTCTGCACGTCTTCCAATCGCAGCTGGATGAGGTGCTCGGCATCGGAATAAGCCTCTCTGGTCTGAATGTAAAAAGTCAGCAGAAAGAGAGCGGCGAAGGAGACCGCCAGGAAAAGGAAAAGCCAACGCTGAAAAGTGCCGCGCATAAAAGTTTACTCGACGGAGAGGATCTTCAGGAAACCGGTCATGCGCAATATCTCCATGACTCCGGGCTGGATATTGCGGAGCTTGAAGCTGCCGCCTTCTTTTTTAAAGTGTTTCTGCAGCGTTAAGATCAAGCGCAGACCGGCGCTGGAAAGATAATCCACGCCTGACATGTCAATGGTAAGACTGCCGGCTTTCCCTAGCAGAGGCTCAAGTTCGCTTTCCAGTTGCGGGGAGGTCAGCGTGTCGAGCCGGCCTTTCACCAGGATCGCCAGATCCGGGGCGGGAGATGTGATCTCGTAAGTCATAAAGCTCCTTAAGATAGTTTTATACATTATACCAAATAGGAAAGCCTCGCGGCTGCCGCCAAATTTCAAGGAACGCCAAACAAAGCGCAAAATATTAAAACCGCTTGCCGCGGCGTTTTAACGCGAAAGACCTCCTGGGAAAAAACATGCGATGTTGTGTTTTGAAATACATTGTGATAAAATAAGTTCCCCAATTATACTTGCAAGAAAAACCTTTTTAATCACAACCCCCTGAAAAGGGAAGGAAAAACCATAATGAAAAAACTGATCCTCTTAACGCTCGCCGTCTTCGTTTGCGCGTTGATGGCGCAAGCTGCTCCCTCCACGATCGTCGAGGACAACTTCGAAAGCTACGCGGTCGGCGATAACGTTATCGGCCAGAACGGCTGGACCACCGCCTACGGCACCCCCGGCAACGACGGCAACGCCCTCGTGGAAGAAGGCGGCTATGAAGGCGGAAAATGCCTGCATATGACCGCCTCCGGTCTGTTCGGCATTCACTGGGACATCGACAATGTGGGCGGACAGTCCGCCCAGTACGACTACAAGGTGTCCATGATGGTGAAAAGGCCGACGCAGAAAGCCGACGAATCCGGCGAATACACCGGCGACATTATCTTCGGCAGCAACGACGGCCTGGGCGAGAACCACTTCATCAAAAAGGACGGCCAGTTCGGCATCCGTTTCTCCGCCTGCTCCCCGCAGTACACCGTTGCCAACTCCGAGCCCCGCGACGAGTGGGTGTATTTCAGCTACACCCTCAACACCACCGCCAACGGCGCCTTCCTTCGCGAATGCACTTTCGGCGACGAGACCTATGAAAAACTGAACATCCCCATCGGCAACCAAACGTCTCCTGACAAATTCCGTCGTCTGCGCTTCTTCATTTGGGGCGGCCAGGGCCACCTCTACGTCGATAATTTGAAATGCGAATTCGTCGATGTTCCTCCCACCGCCAATGTGACCGTCACCAACCCCGGCATCGTGAAGTTCGGCAGCGAGGATCCCATTCAGTCTGTGATCTCCGCCACCGGCAATTCCGCCACTGTTCATGTTGACGTTGAATCCGACGGCAACTGGCTCTCCATTCAGAATTCCATCGAGCCCTACGCCGCGCAGATCCTTGTCCAGCCCGGCACCCCGCAGACCCTGACCTTCAGCGCCAATCTGCCCGCGAACGTCCGCAACATGCCCGCCGCCACCGTCACCTATTCCTATAACAACGGTGAAGAAGACAAGGTCATCACAAACTCCATTTTGGTCCAGAACGGCAACAAGGGCCTTGGCTGGGCGCTCTACGCCACAGACTTTGAAGGTATGCCCGTGGGCGGCGATGTCAAGCTTCAGCCCGGCTGGGGCGAGACCGGCGCCGCCAACGAGATCGCAGTCGATCCCGAAGATCCCAACAACCAGTGCCTGAAGATCACGGGCGGCGGCCAGATCCACACTGCGGTCAATATGCCGGACGTGATCTATCCGACCTATGATGTCCGCGTCTCCATGGATATGTATTATCCCGAAGGCGTCACGCCGTATTTGGTCTTCGGCACCGACCTTGGACACAGAATGGGCGAAGTCAGCCTGAGCCACCCCGGCGGCGGCATCAAACTGGGCGGCGAACCCTTCCAGGGCGTTGACGTTCCCAACCTGGCTCCCTACGGCCAGTGGTTCAACGTGGCCTACACCTACACGATTGGTCTCGCCAGCGACGACACCCGCCCCTGGGTGCTCCATTACGCTGAATTCGACGGCGAAACTTACCATTTCGACAACGAATACGTCCCCGGCGCGGCCGGCGACAACGAGAACTTCCTGCAGTTCCGCAACTACACCTTCAGCGCCTCTGAAGGCTACTACGTTGACAACTTCAGCGTCGAGCTGATCAAGTCCGGAACGCTGCCTGAGCCCGCCATCTTCGGCGTCCTGGCTCTCCTGGGCCTCTTTATTGCCCGCAAGCAGCGCTAAAGCTTAAGGTGAAAAGCCAAAAACAGCCGCTCTTTG
>JAFYXV010000006.1 GCA_017557885.1 bacterium | reverse complement strand
GGCTGCCGCTTTTTGTTTTCAGCGCGAAAAGTTTTTATTGTTCCGGCGTTTCGGCGGGGACTCTGAAAGCCTTTTCCACCACTTCCTGCGGAACTTTTTCCGTGAAGGAGCTAACGATGGGCACCACCGCGAAAGGAACGATGATGGAGATCATGGAGCAAAGCGTGGAAGGAAGAGGAGTAAGGGCGATCAAAACCATCTGCAAGCCTAAGCCGCAGATGATGCCGGCCAGGGCGCCCGCTTTGGTCGTGCCCTTCCAGTAAAGGCCGAGAAGATAGGGAGCGATGAAGGCTCCGCCCACGGCGCCCCAGCTTAAGCTCATAAGGTCCACGATGAACTTGCTGTCGGAGTGGGCTATTACGTAAGAGAGAAGCAGGAATATGGCGCTCATGATGCGCATCAATGTGACCGTGGTGCCCTCGGAAGCTTCCTTGTTGACGATGCCCTTGTAGAAGTCAATGGTGACTGTCGAACTTGAGACCAAGACCAGGGAGGAAAGCGTGCTCATGGAAGCGGACAGAATTAAAAGCAGGAACAGAGCCATCAGGGGAGCCGGCAGCCAATCCTTCAGCATGATGGGGACCAGAGTGTCGTAAACGCCCTTGGCGTCGGGGAGCCCGGCCTTGAAGTAGAGGTGCGTCATGGCGCCGGTGAAGTAAGCCGCGCAGCCGATTATCATGGCGAAGATGGTGGTGATTACCGTGGCCTTGAAGATAACCTTCTCGTTCTTGATGGCGTAATATTTCTGGATCATCTGAGGAAGGCCCCAGGGAGCAAAGGATGTCATCATCACGGCGGAAGCCAGCGTTATCCAGCCGAAGGTGGAAACGGGAGTGTGCTCGATCCTGGCGGCGGTGATGTTCTGGAAAACATTAGCCCAGCCGCCGCCCTTGTTGGCCAGAAGGCACATGATCAGAATGGAGCCGGCCAGCATGATCAAGCCCTGGATGAAGTCCGTAAGAGTCATGGCCAGGTACCCGCCCAGCATGAGGTAGATGGCGGCCACGCCGGTCATGAGCCACAAGGCCACTTCGTAGGGGATGTTGAAGTTCTCGACGAAAAGATAGCCCAAGCCTTTGTAAACGGAAGCGGAATAGGGGACAAGGAAAATGAAAATGATGATGGCGGCCAGCGGCTTCAAATACGGCGCCGCATAGCGCTCGCAGAAGAAGCCCGGCATGGTCATGGCGCCGAGGTTCTGGGTCATGCGGCGCGTTCTCTTTGCCAAAACGATCCAGGCCAAAAGAGCGCCGAAAATGGCGTTGCCTATTCCGATGGACATGGCGGGATAGCCGAATTTCCAGCCTAAGCTTCCCGCAAAGCCGATGAAGATGACCGCGGAGAAATAGCTGGTTCCATAGGAGAAGGCCGAGATCCAGGGGCCGACGTTGCGGCCGCCCAGGAAGAAGTCCTCAAGGTTCTTGGTCCTGCGCATGGCGTAAACGCCGGTGGTGACCAGAAGAATAATGAAGGCAACTAGAAGGATGGTTGTTAAGGATGACATTTTTTATTTTTCCTTGGGTCGATTGTCGATTACGCGGGCCGCTTTGCCGGTGAAGCGCTCGATGCTTTGCGGCTGGACCAGGTCCACTTCGAAGTGGATGCCGGTATAGGAGCGGATGGTCTCCTCCAGCCTGTTTTTAAGCATCTGCATCTCGCTCATCTTGTCGGAGAAGAAGGCCGGGGCCATCTCCACTTTCACGACCGAGCGGTCGAGGGAGCCGGGGCGGTCCAATACGATGAGGAAGTTCGGCGTGACGTCCTTGCACTGCAGAAGCGCTTCTTCAACCTGGCTGGGGAAGACGTTGACGCCCCTTATTATCAGCATGTCGTCGGAGCGTCCTTTAATTCTGCTCATCCTCTTGGTCGTTCTGCCGCAGGGGCAGTCGGTGTCGCTGATGAGGTAGGCCAGGTCTCTGGTGCGGTATCTTATCATGGGCATAGCTTCCTTGTTGAGGGCGGTGATGACCAGCTCTCCCAGCTGTCCGTCCGGAACGGGCTCCAGCGTTTCGGGATCCAGGCATTCCACCAGGAAGTAATCCTCCTGGATGTGCATGCCGGTGTGATAGACGCACTCGCCAGAAATGCCAGGCCCTATGACTTCCGAGAGACCGTAGTTGTTGCAGGTGTTGACCTGGAGCTTATCCTCGATGTAGAGGCGCATCTCTTCGGTCCAGGGCTCGCTGCCCAGGAAGGCCACTTTCAGATTCAAACTTTCCCTGGGGATCTTCTCCTCTTCCATGTATTCTATGAGGCGCAGGGCGTAGGTCGGAGTGCAGACCAAAAGTTCCGGCTGAAGGTCCTGCAGGAGCGTGAACTGGCGCCTGGTGTTACCGCTGGCGGCGGGGATGATGGAGGAGCCGATCTTCTCGAGGCCGTAGTGCAATCCGAAGCCGCCGGTGAAGAGGCCGTAGCCGAAACTGATCTGGGCTGTGTTGCCGGGGCGGGCGCCGCCGGCGTACAAAAAGCGGGCCACAAGGTCGGACCACATCTCAAGGTCGTTTTTCGTGTAGGCGACGAAGGTCGGTTTGCCCGTCGTGCCGGAGGAGCCGTGGAAACGCAAAACTTTTTCCTTGGGCACAGCCATCAGTCCCAGAGGATAGTTGTTGCGCATGTCGGCCTTGGTCGTGAAGGGGAGATGCTTCACGTCGGCTACGCTTTTTATGTCCTCAGGCCCTATGCCGATCTCCTTGAACTTCTCTGCGTAGAAGGGGACGTTCATCACCTGCTTGACAGTCGCTCTCAGTCTCTGGACCTGAATGTTCTCGATCTCGTCTCTTGATAAGCATTCCGCCTTATCCCAAATCTTGTTTTCCAGTTTCATTTTTCCAGTCTTATTTATTGGTGTTGAAAAGTTCGTGCGAACTCAGTACGCAGAATCCGTTGGATATAAGTTTCTGATAGGCCTTTTCCGTATCGTCCACGCGGTAGAGGAAGATGTGGCGGTTGGCGAAGGCGTAAACGTACTCCACGTTGATGCCCTCTTTGTTCAGGATCTCGGCGACCTGCGCCAATCTTCCGGGCTGGTTGTCGATCCTGACCGCCAGGACATCGGCGATGTTGACGATGAAGCCCTCTTTCTCCAATAGGGCCTTCGAGGATTCCGCATCCTCGACGATCAGACGCAGGATGCCGAACTGGGCGGTGTCGGCCAGAGTCAGGGTGTAGATGTTTATTCCGGCGTCGCCCAAAGCCTTGCAGATGCTATAGACGTGTCCGGGCTTGTTTTCCAAAAAGAGGGAAAGCTGTTTTACGGTTTCCATTAATTTTAGGCTCCTTTGGTTAGAGAAAATAGTTTCTAATCTTATATAATAGCATACCGGGCAAGAGGTTGGTCCTGCCCGGTATGAAAAGCGCGGAAAAACGGAGCGCTTATTTGTTGCGCAGGTCGGTGACGCGCTTGGCTTTGCCCATGGAGCGCTCTAAGCTTCCCGGCTCCACGGGAGTGACCGTGACGGCCAGGCCGATGATGCTCTTGATGGCGTTGCCGATCTTCTTCTGGATGACTTCGATGGAGCGGATGGTGTCGCCGAAGAGCTCGGCGGAAAGCTCCACCTGCACTTCCAGGGTGTCCAGGTCGCCGTGGCGCCTGACGATGATGTGGTAGTGCGGCTGGACGCCCGGGATCGTCAGGAGCGCCGCTTCGATCTGGCTCGGGAAGACGTTGACGCCTCTTATTATCAGCATGTCGTCGTTCCTGTGGTCGATGCGTTTTATTCTCCTGATGGTGCGGCCGCATTCGCAGGTCCCCTTGACGATGACGGAGATGTCCCTGGTGCGGTACCTTATCATGGGCATGCCGAACTTGTGCAAAGTCGTGATGACCAGTTCGCCTTCCGTGCCGTCAGGCAGCGCTTCGCCGGTCTCGGGGTCGATGATCTCGGGATAATAGAGGTCCTCGAACATATGCAGTCCCGTTCTGGCGGGGCAGTCCATGGCCACGCCAGGTCCACTGATCTCGGTCAGTCCGTAGATGTCCCAGGCCTTGATGCCGGATTCTTCCTCGATCCTCTGACGCATCTCGTTGGTCCAGGGCTCGGCGCCGAAGATGCCGTTCCTTAGTTTCATCTTCTTGAAGTCGTAGCCCAGCTGCTTGGCTTTTTCGATGATGTGGAGGAAATAGCTCGGCGTGCAGCTTATGCAGGTCACGCCGAAGTCGCTCATCAGTTTGATCTGGCGCTCGGTGTTGCCGCTGGAAATGGGCAATACGGTGGCGCCCAGTCCTTCGGCGCCGTAATGCAACCCCATGCCGCCGGTGAAGAGGCCGTAGCCGTAGGCGTTCTGGATGATGTCGCCAGAACCTATGCCGGCGATCATGAGGGCGCGCATGGTGGCTTCCTGCCAGCAGGCCACGTCTTCCCTGGTGTAGGCGATGACGATAGGGCTTCCGGTGGTGCCGGAACTGGCCTGCAGTCTGATGATGTCATCCATGGGGACGGAAAGCAGGCCGAAGGGATAAGTGTCCCTGAGGTCAACTTTCTTGAAGAAGGGCAGCTTCTGGATGTCCTTCATCTCCTTGATGCAGGTGTCGTCGAGACCTTTCTCCTGCATGCGGGACCTGAAGAGCGCCTGATTTTTGTAGGCGTGGGAAACTATGTTTTTAAGCCTCGAAAGCTGGATGGACTCCAGTTCGTCGCGGCTCATGAAGTCTTTTTGCGCTAAGGCTTGTAGGGCGGATTTTTCCATATTGTTATCTTTGTTTTAGTTTTCGTCGGAGAAGAGTTCCTCGTGGGAGAGAAGGGTGAAGCCGTTCTCGCTCAGGATCTGGAAGGCTTTTTCGTTGTCGCTCACTCTCAATAAGAAGATGCGGCGCATGGCGAAAGCGTAAGCGTATTCCAAATTGATGTCAAGAGAGGAGAGCAGTTCGTAGATCTTGGCCAATACTCCCGGACGGTTGTCTATCCTGACCGCCAGAAGCTCGGTTATGTTGACTATCACTCCTCCTTTTTTAAGCAGCTCGCCGGCCGCTTCGGGTTTCTCCACGATCAAACGCAGAAGCCCGAACTGATTCGTGTCGGCCAAGGACAGCGTAAAGATGTTTATGCCGGCGTCGCCTAAGGTCTTGCAGATGTTGTAGGCGTGGCCAGGCTTGTTCTCCAAAAACACGGAAAGCTGTCTTGCAGTTTTCATTTTATTCTCCTTTTGGGAAGCGGTGAACTTGATACTTCCTTTCGTTGTCGGAATGTATTTTTTATAAGTTTAGCAAAAAACTTCCGGAAAAATCCACCGCTTAATCTTTTTTTTGGCCAGCGTTTCTCCCTAAGCCCTTGCAAAATGAAAATGAAAGTGCTACCATATTCGCAATCAATCACGGAAAACTATCTCCAAATGAAAATCAATTTCGGCTATTGGTTCTACTTTTATTACACCGAGCTTTCTCAAGCTGGGGGAACCTTGTCGTAGTTGAATAAAAGTGGATTCCGAATACGAAAAGAGCCTGGCTTGAGCAAAGCCAGGCTCTTTCTTTTTAAGCAAATAATAATCAACAAATAAGGAAAAACTATGATAATCATCATCAAGCAGGGCGCCCAGAAAAGCCAGGTGGACAACCTCATCAATTGGCTGAAGGCCCAGAACATCGACCCGCACATCTCCGTCGGTTCCCATGAAACTCTTATTGGCTGCGTCGGCGACGTGGCGCATCTCGACATTGATTTGGTCTCCGCCCTCGACGTGGTGGCCAGCGTGCAGCGCGTGGGCGACCCCTACAAGGCCGCCAACCGCAAGTTCCATCCCGATGACTCCATAATAGACTGCGGCGGCGTGCTTATCGGCGGCGGTAATTTCCAGGTCATCGCCGGCCCCTGCAGCGTGGAGAGCGAGGAGCAGATAATTGAGGTGGCCAAGGCGGTCAAAGCCGCCGGCGCGACGCTTCTCCGGGGCGGCGCCTTCAAGCCCAGGACGAGCCCTTACTCCTTCCAGGGTCTTGGCGTGGAAGGCTTGAAGATGCTTCTGGCGGCCAAGAAGGAAACGGGCCTTCCTATCGTCACCGAGCTTATGAACTTCTCCCAGTTCGAATACTTCAACGACGTGGACGTTATCCAGATCGGCGCCCGCAACATGCAGAACTTCGACATTCTTAAGGAAGTCGGCCACAACACCAAGAAGCCCATCCTTCTGAAGAGGGGACTTTCCTCCACTTTGCAGGAACTTCTGATGAGCGCGGAATACATCATGGCGTCCGGCAACCCCAACGTCATCCTCTGCGAACGCGGCATCAGGACCTTTGAGACGGCCACCAGGAACACCATCGACCTTTCCGTGGTGCCGCTTCTCCACCAGTTCTCGCACCTCCCGGTGGTGGTCGATCCCAGTCACGCCACCGGCGTAGCCAGGCTCGTGCATCCCGTGGCGGTGGCCGCGACGGCCATCGGCGCGGACGGCCTCATCATCGAAGTCCACAACGATCCGCCCAAGGCCAAGTGCGACGGCGCCCAGAGCCAGACGCCGGCCATGTTCGCCGAGACCATGAAGGCGATAAAGGCGGTCAGGCCCTACGCTTGCCGTTAAGGGTATAATATAAATACTTTGAGATAAATCGGAAAGTTGAATTATGGACAAGGAAAACATCAGAAACGAGATCGACGCCATCGACGACAAAATAGTCGAGCTTTATTTGAAGCGCTTCGAGTGCGTCAAAAAAGTCGCTGAAGTGAAGCAGCAGGAAAATCTGCCCGTCAGCGATCCCAAGAGGGAAAGGGAGATCCTAAACAGGCTGTCCCTCGCCGCCGGACCGGAATACGAAAACGAAGTCGCCATGCTCTTTAGTACACTCTTCAGCCTTTCCCGCGCCAAGGAACGCAAGTTCATCACGAAGGAAAGCAAACTGGAAAGCGAGATCAAAAGGGCTGTGGCCATGGCTCCGGCAGAGTTTCCCTCCCACGCCACGGTGGCCTGCCAGGGGACGGAAGGCGCCTTCTCCCAGCAGGCGGCCTCCACTTTCTTCAAGTTTCCCGCCATTCTCTTCTTCAACTCCTTCGCCGACATCTTCAGCGCCGTGGAGAAGGGCATGTGCCAGTACGGCGTACTGCCAATCGAAAACTCCTCGGCGGGCTCCGTCACCACGGTCTATGACAACATGCTGCGCCACGACTTCAGGATCGTCAAGGCCTGCAAATTACATGTCTCCCACGTCCTTCTGGCCAAGAAAGGCGTCAGGATGAGCGACATCAAGGAAATAAAGAGCCATCCCCAGGCGCTCTCCCAGTGCTCGAAGTTCCTGCTTAATATGCGGAACGTCAAGCAGACGCCCACCGCCAACACGGCCCTGGCCGCCCGGGAGCTTTCTGAAAGCGGCCGCACGGATCAGGCGGTCATCGCCTCCAGGAAGTGCGCCGAGCTTTACAATCTCGAAATTATAAAGGACGAGATCTGCGACACGCCCTCCAACTTCACCCGCTTCATCTGCATATCCAGGGAACTGGAGATCTACAAGGACGCCTCCAAGATCTCCCTTATCATGACGCTGCCTCATAAGCCTGGTTCTCTTGCCAACATTCTGGCAAGGTTCTCCTCCATCGGGCTGAATCTCACCAAATTGGAATCGCGTCCCATTCCCGGCATGGAATTCGAGTTCCGATTCACCTTCGAGTTCGAGTCCAAGCCCAACGACCCGGGCGCCATCAAGCTTTTATCCGAGCTCTCCACTGACCCGGACATCGAGCAGTTCACTTTCTTAGGAGCGTATGCAGAGATCTGATCTCAAAGAAATCGCCATCGTTGGCCTCGGCCTCATCGGCGGCTCTTTTTTCAAGGCCGCCCAAAAGGCCGGCTACAACGTCAGGGGCATCGACAGGAACGATCCTGTAGAGGTCTCGAATTCCGACCTCGTCATCATCGCTCTTCACCCGACGCTTACCGTAAAATGGCTCCTTGAGCACGCCGCCGATCTGAAAAAAGGCGCGCTTGTTATCGACGTCTGCGGCGTAAAAAGCGCAGTCATAAAAGAGCTCGCTCCCAAACTGGACGGCAGCTTCACCTTCATCGGCGGACACCCCATGGCCGGGAAGGAAGTCAGCGGTTTCGAGAATTCCGATGCGGAGCTTTTCCGAGGCGCTTCCATGATCCTGACGCCCTACCCGCAGGATCAAAAGATTGCGGAAGACATTGTGCCTTTCTTCACCGAACTGGGCTTCAAGGAAGTCATTTTCACCACGCCCGAAGATCACGACAAAAGAATCGCCTACACCAGCCAGCTCTGCCACCTTGTTTCCTCCGCCTACCTGAGGGACGAGCTTGCCCTTAAGCGCTCCGGCTTTTCTGCCGGCAGTTTTAGGGACCTCTCCCGTGTCGGCGCGCCCGACCCCGAGCTCTGGTCGGAATTGTTTCTCATGAACAAAACGGAGCTTCTGCCGGTCCTCGAGAGAATGATCGAAAGGCTCACGGATTTCCAGACCGCCATCGCAAACGATGACAGGGAGAGCCTGATCTCCCAGCTCGCGGAAGGCCAGGCTATAAAAGAAAAACTGCAAGGGGAGGAAAAATAAAATGTCAGCTATCTTCCTTTACGGACCTCCCGCCAGCGGAAAGACCACCGTCGGCAAAAACCTGGCGCTGAGCCTGGGCAAAACTTTTTTCGATCTCGACAGCGAGATAGAAGCCAAGTCCCACAAGACCATTCCCGCGATCTTCGAGGAAGGCGGGGAAGCGCTTTTCCGCAGCATCGAAAAGGAAACGCTGCGAGAGCTCACCCAGAAAAAGAATTTCAGCGACAGCGTCGTCTCCCTGGGCGGCGGCACGCTCCTCGACCCCGAGAACCGCAAGCTTACGGAAAGCCTCGGCCTAGTGTGGCTTCTGGAAGCGCCTTCCAAGGAAGAATTGGAAAAGCGTTTCCAAAGGAACCCCGGCGCCCGCCCTCTGGGCAACAAAGCCGAAGAAAGAAAAGAGCATTACGCTTCCTTCAAGAGCAGGATCGCCAAAGCCTTTGCGCTTCCCACCTCTCTGGTCATCGTGGGTGAAGCCATGGGCGATCTCAACGGCTTCGCCAAACTTGTCATCGCCGACACCAACGCCGCCAACTGCCAGCCCGAAGCTCTGAAAGATACCGCTCTGGAACTTATCCCTTCCGGCGAAGAGTTTAAAAATATTTCTACCATTGAAAAGATCTGGGGGATACTGAACGATCACGCCATCGGCAGGAAGGATACGATCGCTTCCTTCGGCGGGGGAGTGACCAGCGATCTCGTAGGCTTCGCCGCCGCCACCTGGATGCGCGGCATCGACTGGATAAATTTCCCCACGACCTTGCTTGCCATGGTGGACGCCTCCACCGGCGGCAAGACCGGCTGCGACCTTGCGATCGGCAAGAATCTGGTGGGCGCTTTCCATTCCCCCAGACTCGTGCTTATCGATGCCGAGAGACTGAAAACTCTCCCTGTCAAAGAACTGAAAGTCGGCAAGGCGGAAATGATCAAGCACGCTCTCATCAAAGGAAGTGAACCCAAGTTCTCCGAGATCCCCACCGCCAGGGAGATCGCCGACAATCTGCAGGTGAAAGTCGATATCGTAAGGGAAGATCCTTTTGAGCGTTGCGGCCGCCGCATTCTTTTGAACTGCGGTCACACCGTCGGCCACGCCCTGGAACTTAAGAGCAACTTTGCGATAAGCCACGGCGAAGCGGTGGCTATAGGCTGCGTCGAGGAAGCCAGGATCGCCCAAAGAATGGGCCTTGCCAAAGATAGTTTCCCTGAAGAACTCTCTGAGATCTTTTCCGCCCACGGCCTTCCCACCAAGCTTCCCGAAGGCATCACGCTCGACGACCTGAAATTAATCATGCGCCGCGACAAAAAGCGCTCCGGCAACACCGTCACTTTCTCCCTGCCCTGCGCCTGGGGCAGCGTAACAGCCACAAAGATCTCACTGGAGTAAGCGAATGGTCACCGGTCAAGTCTGTCTTACTCTCACCGCCTCAACGCTGGAAGAGGATTCTCTGCTGGCGAAGAAATATGCACCTTACGTTGATCTTTTTGAATTGCGGGCCGACTATCTGAACGAAGAGGAATATGAATACATTTCTGATTTTCCCTCGTTTTGTCCCAAGCCTTGCATCCTGACGATAAGAAGAGAAGAGGATGGCGGAAGATTTGCCGGCGACGAATTTGACAGAGTAATGCTTTTGGCACAGTTGGCGGATTTCGACTATGTTGATCTGGAAGCAGACCTGGAGGTCAAATCTTTGCTGAAGCTGGCTGACATGGCTGAAACAAGGATCATAAGAAGCGCGCATTACTTCGAGCCGACTTCCGCGGACGTGATCTTAAGAATGGACGAGATGGCAAGGAGTCCCTATGAGATCCCGAAGGTCGCTTTCATGCCTGAAAACGCCGGGGAAATGCGAAAACTTTTCGAGTTGGCGAAAACTCTTCCGCCAAAAGACAGGATCATCTGCGCCATGGGTAACGTAGGTTTCCCTTCAAGAGTGTTGGCTGACCGTCTCGGTTCTTTTCTTACCTTTACGTCGCCTAAGGAACTTATTGGTCACACCGGCTCAATAGGCCACATCGATCCCGAAACTCTGCTCGACGTTTACGATTTCAAAAACATCAATAGCGACACCGCTCTCTGCGGCGTGACCGGATTTCCCTTGAACGTCACCTCCAGCCCGGAAGTGCACAGAAACTTTTACAAAGCTGAAAATCGCAACGCCGTCATGCTTCCCATCCCGGCAGAGAATATCGAGGAAGCGCTGACTTTTGCCGAAGCCTTGAAATTCAAAGGTCTGGCCGTCACTATTCCTCACAAGGAAGCGCTGCTCAACTACCTTGACGAAGCTGACGAGGCCGTAAAAACGATCGGCGCCGCCAATACCGTTGTTTTCAAAGACGGAAAAAGGATCGGCTATAACACCGATTGGATCGGTTTCACCAAAGCTTTGAAACATTTCCTCAAGACCGACAGCGTACAAGGGAAGCGCGTGGCCGTTTTAGGTTCCGGCGGCGCCGCCAAAGCCATCGCCTACGCTCTTCATAAAGAAAAAGCCAACGCGACGATCTTCGCCAGAAACATTGCTAAAGCCAAAGCGATCGCGGACAAATATGGTTTCTCCTGCGCAACCCTCAGCGAATTCACTAGCGACTGCAAGCCAGACATCATAGTGCAGTGCACTTCCGTCGGCTTGCAAGGTCAAAGCGCAACGGAAAACGATCCTATCCCGCAGTATGAATTCATTGGCAAAGAAGCCCTCTACGATATCATCTACAAACCTGAGACCACTCCCGTTGTGGCGCGCGCCGCTAAATCGGGTTGCCGAGTTGAAAACGGCTTCAGCATGCTCATAGAGCAGGCCAGGGAACAGAACAGACTATTCTTCACATAAAAACCACCGATCACGTTTATGTCCTCCACTTACGGCAAAAATCTTAAAGTGACGCTCTTCGGCGAATCCCATGGGCCTGCCATCGGCTGCGTTCTGGATGGTTTTCCCGCCAACTTCACTCCTGACTTGGAAAAAGTAAAAGCTTTCATGAAAAGAAGAGCGCCCGGCTCCCAGCCCGGCTCCACCGCCAGATGCGAATCCGACGCTTTCGAGATCCTCTCAGGCCTCTTCAACGAGAAGACCTGCGGCACGCCTATCACGGCTGTCATCAAAAACAGCGACGCCCATTCCAAGGA
This sequence comes from bacterium, assembly GCA_017557885.1. Lineage (GTDB taxonomy): Bacteria > Auribacterota > UBA3054 > UBA3054 > UBA3054 > UBA3054. The sequence continues at coordinate 25,010 of JAFYXV010000006.1, read as the reverse complement.
TTACTCCAAACTGAGCGATCTTATGAGGCCGGGTCACGCCGACTACACTATGAACGTGAAGACCAGCGGCGCCAACGACTACAGAGGCGGCGGCCACTCCTCCGGCAGGATAATGGCGGGCCTTTGTTTTTCCGGCGCCCTGGCTATTCAGTATCTTGAGAGCAAGGGCATTGAAGTCAAAGGCAGGATCGTTTCCATCGGCGCTCAAAAGAACGAGCAAAACGCAAATGATATCTTGAGCCCGGAAGCCAAGGCCGTTATAGAAGCGGCCAGAGCGGAAGGGGACAGCGTGGGCGGCGTAATAGAATGCGAAATAACTAATCTTCCCGTCGGCCTAGGAGAACCGATCTTCGATGGAGTGGAGAACAGATTTGCCCAGGCAATTTTCGGTATCCCGGCGGTCAAAGGAATAGAATTCGGCAGCGGTTTCGCCGGCACGGCCTCAAAAGGCTCTCTTAACAACGACTCTTTTACCGTCAAAGACGGAAAGATAGAAACTACTACCAACAATCACGGCGGTTCTCTAGGCGGCATGACCAGCGGCATGCCGATAGTCTTCCGCGTCGCTATCAAGCCTACGCCTTCCATCTCTAAACCCCAGAAAAGCGTTTCGCTTTCCAAGCAAACGGAAGAAGAGCTTGTGATTGAAGGCCGTCACGACGCCTGCATCGTTCCCAGAGCGCTTCCCGTAGTGGAAGCCATGGCAGCTTTAGTCGCACTTGACCTGCTTTTAGATTGATCATGTCTCTTATACTTCCCAACGGCAGAAGAAAAGGCTCCATCACGCCGCCTTTTTCCAAATCCCACCTTCATCGCCTGCTTATCGCGGACTTCTTAGGCGGGAATTTCCAGCGTCTGGCTCTAAGCCCGACGGACCCGGAGGATATTGCCGCCACCAAGCGCTGCCTCCTTGCCCTGAAGGAAGACGATCTGAACCCGACTCTGGACTGCGGTGAATCCGGCTCCACCTTGCGCTTTTTGAAGCCGATCTCAGCCGCTCTGGGGAAGACCGCCGCCTACGTCACAAAAGGCCGCCTTTCGAAGCGCCCGGGGATCGATTACGAAAAACTTGAGCCTGGCCTTTTCGAACTTCCCGGCAACGTCTCCTCGCAGTTCGCCACAGGGCTTCTTTTCGCTCTGCCTATCCTGAAAGGGAACAGTGAGATTAGATTCACCACGCCTTTGGAATCCAGGGGTTATGTTGATCTTACTCTGCAAGTCTTAAAAGACAGCAATATTACAATTCAGGAAACAGAAACCGGCTTCCTCGTCCCCGGTAATCAGACTTACACCGCTCCCATTAATATCGAGCCTGAGCGCGACTGGTCCGGCGCCTCTTTCTTCCTGGTCATGAATTATCTCGGTTCCGAAATAGAAATAAAAGGTCTTAACAACGCGTCCCTCCAGCCCGACAGAAAACTTCTTGATCTCCTGAAAGAAAAAGGCGGAGTAAAAGACGTCTCACAATGCCCGGATATTTTCCCGCCTCTGGCTGTGGCCGCCGCCGGAACAGGCGCCCAAACGACCTTCACTGGCATCAAAAGACTAAGACTGAAAGAATCCGACCGCGTCGCCACCACCCAAGCGCTCCTAAATTCAATCGGCATCAACTGCCAAATAACGGAAGACTCTTTCACTGTTGCAGGCACAGATAAGCCTTTCCAAGTCAAGGAAGAGATAAAGACCTTCGGCGACCACCGCATCGCCATGTCCGCCGCCGCCGCCGCCACCAACGCCCAAAGCCCAATCACCATCGACAACGCTGCCTGCTCCGCCAAATCCTACCCCTCCTTCTTTGAGGACTTCCTCGCCCTTCCTCTGCAGTAAAAAGCGACATTATAAGTTTTCTGATTGGCGGCAGTATATGCAAATTTTGCATAAACTGAATTTCATATGGTTGAATTAAATTTAATAAAATCAACCGCATGATATGAAAAAATCTTAATGAAAACAAAGCTTCTGACAAACGGATGAAGAAATGATGAAAAAAGGCATATGTTCCATTTTGGAACATATGCCTTTTTGTTTTTCGTTTTTCAGTTAGCTTTTACTTTTGGTTCGCTTCGCGGCCGATGTTGAAAGCCACCACGTTGGATTCCCTCAGTTTTTCCGGGAAGTTGTTATCCAGGGCTTTCAGCCAATTTTCTTCCGGGATAGCGGGCAGCATTTTGGAGAGGTAGCCCAGCAAGGCCACGTTCAGGCCTTTGGGATTGGGCAGCGTTTCGATCTTGATGACAGAGGGGTCTATTATGACGGTGCTGTCGGAACAGTAAAGAGCGTTGGGATCTTTTTGGGAAGCGTCCAGGAGGACTAGGAAGTCGGCAGTGCCGGCGGGGATCATGGGGCTTTTGATGCCTTCCCCGAAACGCACGTCGCTGCTTACGGAGCCGCCGCGCTGGCTCATGCCGTGGACTTCCGCTTTCTTAACGTCGAAGCCAGTCAGGAAGGCGGCTTCCGCGGTTATGTCGGATGCTCTCAAAACGCCCTGGCCGCCGAGGCCCGCAAAAACTATATTGATGTTCTTCATTGTTTTCTCCTTAGTTTTTCTTTTCCTTAGCCTGAGCCTCTCTGTCTTTAAGATGTTTCAGGGCCAGGAGGCAGGAGCGTTTCATGATTATCATGCAGACGTCTTCCTTGTCCAACTGTTCCTGGATGAAGTCTTTCAGAGTGTCTTTCATGGGCAGGGGATCGATCTCCTCGACTCTCACGCCGATGGCTCTGGCGACAGCGGCGGGATCGACTCTCACGGTCTCGGTATGGTCGAGCCTGCGGCCGGTGCCCGGATGTTCCTGGAGGCCGGTCATGGCTGTGGTGGAGTTGTCAAGCAGTATCACCACGTGGCCGTGGGGCGGTCTGTTATAGACCATGTCCACAAGTCCTGTCAAGCCGCTGTGCATGAAGGTGGAGTCGCCGATGACGGAGACGATCCTCTTCGCCTGTTCAGCGGGAAGAACTTCGCGCATGCCGAGGGCCGCGGAAATAGAAGCGCCCATGCAGACGCAGGTGTCCATCGCCTCATAGGGAGGAAGGACGCCCAGGGTGTAGCAGCCGATGTCGCCGCAGACCGTGCAGCCCAGGTCATGCAGGGCCTGGAAGGTAAGCCTGTGCGGGCAGCCGGGGCAGAGCTGTGGCGGTTTTCCGGGAGCGGGGGCGGGATCGGGAGTAATGTCGTCAGCGGCGAGTTTTTTAACTCGGCCTACGTTCAGTTCGCCGAAGCGGAAGGCTTCCTTTTTACCGCGGACTTTCATGCCGTTGGCCAGTAAGGTTTCCACCACTATGGGGTCGCCTTCTTCCACGACGAGATTGTCTTCATGGGAATTCACGAATTCTTTGATCTTTGCCAGGGGCAGGGGATACGTCATGCCGGGCTGCATGATCCTTGCTTCGGGCAAGGCTTCCGCAGCGTGCATGGCGGAGATGCCGGTGGCGATGACGCCGGATTTGGCGCCTTCAGGACCAAGGAAGGTGCAGGGGCCGTTCTGGCAGTTCCATTCTTCCAGGTCTTTCAGTCTTTTTCTTAATCTTACGTGCGCCAGTCTCGCGAAGGCCGGGACCATGACGTGGCTCTTGGCGTCCTTGGTATAGGAGGGAGTCTTAGGTTCGTTGAAAGGACCGACCTTCACGATAGTCTTGCTGTGGCAGACTCTGGTGGTAAGACGCAATATGACGGGCGTTCCGAATTTATTGGAGAGTTCCACCGCCAAAAGCAGGTAATCGTAGCACTGTTGGGAATCGGCGGGCTCGAGCATCGGCAGCCCGGCGGCCACGGCGTAGCGGCGGCTGTCCTGCTCGTTCTGGCTGGAGGCCATGCCCGGGTCGTCCGCGGCGCAGATGACAAGGGAGCCTTTCACGCCGGTGTAAGCGGCGGTGAAGAAGGGGTCAGCGGCCACGTTCATGCCCACGTGCTTCATGGTGACGATGGCTTTGCCGCCGGCCAAGGCGGCGCCGATAGCGACTTCCGCCGCGACTTTCTCATTGGGCGCCCACTGGGCGCGGCCGCCTAAGCTTGAGAAGGTCTCCAGGATCTCCGTGGAGGGAGTCCCGGGATATCCTATGCCGAGGTTCAATCCGGCGTTCCTGGCGGCGTAGGCGATGGCCTCGTCGCCGTTCAAAAGTTTGCGATTGCTTTCCATTTTTCAGCCTTGATATTATTTAATTATCAATGATTAACTATACCACAGGAAAAAAGAAAAAGCAACATGATTTTCAGTTCTCAGGGAGATCAAAAGTGATTTTTCTTTTAAGCTTTTTATATTTTATGTTAAAATATAAAAAAGTTTAAATGGAGGGTTTTATGCGTTTAATGAGATATCTGATCATTATTGCGATCATCATCGCCGCAAACTTTGCTTTCGCCGAATCTGTCGTCACGCAGAGAGTTGTGAAAGTTAAAGGCTTTGTTTCCGGTTCTTCCACGCTCAATCTCAGCGGCAAACTCAATGCAGCGGCTATGGAGGCGCTCGCTTCCGGAAGCGAAATGGCGATATATAATTACCTTGACGCTTATTTGGTGTTTCCTATCTTGCTCAACGAGACCAAGTCAAGTTTTTCGTCGAAGACTAAAACGCAGAACGTTTCCGTAAGCCGCAGGAACGGCAAATTCCAATGGACGGAAAAGGACGTTTCTTCCCGTTACGCTTTTGTCGCCGGAAACGAGCGTATCAAGCCGGACAAAGCCACGTTCAAATCAAGCGGCATGCTTTCCGGCACTACGGTGACAGAGATCGAAGGGAAAAGGTTTACGATCTACGATCAGTTGAGCGCCATTTCTGGGGAAAACTGTGTGGGCGCTTTGGCTTTTGTTCCTGAAAAGAAAGGTAAGAACTATAAGTTCAATTACAACGACAACGGTTTTCAGGCGAAAGTCTCAGTAAACTCCAAGGGCAAGGCGACAGCCGCTTACAAGCTGCCCCCAGACATCGCTTATCCTGCTTATATTGAAAACGAATACGTTTTCACCAACCAATACGACTATTCCCTGGAGATTGTAGGTGTAGGCGACGTGGAGTCCGGATTTGTCGGGCCTGACCAGGTCGAATTCCACGTTACCGACAATCTCGGCAAATTCCGTTTCTTCTCATACGACGGCGTTAGGATAGCGGATGACTATCTCTATCTGGAATTGGATAAAGATACGGAAGTGCAGGCGGTCTTCGGAACTTTTGACGCTTCTCTTAAGATCATCGGCAAAGGCTCGGCAACTTATGAGTTCACAGGCCAGGACGAGATCGAGATCACAGCGAACGATAGCGGCTCGACTTTCCGCTACTTTATGGTCAATGGCGAAAAACGCACCGGCAATCCCCTGACGATCTCCCTGCAGGAGGACACGGAGATACAGGCGGTCTTCGGGACGTACGCCTTCAGAACAGAGGTGATCGGCGACGGGTCGTTCGATTACGAATTTATCGGGCCTGACAGCGTGAAGATCACTGTGCCGGAAGACAGCAAACTTTTCCGCTACTTCGTTGTGAACTATGACAGGTACACCGACAGAACGATACTCCTTGACTTGTGGTATGACACAAGGGTCAAGGCTGTTTTCGGCACTTATGATTTTTCGGTCAACGTTATTGGAAACGGCTCTGTCAACGTTGAGTTCATAGACGCTGACACCGCGGAAATAAGCGTTTTGGAAGGCGAATATCCGTTCCGTTATTATGATGTGAACGGCGAGAAGATAGTGAACAGGTCCACGCTGCTTCTTTATTTGCAGGAAGACACTGCGGTCGAAGCGGTATTTGGGACTTACGCTTTTTCATTGGAGATTGTCGGCGAAGGTTCGGCGAACTTTGAGTTCACCGGCCCCGACGAGGTTGAAATTAAAGTGCCGGAAGGCGTCGCTCTCTTCCGTTACTTTACGGTGAACGGAGAAAGATTCACCGACAGTTCGCTCTCGCTCTCGCTTGAAAAAGACACTGTTGTCAAGGCGGTCTTCGGCACATATTCTTTATCGATAGAGGTCATTGGTGACGGAACGGTAGATTATGAATTCAAAGGGCCCGATCTAGTTGAGGTCACAGCCCAGGGAAGCGGCTCGACTTTCCGCAACTTTACGGTGAACGGCGAAATGCGCACGGACAATCCGTTGACCATCTCACTGGAAAAAGATACGCTGGTCAAGGCGATCTTCGGAACTTATGGCCTTTCTGTCGAGATCGTCGGCAGCGGTTTTGTTAACGTTGATTTCACAGATAACGAAACGGCAAATCTTAAAGCTTTAAACGGGGCGGACGAATTCCAGAGCTTCTCCTGGGATGGGAAAGTCAGTTATGAAACTTCTTTGATCCTGGAGTTGACCAAGGACACCGTTGTCACCGCAACCTTCGCTAAGACAAATTATCTGGTTATAGACATCAGCGAAGGGAATTCGGCGAGCAACTGGCCGCATCGGATCTCGGAATCCGGCCCGGAGGTCGAAAACGACGCCTGCAGGACTACGGAACTTTGGTTGAAATTTGTCCCCGCCAGCGAGTTCAGAATGGGTTCGCCGGAGGACGAGAAGGGCCGCGGCAAAAGGGAAGACGCGCATCGCGTTACTTTGACCAAGGGCTTTTACATCTGCGTTTTTGAAATAACCAGAAAGCAGTACGAACTGATAACCGGATCGACCCCTAATTTGCTTCCGTATATTCCTGAAAAAGAAAAGGATGTTATTCCTGCGACAAAAATAAATTTCAATACGCTGAGAGGTACTACCGAGGGCGCGAATTGGCCGGCCAATGACGAAGTTGACGCAGGTTCTTTTATGGGCATATTAAGAGCTAAGACTGGTCTTCGTTTTGATCTGCCAACGGAAGCGCAGTGGGAGTGCGCCTGCCGCGCCACTACGACCACGGCTTACAACAGCGGAAACAATATGGACGACGAAGGCTTTTATTTAAGCGAATACGCTTATTACAAAAAAAACTCAGGTCGTCCTATGGTAGTCGGGAAATTGAAACCCAATCTCCTGGGCCTTTACGATATGCACGGAAACGTCTGGGAATGGTGCCTGGACTGGTACACCGACAACCTGGGAACAGACCCTGTCGTTGATCCGGTGGGATTGGAAACGGGATCTGAGAAAACGTTGCGCGGCGGCAGCTTTGATAACAGCCCGGAAGAGTGCCGGTCCGCTTACCGCGCGCACACGGAAATTAATAACAGCATGGACCGATTGGGCGTCAGGCCGGTGATCAATCAGTAAAGCGATTAGATTCAAAAAAATCCCGGAGCGAAAGCTTCGGGATTTTTTTTAGCGCGTGAAGAGAAGGCCCAATTCGAAAAGCGCGTAGGCGGGGAGGAAGAGCAGGCACTGACTGATGATGTCGGGCGGCGTGGCCAGGGCCGCCAGGATGAGAAGGATCACGACGACGTAGGGCCGCGCTTTTTTCAGTTTGCTTTTTTCCACGACGCCCAGTCTGTTGAGGACGATGATGACAAGGGGAAGCTGGAAGATGAGGCCGCCGGCCAGCATCAATCCTCCGGCGAGGCTGAGGAAATTGGCCAGCCCGAAGGTGGGCTGAAGGTTGGGGCTGGCGAAACTGAAGGCGAAACGCATGAGGAGAGGCAGGATCGCGTAGAAGACGAAGACGGCTCCGGCCAGGAAGAGAAGGGAGGAGAAGACGACGGCTTTGCCGAGGACTTTCTTTTCCTTTTTGTAAAGGGCGGGGGTGATGAAGGTCCAGAACTGCCAGGCGACGTAGGGGAAGGCCAGGGCGAAGGACAAGATGGCGCCCATTTTCAGTTCCGCGATGAAGGCCTCCATGGGGGAGAAATAATGGAGGGTGGCTTGGTCTGGGGGAAGAAGGAGGCTGGTGAATACGGGGATCAATCTGCCTGACAAATACCAGCAAAAGGGGAAAAGAACGGCCGCCGCCGCAAGGGAGCGGAGAATGACTTTTCTCAGGGCCTCAAGGTGTCCCAGGAAAGTGTTTTCTTCCATGGGGGATCAGCTTTCTTTCTTTTCTTCGGTTTTTTTGGGATCGTCGTCAGCGGAAACTTCTTCCACTTCGGTCTCCACTTCATCCTTGGCTTTCTGGAATTCCTTTTTGGCTTTGCCCAGCGCTCTGGCTAGTTCGGGGATGCGCTTGGCGCCGAAGAGAAGGAGGATCACCAGGACGATAAGAATTATTTCCGTGTAGCCTATAGACATATTTTTGTCTCCTTAGAACGAGGTGTTGGAGAGGGTGACGGGAACTTTCTCCACGCACATGAAGCGCGGTGAGAGCATCGCTTCCGGATGCCTTCTGCCGTAGAGGCCGGTCAGGTTCAGGGCGGCTCTTCTCTGGGAGATCCACTTGACGTTTCTGAAAAGATCTTTCAGCGAAGCGGTGAGGCGGAAGTTGTAGGGAACGGCTACGGAGCCGTCCTTCCTGAGGTAGAGGGCGCCGAAGCGGGTGGAGCCGGTCACGATGCCCTTGGCGGCGTTCACGATGCCCATGTAGTGCATGTAGGGGATGTAGAGGATGTCTTTCTCCCTGGGGGCCTCAAGAAGATCCTTGAGGGAGTTTATGGGCTCGTTGCCGGAGGAGATGACGATGCTCATGCTGGGGACGTCGTGGCCGGTGGGTTTTCCGCCGAATTCCTCGCAGGTCTCTTTTCCCCAGAAGAAGTTCTCGAAGACGCCTTCCTTGATGAAGGGGAAGCTTTGCCTCTCCATGCCGTTGAGGTCGAAGGCGTAGGGATAGGTATCCGCGAAGCCGGGATCGTCGTAAACCGAGAGCAGCGGGCTGAAGACCTGCTTGCCAATGTCCTCCTCTTTAAGGAAACTCATGTCGTGGCGGAGGCTGCGGCCGTTGAAGCCGATCCAGAGGAAGTAGTTCAGAAGATCAGAAATGGCGGCCCGGCCGAAGACGACTTCATACTCTCCCACGGGGACGCTGATGCGCTCGCTGTTCTTGTAATGATTTAAGAGGAGCGCGAACTCTTCCCGCATGTTCTCCGGGGCGAACTGGCTGTATTTCACGGCGGACTGGGAGGTCTGGACTTCCCATTTCTCCTTGTCGTTGGTGATGACCAGCTCTATGTTGGCGTCGGCGATGGCGTGGTAGAGGATGTTGTTGTTCAAGGTGTTGGTCTTGGCTTCGTAGATGGCGCCGCTGGAGACCATGCCCGCCAGGGAAAGGCCGCCTTCCAAAAGATCGTCCGTGGCCTGGCCCACCAGGTCCAGGGCGTCCATGGTGGTCATCTCCTCGATGCGCTTGTCGAAGTTGCCGTCGTCGGGAAGTCTTTCCGGAAGCAGGGGCATGCGTCTTTCAAAGCTGACTGGGACGGCGTATTTGGCGATCTCCGCGGCTCTGAGGAGCGCGATCTTCATTCTGTCCAGATCCCTGGGGGAGGTGGTGGTGGAAAAAGAGCCTTTGGCGCGGCCCAGGGTGACGTCCACGTCCAGGGAGAAGGTGTCTTCGCTGGTGTTGGAGGAGACGCCGGAATTGGCGAAGCGGACAAGCTTGGAAAGGCCGCGGTGGAAGGTGAATTCCGCGGCGATGCCGCGTTCGCGCGCGAAATCGCGGAGTTCTGAGGCGGCTTTGTTAAAAATATCTTTCATGAGTTGCTCCTTGGGGAGATTAGAGTCCTATTTGTACGTTGTCGAAACGGCAGACCGGAACGCAGTGGCCGAGCCGCATTATCTGGCTGGGAAGGCCTTTTCCGCAGTTGGCGACCTGGACCAGTTCGCAGGTGGAGCGGTCTCCCACGGCGGACATGGAGCGCCAGAAGGGCAGCGTCTTGCTGCTGTAGGTGGGGTTGCGGACTATGCCTGTTACGGCGCCGTTTTCCACCAGCCAGCCTATCTCGCAGGCGAAGTGGAACTGCTCCCTGTTGGAGCCGATGGACCAGGAGCGGTCGCCGTCCATGATGATGCCTTTTTCAGTGGTCCTGATGATATCCTGCAAAGTGCCGTCGGAGCCCGGCAGGATGTTGATGTTGGTCATGCGCTCGATGGGAGGCCTGGTGAAGTCCATGGCTCTGTTGGAGCCGCCGGATCTCTCGAAGATGAAGCGGCCGGCTTTGGAGTTGGCTTCCGTGACGGTCTGCCTGGAAGTGAGGGCGCTCTGCAGTATGCCGTCCTTGATGAGGGTGACGTTCTGGCAGGGCACGCCGTCGTCGTCGAAGCCGAAGCTGCCCGGGGAATTGGGTAGAGTGGCGTCCGCGGCTACGTTCATCTTGTCGGAGCCGTAGCGCAGCGTCCCGAAGTCGTCCAGCGTGACGAAGGATCCGCCGGCGAAGGAGAGCTCGTAGCCCAAAATGCGGTCCAGCTCCAGGGCGTGGCCCACGACCTCGTGAGTCTGCAGGAACATGATGCCGGGTTTCAGTATGACGGAGCGCACGTCTTTGGGGCAGAGGGGAGCCTGGAGGACCTGCTCAAGTTCGGAGACGATCCTGGGAGCGTGCTCTATGAAGCACTTCGGATCGCGCATGAGCTCCCAGCCTCTGGTGCCGAAGGGATCCAAGGTCAGATTGTAGGTCCTCTCCTGGGAAAGGCCGTCCTCGTCGATGCCGACGACGCGCATTCCCGCGAAGATGTCCAGAATGTCCCTGGTGCCGTAGGAACCCTCGCTGTCCAGGAAATGGAGAAGCCTGTGTTCGGATTCGTAGCTGACGTAGCGCTGCTTCACGAAGCCCTTTTGCAGCGCGGAGTCCACTTCCTTGAAAAACTCTATTTTTTCCTTAAGGGGCACGTCGAAGGGGTCGATGAGGCAGGGGGATTTGAAGTGCACGTTTTGCAAAACGTCCCTGCTTGCCAGTTCCACCGGCCTTTCGCAGCACTTGGCGGCTTCCTTGGCGGAGCGGAAGGCTTTTTGAAAGACGGAGTCCAGATCGTTAAGGTTGGAGGCCGAGGCGAAGCCCCAGGCGCCGTCAACCAAAACTCGCACGCCCAGGCCGTATTTCGACGACTGTTCGCAGTTGCGCAATTCTCCCTGCAGGAAAAAGAGGGATTCGCTGTCGTCGTATTCGTGAAAGCGTACGTCGGCGTATTCGGCGCCGGCAGCTTTCAGGCGGGTTAGCTGGTCTTGGAGGAGGGGAAGATAAATGCTGTTCATATGGTTGGTGCCGCTGCGGGTTTAAAAATGATGAATACCATTGTTTATTTTACACTAAGCCAGAATCTTTGTCAAAGCGGAAGCGCTTTCGGAAGGGGCCGTAAAGACAGCGTGTCTAAAGCCGTTCTCCCGCTTTACTTGTCCGGGCCCGGAGGCCTTTTGCTATAATGCTCCCTATGAGCATAGACCTAGAGGAATTGAACCCGAGGCAGCGGGAAGCGGCGGAGACCATAGAAGGCCCGGTCTTGGTCCTTTCCGGCGCCGGCACCGGGAAGACCAGGACCATCACCTACCGCATAGCCAACATGCTGGACAAGGGTATCCCCGCCGCGAACATCCTGGCGGTGACCTTCACCAACAAAGCGGCCAAGGAAATGGCGGAGAGGATAAGGGCGGTGGCCGGCGAAGCGGCCTATGACATGCAGATCTCAACTTTCCACAGCCTGGGCTTGCGCATAGTGAGGGAGAACGCGGAATATTTCTCCCTGCCCTCCGCCTTCACCATCTACGACCAGGCCGACCAGCTCTCCGTGGTAAGGAAAGGCTTGCGCCAGCTGAAGGTGCCTGACAAGAAATTCAACCCGGAGAAGATCCTCTGGGAGATGCAGAGATCAAGGGACGCGAAATACAAGGTCCATCCCGAATGCGAAGATGAGGACGACAACTGGGCCGTGACGCATGTCTGGGACTACTACCGGGAGACGCTGCAGAAATGCGGGGCCGTGGACTTCGAGGACCTGTTGTATCTGCCTTTGCGCATATTGAAGGAAAGGCCGGATATCCTGGAAAAATACCGCCGGCGTTTCCGCTACTGCCTGGTGGACGAATACCAGGACACCAACGAGGCCCAGTTCGAGATCATGCGCCTGCTTACCAAGGAGAGCCGCAACCTCTGCGTGGTGGGGGACGACGATCAGTCCATCTACGGCTGGCGCGGGGCCCAGATCAGGAACATCCTTGATTTCGAGAAGACCTTTCCCGAGGCCAAGGTCATACGCCTGGAGGAGAACTACCGCTCCTCCCAGACCATACTGGACGCCGCCAACTGCGTCATAAAAAACAACCGCCGCCGGAAAAGCAAGAAGCTCTGGACCACGAAGAACGCCGGGCGCAAGATCAGAGTTTACGCCGCGGAGGACGAGGAGACGGAGGCGCAGATCCTGGCGGACGAACTGTTCACGCTTCACGCCAAGGGCGTGGAGTGGGGTGACTGCGCCGTCCTTATGCGCATGAACACCCAGGCCCTGCGCTTCGAGGAAGCGCTGCGCCGCAACAGGATCCCCTACGTTTTGAAGGGAACTTTGAGTTTCATGGACCGCAAGGAGATGCGGGACTTCATCTGCTATCTCAAGCTTCTCACGAACCAGCAGGACGAGGAGGCCATCAACCGCGTCATCAACGTTCCGCCCCGCAAGATAGGCGCCACCAGCCTCAGCAAGCTTTCCGCATTCGCCTCTAAAAACAACTGGGACCTTTACACCGCCCTGGGACACATCGAGGAATGCGGCGAGATAAAAGCCCCGACCAGGGAGGCCATGAAGGAGTTCCACGATCTCATCGAGCGCTACAAAGTCCTGATGCGGCCCGGGAATTTCGCCCGTTTCGTGGGAGACCTTTGGGAAGATCTGGCCTACGAGGAGGAGCTGAAGGAACTGGAGACCAGCGAGCGGCAGTCCAGGCTTGGCAACGTCAGCGCCCTCATAGACAGCATCCGCTATTACGAGAGCAAGGGGAGCAACACCACTCTGTCCGATTATCTCCAGCAGCTGCACCTGCAGGAAGAGGACGAGGAGGAGGACGGCGACAAGGAGATGCAGGACAGGAGGAAGGTCAAGATGATGACCATCCACTCCAGCAAGGGGCTGGAATTTCCTTACGTTTTCCTGGTGGGCGCGGAGGACGGCGTGCTGCCCCACGAACGCTCCGTTCAGGAAGGCAACCTGGAGGAGGAGCGCCGGCTCTTCTACGTGGCCATCACAAGAGCCAAGGAAGACCTTGTCATAAGCTACGCCGCCAACAAGATCCGCTACGGGCAGGCTATCGCCTGCGAACCCTCCAGCTTCATCGGCGAGATCGACGACGATCTGCTTGAGATCCACGACGACAGCGAGAGGGAGGAAGCCACGGAGGAGGAAACGGAGATGGCCTTCGCCAGGCTCAAGGCGCTTTTCAAAACAGACGAGGAAGAATGATAAAAAAACGCCGTCCGCAAAAAAACGGACGGCGTTTTGCTTTTGCCTTTCCTTTGTTGTTCAGCTTTCTTTTCGCGTCAGTTCTTCCAGGGCTTCGGAAAGCTGTTTCGTGGTGTTGAGGGAATCGAAGAAGGAAGCCTCCTCCACGCTGTAGCGGAATTCCGTAAGAGCGCTGTCCTTTTCCCAGGAGAGGGCGAGGCGCTCCAGTTTCTCCGCGATGTCCTCAACGTCGGACTGCCGGGCCGTCAGGCCGTGCAGCTTCTCCACGTAGGTCCAGGTGGGGCTGCCTTCGTCGGAGATCGCGAAAAGCGGCCTTCCGGCGCCCACGTAGTCCGGCAGTTTGGACAAAAGGGAATTCTTGACCACGTCGATGGAAAATAGCGCCGTGGCCCGTTTCATCCAGCCCAGGCTCTCGAAGTAGGGGACCTTCGGGATGAACTCAAGATTCTCCCCGACGCCCAGCTCTTCCGCCAGGGAGCCGTATTTTCCCTGGCCGAGGCCCACGAAGTGGCACTGCAATATTTTTTTGAAGCGGGGCTGCTTTTCCAAAAAAGCGCTTACGGCTTTGAGGAAATTGACGGGATTGTGCTTGCCGTAGAAGGAGCCCACGTGGACGAGATGCAGCCCCTCCTCAAAGGGCTCAGCTTCCGGATAAAGCTCGGGAGCGAAGCAGTGGGGGACGCTCATGCCTTTCTTTTGGATCTCGGGAGGATATTTTTTCAGGACCAGTTCTTGCGTTTTTTCCGTGGTGAAGCAGAGGCGGTCCGCCAGAGCGGCCACGGAACGCTCCTGGGCGCGGTTTACGGCGCTTATGGGCCAGATTCTATGATGGTAGTCGTTCTCCACCCAAGGGTCGCTGAAATGGGCCAGCCAGGGCAGATTCGTGAATTTCTTGACTTCTTCGGCCAGAAGGTGGGAGGACCACTGCAGCCCGAAGGAAGCCAGGGCGTCGAATTTTTCCGTTTTGAGGAATTCCTTCAGATATTTTTCGCCCCGGTATCTCCAGAGGTATTTGTCGTCCGGCATGCCCAGGGAAAGGCTGGCGGTCAGGTTGGCCAGAAGCCAGTTCTCGAAGGTGTAGCCGGGGATGATCTTCACCGAAGGATCCAGCTTTTCAAGAAGGCTCTCGTCGCATTTGTATTTCAAAAGCCGGTAGTCCGCGGTATAGACCGTGATGTCCCAGCCCAGCTTCGCAAGGGCGTTGGCGGTCTTCAAAAGCTGAAGCGAACGCGCCAGAAGCTGAGGCGGAAAAATGAAGGAGACTATCAAAAGCCTTTTATTGGGCATTTTTCTTTTTCAAAAAGAGAACGACTAAAGTGAATACCGCGAAAAGGGGCAGGAAGACTACGTGCATGATGTCGCAGACTACGGAGCTCAGGTCGCGTTTATCGTAAACGAAGGTGACGAGATGCTCGCCTGCGGGGACGAAAGCGGCCTGCTGCATCAGGTTGCAGCGCTCCGCTGTTTGCTTTTCTCCGTCCACCAGGGCGTACCAGCCGCTAAGGGGCTCGCAGGCCAGAACGACGCAGCCCGGGAAGCTGAAATTCGCTTTCAGCTCGACTTTTTCCGGGCTGAAATTTACAAGCGTGACAATGTTGGTGCCCTCGCCCCTGGGGAAGGTTTTTTCCGAATGCAAAACGCTGACGGCTCTGGGATCGACCTTGGGATCGTTCATGAAGGCCTGGGCTTCCTCCAGCTTGGGAAGGGAGACCATGCTCTGCGGCGCGAAGAAGCGGGGCAGAGTATTCTGTAGCTCCCCGATGGTCTGGCGCTGGCCCTGATAGTTGAAGTTGCCGATCTTTTTCAGGGGCATGCCCTGTCTTGAGAGCATGTCCAGCTCTTCCGACGAAGCCAGGACATAGCGCACGTTGGCGTATAACAGGCGCCTCGGGAGGGAGAAGCTGGGATCGTAGAAGAAAAGCCGCCGCCAGACGCTGGGACGGGAATCCGCCGGCACGTCGATGCAGGGAATGTCATAGAGCGGGAAGTATTCCGAGATCCAGGCGTTGTAGAGGGCTCTGTTGAGGGCGTGGACGCGGTAAAGTTTGTCCAGCTTCATGAGCTTCTTGATGCCGTCCGGGCAGGAGAGATCCCGGGGATCGGGCTCGATGTAGCGGACGGCCATGGTGAAGCCCTGGATGAGCATCACGGTAATGATCGCTCCCAACAGCAGATTCCGCTTGTCCTTGGGAAGGTCTTTTTTTACTATGAGCGTCAGTATGGCCAAGCCGACTATCACCAGGGCCGCCAGGCCCCAGAGGATGGCTTTTTCCCGCTGAAGGGTGCAGGCGCTTGTCTGCTCCGCGGCCATGGCGGAAAGCTGCTTGTCGATGACGGACTGCGGAGTGCCTCTTCTAAGGAGCGCGGCAATCTCGCTCTGCAAAGCGGGATGGTTCCGGAGGCCTTCGACTTTTTGCCTGTTTATGGAAGCGGAGAAGCCGCCGGTCACTACCGGCGCCAATAAAAAGAGCCCCCAGAGGATCAAAACAAGGAAAGACAGGGCGAAGAGCTTTTCGCCCAAATTCAGGGAAGTGAAAAGCGTTTTCAATTTCTCAGGCATTTTTCTCCTCCCTGCAAAGCGTGTTGAAGCCCAGGGCGCAGAGGACGGAAGCGGCCAGCATAAAGGGATAGAGGAACTTTATGGGGTTGCGCATGTCCGACATCTTGGGCAAGAGATAAAAGAGCCTGTAGGGTCCGAAGCCCGTCTCGCTTCCGGGCGATATGTCGCAGTAGCGGCCGTAGGAGAACAAGAGCCCCGCGATCGCCACGGCAAGCCAGAAGATCACGAACCACTTTTCCCTGTAGGAAGAGAAGAGCAGCGACACCGCCAGCAGAGCCAGAAGAAGGATGGCGGCGCCTTCCCCCTGGGTGTTGATGGAGAAATTCTCGATGCCGCCCTGGGGCCACTTCAGGGAGCGGCCGATTGCGCCGTAGTAGGGCGCCTCGGCGTCCTGGTTGCCCCAGCCGTAGATCCCCGGGAACAAAAGGGAGCTTGTTTCGCTCATGGGGAAGGACCATTGGGTGGCCCAGTCCCATTTTTCCAGTTTGCTTTCCTTCGCGCTTTCAGTCACCGCGGCGTTGCTGGCGGAATCGTTGGAGATCCCCAGAACATAGAAGAAGGCGTGGGCGCCGAAGGCGCAGAAAACGATAAGGGACAAAATCGTTCCGATAAAAAGCTTCCCGAACTGCTTTTTTTCTTTTTCCTTCCATAAGAGAACAAGGAACCAGAAGAAGAGGATTATAAGAAGCAGGAAGCCGATGTCGAACTGGTAGCGCAAAACGAGAGCCGACAAAAGGCCGGCCCAGACCATGGCGATTATCGAGCGGAATTTTACGGCGCAGGTCAGGGCGAAGAGATCCCACATGAAGACCGCCCACATCATGAAGGTCCCGGCGTGCCCGGAAAAAACGCAGGTTATGAAGTGTCCCGACAGGATAAGCGCCAAGGCTCCCACGAAGGCGGACTTGGACTTCAGGCCTATGACGCAAAGGAAGGCGTAAAGCCCCAGCCCCGCCAAGAAGACGCACAGGGGAAAGAGCACGGTGTTGTAGTACTTGAAAGGGACGAAGCGCCTGATGGGCGAATATAGCTCATAGTTGGCGCTGTGGCCGTTGCCGAGATAACCGTCCTCCGACCACATCACACCGCCGGGCTTGGCGGCGATCTGGGCTTTCCTTACGATCTGGTGGTAAGGGGAGTCGCTGGCGACGACAGGGGAGAGGGGCAGCAGCACTCTGTAAAAAAGCGCCGCCGTGACCAAAAGGAGTCCGAGCAGGGAAAACAGATGGGGTCGCATATTTTTTTTAGGCAAAAAAAGAAGGCAGAGAGCACTCTGCCTTCAAAAAAGAAAGTTAGGCAGTTGTTTTGCGGCGGGCCGTGCCGTCCTTGTAGAAGGGCGTGGCGACGACTTCCGCTTCAAGAAGTTTGCGGCCGTTGTCGATGGCGAGCTTCGTGCCTATTTCGCAGTAATCCTTGTCAACGTAGGCGAAGGCTACGGCGTATCCGAGCGAGGGAGCCAAAGATCCGCTGGTCACGGTGCCAACGACCTTGTCGCCGCACAAAACGTTTTGCCCGTTGCGGCCGCTCTGTTTGGTGGCGAGCTGCAATCCCACGAGTTTCCTGGGGGTGCCTTCCGCCAGCTCTTTCATGACCACGTCTTTGCCGATATAGAATTCCTTTTCCTTGGCGATGGCGAAGGTCAGGCCGCTGGCCACGGGGGACATGGTGTCGTTCATCTCATGGCCGTAGAGCGGGAGACCGCATTCCAGCCTCAGGGTGTCCCTGGCGCCCAAGCCGGCGGGCACCGGGATGCCGGTGGCCAGCAGCGCGTCCCAAACGGGTTTGCACATTTCCACGTCGATGTAGATCTCGAAGCCGTATTCGCCGGTGTAGCCCGTGCGGCTCACGATGGCTCGGCTTCCCAATACTTTCGTTTCCACGAAGGTGTAGTATTTCATCTCCTTGAGATCGTATTCGCAGATGGGCTGAAAGGCTTCCGCGGAAGCGGGGCCCTGGAGGTCTAATTTCGCCACCTGGCTGGAGGCTTCGTCGAACTTGGTGTCCGGGGAAAGATGCGCGCTGATCCACTTGGCGTCGTTCTCCCTGGTGCCGGCGTTCACCACCACCATGAATTTCTCCTCGCTGAGGCGGTAGGTGATGAGGTCGTCCTGAGTCCCGCCCTGTTCGTTCAGAAGGAATCCGTAGCGGCAGCGGCCGATGGCCAGCGTGGAGAGCTCGCAGGTGAAGAGCTTGTTAAGATCTGAGAGCGCGTTGGGGCCTGTTACGAAAAATTCGCCCATGTGGCAGATGTCAAAAAGGGCGGCTTTCGTTCTGCAGGCCGTATGCTCTTCCACGATGCTGGTGTACTGGATAGGCATGTCCCATCCGCCGAAGGGAGCCATCTTGGCGCCCATGGCGACGTGAACGTCATACAGGGGAGTCTTGAGACACATAGTGTTTTCCTTAAAATTTATGGTTGGTCGGTATAAGGTTATTTATGCGGTACGTAAAGGACATCGCCTATCTGCAGCGAACTGTTGCTGGTGCTGTTCATTTTCATGAGAGCGGAGGGGGCGATGCTGAATGTTCTGGCGATCTTGGAGAAGGTGTCCCCGGGGACTACGGTGTAGGTCGTGACGTCGGGAGCCTGGCTTATTTCGGAAGTGTCTTTCCTGAGAAGAAGGATTTTTCCGGAGGAGAGAGTGGCGCCCGCGCGAATGCCGTTCAGAAGGCAGATATCCTTTTCCTCCACGCCGTAGGCCGCCGCGACGCTTTCCGTGGTGTCGCCGCTGACGCACTTGTGAAGATAATTTTTCGTATCCACGGCGGAGCCCTTGGTGACGTTCAATCCGGCGGTGGCTGGGCGCAGCACGTCGTCATCTTCTTTCTTGTCGTTTTTGGGCGCATCCTTCTGGCCTTCAGCCACCGTAACGGTTGGCCCTTCCTTGGAGTCGGGCACGTTGATGGGTTTTTCCACCGCCGGGCTGATGGTGGTGGCGGTCAGAAGAGCGGGTTTCAGGATCGCTTCGGGCGGTTCCGTGGGAGCGGAGAGCATGACGTCCGAACTTTTGCGGCAGGCGCACAGTAACCCCAGAAGCACGACTGAGGTGATAATAGTAATTTTAACAGCGTTCATATTAAATATTTTAGCAAAAAGCCGGCGCCCCGCGCAAATTGCCCGCCGCAAAGGAGTAATTACTTTGCGCCCTTGCCCGGAAAGGCTGGTTTTTATAAAATAAAGATGTGAAGACTAACGCTTTTTATTCGCTGCTGAGGGGGGCGCGTCTCCTTCTTTCCGCCCTGACGGTCATCCTTGGGACGGCGGTCTTTTTAAGTTCCGCCAAATTCCTGCAGGATCTTCCGATGTGCCAGCTGGGGCCGGCTGTTCTCCGGGCGTTTTTTTCCTTCGGGCTGAGCGCTCTTGCGGTAGTCCTCACCATAGCGCTT
Source organism: bacterium (assembly GCA_017557885.1). GTDB lineage: Bacteria > Auribacterota > UBA3054 > UBA3054 > UBA3054 > UBA3054. Next base: position 5,844 of record JAFYXV010000006.1, on the reverse strand, counting down.
CTGACGCTTCTCTTCGGCCGCCTTTTCTGTTCCTTCATGTGCCCCCTGGGCTCCGCCCTAAGTTTCATCGCGCTCTTTTCCAAAAAGGGAAAGAAAAAGATCTATCCCTTTATCGGCGGCCTTATTCTTGGGGCATTTCTAGGCTTTTTGGCTTTCGGACTGGCCTTCGTTTTTCGCCTGCTCGATCCCTATTCGCTCTTCGGTCGCTCGCTGACTTCGCCTCTTTGGTTCGGCATTGTTTTCCTTGCCGTTATTTTTATCGTCACATTTCTATTTGGGAGGCTCTTCTGCACCAGCATATGCCCAGTGGGATTACTTCTCAGCCTAACCGCCAGAAGATCGGCTTTCGGCCTTGCGATCCCTGACGAATGCGTGCATTGCGGCAAATGCGAGAGAGCCTGCCCGACCGGCTGCATTGACCAAAAGCAAAGCAAAGTTAACAACGCATACTGCGTTATGTGCCTGGACTGCCTGACGGTCTGCCCAAAGACCGGACCGACTTTTTCTTTCCTTTGGAAAAAGCCAGAAAAAGAAAAAGCGCCGGATATGGAGCGCAGACAATTTCTTATTTCCCTTTCCGTGGGCGCCGCGGCGGGATTGGCGGGCGGCGGCCTTTCAAAAATATTCCTGAAAAAAAGCTTGAAAGCTCCTGAGGAAAAAGAATTGCCTGTAAGGCCGCCCGGCGCCATAGAGGAAAACTCTTTCCTCGCCAAATGCACCGCCTGCGGCCTGTGCGTCTCCAAATGTCCTCAGAAAGTCATAAGCCTAGGCCCGGCCGGTTTCGGCTCTCCCCGCCTAGATTTCAGCAAAGGCGCCTGCTCCCTTGACTGCGCCCTTTGTTCCTCGATCTGCCCGACTGGCGCGCTGAGAAAGATCGACCCGGAGAGAAAGAAGTCTTTCGTCATAGGCAAGGCCAATTTCAACGCCAAGAAATGCATCGTCTTCCAAAGCGAGGGAGCCTGCGGCCGTTGTGCCAAAGTCTGCCCGACCTCAGCCATAACCTTAAGAGCCAACGGCACGCCGAAACTGGAACCTGAAATGTGCCTCGGCTGCGGCAAATGCCAGAACGTCTGTCCCACCGGCGCCATGCACGTGGCCGGCGTTAAGATACAATATTACCTGGAAGACCTGAACCAAGGAGCCTCATTATGAACAGACGCGAATTCCTGAAGACCGCCGCTGCCATCGCGGCGCTCACCGCCCTGGGCGGCTGCAAGAAGGAAGCCACAGTCTCCTCCAAAAAGCAGGGGACAATGACCTATCGGGAATTTCCCGGAATAGGCGCCAAGATATCGCTCCTTGGCTACGGTCTCATGCGCATGCCGAAAACGGGCCAAGGCCCGGAGATCGACAAAGAGAAAGGTTTCGCCCTTATCGACAAAGCCCTTAAAGGCGGCATAAACTATTTCGACACCGCCTGGTTCTACCACGACGGTCTCTCTGAAGTTTTTGCCGGCGAAGCGCTCTCGCGTTATCCGAGAGAAAGCTATAACCTTGCCAGCAAGCTTCCCATGCGTTTACTTGAAAGCGGCGAGCAGGCGGAAGAGATCTTCAATAAGCAGTTGGAGAAATGCAAAGTCGATTACTTCGACTTCTATCTTCTGCACAACCTGAACGGTCCGCTGTGGGAAAAGACGCTTGCGAACGGCGCGGTGGATTTCGCCATGACTTTGAAGGGCAAAGGCAAGATAAAACGCCTGGGCTTCAGTTTTCACGGAGACAACAAGGATTTTCCGAAGATCCTGGACTACACCAAGTGGGACTTCGTCCAGATCCAGGCCAACTATTTCGACTGGGATAATTTCTCCAAAGAGCAGTATGAGGAGGCGACCAAAAGAGGCATCCCGGTGGTCGTCATGGAACCTCTGAGAGGAGGGGAATTAGCCAACAACTTGAGGCCCGCCGCCGTGGAAGTCTTGGAAGAAGCCAAGCCCGGCTCCACCCCGGCCCAGTGGGCCTTCAGGTTCATCGCCTCGAAGCCTAACGTCCTGACGGTCCTCTCCGGCATGACGAAGATGGAGCACCTTGAGGAGAACCTCGCGACCTTCTCGCCCTTCGAGCCCATAACGCCGGAGGAGGAGCAAGTCTTGGCGAAAGCTCTCCAAATCTACAAGGAGGACGGCAAGGTGCCCTGCACCGGCTGCCGCTACTGCACGCCCTGCCCGGCGGGCGTCGCCATTCCCGACATCTTCAAACTCTACAACGAGTACAGGACGAAGATGAGGAAGAGGGACGCCGTAAGAGAATATGAAAACCTGGGCAAGGACGCCATGGCCACGGCCTGCGTGGAATGCGGCGCCTGTTTGAAAAAATGTCCCCAGAGCATCGACATTCCCAAGGAACTCAAACGCATTCATAAAGAACTGAAAGGATAAAACATGAACAGAAGAGATTTCATCAAAGGCTCCCTGGCCATCGCCGCTCTGGCGGCCCTGGGCGGCTGCAAAGAAGGAAAGGAAAACACCGACGTGAAAGCAGGCAGCAACGAGAAAAAACAAGGCGAAATGACGAAACGCAAACTGGGCAGCATCGCCCAAGGCGTTTCCCTTTTGGGCTACGGCTTAATGAGGCTTCCCCTTAAGGACCGCAGGAACCAGGCGGAAATTGACAAGGAAAAAGCCCAGGAGCTTATCGACAGAGCCATGGCGGGCGGCGTCAACTACTACGACACCGCCTGGGTCTATCACCAGGGCATGTCGGAACGCTTCGCCGGAGAAGCGTTGAAAAAATACCCCAGGGAATCCTACAACCTGGCTGACAAGATGCCGGTCTGGGAAGTCAAAAGCTTGGACGACGCCAAGAGGATCTTCCAGGAACAGCTGGATCGCTGCCAGGCGGAATATTTCGATTTCTACCTCCTCCATTCTTTGAACGGCGGCGCCTGGCCGAACGTCAGGGACCTGGGCGCTCTGGAATACGCCCGCCAGATGAAGAAGGAAGGCAAGGTGAAATATCTGGGCTTCTCCTTTCACGGCGACAACAAAGATCTGGCCGTCATAGCCGACGAGGGCGGCTGGGACTTCGCCCAGATCCAGCTTAACTACTTCGACTGGGACGACTATTCCAGAGAGCAGTACGAGATCCTGACCAGCCACAACATTCCCGTCATCGTCATGGAGCCCCTCAAAGGCGGCGAACTCGCCAACCTTCAGCCCAAGACGCTCCAAATGCTGACCAACGCCAGGCCCGGGACTACCGGCGCACAGTGGGCCTTCGAATTCATCGCCTCGCTGCCCAACGTGCTCACCATTCTCTCCGGCATGACCTATATGGAGCATGTGGAAGAAAACCTCAAGACTTTCTCTCCCATAGAGCCCCTTGGCGACGAAGGCAAAGAGCTCCTCGCCAAGGTCAAGGAATTCATGAAGGAAGAGGGGAAGATCCCCTGCACCACCTGCCGCTACTGCACGCCCTGCCCGGTCGGCGTAGCCATTCCCGACATCTTCAAGATGTACAACAACTACCGCGCGTCTCTCATTAAGTGGATGTCCCAGCGGGAATATTTCCAGCTCGCGAAGGAATCCCGCGCCGACGCCTGTGTGGAATGCGGCGCCTGCCTGAAAAAGTGCCCGCAGAAGATCAACATCCCGGAAGAATTGAAGCGCGTGCACAAAGAGTTCACCAGCTAGAAAAAACCGAACCAAAACCCAAAATAAAAGAGAGGCGAAAAGCCTCCCTTTTTTTACGTACTATCAAGAAGGATAGTACATAAAAATAGATTTTGAAACTGGTGAACTTTTAAAGAAAACAAGTGGCAGCACGCTTTTTTCACTTAAAAACTTTATTGCCAATTATTTCCGCCAACTTTTTCCAACCAGCGGTTGGAAAAAGTTTGCTAAAACTGTTGCCATTTAGCACAATTTGTTTCGCAAGCAAATGAAATCCCGCGTTCTATTACTTTTTGTAGAACGAGAGCTTTTATCTTTATCAACGGCTTTTATTATCTGCGTGGAGCCATAGCGCGCTTGCACTCTGCGGTGTTGAGTTATGCGCGTGATTTCATGATTGAGCGCGGTTTTGAGTACTTTGTACCGCCTTTCATGATCCGCGGGCAAGTCGTGAACGGCGTGATGAGTTTTGCCGAAAAAGACACGATGATGTACAAAATTGAAGGTGAGGACCTGTATTTAATCGGCACCAGCGAACATTCCATGATCGGGCGCTTTATTGACCAGATTATTCCGGCGCAAGAGCTCCCCTATTGCCTGACGAGTTATTCTCCGTGTTTCAGAAAGGAAAAAGGCGCGCACGGACTGGAAGAACGCGGTGTATATCGCATTCATCAGTTTGAAAAGCAAGAAATGATTGTCGTTTGCAAGCCGGAAGAAAGCAAGCAGTGGTACGACAAGATGTGGCAGAACACGGTGGACTTTTTCAGATCCTTGGACATTCCCGTGCGCACGCTGGAGTGCTGTTCGGGCGATTTAGCGGATTTAAAGGTGAAATCCTGTGATGTAGAGGCCTGGTCGCCGCGTCAAAAGAAGTATTTTGAAGTGGGCTCGTGTTCCAACATGGGTGACGCACAGGCGCGCCGGCTGAAAATTCGCGTAGACGACAAGGGCAAAAAGTACTTCCCGCACACGCTGAACAACACGGTGGTAGCGACACCGCGCATGCTGATAGCGTTTATAGAGAACAATTTACAGGAAGACGGGCGCATTCTCATCCCGAAAGCCCTTCAGCCGTATATGGGCGGACAGACGGAAATCGGACCGAAAAAGTGATGCGTTAACGCATATTTTGATAAAACTCTCTAAGCCACGGCATGGCCTCGTTTTGCCAGACGCTTGAACTGGTTTCCGTAGAGCCCTTCCAACGCCCTTTTTTAAAGGTGGCTACATACTGTGTTTGTTGGGTTGTCGTTCTATCAAACGTTGTTTGTGCGTTTTCGATTATTTCCTGTTCAACATACACATGATTTTCATCCGTTGTAATATGTTGGGTATATGTGCGTAAACAAAACGTATCTGCATTCGCTTTATATTCAAAATATTCATCCATGTGTCCGGTTTGAGAAACGGTGCCCGTGATATAGGCCTCATTGTCCGAGATAATGTTGGTGACGGCATTGTGTTCCGTCCCGAAAAAACGTGCTTTCCGATACTTACTTGTTCTCATAGAACCCGGGAACCAATCATCCATGACAAAGGGGCGCATCGGGCGCACATCTTTTCCGACGGGGGTCACCTTGTACTGAACATTGTCCATTCCATCACGTGCTGTGGCACAACCATTATCCTGTGTTTCATTCTCATAGCCGGAAGCTAAGTTTCTTTCTTTATATGATTTCGTGCGACAAGTATCTTTTCGTTTGAAATTGACTTGTTGAAAGGTTTCATAATCGTATCTGCTATTATTCCAAAGCTTGGTTTTCCAAGATGTTCCTTCCTCGTCTTGTCCCCATTCCATATGTATATAACTGTTTGTGCGCGAACCGTCTTTTGCCCTTCCATATTTATCTTTTTTTACCTTATCTTTCCACTGAGTTGTTGCTTTCAGTTCCGCCACATTATAACGACTTTGTGATGCCCAAAAATCGTTGCTTAGGGCTTCATGCACGGTAATGCCGGCGGCATTTCCCGCCACCAACAAGGCGTCTACCGCCACAGAAAACAACCATTTTTTCATTTTACTCTTCATGTTTTTAATTCATCTGCTAAGTTAAAAAATTTTGAAAGTTTTTCGCGAGCAATAACTTGCATATATGTTACATATATTTTATTCAAAAAAAAAAAAAAAATACAAGTGTCCGCGGCGACTTGATTTTACAGGGGCTCCGGCGAGCGGCGCTTGCGAGCGCTCGAAAACACAGGCGTTTGCAATAACCACACGCAGCGTTTAGTC